>JBBISR010000005.1:0-176449 GCA_037441145.1 Armatimonadota bacterium
CATGACGTTGATCGTATCTTTGAGTTGGAGAATTTCGCCGCGCGCTTCGACCGTGATCTTCTTCGAAAGGTCGCCGTTTGCGACGGCGGTCGTGACGTCCGCGATGTTACGAATTTGGTTCGTCAGCGTACCGGCCATCGAGTTGACGGAGTCCGTGAGATCTTTCCACGTTCCGGCAACACCGCGCACCTGGGCTTGACCGCCGAGCTTGCCTTCGGAGCCGACTTCGCGGGCGACGCGCGTGACTTCGGAGGAGAAGGCGGAAAGCTGATCCACCATCGCGTTGATCGTTTTTGAGGCCCGCAAAAAGTCGCCCTTGAGCGGCCGACCGTCGATCTCGAGCGCCATCTGTTGCGTGAGATCGCCCTTCGCGACCGAGCCGAGAACGCGGCTGGTTTCGGCGACGGGATGCGTGAGATCGGTGATGAGATCGTTGACCGATTCGATGTACGTCGCCCACGAGCCGGCGGCTGCCGGAAACACCGCGCGCTGCCCGATCCGGCCATCGCGGCCGACGACGGTCGAGATGCGCTGGAACTCGCGCATCATGCGCTGATTCTGCGTAACGAGATCGTTGAACGCCTCGGTAATGTCGCCCGCGATTCCCGCGCGTTCCGCCGGTAGCCGTACCGTGAAATCACCCTTGATCGCCGAGCGTAATGCGGCGAGAAGCCGCCGTTGCTCGGCCGCGCTCAGCTCCGATTCGAGGCCGTCGTTCGGCTTGTGTCCGTTGCGCGGGGCTTTCGGGTTCATCGTTACGGCCATCGTTACTTCTCCGACGCGGGAATCGAGATCGGGTACGAAAAAAAGCGTGCGGGCCCATGCCAACGCAAGCATATTCGAAGGGTCAGGTTGTTTCGGTCCCCATATCGCGGGGGTACGAAACGCCTAATGTGTATCCGATTTTTTTGATCGAAGCCGTTCGCGTCAAGAGCCCATTTCGGCGCAACGTGAGCCGGTGATTACCGAGCACGACGCGCGGTTCATCGCACTCTTCCGCCTGCTCGCGGAAATTGCGACGACGCTTGCCGATACGACCGACGTACTGGCGAGCCTCAACCACATCGCGCGCCTGCTCGTGCCCGATTGCTTTCGGTCGTGTCTTTTCACGCTCGACGCGATCTACGGATCGCACGGCGTCGAAGCTGCGGAAGGCGCGTCCGAAACCGTCTATCGCGTGGCGCTCGAAGGGCAGAGGGGCGCGATCGGCAGCGTCGCCTTCGGGCTCGATCCGCAACATGCGGAACTCGGCAAAGCGATCGCCGACGAAGTCGCCGGACGCATCGCAAGCATCATCACGATTGCGCGCGCGTTCGAACGCGAACATCACGTCGCCGATACGCTACAGCGCGCGCTTCTTCCGGAGACGTTGCCGAGCGCGCCCGGACTGCAGTTCAGCGCCGCGTACGATCCGGGCGCGAGCGAAGCGATCGTCGGTGGCGATTGGTACGACGCGTTCCCCCTCCCGGGTGGCCGCATCGCCCTCTCGATCGGCGACGTCGCGGGCCACGGCTTGCGTGCGGCGGTCGTCATGGGCGAAGTCCGCCAAGCGTTTCGCGCCGCTGCCGTCAATCCCGAATCGCCCTCGCAAGTCATCGAGCGGGCGAACGCGATCGTCAACATGCGGGCGAATCCCGTTATCGTGACGGCGCTCTTCGGGATCTACGATCCGTCCGTAAACGCTTTCACCTATGCCGTCGCGGGCCATCCGCCGCCGATGCTCGCAACGACATCTGGCATGGCGATCGCGCTCCCGGGTGGCGGCTTGCCGCTCGGCGTTACCGATGCGATCGAAACGCGCGATTGGACGATCCCGATCCCGCCGAGCGCGCTGCTCGCCCTCTTTACCGATGGCCTTTTTGAGTTCGATCGCGACGTGATGGGTGGCCTCGAACGGCTGCTCGAGGCCGTTCGCGAGGTCGCGGCGACGACCGATGACGATGCCGCACGGGCGATCCACCAACGTATCTTCGCCCGGCTCGGCAATACCGATGATGCCGCGACGCTCGCTTTGCACGTGCATCGAGCCGTAGGCGATACGCTCGATATCTCGTTTTCCGCCGTACCGTTCGTCGTGCCGTTGCTGCGCGATGCCCTGCGTAGTTGGTGCGTCGAACTTTCCATCGGCGACGCCGATGCCTTTGAGATCGTTTCCGCAATCGGTGAAGCTTTGGCGAACGTCGTCGAACATGCGTATCCCGACTCAAGCGGGCTCGCGCGCTTGCATGCGACGATCGAGGCCGGCGCGATGGTCGTGCAGATCGAGGACGGCGGGCGCTGGAAACCGGCCCAGCGCAGCGACGAACGTGGCCGCGGACTGCCGATCATGCGCGCGCTCATGGACGGCGTGCAGATTCAAAGCGGCGTCGATCGGAAAACGATCCGCCTCCGCCGTGCGCTACCGCCGCCGGAAGCGAGCGCTACGATCGAACGCTAGTCGCTTACGTCGCGCGCGCGAGGCTCGCCGCGCCGACGCGCGCAACCGCCGCATCGGGCGCCGGTTGCCGCAGATACATGCGCAAGTCGCGCATCGTGCGCCCGAACGCATATGGCTCGAGAAGGCCGCGCGCGCCGACGGCGCGTTCGACGCTCTCGCACAATGCGAGCGCCGCGCGTTCGACGGCGATGCGGGCGCAGTCGACGGTCTCGAGTAACGGCTCGCGGTCGCCGCCCCGGTCGAACGCTTCCCACGCGCGGACGCAAGTGTCGGTCCAGAGGATCGCCGTACGTGCGTGCACCGCACACTCACCAAGGCGCGCGCGTTGGATCGCATCGTCGCCCCGATTCACTGCGGCGAGAAAACGAGCCAGATCGGCGACGAGGCGTTCGCACGCTCCCGTCTGCACCGCGACGAAGCGCGCGGCGCCTCCGGAGAACCACGGTTCGCGTTGATAGGCATCGGATGCACCGAGTGCGTCGTCCGGAGCGAGACGGATACCGGTGAAATCGATCGCGAAGCTCTCCGTTTGCTCCATGCCCATCGGGCGCCAGAACGTCGCGTCGATCGAGGGAGCGATGGCATCCATGCGGACGAGAAACATCTGTGAAGCCCCGCGCTCGTCGCTTGCCGTCACGATCGCCCGCGCGACGCGGCCCGTGCCCGAGCAAAACGTCTTACGCCCCGCGAGTCGATATGCACCACGGGCACCTTCGTGGACGAAGGTCACGCCGTCGGCCGCTTGCGTGTTCCAAACGCCGAAGAGCAGGCCGGCCGCCGCTTCTGCGTCCGCCCGGCTCGCCTGCAGCGGGGTCCCATATCGGCGCACCAGCTGCAACGCGTTGACGTGCCCCTCGTACAAGCGGCCGGCGGCGAGATCGCTCGCTCCGGCCCGCCGCAGAGCTGCGTATTCCGCCACCCGCGAGCGATCGATCGTCACGGCTTGCGTTTTCATGGAAATCATCACGTACGAGCTCCCGCGAGTAGTTCCCGCGCGGCTGCGAGGACGTCTTCGACGCTCAGCGCCGCGAGGCCGGGGTCGAGCCGTGCGCCGTGCGGGTCGCCGCGGCGGCCCCGCCAGAGCGCGCGGTGGCGTGCGGACGGCGGCGGCCCCCATTCTGCGGGCGGAACGGGCCCGAAGAGCACGACGGACGGTGTTTCATAGGCGGTCGCAAGATGCGCGATCCCCGTGTCGCCGGAGATGACGAGGCGCGCGCAGGCGACGCTCGCGGCGAGCTGCGTGAGGTCGGTCGTACCGGCGACGACGTTCGCTCTTGCGATACCCGCGCCGTCCGCAACCGCTTCCGCGAGCGGCCGTTCCGCGGCCGAACCCGTGATCGTGACGTTGCACCCCGCCGCATCCAGAGCGCGCGCGACGCGCGACCACCGTTCTACCGGCCATCGTCGCGCAGCACTCGCCGCGCCCGGATGCACGATCGTCGATGCGACGCGCGGCGTTACGTACGGTCGGGCGAGGGCGAGATCCCGCGGATCGCACGGAATACCGGCGTGCGTCAACATCCGACACCACCGTGCGACTTCGTGTTCGCCCGCAAACCACGTCGCGGAGCCAGCCGTTTCCGTAACCGCGGAATTATGGAAAGAGATGAGGCGTCGTGCTCCGCTCGCGAGAAGGACGCGCTGACTCGCGGGGCCTCTCCCGTGCAGATCGATGCCGACGTCCGCGCCGCAAGCTTCCGGCGCTAACGGTTGCAACGGCGCCGTCGCGACGCATTCGGCGAAAACATCGCCGACGAGCGGCACCAACGCGCAGAGTTCGGCCGGAGCTGCGAGGATGCGATGCGCTTCGGGAAACGCGCGCGCGATCGCGCGATATGCGGGCACGGCGGTCAAGAAATCTCCGAGCCCGAGCGGTCGTAACACGACGATGCGCATCATGCGGTTGCCTCACGGCGCTTCGCTACAAGCGTGCTTTGGTACACGGCGAGCGTTCGCGACGCGATGCGCTCCCACGCGTTGAACGACCGGACGCGCGCCACGCCCGCAGCGGCAAAGCTCGCATGCAACGTACGATCAGTCTGCAACAAGCGAAGCGCGGAAGCGATTTCGGCGGGCATACGCGGCTTGACGTGGATTCCCGTCATGCCATCGACGACGGTATCGACGAGCCCACCCACCGCGCTTGCGATCACGGGGATGCCGCACGCCATCGCCTCGAGCGGCACGATCCCGAAAGGTTCGTACCAGGGCGCGCACACCACGACGTCCGCCGAGCGTAAGAGTTGCGGAACCTGCGCGCGCCGGATGCCTCCGCGGAAGAACACGCGCCGCGCGACACCGTACTCGCGCGCCACGGCGGCGAGGCGACGCGCCTCGGGGTCGTTGGCGAGTTCGGCCGCTTCCGGACCGCCGGCGACGATGAGTTCTGCATCCGGAACGGCTGCGAGCGCTTCGATGACAT
Organism: Armatimonadota bacterium; assembly: GCA_037441145.1. GTDB lineage: Bacteria > Vulcanimicrobiota > Vulcanimicrobiia > Vulcanimicrobiales > Vulcanimicrobiaceae > JBBISR01. Next base: position 4,860 of record JBBISR010000005.1, read on the forward strand.
CGGCGATCCCCTTGCGTGGCACGAGCCGGCTCAAGGTAACGATGCGAAAGGCGCCGCCGCGCGCCTCTACCGGGCCTCCGCGCGTGAAGTGGGCGAGATCGACACCGCATGGGATGACTTTGATATGAGTCGGCCGCGCGCCCATGCGGATCAGCGTGAACGCTTCGGCCGTAGCCGTCGCGACGATACGATCGGCGGAACGCGCGATGTGCTCTTCGACCGCGATGCGCTCGCCCGGGCTCGTATCGGCCGCTCCTTGAAACGATCGCTTCTCCGCGGCGAGTGCGTGAAACGTGTGCACGACCGGAACGCCCAGGGCGGCGCGCACGGCGAGTGCGGCGTAGCCGGACATCCAAAAGTGCGCGTGGAGGACCTCCGGCATACCGTTCCGGCAATCGTCGATCGTCCAGGCGGCAAAGGCGTCCATGTGCCGCCAGATTTCGTCCTTCGCGATCGTGCGCGGTGGGCCGGCCGGAACGTGTACGACCGTCACGCGCTCGCCCATCGTCACCCGCTTCGCGACCCGCACGTCGCTACGTCGCGTATACACCACGACGTCATTGCCCTCGGCGGCGATCGCTTGCGCGAGTGCGGCGACGTGCACGTTTTGACCGCCCGCATCCACGCCGCCGATCGTCGCGAGCGGGCTTGCATGTTCCGAGATCATCGCAACCTTCATGCAAGCTTGATACCGTGAAGCCGCCGCTTAAAAAGTGCTTACTCGCTTATGGCGATCGATTGCGTCGATGACGGTGGCGAGTGGTACGTCGAGACACGGCTGGCCCGGGTACGGGCATGTCCGCGCGCGACAGCCGCGGCAGCCGATTTCCTGATCTCCGAGAAGCGCGTGCGCGACGTGCCATGGTCGGAAGCGGACGGCGGGAATCGTCGGCGCGAAAAGTTCGACGATCGGCGTGCCGACCGCCGCGGCCACGTGCGCGGCCCCCGTGTTTCCGCAAACGATGACGTCCGCATCGGCGACGATGCGCCCGAAGGTGCAAAAATCGCCGACGCCTGCCGCGTTTACGGCATCCGTGCCCGCGACAATCGCGCACAATGCCGCTTCGCCGCGCGCGCCGGTCACGAGCACCGTCTCGCCGCGCGCCGCGAGCGCCGCGACGAGCGCGCGATTGCGTTCGGGCGCCCAGGCGCGCGCCGGTACCGTCGCTCCCGGATGCACGATCGTATACGGTCGCAGATGCGCGAACGGATTCTGTTCGGCTACGTGCATCGCAAGGTGCCCATCATCGCCCTGCGGGAGCGAGAAACCCGCAGAAGCGGCGAGGGAGAGCGCGCGCTCGACTTCATGGATTTCGTCATCGACGCGGTGGCGCAGGTCGAGCAACGCGCCGCCGTAATCCACCGAGATCGCCGCGATGCGTGGGATCGCGGCCATGCGGGCGAGGAGTGCGGCGGGGAGCGGGCTCTGGTGAAACGAGGTGAAGATCACGGCCATATCCGCGCGTACCGCGGCGAGCCGCTCCACGAACGCGTCGACTTCAGCCCGCGTCACGGGCGATGGCTCCGCCGCGATCCATGCCGCCTCCGCAACGACGATCTCCTCGACGCCAGGCAGCACGCGCGCCGCCGCTTCGCCCGTGGGCCCGCACACGAGCACGAGGCGATCGCATCCGGCACGGAGCGCGCGCAACGCGGGCCCCGCGAGGAGCACATCTCCGTTGTTATCCTGACGGAACGCGACGACGATCATGGGTAGCGTAAGAGCGCGTCGACCGCTTCTTCCAGCGATCCCACGATCTCGGGCGCGCGTGCGATCTCCTCGGCACGCGTTACGGGCGTGGGGATCAGGATCGCTCGCGCCCCGACGCGCACGGCGGCCTCGACATCCGATCCGATATCGCCGACGAACGCGCAATCCGTCGGCACGACGTCGAAGCGTGCGGCGGCGGCCACGATCAACCCCGGCTCCGGTTTCCGGCACGCGCAGCCCGCATCGCGCGAATGGAAGCAGCAGAAGAACGGCCCGAGATCCCCGAGGAGCGCGTTCGTGCGTTTGTTGACGCGGACGACGTCCGCTTCGCGCAAGCGGCCCTCGCCGACCGCACTTTGGTTGGTCAGCACGGCCATCGGCATGGCGATCGCTCTGAGGCGCGCGATGGCCGCGCGGGCACCCGGCATCAACACGACGCGTGACGGTTCCGCATTTTCGAAAACATCGCGAACGAGCGTACCGTCCCGATCGAAGAAGACCGCACGCGGGCGGGCGCGGACGCCCGTCGTATGCAAGCGCCGCGCCACCGGTAGTAGGGAACGTTCGATGTGGTCGAAAGGACGAAAAGCCACATCACCTGCATCGGCTCGCGGGCCCTTGTTACCGCTGTCGATATCCGGCGTCCCCGTACGCAAGATAGTTACCGCGCGTTCGATCGCATCCAACACGCTTCCCCGCTCGCCCGCCGAGTTGGTTTGATGATCGCGCTCATCACGTACGACGTTTTCGCACGGTGCCGGTCAAGACCGCGCGCATGTGGCTTCCGGTGCCGGCGCGCCGCGTGATCGACATTTCGCTCGTCAATCGCGTGACGATATAGAGCCCGCGACCGGTTTCGGCCAGGACGTCTTGCGGCAGGCGCGTGTTGCATTCGAAACCGCGGCCTTCATCGAGGACGTGGAGGACCGGGCTTGGTGTCGTCCCGTCGAGCGCGACGTGGACGCGTCCGGGCGCGTACCGTAACGCATTGCCGACCAGTTCGCTGAAGACGAGTTGCGCGTCCGTCAGTTCGGCCTCGAGTAAGCCGCGCTCGGCCAAGATCGCGACGATCGCATGATTTGCGGCGCGCGCCGCGGTCGCGTCCGTGGCCTCGAACGACCACTCCCATATGTCGTGCGACCCGTCGCGCGGGGTCCTCGCTTCGCCGAAGCGCACGGTAAGGATCGCGATATCGTCGTGTGCGCCCTCGCGATCGACGAGCGCATCGTAGATCGCGTGTGCCGGCGCTTCATTCGCGCCCATGCGCGCGAGAAACGCGATGAGTTCGTCCTCTCCCGCAAGCGGGTCGCGCTTGAATTCGGTGAGGCCGTCCGTATAAATGACGAGCGTCGTCCCCGCTTCGATCGTGGCGCTCCGTGCTGCGGCGAACGAGCGCTTGCGCAATCCTAGTGGAAGGCCGTCGGATGGAAGCGGTTCGATCCGGCCGTCCGTGCGGCAGAGCATCGGCGGCGGATGCCCGGCCGAGGCGTAGCGCAGATCGGCATGGATAGGATCGAAGACACCGACGAACGCGGTCGCGAACAGGTCGGCATCGATGTCGCGCACGATTCGATCGACGGCATCGAGAATGGCGATCGAATCCGGGTTGATCAAGGCCGCCGTACGGATGCTCTGTCGTAGGGAGCCCATACGCACCGCGGCGTGCAACCCGCTTCCGGCAACGTCTCCGACCGAGAACACCGCGCGCCCGTCGGGTAACCGAAAGACATCGAACCAGTCGCCGCCGACGAGTGCCTCCGATTTTCCCGGCTTGTAGATCGCATCGAACGCGAGCCCCGGAATTTCCGGAAGCGCTCCTTGCAACGCGGCCTCTTGAAACGTTTGCGCGATGCGCCGCTCCCGTATCCGGCTCGCGTATTCCTGATTGATATCGGTGTTCGTTCCGTACCAGCGGACGATCGCGCCGCTCGCATCGCGGACGGGCGTTGCAAGCGTGAGGAACATGCGAAACTCGCCGTCGGCCCGGCGGAGACGGAACTCCATTTCGAACGGCTGACCCGAGGCGATGGAAGCGGGCCAGCGACGCAAAACTTCCGGGAGGTCATCCGGATGGTGGACGTCCTGCCAACCCCAACCGATCGCGTCGTCCGGCGTTTGTCCCGTATATGCATACCAGCGCCGGTTATACCAATCGATCCATCCATCGGCGGTTGCGGACCACATGAGTTGCGGAACGGAATCCGCGATCGTTTGAAACGATCGCGCTTCGGCGATCGAGAGCGCGGCGACGAGCTCGGCGCGTTCGTTGAGGTGCGCGCGCGTATCGTGGATGTCGATCCCGGAACCGAGCCAGGAAACGAGCGTGCCGGAGGGGTCGAACTGCGGGATCGATTGCACGAGCAACCACCGATAGGAGCGATCGTCGCCGAAGATCGGCTTCACGCGATGTTCGATCCGATAGGTCTCGCCCGCGCTTGCGGCGCGCACGAATGCGGCAACGACTTCTTCATAATCGTCGGGGTGGATGATAGCTTGCCACGTCTCGTCGGTGAGTGGCGCATCCGGCGGTAGGCCGGTAAAGCGACACCACGCTTGATTCGCCCAATCGATCTCGCCCGTGGCGCGCTGCGTCCACACGAGGAGCGGGAGGAGCTCGGCCTTCGCTTGGAAATCGTTCACGAACTTCGGAGACATCATACGTACGCGCGCCGCATGATGGCAGACTACCATCGCGCGAGCGCATCGAAACGCGCTACGGATGCTCTGGATTTCAAGCTTCCGACGCGCGCGAAGCGCAAAACACGACGCATGCTTAAACCCCCGCCGAGGGAGGGTAAGGGGCTTTGTCGCCGCTGGTCTTGACGCGGCACAACTCCGTAGAGGACGAGCTGCGATGGAAGGTTTACGAAAAGCGCGCGCGACGAGCGGCATCGACGGATTCGACGAGATTCTCACGGGTGGGTTTCTCACGAATCGTACGTATCTGCTCACGGGCCCCCCGGGCAGCGGCAAGACCACGATCGGCTGGCATTTCCTTACCGCCGGCGCTCGCTTGGGCGAACGATCGTTGTTCATCACCTTCGCGGAACCGAAGGACGACCTCAAGGCAAACGCGCGCTCTTCCGGATTCGATCCGGATACCATCACGTTTTGCGACCTCAGTCCGTCTTCGGAATCGTTCGCGGAGATGCGAAGCTACGATATCTTCCCGGCGGCGGAAGTTGAGCTCGAACCGACGACGCTCGCGATCGTTGCGGCGATGGAATCGGTGAAACCCCAGCGGGTGTTCATCGACTCGATGACCTCGCTGCGCTATCTCGCGCGCGATAACGCCGATTTCCGCCGCCAATCGCTTGCCTTCTTGCGGTACGTTAAGGAGCAGGGTTGCACGGTTCTGATGACCTCGGAAGCGAGTCTCGATCTGCCAGACGACGATCTGCGCTTCCTTGCCGACGGCGTGATCGCGCTCGCCCCGCGCGAGCGTGGCCGATCGATCAGCGTCGTGAAGTTTCGCGGGTCCGATTTCCGCAGCGGCGAGCATACGGTGATTTTGAGTGAGGCCGGCGCGACGGTTTTCCCGCGCTTGATGCCCGAACGTTTCCACGCCGAATTCCGCCACGACGTCCTCTCGTGGGGCGACCCGGAACTCGATGCGCTCGCGCATGGCGGCCTCGAGCGCGGTACCGTGACGCTGCTTTCCGGGCCGAGCGGCGTCGGGAAGACGACGATAGGGATGCTCTTCATGCAAGAGGCGGCGCGCCGCGGTGAGCGATCCGCAATCTACACCTTCGACGAGTCGGCGGAGACGTTGATCGCGCGATCCGAGGGCGTTGGCGTGCCGCTTCGCGCGTCGATCGCATCGAATATGCTCTCCGTGCAGGCGATCGAGGCGCTGCGTTTTTCCGCCGATGAATTCGCCAATCTCGTACGGCGCGACGTCGAGAAGAACGGCACGCGCGTGGTGATGATCGATAGCATCAGCGGCTATCGTCTTTCGGTATCGCAGGAAGATCTCAATACCCGGCTCCATGCGCTTTGTCGCTATCTGCAAAACGTCGGCGTGACCGTGTTGCTGATCAACGAGTTAATCGACATTTCCGAATTCAAGATCTCCGAGGTCGGGATCACCTACCTCGCAGACAACGTGCTGATGTTGCGTTATGTCGAACGCGTCAACGGCGGACGCCCGGAAATCGGACGGGCGATCGGCGTGTTGAAGAAGCGCCTGAGCGATTTCGAGAAAAGCATGCGCATCTTCACGCTCTCGCGGGAAGGGCTTCGTATCACGGACGAAGTTGTGGGGGTGGGCCTCCTGCTCGGCGGTACGCGCGCGCTTAGTCACGCGATGCGATCGTGATGGGCCGTATCGTCATTCTTTTCGCGAATCGGGAAAATCGGAATCTGCTCGCACAGATCCTGGTGAGCGATTACGACGTTTCGTTTGCGTTTCCGGAACGCGACGACGATGGCGATTTCGACATCGATCTCTGTATCACGGATGGTTCGTCGCTTCGCGAGCATGCCGAAGTCCTCGGGAGAGCGCGCCAGGATTCCGATCCCGTCATCATTCCCGTACTCTTGCTCAGCGACCGGCGGAGTATCGCCTCGATGTCGAAAGAGATGTGGCGGATCGTCGACGACGTCGTACTGCGTCCGCTCGAAAAACTGGAGATGCGCGCACGGGTCGAGAGCCTCGTTCGCGCGCGGAAACTTTCGTTGAAGTTGCGTACCGTTTCCCATGCGTACAAGCACGAGCACCGCGTCGCGCAACGCTTTCAAAAAGCGGCGTTGCCGCGGGCGCTCCCACGCGTTCCTGGCCTCACGTTCAGCTCGTTCTATCGGCCCGGCATGGACGAAGCGCAAGTCGGTGGCGATTGGTACGATGCGTTCACGCTTGCCGACGGGCGCGTGTTGTTTACCATCGGCGACGTCTGCGGATCCGGGCTCGATGCGGCGGTCGCCATGGCGAGCGTGCGCCAGGTCTTTCGTGGCGTCGCGCAAGTCAATCCCGAGCCGACGATGTTGCTCGATGCCGCCGATCGGACGCTGCAAGCGGAGAATCCGGACAGCCTCGTTACGGCGTTCGTCGGGCTCTTCGATCCGATCACGTCGCAGGTTACCTTTAGCTCCGCAGGGCATCCGCGGCCGCTTTTGCGACTCGCCGATGGCACGATCCAGGAGTTACGCGCCGAGGGCGCGCCGCTCGGTTTCCCGTTTGCGGTACCTCGCAGCACCGGCATTGTCGATATGCCCGTCGGCTCGCTGCTCGTGCTCTTCACGGACGGACTCACCGAGGCCACACGCGATCCGATCGAGGGCGAAGCATTGGTGCGTAAGGCGCTTGGGGACGAGGAGGTGCGCTCCGCACCGAACGTGGCGCTTGCGATGCACGATGCGGTCATTCACGGCTCATCGCCGGACGACGTGGCCGTACTGACGATCGCACACGTGGAGCGCAATCTCGCAAGCGAGCGGCTCGTGCACTGGTCCTTCGATGCACGCGATCCCGAGGTGGCGCGCGACGTACGGCTGGAATTTCTTGCGGAACTCCGGCGCGCCTCGCTGACGAGCGAAGATCTGGCGCGTGCGGAACTCGTGTTCTCGGAGCTGCTCGGAAACGTCGTGCGCTATGCGCCGAAGTGGGTCGACGTGACGCTCGATGCAAGCGGAGCGACACCCGTTTTGCACGTGCTCGATGGAGGGCCGGGCTTTCGCCATTTGCCGAAACTGCCGAATAGCGTGCTGAGCGAAAACGGACGTGGGCTCTACATCGTGTCGCGCCTTACCGAAGAGTTCCACGTCACGAAGCGCAGCCGTGGCGGAAGCCATGCGCGCGCCGTGCTCAGCAACGCCCATCCGTAGCGAAGACGTCTCGCCACCCGGTAGATTTTGGTTTTATCCCCGGGCAAAGTGTGGAACGTAAGGGTTATGGCATCGCGCATGACGCCGCGATGCCGCGTTGAGGATGCAAGGTAACGCGCATGGAGAATATTGTTCGGTGCCCGTCATGCGACCATGGTGCCGCGTTTCACGGTGAAGGCGCATGCAGGGCGCCGGTGGCGGGCGGATGCCGCTGCACGAACGTTCCCGCGCAGATTTGCGACGAAGTGCTTGTCGTCGATCGGCAGCGCCGGGACGCCGAGCTCGATCGGTATCTCGGCTCCATCGCCTCTCGCTCCTAGACCGATCTGCATACCGTATGCAAAATACTTGACGGCGGTGCGGTGCCGCGCATAGGCTAACGGTATGCCAACCCGGATGGGACGAAGCGCAACTGCCTCTGCGCTTCGCGGCGCCCTCAAGCGGCCTCCATCGCTCCGCGATCAAGTGTACGATCGGTTACGCGCGGCGATTCTCGCGGGCGATCTCGCTCCCGGTTCGCCGCTCGTCGAAGCCGAGCTCGCGCTATCGCTCGGTGCGAGTCGAACGCCGATACGCGAGGCGCTCTTGCGCTTGGAAACGGAAGGCTTGATCGAACCGCGTGGCGCTCGGAGCCTCTTCGTTCGCGAGCTCAAGCGCGATGAGGTCGAGTGTATTTTCGAGGTTCGCGAAGCATTAGAAACGCTCGCCGCGCGGCGCGCCTCGCGGCGGATGACCGCGCGCGATGTCGCCGACTTCCAGCGCCTGATCGATCGCATGCACGAATTCGCGCATGACACCGCGGAAATGGAGCGTCTCGATACGACGTTTCACGATCGTATCCTCGCACTCGCGGATGGCGAGCGCCTCAAGCGCATGCTCGGCGATCTCCGCGCGGATATTGCGCCGTGGCGATTTATCGCGCTTGCAAGCGCGGAGCGTCGAGCCGCTACGGCGGCCGAACACGAGGCGATGCTCGCGATGATGATCGCAAAAGATGAAGATGCGATCGTCGCGGCCACGGCGCGCCACATACGTAATACGAAGCGCGCCGTGTTAGCGAAAGACCCGTCGTAGTCCGCCTGCGTTAGGCTTTGGCGACCTCGTGGTTCGCCATGATTTCCAGTGCTTTCACCATTGCGGAATGATCCCACGCCGCGCCGTCGTGCGCGACGCACGTGTTGAAGAGCTCTTGCGCCGTTGCCGTATTCGGTAGGGCGATACCGAGCTCGCGCGCGCCGGAGAGGGCGAGGTTGAGATCTTTCTGGTGCAGCGCGATGCGAAAACCGGGATTGAACGTACGATCGATCATCCGCTTGCCGTGCACTTCGAGGATGCGCGAGGCCGCAAAGCCGCCCATGAGCGCTTCGCGTACGCGTGCGGGATCGGCGCCCGCCTTCGATGCGAAAAGCAGGGCTTCGCCGACCGCTTCGATCGTAAGCGCGACGATGATTTGATTTGCGACCTTCGTCGTTTGGCCGTCGCCGTTGCCACCGACGAGCGTGACGTTTTTGCCCATCGCGTCGAACAGCGGCTTCACGTGCGCGAATGCTTCTTCGGGTCCGCCGATCATGATCGTCAGCGATGCGGCCTTCGCACCGACTTCACCGCCAGAGACGGGTGCGTCGAAATACGTGCAGCCCATTGCGTTGATCCGCGCCGCAAATTTTTTCGTTTCGGTCGGCGAGATCGAGCTCATGTCGATGACGGTCTTACCGACCGTGAGCCCCGACGCGACGCCGTCCGCGCCGAAGAGCACCATCTCGACGTCGGGCGTATCGGGTAGCATCGTGATGACGATGTCGCTTTTTTGCGCGACTTCCGCGTTCGTCGCGCAAACGATCGCACCGCCGGCAACGAGTTCATGCGGCACGGTGCTTCGCGTGCGGACGTAGAGTTGGTGGCCTGCGGCTTGCAGATGCCCCGCCATCGGGGAACCCATGATACCGAGGCCGATGAATCCGATATTGCTCATGCGGAGGCGTTTTCGTTCGTCGATGTGAGAAATTCTTTCGCCCAGCCGAGGCCCGCTACGGTGCCGTTTGCGGGCACGTACTCGCAGCCGATCCAGCCGGCGTAGCCCGCAGCATCGAGTGCGGCGAACAGGAACGGATAGTTGATCTCGCCAGTGCCGGGTTCGTGGCGGCCGGGGTTGTCGGCGAGTTGCACGTGCCCGATGCGCGCGATGTTCGCGCGGATCGTTGCGGCGAGTTCGCCTTCCATGCGCTGCATGTGATAGATGTCGTATTGCAACGAGAGATTCTTCACGCCGACTTCCTCGAAGAGCGCGAATGCTTGGCGCGAATGCGAGAGATAGAAATTCGGAATATCGAACGTGTTGATCGCTTCGACCACGAACGCGATGCCCTCGCGTTCGAGTGCTTCCGCCGCGTAACGAAGGTTCGCGACGAGCGTCGCCTGCGCATCGATGCAATCGATCTCGGGCGTCAGTTTGCCCGCGAGGCAATTGAGCTTCTTGCAGCCGAGGGCTTTCGCGTATTCGATCGCGCGCGGCACGCCCGCTTTGAATTCATCGACGCGGTCCGGAAGGCACGCGATGCCGCGTTCGCCCGCGGCCCAGTTCCCCGCCGGGAGATTGAAGAGGACTTGTTCGAGCTTCGCCGCGTGCAGCCGTTCCGCAACCTGCGCGGCCGGATAGTCGTACGGGAAGAGATATTCGACGCCGGTGAATCCGGCGTCCGCGGCATGTGCGAAGCGATCGAGAAAGTCGTGCTCGGTAAAGAGCATCGAAAGGTTTGCGGCAAATTTCGGCATGTGTCGTCGTTCGCCTAAACTAGTTGCGGTTCGTGCACGGCCGGAAGATCGACGATGTCTTCCCACTCCTTGACCGCATTGATTTCGGCACCCATCGCGATGTTGGTGATGCGCTCCGTGATGACTTCGACGATCACCGGGACGCGGAGGGCTTCCGACTCGCGCTTCGCCCATGCGATCGCATCCGCGATCTTCTCGGGATCGAAAACACGGATCGCCTTGCAGCCCATGGATTCCGCCGCCTTGACGTGATCGACGCCGTACTCGCCGATCTCCGGTGCGTTGATATTCTGGAAGCTGAGCGAGACTTCGTAGTCCATGGCGTAAGAGATCGAGGCCTGACGGATGAGGCCGAGATAGGCGTTGTTGAGCAAGATCATCACGAAGGGCACCTTGTACTGCGCCGCGACGGCGAGCTCTTCGATCAGGAACTGCAGCGAGTAATCGCCGACGATCCCAACGACGCTCTTCTCCGGATTTGCAAGTTTGGCACCCGTGCACGCGGAGACTTCCCATCCGAGCGGGCCCGCCTGGCCGCAAACGATGTAGTGGCGCGGCTTGTTGACCTTTTGGAGCTGCCCGGAAAGGATCTGATAGAGGCCGATCGCGGTGACGAATTGCGTGTCGTCGTCGAAGGCGGCGTTGACTTCCTGGAAGACGCGTTGCGGCTTGACGGGCGTGTTCGCATAGTCCGTGCGGCGGAGCATCGTACGTTTGCGCTCCTGTACTTCGGCGACCCACGGTGCGCGGCCGAAGACCGCACCCGCGCGTTTACGCTCGGCGACTTCGATGAGCAGCGCTTCGAGCGCGAGGCCGGCATCGGCGACGATGCCGAGGTCGGGGCTAAAGACGCGGCCGATTTGCGTGGGATCGACATCGACGTGTACGAACGTGCGATCGCCACGATAGATGTCCGTGCTTCCGGTGTGACGGTTCGCCCAGCGGTTTCCGATGCCGAGGACGAAATCGCTCGCGAGAAAGTTCGCGTTGCCGTACCGGTGCTGCGTTTGCAGGCCGACCATCCCCGCGTTGAGCTCGTGGTCGTCGGGGATCGTGCCCCAACCCATGAGCGTCGGCACCACGGGGGTTTGCGTGAGTTCGGCGAGGGCGACGAGATCGGCACTCGCCTCGGCGTTGATGACGCCGCCGCCCGAAACGATGAGCGGGCGCTCGGCGGCGAGCAGAAGATCGACGGCTCGCGCGATCGCCTTACGCCCCGGCCGCGCGCGTTCAACTTCGAGCGGTTCGTCCGCCTCGGGATCGTAGGTGATGATCTCTTTTTGCACGTCGATCGGGAGATCGATATGAACGGGTCCGGGGCGCCCCGAGCGCATGAGGTGGAACGCCTTACGGAAGATGTATGGCACTTGCGCGCCCTCCATCACCGTGACCGACCACTTCGTGACGGGCGCGACGATCGCGGCGATGTCGACCGCCTGGAAATCTTCCTTGTGCAGTTTCGCGCGCGGCGCTTGACCCGTGATGCAGAGGATCGGGATGCTATCGGCCATCGCCGAGTACAGCCCCGTAACCATGTTCGTACCGGCAGGCCCCGAGGTGCCGAGATTGACGCCGATGCGGCCGGCGCGTGCGCGCGTGTAGCCCTCGGCTGCATGCGTGCCACCCTCTTCGTGGCGCACCAGGATGTGACGGATCGTGCCATCGGCCTTGAGCGCCGCATACAGCGGTAAGATCGCCGCGCCCGGCACGCCGAAGACGAGATCGACGCCTTCGCTCTTCATGACGTGGACGGCGGCTTCCATTGCGGTCATTTTCGGCATGCTCGTAACTCCTCGCGCGGCGCATTCGCACCTATCGGCACTTCGCATATACGGTATACGGTATACCGTATACGACACGCCGAGCGTAGCAGGCGCGCCCGCTCGGGTCAAGGGGGAGAGGACCCGCTTCGCGCGCTCGAAAAGCGCGTCATCGTGAGCGAATCGACGGTTCCCAAGAAGATCGAAGCGATCTACGAATTACGCGAGGCGGTCGAGGCGAAGGTGCTCGCCGAAGTCGATCTCGCGCGCGAGAAAACTCCCGAGGCGCAAGCTGCGTATCTCGACGCCGCATTGACGCTAGAGTCGAAAACGCAAGACGCGATCGAGATCTGTCACGAATGCGGCGAAGCGCATGGTGGCGACGCCCACCGCGAGCGCGTCGAGGGCTCGCACGATAACGTGATCGACGTCGATTTCCGGCCGCGGCCGGGCGATCCGGGCTAAGCTTCTTCCTGGCTTATCCGCGTGTCGAGCGCGGGAACGTGCTTGACGAGAACGATGCGACTCCCGCCGTTGGTGTACTCGATACGGTCCATCAGCGTGCGCATGATGAACGTTCCGAAGCCACGGGGCGATCCCGATGGCGGACGCTCGGCGCGGGGCGTCTCCCAGTGCGGAAACCCGCGGCCCGCATCTTGCACTTCGACCGTGATCGTGCCGCCGTTATTGGTTGCGCGAACTTGGAAACACGCGCCGTCTTCATGACCGTGCTCCGACGCGTTGGCGAGTGCTTCGCCGACGGCGATTTCGAAATCCATCAGGGCTTCGTGTGCGAGACCGGAACAACGAGCGAAGGCGACGAGCGCGCGCCGCGCGCTGCCGACCGATGCATGCGTACTCGGATATTTTGCCTGGAAGTCCGTCATCGTTACGGAGATGGTACCCCTAGCGGCTGGCCACCAATCGCGCCGTTTTCGGTGCGTCGCTCGGGAGTAAGGAGAACGTTCCGAACGCGCTGTCGAGATCGCTCGCAACCGTCCGCAAGCGCTGTGCGCGGTCGGTGATTTCGCTCGTGCCTTCGACTTGCGATTGTGTCGATGCGACGAGTTCGTCGGCACGCGCAACAGTCGACCGCGTCACGGCGCTCATTTGCGAGAACGACGCGCTCACGTCTTGCGAGCCCAAACGAATGACTTCGCTCGCCTGCAACGTGTGGTTCGCGACGTTGGCGACGACCTCCGAAGCTTGCGCTACCGCCCGCGAGCACGAGGCCATCCGCTTGACGGTGTCGGCGATCGCGTCCGCTTGCGAGGCGGTGTTGATGACCGTGCCGACGAGGTTTGCGAGGACGCGCCCCGCCGTGTCGCCGGTCGCCGCACTTTCCTCGACGCTCGTCCGTCCTCGTTCCATTGCGGCGACAACCGAGGCGACGTTGAGTTGCGTGGCATCGACGAGTTTGGCGATGGCCCGCGTTTCCGTTCCGGCACGCTCGGCCAGCTTGCGGATTTCCGAGGCGACGACCGCAAAGCCACGTCCGTGTTCGCCCGCGCGCGCCGCTTCGATTGCGGCGTTGAGCGCAAGAAGGTTGGTTTGATCCGCGATTTCGTCGATCGCGAGGACGATCTGCGAGATTTGCGCGGAGCGCTCGCCGAGTTCGATGACTTTCGCCGTTCCGTCGGTAACGGCGGTGTGCGCGATCGCGATCGTCCGTAGCGTTTCTTCGAATGCTTCTTGTCCTTCGGTTGCCGAATCCGAAGCGAATCCGGCAAGCGCGCGGATCGTCTCGACGTCGAGCGCCGTTGCCTGCAGTGCCGATTCGAGTTCGACGACGGCCCCTTCGGCGACGCCGACGGCCTCGCGCTGCTCGACGGCGCCGCGCGCGACCGAGCCGATCGCCTCGACCAGTTCGCGCAAGCGGCGTTCGACCGTATCGGATGCGGCGCGCTGCTCCTCGGCATCCGTGCGAAACACGACGATCGCCTCGGCGATGATCGCCGTTGCCGCCTCGATCACTTCTGCGGTTCGTTCGAGTTCGGTCGATTCGGAGACGACGTGGCGCGAGGCGCTCGCGATACGTGCGAGAAGGGCGAGGAGGCTCTTGCGGGTCGATTCGAACTCGATCGCGACGGCACCGATCTCGTCGTGCACGGTATCGAATGCCGCGCCGATCGTCCCGACCTCGTCATTTTCGCGTTCCTGAAACTGGCGCGTTTCGGTAACGATCTCTTGCGTCAGGTCGCCGAGGGCGATGCGCGCGACCGCGTGACGCATTGCGGGCATGCGCGCCGTCGCGAGGTGCGATGCATCGCGGTTGACGGAGTACGCGGTGCGACGGATGCGTTCGGCGAGGACCGATGCGACGGCGACTTCGATGACCACGAAGACGGCATGCATTGCGACCATGCTCCACGAGGCGCCCATTTCGAACACGTCCGCCGGATCGAAGGCATTCATGATGATGTGATGCGCGGCGGTAAGGGCGCCTGCAAGCGCGATCGGGCGCCAGTCGAAGTAGATCAAGAGGAGCGTTATCGCACAGAAGATGTGAAAGTGCATCGCCGTGTCGCCGTGCGTTTCGGCGATCACGAGCCCCGATTGCAGAATCAAAAGCGTCGCTGCGGCGAAGCGGAAGCTCGCGCGCGGCACGAACCGATACGCGAGCGCCGTGAGCAGCGCCGTCGCGATGCATCCAACGGTCATGAGCATCCAGGGGTGTGGCGTGTTCGCGAGCGTCAGCGCGATGTGCGCGGGGATGTGCGCGAGGAGGATGAGCGCAAGCGCTGCGTCGCGATCGTATTTCACGGGGTATTGCTTTCCTTACCGAAGCGTGCCGAAACACTTCGGCGTTGACCCTGATTTTGTGGGGTCAAAGGTGGCGGAACTGTGATGCGTCCCACAGTCACCGTCCCTTAACCGATCGCGAGCGCTAGAGACCGAGCGCGGAGAGGCTCGGAGCGTCGTCCGGCCGCCGCGGGCCTTCCCAGCGTAAGAGGCGCTCGGCCGCCGCGATCGGTCGATCGTTGATGCTCGCTTCACGGCGGCACATCAAGCCGTTGGGGGCGAATTCCCACATCTCGTTGCCGTAGCTCCGAAACCACGCCCCAGTATCGTCGTGCCACTCGTAGGCGAATCGGACGCCGATGTAATGCTCGTGGAAGGCCCAGACTTCTTTGACCAGGCGGTACTCGTGCTCGCGCGCCCATTTCCGCTGCAAGAACGCGACGATCGCCTCGCGCCCGGAGAAGAACTCCGCACGATTGCGCCACCGACTCTCGGCCGTGTAGGCATTCGCGACCCGTTCGGGATCGCGCATGTTCCACGCATCCTCGGCCAGTCGCGCTTTGGCCGCGGCGCTCGCGGCATCGAAGGGTGGCAGCGGCGGACGCTCGGACAAGGGCTCGCTCCTCTCGTGCAGCGCACGGACCATCTCGGCGGTTGTTACGAGCATGATTTCCGCCGCTTCGCTCCGCGATCTTGCGCTCTTCGCATCTTTTTCCGACGACGACCTCGCGGAGATCGGCGAGAAAGCCGCGGATTTACGCGTCCTCGCGGGCGACTACCTCACGCAAGAGGGCGAGGAGGCGTACTTTTACGTCGTGCTTTCCGGGTTGATGCACGTCACCAAGCGCGTCGGAACGGGTGAGGTGCTGCTCGGGACGCGCGAGCGCGGTGGGTTCTTCGGCGAAACGCCGGTCTTGCTCGGCGCGGATACCTTCGCGAATGCGCTTGCGGTCGAGGACTGCCGCGTCATGCGGCTCGACCCGTTCGATCTCCAGGGCCTCACCGTGCAGAACAAGGCCTTTCGCGAGCTGATTCTCGGCGCGATGATGGCGCGCATCGATGAAATCGGCCAGCGCGCGACCGAGCATAAGGCGGAGGCCGTGGCGGTCATCGGCCATCGGTGGGATCGGGCGACGCGCGAAGCGCGCACGTTACTCGCGCGCAATCGCGTGCGCCACGAATACCTGATCGTCGAGGATCCGCGGGTCGCGCAACGCTTTCCCACGATCGCGGAGCACGGCGATCGGTATCCGCTCGTGCGGCTCGTCGATCTCTCCGTGCTCGTGCAACCCACGACCCGAGAACTCGCAATCGCGGTCGGCTTGCAAATCGAACCCGCCACCGACTGCTACGACGTCATCGTGATCGGCGGTGGCCCGGCGGGGCTTGCCTCTGCGGTATACGGCGCCTCCGAAGGCCTCTCGACGCTCCTCATCGAGCGCGAATCGCCCGGCGGTCAGGCCAGTACGTCATCGCGGATCGAAAACTATCTCGGGTTTCCGACGGGGCTTTCGGGCGACGATCTCGCGACGCGCGCGCTCGAACAAGCCAAACGCCTCGGTGCCGAGGTGCTCGTCACCCGGTTCGTGTGCGGCATCGACCCCGTTGCGAAGACGGTGGAACTCGACGGCGGGCAGCGGTTGCAAGCGCGGACGCTCGTGCTCGCTACGGGCGTCGCGTGGCGATCGCTCGCAATCCCCGACATCGAACGCTTCGCGGGCATCGGCGTCTATTACGGCGCCGCGCGAAGCGAAGCGCGATCGACGCTCGGAAAAGACGTCTACCTCATCGGCGGCGGGAACTCGGCCGGACAGGCCGCGATGTTCTTCGCGAACTACGCGCGTTCGGTGACGATCCTCATCCGCGGCGCGTCGCTCGTGCACTCGATGTCCGATTACCTCATCCGGCAGATCGCGACGAAAACGAACATAACGGTGCGCCCGGGTTGCGAAGTGAGCGGCGTGCACGGTGCCTTGCATCTGGAGGCGATCGACGTCGTCGACCGAGCCACCGACACGACGAGCCGGCACGAGAGCGATGCGCTCTTCGTGTTCATCGGTGCCGACGCAGAAACGGGATGGCTCCCACCCGCGATCGTGCGGGACGAGCGCGGGTACGTGCTCACCGGGCCGAACTTGCCGCACTGGACGCTCGAACGCGATCCGTTTCTCTTGGAAACGAGCGTCCCCGGCGTGTTTGCGGTCGGCGACGTGCGTCATGCGTCGGTCAAGCGCGTTGCCTCGGCCGTCGGCGAGGGGAGCATGGCGATCGCGTTCGCGCACCAGTTCCTTGCGGGCGAGCGCCCTTAGCCCGCGCCTTCCCGATCCAGCAGCTCGCGTTTGCGCGCGAGTCCCCACCGATAACCGCTCGGCGATGCGTCCGCGCGCACCACGCGATGGCATGGGATCGCTACCGCAACGGGATTTTCCGCACATGCGCGCGCGACCGCACGCGCCGCGCGCGGTGCCCCGATCCGTTCGGCGACTTGGGCGTACGTCGCCGTCGTGCCCGCTTCGATCGTGCGTAGCGAACGCCAGACGCGCTGTTGGAATGCCGTGCCCAACACGTCGAGCGGGATATCGCATGCGCCGCGCGGGCGCGCGACGTACGCGACGAGCGCCGCGATCCACGCCGCGAACGCGGCGGGGGCGCCGACGGGCGTCGGATGGATCGTCGCGGCGACGAACCGGCGGCGGAGGTCCGCCTGGAGCATCGCGATATCGTCGCCGAAGAGCACCGCGCAGACACCGCGCTCGGTCGCGGCGACGAGCATATGGCCGAGGCTGGTCGGCGTCACCGCGACGTGCATGACGATTCCGGCGGCACCGGCGCGCAAGGCTTTGGGCGCGATGCCGAAGCTCGGCGCGTCGGCATAAAAGCGGCTACTCGATGCGTAGCCCGCGTCGTAGAACGCGCCCGTGACGCTCGCGCCCGCTGCGAGCCGGTCGGCGACACGTTGCGCGCGCACGGCGATGGCGTAGCGTTTCGGCGACATGCCGCACGCGGCGACGAACAGGCGCTGAAAATGGAAGCGGCTCATACCCGCCGCATCCGCAAGCTCCGCAAGGCTCGGCGCGGTTTCGGCTTCGGCGATCCGCGTGCGCGCCGCCGCTACGATCGCGATGGTGCGGTCGTGCATCGACGCATCGTGCGGGCGACACCGTTTGCAGGCGCGAAAGCCCGCATGCTCCGCGGCGTCGGCATCGCGATAGAATGCCACGTTCTTACGGAGCGCGAGCCGAGCCGCGCACGATGGGCGACAGAAGACGCCCGTCGTTACGACGGCATAGAAGAATCGCCCATCGGCGCGCGCGTCGCGCGTGGCGACGGCCGCATAGCGCGCGTCGTCGCTTACAAAATCATCGTGCGGTTCGTTCATGCTTGCAACGGTAGCCGACCACGCGCGCGACGACACTCCGTTGCTTGCGATCGCATTCGCGAGGCACGGGGGTACTACGCGACGACTACCGATGGCGCGATGTCGCCGACGCTCGTCGTTCCGGCCGGAGCGGGAAGCCCGAGCACGTACCCCTGTGCGAGAATGCAACCGGCACGCGCGAGTTCGTTGCGTTGCGTAAGCGTCTCGACGCCCTCGGCGACGACCGAGATGCCGAAGCCCGCGGCGAGTGCGATGACCGCGCGAACGATCGCCGGATTCGCGATCCGCCCGTCGAGCCCGCCGACGAACGAGCGATCGATCTTCACGGTGTCGACCGGTAGATCGCGCAAGTAGGTGAGAAACGAGTAGCCGGTTCCGAAATCGTCGATCGCCACCTTGATACCGTCGTCGCGCAAATCTTCGAGGGTCGCCGTCGCGACTTCGAGACGATCGAGCAATGCGGTTTCGGTGATTTCGAGTTGGAGCGCGCTTGCGGGAAGCCCGACGCGCGCGAGCGTCGCGCGGACGCGATCGGCATAGCCGCGTTCGCGCAGTTCGATCGGGGAAACGTTCACGCTGATCGTCGGCCGGATGGCGCCGAACGATCGTGCGGCGGTTTCGCGGCACGCTTCGTCGAGGACCCAGGCGCCGATCGCTTTGATCGCTCCGGATTCTTCCGCCAGGCCGATGAAGCGTGAGGGTTCGAGCCGCCCGAGTTGTGGGTGATTCCATCGCAAAAGCGCTTCATAGCCCTCGATGCGGCCCGTCAGGATATTGACGACCGGTTGGTACTCGAGGAAGAGCTCATCGCGCTCGACGACATGCTCCATCGCGTGCATGAGTTCCGCGCGCTCGGTTGCGTCGAGTCGTAAGTTCTCCCGGAACATTTCGACGTGGCCGCCATTGACGGTCTTACCACGCAAGCGCGCGAGATCGGCATCGCGCAACGCTTCCGTGGCCGAACGGCCAGGCGTCGTGCATGGGGCGACGCCGATCGTAGCTGCGAGCCGCACTTCGCGCGCATCGATAAAGAACGGCTCCGCAAGCGCTTCGAGCAGTTGATTTGCGAAACGATCGGCCGCCACCGCGTCTTCGAGCTCGGGTAGGTGCAGTGCGAACTCGTCGCCGCCGATACGCCCGACGACGCCCTCGCCGCCCGCGATCGTACGGAGTCGGTGCGCCACATGCACGAGGACGCGGTCGCCCGCTTCGTTTCCCATCGAGTCGTTGACGGCTTTGAAGCGCTGCAGGTCGAGCGCGAAGACGGCGCCGATCGGGCCAACGCCCGTCCTTGCGTTGTACCGCACGCGGAACGCGTCGAAAAACGCGGCACGATTCATCAGGCCCGTAAGCGCGTCGACGCGCGTCGAAGCTTCGATCGCCGCCCGGCTTTCGTCGAGCGCTTTTTCGCGGGCGCGTTCGCGGTCGGAGCGGCGCCGCTCGCTCACGTCGCGGCGGATCGCAACCCAATGCGTCGTTGCGGCTCCCGTTCCACGCACGGGGGTAAAACTCGCCTCGACATCGATCGCGCCACCGTCGCGCCGATAGTTCACGGCTTCGATAACGACCGATTCCTCGCGATCGATCGCTTGCCGAACGCTATGGACGTCCTCGCTGCCCCAAAGCTTCGGATCGAAGACGTTGCGGAGATCGTTCGCGGTAAATCCGAGCATGCGTTCGAACGCGGCGTTGGCGTACACGGTGCGTAATTCGCCGGACGGAAGTTTCTCCGCGATCATGATCGCGTCGTTCGTGTTCTCGACGGCGGCTTGCAGCACGTTGATCGGCGCGAGCGGGCGGCGAACCTCCAACAGCGTCATCGCCGTCGTCCGCAGCAGCTCGAATGCCGTGATCTGCGTGTCGCGAAACGCATACGGTTGCGGGCCGAACGCGCAGAGCGTGCCGAGCGCGAAACCGTCGGGCGAGACCAGCGGTGCCCCAAGATAGGCCACGATGCGCCCGTCGGCGACGTTCGGGTCGCGACGGTACCGCTCGTCGAGCCGTGCGTCGGGAATCGCGAGCACGCCGGTTGGGTTTGCCAGGGCGATCGCGCAAAGCGTCGTCGCTCGCGGTACGTTCGCATCGTCGCATCCGAAACGCCCCATGAGCCATCGACGATCGCCATCGACGAGCGAAATGAGCGCCGTCGGCATCTCGGCGATCGTCGCCGCGAGACGAGCGATGTCGTTGAGTGCCGATTCCGATGTCGCATCCGGTACGCCGAACGTCGGGATCGCGTGTTCCATGAACGCGCGGTTTCCGCACGCCGCTTGCTTTCGCATCCTCGTTCGTCGAGCGTTGGGCTCGCTTGCGCAGACTCTTAACGCGTTTGCGAACGCCGCTTAACCCGCGACGAGCGTTCGCGTCTTTTTGCGCGAAGCAAGCGCGATGAAAACCCAACCGAAGTCGATCGTCACGACATCGGCAAGCGCACGTGCGGCCGCCGGAAAAGCACTTCGTAAGGGTGCGCCGCGCGCCGCGCACGGCGACTGGGCACCGGCAAGCGACCGTCGCGATCCCCTCGCGGTTCTCGCCGAGGTCACGCGCGGCCGATTGCCGTACCTCAAACATTTGCGGGATCTGCGCATGCGCGAATCGCCGTTTACGTTCTATCGCGGTGCCGCCGGAATTATGGCGGCAGATCTCGCCGCAACGCCCCGAACCGGCCTTACGGTGCAATGTTGTGGGGACGCGCACGCGCTCAATTTCGGAGGCTTCGCAACGCCGGAACGACGCCTCATCTTCGACGTCGTCGACTTCGATGAGACGGCCCCGGGACCGTGGGAATGGGATCTCAAACGCTTGGTCACGAGCTTCGTACTCGCCGCGCGCGATCGGCGCTTACGAGAGCGCGATGGCCGCATCGCGGCGATCGCCGCCGCCCGTGCGTATCGGACCCGCTTGCGCGATCTCGCCACGCTGCCGGCACTCGACGTGTTTTACACGCGGCTCGACGCGACGAAAATTCTCGATGAAGCGATGAGTGCGGCAACGCAGCGCCGCCGTAAACGCATCGCGGATGAATCCGCTACCGAAACGATCCATGCGGTTTTCGAGAAATTCACCGAAGAAGTCGACGGCCGTCGACGCTTCATCGAACGCGAACCGGATCTGTTTCACTCGCGCGAAACCGATCGCCCCGGATTCGCGATCGAAGAGATTCTCGAAGGCTACGTCACGACGCTTTCACCGGAAATGCGATTCTTGCTGGGTCGATACGTGCTCGTCGATCACGCGATCAAGGTCGTCGGGGTCGGCTCGGTCGGTACGCGGTGCGCCATCGCGCTCTGTATGGCGGACGACCACGACCCGCTGATCCTCCAGGTGAAAGAAGCGGTACCCTCGGTACTCGAAACCGTCTTTCCGCTACCGGTATCGATGTCCGCAGGCGAGCGCGTCGTGCGCGGTCAGCGTCTGATGCAATCGGCGAGCGATGCGTTTCTCGGGTGGGGATCGTCGGGTTCGCACGATTTTTACGTGCGACAGTTCAAGGACATGAAAGCCTCGGCGAACCTTGCCGATGCGACCGCGGCCGATCTCCAAGAATACGCGCAGTATTGCGGCTGGGCGCTCGCTGCGGCGCATGCACGCTCGGGCGACGCGGCCGCGATCGCGGGCTATATCGGACGGAGCGACGCCTTCGATCGTGCGTTGCTCGGATTCGCTATCGCGTACGCGGAGCAATCCGAGCGCGATTACGCGGCATTCTGCGCTTCGCTACCGCCGGTGGAGTAGGAATTTGCCTTTTCGCAGAAATAAAGAATTTCCGACGACGAATAGGGACGAGAGCCCCATTGCCGCCGCCGCCATCATGGGGCGGACGATACCGAAGGCGGCGAGCGGTACGAGGATCGCGTTATAACCGAACGCCCAGAAAAGATTCTGCCGGATCGTGCGCATCGTCGCGCGCGAGAGATCGATGGCAACGGCGACGGCACGAGGATCGTTCGAAACGATCGCGGCTTGCGCGGTCTCGAGCGCGACGTGCGTCCCGCCGCCCATCGCGAGCCCGACGTCGGCGGTGGCAAGCGCGGGCGCGTCGTTGATGCCGTCGCCGACGAACGTCACGCGCCTACCGGCCGCTCGCAATGCGCGCACGATTTCCGCCTTGTCGTTTGGTGTCGCGCTCGCAACCCACGATGCGATCCCCACGTCGCGTGCGTGCGCGGCGACCGCGGCCGGGATATCGCCGCTTACGAGTTGCGTGGTGATGCCGCGCGCGGCGAGATCGCGGATTGCGGCAGGGGCTTCCGGACGCATACGATCGGCGAGTTCGATGACGCCGAGTGGGGCGTTCGTGGATGCCACGTACACGCGCGTGGCATCGGCGTCTATCGCCTGGCCGAGCGCGTCGATGGCATCGGGCGCGATCGCGTTCGCTTCGAGGTAGCTACGGTTCCCGACGAAAATCGGGCGATCGTCGACGAGCGCGCGCATCCCGTACCCGGGGGCCGCGACGAGCGCCGTTGCGGCGGGGATCGCGAGCCCGCGTCCTTCACATTCCCGCACGATTGCGGCAGCGAGCGGATGGGACGATCCGCGTTCGACCGTTGCCGCGAGCGCGAGGATCGCATCGCTCGCCGCAACCACGGCCGGCCGACCGATCGTCAACGTTCCGGTTTTGTCGAATATAACGGTATCGCAGGCCCCTATGCGTTCGAGCGCGCTTGCGTCGCGGAAGAGGATGCCGTGTTTAGCCCCGAGGCCGACGCCGACGACGATCGCCGTGGGCGTTGCGAGGCCGAGGGCGCACGGACAAGCGACGACGAGCACGGAAACCGCGGCCACGATAGCGATCGGCCACGGGTGACCGGTTGCGATCCAGCCCGCGCAGGTGATCGCCGCAAGCCCGAGGACGATCGGGACGAACACGCGGGCAGCGTCGTCCGCAACGCGCTGGATCGGCGGTACGGAACCTTGCGCCCGCCGTACCGCCGCGATGATTTGCGCGAGCGTCGTTCCCTCGCCGACTGCAGTCGCACGGACGATCAGGGTACCATCGCCGTTACGCGTGCCGCCGCGCACCGTATCCCCCGGCCCCACGATGCGCGGAATCGGCTCGCCCGTGACGAGCGCGACGTCGACGGCGCTCGTTCCGGTTTCGACGATCCCGTCGATCGGGATGCGCTCGCCTGCGGGAACGGATACGCGGTCGCCCGCGCGGAGTGCGTCGATCGCGATCTCGGCGATGGAACCGTCGCGCGCGACGACGCGCGCCGTCCGCGGTTGGAGCGCGAGTAAACCCCGGATCGCGCTCGTGCTCTTTCCTTTCGCTACCGCTTCGAAGTATTTGCCGGCGAAGATGAGGGTGACGATCGCGCTTGCGGTCTCGTAATAGGTGGGTTGCCGTGCAAACGTGGCCCAGATCGATAACCCGAGCGCCGCCGTCGAACCGAGCGAAACGAGCGTATCCATATTTGCCGAGAGCGAGCGCGCTTGCGCGAACGCGCCGCGGTGAAAGGGGAGGCCAACGATCGCCCATACGGGCATCGTGAGCGCGCATAGCAGCCACTCTTTGTTGTCGAAATCCGGAATCACCATGGCGAGGATGGCGGTAGGAACGAAGAGCGCCGCCGCAGAGATCAGAAGCGTCCGCCTCCGCGCGAGTTCGGCTTCGCGGCGACGCAGATCGTCGTCATCGGCCGTGCCGCTCCCATCGCGCGCGATGGCAAACGCGCCGTATCCCGCCGCGTCGATAGCGGCGATGAGGCTTGCATCGCTCGTCGCCGCATCGTGATAGACGAGCGCGCGCTCGGTAGCGAGGTTGACGATCACGTCGCGAACGCCCGGTACGCGACCGACGGCCTTCGCAACATGTCGCACGCACGATGCGCAGGTCATCCCCGCGATCGCGAATTCGGATTCGGCTTCGGCCGCGCGATCGGGCGCGACGGTCATCGCAAAGCGTATCCGGCTTCATCGAGCGCTTCGGCAAGCGCGGAACGTTCGATCGTCACCTCGGCGACGAATGTCGCGCTCCCCGTGTCGAGGTCAACCTGGAGCTCTCGCACCCCAGGAATCGTTTCGAGTGCGCTCCGCACGTGCCGCACGCAATTCGCGCACGTCATCCCCTCCACGCCGATCGTCTGGATCATCGCTGCCAACGTTGGTTCATATCTAAAGCAATCGCGGGCGCGCATCGGAGGTTGCATCGTTTCCGTGCCATCTGGGTACGAGATGGTGACTCATCGCTCGGAGGCAACGGTATGGAACAGGAGAAAGTCGCTCGCGCGACGTCGTTTATCGGTTCGCAAATCGACGAACGATCGACGGTATTCGGAACGCGTATCGCAAAATCGGCGACGGAACTACGTGGACGCTTGCGCGAGGCGCCGATCCCGGCTCCGCTCTTGGCGCTTAGCGACCGAGGGACATCGTTGCTCGAAGGTGCGGCGCGCTATCTGCAAGAGGGTACCGCGGAAACGTTCGTCCGCGACCTCGAAACGCTGACGCGCAAACGGCCGTTCGTGATGACGGGCGGTGCCGTCGCCGCGGGATTTCTCGCCGCACGCTTTTTGAAAACCGCGCCGGCGAAGCCGGTCGAGACGCTGGAGTAGGAGTCGCAAATGGGAATCGATGCAGAACAACTCCGCCGGGATGCGACGGAACGAATCGAATCGGTGAAGACGGTCGTCGGTGAGACGCTCGACACGGTAAAGGTCAATGTGACCGATGCCGTCACGCAACTCCGCACGTCGACGGTTGCTGCCGATGCGATGGAAGCGGGTGCGAAGAGCGCATCGCATTTCGCCTCGGAAAATCCGCTGGGCGTGCTCGCGGGCGCCGCGATCGCCGGTATGCTGATCGGTGCCGTCGTGCCCGTTACGCAAATCGAACGCGCGCGCATCGGTCCGATCCGTGACGATCTCTACGCGAAGGGGAAGAAGGCCGCAAAAGATGCGCTCGATACGCGCGTACGTTCGATCCGCACGGCGCTCGCGGGAATCGTCGAGGCCTCGAAAGCGTAGCGCGAACGCCGCGATCGAAAAAAATCCCACGTCGCATGACGTGGGATTTTTGTTTTACGTGTTCGCGAATTAACGGCAGTCGAGACGTCCGTTGATGTTCGCGATGTCGCTACCGTCGCAGCGACGTGCGTCGATCGATGAGGTGATACGGCGGCCGTTCACCGCGGAACACGTTGCCGTCACCCGCGAACCGTTCGTCTGCACGTTCGTGCAGCTCGAAAGATAGGAACCGCCGGGTGCTGCATTCTGTTGATAGCCATCGTTGCCGTAATTACGATTGCGACCGTTCCCCTGGTTATCGTCGTCGTTATGGCGCCGATCGTACCGATCGCCGTTGTCGCGATTCTGTTGACGGGCGCGATCGTCGTCATCGTACGATCCGCGGCGATTGCCGTTGCAGCGCAGGTTCCCGTTCACGTTTGCGATGTCGCCATTGGTGCACGAGTCGAGCGCGATACTCGTGCGCTGTGCGGAACCCTGCGGCGGCGTGCAATCGGCATACAAGCGGTTGCCGTAGACGCGCGCGTTCGAACATGACTGCCGATACGATCCGCCGGGAAGCGATTGGGCGGATGCGGGGAGGATGAGACTGCCGGCGAGTCCGGCTGCCGCGATTGCGGCGATGATTGCTTTGAACATCGAATGCCCTTTCGTAAGGCGTGCGTGATCGAACAACGCGCACGCCAGCCAAAAGGTTCGCGATGCCGGCAACGTTCGTTACGCGGCGATGCTCGCTTGCGCTAAAACACGCGGACGGCGAAGATCGCGATATCGTCGTGCAGCGTCCCGCCCGTGAAACGTTCGACTTCCGCAACGATCGCATGCGGGATGTCGCCGATCGGTGCCGTCGACAAGCGCTCCACGATTGCGGAAAAATTTTCCATACCGAAAAATTCGCCGTCGGGCGAGCGCGATTCGGTAACGCCATCGGTCGTTGCCACGAGCAACGACCCCGATTCGAGTTCGACGTGCCGTTGGCGAAAGAGATGGTGCTGGTCGTCGAAGATGCCGACCAGCGGCGCGGTCGGCGCGAGCGTGCGAACGGCACCCGATGGCGTGCAAATCACTACCGGCTCGTGACCGCCCGAAGCAAACGTCAACGAACGCCGGTCGTCGTCGAAAATCGCGAGGAAAACACTTGCGAACGATTCGGTACGCTCGAACGCGTTGTTTTCGAGAAACAGGCGATCGAGCGAACGCAACACGCGTTCGGCCGTGAGCCCGTGTGAGATGAACGCGCGGAGCGCATACTTTACGAGCGCGGCCGATACGGCGGCCTGCGTGCCTTTCCCCGCGATATCGGCGATCGAAAAGGCGGCGGCACCGTTGTCGTAATGAAAGACGTCGACGATGTCGCCACCGACGGAGCGCGCCGCCAGACGATACGCGACGTCGTATTCCAAGCCATCGATGCGCTGTGTCGCACCCGCGAAAAGGTGGCGCACCAAGGTCTCGGCCGCCGCCGTATCGTCGCGGTCGTTGAGCGGTACGTCCTCGTTCTCGGCAGCCATCTTCGCGATGCGCTCGGGCATCGTCGGCGTTGGCTCCGTAACGATCGGGCTGCCGAGCTGCGAGGGTGGTTGCTTCACGTTACGGTTCTTTCTTGATCGCCGCCCGCAATCTTCGCTTGCCAAGCGAGCCCGGGCCCAAGGGGTGTTTTTTCGCGCGGGGGTGCGGACGGGGTTGGCGCGATCGCGGGCGCATGTACGGAGCATGACGACACCACCGGTTTTGCTCGAACGTCGCGGCGCCGTCGCGATCGTAACCCTCAACGTTCCGCAGACGCGGAACGCGCTCGACGGCGAGCCGATGTATGCCGCTCTGGAAGAGATCGCACGTTCGCTCAACGCCGACGATAGCGTTGGTGCGGTCGTACTCACGGGCGCGGGTCCGGCATTCTCCGCTGGCGGCAACGTAAAGGCGATGCGCGACAAAGCGGGGATGTTCGGCGGTCGCGCGGCCGAAGTGTTCGCGAATTATCGGCGCGGCATCCAGCGCGTTACCCGCGCGATCGTCTCGCTGGAAATGCCGGTCATCGCGGCCGTCAACGGTCCGGCGGTTGGCGCGGGCTGCGATCTCGCGTGTTTTTGCGACATCCGCATCGCGGGCGAGCGCGCGACGTTTGCCGAGAGTTTCGTCGCGCTCGGCATCATCGCGGGCGACGGTGGCGCGTGGATCCTGCCGCGGCTCATCGGTCATCAAGCGGCGGCCGTGCTCTCGTTTACGGGCGATGCGATCGATGCAACGACGGCGTTACGGTTAGGCCTCGTGTGGCAAGTGGTGGCGGATGCCGATCTGCATGCGACGGCGGAGGCACTCGCGGAGCGCATCGCTTCGCGCTCGAGCTATGCGGTGCGCGCGACGAAGCGCCTGATGCGCATCGGCGCCGAGCTATCCTTGCCCGCGCTGCTCGACGTGGCGGCGAGCTTCCAGGCGATCGCGCACGAAACGCCCGAACACGCACGAGCGCTCGATGCGTTCTTTACGGCGAAAAACACGCGGGGCTAGCGCTCGGCGCCCGATCAGACGAGCGGCGCCGCAGCCGACGGCACGCGAATATCGATGAGCGACGGGCCGTCGAGCGCGAAGCTCCGGCGCAATGCGGGTACGAGATCGCGCGTTGCCATGACCGTCTCGCCCGGGCAGCCGTAGCCTGCCGCGAGCGCTACGAAATCGACATGACCGACATCGAACGTGGGCGATGCCGTCGATTGCATGACTTTCGAGAACGAGACCATCGCATCGTATCCGGCGTTGTTCGCGATTGCGAACGTAACGGGAACGCCGAGCTCGACCGCGCTCCACAGGCCTTGGATGCCGTAGTGCGCCGAGCCATCGCCGATGAGCGCGAGGATGCGCTTCCCGGGCGCGGCTAAGGCTGCGCCGACGGCGGCGGGTAGCCCGTACCCGAGGGAGCCGCTCGCCGCCCAAAAGTAGCGTTGCGGCTGCAAGAGCCCGACGTCGTGCAGCAGCGTGTGCACCGACGGCGTTTCCTCGACGATCAGCGCGTCGTCTGGCAGTGTCCGCACGATCGCCGCGAAGATATCGGCGACGGCGATCGCCGCGTCGCCCGATGCGGGTGCGAGCGGTGCGAGCGCTGCCGCGCGTGCGGGGCGCTGCGGTGCCGTCCGTGTCGTTTGCGCGGTCAGCGCCGTGAGGCGTTCGAGCGACGGCCGAATCGCGCCCACGATACTCGTACCGACCGCGGCGGCCGCCGCGGCATGCGCGTCGTCCGTGAGATGCACGACGGTCGTCGTTTCCTCGACGTACGGGCCCGCTGCGTGGATGTGATAGTTGAACACGGGCGCGCCGATGACGAGCGCGAGGTCGTGCGGGGCCAAGCGTTCGCGGACGCCGCTGCGGATACGCGGCATCGCTCCCGCGAAGAGCGGATGATCTTCCGGAAAACCGCAACGACCGGTGAGTGCGCTTGAAAAGACGTTCGCTCGAACGCGCTCGGCGAGCGCGACGAGCGCATCGGCGGCACGGTCGCGATCGACACCGGCGCCGACGACGAAGGCGGGCGCGCGCGCCGTGTCGAGGGAATGCGCGAGAGCGCGAAGCGCGTCGTCGCTTGCAACTGCCGCATCGTCGATGCGCCGCGCGCGTACGAAGCTCGTCGGAACGTCCCAATCGTCCTCGGGGACCGAGACGAAGGTCGGCCCATATGGCCGTTGCATGGCAACGTAATACGCGTGGGCGATCGCGGCGGGTACGTCCTCGGCGCGCGCGGGCTGGCAAGCCCATTTCACATACGGCCGCGGTAGCGTCGTCGCATCTTCGGCGAACAGAAACGGCTCGTCGCGAAGCATCGCGCGCGTTTGTTGCCCGGCGATGACGACGAGCGGCGCATGATTGCGAAAAGCGGTAAAGATGGTTCCCATCGCGTTGCCGACGCCGCCCGCGGAGTGGAGGTTAGCGATGCCGGCGTTCCCCGTGATCTGTGCGAACGCGTCGGCCATCGCGACGACCGCACCTTCGTGCAATCCCATCACGTACCGGAAATCGGCGGGCCACGCCTTGAGAAAGCGGAGCTCGGTCGAACCCGGATTGCCGAAGACGGTCGTGACGCCGAGCTCGCGCAACAGCGCGAACGTGGCGTCACGAACCGTCGGTCGTTCGTGCATTATTTTGCGATGACGAACTTTTGATTTACGAGTTGCGTGACGACGAGCGAATCGCTGCCGAGCCCGTTATGATCGGTCGGCGAGAGCCGATAAACGCCCGTGACGCCCGTGTACGCAACGCGTTCGAGCGCGTCGCGAACCTTCGCCGGATCGGCACTTTTCGCACCTTCGAGGGCCGCCTTGAGCACATACACCGCGTCGTAACCGAAGCCGCCGAAGATGCTGATCCCATCTTTCGGATACGCCTTGTTGAACGCGGCGATGTAGTGGTCGAGCACGCGTTTCTGCGGATCGCTCTTTGCGAGCTGCTCGGCGACGGTGATCTTCGTACTGGCGATCAACACGCCGTCGATCGCGGCACCGGCGTTATTCGGAAAGGCCGCCGTCGCCGCACCGTCCGAGTACACGATCGGCATCGTGGCACCGAGTTCGCGATACGCCTTGAGTACGACGTTTGCCGAAGGCATCGTCGTCCACACGACGAGTGCGGTTGCATTCGCGCCCTTCGCATGCGTCAGTTGCGTCGTCGCATCGCTCGCGGTTGCGGCGATCGCATCGGCTGCGACCACGTCGAGGCCCTTCGCGTTCGGCCCATTCTTGAAATGCTCGAGGCCGCTCTTGCCGTAGTCGTCGTCGCGGTAGACGAACGCTACTTTCGTCGAGTTTTTCTTCTTCAGGTATTCCGCAATCACGGTACCGACGCGCGTATCGGTAATGGGCATCTTGAAATCCCACTTGTGCGTCGATTCGGGCTCGATGATCTGGCTCGACGATGCAAGTGAGATCAGCGGAATACCGGCCGCATCGACGAGCGGTTCCATCGCGAGCGTCGACTGCGTGAGCGACGAGCCGATGATCGCGATCGGGTGTTTATCGAGCAACTGGCGGACGCTCGATACGGCAGTCGTCGGATTCGAAGCATCGTCGAGTACCTCGACTTGCAGTGGGTGCCCGTTGACGCCGCCCGCCGCGTTGATTTCGGCGACCGCGAGCGCGACGCTATCGGCGTTCGGGCGGCCGAGCGTTGCGCCCGGGCCGCTTTCGGAGAGGACCGCGCCGATGAAGTACGGTTCCGCGGCGGCACCGGCGTGGTTCGCGGGAACGAGCGCGAGCGGAAGTCCGAGGACGAGCGCGATTGCGGCGGCCCGTACGATGACTTTGGAGCGAGAGGGCGACGATTGCATGCGACGACTGCCTTTCATGACGGTTCCAGCGTGACGCGGCGGGCCGAGCGCGCGAGTTCTTCCGCGCTCTCCGTTCCGACGATTCGGCCGCGTTGCATCTGATATGCGCGGCCACAAATACGCGCGGCGAGACGCACGTTCTGTTCGACGAGGACGATCGTGACGCCGCGCTCGGTAAGGCGCGCGAGCGCATCGAAATTTTCACGCCGTACTTTCGGCGCGAGCCCGAGACTCGGCTCGTCGAGCAACAACAACGCGGGCTTCGCCATCAGCGCGCGGCCGATGGCGACCATCTGCTGTTCGCCGCCGGAGAGCGACCCCGCGATCGCGTTGCGATACCGGACGAGCGCGGGAAAGAGTGCGAACACGTCGTCCAGATCGTGCTCGCGTTCGGCGCGCGATGCGCGGCGGTGAAACGCGCCCATCAGAAGATTTTCGCACACGGTCAGGGGCGCGAAGATGCCGCGTCGTTCGGGGACGAGCGCGACGCGGGAATGCGCAATCGCTTCGGGGCGCGCGCCCGTGACGTCCGCTCCGCTCACGCGAATGCTTCCGCTGGTCGGCGCGAGCAACCCGACGATCGACGCGACGAGCGTCGTCTTTCCCGCGCCGTTCGGCCCCACGATCGCAACGGTTTCGCCGCGTTCGATCGCGAGCGACACGTCCCAGAGTACCTGCACGCGTCCGCGATGCGTCGAAACGCGGTCGAGTTCCAGCATCGCGCTCATAGCGGATCGTCACCGAGGTACGCATCGACGACGAGCGGGTCGATCGCGATCGCGGCGGGGGTTCCCGTTGCGATCGTCCGTCCGCGATCGAGCACGACGACGCGATCGGCGATCGCGAGCAACTCGCCGACGGCATGCTCGACGAGCAATACCGCGACGCCCGAGCTCCGTGCGGCGCGGATTGCGGCGAGCACTTCCTCGACCTCACCTGCATTCAAGCCGGAAAGCGGTTCGTCGAGCAGCAGCACGGCGGGGCGCATCGCGAGCGCTCGCGCCATTTCGAGCAAACGCTCTTCGCCGAAGGCAAGCGTTTCGGTCGGGCGGTCCGCCATCGCGGTGAGGCCGCGTTCGGCGAGCACCCGATCGGCGCGATCGCGGAGTTCGCGGTCCGCCCGGCGGCGCTGCGGAAGGCCGAGGCCGCACGGGATGAGCGCGCGGTGCGCGGGCGGCGGATACGTGCCGCCGTATTCACCCGCCGCGAGCGCGATCTCGACGCTCTCGCGGACGGTCAGGCCCCAAAACATGACCGGCGTTTGAAACGTGCGCGTCACGCCATGCGCGGCGATGCGTTCGACGTTCAATCCCGTAAGCGGTGTGCCATCGAGCGAAACGCTCCCGGAAGTCGGGCGTTGCACGCCGCTGATGCAGTTGAAGAGTGTGGTCTTTCCCGCGCCGTTGGGCCCGATGATGCCGAGCACTTCGCTCGCGTGCGCTTCGAAGCTCACGTTTTCGAGCGCGACGACGCCGCCGAAACGCATCGTGATCTCTCGCACCGCGATCATGCGCGCCGCGCCGCTCGCCCGAGCAAACCCTGTGGCCGAAGCACGAGCACGAGCACGAGGATGAGGAAGCCGACACCTTGCTCCCAACCGGTTGCGATCAAGCCGCCCGCAAGTTTCTCCAAAATGCCAAGGACGAAGCCGCCGAGGGCCGCGCCGGGCAGGCTATCGAGCCCGCCGAGAACCGCAGCGACGAATCCCGCGAGGCCGAGTGCGAGGCCCATATCGTACGTGCCGCTCGTGATCGGTACGATGACGACGCCGCCGAGCCCACCGATCGCGGCCGCGACGACGAAACTCCAAAACGCGAAACGCCCGAGCGGGATACCGAACGTCGAAGCGATCGGCGGATTCGCAACGGCCGCGCGCACGGCGATACCGGTATAGCTATAGCGGAAAAAGGCGTAGAGCGCCGCAAACACGAGGAGATCCGTGCCGAAGACCCACGGCGATTGTGGGGAGAGCACGCCGCTGCCGATGTGGATCGCCGTGCCTTTCGAGAACGCGTCGACGCTGATCGGATTGGTCCCCCAGATGAAGAGTCCGGCACCGCGGAGTGCGACGTCGAGTCCGAGCGTGATGAAGATCATCGTGACCGACGATGCCTTGCGCGAGCGCGCGGGACGGATCGCAAGCGCGTAGCAGAGCGCACCGATTGCGGCTGCCGCAAGGACGCCGGAGGCGGCTGCGAGCGGAAGCGATTGGCCCGTTTGGACGAACGAGGCGGTCGTCATCGCGCCGATCATCGCAAATTCGCCCTGCGCGAAATTGATGATGCCCGTGACTTGATAGATCAGCACGAACCCCGCCGCGACGAGCGCGTAGATCGCGCCGACGATGAGGCCCGCGAGAAGATATTGCCAGAGCGCTTCGATCACGCGCGCACGCCCGCAACGGCGCCGCTTTCCGCGCGCCCCATGATCCCGCGCGGCACCAAGATCAACATCGCGATGAGCAAGACGCCGAAGAAGAACGATTCGAAATCGCCGTGCGCGCTCGGAAACCACGGAACGATCTTTTGGACTTGCGCGATGAGCGCGGGGATCGCCGATTGCAGGATGTGCGAAAGACCGACCACGACCGTCGCGCCGACGATCGCGCCCCAGAGCGTGCGCAAGCCGCCGATGACGGACATCAGGACGAGTTGCACGGAGAGCAGAAACCCGAACGACGACGGATCGATGTAGGATACGTATGATGCGTATACGGCGCCGGCGATGCCCGCAAGCGCGGCGCTCAGGACGAAGATTTGGCGCTTGAGGCGTTCGCCCGAGACGCCCAAGGTTTGGGCGCCGAGTTCTCCCGCCGCGATCGCAACGAGCGCACGCCCATAGCTCGAACGGACGATATTCGCGACGAAGAACATCG
Organism: Armatimonadota bacterium; assembly: GCA_037441145.1. Classification (GTDB taxonomy): domain Bacteria; phylum Vulcanimicrobiota; class Vulcanimicrobiia; order Vulcanimicrobiales; family Vulcanimicrobiaceae; genus JBBISR01. The sequence goes on from JBBISR010000005.1 coordinate 38,201, forward strand.
CGCACGCCACGAGCAGCCACGCGAAGATCGCGTACGCGCGCACGTCGAACGTGAAACGCCCGATCGCGAATCCGGGGATGCCTTTGATGCCGGACGTTCCGCCGACGAATTCCCAATTCGCGAAAATAACGGCGACGACGATGCCGAGCGCAAGCGTGCCGAGCGCGAGCAGATTTTCGCGCAGCCGTAAGACGACGAAGCTGAGCGCGTACGCAACCGTTGCGGCAGCGCTTGCGCCCGCGAGCATCGCGAACCAGGGCGAGATGCCGAGCCGCGTCGAGAGCAATGCCGCGGCATACGCGCCGATCCCGTAAAACGCCGCCTGCCCGAGGGAGACTTGCCCCGTGTAACCCATGAACACGTTGAGGCCGAGCGTGATGAGGCTATAGAGCCCGATCACCGTGAGCAATCCCGCATATGCCGATGGGACGATGAAGACCACGATCGCGACGACGGCGACGAGCGCGAAGGCAATGGGCGTATGGGCCGAGGCGAAACGTGCAGACGGCATGCTGCGTGAAGTGTCCGCCAGGGAAACAAATTTCCTTCGGCGCTTATGCTTGCGTCGTGCGGAGCGCCGCGACGATTTCGTTCGTTCGCATCACGTCCGCGTATTTGTGGTGGAGGTCGAAAAGGTTGATCGCGTGCGAGAGCGGGCTACGATCGAAACAGCACTCCTCGGCGATCGTGACGTGAAAGCCGTGCGAATATGCATCGACCGCGCTCGCGCGTACGCAACCGGAGGTACTCTCGCCGCAGATGATGAGGCTGCGGATGCCGAGCGCGGTGAGCTGCGCGGCGAGGGGCGTGCCGAAAAACGCGCTCGCGCGCATCTTGCGTATCACGGTATCGCCCGGTTGCGGCGCGAACTCACTTTTGATTTCGTAGAGCTCGGGCCCGTTCGTCGTGCGTTTGCGTTGTGTCGCGTGGATCGCTCGCGGCCGCGCGTCCGGTCGCGTCTCTTGCGTCGAATAGAAGACGGGAATACCCGCGCCGCGAGCCGCGGCGAAGAGCGCCTGCGTTTGCGGGATCGCCGCCCAGGCCGCAGCACCGCACGAACTCGGATACGCGTCCGCGAGCTCCGCGATCGGTTGCGGGCCGCCTTGATACGCGAGCTCGTAGAGATCGATCGCGAGGAGCGCGGGTGCGGGGCCGACGCATGTTTCGCGCGCGTAATGCGCGTAGAGATCGAGCGTTTCGCGCGGGACGATCTCCCGCCAACAGTGATCTTCGAAACGTGCGTCCACGGCTACCCGCCGCGCTTGAAAAACGCGTCGAACTCCGAAGCCGCCGCGCGATAGTCGTCGGCGTTCGAGGGGTCGCTGATCGTGATGCGCATCGTAACGTTCCACACGGCGGGATTCTGCACGATGTCTTTGCGGCCCGAGGAGCGGCCGAGCACGTCCGTGATGTATCGTTGCGTCGCACGCGAGAGCGCCCAGCGCTCGAAGAGCAGCGCTGCGCTCGGATGCGCGGCGTGTTGGGTGATGCCGATGGCGTTGACTTCCGCGATCGTCGGCGCGGGAGCGACGAAGGCGATCGGGCGGCCTTGCGCTTGCAAACGGACCGCGTCGTACCCGAAGACGTTCGCGGCCGCAGCGTGTTCGCCGTCGGCGATCGCATTGATCGCGAGCTGATGCGATGCGACGAGGTTCGGTGCGTTTGCGGCGAGGCCGCGCATGAGCGCCTCCGCCTGCACCGCGCCCATCACGCGTTTCATCGCGAGATACCACTCGTACGAATGATCGTAAAGCGCGAACTTCCCGCGCCATTCCGGCCGCGTGAGATCGGCCCACTGCCGTGGCGGCGCAAGGTGTGCGGCCGCAAGGAGCGCGGGGTTGTACGCGATCGTATCGGTGTTGATCAGCACGCCGCCGAAAGCGCCGTCGCGATCGACCGTGGCCGCGAGATAGTCGCGCTCTTCCGGCACGGGGCGTAGCGCGAGCATCCCGGCGCTCTTGAGCGCGTACATCTGCAGCGTCGGGGAGAGCACGGCATCCGCATTCGCGCGCCCGGCGCGTGCTTCGAGGACGAGGCGCGCGGGGAGTTGGTTACTCTCCATGCGCAGGACGCGCACGGGGATCGCATATTGGGCTTCGAACCGCTGCGCGAGTTTCGTCGTGTCTTCGAGCGACACCGAAGTATAAAGCGAGACGGCGCCTTCGCTCCGCGCCGCGGCGATCAGTCGCGCGTCGCCGACGGGATCCGGGTTTGCGGCATTACCGGGTGCCGTGGCCGCCGGTATCGCGAGCAGAACCGCCGCGAGCGCGGCGAAGAATCGGGGACGCACCTTCACGCGCTCGGTGCCATGAGCGCGACGACGTCCGCAACGTCCATCACGCGCGCCATGCGCGGGAAGACGCGCTCCATGAAAAAATCGTGATTGCCCGCGCGATGGCTCCAACACGCATCGCGCACGACGACGATCCCGAAGTCCATATCGCGCGCGGTGAACGCGGTACTTGCGATGCCCACGTCCGTGGAAAGGCCGGCGATCACGATCGTTTCGATCCCGCGCGCGCGGAGATTGAGTTCGAGCGACGTCTGGAAGAACGCGCTCCAGCGATGTTTCGGAATAACGACATCGTTCGGCCCGGGTTCGAGTCCGTCCGCGATCGCGGCGCCGCGTTCGCCGCGCCGAACGATCGGACGGAAAGCTTGCACGCCGTTCGCCCACGGTTGCAAATCCATATCGGTATCGCGTAAGCGCGAGACGATATCGCTGCCATCGGGCCCGTGGCTCGCCGCAGGATAGAAGGTCCGCACGCCCGCGCTCCGGGCGCCGGCAACGAGTTCGCGTAAGCGCTCGTGCAAGCCGCGGGCACGTAACGTGGCCGCCTTCGCCTCGTCTTTCGGATGGACGTAGTCTTGCAGCACGTCGAAAAGTACGAGTGCGGTGCGCTCGGCGCGCAGGGTGGGATCGAGGGAGAAATCCATGCTATTCCATCCGAACGTTTTGCGTGAAATCGTAATCCGCCGCGTATGCCGCCGTGTAGCGCCGATGCACGCCCGAGCGCGGTACGCGCGGCACGAGATGCTCTTCGAGAAATGCGGTTATCTTCGCCCAGGCGGCGGCTGCCTGCTCCGGGCGATAGCGGCCCGGCATCGTATCGTTGAGCCAACCGTGGGGCGCGCCGTGGATGAACGCGATGTCATACGATCGGCCCGTGCGCTCCAACGCATCGCGAAAACGCTCGACGTGCGCGAGCGAAATCGCGTGATCGCGTTCGCCGAAGAGTCCGAGTACGGGCGCCCGACCGAGCGCGAGCAGTTCGCCAAGCGGCGTCGGAAAGCGCTCGTGCCGCTCCCACTCGCGATCTTGCGCGGCACCATAGAGCACGAGGCATGCGCGTATGGGCGCGGATGCATCGATGACGAGCGGTATGCGGCCCGTTTGGCAGACGCCGACGATCGCAAGCCGCTCCGTATCCGCACGGGGGTCGCGCGCGAGGTATGCGCGTACGCTCGCGATTTGCGCGGTGGCACGCGGGTCGTCGCTTGCGACCTTACTTTCGCCCTTGTGCAACGAAGCGAGGTCGGGTGCGTCGTGAAAGAGATCTGGCGCGGCGACGACGTACCCTTCGCGCGCGAGCCGAGCGGCCAGCTCTTCCGTGTGTCGTACGAGACCATAGCGCTCGTGCAAGAGGATGACGCACGGTAGGCCGTCGGCATCCACGGGCGCTGCGACGAGCGCCGGGAGGCCGTCCGCGCAGATGATGCGATCTTGGGTTAGAGCGCGCATCGGCATACGGTTGGCCCGCACCGCGTTCGCTCCTGCAAGAAGAACAACGGGGCGACGCTCGCGCGTCACCCCGTTTCGTTCATTCCGTTATTACGGAACTACTACCAGATGGCGCAACGCTCGGATGCGGGGCGAACCATCTTCGTGTTTGCCGCGCACGAGAATGCGGCGGCGAATGCCGGCATGTTCGAGAGCGGGCCGTTGCCGCGGAAGTTGTCCGCGGGATGGGGATCGGTCTTGGCGCGCGAGATCGCGGCTTCGGGGCGCGAGTTCGAGCCCCAGACTTGCGCCCAACCGAGGAAGAAGCGCTGATCGGGCGTGAAGCCGTCGATCGTCTTGTTGCTCTTGCCCTCTTCGGTCATCTTGAACGCGCGGTACGCGATCGTGATGCCGCCGAGATCGGCGATCGACTCGCCGAGCACGAGCTGACCCTGTTCGTGGACGCCCGGCGCGACTTCGTATGCGTCGAACTGATCGCTCACGCACTTCGCTTTGGCTTTGTACGCTTCGGCATCGGCTGGGGTCCACCAGTCGTTCAAGTTCCCGTTCTTGTCCGTCTTGCGGCCTTGATCGTCGAAGCCGTGCGTCATTTCGTGCCCGATGACCGCGCCGATGCCACCGTAGTTGACGGCGTCGTCAGCGAGCGGGTTGTAAAACGGCGGCTGCAAGATGCCGGCCGGGAAGACGATCTCGTTGTTCGACGGGTTGTAGTACGCGTTGACCGTCGGCGGCGTCATGCCCCAGAGTGCGCGATCCGGACCCTTGCCGATGCGTGCGTTCGAGCGCTTGCGGTTCCACTCGGCCGCGCGCATGACGTTGCCGAGATAGTCGTCGGATTTGATCGCGAAGTCGTACGTGACCCACTTGTCGGGATAGCCGATTTTCTTCGTAAAGGCATCGAGTTTCGCGATGCCTTCGGTCTTCGTGGAGGCGCTCATCCACGCGAGATCGTTGATCGATGCTTTGAGGGCGGCGGCGACGTTCTCGACGAGTTGCTTCGCACGCGCTTTCGTCGCCGGCGTGAAGGTCTGCTTGACGTATTCCTGGCCGAGCGCTTCGCCGACGACGCGATCGGTGATCTGGCCGCAGCGCTTGCTGCGATCTTCTTGCTGCGGAACGCCGTTGAGCACGGTGCCGCTGAAGGCGAACTGCTCGTCTTCGAATTTCGTGCCGGCTTGGCTCGCGAACCGGTCGAGCAGGTGCCACTTCATGTACGACTGCAACGACGCGATCGGCGTGGTCGTCATGACTTTGTCGAGGACCGGATAGAACTCCGGCGTCGAGACGTTGAGCTTGACGTCGGTCGGGAACTGACGTGCTTTGACGTAGCTCGTCCAATCGATATCGGGCGCGCCGAACTTCGCGCCGAGTTCGGCGACGGTCGTCGGGTTGTAGCGCTTGTCGGGATCGCGAAGATCCTTCGGTGCCTTGCTTCCCTGCGCGAGTGCGAGCTCGACGTCATACGCGTTTTGCGCATCGGTCTTCGCAAGATCGGCGGGCTCGCCCATCAAGACGAACATAGCCGCCGTGTGCGCGATGTACTTCGTGCGGATCGTGTCGAAGCGGTCGGACTTTTCGATGTAGTAATCGCGGTTCGGGAGACCGAGGCCGCCCTGACCCGTCTGCAAGATGATCTTGCTCGAATCTTTCGCGTCGTTCCCCGAGCCGAAGCCGAAGAACACGCCCGCGCCGATATCGTGCAGGTGCGCGATCTCGCCGACCAACTGCTTGCGATCGGTGAGCGCGGCGATCTTCGCGAATTCGGGAAGAACCGGCGTCAGGCCGACCTTGTCGATCGTCGCGGTGTCCATGCACGATTTGTACATGGCGCCGCTCTGCTGTTCGGGCGAACCCGGTGCGGCCGAAGTGTCGGCTGCGTCTTTTTCGAGGATCGCGTGCACGACGGCTTGGTTCGCATCGGCGAGGCCGTTGAAGTGCCCGTAGCTCGCTTTGTCGGCCGGGATCGGGTGGCTATCGAGCCAGCCGCCGTTGGCATAGCGGTAGAAGTCGTCGCATGCCTTGCAGGTCGGATCGAGATTTGCAAGATCGAAACCGTGCTGTTGCGAGAGTTTCGAGGCCGGCGAATCGGCAGCGATCTTGCCCGTGACGGGATCGCCCGTTCCGGCAGCGTGCGTCGCCGTCGCGGCGAGAACCGCAGCGACGACGAGTGCCGTCCCGAGTCGGGTTATCGGAGTATTCCAGCGCAAAAGTGCGTCCTTAAACGGCCCGCGGGCCGGAGTGGTTTGGTGTGGTGTGAGGCGGTGTGACGGAGGTTCGCTACCAGATGGAGCAACGTTTGGCGGGCGGACGGATCATCTTTGCCGCCGCCGGGCACGCGAAGGCACGCGCGAATTCGGGCATGTTGGAGAGCGTGCCGAGCACGCGGAATCGCGGCAGCGGGTGCGGATCGTTCTTCGCCAACAACTCTTGTTGCGGCTCGCGAATGGAATTGGCCCAAATCTGAGCGTACGCGATGAAGAAGCGTTGTTCGGGTGTGTACCCGTCGATCGAAACGCGCGGTTTGCCTTTTTGCGCGCGTTCGAATGCTTTGTAGGCGATGGTCAAACCGCCGAGATCGGCGATCGCCTCGCCCGTCTCGAGCTTGCCGTTCTCGTGCGTGCCGCTTGCGAGCGCGAAGCCATCGTATTCATCGGCGATGCACCCGGCACGCTTGGCGAATTGCGCCGCATCCGAGGGCTGCCACCAATCGGCGAGATTGCCTTTCTCATCGAATTGCCGCCCTTGGTCGTCGAAGCCGTGCGTCATCTCGTGACCGATCACGGCACCGGCCGCGCCGTAATTGAGCGCGTCGTCGTTCTGTGCGTTGAAGAACGGCGTCTGCAAGATTCCCGCCGGAAAGACGATCTCGTTGTTCGACGGATTGTAATAGGCGTTGACCGTCGGCGGGGTCATGCCCCACTCGCCACGGTCGACCGGTTTCCCGATCTTCGCAAGCTCGCGCGCGTTCGCGAACGCGTTCGCACGCAAGACGTTCTCGGCGTAGCTATCGGTGACCGTGAGCTTCGCATAATTGCGAAATACATCCGGGTAGCCGATCTTCTTTTGAATCGCGGCGAGCTTACTTTTCGCGCGGGCTTGCGTCTTCGGCGACATCCATGCGAGCGTGCCGATATCGTCGTGCAGCGTGGCGATGAGGTTGTCCACGAGCGCGAGCGCGCGTGCCTTCGCCGCGGGTGGAAACGCCGTCTTCACATACACGGCACCGACGGCTTCGCCGAGCGCCGTATTCACGGCGGCGGCGCATCGCTTCCAGCGCGGCTGCAGCGTCTTCGCGCCCGTCAGTGAGGACGTGTATGCGAAGTTCTCATCGACGAATGCCTTGGGAAGCGCGTTCCCGTACGTCATCGCAAGGTGCGCCTTCAGATAGGCGCGCCACTGCGGTAACGGCGTCGTCGTGACCAACGTATCGACGGCGGTCAGGAACGCAGGATGCGCGACGTTGAGGCTCTCGATGTGGTGATTGATCCCAAGCGCCATGCCGTATGCCATCCATTGGAGGTTCGGTGCGAGCGCGACGGTCGCGGCAAGCGTCATCGGATGATAGCTCTTGAGCGGATCGCGTAGTTCGACGGGTGAGAGCGACGGCTTTGCGAGCGCCGTTTCGAGTGCGAGCACGTCTGCGGCGTCGGCCGAAGCCTTGGCCGCATCGGTACCGACGAGCGTGAGAAGGTTCGCAACGTGCTTCACGTATGCGTCGCGCTTCGCTTGTTGCGCTTCGCCGAAATAATAGTCCCGATTCGGAAGGCCGAGACCGCCCTGACCGATCTCGAAGATTTCTTTCGAGGAGTCTTTGAGATCGGAGCCCGCATCGACTGCGAACGCGACATCCACCCCGAGCCGGTGCAGGTTACCGATTTCGGTCGCAAGCGCTCCCGGGTCGGCGATCCCATCGATCGCGGCGAGCTCCGCTTTGATCGGCGTGAGTCCGGCGCTTTCGATGCCGTCCTCGTCCATGCACGCGTGATAGTACTTGCCGATCTTCGCTTCGTTTGCGTCGGCGGGATTGGCGTTTGCGGCCGCCGCTTCGAGGATGCCGTGCAGTACCTCGCCGTTTGCATCCGATAACTGCGTGCCTTTCCCGAAGGCGGAATACGCCGCGGGAATCGGATGATTCGCAATCCACGAGCCATCGGCGAAGCGATAAAAATCGTCGCACGCTTTGCACGTGTGGTCGATCGCCGCGAGATCGAGCCCCGCTTTGAGCTCCGATGGCGCGGCCGGAAGTGCGGCTGCTGCCTGCGGGCGTGGTTGGTAGGCGAGTGCGGAAATCGTGAGGGCCGCCGCTGCGGCGAGCCCCGCTCCACGGATGATCAGGCGATTGGTCATGAACTCCCTACCAGATCTGGCAGCGCCGTGCTGCCGGGCGGATCATCGGTGCCGTTGCCGGACAATTCCATGCTTGCGCAAATGCGGGCATATTCGAGATGGTGCCGTTCACGCGATTGCCCGGTGCCGGATGCGGATCGGTCTTTGCGAGTAATTTCGCATACTCGGGGCGATCGGTTTCCGCCCACTCCTGGGCGAACCCGAGGAAAAACCGTTGCTCCGCCGTGTACCCGTCGATCGGCGCGGGATGCGGTTTACCGATGAGCGAGCGCTGGTAGGCGCGATAGGCGATCGTTAGTCCGCCCAGGTCGGCTATCGCCTCACCCTGTACGAGCTTACCGTTTTGCGTGATCCCGGGAACGACCGGGAGCGCCGAGTACTCGTCGACGATGCATGCCGCGCGCTTGTCGAAATTCGCGCGATCGGCAGCCGTCCACCAATCGCGGAGGTTACCGGCCGCGTCGTATTTGCTTCCCTGATCGTCGAAGCCATGCGTCATTTCGTGCCCGATGACCACGCCGATCGCGCCGTAATTCACGGCGTCGTCGGCTGCGGGGTTGAAGAAGGGCGACTGTAAGATGCCGGCCGGGAAGACGATCTCGTTGAGTGCCGGATTGTAGTATGCGTTGACGGTCGGCGGCGTCATGCCCCATTCACCACGGTCGAGTGGCTTGCCGATCTTCGCGATATCGCGATTGCGTGCGAAGCGCGAGCCGGCCTCGACGTTTGCGACGTAGCTCGCATCGGTAACGTCGTATTTCGCGTACGAAAGAAACGACTTCGGATAGCCGATCTTCTTCGCGTAAGCGGCGAGCTTGACGTTCGCGTAGGCTCGCGTACGGGGCGACATCCACGAGAGCGTCTCGATATCGTCGCGGAGGGTCGCTTGTAGATTGTCGACGAGCGCGCGTGCGCGGGCTTTCGCTGCCGGCGTAAAGGCCTTACGAACGTAGACTTCGCCGAGCGCCTCGCCGAGGTTTTGATCGGTCGCCGAAACGCAGCGTTTCCAGCGCGGTAATTGCTCTTTCGTGCCTTGGAGAACCACGCCGTTGAACGAGAACGACTCGTCGACGAACGGTTTCGATAAGCGCGGCTCGTACGCCGCGATGAGATGCCAGCGCAGATAGGTCTTGATGTCGGTGAGCGGGAGCGTCGCGAGCTCGCGAGCGATCGCGCGCGCATAGGCGGGTTCCGCGACGTTGAGTCGATGCAGCGTTCCGATACCGGAGGCGGCAAAGTATGCGCGCCAGTCGAACGCGGGCGCCAACGTCGCAAGCTTCGCAACCGGCATCATGTGATACGTCGCGTGCGGATCGCGCAACGCAACGCGGTCGAGTTGCACGTTTGCAAGGCGCGTTTCGAGCGCCATAATCGTCGTCGCTTCGCGCGCGGCCGTTGGAGCATCGTCGCCGAGTAAGACGAACGAGTTCCGAACGTGCTTGCGGTACGCCGCGCGCGTCTTCGCCTCGCTTTTCGCGAGGTAGTAATCCCGGTCGGGTAAGCCGAGTCCGCTCTGATCGAATTCGCCGATGACGGCCGTCGCGTTCGTCGCATCTTGCGTCGAGGAAAATTGGAAAAAGACGTCGGCCGAGATCGCGTGCAGGCGGGCGATTTCGGCGGGGAGATCGCTCCGCTTTTCTACCGCCGCGATCCGGGCGAACGCGTCGTCGAGCGGCGTCGCGCCCGCTGCATCGATCGTCGCGCGGTCCATGCACGACTTGTAGAACGTACCGATCTTTTGTTCGTTCGAGCCCGGTGCCGCATTCGTATTCGCGGCCGCCGCTTCGAGAATGCCGTGCAGAACGTCACGATTGGCTTCCTGCAACGTATCGAACCGGCCCCACGATGAATATGCGGCGGGGATGGGATTGTGTTTGCGCCATCCGCCGGTTGCGAACTGATAGAAGTCCTTGCATGCCGGACACGTCGCATCGAAGTTATGCGTATCGAGCGCAACGGGCCCGCTCCGTGGAGCCGACGCCTGCGAAGCGAAAAGCGAGCCGAAGGCAAGCGTCGTCGCAAAGGCGAGCGCCGCACCGAGTCGTACGAGAGAGTGTTTCGTGACCGCTCCGATTCTTAGAAAACGCTATGACGGCAAAAAGAAAAAGCCCGATATATCAGGCTTTTTCGCGGTAGGAGGGCGGGACCCTACTCGCAGGCGTTACCGAAGCGGATGCGCGTAGGCGACGTTCTTGCTCCAACGTGCGAAGAGCGAAGGGTCGGCGGCGAAATGGTCTTCAAGCGCGGCGATCCGATGATCGTCGCTCGGATGGTCGCTGATGAATTCCGGCGTGCCGCTCTGTTGGGCTTGTTCGAAGCGCGTGAAGAGCCACACCATGCCCCATGGGTTGGAACCCGCCTGCGCGCACGTTTCCGAGCCTTTGAGATCGGCTGCGGTCTCCACGGCACGCGAGAATTTCGCAGCGTGCGTGGTGTATTCGAGCCCGTTGATCGTCTGCAGCACCTGACCGCCGACGCTATTGCCGAGCACGAGCGAGCCGAGCACGGAGATGATCCCTGCCGTGTTCCGGCTTCCCTGGAGCTTCGCATTTTCGTTCAGAACGTCGTGGTGGATATCGTGCGAGGTCTCGTGGCAGAGAACGCCCGCGAGCTCCTCGCGGCTCTTGACGAATTTCATGAGCGAGTCGGTCACGTACACGTTTCCGCCGGGTACGGCGAATGCGTTCGGCTGCGCCTCGTGCACTAAGATGAACGTGAACGGCTTGTAATACTGGCGATCCGCAACGCGCTTGATCTGCTTTGCGATCGGCGTCAGCGTCGCGTAATACGGCGACTGCGCGATGATCTCGCCTTTTTGCCGTAACTGCTGGTAGAACTGCTCGCCGATTTGCGTTTCTTGCGCGTCGCGTTGCTGTGCCGCCGTTTGCGTATCGCCTTGCGCATCGCTCTGGGCGTTCGCGCCCGTGGCGGTGGCGGTGGTCAGAAAGCTCGCGAGTACGATCGCAAGCGAGAGACGAAGGGCTCGTTTCATTGTGGTGCTCCTCTACCCACGATAACGTCGCGTTACCCGGGAAGTTCCCGCCCGCAGGGCGCTACGGAGCTGCGGCGCGGAGCCGCACCGTCGTCGAAACGGTCGAGGCGAGCCACGCTTGGGAGTCGCGCGTCCGTTCGGCGTAGAGCTGCATCGTCGCGCGCGTTTGATCCGCAGGATCGGCGTACATGACGGTCGCCGCTTCGCCCGCGTTCATGGCGATCGCCGACGGATCGGATGCGACGTCGTTCTTGCGTCGCGAAAAATCGGGGACGCTCGTCACCGTAACGCCACGCAGCGCGATCGGCGTCGCTCTCGGCAGGGGCGTCGGGTATGCGCTCGTCACGTTCGGCGCGCTCGCCTGCGGGACGGCCTGCGCATGTGCGGCTTCGCCGAAAAGCCCGGCCGCGGCGAAAGCGGTAACGGCGATCAGGGAGCGGATCGCGTGCTTCATTTACAAAAACCCCAATTTCGGATATGCCTGGCCGACGATCGGCTTCGGATCGGCGCCGAGATAGGTGATGATGTCGGAGAGCTGATTGCGGAAGTCGACTTGCACGACCATGTTCTTCGTCGCATCGAGCGTCGTAAGGCTCGGATACTGCCCGTAGAAACCGCCTTTGACCGGATCGCCCATTACGAACGTCACCTCGGTCGATCCGTGGTCGGTACCGTAGGTCGAGTTCGCTTGCACGCGTCGACCGAAGTCGGAGAACGTCATGATGACGACGTTCGACGAAACGTTTTTCGCCTTTAAGTAAGCATAGAAGTTCGCAAGCGCGTTCGAAAACTGCCCGAGGAGCGCGGGATGCGACGCGTTTTGCGAGCGGTGCGTGTCGTATCCGCCGTGCACCGCGTAAAACGCGCGCGCACCGGATTTCCCGACGATCAACCGTGCGATTTGCTGCAGCTGCGTGTCGAGAAACGACGGCTTGTACGCAGTCGAAATATAGTCGGCCGCGAGATTCGAGGCGGCGATGCCCTGGACTTGCGCGATCGCTCCCGTTGCCGAGGACGAAAGTGCGCGCGCGAAGGCGGTCGTCGAGAAGCCGTTCCGCTCGCCTTGGATCTGGCCGAAGACGTTCGCGCGCGTCTGCGTATCGGCCGTCGTCGTGCCGCCGTTGCGGAGGACGAAGCTCTCGAGCGGCGCGCTGATGACGAGCGGCGATTGCACGAGGCCGCGGAGCGTGATCGGATTTTGCCCGGTGAGCGAGACGGCGGGTGGCAAGATACCGCCCGGAGCGCCGTCGAGCGCGAGCCCCGCCCAACCGGTTTGGCCCGTGCCGAGCTTGTTGATCGTACCGCTTCCCCAATCGAATTGGCCGACTTCATGGCTGAAGCGATTCGGCTCGGCGGGCGGCGTGCCGATGCCGGCGATGACCGCGAGATGGCCTGCGGCATAGACTTGGCGGAGCGCCGTCATCGCGGGGTTGAACGCGTATTGCGTCGCTGCCGCGGCGGCCGTAGCGGGGTTGGGGTCGAAAGCCGTGCCGGCCGCCGCGATCGTCGCCTCCGTGATGTTGAGCGCGAGGGTCGGATCGGGCGGTGCCGCAGTCGGGGTGCGCAAACCGGCGTATGCGCCGTATTGCCCGAGCGGGATCACCGTATTGAGTCCGTCGTTTCCGCCGAGTTGGCCGACGATGACGACGATCGTATCGGTGCTCGCCGCTTCTGCGGCGATCGATGTAAGGAAGGCCGGTGCCACGAAAGCGCTCGCGGTCGCCCCGCAAAGAAAACGTCGTCGATCGAACACGCTAGGCGACCTCGTACTCGGGTGAAGAGAGAATCAACCAAATCGCACCGCGGATGTGCGCGTCGTCCGTTCCGTTGGCGAGGTACGTCTGTACGCTCGCGGCGAGCGCGGGCGTGCCGCCATCGACGAGCGCGTCGAGCAGGTACTGGGAGATACCGGCGACCGTTTTCGGCATGCTCGCGGCGAGCGTCACCGTGTCGAAGCTCGTATTCGCCGTGGCGGGGTTGTTGGCGAGAAGCGTCGTCATGTGGTTGAACCGCGTGAGCATGAGCTGTTGCGAGAGCAACGATTCCTTTTGCCCCGGGCGATAGAACGAGAAGACGCTCGGAGAGTTGTACGGTTCCTGACTCTCTTGCGCGAGCATTCCGCCACCGCCCGCGAGCGAAGCCGCGCCGCCGAGCGTCGTTCCATTCGCCGTATTTGGCGTCGAGAGCAACTTCCCGCCGGCTTCGCGGAGTGCGGTAACGAGCAACTCTTCGGGCTCCTTGAGGTTCGCGCCGTAGCTCCCGTTGAACTCGGGATCGTTTGCGATCGCGCGCACGACTTGTGCGATTTGGTCGGGTGCGTCGACCGTCTTCGCCCAGACCGCGGCGATCGCGGCGATGTAGCGCGGGCTGGGATTTGGCGCGACGAGCCGTTGCAGTAATTCCTTGGCTTCGAACGGCGCCGTCGACGGGTTGCGCACGAGCACGTCGAGCGCGGCATTGAGGCACTGATCGGTACCCGGGTCCGTGTACGTGACGCCGAGCAACGTGCGCTGCGCCGCAACGCCGTGACGCGCGGCCGAAAACGCGACGCTGAAGCGGGTGTTCGGATCCTGGCCGGGCGTGTAGGTGATGATCGTCTTGAACCCGGAGAGCGCGACGGCCGCAGTCGTCACGTCGGTCTGCACGTAATTCTCGAGCGCTACGCCGTTTGCGTTGAGAACGGGCGACCCGTCCATATTCAACTGCGTCGTGCCGAGCACGTAGAGCTGCATCAACTCGCGCGAGAAATTCTCGTTCGGCGGATTCGTTTTCGGATTCGCACCGTTGTTGCCGTCGTTATCGAGCCAATAGAGCATCGCAGGCTCTTTGGCGACATCCACGACGAGTTGCTTGAAGTTGCCGAGCGCATCGGCCCGCAGCGTTTCTTCGTAATGCGACATCAGCGCGGCGTCGTTGACCTTCGCATTCCCGACCGCGAAATGTTCGAGCCAGTGCAGGACGAGTTTTTCCTGTACCTGACGTTTGGTAGCAAACTGTCGCTCGATCAAACGCCGTTCGAAGCCGTCCGAATCGATGATCTGATTGTTCGCGTCGGTGAGGTTCGGTTTGGGCTGTAGCGAGGCGATCGCGGCGGTATCGTCGATCGCACTCGGCGTCAGCTGCTCGGCAAGCCATGCCGCCGTACCACGTTTCACCACATCGTCGATCGTTGCGGCGGGCGCCCCGAAGCCGAGGCGCCGCAACATGAATTGCGCGGTGTAGCGCGGTGGGACGGCGGCGGAGCTATCCGTGCGCGCGCCGCCCGCAAAACTTCTCCCGAGCGCGTTGCGGGCGCTCGCTACCGCGCGCGTTCCGGCGCTCGTCGCGATCCCCGTACGTTGCGTGATGCTCGAAGGATTTGCGGCGATCGTCGCGCTCGGCGCAAGCGTCAGTGCGGTCGTTGCAACGAACGCGCCACTGGCGGAGCCGCCGAAGTATCCGTTGACGCGCAAGAGCAAGCGCGAGGGCACGGCAGGGGCGATCGCAAGGCCGCCTTCACCGACGAAGAACGCGGGCGAAAGTGCGGCTCCGCGCAGATCGACGAACGTTGCGATCAACGCACCCGCAGGTGCTGTGAACTCCGGGCGCTTCTGCATCGCATCGTTCGCACATCCGCGCGGGCCGACCGTCGCATCACAGCCGCCGAGCGGCACGTCGCTCCGAATCGTGCCGCCGCCCGTGATGCGCACTTGCGCGTTCGGCGGAATCGCGATCCCGGCATCGGTGCCGGTGCTCTGCGCGGCGACGACGACGGTTGCGTATGTGGGCTTCTCTTGCGCGAGCGCGCGCGAGCTCGTGCCGAGAGCTAGGGCGGCGGCGACGACGACGACGTTCAGGGTGAAGCGCATTCTGCCGATTCTCGTAGAGATGAGTGAAGAGGCCCGCAAGAGGTGTCGGTTCGTCGTTTCCGCGGCGTTAGTGCTGACGTTGCTTCTTCATGGAGTTGTAAGCTTCGGTGTCGCCGCCGACGGGTCGCGAATTCTCGATCTTTCTTTCGCTCCGGGAGAACGTTTCTCACTCACGATTCGCGCCGATGGGAAGATTGCGGCGGCGGTCACATCTCCCGATGCGAGAACGGCGGTGATCACGATCGCGGGCGCGACGCTACCTTCGGGTTTTCCAAATTATCAAAGCATTAACGACGCCCTCGTCGCTTCGTTATCGGCGGCCCAAACCTCGCTGCAGCCCGCCGCGGCGACGCTCGCGCTGACGATGCGGGCGGATGCGACGGCAACGGCATCGACCAGTGCCGACGAAAAGACCGTGACGATCCTCGTTCTTGCCAAGCAAGCTAGTACGCGCGCGGCATCTCCTAGCCCATCGCCGCTTCCGGTTGTCGCCGCGCGGAAAGCCGTCGACCCGACACCCGTCCCCGTCGCGATCGTGCGTACACCCGCGCCCGTGCCCGAGCGCCTCCGCGCACGGAAAAGCTCCGCGATCGCCGTAGAGCGTGCGAATACCGATGCGACGGTCACCGCGCTGCGATCGCTCTTTCCCGCCGCACGGCTCTCGCGCGTTGCAGGCGCCCGTGCGATCCTCGTGCTCGCGACCGAAAACGAAACGCGTGCCATCCGGCAGGTCGTCGAAGCGCTCGATCTGCAGGCGGGCCCGCACCGCGTCATCGATGCGATTCCGCTGCACACGGTGCGTGGCGCCCAACGGTTTCTGCCGATCGTGCGGCGCGCGTTTCCAAATGCTTCGCTTTCGGCCGGCCCGAACGACGTGATCGTCGTCGGCGCAGATCCGAACGATGCGGCGGCGATTCGCGGATTGCTCGGCACGCTCGATACCGCTTCACCCGCCGCTACCGGAGCTACGAGCGATGTCATCCCGATCGCAAACCTCTCGCCGCGCGATCTTGCGAATACGCTGCGGCCAGCGTTCCGGGATGTTCGCTTCACGAGTGGAACGAGCGCGATCGTCGTCGCGGGCCCGGCGGAGTCGATCGACCGTGCGAAAGCCGCGGCGCTGCGCCTCGACGTGCCCGTGCGTTCGGTAACGGTAGTGCAAGTCTACAAACTCCACGCGACGATCGCGGCGGACGCCGCTCGCGTCTTACGCACGGCGTTCCCGGGCGTGTCGATTACGGACGACGCAGCGACGAATAGCATCGTCGTGCGTGGGCGCGATGGCGTGCAAACGCAGATCGTGCAGGCGCTCGCAACGATCGACACGGTCCCGGTATCGGGCGGCGGCGGTGGTACGACGACCGAAGTGATCCAGGTACTCAATGCCGTGCCGGGCACCGGCACCACGGGGAGTACGACGACGACCGATATCGCAACGGCGCTGACGGCGATTCTCGGTCCGACCGCGCCCGATCTGCGCGTCGTGGTTCCGGCGAATTCGACGCTGCTCGCGATCTCGGGTTCGCCGCAAACCATCCGCGAAGCGCGTGACATCCTTGCGAAGATCGACGTGCCGATCGCGCAGATCGTGCTCGATACCGCCGTGTACGAAGTCTCCGAAACCGCCGCACGCAACCTCGGCGTGCAGCTCGGCACGCCTGCCGTGCTCTCGACCTCGATCTCCGAGATCGTCCCGCAGGCATCGGCTTTTGCGACCGCGCCGCCGTTTCTCGCCCCGCAGCGCTTGACGCGCACGCCGCTCTCGATCCAGGCGCAGCTGAACCTGCTCATTCAAAGCGGGCAGGGGCGCGTGCTGGCGGATCCTCGCATCGCGACGATCAGCGGGCGCACGGCGACGATCCGCGCGGGCGACAACATTCCGTATGTCCAGCAAGGCTCGGGCGCGCTCGGCGCCGTGACGAGTACCGTACTGACCTTCTCGACGGGCGTCACGCTCGATATCACGCCGATCGCCAATCCCGACGGCCGCATCAGCGTGAACATCCACCCGATCATCAATACGGAAACCGGCGTCACTTCGCAGCAGGTTCCGCAGATTTCCAGCCGCGAGGCGCAGACGACGGTCAATCTCCGCGATGGCGAAACCGTCGTCATCGGCGGGTTGATTCAGGAGTCGGATCTCGATGCGAATACCAAGATCCCGTTGCTCGGGGATATTCCGCTCGTCGGTGGCGCCTTTCGGAACAAGGGCATCAACCGCGCGCGTAACGAGCTGATCATCCTCGTGACGCCGCACCTCGTGCCGCCCGATGGTTCGCTCGACCGCGTGCGACCGATCGATATCCAAGCGAACCGGCTCGCGCCATCGCCAACGCCCGCGCCCGCGATCCGCGAAACGGGAACGCCGAAACCGTAGCAGGGACGCCGACCGGAAAAGCAAATCGTTGATGCTTCGCCCCTCGGGCGGGTGTGATGTAATGGCAGCCTGCGACCTTCCCAAGGTTGACGCGCGGGTTCGATTCCCGCCACCCGCTCCAAGAACCGCAGTGAAGCCCCGGGAGTCCGGAACGCAACGCATGCAACCCTCGCTCGCCGCCGGTGTTTATACGGGCGGTTCGGCGAAGAACCGAAGTTGGGCGACATAGCCAAGTGGTAAGGCACGGCTCTGCAAAAGCTTGATCCCCAGTTCGAATCTGGGTGTCGCCTCCAATTTTATCGCAAGTTTTATCGCAATGATGGAACGTAAGCGGCTGGGCGCCATCGCTACGCGGCGAGGCGCCCTCGTCATCGTCATCCTTTTGATCGCCGTGTTGCTCGTCGCGGTCGGCGGCGCCGTGTCGGCGATCCGGACCGTGGACGATGCGGCGCGATCCGAGACGCTCGTGACGAACGTGGAAGATGCGCTCAACGCGCTCCAATTCGCGCAACTCGCGGAGGAAAACGGACTTCGCGGCTTCGTTTCCACGGGCGACCGGCAGTTTCTGGCGCCGTACGTCGAGACGATGGACGGCTACGACCGGCAGATCCTCGCCTTTCGCTCCGCGCTTCCTGCCGCGGGATTGCGCGGCGTGGGGATCGACGGCCTCATCGGCGATATCGCTCGGTCGCATGAGTTATGGACCCGCGAGGTAGCCGTCGTGCTCTTGCGGGACCGGAACGCTCCGGACGCCGCACGTCGACAGAAGACCGGCAAGCTCTACAGCGATCGGATCCGCGACGACACGCTCGCCGTCCGTCGCGTCATCCGCGAACGCCTCGACGACGTTCGCGAGCAGCTCAAATCCTCGATCAACCGCACCGTGCAGACGAGTATCCTCTCGGTCGTGCTCTTCGCGATCGTCGCGTCGATCTTCGTCGGTCGCATCACCGTGGTCGAACGCCGCCGCGACCGGGCGCAATCGATGGTCGATACCCTCCAGGGAGCGCTACGGGTCGAGTGGCGCGCGCTGCCGCGCACGCAAATCGGCACCGCCTACGTCTCGGCGACCGACGAAGCCGAAGTCGGCGGCGATCTCTTCGACGTGTGGCCGATCGACGAGCATCGCGGATACGTGCTCATCGCCGACGTGAGCGGCAAGGGGATCGACGCCGCGGTCAACACGGCGTTCGTGCAGTTCGCGATCCGGGCGCTAGCGAGCGAGATCGCGGACCCGGCCACCGTCATCGCACGATTCAACGATCTCTTCATCGATGCGGTTCGCGAGCCCGGGCTTTTCGTGGTCGTCTTTTTCGGGATCTTCGATGCGCGGACGTTGGAACTCACGTATGCGAGCGCCGGGCACCCGTGCGCGTACGTTCGGCGCGCCGGTGGTATCGAGCCGCTGCTGCCGAACGGCCCGATCGTCGGGCTCTTTCACGATTCGGCGTACGCGACCGACCGCGTGAACATGCAACTCGACGACGTACTCTTTCTCGCGACCGATGGCCTGACCGAATCGCGCGATGCGGCGGGGACGTTGCTCGGCGACGACGGGGTGTACGAATTGCTTCGCACCGCGCCCCGCGAGCCGCAGGAACTGTGCGATCGCGCGGTCGCCCTGGTGCGCGAACGCGCGGGTGGCCGGATCACCGATGACCTCGCGGTTCTCGCCGTACGTGTCGGGCGCGAATCGCAACCGGATCGGCGGACGTCCCACCCCGCTGGAAGCGCCGCCGAGTAGGCCGCACCCATCATGACGAAAGCCACGTAAATGCTTGCCCGACGGATCGTACCCTGTCTCGATATCAAAGCCGGCCGTGTGGTCAAGGGCGTGCGTTTTGAAAATCTCCTCGATGCGGGCGACCCGGTCGAACTCGCGCGGCGGTACGAGGCCGAGGGCGCGGACGAGCTCGTCTTTCTCGATATCACGGCGACGGTCGAAGAACGTAAGGCGACGATCGCGGTCGTGCGCGCCGTTGCCGCCGAACTGACGATCCCGTTCGCCGTCGGTGGCGGCGTCCGCGGAACGGACGACGTCGTCGCGCTGCTGCGCGCGGGGTGCGATAAGGTCAGCATGAACAGCGCTGCGGTGCGGAACCCGGCGCTCGTAAGCGATTCGGCCGAACTCGTCGGAAGCCAGTGCGTCGTCGTCGCGATCGATGCGCGGCGCACGGCCGATGGCTTCGAAGTCGTCGTCGACGGCGGGCGGACCGGCACGGGGCTCGATGCGGTCGCCTGGGCGCGGTCGTGTCAGGAGCGCGGGGCGGGCGAGTTGCTCGTCACCTCGATCGACGGCGACGGGACGCGTGCGGGGTACGACATCCCCCTCTTGCGCGCGATCCGGGATGCGGTGCAACTCCCGATCATCGCTTCCGGCGGCGCGGGTACGATCGCCCATTTCGTCGCGGTCTTTCGCGATGCCGACGCCGATGCGGCGCTTGCGGCATCGCTCTTTCACTATCGAGAACTCGAAATCGCCGATCTGAAGACCGCGCTTGCGGCGGAGGGAATTACCGTGCGTCCGACCTACCAGCGCGTGGCCCCATGATGCTCGCTCCAAGCGCGCTGCAGTGGCCCGAGAGCGGCCTCTTACCCGTCGTCGTGCAACACGCCGAAACCGGTGCCGTCCTCACGCTTGCGTACGCGAATCGCGAAGCCGTCGAGCGAACCGTCGAAACCCGCGCGACGTGGCTCTTTAGCCGTTCGCGCAACGAGCTTTGGAACAAGGGCGCGACGTCCGGGAATACGCAGTACGTCGTCGCGGTCGATGTCGATTGCGATCGCGACGCGCTGATCTACCGCGTGTTGCCATCGGGGCCCGCGTGCCATACGGGCGCGGCGACATGCTTTACCGACGCGCTCTTGGCGCCCGATGAGAACGCCGCCGAAGCGTCGTCGGGTACGGCCTTCGCCGCGGCGATGGTGCGCCTCGCAAGCGTGATCGACGAACGCAAGCGCACCGCGCCGCCCGAGAGTTACACGGCGAAGCTCTTCGCCGGTGGCGTCGATCGGATCGGCAAGAAGATCGGGGAAGAAGCGACCGAGGTCGTGATCGCCGCCAAGAACGCCGACCCCGCCGAACTCGTGTGGGAGACGGCAGACTTGCTGTACCACACGCTCGTGATGCTCGCCGAGCGCGGCATCGCGCTCGATACGATCGGTGCCGAATTAGCGCGACGCGCGACGTAGCGGCGCTGACGGCGCTCGCGGGCGTCGGCCCGGAACTCGCACGCAAATTCGCGGATGTGTACGTGACGACACCCGCGGAACTGCTCGCCTATCTCCCACGCGAATACAAAGATTGGCGCGTGCCGACGCCGATCGCGGAACTCGTCGAGGGCGACGGCATCGCGCTCGGCACGATCGCGCGCGTGAAAGAACGCCCCGGCCGCATGCCGCTCGTCACGGTCGATCTCACGGACGAGAGCGGCGCGGTGCTCGCTGCGAAATTCTTCGGGCGGCGGCATCTCTTCGGGCGGATGAAGCCGGGCGCACGACTCTTCGTAAGCGGGAAGGTAACGCGCCTGGGGTTCGTTCCCGAGATGAACGTGACGAACCATCGCGAGCTACTCGACGACGATATCTACGTCGGCGAGATCGTCCCGGTCTATCCCGCGACGAAAGATCTGAGCTCGCGCCAGATTCGTACGGTCATCGCGCGTAACATGACGACGCTGCTCGAGACGGCATACGATGGCTTGCCGGCGGGCGTGCTCGCCAGCCGCGATTTCCCGCGTCTTGCCGAGGCGTGGCGCGAAGTGCATGGGCCGACTTCGCCCCCGGCGCTCGAACGCGCGCGCAAACGCATCGTGTTCCAGGAGTTCTTCGCGATCGCGCTCGCGGCCGCGCTCAAACGCGCGGAGCGGATGCTTGCGGGTGGTGCGATACCGATGCGCGCGCCCGCCGATTTGCTCGCGCGGTTCGAAGGCTCGTTGCCGTTCCGCTTCACCGACGCGCAACGGCGCGTGATCGGCGAGATCTTTTCCGATATGGCGCGCCACGCGCCGATGAATCGGCTCGTGCAAGGCGATGTCGGTAGCGGCAAGACGCTCGTCGCGGCGGCGGCGATCGTGCTCGCCGTCGCAAACGGCGCCCAAGCCGCGCTCATGGCCCCAACGGAGATCCTCGCGCAACAACACGCCGAGAAGCTCGCGCCGCTTTTGATTCCGTTCGGCATTACGACCGAAGCCGTGTTCGGGAGCTTGAGCCCCGGGCGCAAGAAGCTCGCGCGCGAACGGCTCGCTTCGGGCGAAGCGACGCTTGCGATCGGGACGCACGCGCTCATTGAGGACGCGACGACCTTTCGCAATCTCGGGCTCGTCGTCGTCGACGAACAACATCGCTTCGGCGTCGAGCAACGCGCACGTTTGCGCTCGAAATCGATCGCGCCGCACGCGGTCGCGATGACGGCCACACCGATCCCGCGCACGCTCGCGCAGGTGCGGTTCGCCGATCTCGATATTTCGGAAATCGACGAAATTCCGCCCGGGCGCACGCCGATCGCGACGTTCGTCCTTCGCGAATCGCGCAAGCATCTCGCGTACCGGTTCATCCGCCAGAATGTCGAGCGTGGGCAACAGGCCTATATCGTCGCGCCCGCGATCGAACTCGACGAGGATGCCGAAGAACTCGTTCACATGACCCGCGCGGTCGAGGAATACGATGAGCTGCGCGCCGGTGTCTTCGCCGATCTGCGCCTCGGGCTCGTGCACGGGAAACTCGCCGCCCGCGATAAGGCCGAAGTGATGGCGCGCTTCCAACGCGGCGAGGTCGACGTGCTCGTTGCGACGACCGTCGTCGAAGTGGGGGTCGACGTGCCGAACGCAAGCGTCATGGTCGTGCTCGATGCGAACCGGTACGGGCTCGCGCAGCTCCACCAGTTGCGCGGGCGCGTCGGCCGGGGCGCGGCCGAATCGTTTTGCGTCCTCGTCGCGCCGGATGCCGCCGTCGATTCGGCGCGTCTCGCCGTGCTCGAGGAGACGACCGATGGTTTCGCGATCGCGGAAGAAGATTTACGCATCCGGCGCGAGGGCGAATTCGCGGGTACGGCGCAGGCGGGCCAGGCGGGTGGCACCCTCGGCAACATCGTCGCCGATTTCGCGCTCTATGCCGAAGCGAAGCGCGATGCCGACGCGATTGTCGCGCGCGATCCCGATCTTGCGTTGCCGGAACACGCGGGGCTCGCGGCGCTCGTCGATCGCGTGGCGACGGCGCGCGCGCTTCGCGTTTCGAGTTGAACAGTAGTATCGCGTCGTAACCGGGAAACCACGATAACGATATGATCGCGATCGGGTTCGACTTCGACCACACCCTCGGGTTCGACAACGGCCTGGAGCGAAACGCACTCTTCGATCTCGGCGAAGAACTCGGAGCGCCGCTCGATCGCTCCGACGAACGCGAGCACGCTCGGCTCAATGCGTTGTTGCATCGCTTCCGCGAGTGGGAGATCACGATGCCTGCGATGATCGAGGAGTTCGTCGCGAGCCTCGTGCCCCGTCCGGTTCCGAATACGCTCGTCTACGAAGATCGCTTCAAGGCGCTTGCGATCGCGCGCGTCGGGGGTCTCTCCCCGACGCCGGGCGCGCGAGAGCTGCTCGACGAGCTCGACCGGCGCGACATACCGTACGCGATCCTAACCAACGGCTGGAGCCCGCTGCAACAGTGCAAGGTCAAGGCGATCGGTCACCTCGGTGCCGTCATCGTAAGCGACGAACTCGGCGTTGCGAAGCCGCATCCGGGCGCATTTCTCGCCCTCAGTCGCGCGCTCGGCGCTTCGCCCGAACACACGTACTTCGTCGGCGATAACCCGCTCACGGATATCATCGGCGCTCAGCGTGCGGGGATGCGCGCGATCTGGTTCGACCTCGGCGAGCACGCGTATCCCGCGGATCAAGCGCCGCCGTTCGCGCGCATCACGGCATTCGATCAACTCCTCGCGCTTTTACCGGGGCCGGGTACGGATGCGTAGAACGCCCTCCGGCAACATATGGGATCGCTTCGACTCACGGGCGGCGCGTTGCGCAGTCGCCGGGTTCCGACTCCGGCCGGGCGCAACGTGCGCCCCACGCCCGCACGCGTGAAAGAAGCCCTCTTCTCGATCCTCGGCGATCGCGTTGCGGAAGCATCGGTGCTCGATCTCTTCGCGGGTACGGGCGCGCTCGGGTTCGAGGCGCTTTCGCGCGGTGCCGCGCACGCGACGTTCGTCGAGGGCCACCGACCTACGGCAAACGCGCTCTCGGCTACGGCGAGCGCGCTCGGACTCACCGATCGCACGACGGTCATCGCCGCACCCGCGGAGCGTGCCGTGGTCCGGCTCGACGGCCCCTACGATCTTATCTTCGCCGATCCGCCGTACGCGCTCGCCCCTCCGTGGGAACTCTTCGCGGCGCTGCGCGATCGAGCGGCGTTCGCTCCCGGGGCGATGCTCGTTTACGAGTATAGCTCGCGGAACGCTGCGGGCGTGCATCCGCGATTCACGATCGATCGCACCGAGCGATATGGCGAAGTCGCACTCGCCTTCGTGCACGCGCATGACTGAGCATGAGGGGCCGCACGCCGTCTATCCCGGTTCCTTCGATCCGCCGACGATGGGGCATTTGGACGTGATGCGCCGCGCCGCATCGATCTTTCCGCGCGTCACGGTCGCCGTCGTCGTGAACCCGCAGAAACGCGAACCGCTCTTCACGCTCGCCGAGCGTACCGCGATGCTTCGCGATTGCGTGAAGGACATGCCGAACGTCTATGTCGCGTCGTTTCAGGGGTTGCTCGCGAATTACGTGCGCGAACAGAACATGGACGTGATCGTGAAGGGGCTGCGCGTCGTCTCGGATTTCGAAAGCGAGATGTCGACCGCACTGATGAATCGTTCGCTCTCCGAAGTCGATACGATGTTCCTCATGAGCGATCAGCGCTATACGTTCATCAGCTCCAGCATGGTCAAAGAAGTCTTTCTTCTCGGTGCCGAAATCAAGAACTACGTCCCGCCCGCCGTGCTCCCGTACTTGCAACGCAAACGCGCCGAATTACGGCCGTAAGCCCTTCCGAGGTATCGCCGATGTCCATCTACCGCGTGATCGATAAGCTCGAAAGCTACGTCAAGGAAGGCACCGTCCTTCCGCTGCGCTACCGCGTGCTCTCCGAAGAAAAGCTCATGGAGTTCATCGAGAAGATGCGCTCCACGCTCCCCGAGGAAGTCGATCGGGCGAAGAAGATCGCGAAAAATCAGGATCGCGTGATGCGCGAAGCGCAAGAGAAGGCGCAAGCGATCGTGACGGAAGCATCGACCACGCATTCCGCGCTCGTCGATCAGCACGAGATCGTGCGCCGCGCGCGCATCACCGCGGAAACGGTATTGCGCGAATCAGAAGAGCGCGCCGCGCGCACGCGTGCCGGCGCAGACGCGTATGCCGCGCAAGTGCTTGCCGACCTCGATGCCCGGCTCTCGAACGCCCTCGGTTCGGTGAAGAAGGGCCTCGAAGCGATCGCCCAGCAGCAGATCGCCGCGCAAGCCGCACCGACGCTCGCCGCGGCGAGCGCACCCGCAGGCCCGCTTGCCGATGCCGCCGCCCGTGCGAAGCGCACGGCCTTCGATGCGGCAGAAGAAACCGCCGAGCTGGAGTCCGTAACGACTTAGTCGATCTCGATCCAGGTGGGGGCGTGATCGCTCGTCTTCGGAAGCGCGCGGGTCGCGCGATCCACCCCCGCCGCGCGAAGCCGCGGCCGTAGGCTCGGGCTCAACAGCAGATGGTCGATGCGTAGCCCCGCGTCGCGCGCGAACGCGTCGCGAAAGTAATCGAAAAACGTGTAGATGCGTTCGTTCGGATACATCGTGCGGATCGCATCGGTCCAGCCTTGGTTCGCGAGATCGTGAAATGCCTCGCGCGTCTCCGGCCGGAACAGCGCGTCCGTCACCCAGCGCTCGGCCTTGTACGCGTCGAGCTCGGTCGGGATCGCGTTGTAATCGCCCGCGAGCACCGTCGGCGTGTCGTGCTCGAGCAGGCTTGCGGCATAGGAAGTGAACGCGTCGAACCACGCGAGCTTGTAATCGAACTTTGGACCGGGCGCGGGATTGCCGTTCGGGAGATAGAGACACCCGATACGCACGCCGCGCACCATCGCTTCGAGGTAGCGCGATTGCTCCGAGTCCGGCTCCCCTGGGAGGCCGCGCTGCGTCTCCTCGGGCGCTTCGCCGCGCGTGAGGATCGCGACGCCGTTCCAGCTTTTTTGCCCGAGCCAGATCGCCCCGTAACCGGCTTCACGGAGTGCTTCTTCCGGAAATTTCTCCTGCGGAGCCTTGAGTTCTTGAAGGCAGGCGACGTCGGGTTGCGTTTCGGCGAGCCACGATAAAAGCACGGGAAGCCGCCCGTTCACGCCGTTGACGTTGTATGTCGCGATCCTCATCGTGCGCGTCTTTCCCGGCGAGCACGCATCCAAGCCTCTCGGATGCCGGGTGCGCTTCGTTCGCGTGGCGTCTCGTCGTGACCAGCTGACGCCCGCGTCCAGATATCGGAACGACGCTACCAGAAAACGAGCGCCCGCTGTGGGCGCTCGTTTTTCGTACGAATCGTCTGGTTCGCTAGCCCGTGGTTGCGGGCGTCCAGCGCGCGATTTCGGCATCGAGATCGAGGCTCGTCGTCGAGGTGCGATCGGCGTGTTCGCTCCAGTGCTCGTGTGGCACATGCCAGCAGACTTCGAAGGCGATGCCATCGGGATCGACGCCGTGCACCGATTTGCGCGTCCCGTGGTCGCTCGCTCCCGTAAACGCGCCGAGCGCTTCTAGAGCCCCGCGCATAGCGCCGAGCTCCGCGATCTCGCGCACTTCCCAGGTAAGATTATGCAGGCCGACGCTGCCGCGCGGCGGGTTGTGCGCGCTTTTCCCGACGGCGAAGAGGCCGAGGTCGTGATGCTGCGCGGAATCGGGTGCGCGGAGGAACGCCATGATCCCGGGGTGATGGTCGACTTGGACCATCCCGAAGACCGACTCGTAAAACGTAACGGAACGATCGAGATCGCGCACCGAGAGCGCGATGTGGCTGAGACCGGCTACTGCCATGGATGGAACCCCGCGGGAACCGATTGGTGCGTTACCGTCCGCCGCAACCGTACCCCGCGCACGCGTTGTTTGCGCCGGTATGACGGAGGGACGGATGGACGTACGTAGCACGTTCGCAGACACGGGCACCGACTACTGTCCGATGCAAGAGACGATCGGCGCGATCGCCGACAAGTGGAAGATCCTCATCCTGATCCGGCTCGCGAATGCCGAGGTGCTGCGCTTCAAAGAGTTGCAGCGCGCGCTCGGAACCGTGAGTCAGAAGGTCCTGACGAGCGCGCTCCGCGATCTGGAGCGCGATGGGCTCGTCAGCCGCAAAGTGTACGCCGAGGTGCCGCCGCGTGTGGAATATCGGCCGACCGCACGCGCGGACGCACTCTTCCCGATTCTCGCACAGCTGCACGCGTGGGCCGACGCGAACCCGATGCCGGCGCGCGCCGCCGATGCCTCCTACGCGAGTTCATCCGGCAGCGTCGCGTAGATCGTCCCGAGCGTGAGGGTGACGGCGATCGAGGCCAACGTCAGGTCGCCGTTCCCGAGAATCGTGGTCCAGGCGCCGCCAGAGCGGCGGTAAAGCCGCGTCCAGCGTTTCGCCGAATCGACGAGCGCGTATTCATCGAGTGAAGGAATCGACGCATATTCATCGGCCTTCTCACCGAGGTCGATCGAGCGTGTCGAGGCCGAGACTACGCACCCGCGAAGCCGACGACGCTGGGATAAAGCGGGACGGTATAGCCATCCACGAGCTCGTAGCGCTGCAGTTGGCCATCGGCCCAGCGGTGGAAATCCTCGACGGTCGCGAACGCCTGCGCTTTTGGATCGATCATCGCACGCATCTCCTCGCAGCTTCTCGTACCGACGGTTCGGCACACGTGGCGCGAGGGCTTTCGTGCGACTCGCACTCCTTGCAAGCGGTTCGTACCTCGCCGAAGCGGGCACTATAGCGAGATGCAAGTCGTCGTCGTCGTCAACGCCCATTCGCGCGCTACCCAGGCGGAGCTTCCGGCACTTCGCGCGGCGATCGCGAAGAGTTCGCTCGACGTGCGCGGTTTCTACGAATGCGATAATGAGAAAATCCTTCGCAAACGCATCAAGAACGCGATCCGGGACGGGATGGATGCGGTGATCGTCGGAGGCGGCGATGGCACGCTCGCGCGTGCGGTCGACGTCGTTGCAAAGCAGCCGATCGCGCTTGGCGTCATTCCACTCGGCACGGGTAATTCTTTCGCGCAGACGATCGGCATCAAACCGGGCGATATCGACGGCGCGGTTGCGATCGTTTGCGCGGCGCGAGCGATGCATGTCGATCTCGGCCGCGTGAACGATACCTATTTCGCCAATTTCGCAACGATCGGGCTGCCCGCCGAGATCGGCGAGGAAACGCCGCGGGGGCTCAAGGCGATCATCGGCAAGGCGGCCTACGCCGTCGCGGCGATCAAGCCGATCCTCACGCACACCGGGTTCCATGCGAAAATCAAATGGCCGAAAGGAAAGCTCGAACTCGAGACGCAGCAGATCGTGATCGCGAGCGGCCGATTCTTCGGCAAGACGCCGATCACGCCCGATGCCTCGATTACGAACGGCAAACTGGCGCTCTTCACGACGGCGGGTGCGTCGCAAGCGACGGTCGCGGCGACCTATCTTGCGATGGCGATGGGATTGCAGACGCGCCTCCCCGGCGCACATGCGCTTTCCGCGACCTCGTTCGTCGTCAAGACAAAGAAGAAGCAGCCGATCGCAATCGACGGCGATGCGTATGGCATGACGCCCGCGACGTTTACGATCGCACCGGGAGCCCTACGCGTTTTCGTTCCTGCAGCATTTGCGGAGGCAAACGATGCTCAAGCTTAGCTCGGATACGCGCCCGCTCTCGCTTGCATTTTTTCTCATCGGCGGCATGTTGACGTTAGGCTGGTACGTGACGGGTCGGCCGCCGACCGCGATCGACGTTGCCGGATTCGCGTTGCGAGGACAAGCGATCGGGCTCGCATCGTTCTTCACGAGTCTCGGAAGAACGCCGATGCTTCTCGGTATCCTCGCGGTAGCGATCGCGATCGCCCTCGCGCTCAAAGTGAGCGTCGTACCCCTCGCATATCTCGGCGTGGTCCAGCTCCTCGGCCAAGGCGTGAACGCGCTCGTGAAGCTCGGCTTCCATCGCGCGCGGCCCGATCACTGGCTCGTGTATCGCGAAGTCGACCTCTCGTTCCCGAGCGGCCACGCGATGACGACGATCGTGTTTTTCCTCGGGCTTTTCCTAATCGTCGTCGGAGCGCCGATCCCGCGCGCGCTCGCGATCCCGGTTGCGGTGGCGCTCGCGATCTGTGTCGTCGGCATTCCGTGGTCGCGTCTCGCCCTCGGCGCGCACTATGCCACCGATGTCATCGGAGGGCTTGCCTTCGGTGTGGCGTGGCTTTTGCTGGCGCTCGTCGTCGCGCAACGGATTCCGGCACTCGGGTTACGGTAGAAAAGCGGAAGGCCGCTCTCGATCGAGAGCGGCCTTCCGCTTGCGCAAACGGGGCGCGTTATGCGACGGGTGCGGAGGCGCGATCTTCCTTGCGGATGATCTTATCGATCAAGCCATAGGCAACGGCTTCTTCCGAAGTGAGATAATAATCGCGCTCGATATCCGCGAAGATCTTTTCGAGCGGCTGATGCGTGGTGTCGTGATAGATTTGCGCGACGAGTTTGCGCGTTGCGATCATTTCACGCGCTTGAATTTCGACGTCGGTCGCCTGTCCGCCGACGCCCTGCACGAGCGGCTGGTGGATGAGCATCTTCGAGTACGGAAGCGCGTAGCGTTTCCCGGGCGCGCCGCCCGTGAGCAGGATCGAGCCCATCGACGCCGCCATCCCGGAGCAAATCGTCGCCACGTCGCACTTGATGAGTTGCATCGTGTCGTAGATCGCGAGGCCTGCGGAAACGGAGCCGCCCGGGCTATTGATATACATATCGATGTCTTTGTCCGCGTCTTCTTTTTCCAAGAAGAGCAGCTGCGCCATGACGATCGAGGCCATGCCGTCGTCGACCGGGCCCTGGACGAAGATGATGCGCTCTTTGAGGAGTCGCGAGTAGATGTCGTACGAGCGTTCGCCGCGAGCGGTCTGCTCGACGACCATCGGCACTAAATGTCCCATAATGCTCGTTTGGACACCGTTGCTTCGCACCCCGTTGCGCGTGCCGCTTACGCCTCGATGCCGAAGCGCCCGCGGGCGAGATCGAGGTGGATCGTGCGACCCTGTAGCGCGCGCAACCCCAGAACGCCACTTAAACGAAACGGATACCGGTCGATATCGCTTCGTTCTGGCGCATCGAGCGTGACGAGCGCCGTAACGGCGCCGAGGTCGACGTTGCCGATGCGCAAGGTGCCCGGTGCTCGCGCATAGCCGAGCTTCACGTGGTTGCCCCATGCCGGAACCTCGACGCGCGCGATGCGACGCAAATCGATCCCAAAAGGTCGGGAATCGCGTGCTGGCCGAGCGACGCGGCGACGAAGAATTTCCCGCTACGAAGATCCGCCGTGACCCAGTGGGCGCAAGCCATGCTAACGGGCGGAAGATCGATCGCGAACCGCATTCGCGCGAGATCGAGCGAGAGACGATGTCCGGAGAAGAGATCGTGCCCGAGGACGCACCGAATCCCGAGAGTTGCATTCCGCCGAGAGCGACGTCGATGTTCCCGCCTTGCGACCGCACGAGATCGCCGTCGAGTACGGAGGTGTTCGCGCCCGTATCGAGTTGAAACCATCCCAAGCGCTCGTTCACCCGCGCGTGCACGAGAATCGCGCCGAAGTCGCTGTCGAAAATGCCGAGTTTTCGCGCCGCAACGGGACGAAACGGTATCCAGCCGGTAGTGCCGCCCGCAGGCCGTGCAACCGCCCCCGACAGGCCGGCAAGGAACGTCGAGCGGATCATCGTAGCGCTCCCGTGGCGCGCTCGAGCGCGACGAGCGCGCGGCCGAAGGCGCGTGCGGAGCGGTGCGTGACGAACGATGGGGGTTTCGGCATCGGTCGAAATGGCCCGTAGACGACGCTCTTTTCCGGGCGCGGGACGAACGCGGTGTTATGCACGGTGCCGATACCGCTTCGCACGTCGTCCGGGGTCGCGCCGGGATAGCCGCCCCACGGCAGCGCCGTCAACGAGAAACCAAGGCCGCTCCAGGCATTGACGCCGATGCAACCGTAGCGCAGCGCCGCGATCGCTTCGGCAAGACGCGGGCCGAGCGCGCGCATCGTGAGCGGATGGATCAGGATCGTCGCGCCGAGTGTGCCCGCGAGGCGGTCGTTCGCAAACGCGACCGCGGCACCGAGATACGATGCCGCATCGGTCGCAGGCAAAGCGATCTCCGCAAGTACCGGTCCGAAGGCTTCTTCGTGAAATGCCGCATGCGCTCGGTTGCGATCGGAAACGGTCACGATCGTCGGTGCGGCATCGCCGTCGTTTGCGCGCCACACGTCATGGGGCGCGACGTCCGCCGTAATGCGCGCGCGGCGTTCGACCGTTCCGGGATAATATGCGTCGCGCGCGGGGACGCGTGCGAACGTGCGCCGCAGCGCCCCGCGGAAGGCGTCGGCCCGATCCCAATGCTGCGGCAGCACGAGGACCTGCGAGCCGATGCAGTTGTAGCCCCCGTTGTGCAACCGTTGCGTTGCAACGTGTTCCGCCTGGAAAGCGATGTCGTTCCGCGTCCAAGGTCCGGGCACGACGATGACCGGGCTTACGCCGCCGAGCTCGCTCGTAATCGGCTTGTGCGTCATCGCGCGCAAGGCGTCGTGCGTCGCGCGTGCGCCGGTCACGTGCACGTGCGTGACGCGCGGATCGCCAACAAGTGCTGCGCCGACCGCCGCATCACCGCACATGAAGCGTAAATAGCCCGCCGCGACGAGCGGCGCGAATGCGGCTTCGTAGACGGGCAGGAGCCCATCGGCGAGGGGGTTGAGCTTTACGATGCACGCGCGACCATCGACGAAAAGGGCGTGCAATGCGTCGAGCACGGCGATGCTCGTCACGTTTCCCGCACCGAGCACGAGCGTCACTCCCGGCGCCGTCTGCGCGCGGTACGCAGCGCCCGCCTCCGCGCGTACTTCCGCGAGCGTCGTCGTGCGATCGAGCCACGCTTCGCCGCGATAGCCGGGAAGCAGCAGCGCGTCGGCGACGCGGTTGGGAAAGACGTCGAGAATCGTCCGGCCGGCGGGGCCGGGGCGCGCGCGGGTTGCGACGGGCGGAATGCCGGTACGCGCGATCGCCGCGAGCGTCGTCGCGAGTTCGCGTACCGCGCGCAGCACGACCCACGGACCGGTCATCCATTCTTCACCGATCGCGGAAGCATCCGGCGCGAGCCGTTTGTAACGTGACGCCGCGGCAACCCACGCGTTGGCGCTCGCTGCGACGCACGCTCGTACGCCCGCGAGCAGCTGCAGTCGCTCGCGCGGCGATAGGCCGGACCAGCGCTCCGTACTTTCGCGCGAAAGCGCGTTTCGCGTCACGTCGTCACACGAGATCCCGGCACGGGTCGTCGCGTTCTTCCCGCGCGTCGAATACTTCCCAAGGGGCCGCGTACGGATGCGATTCCACCGCGAGCCGGGGCCAGCCGAAGTGCGCCCGAAACGCGTGATAGCCGGGCGAATCGAGGATGGGAAACGTATCGAATATGTCGCGCCACGCGCGAAAGAGCGCGACGGTTTCGGCCTCCGGGGCCACGCCGAAATCGAATGCCGCGCAAATCCGATGCAGGTAGTCCGCGCGATCGAGGTCGTCGGCGAACGTCTCCGCGTGTTCGCAATCGGGATACACGCTGCGATCGATCATGGCGTCGACGTAAAACGATCGCGAAACCAATCGCGAAGCGCGCTTGCTGCGGCGCGTCGTTCGACGACGACGCGATCGAGCGGAACGCGCGCTTCGAGGCGCGCGAGATGTGCCTGTACGCGAAGGCGTGCATCCTCGGGCGTCATCCCCGAGCCTTTTGCCGCGAAGAGTTGCCAGCAGCGTGCGATCGTGATGAGTCCGGCATCGACCACGGCTTTGATGTCGAGAAAATCGCGTGGAGCACCGCGAGACACGAGCGCTTGCATCTTCGATGCGATATTGTCGTCGAGCGTCTCGATCGCGATCGTGCCCCAAGGGCTTGCGAGCGGTTCGTCGAGTTCGACGGACCGTACGGCGACTTGAAACGAGAACACTTTCCGTTCGCCGTCGAGCGCTTCGAGCGAGAGCGTTTCACCCCACCGACGCTCGCGCACCGTAAAGCCGAACGCGCTTGCTGCCGAGGCGAACGCGCGCCGCGCGGCCTCGATCGCCGCAGGCTCTTCGCGCGAGCGCCACCATGCATCCACATCCGCCGTCTCGCGATAATCGAGGTAGTGCTTGAGCGCGAAGTATCCGCCGAGGACGAACGCATGCGCGGCGGGTTGGTCGCGGAGCGCTTCGAGAAACGCCGCGGCGAACGGATCGAGGCGCTGGGGCTTGACGGGCTCCATGCCGCGCGATCGTCGGCGGCGCTAGACCGGTGGCGCTTCGACGTTATGCGCGAACGCTTCGAGGCGCGCGCGATCGAGTGCGCGGACGCGGCCGCGGTCGAGTTCGACGGCGTTTGCGTTCTTGAGGCGCAGAAGCGCGCGCGCCGCCATATCGCGCACGGTCCCCGCAGCGGCGGCGATTTGCGCTTGCGAGAGATTTTCCACGCCGGGAAGCCCGGGCGCCATGCCCGCTGCCGCCGGCGCGTACGACATAAGAAATTTCGCGACGCGCTGCAGCACGTGGGCGAACGCGAGATCGGCGATCGTGTCGATCGAGCGCCGCCGCGCTTGCGACGATGCGGCGAGAAATCCGAGCGCGAGCTCGGCATCGTTGCGTGCGGCGTGTAAGACGGCTTCGCTCGGAATCAAGACGAGCGAACAATCGGTGAGCGCCTCGGCCCGCGTCGTCGCGCCGCCGCCGTCGAACGTGCCGCTTTCGTTGAGCGGATCGTGGACGAGCCGCTCGCCGAGCGAATGTGTTTTTCCGTCCGGGGAGAGCAGCGAGTAAACGACTTTCCCCGTCCGCACGAACGCGAGATACGGCCACATCTCGCCCTCGTCGAAGATCGTATCGCTCGCCTTGAAGCTGCGTTCGGTCGACGCTCCGGCGAGGTCGCGAATCGTCGTGGCTTTCGCGGTTGCGAACGGCGCGCAGTGCGAGAGAAAGGTTTCGGCGTCCGCGCGCTCGTCGATGCGCTCCAACCGAATCGTCCAGCGCCCCGAACCGAGGTTGCGTGCGTCCCACGAGAAGCGGCCGGGGCGCGCTTGCTGGAATTCGTTGCGCAGCGCGCGCGGATCGGTTTCTTCCGTGAGTTCGAGGATCGCGCCAACCGCGAGCTTATCGAACGCTTCGAAAATATGTGCGGTTCGACTCGCGTACGGGAGCGCGCGCGCATCGAGGGAGACGGCAGCAGGGCGCATGTTCGGCATTATCCGCATAGGTGCCACGAGGGGGGCGCTTTCCCTGTAAGAGAACCCGGTTCGGATGAACCCCGAGCTCCCTGCGGTCCCAAGCGCGCTGCCCGTTTCCTCCGATGCCGCGCCGGCCGAAACCGTGGCGCCCGCGCCGAAAGCGAAGCGCTCGCCGCTCGGGCGCATCCTCGATCTCGCGGCGATTGCGATCGTGCTTTATGCGGTGTTCCATTTTTTCATCGCGCCGCGCATGCTTGCGAAGTCCGCCGCACAACCGGCGCCGCCAGTCGCGCTCGCGGCGATGGATGGCCCGCCGTTCTCGCTTGCAGAGCATCGCGGACGCATCGTGTTTCTCGATTTTTGGGCGTCCTGGTGCGGTCCGTGCAAGCTTTCGTTGCCGCTGGCGGAGCACTTCGCGAGCACGCATCCCAAGGTCGACGTGATCGCGATCGATTCGGGAGAAGCGCCCGCGATCGCAGGTGCGTACGCGCACGAGCACGGTCTCAAAAACGTCGTCTTCGACGAGCGAGGTCAGGCAACGCATGCCTTTGCCGTGGACGCATACCCGACGATGATCGTGATCGACGCGAAGGGGGCCGTCCAAGCCAAGTGGGTCGGCTACAATCCCGCGCTCGAAGACAACATGGCGAGCGCCGTCGCCGCGCTCGCCACGCCGAAGTCCGCTAGTTCCCAGTAAACGTCGCTTTCCGCTTTTCGAGAAACGCGGAAGTGCCTTCGCGAACATCGGCGGTGCCGAACATCAGGCCGAAGTGCGCGGCCTCGATCGCGAGTGCCTCGGTGATGCCAACGGCCGCGCCCTCGTCGATCGCACGTTTCGTCGCGGCGATGGCGAGCGGCGCTTTCCCCGCGATCAAGCTTGCGATGCGACGCGCCTCGGTCATGAGCTCGTCGAGCGCGACGACTTTTTGCACCAGCCCGAGGCGAAGCGCCGTGCTCGCGTCGATCATCTCGCCGGTCAAGCAGAGATACATCGCATCGCCACGGCCGACGAGTCGCGTCATCCGCTGCGTGCCACCGTAGCCCGGGATCAGGCCGAGGTTCACTTCCGGCTGCCCGAATTTTGCGTTGGTGCTCGCGATACGGATATCGCCGCTCATCGCAAGCTCGCAGCCGCCGCCGAGCGCGAAGCCGTTAATCGCGACGATTACCGGAACGCGAAAGGTTTCGATGCGTCGTGTGATCGCCTGCCCCTTGCGCGCTTGCGCGGCGCCCGCAGGCGCGCTCGTAAGCGCGGCGAGTTCGCCGATATCGGCACCGGCGGCGAACGCTTTCTCCCCCGAACCCGTCAATATGACGGCACGCACCGTCGGATCCGCCTCGAGCGTGTCGAGGACCGCATGCAACTCGGCGATCAACCCCGCGCTGAGCGCGTTGAGCACTTTCGGCCGATGCAAGGTAACGGTAGCGATCGCATCCGCGACATCGACCAAAACCATCGCTTCGTGGGTATCTATCTCACTCATACCGTCAGACGTTTGTCGATGCCGGAGTCGTGACCCTCGCGCTCTGGCCGTTCCACCAGCCTCACCGAAGCGGATGCTATCCGCGCCTCTTTGTCGATGCCGGAGTCGTGACCCTCGCGCTCTGGCCGTTCCACCAGCCTCACCGAAGCGGATGCTATCCGCGCCTCTTTGTCGATAAGGTACTAGCATGCGTAACGCGTATCGGATGAGCCTCGACGCCACACGTCTCGATGTGGTGCGCCTCGGCGCGCTTTCGATCGACGCCGTGCATATCGCAAATTCGGCGCTCGAACGCCACGATGCCTCGCTCGCGGGCCGGGTCGTCGCAGGCGACGACGAGATCGACGCGCTGCGGCGCCGCGTCGAGTCGTCGTGCATCGAGCTGATCTGGAAACAGCAACCCGTCGCGGGCGAACTCCGGCAAATCGCCGGGATGCTACAGATCGTTACGGACTTGGAGCGTATCGGCGACTACGCCGTCGATATCGCGAAAAACGCGCTCAAGCTGATCGACGTGCCGTTGCGCCCGGCGCGTGTCGAGATCGGGCGTATTTCTGCGGTTGCGGAATCGATGTTGGACGACACGTTGCGCGCGTACCGCGAAGCGGACATCAACATCGCGGAATTCGTGATCGAACGCGACGACGAACTCGACGCCCTCTATAAAGAGGCGATCGAAGCGTTGCAGGACGAGATGGCCGGGGATTCGGGCTTGGTTCGCGCCGGAACGCTCTTACTGTTCGTGCTTGCTACGCTCGAACGAGTCGGCGATCGCGCGCAAAACATCGCGTGGCATACGAAGGAGATGCTTGGAGTTGCGTAAGAAGCGCGGTTCTATGAAGCGATTTTCCCTCGCGATCGCTACGGCGACGACCATGCTCCTTGCGACATCGCTCGGTGCGCTCGGAGCCGACACGCAGGTCAAATTGACGCTCGACGGCAGACCGGTCGATCGCACGGGCGGCAACGCGATCGCGCGCAACGGCGTCGTGCTTGCCGATATCGTCGATCTCACGCGTGCCTTCAATGGCTTGCTGACGTTTCCCGATCGTACCAGCGTCACGGTCACGCTGAACGGAACGACGGTGCGCTATCACGCTGGGGTGAAGACGGCGAATGCGAACGACAAGCCGGTCGCGTTGCGCGCGGCACCGTTCATGCATAACGGCGATCTCTTCGTCCCGCTGCAAGAATTCGTCGCCTTCGGCGGCGCCACGGTAGCGCTCGCCCCCGGGCGCGCCGACATTCGGATCAATGCCAACCCGAGTTCCGGTGGAACCCCGGCTCCCGCTAGCTCGCCGAGCCCGAAGCCGAGCCCAATCCCCTAGGCTTCCGCGATCCCCACGCGGTGGCGGTTTGCGAGCTCGCTCCCGTAGTAGCCCCCGGCGAGAAGTGCGACCGCTCCGAGCATGCTGATGGCGATCCCGATGGGCATGCCCGGCTCGCGCACGCGAAGGGCGAGAGCTGCGGTGTAGAGCGAGAGCGTCGCGAGACTCGTCCAAAGATGGGCTTTTGCGATGCCGCGCGCTTTGCGCTGCATGGGGATCGTCGCGTAATCGATATAGCCGAAGAGCGAAGCCAGCGCCCCCGTCACCGTGCCCATGACGATCAGCGTGACGCTCATGCGCAACCAAAACGGGTCGGCGACCCGCATCCCGATCACGTCGGTGAGCACGGCTCCCGTCCAGAAGGCGACGGGAAACGAGACGAGCATAAGGTGTATCGGATGCCCGCGAAACGTCGCCTTACCTTGCATACCGCTCGCCTACGGCGTCGTTCGCGATGAACCCGCTTACGCCGGGCGTGACGTTGCTGCACGTGCTCGCGGGAACGATCGTTCTCGTGGTCGCGCCGCTTGCGTTCGTCGTGCGCAAAGGCGATGCGTGGCATCGCCGCTGGGGGCTCGCTTTCATGTGGGCGATGGCCGTCGTCACCACGTCGGCTGCGGCGATGTGGCAGGCGAAAGGGCATCTTTTCTTGTTGTGGCTCGATGCGATCACGATCTACCTCGTGCTTTATGGACGCCGTGTGATCGTTCGCAAGCGCGCCGGACGCACGCGTCGCTCCGATGCCGGGGATGCCGCAGCCGCCCTTGCCGTGATCGCGGCCGGTATCGTGCTCGCGATTCAAAGCCGTTCCGAAACCGCGGCGCCCGTCCGCGATCTCGCAGCGGTTATGGTCGCGCTCGGTGCGATCGGTGCGTCGTTCGGCATTCTCGATCTCGCGGGGCTCATCTTCGGTGCAAAGCAACGCTACGGCTGGCTCTTTTTCCATCTTTCCGCGATGCTCGCGGCGTATATTTCTGCGGTGACGGCGTTCGTCGTCATCAACGCGCACGACGTGCCGATGGTCTGGCGATGGGTCGTTCCCGTCGGCCTCGGCACCGCGACGATCGTTTTCGTAAGTGCAAAATATCGGATTCGCTTTTTTCTTATTTCCCGATCAAACCGCTGAGAATATTGACGCCGAGCGCGACGATCGCGGCGCTGAAGAGAAACGAGACGATGCCGTGGCCGAGTACGACGCGGCGGATACGGCGACTCGTGATCTCGACATCGGAAACCTGAAACGTCATGCCGATCACGAACGAGAAATAGGCGAAATCGTAGTCGCTCGGCGCGTCGTCACCCGGAAACTTCAAGCCGCCGGGCTTTCCGTCGTCGTTCTCATCGTAGTAATACAGATGCGCGTACCGTAACGTCATCGTCGTCTGGATCAAGAGCCACGATAGCGCGACGCCGACGATGCCGAGGAACAAGACGAACTGCGATTCGCCCGGGGCCTTGTACTGCTGCGGGTGCCCGAGGATGCCGATCGCCGAAGCGATGCCCGCGAAGCTCGCGAGGACGATGATCAAGAAAACGATATTGCGGCCGGGGTCGTCCTGCGCCGCGCGCCGTGCGGTCTGCGCGGCATCGTACGAGATCGTCTTCAACCAAATCATCGCGAGCAGAGCGGAGGACGCGCAATCGAAGATGGTTACCGCGCGCACGAGCCCTTTCAGCGAGGGCGGAAGGGCGAAATACGCGACGATGGCAACCGCTAGTGCGATCCCGAACGCCCGCCCGCGCTCGATCCAAAGCGGTCGGTGTGCGAGCGCGTCGCTACCGGGCGGGTATGCGGGCGATGCGCTCACGCGCCGTCCTCGCGAACCATGCAAGGCGCCATCACCGCGTCGCTCATCCCGTGGATCAAGCGTTTGTCGGCCGGTGCGATCGTTGCGAGAATGCCGCCGAGTCGCGTCGTGCCGTCGGCGACGAAGTAGTACGGGCACAGACGAACGCGGCCTTCCATGGTTTTTACGTCGTCCGTGTCCACGTCGTAATAGGAGACCGCAACGCGCCGGCCTTTGTGAAAACGCTGCAAGATGTGCGGCGTGGTGTCGAACGCGGCGAGGCCATCGCGCAGCGCCGCGATCCAATCGTCTTTCGTTAGATCGTTTGCGACCTTCACGCCACGCGCGCCCCAGGCGAGCTCGCTAAAACCCGAGGGCTTGACCACGTAATCGCGTTCGCTCTTCCCGAGTTCGGCAAGTTCCATCCAGTCGCGCACGGGCTTGCCTTGCGCGGTGAGGCCCGCGATCGCCGCCTGTGGCGGCAGCGGCCGTGGATCGAGAATCCACGTTTGCGGAAACAACGAACGAAGGCGGGCGAATGCCTCCTCGCCGAGCTCCTTGCGCCAGAGCGCCTCCAAGCCCGTGTGATGCAAGAGCGCGAACGTCGATTTTTCTTCGAGCTGGGGCTTCGGCGGCGGCGTCATCTTGACGCGGTTGTGACGTGCCGCGTAGAGCATGAGCTCTTGTTTCGGAACGTTCAAAAGATCGAAAAGCTCGAAATTCCGGTACAGCACGTCGATCTTCGTCTCGACGCCGTCATCGAGGCGTACGAAGAGCGCCTCTTCGGTAAAGACGACGTCTTGTGGCTTCACGACGTGGAGCGTTGCGATGCCACGCGCGGTGACCTGTTTTGCGATCCAGTTAAGCTCCCCGCGGTAGTCCGACGACTCTTCGGAGACGACGATCCCGACCGTCGGATGCTCGACCCCCGATACCGATATGAGCGCGGCGGCGAGCCCGTTCGCCATCCCGTCCGTTTCGCCCGCGGTATCGAAACCGACCGCGCAATACGCTTGCGCCATCGCGCCGACGAAGCCCATCCCGCCGGGTACGGAGTCGAGTTCGGAGGCGATGAAGCCGCCATCGGTGAGGATGAGATCCGGCCGAAGTACCGATGGCACATCCGCCTTGAACCGATTCTGCCGCGCGAGCTTGACGATCGCTTCGGGTTTCCCGCGATCGAGGTAGTCCGCGAGGTAGTCGGGCGCCGTACCGCGCGCCGAACGCGCATACAATCCGGAGAGCGCTTTGTAGAACGCCAGCAGATCGGGCCCGAGGGCCTCGATCCGCGCGAACGTCGCGGGCGCAAGTGCGAACGGCTCGACCGCGATGCGCCACGATGGGGCCGCGGGAGCTTCACCGTCGGCGACTCGGAAGAGCCCCTGGGGAAGGTTCGTACGGACGTGGAGCGCTCGCTCGCGAGCCGTCATGGTGGGGGATTGTGCGGTGCAGGCCATCGTTCTGAAGTCAGCCGCGCTCGGCGCGAGGACAGCCGGGAAGCTTCGTACAGCAGAGTCCGATGTAACGGCGTATCATATCAGAGCGCATAGACCCACTGCGGGCCGCTCGGTTTGCAGCGCGGTTACTTTAGCGGAATGGCACCCGGAAGAAGGAGCGCGTGTTCGAGCGTGGCGCGCCCGGCGCGATAAGCCACCGTCACGTGCAACGAGCGCTTGAGGCCGAGGGGATCGAGCTTGATATCGTCGATGCCACGTGACACGCCGTCGCTTGCGGCGACCGGAATATCGATACTCGAGTTTACGGATTTCTCGCCGGCGCGGAACGTCTCGGTAACCGTCGCGGTGCCGCCCACCGCGACGCGAGCGGGTGCGGTACAGAACGTCGCGGTCACTTCGGTTCCGTCGATCGGAAGGGTGCTCGTCGTGCAGACATCGTCCGCCGCGAGCGCTGCCGCCGAGAGCGCGGGGAGCGCGCACGTCAGTGCGACAAGAGAGATGAGCCGAGTGAGATGCAAACGCATGAGTGAGCCGTCC
The DNA here is from genome assembly GCA_037441145.1 of Armatimonadota bacterium. Classification (GTDB taxonomy): domain Bacteria; phylum Vulcanimicrobiota; class Vulcanimicrobiia; order Vulcanimicrobiales; family Vulcanimicrobiaceae; genus JBBISR01. The sequence goes on from JBBISR010000005.1 coordinate 78,581, forward strand.
TTCGAACCATGTAACGCAGGCCCAAGGCAAACCGTTGCTCTGCGGCCCCTCAATCGAACCGACCTCGATGCGATGGTCACGTGGGCGCCGCACGCGGATCCGCGGCTCGCCGGCTATAACATCCCCGGCCTGGATTTTCGCGAACGCGATGCCGCGTGGAAGCGTATGCACGCCGATCCCTCGATCCGGCACGTCGCGGGAGTCATCGGGACCGTATGCCGCGCGCACGTCGTGTTGCGGCTGCGCCCGGAACGCGTGGCGAGCGTCGGGATCGCGATGGATGCCGCGTTCGTCGGTCGAGGGTACGGCCGGCGCATCCTTCGCGAACTCGTACGGTATTGTACGGAGGTGGAAGCGCTCGCGAGCCTCGTGCTCGAAGTGCATCTCTGGAACGAGCGCGCGATTCGCGCGTATCTCGCCGCTGGATTCGTTGCGGGTGCCCGCACGGACGACGTTCTCTCGATGGAAGCCACCTGTGCATCGTAACCCGCCCCCGCGAAAATTCGCTCCGAACCGCGCCGCCTCGCCCGCCCGCCCGATCGTCGATCCGCTCATGCCGCAAGCGCGCGTGAAACGCCCGATCGACATGATCGCGCTCGATCTCGACGGCACGCTCTTCGGCCCGACCGACGATTCGATCTCGCCCCGCAATCGCGCGGCGATCGCCGCCGCACTACAGGCCGGAATCCGCGTCGTACTCGTCACCGGGCGTGGGGTCGACACGCCGATCAAGGTTTCGAAAGAACTGAAGATCCATCTCCCGGTGATCTGCTGCCACGGCGCGCTCACGAAAGACTTCGGCGCGAATCGCGTCCTCGGCCATATCCCCGTGCCGATGCACCTCGCGCGCGAGCTCATCACGTTCGCGGAGGAGCGGCAGCTCGATATCGCGGTGTACGCAGACGAATATTTCTGGCGCCGTATCGGCGGAACGCCGTTCACGGACGATATGGCCGGGCCCGCGTGGAAAGAGACGACATCGCTGCACGATGTCCTCATCGAGCCGCCGACGTTCATCCGCTTTCTCGGCAAATCGGCGACGAACGCCGTCCGCGATCGCTTCGCCGATACGATGCCGCTCAATTTCCGCTTCGAAAATTGGGGCGAGTTCGTCGAGTGCGCGATCCTCAGCCGCGATGCCGGCAAGCAGCAGGCGCTCGCGCGGCTCGCCGCCGATTTCCAGGTGCCATCGGAACGCATCCTCGCGATCGGCGATTCGCGCAACGACGTGCCGATGCTGCAGTGGTCCGGGATCGGCGTCGCGATGGGGAACAGCTTACCCGAAGTTCGCGCGGCCGTGCATTACACGACCGCCGGAAACGATGCCGATGGCGTCGCCCTCGCGATCGAGCGCTTCGCCCTCGACCCGATGAAGGAGCAGTCCGCATGATGACCCCAGGCGCACCGTCGCCCGCATATGAAGCGAAGTTACGCACGGTGCTGATGCAGCGCGACTGGATGGCACTGCGCGAATTTACACGAACGGAGAATCAGATTCCCGACGACGTGTACGAGCAGGACGAACACTTTTGGACCGTGCTCTTGCATAAGCTGACATGCAATCGGATCGATCTGCTCGGGTTGCACGATGAGAGCCGTCACTGGTTGCAGGAACGCGGATACACGACCGACATCGGCGCGCAATAAGATGGACGTGCGCGTCATCGCGTTTGCCCGCGTACGCGAACTCGTGGGGTTCGGGGAGCGTGTGATCGACGTAACCGCCGGTGCGACGCCCGCGAGCGTGTGGGCGTCCCTCGAAACCGCGGCGGGCGAACTTGTGGGGCTTCGCGCATCGACGCGCTTCGCCGTCAACGGCGCGCTCGTCGCGGGCGACGCCGCCCTCGCCGATGGCGACGAACTCGCGCTTTTACCGCCCGTCGGGGGTGGCTAGCGATGCTGGTCGCTGCGTATATCGGGTTGACGAGCGAACCCCTGGAGCTCGGCGCGCTCATCGCACACGTCCGCACGAACGCTTGTGGGGCGATCGTCACGTTTCTCGGCGTCGCGCGCGAAACGTCCGCAGGCGACGAACGGCCGGTCGACGGGCTCAGTTACGAGGCGTATGCAACGACCGCACTTCCGGAAATGCAGAAGATCGCCGAAGAAGCCGAAGCGCGTTTCGGGCCGATCGGAATCGCGCTCGTGCATCGGACGGGAGCGCTCGCGCTCGGAGAGGCGTCGATCGCGATCGCGGTCGCCGCGCCGCATCGCGGGCCCGCGTTCGACGCGTGCGAGTATGCGATCGACGAGGTGAAGAAGCGCGTGGACGTGTGGAAGCGCGAGCACTACACGGACGGCGCGACCTCCTGGCGTGCGAACGCATGACGGTCGAGCTGCTGCGCGTGGCCTACCCGCGCGGCTCGGTTGCGGTTCTCGCGTATGCGGCGCGCCGGCCGCGTCAGGTCGCGCTCGTCGTCGGCCACGGGTACTCGTCCTCGAAGCAGAATCTCGACCCATTATGCGGCTTTCTCGCAAGTCACGGGTTCGCGGTCTTCAGCCTCGATTTTCCCGGACACAAGCTGGGCGCGAGTGGGGGAACGCTTGCCGACGCAGACGATCTCGTCGGGCCGATGGCTGCGGTCGTCGCGCATGCCCGGAGCCTCGGATACGAACGAGTCTACACCGTCGGCCATAGCATGGGCGCGATGACCGCGCTCGTCACGGCCGCGCGCGATCGGTCGATCGTGGGCGCGATCAGCATCGCAACGGGCCTCGGGCGCCTCGACGCGATCGAACGCCTGACGCTCGGCGGCCGCGTCGATCTTCGGTCGTCATACGTCGATGGCATGTCGCTTCCCGAGCTCGTCGCGGCGATGGACGCACCGCTGCGTGCCGCGTTACCGCTACTTGCCGGGCGTGACGTCCTCATCGTCGGCGCACAGCGCGACATGATGGTGACGCTTGCAAACGTCCGTGCGCTCTTCGAAGCGCTCGACGAACCGAAGACCTACACGCAGATCGAGAGCGACCACACCTACGCCGGCGAGAACGCGCGGACGGCCGTTTTGCAATGGCTCGGCGAGCGCCACGCGCGGCCGGAACCGCTCGCGGAGTCCGCGCTCTGAGTTCCCTCGCCGGGCGGGCGGATTTGCGGCGCTATTCGCGGCATCTCCTGATCCCCGAGGTCGGCCTCGCCGGGCAAGAGCGCCTCGCGCGCGCGCGCATCCTCGTCGTCGGGGCGGGTGGGCTCGGTTCGCCCGTGCTCGCGTATCTCACCGCAGCGGGCGTCGGGCGCATCGGTATCGTCGACGACGATACGGTCGATGAGACCAATCTGCAGCGGCAAGTCCTCTTCGGCACGAGCGATATCGGTCGCGAGAAAGTTGCGGCGGCGCGGGCGCGCTTGCACGAGCTCAACCCGCAGGTCGCGATCGATCCGATCCCCCTGCGCTTCAACGAGGCGAACGCGCGCGAACTCGTGCGTCCATACGATATCGTGGTCGATGGCACCGATCGCTTCGCGTCGCGCTATCTCGTAAACGATGCGTGCGTACTCGAAGGGAAGCCGGACGTATACGCCTCGATCTTTCGGTTCGACGGCCAGGTCTCGGTCTTCGGGGCTTCCGGCGGGCCGTGTTATCGATGCCTCTATCCCGAGCCGCCGCCCGCGCATCTCGCGCCGACGTGTGCCGAGGGCGGCGTCCTCGGCGTGCTCGCCGGCATCGTCGGGACCTTGCAGGCGGCCGAGGCGCTCAAACTCGTGCTCGGTATCGGTACCCCGCTCGTCGGTCGCTTGCTGTTGGTCGACGCGCTCGATGCGCGGATGCGCGAAGTCCGCGTCGCGCGCGACCCGGCGTGTCCGCTCTGCAGCGATACCCGAACGATGCACGACGCGCGGAGCATCGCCGAGGCGGACGCGGTCCCCGAGGATGCGTCGATCGAGATCGCGGCGCGCGACCTCGCCGCGTTTCTCGAACGCGAGCCGCGCGCGCGCGTGTTGGACGTGCGCGATCCGCACGAGAAGGCGCTTGGGCCGTTCCCCGGCGCGATCGAGATGCCGACGACCGAGCTCGAAGCGCGCCTGCACGAACTCGACACCGCGATCCCGTACGTCGTAGCCTGTCGCGTCGGCTCGAAATCGCGCTGGGCGCTGGCGCGCCTGCGCGATGCGGGATTCGCGCGCGTCTATCACTTGCGCGACGGCCTGCTCGCGTACGCTGCGCTCGACGCGGAATGGGCATTTTTCTAAGCGATGCGACAGACGAGAAGCTTCGGCGGCGCGGCCGTTTCCACGATCGGGCAAGGAACGTGGAACATCCCGGAGCGCGGTGCGGCGCGGGAAGAAGTGCGGCGTGCGCTCGTGCGCGGCGTCGCGCTCGGACTCACACATATCGATACGGCGGAGCTGTATGGCGATGCGGAAACGGTCGTCGGCGAAGCGTTGCGCGAAATCGCGCGCGACGACATCGTTCTCGTCTCCAAGGTGCTTCCGTCGAATGGCGCCCGTGCGAAAACGATCGCGGCGTGCGAGCGTTCGCTGCGGCGGCTCGGCACGGACTATCTCGACTGCTATCTCTTGCACTGGCGTGGCGGCACGCCGCTTGCCGAAACGTTCGCTGCGTTCGACGATCTCAAACGCGCGGGGAAGATTCGCGCGTTCGGCGTGAGTAACTTCGACGTGAGCGATTTGCAAGAAGCGATCGCGCTCGTCGGTGCCGAACGTATCGCCTGCAATCAGATCCTCTACAATCTCGAAGAACGAACGGTCGAAACGCACGAGATCGCGTTTGCAGCCGCGCACGGGATCGCGACGGTCGGCTACACGCCGTTCGGGCAACGAACGCTCGATCCACAGGGCCGCGACCGCGAACTATTCGCGATCGCAAACGAACGCGGCGTGGGGATCCATGCGATAACGCTCGCGTTTCTCACGCGCCTGGACGCGACGTTTGCGATCCCGAAAGCATCGAGCGTCGCACACGTCACCGCGAACGCGGCTGCGGTGATCCTGAGCGATGACGAGATCGCGCGCATGGATGCGGCGTATCCGATCGGCGAGCGGCACGGCGGCCTGCCGATGCTATGACGGGCGTCGTCGATGCGCTGCGATCGTTTGCCCGCGCGCGCGGCGCGGCAGCGTTGCGCGTCGCCTCGGCCGCGCCGCTCGCAAACGACGCGGAGCGTTTCGCGACGAGCGTCGCGCGCGGGGATCTCGCGACGTGGCCGTACGACGAAGCGTACGCGCGCGCCGCAAACGATCCGCGCACGCTCGTCGCCGAAGCCCGCAGCGTCATCTGCATCGCGCTCCCGTATGCGCGCGAACCGAAGCCCGAGCGGCGCGGCATCGGCCGCGTCGCTCGGTATGCGACGAGCGACGACTACCACGTGCGTATGAAAGCGTTACTGACGGAGCTCGCTACCGAGCTCGTCCGGCTTGCGCCGGGGACGCGCGTACGGGTTGCATGCGATACGGCACCGATCGCGGAGCGTGCGTTCGCGCGGGCGAGCGGCCTTGCGTGGATCGGTAAGCACACGAATGCGATCGTTCCCGGCGTCGGCTCGTATGCGTTTCTCGGCGAGCTCGTAACCGATCTCGCGTTGCCCGAAGATCCGCCACTGCGCACGCATTGCGGCGCGTGCACGCGATGCGTCGACGCTTGCCCGACGGGTGCGTTGCGGGGTGACTACACGATGGACGCCGTGCGTTGCATCGCGGATCTCACGCAGCGCACCGACGCGATCCCGCGCGCCCTCCGACCGCTGATCTCCACTTGGGTCTGGGGCTGCGATTTATGCCAGGATGCATGCCCGCCGACCAACCGAGCGAAGCGGGACGCCTCGGGGTTCGCAGCGCTCCCCGACGACATCGCACGGCCCGAACTACAAGGGCTCCTGGGGTTGCGGAGCGGCGCCTTCAAGCGCACGTTCGCGCGCACGGCGATGGGCTGGCGCGGGAGCGCGGTGTTGCGCCGGAACGCGGCGATCGCCATCGGCAACGGCGGCGACCGTGCGGATGTCCCCGCGCTCGCGGCGGCGCTTGCGAACGACCCGCATCCGAACGTTCGCGCGCACGTCGCCTGGGCGCTCGGGCGCATCGGTTCGCCCCAAGCGCTCAGAACGCTTGGCGAAGCCGTTCGCTCGGAACGGGACGCCGCGGTGATCGCGGAGATTACGGCGGCGATGGAACCGACCGCAACGCATTTCGGTTGGAACGCAGTAAGGATGGACGTGTGAAGAATTTCGCTCGGTTGGTACTTGCGGCGCTCGTGTTGCCCGCGCTTGGGATCGCCCCGGATCTCGATGCTTCGAGCGCCTCGGGAGCCGCCGTGTTCGCCCGTATGAAAACCGTCAATGCGAATTTGAAATCGTACGAAGCCGCCGTGCACGTCGATATCGCCATGCACTCCTTTCCGTTCATCAGCCCGAAGCTCGACGGCCAGGCGTATTTCAAGAAGCCCGACCGAAACGCGGTCGTTTTCGATACGGTTCCGGCGCTCGCCAACGCGTTTCGGAAGGTCTATCCGCAAATTCCGCCGCCGGAGCAGTGGGACCGGCTCTTCGTCGTGACGGTGGCGAGTGACGATGGCACGGTGACGGCCTTGAAGCTCGTCCCCCGCAAGCACGGTCGGATTTCGTTCATCGACGTGAAGGCCGACGACAAGACGGCGACCGTCACGAGTCTGGTTTGGAATTACGAAGAGGGCGGCTCGATCGCGCTCGATCAGGAGTACTCCCTAGTCAACGGGGCCTACGTCGTCACCGCGCAGACGGGCAAGGTCGAACTCCCTTCGTACAAAGCCGATGTCGCTTCGAAATTCTCCGGCTACAAGCTCAACGTTCCGATCGACGACAAGGTCTTCGAGGCGCAGTAGCTCATCGTGCAAACGTTCGACCTCATCGGAGGCGGCACGGGCGGCTACGGTGCGCCGCTCGCCGATCGGTTCAAGCGACCGATAACCTACTTGCGCGTCTCGGTAACGGACCGGTGCAACCTGCGCTGCGTGTACTGCATGCCCGAAGCGGGGCTGCCGTGGATTCCGAAGCCCGATATCCTGACGTACGAAGAGATCGCTGTGATCGTCGAGGCGGCAGCGTCGGTCGGCGTGCGGAGCATCCGCCTCACCGGCGGCGAACCGCTGCTGCGCCGCGATCTCGCAACGCTCGTCGCGCGGCTCGCCGCGATCCCCGGCATCGTCGATATCGCGCTCTCGACCAACGGCTTGCTGCTCGCGGAACAAGCGGTAGCCTTGCGCGCGGCGGGACTGACGCGTGCGAACATCTCGCTCGATACCTTACGCGAGGATCGCTTTGCGGCGATCGCACGGCGCCCGGGGCTCGATCGCGTGCTTGCCGGCATCGACGCCGCGCTCGCTGCGGGCTTGGGCCCGATCAAGCTCAACTGCGTGATCATGCGCGGCCAAAACGACGACGAAGTACTCGCGTTCGCCGAGCTCGCGCGCGAGCGCCCGATCTTCGTGCGCTTCATCGAGATGATGCCCGTACTCGATAGCGTGGAGCTCCAAAAAGACGCGTACGTTTCCGCGACGGAACTGCTCGAACGCTTGGCCGCGGCGGGTCCGCTCGCACCGACGCCCGGCCCCGGCGGAAATGGCCCCGCGCGCTATTTCGCGTTCCCCGGCGCGAAGGGCGCGGTCGGCGTCATCAGCCCGCTTTCGCACGACTACTGCGAAACGTGCAATCGCGTGCGGCTCTCCGCCGACGGCCATTTGAAGCTCTGCCTCTTCGGCGACAGCGCGATCGATCTGCGCACGCCCGTACGCTCCGGAGCGACGCGCGATGAGATCGCGGCGATCTTCCGCGGTTCGATGTATGTAAAACCCGAGCGGCATCACCTCGACCTCGGCACCACGGCGAGCGCGATGCGCGCGCTCAGCGAGATCGGCGGTTAGCCGCTACTCGTGGTGCCAGGCGACCGCATTCGCCTCGGGACGCATCCGCAACAAGAAGATGCTGAGGACGAATGCGAACACGACGCCCGTAAGGATCGCGAGGTCGGTTGCGGATTGACCGGGTTGCACGCCCGTCGTGCCGTTGCTCACGTCGCCCACGGTAATGACCAGGATGCGTCGGATGACGGCGATCAGACCCACGATCAAGAACGGCTCGGCCTTGAGCACCTGGCCACGTAACGAGAGCGTCACCGTATACGCGAGCTCGACGAGCATCAGGATCAAGAGCACGAAATCGAGGAACTTGCCTCCGGAAGCGAGCGCATCGGGCGAGGTCAGCATCGCGCCAAGGAGCAACGTGCTTTTCAAGACGAGCGCGACCGCGCCGAGAAACAACATCGCACCGATTGCAAAGAAGATCAAACGCTCGGCACGTTCGAGGACGCGCGCCGGAAGGTCGTCCAAGACGATCGGTTTCTTTTGCACGATCACTCCACGGATTTTCGGAAGAACGCTAGCATTTTCGTCGGCTCCGGCATGATGCGAAATTCTTGGAAGCCCCACGCTTTCACTTGCGCGAGGGCGCGCTGGTTCGCAAGCGATAGACAAAACGTAAGCGTCGAAATCTTGCGTTTCCGGGCGATGTTCTGCACGTCGATGACGAGTTGGTTCGCAACCTGCGGCGGCGCATCGGGGCGGACGCGCAGCATCTCGATCATCGCGATATCGTAGCCGTTTGCGGCCTCGGGATCGTTGTAACCCTGGGGAAACCGAAAGACGAGTTGGATCGTTGCGAGGATGCCGGAGTGATCTTCGGCCACGAGCACGACGCGCCGGCCCGCTTGCTGCTCGGCGAGCCATTTCGCGATGCGCTGCTCCCACGTCTCGTTCGCGGCCGGCACGCCCGTGAACACGCCGTCGGCTACAAGCCTACCGGCGTCGCGCGGAAGTGCGAAGCGAATGAAAACACGGGCCACGGACAACCTCTGTTTCGCAGCGGGTTCCCAACTCCCGCGTCGCGCATTGCAGGGGCATGCTCACGTTCGTTCGCGGCGGTCTCGCAGGTGCAATCGTGCTCGTCCTCTTCGCAAGCGGCTGCGCGCACCGCGGAACCACATCCGCGCCCGCATCGAGCGCCGCCCCGACGCCCGACCTCCCCTCGCTCGGCGACCGCGAGGTGGCGCCCGCGCGGACGCGCGCGGATCGCGAGCACGGCAAGGAACTCTTCGCGAGCGTACAGTGCGCGCAGTGTCATGGGGTGGGTGGCGCGGGTGGTGTCGGTCCGAATCTCCACGGCGAGCGGTTAAAGAAGCACGGGGCGGCGCTGATCGCCTGGATCAAGAGCCCGCAGCCCCCGATGCCCAAACTCTACCCGAGCGCCCTCGATGACGCGGATGTCCGCGACGTCGCCGCCTACGTGGAGAGCCTGTAACGGCGATGGAGGCGCGCGCGATCTTCGCGTTTACGCGCGATCTTCGGCTCGAAGACAACCGCGGACTCGCCGAAGCGGGCCGCTGCGGTCGGGTCGTCCCCGTGCTCGTCATCGATGCCGCGCTCGCGACGGCGCTCCGGCGTTCTCCCCGGCGCGCCGCGTATTACTGCGCGGCCGTACGGTCGCTTGCAGCCGAACTCGACGGGCGCGGTTGCCGACTCGTGGTACGGCGCGGAGCGGAGGGGCCGACGCTGCGCGGTCTCGCCCGCGGGTTCGGCGCGCGCGACGTGGTCTGGAGCGCGGCGTACGACGCAAACGGCATTCGCGTCGATCGCGACACGCAGGCGATCGTCGAAGAAGCGGGATTGCGCGCACGCATCGTGCACGATGCCCCGGCGATCGCTCCCGACGACGAACGACTCGCGCGCGCGGACGATGCCGACGGCTATCGGGCGTTCGCTCCCTATCACGTACGCTGGCGCGATGTCGCTCCGGCGGAGCCACACGCAACGCCGGTTTTTGCCGTGCACGACGTGCCGAGCGAGGCGCTGCCGGAGCCCGCGGAGTTCGGCTCGGAGATCGATCTCGGCGCGAACGCGCCGTCGCATGCGGCGGTCCGCGCCGCCTTCCACACTTTCCTCGCGGGGCCGGTGCTGCACTACGCGGTCACACGGCTGAGCCCCGCGTCCGGTCCGACATCGCAACTCGCGGCGGCGCTTTCGTTCGGCCTCATCGCCGCACGGACGGTCGTGCGCGACGTGCGTGCGCTACTCGCCGATCCGTTTCTGCTCGCGGAAGAAGTGCTCTCGCTGCGCTCGTTTTTGCGCTCGCTTGCGACGCGCGATTTCTTTCTACAGTTGTCGTGGCACAATCCCGAACTCGGCGAGCGCGCGTTGCAAGAACGGATGCGCGACGCGCGGGCCGCGAAAACGCATGAGGCGCTCGAAGCCTGGCGGACGGGGCGCACGGGTTATGCGCTCGTCGATGCGGGGATGCGCGAGCTCATCGCAACCGGACAGATGCATCCGCATGCACAATCCGTCGCCGCATCGTTCCTCTGCTTCGATCTCGGGGTCGATTGGCGCATCGGGCGCGATCATTGGGATGCCCTCACGATCGCGCACGATCCGGCACTCGCGATCGGGAATTGGCAGTGGAGCGCGGGCGTTGGCGCGGACCTCGTCTCGTATCCGCGCATCTTCAACCCGATCAAGCAGGCGAAACGCGTGGATGCGGGAGCCCAATACGTGCGTCGCTGGCTCCCCGAGGCCGCCAACCTCGCCGATGCGGAATTACTCGACCCGTTTGCCGCGCGCGCCGAACCGCAGCTCGCGTTTTCGCTCTTCGGCGAACGCGCCTATCCGGCACCCGTGCTCGATCACGACGCGGCCGCGCGGGCGTACCTCGCGCGCTATGCTACGCGGTTCGGCGCGAATCGAGGAACGAGCTGAGAAACGGCACGTCGACGCGCTCGTTATGGAACGCCTTGAACCCGTAGATCACGCTTGCAACGAAAACGATCGGAAGCCAGAACGCGACGAGCGGCCACACCGGCATGCCGAGGACCGGGATCGACGCGACGGCGCTCAGCACCGGGAAGCCGACGCCGTACGCAAAGAGATTGAAGCCGAGCGCCTGGAGCGCGTGACGCCGCACGGCCGGGCTCTTACTCCCGTCGAAGAGTGCGAGCACCGCGAGTGGCCAGAACGGATAGCCGAGCGCGACGATCGTGCGGCTGGTGTCCGATTCGATGTACGTCGCCGGATCGATCGTCCGCACGCGACCCGCGGATTCGGGAACGGACTGCGGATCGTGGTACGTGTTGCGCTCCGAGGGCCCGATGCCACCGGCGATGCGCGCGCGGCTCGCGCTTGCGGCCGCGATGCGCGCGGCGAGCACGCAGCTCGGGCAATCGCCGACGTCGTTACGACACGCCGCGCAAACCGCTTTCGCGCACGTCGAACAGTGACTTACCAACGGTACCGCGTGATGGAAATAGCAGTCCATGATGTGCGTGACTCCTCGCCGTCGCCCGTCTGCGCTCGTCGTCGCAAAAGCGGGAAGCGGCGTCGCAGCGAGCTACTAGCGGCGCCGGGCAAAGGTTTCGTTCGCACGGACCGAACCCGAAGCGCCCATGGACCGTTCTACCGTCTTACGGCGCTTGGTCGATGAAGCGCGGCCGTATGCGCCCCGGTTGATCGTCGCGCTCGCGCTCGGCGTGGTCGCGGGATTGGCCCCGCTCGCGCTTGCGTACGGCATCAACTTGCTCGTCGATCAAGTGTTGCCACACCACGATTTTCACGTGCTTGCAATCGTGGCCGCCATCATCGCGACCTCGCAGATCGTCGGGAATCTCGCAGGTTACGGGCAGTCGTACCTAACGGCATACAGCGGGCAAATGATGATCGCAACCTTTCGCGCTCGTCTTTTCGAGCGCGTTCTTGCGATGCCGCTTGCCGCCTTCGATCGGTGGCGTCCGGGCGAATTCATGTCGCGTTTCACGAGCGACCTCGGCCTGATGACGGACGCGGTATCGATCTCGTTACCGCAACTCGTTCAGACGCTCGTCACGTTCTTCGGCGCGCTTGCATGCATGATGTGGCTCGATTGGCGCTTGAGCCTGGTGTTGCTCGGGGCCGCGCCGTTCGTCGGCTATTCGGTTTCGCGTTTCTCGAAATTGATAAGTTCGGGAACCGACCGCGCGCAGGCGCGCATCGCCGATCTCTCTTCGAACTTGAGCGAAGTGTTGCAGAACCAGCGCGTCGTGAAAGCCTTCGGCCGCGAGGCGTTCGAGGGCGAGCGTTTCCGCGATGCAAACGAACGCTTCTTCGGCGCGAACATGAAAGTCACGCAGCTGAACCAAACACAAACGCCCGTCGTCGCCTCGATCATCGCGATCGCGCTCATCGGTGTCGTGTACGCAACCGTTACCGAAGTGACGCTCGGTCGCTTGCACAACACCGGCGAGGTCTTTCAATTCTTTGCCCTCGCCGGTTCGATGATCAACCCGATGAACCGGTTCTCGATCTTCATGGGCGATTTCGCGCGCGCGTTGATCGGGGCCGGGCGCGTGTTCGAAGTGCTCGATCTGCCGATCGAACGCGCCGATCCACCCGATGCGCGGCCGCTCCCCCGACTGCGCGGCGACGTGCGTTTCGATAACGTGACGTTCGCGTACGACGGCGCGAGCGCACCCGTGCTCAACGGCTTCACGACGGAAATGCGTGCGGGCGAAGTCGTCGCGCTCGTCGGCCCCTCGGGTGCCGGAAAATCCACGATCGTCAATCTCGTGCTGCGCTTCTTCGAGCCACAGCACGGGGCGATCACGGTCGACGGTATCGATATCGCAAACGTGCGGCTCGCGGTTCTTCGCTCGCAGATCGCGATCGTTCCGCAGGAGACCCAACTCTGGAGCGGCACGATCGCAGATAACATCCGCTATGGCCGACTCGACGCGACGGACGACGAGGTCCGCGCCGCCGCGCGCGAAGCGAACGTCGAAGAATTCGTGCTTGCGTTGCCCGAGGGTTACGACACGCTCGTCGGCGAGCGCGGTATCCGCCTCTCCGGCGGCCAACGCCAGCGCGTCGCGATCGCGCGCGCGATCCTGCGCGATCCGCGCATCCTCTTACTCGATGAAGCGACGAGCGCGCTCGATAGCCATTCGGAACACTTGATCGAGATGGCGCTCGACCGCCTTTTACCCGGGCGCACGACGATCATCATCGCCCACCGGCTCTCGACCATCCGCCGCGCGACGAAGATCCTCTACATCGAGGGCGGTGCGATCCGCGAAACGGGCACCCACGACGAACTCTTACGCAAAAGCGGCAATTATGCCGCGCTTTATGCGGCGCAGTTCACGAAGTAGCCTACGCGCGTTCGATAGAGGTTCCAAGGAGCGTACCGGTGTGGCTGACGACTTCGGTACGGAGCCGCTCGGCGTAGAGTTCGGCGAGCTCGAGATTCGTCGTCGCGACGACACCGCGCCCGAAGAAATCGATTTCGGCGGCCTTGCGCTCCGCGTCGCGCATTCCCGTCCCGACGATCCGCATGAGGCCGAACGTCACATCGTCGAAGCTGTGACACGAACAGTTGTGCACGATCGTGTGGTACAGCGGCATCGGCTCGGGCGCGGGTGCTTGACGTTCGCCAGGATCGGATTCGGTTGGGAGCGTGATGGTGCGCTGCGCGGCCATCGGGGATGTTATGTTCGTACGGACCATGCTCGTACGGACTTAGCGGCGCCACCCCACCGTCCTTCAGGCGCGCTGCCGAATCGCCGATACGTGGCAAAGCTTGACGTGCATGGCGGCCCGACCGACTAAATTCGATATGCGAATCGTCCGATGGGTGAGTGTAATGAGCGATATCACGTTCGGGGCAACCGTTCGCACGTTGACGGAAGCGATCCAAGGCGCGGGCGCCACGCATTCGACGATCGTCAACAACGTCGCAAACGTCAACACGCCGAATTATCGGCGCACCGACGTTTCGTTCCGCGATTCGCTCGCGGCGCAAGAGATCGACCCGCCGTCGAACGCCGACGATTTGCAGCTCGCCGTAACCGACGATCGTCATATCGACCCGGAAGCCGTGAGCTTTTCGCCGCCACCCTTCGAAATCACGAAGAAGGTCGACGAGGATTCGCGGATGCGTGCGGATGGCTCGAACGTCGATATGGACCAAGAAATGGCGAAGCTCTCGATCAATTCCGGATACGCCGAAATGATGAACACGCTACTCGCCACGCAGTACACCCGTCTTCGCCAAGGCATCTCGGAGCGCGCATAATGGGCTTTTTCTCCTCGATCCAGACGAGCGCGAGCGGCCTGACCGCCGAGCGCGCACGCATCGACGTGATCGCGAATAACATCGCAAATGCCCAATCGACGCACACGCCCGAGGGCGGGGCGTTCAAGCGCCAACTCGTCGCGCTACAATCGAAAGACGGCGGCGTGGATGCCGAAGGCAACCCGCAATCGGGCGGCGTGCAGGTCTCCGGAATCACGAGCGACACGGGCCCCGATCGGCTCGTGTACGATCCGCAGCATCCCGATGCCGATACCAACGGATACGTCCACATGCCGAACATCGACATCGTCAAAGAGATGGTCGATATGATGAGCGCGCAACGTGCTTACGAGGCGAACGCGACCGCAATCCAGGAGTCGCGCGCGATCGGTACGAGCACGCTCGGCCTGCTCAAAGCCTGATGGATGGCATCGGCGCGCTCGGCGCGGCGCTTACGCCCGGCAAGGCACCTGCGATCGTTCCCGATACGGCAAACGAAACGCCGTTCATCACGCCGTTACCGTCGTTCGGTCCGATCGATGCGGCGGCCGATGAGAGCGCATCCGCGGCCGCAACCGGCGCGGTTTCCGGCGTCGATGGCAAGAGCTTCAGCGACACGCTCAAGGGTTATCTCGGCGACGTCAACGACAAGATGACCGCCTCCGACAAAAACGTGCGCGATCTCGCGAGCGGGAAGATGAACGATCCGCAAGCGGTCGTGCAGAGCGTCGAAGAAGCGAATCTTGCGTTCCAGTTCACGATGGCGCTCCGCACGAAAGTGCTCGAAGCATACCAAGAAGTTTCCCGCATGCAGGTGTAGTTCCCGATCGCCCGCTCCGGGTAGCGAGTACGCCCGTCGGGAACAAGCGTCGGCATGGACAGCATACAGCCGCCCGCGCCACCGCTCTTCGCCGGGCGTTATCGGCTGGAATCGACGGTCGGGCATGGCGGGATGGCCACGGTCTTTCGCGCCGAGGATACGGTGCTCGGACGCCTCGTCGCGATCAAAGTCTTGCAGCAGCACTATGCCGACGATGCGATCGTTCGCGAGCGGTTCCGCCGCGAAGCACGCGCCGCAGCGCAGATCGAGGATCCGCGGGTCGTTGCGATCCACGATGTCGGAGATGCCGATGGGCGGCCGTTCATCGTCATGGAGCTCGTTCCCGGAGTGACGCTCGCTGCCGCACTCAAGGAGCACCCGGTGTTTCCGATGGGCGTTGCGCTTGAGATCGCGCGTGAAATCGCGCTCGCGCTCGCGGCGGCGCACGCACTCGGGATCATCCATCGTGACGTCAAGCCGGCAAACGTGATCCTCGACGAGCGGGGCGGCGCGAAGCTGGCCGATTTCGGCGTCGCGCAAGCCGCGCGCGATGAGGTCGAACTCACCCAGCCGGGGATCAGCGTGGGCAGCGCGATGTATGCGGCTCCCGAGCAAGGGCTCGATCCGCACGTTACGGCGAGCGCCGATCTGTATAGCCTCGGCATCGTTCTCTACACGATGCTCGTCGGCGAACCACCGTTCGCCCAGGGGACCGCCGTTGAGATGGGCATCCGGCGGCTCGTCACCCCGGCGCCTTCGCTCCGCCTCGCGGCCCCGGATGCGCCGGACGAACTCGTTGCGTTGACCGATGCACTGCTCGCCACGGACCCCGCGATTCGCCCCGCCGAAGCGACGATCGTGGCCGAAGCGCTCACGATGATCATCACGCAAGCTAAAGTTTCCTGACTCCGCGTCCGATTCTACTCACAGACGCGGCCGGACTACTCTTCGCACGAGTGGAGCCGCGGCGGAACCCGATCGATTGACGGTTCCGCAGAAGATCGTGCCTCTGGCATGATCACCGGTTCGTGCGGGGAGTTTTTGCTTTGATCCGAGGGTTATACGCCGCCGCAACGGGCGCGATCGTAGCGCAAGCCAACATCGACGTGATCGCGAACAACCTCGCGAACGTGTCGACGAACGGCTTCAAGCGCTCGTTCCTGCAAGTCGAAGCGAGCGAGAAGTTGCCGATCTTCCGCACCGAGCTCGATGCCGGGGCTCCGCGTAAGCCGGGCATCGCATCGATGTCGGCGATCGGCGCGATGGGCATGGGCGCTCGCGTTTTCGATACGCCGGTCAGCCTCGATCAAGGATCGCTTGCGATCACCGGCAACCCGCTCGACGTCGCCTTGCGCGGGCCGGGGTTTCTTACGACGCAAGACGATCAGGGGCGCATCTCCTACACACGCGACGGCTCGATGTTACTCAACAATCAGGGGCAGCTCTGTCTGACGAGCGGCGATCTCGTGCTCGGTCAGAGCGGCCCGATCGTGCTTCCCGAAGGCGCGAACATCCACATCGATCGCGCGGGCAATATCTACAACGGTTCGGCGTTCGTCGATCGCCTGCGCTTGACGCAATTTCTCAACGCTGCAGACTCGCGGCCCGAAGGCGTAAACCGTCGCGACGGAACGATTCCGGTACCCGCGACGACGACGGAAATTTCGCAGGGCGCGCTCGAGAAATCGAATGCCGACGTCGTGCGTTCGATGGTCGATCTCATCACCGCGCAGCGGTGGTTCGATGCGAACCAAAAGGTCATCCAAACCGAAGATGAGGCGACGAACGTCGCGATCACGCAAGTCGGCCGCGCGGGCCAGGGTTAGGTAGTATCACGCCATGATGCGAGCACTTTACACCGCGGCAAGCGGGATGCAGGCCCAGCAATACAACATCGACACGATCTCCAACAACCTGGCGAACGTGAACACCACGGGCTTCCGCAAGAACCAAGCACGGTTCCAGGATCTCGTATACCAGCAGTTGCGCACGCCGGGAACGCCCGTCGGCGCTTCGGTCGTGCCGGTCGGCCAGGAGGTCGGCCTCGGCGTCAAGATCGGCGCATCGGAAAAACTTTTCACGCAAGGCACGTTGCAGCAAACGAGCAACCCGCTCGACATGGCGATCGAGGGCGATGGCTTCTTTCAAATCCAGTTACCGGATGGCACCGTCGGCTATACGCGCGACGGATCGTTCAAGCAGGATGCGAATGGCGCGGTCGTCACGGCCGATGGCTATTTCCTGATCCCGCAAATCACCGTCGCGCAGAACGCGACGCAGGTGACGATCTCGCGGCAGGGCCTCGTGACCGCGCTCGTTCCGGGGCAGAACACGCCACAGAACGTCGGTCAGGTGCAGCTCGTGCGCTTCACGAATCCCGCCGGCCTCTCGCCGCAGGGTACGAACTACTACGTGCAGACCGGCGCTTCGGGCGCACCGACGATCTCGCAGCCCGGCCTCAACGGCACGGGGACGCTCCTCGGCGGTTATCTCGAACAGTCGAACGTTTCCGTGGTTGACGAAATCGTGAATTTGATCGTCGCTCAGCGCGCGTTCGAGGCGAGTTCGAAAGCGGTAACGGCCTCGGACGAAGTCCTCACCACCGCCGTACAGATCAAGCGGTAGGCGATGCGGATGTTGCGCTCGCTCGCGCTCATCGTCACCTGTGTCGCTTGCGCGATCGCGCCGGTCGCGGCTTACGATGCCGGAGCGACGCAACGCGTCGAGGGAGCGCGGATCGCCGCGCTCGCCGCAACCGCAGCGCAGAAACTCGTACCGCAACGCGATCGCTCGCTTGCGGCCGTGTATCCCGCGACCGATCAGATCGTTCCCGCGGGAGCGCTTGCCGTCGCAGCGTTGCCCGCACAGATGAGCGCGACGTATGTTTCCGTCCCCGTGCAGATCAGCGTGAACGGGCATCTCGAACGCACGGTGTACGTCGGCTATCGCGTCACGGTGTATGCGATGATGCCGGTCGCCGCGCACGATCTCGCGTTCGGCGCCGTGCTCGGAAAGAGCGATCTCGATTTCGTGCGGATGCCAAAAAATAGCCGAACGCCGAGCGATGTCGATGCGCTGCTCGGTCGGAAGGTCATGCACTCTGTTTCCGCCGGCGCGGCGATCTTCGTCGAAGATACGGCCGTCAACCCGTTGGTCTCCGCGGGCGATCCGGCGCAGCTCGTGGTGCGCGATGGCGACGTCATGGTCGCGGTCGACGTGATCGCAAAAGCGAGCGGCGGCCTCGGACAAACGGTGATCGTGCTCAATCCGCAAACGCACAAGATCATCCCGGCGGTCGTTACCGGCCCCGGGCGCGTCGAGTTCGTTCTCCCCGGAGGTAACTGATGCTCCTGCGCGCCCTCGCAATCCCGGCCGTACTGCTATCCGCGATGTGCGCGCCGCTCGCGGCGTCTGCGGATACCCTGTACGCGGCCGCACCGCCAGCAGCGGCACCCGGGCATCCGTTGCGATTGGGAGCCGATCACCGCGCGCAGCAAGTCGGCGATATCGTCATCGTCTCGTTCGCGCAGCTCTACTCGAATAATTCCGCGGATGCGAAAACGACGAGCAAATCGTTGACGCTCGGCGCCGCGAACATCCTACCGCATCTGCCGACGAGCGTCGGCGGTTCGACGGGAACCGCAAGCTCGAATACGCGGAACGATTCGATCACCTTCGTTTCGACGATGGCGGCGGTCGTGACCGACGTGCTCCCGAGCGGTGCCCTTGCGATCGCGGGCGACTCGCGCATGTCGATCAACGGTTCGCCCGCCGTACTGCACGTCAAGGGGTTGATTCGCGTGGAAGACATCGATGCGAACGACAGCGTCCCGAGTAACCGCATCGCGGCGCTCGATGGCAGCTTCAATGGGAATTTCTCGGACCCAGGTAAGGGCATCATCCGGAAAGTGCTCGATGTTCTCTTTTAATCCGAAGCGCGTTTCGGCTTTCGTTGCCGCGTGCGCGTTGGTCGCGAGTTTCGCCGCCTGCGTCCAGCCCGCACGCGCGCAAGGCGTGCGTCTCAAAGACATCACGCACGTTCAAGGCGTTACGTCGAACCAACTCGTCGGCTACGGCATCGTGACGGGCCTCGGTGGTTCGGGCGATACCACAAGCGTGCTCTTCACCTCGAAGACGCTCGTAAACATCTTGCAGACCTTCGGGCTTTCGACGACCTCGAACGACGTCCGCACGCGCAACGTCGCGGCGGTCGTCGTGACCGCGAGCCTCGGTGCGTTCGCACATTCGGGCGACAACATCGATATCACGGTGTCGTCGCTCGGCGACGCGACGACGCTCCAGGGCGGCACGCTTGTGATGACGGAATTGCGCGCGGCGAACGGTCTCGTTTACGCCACGGCGCAGGGCCCGGTTTCCGTCGGCGGCTTTACGGTATCGCAGGACGCAACGAATAACGCGATCTCGAAGAACTTCACGAATGCCGGCCGCGTGCCGCTCGGCGGGATCATCGCACGCGACATGGTCACGAACATCCAGCAAGATTCGCAAGGCTTCAGCTACGTGCTCACGACGCCCGATTTCAAGACGGCGTCCCGTGTGGCGATCGCGCTCAACGCACAGTTCGGCAGCGTCGCCCGTGCGACCGACGCGGCGACGATCCGCGTGAACCTGCCGCCGAAATACGCGAACGATCCCGTGAATTTTCTCGCGGATGCAAGCGATATCGCGATCGACGCCGATCAGCGTGCCAAAGTCATCCTTAACGAGCGCACCGGAACGATCGTGCTCGGCGGCGAGATCACGCTCGCCCCCGTCGCGATCGCGCACGGCAATCTCGCGATCACGGTGACGACGGCCAATCGCGTGGTGCCGGGCGCGCCGTTCGGAAACAACCCCTCGGTTATCGAATCGAACACCCGTATCAGTGCCGGCGAGTCGGGCAAGAAGCTCGTCACGCGATTCCGCGATCGAAGCCGCACGCCTCAAGGCGCAGTTTCTCGCAACGATGAGCCACGAGATCCGTACGCCGATCAACGCGGTGATCGGGATGGCCGAATTGCTCCTGGAAACGCCGCTCGCCGACGAACAGCGCGAGTATGCCGAAACCGTGCGCGACTCGGCGGACGCCCTGCTCGAAATCATCAACGATATTCTCGATTTCTCGAAACTCGAAGCGGGCAAGATGGAGCTCGATCCGATCGCGTTTTCGCCGCGTACGTCGATCGAGGCGGCGGCGGAGATCATGGCCGCGCAATCGCGGAAGAAGCGCTTGAGCCTCGTCACGTACATCGCGCCCGACGTTCCGGCCTCGATGGTCGGCGATTCGAACCGGCTGCGCCAGATTCTCTTGAACCTCATCGGGAACGCGATCAAGTTCACGGCGACGGGCGGCATCGTGATTCGGGCTACGGTCGATGCAACGGACGACGTGTTTTCGGTCCTCCGGTTCGCCGTTACGGATACGGGTGTCGGGATCGAGGAAAGCGCGCGCAAGCGCCTCTTCTCTGCATTCGAACAGGCGGACGGGAGCACGAGCCGGCGTTTCGGCGGAACCGGCCTCGGCCTCTCGATCTCGAAGCGGCTCGTCGAGATGATGGGCGGTACGATCGGCGTGGATAGCCGCGTCGGCGCGGGATCGACGTTCTGGTTCACCGCGCGCTTCGAGCGCCTCGAAATTCCGGACAACGATATGCCCGCCGAGCCCGCGGCGACCTTGCGCGGAACGCGCGTCTTGATCGTCGACGACGATCCGATTTCGCGACAGATCGTCGAGCAATATCTCATGTCGTGGGGCGCCGTGACGATGAGCGCGCCGAGCGCCGAGCACGGGCTCGAAGCGTTGCGCGCGGCGCAGCGCCGCGGATTGCCCTATCAGGTCGCCCTCATCGATTTCGCAATGCCCGGGCTCGATGGGCTTTCCTTCGGCATCGACATCAAAGCGGAACCCGCGATCGCGAGTACCCGGCTGGTGTTGATGACGGCGTTCGACGAGCCGAGTCGCGGCCGCGTCGCGATCGATCGAGGCTTTTCCGGATACCTGCGCAAGCCGCTGCGTCAAACGGCGCTCTACGACGCGCTCTCGAACGCGCTCGCGCGCGAAAGCAGCGCGCCCGCGTATTCCGTAGAAGCCGTCCCGCGCGTTGCGGCAAACGTGCAATCGATCGACCTCTCGATCAGCATCCTCATCGCGGAAGACAACCCGGTCAACCGGCGCCTCGCGCTCCAGCAGTTGAAGAAGCTCGGGTACCAGGCGACCGCCGTCGAGGATGGGCGAGAGGCGGTCGCCGCGGTCGCACGAGAGCCCTTTTCGCTCGTCCTGATGGATTGCCAGATGCCTAACCTCGATGGTTTCGAGGCCACGCGCGCGATCCGCCGCAACGAGCTCGAAACGGGACGACACGTACCGATCGTCGCAATGACCGCAAACGCGCTCGAAGGCGATCGCGAAGCGTGCCTGGCCGCCGGGATGGACGACTACATCGCGAAGCCCGTGCAACTCGCGGATCTGCGCCGGGTGCTCGAAGCGTGGTCGCAATCCGAAACACTCGCTCGTCGCTAACGGTGCAAGAATGACTCCGATCGTCCCCGATCCCGCGCTCCTCGATCTTGCGAATCTCCAAGACGCCTTCGAGGGCGATACCGAGGGCATCGTCGAGATCCTCGAAATGGCCGTCGACACGAGCGCGACGAGCGTTCCGCTCCTACAGGAAGCGCTCGCCGCGGGCGATGCCTCGGCGGTTGCAAAGGCGGCCCATGGCATAAAAGGCGCCGTCGCGAACGTGGGCGGGAAGGCCGTCGCGAAGGCGTTTTCCGCGATCGAAGAGCCCGCACGCGATGGAAACCTCGCGGGTATGCCGGAGCTCGTCGTCGCGGCGCTACTCGCGCTCGAACGTTTCAACGCGGAGGTCGCGCGCTACCGAGCGAGCCTCGTCTGATGATTCCGATTCTCGTCATCGACGATTACGAAGCGAATCTCACGCTCTACGCGCGCGTGCTCCAGCAAATCCCCGACGCCAAAGCCTTTTGTTTCACGAATTCCAAACAAGGGCTCGCGTGGGGGGAACAGTATGACCCAGCACTGCTCGTGCTCGATCAAAACATGCCCGATCCCGACGGCTTGGAATTGATCCGGCTCTTCCGTGCGATCCCCGGGCGCGGCGAAACGCCGATCATCATGATCACGGGATCGAACGAAAAAGAAGTGCGGCGCGAAGCGATGAAGCGCGGCGCGAGCGCGTTCCTGCAAAAGCCCGTCGACCCGATCGAATTTCTCTTTTATGCGAAAAACTTATTGGCCGCTCGGCAAAGCCGTATCGATGGCGTGACGCGGGCGCAGCAGCTCACGGGCCAAATTCGCGAGCTCGAGTCGCGCATCGTCGATCGCGATCGCGCCACGATCGAAGCGCTGATGCGCACGCTCGATGCACGCGATCGCCGTTCGCACGATCACGGCATACGCGTCGGCCTCTTTGCCGAGCGGATCGCGAAGGCTGCGGGAATGAACGACGCCGATGCATCGGGGATCGGCTTTCTCGCGCAAGTGCACGATATCGGAAAGATTCAAATTCCGGATCGCGTGCTTTTCAAGAACGGCCGCCTGCAGCCGTCGGAACGCGAGATCGTCAACCGCCACGCTGCGGCCGGCGACACGATCTTGCGCGGAAACGGCCATACGAAAGCCCTCGTGAGCGCTGCGGAGATCGCGCGACACCACCACGAGCATTTCGACGGCTCGGGGTATCCGAGCGGGCTGCGTGGCGATGCGATCCCCGAGGCCGCGCGCATCGTCGCGATCGCCGATCGCTTTGCGGCGACCATCTCGCATCGACCGTGGCGCGATGCGGCACCGTTCGATGCCGGCGTAAACGAGATGTTGCGCTTGAACGGTACGGTTTTCGATCCGAAGTACGTCACGGCGTTTCGCGACGCGTTGCACGAACTGCAACAGGCTCGTTCGCGGGTGCCGGATCTCAAGAGCGTTTCCTAGCCCCTACTCGGCCTCGCTCGGTCGCGCGGAAATCGTCCGGGCATTCGTGTACCACACTTGCCCCGGGCCACCATCGCGCTGTTTGCGTACGTATTTGCGCTCCGTGTAATCGACCTCGACACGGTCGCTCGTCTTCGCGCGACTGTGGCTCGCGGCGTGCGCCGCCGCGATGCGCATATCGTCGTCCGTTACCGTCACGCCCGAGGGCGCCGCGATCACGACATGGGAGCCCGGCTGGTTACGGACGTGAAACCAGAGATCGTCCGGTTTTGCGAGCTTGAACGTGATCTCGACGTTTTCGCGCGGCGATCGGCCGACGTAAATACGCGCGCCCGAAGGCCGATCGAGAACCAGCAGAGCGCGGCGTTTGCGCTGCTGCTGCGAACGATCGCGGGGCGCGATCGCGGCGGCTTTGCGCTGTTCGAGGTGCACGAAATCATGCGTGAGATCGTCGAGATCGCTCGGATCGGCACGTTCGGTTTCGAATGCGAGCGCGTCGAGCGCGGTATCGAGCGCCGCAAGCACCGCGATGCGCCGTTCGAGATGCGGAAGGGCGCTCGTTTCTTTTTTGTAGCGCGCATAGTATGCTGCCGCATTGCCCTTCGCGTCGAGATCGGGGTCGAGTGCGATCGAGAGCGTCGGATTCGTTGCGGGCACGAAGGACGTCGCACGCTCCGGAACCTCGGTGATGTGCGTGTAGAGCGCGTCGCCCGCGGTCCGCATCGCTTCGCGCCCGGCGACATCGTCGAAACGATCGCGCAGCTTCGGTAACTCCGCCGAAACCTGCTTCCGGCGCTTGGCGATCTGCGCGGCGAGCGCGTGGCGTTTCCGTTCGGCACCGTCGCTCCCGGCCCGCGCGACGCGTGCGTCACGCTCGGTTGCGAAAAGTCCGAGGAGCGCCGACTCGCGCGACTCGACGCAGTCGGCAAATTGCTTGAGCGGCACGATGTGCGCCTGCACGAGCACGCCCGCGCGCCGGTAGACGAATACCTCGCCGATGCCATCGGGCTCGCCCTGCGTATTGGAGAGTAGGCGATCGGCTTTCTCGAGCAACCACGTCGCAAGTCGCTCCTTCGCGGGCCACGGAAGCAACTGCGCCTCCGCGGCAAAGGATTGCGCGACGATTTTCGGGACGAGCGGTTCGACCGCGCCGAGCGCCGCGCTCCAGCTCTTCGCGTCGTCCCCGAGTAGCGTGGCGAACGCCGCGCGTGGCGTCTTCGGCTGCGGCATCGGTGGCGGCGCGTACGTCTCCCCCACGAGCACGCTGCGCGCGCTGTTGTCGCCAAGCCCGAATTGCTTCGCGGCACCGACCACGACGCCGTCTTTGAGGACGAGCACGTTCCCGAAGCGTGGGACGAGCTCGGCGACGAGGCGCGCTTCGCTCCCGACACCGAAGCGCGAAAGCGAGCCGAAGGCGATCGCCAGCACCCGATCGCCACGCCGCGCTTGGACGGAGCCCACGCGCATGCCGCGGAGCGTTTGATTCGCGGCGCGCAGCCAACCGGGGTCCGTACCCGCCGCAGGCTCTGCCTCGACGAGCGCCACGAGCGGCGGTGAGGAGAAGGGATCGAGTGCGAGCGTGGTCGCCCGGCCGCCGCGCAGGCCGCCGAAGCGGATCGCGATCCGCCCGTCGTCGAGGACGCCGACATCGGTGACGCGTCCGCCCTTCAAACGCGCGTTGAGTTCGCTTGCCATGCGGCGCACGACGAGCCAGTCGGTTGTCATCTACAGGGCTTTCCGTACGGTGTGACGTATAGTGCGGATTCGCATCGCGGGAGAATCGTTTCTGGCTGGGTTGCTTTTCGTCGTGTCGGGCCCGTCCGGAGCCGGTAAAGACACGGTCGTCGCCGACTTGTTGCAGCGCAGGCAAGGCTTGCGCTATTCGATTTCGGCCACGACGCGCAAGCCGCGCCCGGGCGAGCGCGACGCGGTCGATTATTTCTTCTACGACCGCGATACGTTCGAGAAGATGCTCGTTGCGGAAGCGTTCCTCGAAACCAAAGAGTACAACGGAAACCTTTACGGCACCCCGCGCACGTTCATCGACGAGCGGCTGGCCGAAGGGTACGACATCGTTCTCAAACCCGAAGTGCATGGTGCGCGCGAGATCAAGCGTCGGTTCCCGAGCGCGACGCTCGTCTTCCTCGCGCCGAGCAAGTTTTCCGAGCTCCGCGGCCGGCTCGAAGCCCGGCGAACGGAATCGAACGAAGAAATCGCCGCCCGCCTCGAAATCGCCCACGCCGAATTCGCGTTCGTGCACGAATTCGATTACTTGATCGTGAACCCGGACGGTAACCCACGCGAAGCCGTCGACGACCTCGAAGCGATCGTCCGCGCGGAACGCTATCGCATCCACCGCTACTCCGAAACCTCGATAAGGGACCTACAACAAACATGAGCGACTCCGTATTCGGCGATCTCGACGGCCTCCTCGACCACGTCGACTCGAAATTCACCCTGGTCAACGTCGTTACGAAGCGCGCGAAGCAGCTCAACAACGGCGCGCCGCCGCTCTCCGATCGCATCAATCCGAACAAGCCCGTCAGCACCGCCTTCAACGAAGTGCGGAACGGCAAGATCGGCTATACGCGCACCAAAGAAGGCATCAAGTAGCGCTCTCACCGAGACCCTAGCAGAGCGCGGTTTGCGGCGACGACGATCGGCCAATGGATCGGCCAAATCGTAGCGTCGCCCGCGCTCGGCAAGCGTAAAATCGGCGAAAGGTCGCGACGGACGATCGGCCAATCGTGGTGCACGAATGGGACCCGTAGATAGCCCGGATCGCATCGAACCGACGATGCTCGACCCGCTGCCAAGTAGTGTGGCCGACGCGGTTGCGGAACTCGCCGTAGCTGCAAGCGCACTCGGTCGCGCCCTGCATCCGAAGACAGCGGTTCATCTCGCGAACACGGTTCGGATCATGAATACGTACTACTCGAATGTTATCGAGGGGCACGACACGCGCCCGCGCGAAATCGAGCGCGCGCTCGCCGGACATCTGGACCCAGCTGCAGGTCCGCGCGCTTTACAAATCGAGGCGGTAGCGCACGTTCGTATTCAGGCCGACATCGATCGCCGCGCAGCCGCGGGCGAACTCCCGGAGCCCGCTTCGCGCGATTTCGTTTTGGAGCTCCATCGGGCGTTCTATCATGGCGCTGCGGACGAAATGCTCGCCGTTGGAGGCCGCGATCGAACGTACCGCATGATCCCAGGGGCGTTTCGGAGCGCGCCCGATCAGGATGTCGCGGTAGGGCGACTTGTCCCACCATCGAGCCCAATGGTGGATGCGTTCATGCGCGCTTTTGCCGAGCGTTATCGGCTCGCCCCGCTCGGAGCATCGGCGCGACTCGTTGCATTCGCGGCCGCACACCATCGGTTCAATTACATCCATCCTTTTCCCGATGGCAATGGCCGTGTCAGCCGCTTGATGAGTCACGCCATGGCGCACGTCGCGGGTGTAGGCGCAAACGGACTGTGGTCGATTTCTCGTGGACTCGCGCGCGGCTTGGATTCGCGGAGCGATTACCGACGCATGATGGATCACGCGGATACGCCGCGGCAAGGCGATCTCGACGGGCGCGGCAATCTTTCACAGCGGGCACTGATCGACTTTGTCGTGTGGTTTCTGCACGTTGCCATCGATCAAGTAACGTTCATGCGCGGTCTTTTCGATCTGGAAGCGTTACGAGGCGGCTTGCGGCGCTATGTGAGCGCACGTGCGAAACTCGCACCGCAAGCCTTCGATTTGCTGGCCGAGATCCTCATACGCGGGGAAGTCGCACGCGGCGATGCCGGACGCATCACACGTCTGCCGGACCGCACGGCCCGACGCGTTCTCCAGCAGCTCGTCGCGGAGGGGATCCTCGCTTCGGATACGCCGAAAGGTGCCGTTTCGCTTCGGTTTCCCGCGCACGCTCTCGACGAGCTCTTTCCACGGCTTTACGCCCTCGCGTGATCGGCGCCGGCTCCCGGGACGCGGTCGCGTGCGAGACGAAGCGAACGCTACGGGACGATGGCGGCAGTCGATCCCCGAATACTTTTGCAACGAATGGGGTTTTAGCGAGCGATGTGTGGCATTGTCGGTTATATCGGGGCGAAGGACAGCGTGCCGATCCTGCTCGATTCGCTCCGTCGTCTCGAATATCGCGGCTACGATAGTGCGGGCATTGCGGTCATCGACGATACGGGCGCGCTCGTCGGCTCGAAAGCCGAGGGGAAGCTCCAGAATCTCGCCGACCGGCTTGCGAACGGCGAGTCGCTCGCGGGGTCGACCGGCATCGGGCACACGCGTTGGGCGACGCACGGACGTCCGTCGGATGCAAACGCGCATCCACACGCGGATTGCTCCGGCAGATTTGCCGTGGTGCACAACGGCATCATCGAAAATTACGGCGCGCTTCGCGCCGAGCTGCTGAAGTCTGGCCACACGTTCAAGAGCGAGACCGATAGCGAAGTCCTCGCGCATCTGATCGAGACGCATTACGACGGCAACCTCGCCGAGGCCGTACGCAAGACGCTCGCGCAAGTGACGGGCGCGTACGCGATGGGCGTCATCTCGAGCGATTCGCCCGAGAAGCTCGTGTTCGCGCGCAACGGTGCATCGCCGCTCGTCGTCGGCGTCGGCGAAAACGAAACGTACGTCGCTTCGGATACGCCCGCGATGCTGCAGTACACGCGCAAGGTGATCTACGTCCGCGAAGGCGAGCTCGTCGAAGTCGGGCGCGATGGCTTCAAGCTCTTCGCATACGACGGCGCGCCGATCGAGCGCGACGTCGAGCAGATCATGTGGGACGCGACCGCCGCGGAAAAAGCGAATTTCAAGCATTTCATGCTCAAAGAAATCTTCGAGCAGCCGGAAGTTATCAAGCAGACGCTCGCCGGCCGTATCGACGAATCGGGCGACGTGCATCTCGGCGCCGAGATCAAGATCGACGAGAGTCTGCTGCGCGCGATGACCAAGGTCTCGATTACGGGCTGCGGTACGGCGTTCCACGCGGGCATGGTCGGGATGTATCTGATGCGCGCGCTCTGCAATATGCCGGTCGAGATGGAGCTCGCGAGCGAGTTTCGTTACGGCGACCGCGCGATGGACCCGCGCACGCTTACGATCGCGATGTCGCAATCCGGCGAGACGGCGGATACGATCGAAGCCGTGCGCATCGCGATGCATGTCGGGGCCCCGGTGCTCGGCATCTGTAACGTCGTCGGCTCGCACTTGGCGCGCATCGCCGACGGTACGCTCTTCACGCGCGGCGGCCCCGAGATCGGTGTGGCCGCAACGAAGACGTACGTATCGCAAGCGATCGCCTCGATCTTGTTCGCGCTCTACCTCGCGCGCGTGCGTAAGACCGCGCCGATCGAACGCCTTCGCGAGATCGCCGAGAATACGCGCTTGTTGCCCGCGTCGATCGATGTCGTGCTCAACACGTCGGACGAAATTCGCAAAGTTGCGAAGAAGATTCGGAAGGCGCGTTCGGTGCTCTTCCTCGGCCGGTATGTGAACTATCCGACGGCGATCGAAGGCGCGCTGAAGCTCAAGGAAATCTCGTACATCCACGCCGAGGGCTACGCCGCGGGCGAAATGAAGCACGGTCCGATCGCCTTGCTCGATGCGAAGGTGCCCGTGGTCGGTATCGTGACCGATGGGCGCGTGCGCGAGAAGATGCTTTCGAATCTCGCCGAGGCGAAGGCCCGCGAAGCGCCGATCGTGCTGGTTGCGAACCACGGCGACGAAGAAGCGGCGCAGTTGGCCGATCATATTTTCTACGTTCCGAAAGTCGACGAATTGCTCTCGCCGATCGTGAACATCATCCCGCTCCAGTTGCTCGCGTATCATATCGCCGATATCGACGGTAAGGATGTCGATCAACCGCGTAACCTTGCAAAGACGGTCACCGTTGAATAATCCGCGCACCGATGGGCGCGCCGCAGGCGATTTGCGGCCGCTCACGATCGAGGCGAACTACCTCAAGTATGCCGAGGGCAGCGTGCTCATTTCCCTCGGAAACACGCGGGTGCTTTGCGCGGCAACGGTCGATGACAAAGTGCCCCCGTGGATGCGCGGGCGTGGCACGGGTTGGATCACCGCGGAGTATGCGATGCTTCCGCGTGCCACGAACGAACGCACGCAACGCGAAGCGGTCAAGGGCAAACTCGGTGGGCGCACCCACGAGATCCAGCGCATCATCGGCCGGGCGTTACGTGCGAGCTGCGATCTCGCGAAACTTGGCGAGCGCACGATCGTCGTCGATTGTGACGTGTTGCAGGCCGACGGCGGCACGCGCACGACGGCGATCACCGGTGCCTACATCGCGCTCGCGATCGCGCTCCGCCGTTCGTTCGATCCCGCAACCGCGAAGTGGCCGCTCAAACAACTTGCGGCCGTAAGCGTCGGGATCGTCGATGGCGTGCCGCTCCTCGATCTTAAGTACGACGAGGATAGTCGCGCGGAAGTCGACATGAACGTCGCGATGACCGATGCGGGCGCGTTCGTGGAACTCCAGGGCACGGCGGAGGCGAAACCGTTCACGCGCGCGCAGCTCGATGCGATGCTCGCACTCGCGGAGCGCGGGATCGGCGAGCTCTTCGCCGCGCAGCGCGCCGCGCTCGCGCCCCTCGGCTTCGAAACGCATGCCGTTGCCTGACCTCGGGGCGATTCGCGAACTTGCGGCCGTCGTCGGAAAGTTCTACGTGCGCGATGCCGCGCTCACGCGGGCCCAACGCACGATCGACGCCGCTTTTGCAACGGGCGAACCGACCATGGCGCAAGTCGACGCGTATGTCGAGGCCGTGCGGCGCTACTTCACCGGGTTCGAGCGCGAAGCCGTGGAGCAACTCCGGCGTGCGGATCGCGAGCTCGAACGCCTGTATCAACTGCAGTACAACATGACGGCAGAACGTGGCGTCGCCGCACAACGGGTCGAAGCCACACGCGCCGTGCTCGCCCGCATCGCGGAGCCCGCGCGCGCGTGAGCTTTTTCGACGGCATCGGACGCCGGACGTCGTCGTTTCTCGAAGATGCGGGTGGGATCGCGACGCTCGTCGCGGAGTCGGGCACGTTCATCGGGCGGCTGCGCATCCGCTCCACGGAAACGGTGAGCCAAGCCTATCTGCTCGGCGTTCAGTCCCTCGCGATCGTCGCGATCACGTCGCTTTTCACCGGCATGGTCTTTTCGTTCGAGTCTGCAGTGCAAGCCGTGCAATACGGTTTCGGCAACCTCGTCGGCGGCGTCGTCGCGTTTACTGCGGCGCGCGAACTCGGGCCGATGCTCACGGGAGTCGTCGTAGCGGGCCGCGCGGGTGCGGCGATCGCAGCCGAACTCGGCTCGATGGTCGTGACCGAGCAGATCGAAGCGCTGCAGGCGCTCGGCCTCTCGCCCGTACGCATGCTCGTCGTGCCGCGTCTCGTCGGGCTCGTGCTCATGCTTCCGGTGCTCACGATCATCGCCGATATCATTCAGGTGCTCGGTGGAATGTACATGGCGCAGCAGTACGCGCACATCGGATACGAGTCGTTTATCGTGAGCGCCCGTCAGGCGCTGACGTTCCCGGACGTGCTCAAAGGCTTGATCAAATCGGCGATTTTCGCGGTCGTCATCGTGGCGATCGGCGCGCACCGCGGGCTTTCGACGCGCGGCGGTGCCGCAGGCGTCGGCGTCTCGACGACCGCAGCCGTCGTCGCTTCGATCATCATCATCTTCGTGTTGAACTTCGCGCTGTCGTACGTGCTCTTCGGTGCCTGAGCCCGTGGCGGAACGCAAGATCTACGCACGCCTCGAAAACGTCGGGGTCCGCTACGGCCAAAAAGTCGTGATGCAGAATCTTTCGCTCGATATCGTCGAGGGGGCGATCACGTGCATCATCGGGCTCTCGGGCGCGGGCAAATCGACGATCCTTCGCTTGCTCAACGGCTTGCGTCGCCCGGATAGCGGCAAGGTATTCGTGAAGGGCGACGACATCACGAATATGCGCGAGCGCGATCTCATCGGCTTGCGTCGGAAGATCGGGTTCTCGTTTCAATTCGCCGCACTCTTCGACAGTCTCACCATTTTCGAAAACATCGCACTTCCGCTCCGCGAGCACACCAAGCTCTCCGAGACGGAGATCGCGAAGATCGTCACGGCCTCGCTCGAGAGCGTTGGCCTGCCGAACGTCGAGGATCGCCTGCCCTCCGAGCTCTCGGGCGGCATGGTGAAACGCGCCGGATTCGCACGCGCCGTCATCACCCAACCCGAGATCGTGCTCTACGACGAGCCGACGACCGGGCTCGATCCGATCATCACGCATCTCTTGACCGATCTGATCGTGCAGCTGCGCACGAAACTCAACAGTACGGCGGTCGTGGTCTCGCACGATTTGGAAAGCATTTATGCGATGGCCGATTATGTCGCGATGCTCTTCGAGGGAGCGATCATCGCGTACGGAACCGTGGACGAAGTGCGCGCATCGATGAACCCCATCGTGCAGCAGTTCCTCCAGGGGAGCGAAGTGGGGCCGATCCCGATCTGATGTGGAGGACCATCCGTGAGTCGTAATGCCCTAGTCGGTCTCTTTTCGGTCGTCGGTATCGTCGCGATCTTCGCGGTGTTCATCGTCCTCACGGGCGCCGCACAGAGCGTGCTCGGGTACGAGCTTCCGATTTCGTTCAACAATACGGCGGGCTTACGCGAGGGCTCGCAAGTCTTCGAGAGCGGCGTCGCCGTCGGTACGGTACGCAAGATCGAACTCAAGCCGGATTACACCGCGCTCGTCATCGTCGGCGTGCGCAAAGGCGTGCCGATCCCGCTCGACGCGCACTTCCTGATCCAGGCACCGCTCACAGGCGATCCGACGCTCCTCATCCTACCGCCCCGGCCGCCGAAGTCGGCGTTCGGCGCGCGCGATGAAGGCGGCCCGCAATCGATTGCGATCTTCGATGCGACGACCGCCACCAAAGCCGCCAAGGACGGGCGTGCGCTCGCGGTCGGCGACAATCCCGTCTCGGTCGCCGATCTGCTCACCGAAGGGCAGAAAGAAGTCAAACGGCTCGACGACATTCTCGCGGGACTGCAGAGCAGCGAGCCGCGGTTGATCGCCGAACTCACGAGCGCCGTCAGTAACGCAAACCAGCTCACCGTCGGGTTGAACCAAACGTTCCAGCATCTCGCCGGCAGCCTCGATGGCGTCCAGAGCCAATTCGGCGATACGCTCGCAACGGTCAACACGCGCGTGCTCGACCTGACCAAGGTGCTCGACGATACGGCGAATACCTCGGCGACCAAAGCCGATCGGCTGTTGAACTCGCTCAACTCGACTTCGGTCGCGCTCAACGATGCCGTCGAACAGCTTCGCCTCGCGGCGCGCAATCAGGACGTACGCAAGAACCTCGTCAAGACGACCGAGGGGATCGCAACCGCAACGACGACGCTTGCAGAAATTGCGAACGACTTCCGGCAAGTCACGGGCAATCAGCAGACGCAGGCGCAGCTGCGCGACGTCGTCGCAAACCTCGATGCGACCTCGCAACGTACGAATTCGCTGCTCGCGATGCTCGGTGGAAAATCGTCGGTCTACGGCGTCGATCCGGGCGCGCCGTTGCCATCGGGCGCGACGCCGCGTCCGGGCGCCTCGCTTCCCCCGGGCGTGCCGAGCGGCGTGCCGACCACGCCACCGAACCTGAGCCAACTTGGCGATACGCTGAAGAAGCGCGTCGCGGCGCTCACCCGCAATCTCGTCGGCGGCGATATTCGCATTAGCGAATACAACAAGAAGAACGCGCGCTATGGAAATACCGCGCTCCTCTCGCAAGATCGCGGCCCCGTAACCGACGTGAACCTCACGCTGCTCCCGCGCGGTGCCACGAGCCTTACCGTCGGCGCAAACGACATCGGCGGGCCGGCAACGACGGCGAACGTTCTCGGGACGCAACGATTCAACAGCGGCCTCGCGGTCGGCGGCGGCGTTTTGTACTCACGTCTCGGTTTCGTCACGTCGTTTACGCGCGGGGCGCTCAGCCTCGAGGGGCAAGCGTACGACGTCCGTACGCCGACCTTCGACGTATACGGCAAAGTCCGCCCGACATCGTTTCTCGAGCTCTTCGCGGGCGAACGCGACGCGACGAAACAGACCCGTCGGCCGGTCTTCGGCGTCGATTTCAAGTTCTAGCTCCGCGTTCTCGCGGCTCGTTGGCGCGCTTGCCCGTCGTCGTTGCCGCACTCGTCGCGATCAACCTGATCGTCTTCGCACAAGAGCTCGCCGCGGTCGATACGGCCACGCTGATCAACGCGTTTGCGGTGATCCCGTACGATCTCAAGAACGGCATCGATCTCGCCGCGCCGAGCCCGCATCCGGGGGTACTCACGCTGCTGACCGCGATGTTCGTGCACGGAAGCTGGGTGCACGTCGGCGCGAACATGCTCTTTCTCGCGGCGTTCGGCCCCGAAGTCGAAGCCGCGCTCGGACACGTGCGGTTCGCGCTCGTCTATCTCGGCTGCGGCCTTCTCGGGAACGTCGTGCAGGCAGCCGTCGATCTCGGTAGCCATGTGCCATCGGTCGGCGCATCGGGTGCGGTCGCCGGCATCCTCGGTGCGTACCTGATCCTGCATCCCCTCCGCTTCGGGAAGGCCCTGTTCATCGGACTTTGGGCCGCGTTGCAATTCTTGCACGGAATCGGCGCACTCTCGTCGCACGTTACCTCGGAACAGTCCGGCGGCACCGCGTATTTCGCGCATATCGGCGGCTTCATCGCGGGCTTGGTGCTCGCGGAAATCGCCCGGCACCGCTTCGTGAGCAGAGAAGGACCATGAGCGAAACGCAAATGCCTCGGATCGGAATCATCGGCGGCGGAGCGATCGGAACGCTTTTCGCGTGGCATCTCGCGCGTGCAAACGACGTCACCGTGCTCGATATCCAACCGAGCGTCATCGCGGAGATCGCGCGCAACGGCGTGCAGATCGAAGGCGGCGAGCGGCGCCGCGTCCGCGCCACGCTCGAAGAGCGCGATATCTTCGGTTCGCAGGCCGTGTTCTTGTTCGTGCGCGCGACCGATACGCTGCGCGCCTTACGCCCATTCGCGGGCGAGCTCAATCCCTCGACGCCGATCGTCTCGTTACAAAACGGGCTCGGCAACGAAGACGCGATCAAGACCGCACTCGGTGGCACGATCGCGCTCGTCATCGGCGCGACGACCGAGTCCGCCGTCACGCTCGAACCCGGTCTCGTGAAACGCGTGACGCCCGGCACGACGGTGCTCGGTTCCGCGGGCGCCGCACCGCAGTCGACGAAGCGCGTCGTCGAGCTCTTGACCGACGCCGGACTTCCGGCGTCGGTCGCTTACGATATCCGACCGCATCTTTGGGGGAAGGCGATCGCGAACGCCGCGATCAATCCCGTCGCCGCGCTGCTCGATCGCCCGAACGGCATCATTCTCGCAAACGCGCAGGCCGAAGAACTCTCGCGCGCGCTCGCGCAAGAAGCCGCGGCCGTCGCGACGGCGATCCGCATCGCGCTGCCGTTCTCCGATCCGTGGACGTACGTTCGCGCGATCGCCGAGGCGACGGCAGAAGTGCCGAACTCGATGACGTACGATCTCGCGAACGGCAAGACGACGGAAATCGATTACATCAACGGAGCGATCGTCGCGACCGGTCGGCGCGCCGCCGTGCCGACACCATATAACGAAGCCATCACGCGGATCATCCGCGCACGGCAGATGCTCGGAGCGCGATAACATGGGCAGTGCCCTTTCCCATCTCGTGTGCGGCCGCTGCGACGCACGATACGACGCCGATATCCCGCAGCAACGCTGCCCGGTCGAAGGCGCACCGCTCCTCGTACGGTACGATTTTGCGGCGGCCGCACGCACGCTGACGCGCGAAGCGCTCGCGCGACGGGCGCCGACGCTCTGGCGGTACGAAGAACTCTTACCGGTTCGCGATGCCGCGATGCGCGTCTCGCTCGGCGAGCAGATGACGCCGATTCTCCCGCTGCCGAAGATCGGGGCGCTCGCGGATCTGCCGCAGCTCGCGATCAAAGACGAGGGATTACTTCCGACCGGGAGCTTCAAGGCGCGCGGCGCGGCGGTCGGTGTTTCG
Source organism: Armatimonadota bacterium (assembly GCA_037441145.1). GTDB lineage: Bacteria > Vulcanimicrobiota > Vulcanimicrobiia > Vulcanimicrobiales > Vulcanimicrobiaceae > JBBISR01. The sequence goes on from JBBISR010000005.1 coordinate 113,499, forward strand.
CGATTACGCGAACTCGGCATCGATGCGTTTGCGATGCCGACGAACGGTAACGCGGGCGGCGCGTGGGCGGCGTACGCGGCACGCGCGGGCATTGCGGCGCACGTCGTGATTCCCGTCGGCGCGCCCCAGATCAATCGCCTCGAAACGGTTATCACGGGCGCGTCCGTCGCGCTCGTCGACGGCCTGATCTCAGATGCGGGAGCGATCGTCGCACGCACGGCGGCCCAAACGCAAATCTTCGATGCATCGACGCTGAAAGAACCGTATCGCATCGAAGGCAAGAAGACGATCGGTTTCGAGATTGCGGAACAATACGACTGGAATCTGCCCGATGTGATCGTCTATCCGACGGGCGGCGGTGTGGGCCTCATCGGCATGGAGAAGGCGTTTCGCGAGCTGCAAGCGATCGGATTACTCGGTCCGAAGATGCCGCGCTTCGTCGCGGTACAGGCCGACGGATGTATGCCGATCGTGGAAGCATGGCGCGCCGGGCGTGAAGAGTCGGTCGCACCGGCGCATGCGCGTACGGTCGCGTTCGGGATCACGGTTCCGAAGCCGCTCGGCGATTTTCTGATCATCCGCATCCTGCACGGGAGTGCCGGTTGCGCCGTTGCCGTGAGCGACGAGGCGTTGCTCGCGTGGCAGAAGACGCTTGCGAGCGAGGAAGGGCTCTTCGCCTGTCCGGAAGGCGGCGCCACGCTTGCGGCGGCGGTGCTCCTGCGCAAACAGGGTTGGATCCATCGCGACGATCGCGTGCTGCTCGTCAATACCGGCACGGGCGTGAAGTATCCGGACGTTCCGTACGTGATGCCGGCGGTGATCCCGATCGGCGCGACGCTCGCGATCGCGACGGCCCCACACGACTGATCGCGGAATCTAGCGGGTTGCGTGCCGCTCCAAGAGCCCGACGGCGAGTTGGTGCGGCACGGTGATCGCGAGAATGAGCGCGCCGAACACGTCGTCATCGGCGGCACGCATCGCAGAGCTTCGACGATCGAGGAAATATGCGACGACGCCCGCAGCGATCGCGATGAGCGTATTCGGTGTCGATTCGCGCGCGAAGCGCAGCGAGCGTTCGCGTTCCGAGCCGCCACGCGGATCGCGCGCGAGCAGCAACGCGGTGTGCCGCAGGGCATGCCACGCACCGAAGTACACCGCGAATCCTTCGCGTGGCTTCGATCCGAGCAACAGCACCGTTGGGATCGCGAGGTCGAGCGCATCCGCTGGCTCGCCCGCGCGGAGATGCCACGCTGCGCGCAACGCCGTCGCGCTCGCAACCGCGTACGACGCGCCGACCGTCCCCGAAATCGAGAGCGGCATGACGCCGCGGAGCAGCGCGTCCGGAACGCCGTGCACGGCCGAGCTGGCCGCACGCGCGAATGCGAGATCGCCGCTTCCAAAATGCCACGCGCTGAGGCCGTAAAGCGCACGCGATGCCAACTTCGGCATGCGTCGTGCGGTAACGAACGTGGCGACGGCGAGTACGCCGTACCCGATCGAAAGCGTTGCCGCCCCGCCACGCGGGCGAAAACCGATGCGGCCGAGCGCGCCGACGTCCGTCGCACCGTGCGCGATGCCGACGGTGCCGACGAGTGCGAGCGTGAGCGCGCGAGCGGTGCGCGGACGCACGCGGGCGAGCACGCCCAAGTTGGGCGTGCAAACCCAAGTGAGGACGCGCGTGCCGCGGACGATGCGATCCATCGCGCGCTAGTAGTCCGCCTTGTCGCGCGGATGCGATTTATCGTACACCGATTTTCGGTGCGAGTCGGTGAGCGAGAGATAGATTTTCGTGGTATCGAAACTTTCGTGCCCGAGCAAATCCTTGATCGTCACGAGGTCGGCACCGTTTTGCAGTAAGTGCACCGCGAACGAATGGCGCATGGCGTGCGGCGTTGCGTGCACGTCGAGGCCGCTCACATCGACATACGCGCGGAAGATCTTGCCGATGTACGAGTGGCTGAGCGGCGTGCCTTTTTCGGTGAGAAACAAGATGTTGTCGAGCGAGCGCGGGCGGATCGCGATCCACGCGCGCATCGTCTTTTCCGCCGCCTCGTTGAAGTAAACGGTGCGCGGCTTCGCGCCCTTACCGATGACGCGAATCGCGCGGTCGCGCCAATCGATCGCGTCGGTGCGGATCGAGATCAGTTCCGCGCGCCGCACGCCGCTCGCGTAGAGCAATTCGAGCATCGCCGTATCGCGCGTGCGGCAGAAATCGTTTCGACCCGGAAGCGTCGCGCGCAAAAGCTTGCCGATCTGCTCTTCCGGAATGACCTTGGGATCGCGCTTCCGATCTTTTTCCGGCACCGGCAGCGTCACGGTCGGGTCGTCCGTGCGCATCCCGAGTTTCACGATCGTCTGATAGTAGCTGCGCAGCGCGAATGCCTTGCGCCGTAACGAATTGCGGCGAAACGGCTTCGCGGTAAGCGCGCAAAAATAGCCGACGAGATCGGCCGGTGCGGCATCGACGAGCTTCGGATACACGAGCGGGTCGACGACGTCGCGATCGTCCTTACCGCCGCGTTTCTTCTGCGGGATGCCGTGCAGAAACCGGCCGAACTGCTCGACTTCGCGCGCGTACTCGGAGAGCGTGCGCGGCGAGCGCGTTTTGAAGCGCCGCACTTCCTCGAGCCACTCGGTGAGGCTCGGGTCCAGCGGACGATAGAGAAACGGATCGACGCGCTCCATACGCCGTTGCATTCGCTATCCGAGAAGAAGTCCGTGCCGTGCATACGAAAGCTCGCGCGATGGATGAGACCGAGGGTACGATCGAATTTCGCGGATACCGTACCTGGTATCGCAGCATCGGCACGTGCCGCGACGGTCGGTCGCCGATCGTCGTGTTACACGGCGGACCGGGTGCGACGAGCGCCTACCTCGAGCCGCTCGCCGTGCTAGCCGAGAGCGGGCGCCAGGTCGTGTTCTACGATCAGATCGGCTGCGGGCGATCCGAACGCCCGGTCGATCCCGATTTCTTCGAAGTGCAAACGTTCGTCGACGAGCTCACCGCCGTGCGTGAGGCGCTCGGGCTCGGCGACGTGCACTTGCTCGGTCAGAGTTGGGGCGGGATGCTCGCGATGCAAGTCGCGATCGATCGGCCCGCCGGAATCGCCTCGATTATCGTCGCCGATTCACCGGCGGACATGGTGCAGTGGGTAAGCGAAGCGAACCGTTTGCGCGCGGCATTGCCCGCGGAAGTCGCGGCCGCGCTCACGCACCACGAAGCTGCGGGAACGACGAGCGACCCCGCGTACGGCGCGGCGGTCGAAGTGTTCTATCGCAAACACGTATGTCGCCTGGACCCGTGGCCCGAGCCGTTCGCGCGCACGGCGCAGGCGCTCGAAACGGACAACCTCGTCTACACGATCATGAACGGCCCGAGCGAATTTCACGTGATCGGAAAACTGAAGACGTGGTCGGTCCTCGATCGCTTGCACGAGATCGCGACGCCGACGCTCTTACTCTCTGGGGCCTACGACGAAGCGACGCCCGCGATCGTGCGAACGATCGCGGATCGCATCCCGCACGCCGAATGGGTGCTCTTCCCCGAGAGCTCGCATACGCCGCATCTCGAGGAACCCGTCGCTTTCAACGCCGCCGTCCGCGGTTTTCTCGCCGGCGTCGAAAGCGCGCGCTAGCCGTCGTCCTCGTCGTCACCCATCTCGTCGCCGCCCTCGATCGCGGGCGTGCCCACGACGTCGACGCGCTTCGCACCGGCGGTCGCGAGCGCAGGCATTCCCGCAGCTTTGAGTGCGGCATCGGTCTGCGCGACATCGCCTGCCGTGAACGCAACGTAGTCGCGCATCGTTGCCGTGTAGATCGCATCCACGCGACGCGCGAAATCGCGTTGCGCGGCGCTCGGCGGGGCACCCGCATTTTGCAGGCGTTGCAGATCTTCGCGTAAGAGTCCGGGGCGTTGGAGATTATCCTCGCCGTTTTCGAAGTCGGCGGTGATGGTCGCGCGAATCGCTAGCGCTTTCGTATGCACGGCCGTGAGTCGTGCCTTCAACGCATCGTCCGCCTTCGGCATGCGTGCGGTCGCCGATGCGGCGATCGCGTCGAGCCGGTTGAGCGCCGCATTGAGCTCGGATGCCTCCGCCACGTGCGCCTTCGCAAACGTATATGCCGCAACGTATTGCGCTTGCGTGTACGACGAACGCGGGTCGGGCTTCACGACCACCGGCTGTTGCATGGTCTTGCCGTTGAGCGTCATGCGCACCGTGTAGGTGCCGGGTACCACGGCGAGCCCGGTACGCGAGCCCTTGTATGCTTCGCGCGCGGCGCCATCCCAACGGACGCCGCCGTCCTCGCGTAAATCCCATGCGAGTCGGTTGAGGCCCGCGTCGTTCGGCACGTCGCCGCGCGCACCGGCGCGGTTGCCGCCCGCGCCCGCCGCGATGTGACGGATCACGCGACCGGTCGCATCGAGGATCTCGATCGTCGGTGCCTTCGGTTGCGGCGCGCTTTGATAGAACGTGATCACCGCGCCCGCCTGCGGCGCTTGGCCGGCGTAGCGCGTGTAGAGCCCTTCGTCGTTCGCGTGCAGTTGGAACGCGTACGTCGTGCGGAGCGGGAAGAGCATCGCGCCCGCCGCCTTCGCCGCCGGTAACTGCTGCAGCGCCGTCGCGTCGTCGAAGATATAAACGGCGCGGCCGTGCGTCGCGAGGATGATGTCGTTGTAGCGCGGCTGGACGCGAATATCGAACGTCGCTACCGTCGGCACGCCGAGCGCGGGATGCTCCCAGTGCGCGCCGTCGTCGTACGAGAGATAGAACGACTGTTCCGTGCCGAGATACACGAGATGCGGGTTTCGCGGATCGGGACGGATCGCACGCACGGTTTCATCGGCGGCGAGGCCCGCAACGATCGCGGTCCAGTGCGCGCCGTAATCGTGCGTTACGAAGGCGTAGGGCGCGGCATCGCCGAGGTAGTGCCGATCGATCGTCGCGTATGCGGTGCCCGCGACGAGCTGCGAGGGCGCGATCATCTCGACGCGGCCGTCGGGCGCGATCCCCGGTGGCGTCACGTTCTTCCAGTGTTTGCCACCGTCGCGCGTGAGTTGGACGAGACCGTCGTCGGTGCCGACCCAAATCTCGCCAACCGTTTTCGCGGACGGTTCGATATCGAGGATGTTGCACGTGTCCTCGGCGCTCGAAACGTCGAGCGCGAGCGGGCCGCCCGCAGGCTGCATGTGCGCGACGTTATGCGTCGTGAGATCGGGCGAGATCGTCCGCCACGTCGCGCCACGATCGCTCGTCGCAAACACGACGTTACCGCCGAAGTACGTGACGCGTTTGTCGAACGGATCGAACGCGATCGGCGCATCCCAGTTGAAGCGATATTTCGCTTTGCTCTGCGCGAAGTCGTCGGCTTGCAACGCTTGCCACGGCTTCACGCGCTCGTTCATCTGCGTCTTGCGGTTGTAGATACTGAGGTTGCCTTGTTGCGAATCGATCCAGACGAGGTTCGGATCGCGGGGATCGGGCCACGCCCACATCCCGTCGCCGCCCGTCGCGCGATCCCACGCTTCATCGGGGATTCCGGCCGGATTGAGCGCGTTCGACGGGCCGCAAAAGCCGTTGTTGTCCTGCAAGCCGACGCACACCGAATACGGCGTTTTGTCGTCGTACCCGACGTGATAGATCTGCCCGACGGGGATGTTGCGCGAGAAGACCCAGTTCGCGCCGGCATCGAGCGTGATCGCGAAGCCGCCGTCTTCGGCGACGATCGCACGCTTCGAATCGTTCGGCGCGATCCACATATCGTGGTAGTCGACGTGCACGCCGTTCGTCGCGTTCTTCCACGTCTTGCCGCCGTCTTTCGACTCGGCGAGTTCGTTCGAAACGCCCCAGAGGTGATCGGGATCGTTCGGATCGACGCGCACGTGCGAGAAGTAGAAGGAGCGCTGGTTCACGAGCGTGTCGCGCGAGATCATCGTCCACGTCGCGCCCGCGTCATCGGAGCGCCAGAGGATGCCATCCTTCGACTCGACGAGCGCGTAGATGCGCTTCGGATTCGATGCGGCGATCGCGAGACCGATGCGGCCGGTGATGCCGGTCGGAAGCCCGTGCCCCGTGACTTTGTCCCACGTCTTGCCGGCGTCGACCGACTTGTAAAGGCCGTCATCGGGGCCGCCCGAGGTGAACGTCCACGGCGTGCGGCGGAACTGCCACATCCCCGCAAACATCGTATCCGGATTCTTCGGATCGACGACGAGTTCGCTGATGCCGCTCTGCGGGCCGACGTAAAGCGTCTGCTTCCACGTTGCGCCACCGTCGGTCGTTTGGTACACGCCGCGATCTTTCGTATCCGCGAAAAGATCGCCGAGCGCGCCGACCGTTACGGTATTCGATTACCGCGGATCGATCACGATCGAGGCGATGGTACGCGTAGCCGCGAGGCCGACGTTCTTCCACGTCTTTCCGCCATCGGTCGATTTGTAGACGCCGTTCCCCGGCAAGACGGAGTTGCGCGCGTTCGCTTCGCCGGTTGCCACCCACACCGTGTCGTGGTTTTTTGGGTCGATCGCGATCGCGCCGATCGAGGATGCATATTTGTCGAAGAGCGAGGTCCACGTGGCGCCGCCGTTGACCGTCTTCCACACGCCGCCGCCTGCGGTACCGATGTAATACAGCTTCGGGTCGTCCGCCACGCCGACAGAAACACTCAAGCGGCCGCCTGCGACGGCCGGGCCGATCGATCGGAACGCGAGTTTGTTATACGGCGCGACGGGCGTCGGCGCGGCGCTCGGCGCCATGCTCGGCTTTACTCCAGCAGCTTCGGATGGCGCGCCCTGCGCGAACGCAGCGCTCGGTGCCGACAAGAACAAAAGCGCGCCGAAGACGTTCGCGAACAACGATGTTTTCAACAAGAACTCCCGATTCACGACGATTACCGAACGACGTACGCTACCGCGCCGCGCCGTCCTCTCGCCGAAGCGTTAGCGCGGGTACCTTCGCTGCCGACGCACGTTCGCGCAAAACGATCGCGGAAACGACGATCGCGCCGCCGAGCGTTTGCAGCGGGGTGAATCGATCGCCAAGGACGATCGCGGCGAGTACCACGGTTGCGACGGGTTCGAGCGTTCCGACGATCGCCGCACGCCCCGCGCCGATCGTCGGCATGCCGGCGCTTTGCGCGAGGATCGGTCCGACGCTACACAACAGCGCGAGGCCCAGTACGACGAGCGCCACATGCGGCGTCAACGGCGGTGCCACATCGCGCGCAAGCAGCGCCCAAGCGACGAAGACGCCCGCTGCGCCCGTGGCGATGAGCGCCGTTCCGGCGATCGCCGGCACTGCGGCGAGCACACGCGTTCCGATGAGGATGTACGCGGCGTAGAGCCCGGCCGACACGAGACCGAAAACGATGCCGACGGGATCGAGCCGTTGCGCCGGAGTGCCCAGCACCAGCACGGTACCCGCAACGGCGCCGAGCACCGCAAGCGCGCGGAGCCGCGTGATGCGATCGCCGAGGAAGTGCTCGACGATCGTCACGATCGCGGGAAAGGTGAACAGAAGCAGCGAGGTGAGCGCCGCTGGAATCGTTTGCAAGGCCAGAAAATACGCGCCCGTGACGGCCGCGTAGAGCACGCCGAGTGCGAGCACGGCGATGAATCGCGCACGCGGAACGGGCGCGCGGCGTAAGATGCCGACGATCGCCCATAGCACGATCGCGGCGACGACGAACCGCGCGGCAAGCAACGTCGCCGTGGGCACGTGGAGCGCGTAGGCGAGTTTTCCGAAAATCGCGAGCGAGCCGAACCCGAGCGCGGCGAGTGCGACGAGCACCACGCCGCGGCCCTGCTCGCCCACCCGAAACTCAGATGGCGTTTGCCGCCGGGAGGGGAGCGGTGTAAATCGCGCCATTCGTAGCAAGTACCGCGATGTTCGCGGCGTTGCCCCCAAGATCGATCCCATCGCCACCGAGGGCCGTGTACGTTCCGTTCGCGCACGACCCCGGCGTCTGCGGCGAGAATTGGTAGATTCCGGCGGTGCCACCGTACGAGGCGATTCCGAGCGCGAGAAATCCACCACCCGCGCTCGCGGCGATCGGCACGATGCGCGAGGCCGCTCCGGGACAGCGCTCGTAGGCGATCGCGGTCGTGGACGTCGCGTAAATTGCGGAGCCGGAAGTCGTGACGTAGAGCGAGCTATCCGGATAGGCCGCAAGGCGCGCGCCCGCGCCGGCGATTTGCGACCACGTGCCCGCGACGTTTCGGTAGATCGGGCCATCGGGTTGCCCGTTTTTCGAGATCACGTAAACGGCGCCGTTCGGATCGACCGCAACATCGGCCGACGCACCACCGAGCCCCGCCCATGAGCCATTTGCGTAGCGGAATAAGCCGCCGGCGGAGTTGATTGCGTACAGCGAACCATCGGGAGACGGGGCGAGTCGTGAGGCGAGGCCTGGAATGTTCGTGTAGGTCTTCGCCTGTGGGTCGTACGCGAAGATGTACTTGTCGGGCCCATAAGGCTGATCCGAGAGCACGTATAGCGTCCCCGTGGGGCCGAAGCTTGCTTGCGAACCAATGCCTGGAATTTGCGTGAACGTAAGCTTCCCGAAGGCCAGCGTCGTTCGCGCGGTGGGCGTACGGGACGTCATGGCCGACGCGGGGAGAAGCGCCGTCGCAACCATCGCCGTTGCGGGCACGCTATCGGGCGCGGGACCGGTCGGGAATTGGCTCCCCATCTCCGTCATGCTTGCGACCGATGGCATCGATACGATCGGTTGCTGCTGTCTTCCGCAACCCGCAAGCGTGACGACGGCGGCGAGTGCGGCGGGAAGGATCGAACGACGAATCCACATACGCAGGCGAACCTCACGGCGATGATGAGCAAACCAGTCTTTTGACGCCGTCGAAAAGCATTCGTTGGGGTGCCATTCGCCGAAACCCACGCAGGCGAGGAGGCGCGCTTTACGAAGGCCGCTTCGCAATGGGTTTTGGTACGGAATTCGCATCATCCCGACGTTCTCTCTGGAGCACTACTCGTGAATTACGCTCGTAAACTCCAAGAGCTCGCCGCTACTACCACGCAGGTCCGCATCGCCTTGATCGGCGCCGGCAAATTCGGCACGATGATCCTCGCACAACTCCGCCTTATGCCCGGCGTGCAACTTGCCGTGCTGGCGGACCTCGATATCGAGCGCGCGCGAAAAGCGTGCGTTCGCGGTGGATACGACCCCGCCGCTACGGCGCACGCGCGCGATGCGTCGGCCGCAAACAATGTTGCGCGAACCGGCAAGATCGCGCTCGTCGAGTCCGGTGAGATCGCCGCGACGTGCGATGTCGACATCGTGATCGAGGCGACGGGGATCGTCGAGGCCGGCGCGCTGCACGCGCTGCGCGCGATCGAAGCGTGCAAGCACGTCATCATGGTGACGGTCGAAGCCGACGTCGTCGTCGGTCCGATCCTGCATCGCAAAGCGCAAGAGGCGGGCGTCGTGTACTCGATGGCCTACGGCGATCAACCCGCGCTCATTTGCGAGCTGATCGATTGGGCGCACACGAGCGGCTTCCGCGTCGTTTCCGCCGGTAAGGGCACGAAATGGCGCCCGATCTACCGGCGCAGCACGCCCGATACGTGGCACACGCATTACGGGTTCACGGAAGAAGAAGTCGTAAAGGCCGGCATCAACGGCCGCATGTTTAACGCCTTTCTCGACGGCACGAAATCCGCCATCGAAGCGGCAGCCGTGGCGAATGCAACGGGGCTCGGCATATCGGAAAGCGGGTTATCGTTCGCACCCGCCGCGGTCGAAGAACTCGCAAGCTTGATGATTCCGAAATCTGCGGGCGGCTTTCTCGAACGCGAAGGCATGGTCGACATCGTCAGCAGCGTGCGTGAAGATGGAACCGACGTCCCGAACCATCTCCGTTGGGGCGTGTTCGTCACGTATACCTCGGACTCGGAATACACGCGCGCGTGCTGGCCCGAATACGGCATCGCGGTCGATCCGAGCGGTACCTACGGCGCGTTGTGGCGGCCGTATCACTTCATCGGTTCCGAAATCGGCCGCTCGATCGCGACGATCCATTTCGATCATGAACCGACGGGCGCACCGATCTACGGGCCGCAAGCGGACGTGGTTTGTGCTACTCGCAAAGCGATGAAGGCCGGCGAGATGATCGATGGCGAGGGCGGCTATGCCGTGTATGGCACGGTCGTGTCGGCGCATATCGCGCGCCGCGACCGCCTCGTGCCGCTTGGCCTCGCATACGGCCTGAAACTCAAACACAACGTCCCTGTGGATCACCCGATCGGCGAAGCCGACGTCACCTGGGACGAATCCGCCCTCGTCTGGTCCCTGCGCCGCGAACAAGAACGCGCGTTCGCGGGAGAGCCCGCCGCCACGATCAGATAATAGGTTCACAGCTGGTCCGCGTAAACGAATCCAAAAGCTGTTTCTGTACCTTGATGTGGGCGTTCGAATCATCCAGCCCCCGCTCGACGTCTCCTGCACCATCTGAAATCCGAACGATTTGTAGTATCGCACCAGCCGATTGGGTTCGTCATGCGAAGCCGAATATCGGTAACGGGACGCTCTCGTCTCATTCAGACGGTTGCACAGATCAACCATGGCGCTTCTCTTCACATTCCGTACACTACCACAAATCCCGGTTTGTATGACTAAGCCATATGTGAAAAAGCGGTGGACGATGTGGCGAGTCGAGTCGATGCAAGCTTAGGCATCGGTTTCGAATGAGCTCACGCTACGGCGGGCCTTCGTCTTGGTAGCCAGAGCCAGCGGTGCTTCCAGCGCGACTTGCATGCGCTTTAGGATCCCGCTCAGATGTCGCACTTCGTCCGAAGTCACGTTGCCGAGAGCGATCCGTTCCGTCGCACGCATCGCGCGCCGAACGGAGGTGAGTGCGTCGTGACCCGTCTCGGTGAGTTTCGATTCGCGCACGCGGGCATTGGCGTCGCTGACACGTCGTGCGATCAGACCTTTGCGTTCGAGGGCGGTAAGCGCGTCGTGCGTCGTCTGCGCCGTTTCCGAAAGGGCGCGGGCGAGAGCACGCCCCGAGGATGGAACATCGGAGGCGAGCGCGTTGAGAACGGCCGCTTGCAACGATGTTAACCCGGGTGGAAACCGTTGTTCTACGGCCGATCGATACGCACGCGTCGCGGCAAACAGGGCGGTTCCAATGTCCGAAGCCATACACCGCCACGGTAGCTTATGGCTCGTATCGATGTCAAGGTGCGGACATAATAGATGTCCGATGTCGTATGCCTATAGTGTACGAACGTGGACATCTAAAGCACCGAAGTTTTTCGTCGTGGTGTCCGGTCTCGGACACCATGCGAGGACGGTACGAAAACGCGGTGAGAGGTGCGGTGCCATGCAACGCAAAGACCGCCCGATGCTGCGCTCTCTCGCTCGTGCGATTTTTGCCCTTGTGCTCGCGGGGGTCACGACGGCGCGCGTTGCGTCGGCCGCGCCACCGCTGCTCTTACGCGACCCGACGATCAGCGCAACGAATATCGCGTTCGCATACGCAGGCGACATTCGGGTCGTGACGCGCTATCCGAGCCTCAAGGACGGGGGTTCCGTCACGGCGCCGCGCGGGCGCGATCGCGGGACTAAAAGGCGATTGGGAAGTCGAAGGCCATGGAATCGCACCGGATATCGAAGTTCGCCAGGACCCAAAGCTCGTTCGCGAAGGGCACGATCCACAGCGCGAAACGGCAATCGCGAAGGCGATGGAACAACTTCGCTTGCATCCGTATCCGAAATTCCCGACGCACCGTATCCGGACCATAAGCCGGTGCTTGCCACCGCCGGTTCGGGCAACGCCTTGTAAGGAAACGTTTCATGGCAACTCGCGTTCTCGTCGTTGAAGATGATCCCGGAACGGCAGCGGTCCAAGAAGCCTTGCTGGCGCGCGCGGGATACGCGGTTCGCGTGGCGGCAAACGGCAAGGACGGACTCCATCTCCAGAGCACGTTTTCGCCCGAAGTGATCCTCCTCGATATCGAATTACCGGATCACTCGGGAATCGAATTGTGCAGTATCATCGCCGCGCGCAGCGATGCGTACATCCTCATGGTCACCTCGCACACGGCGGAAGCCGATATCGTCAAGTGTCTGGGCTCGGGCGCGGACGACTACATCACGAAACCGTTTTCGGGAGCCGAGTTAGTCGCGCGCGTCAACGCGTTTTTACGCCGTCGCACGAAGAGCGGCGGGCCGGACGAGGCCGATCCGAGCAAAACGCTCTCGGTCGGCAACGCGTTGCTCGACCCCGATACGCAAACGCTGATCGTCGGCGAGCGTTCGGCATCGCTCACGCCGCGCGAGTATCAGCTGCTTTGGTTCCTCGCGCAAACGGTCGGCAAACTCGTGACCCGGGCACAGATCGCGACCCGCGTATTTGCCGAGAGCATCGCGCCGGAAAGCAAAGCGATCGACATGCGCATGTCGTCGCTCCGACAAAAGCTCGTGGAATGCGAGGCGAACCTCGCATTGACCAACATTCGCGGTATCGGATTCCGCATGGATCTCACCTAAGCGGCACCGATTTTCTCACCGCTCCTTCATCGCGATTCGCATACCGACGCCGCAAAATGGGTATGGACGCTCCGATGCGTGCGTTGATCGTCGTCATGGTGTTGCTGTTGGGACTCCCGAGCGCGGTATCTGCCGCCAGCGGAAAAACCCTTGAGGTTACGGTCGACGCCGCGGGAATCCGTGCCTCGCATGCGCAGCGATATCCCGTGAATGCCCACGTGCGCGTCGTCGTGCACGTGCAACCGGGGGTCGCACTCGATGACTTCGCGATGACCGTTACCCGGACGGGCGCCGAGGGAGCGCCGATCGCCCTTCGGTGGAACGGAAACGGCGAGCGAATCGGAGACGTCGTTCTGCCAGCCGCTGGCGCATACGACGTTGCGATGACCGCGCGAGTCGGCGGCGTTCGCTACCCCGCGCCGCCCGTCACGATCGTCGCAACGAATGCGCCGCTCGCGACGATGCCGGTGCGCACCGTCGCCCTTGCGGCGATGCCGTTTCTTGGAGCGCTCTTCGGCTTCTTCTACTTCCGTCGCGGCGGACGTCTCGCGAAGCCGGTAGCGCCCGTCTAGCCGACGTAGCTAGCGTTGACGGAGAAACCGCTCGCCTCGGCCCGGCCGATCATGCCGAGCACGTCGTCGATCTGCCGATCGATATCCTGAATGTCGAGCGCGCTGATGCCGACCGGTGCCGCGTTCGTCCATAGCACGCGACGCGCGGTTTGAAACGCCGCGCGCAACCGTTGCGGCGTCGCTTCGAGGACCGCCCAATCTTCGTATGACACGGCAGGGACGACGCGCCAGCCATCACCGCTCGTCGCGTCGTCATCGGTAAACGCATGGGGGATCGCCGCGAGAATATCGAGCGCGCGACGATCGCTCGCACTCAATCCGAGATCGACTTCCGCGAGGCGGAGAACGAACCGATAAAACGCGGGCGTTCCAACACTACACGTTCCGGCCGGCGAACCGACGCTCACGCTTACCATAGGCCTTGGTTCCCGTTTCGCGCAGCGCGTGCCTGTACCGCGAAATGGTAGGGAAACGCCCCGACCGCCCTGCCGGAGAACCCGAGGGATTCGAGCCGCGCAAGGGCTTCGTCCGGTGCGTAAACGTGATCGCCCGATGGGCCCACGGGCCGCTCGATCGCGCCGTTCCAATCGACGAAGAGCGCTTCGCCATCCAGCGCGAGCGCATCGCGAAGCGAACCGAGTGCGTCGTCGCCGAGTTCGTGGAGCACGTTCACACCGAGGATGCGGTCGTACCCCATGCGTGCCGACGGTAATTCTGGCCCGACCGTCGCGACGTTCGACACGCCGGCAAGGGCGACGCGCTCGCGCACGATCGCGAGCATCTCCGGCTGCTCGTCGAAGGCAACCACGTGCGCATCGGGGCGCGCTTTCGCTAGCAAGATCGCGATGCGCCCCGTCCCCGTCCCGAAATCGAGGACGCGACCGCGCTGCGGTACGGCGAGCAACGCGAAGATCGCCTCCGACGGTAGCCACGTTTCGCGCGCGGGATCGTCGAGTCGCGCGGCTTTCGCGGGATCGAAGCGATGATGTTGCTTCGCTCCATGGCGATCGCTCATCTCACTCCTCGATGACGCCGCGCGCCGCGATCGCGAGCGTGAGTCGGGTGCTGGTAATTCCGCGTTCGGTGAAGATGCGCTGCATCGCCCCACCAACCGCCGTGCCATCGCCATCGACGAGGGCGATGACGCTCGGCCCGGCGCCCGAGAGTGCGATGCCGAGTACGTTCGGATCGTCGAGTGCGAGCATGGCGGTCAATCCCGGCACGAACGACGCGCGATATGGCTGATGGATGCGATCCGCCATCGCCGTACGGAGCATGTCGGTCCGTCCGCTTGCGAGCGCGGCGCCGAGCAGCGCGGCGCGTTGGATATTGAATACCGCATCGCGCTTGGAGTACGACGCGGGCAAAATCGCGCGCGCTTCCGCCGTCGGCATCTCGATTTGCGGTACGATCACGACGGCGCTCATGCGCGGCGGCGCGGCAAAGCGCAGAAACATCAGCGGTTCGTCGACGGTTTGCGCCGCGATCACGATCCCGCCGAAGAGCGCGGGAAGCGCGTTATCCGGATGGCCTTCGATCTCCGCGACGATCTGCGCGAGGGCGGCATCGCCCGGCATCTTCGGGAGTAAACGCGCGCCGAGTGCGACGCCGAGGACGGCACCGGCCGCGCTGCCGCCGAGCCCTTTGCCGAGCGGAATGTCGTTCGTGACGACGACGTCGACTGCCGGCACCACGACCTGTCCGACCACGCGCGCGATGCCGCGACGGATCTCATCGAGCAATCCGTCATGCGTCGGGCGATAGCGGCCGCCGTCGAATGCGAACGTGTTCTCACCCGGGGCGTCGCGCACGGTCGCCACGGCGCGGATACGTACGTCGAGTGCGAGCCCGATCGCATCGAATCCGGGGCCGAGGTTCGCGGACGACGCGGGTACCGAAACCGCGAAATTACGCATGCGCGGGCCGCGCCACTTGCTCGATGCGGGCGAAGAGCTCGTCGTCGTTGCCGACGCGCACGATGCGATTCGCCTGCGTGGCATGCGATTCGTGAAAGGACGTCGCGTAAGCGGTGTCTTTGAGAACGTGCCCCGTCAGTGCGAGTACGACATCCGCTTCGCGATCGATCGTGCCGTCCGCGACCAAGCGCGTCAGCCCGGCGAGCGTCGCGGCCGATGCCGGTTCGCAGCCGATCCCATCGCGGCCGATCGTCGCACGCGCATCCGCGATCGCGTCGTCGTCCACGTGAATCACGACACCGTTACTCGCATGCACTTCCGCGAGCGCCTTCTTCCACGATGCGGGCGCGCCGATCTTGATCGCCGTCGCCGTGGTCTTCGCCGTCACCGGCACGAGCTCGCCGCCGTCGCGGAACACGTGCGCGAACGGCGCAGCACCGCTCGCTTGGATCACGGCGATGCGCGGGATACGATCGATCAGCCCGAGGGCGCGCGCTTCGCGAAAGCCCTTACCGAACGCCGAAGCGTTGCCGAGGTTGCCGCCCGGTACGACGAGCCAATCGGGCACGTTCCAATTGCGTTCGTCGAGGAGCCGAAACGCCGCGCATTTCTGCCCTTCGATCCGATAAGGGTTGATCGAATTCACGACCGCGATGCTCTTGGCATCGAGCCGGCGTACCACCGCGAGCGCGGCATCGAAATCGCCGTCGATCGCAAGTACCGTCGCACCGTAATCGAGCGTCTGCGCGACTTTGGACGCGCTGATGCCGACTGCGGGTACGAGGACGATTGCCGCCATCCCGGCGCGCGCACAATATGCCGCCATCGCCGCCGCCGTGTTACCGGTACTCGCGCAGATCGCCGCGCGCATCCCGCGTTCGTGCGCGCGCGAGACGGCGACGGTCATTCCGCAATCCTTGAACGAGCCCGTCGGATTCATCCCGAGGTGGAGATATGCGAGCCGCTTCATCCCCGCGCGTTTCGCGCCGAGCGGTGCGTCGTAAATCGGTACGGCATTCTCACGCATCGTGACCACCGCATCGCGCGAGATCGCGGGCAAGAGTTCGCGATAACGCCAGACGCCGCTCGTATCGAGCGGATCGCGCGAGGAGCGACGCTCGGCGAAGAGCCGCGCAACGGCCGCACCATCGACATCGGCGGCGCCGAACGCCAAGAGGCCGCCACAAGAACGGCAAGTGATTTCGGCTGCGTCGGCTATCGCTTCACAGTCGCTACATGCGAGTCGCATTTCGGCCGGGATTCGCGCGCAATCAAGCCTAACCTTGAAGGCATGATTGCTCCGAACCGCACGTTTTCCGGCGCCGACATCCCCAGCTCCGATGTCTTCGATGCGTGCGTGCGTTGCGGCTTGTGCCTCCCGACCTGTCCGACGTACGTCGAGACGCTCGTGGAAACGTCGAGCCCGCGCGGACGGATCGCGCTAATCAAAGCCGTCGCCGAAGAACGCCTCGATCTCACGAGCCCGGGCTTCGTGCATCAGATGAACGAGTGCCTCGATTGCCGTGCGTGCGAAGCGGTCTGCCCATCGGGCGTCGCATACGGTGAGATCCTCGAGCCGGCACGCACGCAAGTCGTGCGCGCCCTCGGTGCCACGCGTCCGTGGAACGTGCGCTTGCTGCGCGCGCTTGCGATCGATCGGCTCTTCTCGAACCTGTGGCTGATGCGCGTCGTCGCGTTCTTCTTGCGCTTCTATCAGCGGAGCGGGCTTCGCGAGCTGGTGCGTAAGAGCGGCATCTTACGGCTGCTCGGCCTCGCCGAAATGGAGGCGATGGCGCCCGAGGTCTCGCGCGCGTTTTTCGTACCCACCGGTCAGCGTTATCCCGCGCGCGGCACGAAGAAGGCGACGGCATTCATGCATGCGGGTTGCGTGATGCACGTTGCGTTTGCGGAAACCGACCGCGCGACGGTGCGCGTGCTGCAACGCTCGGGCGTCGAGGTAACGGTTCCCGCCGCGCAAGGCTGTTGCGGCGCGATCGCCGTGCACGCAGGCGACATGGAACTGGGCCGCCGCATGGCGCGCAAGAATATCCTAGCGTTCGAAGCGAGCGACGCGGACGTGTACGTCATCAACGCGGCCGGATGCGGTTCCGCGCTCAAGGAGTATGGCTCGCTCTTCCACGACGATCCGGAATGGCACGACCGCGCGATTGCGTTTTCCGCCAAGGTTCGCGATATCACGGAGTACCTCGATGCGGTGGGCATCGCGGGCGACCTCGGCGCGCTGCCGATGCGCGTGACCTATCAGGAGCCGTGCCATCTCGTGCACGCGCAACGGATCGCGACCGCGCCGCGCCGCTTGCTCGGTCGCATCCCGGGATTGACCCTCGTCGAGATGGCGGAGAGCTCGCTCTGCTGCGGCAGCGCGGGCATCTATAACCTCGTGATGCCGGAGATGGCGCAACGCCTGCAAGCGCGGAAGGTGGCAAACGTAAACGCCGTCGCTCCCGATGTGGTAGCGACGGCGAATCCCGGTTGTCAGTTACAAGTGCAGTCGGGGCTCGTGATGGCCGCAAGCACGATCCCCGTGCGACATATCGTCGATCTGCTCGACGCGTCGTACGCGGCGTACGATGCCTATAAGTCGCCGACGCGCTCCGAATCGTTCAACGCATCGACGAGCGTCGGATAGACGCTGAAAACCTTCAAGAGGCCCGTGATCCGCAGTAAGCGCAAGATCTGACCTTCGGCTGCGACCAAGCGCACGTCGCCGTTGAACTCTTTCGCGCGGCGCTGCGCGCCGATGAGCGCGCCGAGGCCGGTCGAGTCCAGAAACTCGAGTTTCGTTAGATCGACGACCAGCGTGTGATTACCGTGCTCCGAGGCTTCGATAAGCGAAGCGCGGACCGTCGGCGACGTCGCGAGATCGAGGCTGCCGGAAAGTTCGAAAATTTGTAGTCCGCCTTCGTTGCGGACGTGGATCGACAGATCGTCGTGGGTCATTCTATCCCTCGTATTCATGCCAGTTCGCGATCCCATCATGACGGACGGTGACAACGGCGCAGCCTCGCCGTTCGTCTCGAAGAAAGTCACTGCCTGCGGTCGCGCTCTTCCGTTCCATCGCGAAACGGTAGACAACGACGGCAACCGGTTCCTCGACGAGTACCGCATCGACGTGGAATGCGAAACCGATTCCGCTCGTAAAAAATGCTGCGAAGTGTTCTTCGATCGCGAGGCGCCCAACGATTGGCTCCCGTCTTGCTTCGCGATATGTCGCATCGATCGTAAAATGCGCGCAACTCGCCCGTGCATCGCGCGCTTGCATCGCCGCGATCGCAGCGTTAACCCGGTCGCGAACGTCCACGCCTCCCCTTTCATGCACCGCGCGTGATGCCGCACGTTTGCCGCGTACGAAACGGGCCGCTGCGCGAAGGCGAGCGGCCCGTTTTTCGATCGATGCTGGGGTGGCTGGACTCGAACCAACGCATGCCAGAGTCAAAGTCTGGAGCCTTACCAACTTGGCGACACCCCATCACGCAGCGACTCGACTACATTCTCGCAGCGGGACGCCCATGCCCTGCCGCCTACCGACGGCCAAACACGGCATCGGCGATCGGTGAAACGATCGGCAAGGCAAAAAGCTCGCCACGCTGCGAACGTGCCGCGCACCGCACGGCGATCGCGATCGCGACGATGACGTAAAGGACATCGAGCGGTAGCGCGATCTCATAAACGACGATCGTTCCGCCGGTTCCAAGCGCCGGTGCGAAAGCGATCGTGAACGGGACGACAAGCAACGCGATGAAGCCGATCGTCGCAAACACCCCATAGACGAGTGCCTGTCGTGCGTGAATCGCCGACCACGCGCTCGCGGTCGGCGCTCCGCGAATTACTTCGAGCGCGGCGAGCGGCCAGAGCAAATAGCCCGTGGCCGCACGCCCGCGATCGTCGTCAGTTTGCTCGGGGGGAAACGACGCGTTTCGCTCCGAGATAACGTGCCGACCAATAGCTGTCGTTCAGGTGTGACACCGTGACGCCATGGCTCGACGACGCGTGGGCGAACTTTCCGTCGCCGATGTAAATGCCGACGTGCGACGGCCCCGGTTCGTACGTTTGAAAGAACACGAGATCGCCCGCGACCATATTTCCAACGATCTTCGACCCGGCATAGAATTGTGCGTCCGCCGTGCGCGGCAGCTGTCGCCCGATCATCGCAAACACGTGTTGCACGAATCCGGAACAATCGAAGCCGTTCGCGCTCGTGCCGCCGAAAACGTACGGTACCCCCATGAAGCGCATCGCATTCTTGGTCAGCGATTTCGCGACGACCGAGGTACGCGCGACGAAGCGCGACGCCAAACGCTGCAGGCTGACCTTCTGCGTGAGCTTCGCGCCCGATGCCGCTACCGGAGCGGCGGGTTCGGCGCCCCACATGGCGAGATCGGCTCCGGCGGTAGGGATCAGCGCGAGATCGGCTTGCGCGAGCCGCGCCCGATTCTGCGCGGCTTTCGCGGGATCGATCAATGCGACCGTCGACCGCGCATCCAATGCGAGGAGGCTACCGGGACGTAAGCGTGCCGGGCCTTCGAGATCGTTCAGCCGCGCCAGTTCGGCAGCCGACATGTTATTTTGTGCGGCGATCGCGGCGATCGACTCGCCCGGGATCACGATGTGCGTTCGTGCTTCGCATACGGCGACCGACGACGCCACGAAGGCGAATACGAAAAGGCCCGTGGCCAAAGGAAAGCGCAAGAACTGCTCCTTCTTCCAAACACCTACGGGGTTAGTTGACGGGTTCGGACGGAAAGAATCGCCCTAGGGCCGACCGGCCCATTCACCCCTGCCTGGAAATCCCCCGCTCCAAGAAACCTTGAACTCGGTGACGTTAGCAGATGAACGTGTGTGAAGCCCGTACCTCAACCGCGTGTGCGGCGACGTACGAGTCTGCCAGCATCAAAAGAAACTGGTTGATATCATCTTTTTGCGACTGCATGCCGAGTCCTGTTTTGTAAGAACCGCTTTACGAAAGGTTTTGGTCAGGGTGCGATCGCTCGCGGATGACGGCCGCGACGCGCTCGGCGATGCGCCCGATCGTGGCATCGTCCGGCCCCTCGACCATGACGCGCATGAGCGCCTCGGTTCCCGAGGCGCGCACGAGGATGCGTCCGGAATCGCCGAGTTCCGATGCCGCTTCTTCCGTGGCGCGGAGCACCTCTGCGTCTTGCGCGACCGCGCGATCGGCAACGCGAATGTTGACCAGCACCTGCGGAAAAACCGTGAGCGCGCTCGCGAGCTCGTGCAGGGAACGGCGGCTCGCGGCAACGATCGAGAACAGCGAAATCGCCGTCATCGGCCCGTCGCCCGTGGTGTTGCGGCCGAGGTCGATGATATGACCCGACTGCTCGCCTCCGAGGACGAATCCCCCGGCGCGCATCTCTTCGAGCACGTACCGATCGCCGACCGCCGCTCGCTTGAGATGGATACCCTCGGCCTGTAACGCACGTTCGAGCCCGACGTTGCTCATCACGGTTCCGACGATCGTATCGCGCGCGAGCATTCCGCGCTTCTTCCACTCGCGGGCGAGGATCAACATCACGTGATCGCCCGAGAGCGTCTGCCCGGTTTCGTCGACGAAAAGCGCCCGATCGGCATCGCCGTCGAACGCGACACCGACGACGGCGACGCCGGTTGCGGCGATCTCCCGGACGCGCGCGGCGAGTGGCCGCAGATCGGTCGCGCCGCAGGCGACGTTAATGCGCGCGCCGTCGTTTTCGGCGTTGATCGTGACGACCGTCGCGCCGAGCTTCGTCAGGGCGCTCGGTCCGCTTTCGTACGCGGCACCGTTCGCCGCGTCGACGACGATCGTCATGCCCCGGAGATCGCCACCCGCCGCGATGAGGTTCGTGAAATAGCGGTCGACGAGCGCGTGCGCGGGCCGCGCGATGCCGACGTCGTGGTGTGTCGGACGTGGAAGTTCGTCGCTCGCAAGCGCCGCCTCGATTTCGTCTTCGATTTCATCCGAGAGCTTGAATCCATCGGCGCCGAAAAACTTGATACCGTTATCTTCGATCGGATTGTGCGACGCGCTGATCATCACGCCCGCCGCGGCATCGAGCATGCGCGTCACCTGGGCGACGGCGGGCGTGGGCACGACGCCGATTTGGAGCGCATCCCGTCCGACGGAAAGGATACCCGCAACCAGGGCGCACTCGAGCATCGTGCCGGACAACCGCGTATCGCGCCCGACGACGATCGGATGATCGGCCGGGCTCGTGCGCGCGAGCACCGCGGCACCCGCGCGCCCGAGACGAAACGCGAGCTCGGGGGTAAGCGATGCATTGGCGACGCCACGGATGCCGTCGGTGCCGAACAGGCGACTCATTTTTTCTCCGGTCGGGGTTGCGAGAGGCGCGCGCGGACGCGCACGAGCGAGGGCGAGAGTTCGATACGCGGCATCTCGACGTTATTGGCGTCGAGCACGAGTGGCCGAATCATCGCGTCGTACGGCCCGCTTCGCGCTTCGATCGGAACGCGCACGCGAACCGATTGCACGTGCGAGAGATCCGTCGCCGTTCCGTGCAGCGTTGCCGTTCGCGGATCGAGTTGCACGTTTCCGATCGTCGTGCCGCTCTGCCGATCGTACGTGATGTCGACGGGAACGACGCGCTCCACGAGCCGATCGATCGTCAGCGCGATCGATGCGGGCGAGAGCGACTTGATCTCGCCGTGCACGCCTTCAACGTGGACCGGAAAGTCGAACGCGCCCGCGTCGTGTTCTTCGAGATCGACGAACGCTTTGATCGCATCGGCCCTCACCGGAGCCCCGTTACGGGGCGTATCGATCGCGATCGTCGCCGACGATTCGTGCTGCGCGATGACCGTGCCGGGGCGTTGATTGACGAAGACGATCGGTACGCTCACTTGCTGATCGAAGTGCGCGGCGATCACGGGGCTCGCCGAGAGATGGAAATACACCCACGCACCGACGGCAAGCCCGATGGCGAGGAGTTTAAGCCCGAAGTTCTTCCTGACGATCTCCAGCATGCGTTGTCGTCTGTTTGGCGACACGGCGTTCGCGCGCCTCGCGTTTCGGGCGCGCCCCACGGATGCACGCGACGAGGATCTTCGTCAATCGTGCCTCGTCGTCGATCTCGACGGAAAGCCGCCCGGCCCGCGCGATGCTGATGAATCCGGTTTGTTCGGAGACGACGACGACGACCGCATCGGTCTGCTCCGTTAGCCCCACCGCCGCGCGGTGGCGCGTGCCGAGATGCCGCTCCGCCATGATATTCTCGGAAAGCGGAAGAAAGCACCCCGCAGCTTCGACGATCGCGCCGCGCACGATCACGGCACCATCGTGTAACGCCGTCTTCGGCGTGAAAATCGTCATCAGCAATTCGAGCGATAGCTTCGCATCGAGCGTGGTGCCGCTTTCGACGAATTCTTTGAGCCCCGTCGCCTGTTCGATCACGATGAGCGCGCCGATGCGATTGCGCGAGAGCACGAATGCCGTATGCGCGATCACCGCGATCGCATCGTTGATCGCCTCGGACGATGCGGTTATTTCGCGGCGGCGCAAGAAGTCGCCGCGACCGAGTTGTTCGAGCGCGCGCCGGAGTTCCGGTTGAAAGACGACCGGAAGCGTGACGGCGATGCCGAGCAACAAGAATTGCATCACGGTCGCGAGCACGAGCAGGTGCAGGAGGTTCGAGAACGCGAGGACCACGACGAGCACCAAAAGGCCCGACATGATCTGCACCGCGCGCGTGCCGCGCACCAGGAGGAGAAAATAATAAACGAGGATGCTCGTCGCCGCGATATCGGCAAGGTCGGTCCAGCCGAAAT
Organism: Armatimonadota bacterium; assembly: GCA_037441145.1. Classification (GTDB taxonomy): domain Bacteria; phylum Vulcanimicrobiota; class Vulcanimicrobiia; order Vulcanimicrobiales; family Vulcanimicrobiaceae; genus JBBISR01. Next base: position 136,300 of record JBBISR010000005.1, read on the forward strand.
TAAAGGCCTGCCAGTTGAGCCAACTCATCGCATCGCCTCATCGAGCGCGCGCTCGATCGTACGCTCGTCGCGGAGTTCCGGATCGCCGAGCCCCCAAGCGGCAACGGCGGCGAGCGTTTCCGGCGCGAGCGGATCGTGCGTTGCGATGCGCGCGGCGATCCCGAACGGCGCGAGCTCGACTTGCGCGAGCGCTATGGCGAGCACGAGCGACGTGCGGGCTTCGTCGAGCACGAACGTGACCCGGCTACCATCGTCGCCGACGGTCGTCAGGCCGCCCGGCCCACCCGCGCCGCCGAGCGCCTCGCACAGGGCTGCGCGAGCGTTTGCCGACGGGATCTCGATGGAACAGCGGACGTGCGGCACGATAGCGCTACCTTCGTGAACGATCTGAGAACTTCTGCCGCGCGCGTTATAAGCGTAGGAAGAAATGCTGCATGGATCGTCTTCGAAGACGAAACCGAGCCTCGCCTCGCCCAGCTGCGCAAAGGCGATCGCCACGCGACGACGCTCATCCCCGGGGATTTGGTCGATGCATCGCCGCTGGATGATGACCGCGTCGTCGTCGAACGCGTCCATCCCCGCTCGTTCGTCCTCGAACGGCGCACGGCCGGTGGCCGCACGAAGCAGATGGCGGCGAACGTCGATACGCTTGCGATCGTCGCCGCGCTCGCGGAGCCGGCGCTTCACGTTGCGATGGTCGATCGCCTCATCGCCTTCGCCGAGATGCACGACGTACGCTCGCTGCTCGCTTTTACCAAGCCCGATCTGGTGCGTACCGACCCGAATCTGCCGGCGACGTTCGGCGAGGATATGGTGCGGCTCTATCGCAGCCTCGGTTACACGGCGATGCTGCTCCAGCCGCGCGACGGGATCGGCATCGAAGAGCTGCGCTCGGAGATCGCGACGAGCCGCGTGCTCCTCGTGGGGAATTCCGGCGTCGGCAAGAGCTCGATCTTTGGAAAACTCGGCGGGGTTAGCGCGGTCGGCGAGCTTTCGCGATTCGGACGCGGGAAGCAGACGACCACGTCGGCCCGGCTCTTCCGCACGGGCGACGGCTTCCTGATCGATAGCCCGGGCGTCGGCGAATTCATGCTCGAGGATATGACGCCGGGCCGCGTCACGCAGCTCTTCGTCGAGATGCGCGAACCCGCAACGCATTGCCGCTTCGCCGACTGCAAGCACACGGTCGAACCCGTGTGCGGCATCCGTGCGGCCCTCGCCGCAGGCACGATCGCCGCCTCGCGGTATCGCTCCTACCGCGAGATCATCGCGGGGACGGCGTAAGGGCCCATCGCCTTGCATCGCGAACGCGAGCATGGTATCATGCGCTTTGTGCCTGCCGCTTTGAGTCGCGTCGCGGGCGATTGCGATTCCTACGGAGCCGACCTTGCCGAATATCAAAGCTGCGATCAAATGGGTACGTCAGACCGAAAAGCGCACCCATCGCAACCTCGACGTGAAGAGCCGCCTGAAGACCCTCTACAAGAAGGCGAAAGCGGCGAACGATCCGTCCATGACCCAAACCGTGGAGAGCCAGTTCGATAAGGCCGCGCGCAAGGGCATCATCCACCCGAACAAGGCCGCTCGCAAGAAGTCGCGCCTCATCCGCGCCGTGCGCGTGCAGGCGATTGCAACCGCCGCCGCCGCCGAAGCCGCGGCGAATGCCCCGGTCCGCACCGCGAAGTCGAAAAAGAAGTAACCACACCGAAGCGTTTGGAAAAAGCCGCTCGTCTACATGACGGGCGGCTTTTTCGTATGTCGTGTGGCGTGCGCTACGTGACGAGGACGTAGGTGCCCGGAGCCGCTGCGAGTGCCGGATAGCTGATCTCGGCGCCGGGCGTGCGGGCCGGTACCATCGTGCCGCTCCGCTCGGCATTCCACGAGCGCCAGTCCGGCCACCACGAACCTTCGTGTTTGGGCACGCTAGCATGCCACGCATCGGCAGTCGGCGGGTTGACGAGCGCGGCATCGCCCTCGGCACCGAACCAGTGCCCCTTCTTCCCGCCCGGCGGGCTGACGATTCCGGCGATATGCCCCGAGTGGCCGAGCCGAAACCGCGTGGGGCCCGAAACGAGTTGCGTGAGCGCGTACACGGTGCGCCAGGGCGCGATGTGGTCCTCGGCGGTTGCGACGATATAGAGATCGTTTTCGACCGTGCGAAGATCGATCGGCGTTCCGCGCATTTCGATCGCGCCCGGCTTCACGAGATCGTTCGCGAGATACATCCGGTTGAGGTAAAACGCGTGCATCGCTTTCGGCATCCGCGTCGCATCGTTGTTCCAGTACAATAAGTCGAACGCCGGTGCGTCCTTGCCGAGCAGATAGCGATTCACGGCGACGGTCCAAATCAGATCGTTCGCGCGGATCATGTTGAACGTGTCGCCCATCGCGCGCCCGGGGAGAAACCCGCGTTCGTCCATCTTGCTCTCGATGAACGCGACGCTTTCTTCGTTGAGAAAATGCTTGATCGGGCCGGGATCGGAGAAATCGGTCATTGCGGCAAACGTCGTCGCGGCATTGACGAGCGTTTCTTCGCGTTTCGCACAATAGGCAAGAAGCATCGCCATCAACGTGCCGCCGAGGCAGTAGCCGATCGCGTTCACATCGATCGTGCCGCAGATGCGGCGCGCGATATCGCACGCTTCGTAAGCGCCACGGAAGAGATAGTCCTCCATGGAAACGTCTGCGAGCGACGCATCCGGGTTGACCCACGAAACGACGAAGGTCGTGAATCCCTGATCCGTCGCGTACTTCACGAAACTGTTCGCGGGTTGCAGATCGAGGATGTAATACTTGTTGATCCACGGCGGCACGATCACGAGCGGCCGCGCGAATTGCTGTTCCGTCGTCGGCGCGTACTGGATTAGTTCGATCAGCTCATTACGGAACACGACGGAGCCAGCGGTGGTCGCGACGTTCTCGCCGATTGCAAACGCTTTCGTATCCACAAGCGCGACGCGACCTTCGTTTTCTTGCGCGTCCTCGAGGAGATGCTTCGCGCCTTTGACGAGGTTTTGACCGCCCGTGCGCACCGTCTCTTCGACGACGGCCGGGTTCAGCCACGCAAAGTTCGTCGGGCTCAGTGCATCGAGCATTTGCTTTGCGTAGAACGTCGCACGCGCGCGCGAAGCGTCGTCGACACCTTCGGCACGCGCGATCGTATCGAGCACGCTATTGGTCGCGAGCACGTACGCCTGTTTCGTCATATCGAAAAATGGATTTTGCGACCAGGCTTGCGCGGCAAAGCGCTTATCCCCGGGCGCTGGCGTAGCCGCCGCGGGATCGGGGGTGCCGTCCGCGTTCTTCACGACGCCTTCCGCCGATCGCGCGACGGTTCGGCGAAAGAGATCCATCCATTGTTCGCCGAGCTTCGCTTGCGATTCGGCAAGCACGTTCGGTTGCTGCGCGAGACCTTTCCAGATATCGAGCGCCGCTTTATTCCAACCGAAGGGATCGAATGGGTTCATAACCGCAGGTTTGGCGAGAGCAGAAACACCCTCCTCGGAATCCGTTTTCATCGCATGCGCTCGGATGCGAAAACAAGCTTCCATCGCTACGACCGCGCACGTCGTTCCGTGTGCGAATCGTGCAACCGCGCACCGGACCGGGCGTTTTTATCGCGCGTATGCTGATTCCACGCACGTTCAAACGCCTTTCCGTTCTGCTCGCCGCGCTGGCGCTCGTCGGCGCGCCCGCAATGCCCGCACGCGCGGCGGCGCCGCCCGTTGGCACCGCATCTCCGGGCTTCGCGCGCATGCTGCTCGGCGATTTCGAAATCACCGCGCTCTCCGATGGCTCGTTCGCGCTCGATGCGAAGATGCTGCTCAAGAACGCGACTCCGCAACGCATCGACGCCGCGCTCGGCACGGTGTTTCTCCCGAATCCGATCCCGACGTCGGTCAACGGCTATCTTGTCAACACCGGTACGAAGCTCGTCCTCATCGATTCGGGAAGCGGCAACCTCTTCGGGCCCACGCTCGGCAAGCTCACGGATAATCTGATCGCGGCCGGCTACAAGCCCGAGCAAGTCGATGAGATCTACATCACGCACATGCACCCCGACCACGTCGGCGGCATCACGACCCCCGACGGCAAAGCCGTTTTCCCGAACGCGATCGTGCGCGCCGATGCGCGTGAAGCCGCCTATTGGTTGAGCGATGCGATCGCGGCGAAAGCCCCGAAAGACGGGCAAGCCTTCTTCGCCGGAGCGAAAAAGAGCATGGCGCCGTACGTTGCGGCCGGGCACTTCAAGCCGTTCACCGGCGCGACCGACCTCGTTCCCGGCATCCGCGCGATCAGCACGATCGGCCACACGCCCGGGCACGTCACGTACATCGTCGCAAGCGGTGGGAAGCGGCTCGTGATCTGGGGCGACCTCGTGCACGTAGCAGCGCTGCAGTTTCCGGACCCAAACGTGACGATCGCGTTTGACTCCAACACCGCGGAAGCAACGGCCGAACGCAAAAAAGCGTTTGCCGAAGCCGCGAAGACGGGCGATTGGGTCGCTGCGGCGCACATGGCGTTCCCGGGCATCGGCCACGTCGTGAAAGCGGCGAAAACCGGCTACACCTGGATCCCCGCGAACTACGCGCCCGTCATCGGCGCGAAATAGCGTGCGCTACCGCGACGCTCCGATCGGAGCGTCGCGGTGCGGCACGGGCTGAAGCGTTGCTTGCGCGTCGGTTTGCGGCGATGCAACGAATGCTTCAAATGCATCGAGCACGCGCGGCCATATGGAATCGGAGCGCTGGAACCCGCGTACGAGGCGCGCGATGCCATCGGTCTCGCCCGTGACGTTGAGGTGATTCGCGTGCTTGTCGCGGAACGTGACGTGCGGAATGCGGCCGCCCATCGTCGCCGAGTCGACCGAGACGAGGCCGTCGCCGTCACGGTATTTTGGCATGATCCCAGCCATCGCGAGCACCTTCGTTTCGCTTGGATGCGTCCACGGCTCGCCGTCCGGCGCCCAAATGCGCTTACCGCCGCGCGTAATCCAACGACCATCGCATCCGTTGAGCCACGGTACGAAGCGATGCTCGGGATCGATGTTATAAAGCTCGCGCCACGGTAACCCGAGCATGTGCGCGATTTTCGGAACGACGGAAAGACGCAAACCCCAATTCGGGACTGCGAGCAATGCGACGTGGCTGATAAGTGCGGTTAGATCGGGATGCTTTCGTAACGCGCCGCGCGCGACGATCCCGCCCATCGAATAACCCATGACGGCGACCGGAAAGCGCCATGGCTCCCGTGCCTGTAGCGCGCGCACGAAGGCGGCGAAGCGATCGATGCGTTGTGGAAGCGACTCATCGGAAAGCTCGAAAATCATCGGGTCGAATCCGCGTGCTGCAAGGCCCGGAAGCGGGTCGCGCCCGTGCACGATCGTGCGTAGGTCGTGCGCTTTCTCGTGCCAGCCGGGTATGAGGATAACCGTTCTTCCCACGGAGCCGATGTACCCAACGCGGACGGCACTCAAGCAAGCGATTTTTTTCCGTGCCAGCTGACGTCGAGGCTGGCCTCCGCTTCGCCATGTCGTCTGAACGCGCCCAAATGGCAGTGCATCATTTACACGGACGCTTCCTCGGCTTCCGACACCCCGCGCGAAAACAGCCGGCAGCCACCTCCCGGACGTTTCGCGATTGAGGTCATGGTCGGCCGCACGGCCGGACCACGACGCGAGCGGGGAGGAGCTTGTCGACGGCGCGTCCGATTGCCGCAGCGGGCACGGGCCCAAGCTCGGGCTGTACGGTCGGGAACCACGCACGAACATCGGTGTCGGCGTCGCGCGCGAGATCGACCCAAAGCATTCCCGCATCATCGAGATAGAGGTATCCCTCTTCTTTTACGCCACGCATCATGCGCGTCGCGCTGATCAACGATGAAGCAAATGTGATCTTCGACTTCGGCTCCCCGTAAACGAGATTGTCCTCGAACAGCCACCGACTCGCGCACTTCCATGGCAAGCGAGGCGCGGGTCTTCAGCAGCGCAGATCGGCGCTAGAAGCGCTCCAACGATGGCAATCGTCGCGAAGCCTGCGAACGCGAGACTTCGTACGCAGCGGGTTGGGTACGGAAGCGCCGTTTTCGCTAGCACTCGTCATTGCTCCAAAGAATCGAAGATTGCGACGATACTGCACTGATGTTTTCCCCTTGTCAATTTCCACGGCTAATAAGCGCTAGCTGGTAGATGAGGGTGGACAAATGACGCTCGCGACGACGCGATGTCGCGTGCGTCGATCGAATGCCGTTGCGCGGGTGACCTATCGCACGCAACTCGCTATGGGTCGACGTTGATTGCCGTTCGCGTGAGGGTGTCGTGCTTCGCCGATGGCAGAACGACGGCGCGGATTGCCGTGCGCGTTTGCGCGACGTCGCGCGATTTGATCGCGATACGATATCGCCATTCGTCGTTGAGTCGCGCAACCGGAGCGGGCGCCGGGCCGAGGATCTCGCCCGCGTCCGCTTCGCGAAGCGCTTGCGCATGCGATTCCGCTCGTTCGATGACCGCCGTGCGATCGCGCCCGATCACGCCGATATACACGATCGAGCCGTACGGCGGATAGCGGAGTTCTTTGCGCTCGCGAAGTTCCGCGATCGCGAAACCATCGTAATCGTGCGCGGCGGCATAGGCGATCGCCGGATGCTCGGGCGCGTACGTCTGCACGTAGGCTTCACCAAGGCGCGCGCGCCCGCTGCGCCCGCACACTTGCATGATGAGCGAGAACGTGCGCTCTGCCGCGCGGAAATCGGGCACGTTCAAGCCGACGTCCGCTTCCACGACGCCCGCAAGCGTCACGCCCGCGAAATCGAGCCCTTTCGCAACCATCTGCGTGCCGACGAGCACGTCGCCCGACTCCCGGAACGCTTCGAGCAAACGGGCGTGATCGCCGATGCGCGTCGTCGTGTCGCTATCCATGCGCACGACCTTTGCGTGCGCGAACAAGCGCAGCACCTCGCTTGCCACACGCTCGGTTCCGAGCCCGTATTCTTTGATCTCCGTGTGTCCGCACTGCGCGCAAACGTTCGGAATCGGGATTTGAAAATCACAATAGTGACAGCGCAGCAGCCCTTCGACGCGATGGGCGGCAAGCGAGGTCGTACAGCGCGGACACTCCGGCACGTGCGCGCATCCGCGGCACAGCACGAACCGCGCGGCGCCGCGCCGATTCACGAACAGTACCGTCTTCTCACCGGCCTCGATGCGTTTCCCGATCGCTTCTAGTAACGGCGCCGCGAGGATCGAGCGCTCGCCGACGCCGCGTTCTTTCCGTAAATCGAGAACGTGCACGGTCGGTAACGGAAGCGCCGTCGCGCGGCGCGTCAGCGTCACGAGCGGGAAACGTCGCGCGCGAGCGCGTGCGTAATCTTCGAGCGAGGGCGTCGCGCTACCGAGTACCACCACGCCACCCGCGAGCCGCATGCGTTCGCGCGCGACCGCGACGGCGTTATAGCGCGGCACGGTGTCTTGCTTGTACGACGATTCGTGTTCTTCGTCGACGACGATCAGACGCACGTCGGCGAGCGGTGCGAAGACGGCGCTGCGCGCACCGACGACCACCGCGACGTCGCCGCGCGCCGCCGCTTGCCACGCTTCGAAGCGTTCGCGTTCCGAGAGCGCGGAGTGCAAGATCGCCACGCGGTCACCGAATGCGTCTTCGAAGCGGCGCGCCGTCTGCGGCGTGAGCGCGATCTCCGGCACGAGCACGATCGCGCGACCGCCTGCGGCAAGCACCTCGGCGATCGCCGCCAGATACACGTACGTCTTACCGCTGCCGGTAATCCCGTGCACGAGCAGTTGCCCGTACTTCTTTGCCGTAACGAGCGCGCGAATGGCATCGATCGCGACGTCTTGTTCGTCCGTCGGCGTTACCGCGGGGAGGCGCGTGCGCATCCCGCCGCGCGCCGCAACCAGATCGCGCTCTTCTTCCACGAGCGCGCCTGCCTTTACGGCACGGCGGACGAGCGCTGTGGAAAATCCGGCGAGCACCGCATCCGCGCGCCGCACTTCGCCCGCATCGCGCACGAACGCGAGGAGCGCATTCGCCTTCGCGCCCGCGATCGTCGTTTCGCCGATGCGCAACAACCGCACGCGGCGTGCCGCGATCGCGGGGCGTGCGAAGGTGCGTTCGCGCGTGATCGCACCTGCGGCGACCAGCGCGGTGAGCGCGGCGAGCAACGCGCGCCGATCGCCCGCACGGCGCGCTTCGGGATTGCGCAACAGCGCTTCCACGCCGATGCCCTCGCGCGCATCACCCCAAAGTAGCGCGGCAAGGCGCGGCGGCACGTTCGTCGGGAGCGGCTCCGGTGGTCGCGGCGTTGCGATGCGAATCGTATCGACCGCGCGCGGCACGGCGCCGGAGAGCACGACCGCGCCGAGCGCTTCGCGTAGCGAGCACACGTACGTGTCGGCGAGATACCGCGCGAGCGCGAGCCCCGTCGCGTCGAAGGCACGCGGCCCATCGACGCGCTCGACGAGCGCTCGAAGCTTTGCGGCATCGCCCGGAAACGCGCGCCCGTCCTCGACGGCGTAACCGTACACACGCTTCGGGCCGAGCGGTACTTGCACGACGTCGCCGAGCGCGACGGTCGTGCCCGCCGGGACGACATACGTAAGCGGACGATCGAAGCGCGCGGTTGCGAGGTGCGGGAGAACGTCGACGACGGTGACTAGCGAAATTCGCGGTCTCCCGGAAGTTCGCGGCAGCGTTTCGCAACGGCACGCACGCTCGCAAACGGCACGGCGATATCGGCTTCCACATCGCCGATCGCGTTTGGGAGAACGAACGTTCCCGCGCATTCGCGCACCGCGGCGACGAGCGATTCGGCATCGACGTCCGGCGCGTGGAGCGGCAGACGCAAGAGCGCGAGCAACGAGAGCACGCGCAAGTGTTCGCCCGGACCGAAGCGCCCGGTCTTCATCGCGAGCAAGCATGCCGCGCGGATGCCGATCGCTTCCGCCGCGCCGCCATCGACACGTCCGTCGCTCGCGCGCGCGAGCGCCTGAGCGAAATCGGAACCGAGCGTCAGCACGCGTCGCGATTCCGGATGTTCCGCAGCGTCGTTGACGTGCATCGCTTTGATCGCGATCGAGTCCGCGACGACGTTTTCCCACGGCCACTTCGCGAGCGGGTGCGGCGCGAGCGTTTCCAGGCCGTCGAACGCGTCGTGGCCCTCGACGATCCCGTGGCGCACGAGTGCTGCGAGCCCGCGACTCGCGTTGCGCGGCGAGATGCTGCCGAGCGCGTCGATCGCGCAGAAGACGGCGACGGGGTTGGCGTCGATCCCGATGGTTTCCGCCCCAGAGGCATCGCGGAGCGCGCGCCGCCCACCGATCGCGCCGTCGACCATCGCATCGAGCGTGGTCGCAACCAACACGTACGGCAAGCCGCCGCGCAGCGTCGCGGCGGCGAAGCCGATCGCATCGCAGGCCGCGCGATCGCCGACGGCAACGACGAGCGTCGCCGAATCGGTTGCCACCGCCCCGAGCGCCTCGACGATCGCCTCGACCGCACGGAGTGGCCGGGCGACGTTTGCGATGTCGATGCGGATCGGGCGCGGTCGGACGCGGCGTAGTGCGGACGTCGCATACGCACGCGCGCTCGGCGCCACGATCGCGATGACGCGCGTGAACCCGCGTTCGGCGACGAGCGCGGCGAGATCGGTTGCAACGGTGTCGCCCACGACGATCGGAAAACGGAGCGCATCGACGCGAATCACTTGGCTTGCATTTGAGAACCGGCCGGGCCAGCCCCCTCGCGATCGCGGTAGGCGAGCGCTCGCGCATTGGGTAAGTGCTCGACGTGGAAACGCTCGTCATCCCCCAGACGCTCGACCGCGCCGCGCTCGCCGCATCGTTCCGCGCCAATCGCGCGCGCAGCGCGGAGATCTTCGGCATCGTCGATTCCGGCGCGTATTATCAAGCGCCGATCCCGCTGCGCCATCCGTTCGTGTTCTACATCGGCCACCTACCGGCGTTCAGCTACCGAACGCTCAATCGACTCGGCCTCGGGCAACCGCCGCTCGACGAGTACCTCGACAAACTCTTCGAGCGTGGCATCGATCCGGATACGACGGACGAAGCGAAGACGCTCCAAACGCGCAATCCCTGGCCCACGCTCGACGACGTGTACGCCTACGGGAAGCGCGCCGATACGGCCGTGGTCGACGCGATCGCGAACGCGCGTCTCGAAGACCCGAACGTGCCCGAGCTCGTCCGCGGCGAGGCGGTGTTCAACATCCTCGAACACGAAGAAATGCATCACGAAACGTTGCTGTACATCGTTTCGCGGCTTCCGTATGAATACAAACACGCAAACGGTCGTCGGAGCATCGCGCCGGAAGCGCAACCCCTCGCAAGCGGCCGCGCGCACATCCCCGCAGGCCGGGCGACGATCGGCGCGGATCGCGACGCGATCCCCTTCGGTTGGGACATCGAATTCGATCGCACGACGGTCGACGTGCCCGCGTTCGACGTCGACGTGAACTCCGTGACGAACGGGGAGTATCGGGCCTATATGGATGCGACCGGCGCGCCCGCGCCATCGTTCTGGACCGAGCGCGACGGCGCGTGGTATTGGCTCGGGCAGTTCGAACTCGTGCCGCTTCCGATGCAGTGGCCGGCCTACGTTTCGCTGCGCGAAGCGCGCGCGTATGCGGCCTGGAAGGGCGGGCATGTCATGACCGAGCCCGAGTATCAGCGCGCGGCATACGGTACGCCGGAAGGCACGGAACGCTCACAGCCGTGGGGCGATGCCGCACCGACGTCCGCGCACGGTAACTTCGATTTCCGGCGCTTCGATCCCGAACCCGTCGGCATCCATGCGGCGGGTGCGAGCGCATTCGGCGTGTACGATCTGGTCGGCAACGGCTGGGAGTGGACGTCGACCGTCTTCGGGCCGCTCCCCGGCTTCAAGCCGATGGCAACGTATCTGCCGTATTCTGCTGACTTCTTCGACGACAAACATTACGTCGTCAAAGGCGCCTCGCCCGTGACCTCGCGCAACCTCGTGCGGCGTTCGTTTCGGAATTGGTACCGCGACGATTATCCGTACGTCTACGCGAAATTCCGCGTTGCGTACGCCTAGTCGATGACGGGCGATCTACGCCGCGCCGAGCGCATCGTCAGCCTGCTACCGAGCGCCACCGAAACGCTCTTCGCGCTCGGCGTCGGCGAACGTGTCGTCGGCGTGACGCACGAATGCGATTGGCCGGCGGAGGCGCGCACGCGCCCCGCACTCACGGCTTCGACGTTACCCGCGTTGCTACAAACGCATCCCGGCACGACACCCGCGAACGTAGCGGATCGCGCGGGCGCGATCGATCGGCACGTGCGCGCGAGCGTCCATGCGGGATCGAGCCTCTACCACCTCGACGACGCGAAGCTGGAAGCGCTCGCACCCGATCTCATCGTCACGCAAGAATTGTGTGCCGTGTGTGCGGTATCGTACGAGATCGTTGCGACGGCGGCGAAACGCCTCCGGGGCGATCCACGGATCGTCTCGCTCGAACCCGCGACGCTCGACGACGTGTTTGCAAACATCGCAACGCTCGGCGAGCTCACCGGAAGCGCACCCGCAGCGCAAATGCTGTTTGCGAAGTTGATGAAGCGCGTTGCGACACTTCGTGCGATCCCGCGCACGAAGAAACCGCGCGTCCTCGTTTTGGAGTGGACGGACCCGCCGATGTCGGGCGGTCACTGGACGCCGGGGCTCATCGAAATCGCGGGCGGAGCGGACGTTCTGGGGTTTGCGGGCGGGCCGACGCGCGCCGTCGCCTGGGATGCGATCGCCGCTGCGGATCCCGACGTCATCATCGTCGCACCGTGCGGCTACGATCTCGCGCAGGCGCGGATCGCCGCGCTCGATCTCGCAAGCAACCCGATTTGGGCGGCGTTGCGTGCGGTACGCGAAGGGCGCGCGTTCGTCCTCGACGGCAATGCCTTCGTCAATCGCCCGGGGCCTCGGCTCGTCGATACCGCGGAGCTTTTCGCCGCGTGCATGTTCGACGAGCCGTTACCGCCGGGCGACGCCGCGCGGATCGCCGTTACTTCGTTTCGCTGAAGCGAGCGATCGATTCCATGACGATCTTCTTTGCAGCGGTTGCATCTTGCCAGTCGCCGATCTCGACCGTCTTCTTCTCGAGCAGCTTGTACGTTGCGAAGAAGTTTGCGATTTTGCGAAGTTCGTGCGGCGAGACTTGCGTGTGTTCCGTGACGTGCGCGTAGCCCGGATCGCCGACCGCAACCGCGAGCACCTTGTCATCGGGATCGCCGCCATCGACCATCGGTAGCACGCCGATCGGGCGCGCCGTCACGACAGCGCCGCAGAACGTCGGTTCGAGCCCGATGACGAGCACGTCGAGCGGATCGCCGTCGAGCGCGAGCGTCTGCGGCACGAAGCCGTATTCGCCGGGATAATACATCGCCGAATGCAACACGCGATCCAGGCGGAAGAGCCCCAGCTCGTGGTCGTATTCGTATTTGTTGCGCGAATTCGACGGGATTTCGATCACGACGTTGAGGCGGTCGGGAGCGTGCTCGCCATAGGGTAGCGCGTAATAGTCAGCCATATCGGCGATGGGCGTTCTCTTCGGTACGCGGCAATGCCCGCCGCGAAAAGGCGCGCGATGCGCGGCGCGAAAAACGCGCGCATGAAGATTGCGGTAACCGGAGCCCTGGGAACGATCGGCGCGCGCCTCTGCGCGGATCTCGCACGCGACAACGACATCGTACGCATCGATCGCGAGCCCGGCGCCGATGTCACGGCCGACGTGCGAGATTACGCGGCGCTCGTATCGGCGTTTGCCGGATGCGATGCGGTCATCCATCTCGCGGGCATCGTCGCGGTCGAAACGTCGTGGGACGATACGTACGGCCCGAACATCCTCGGGACGCGCAATGCGTTCGAAGCGGCGCGCGCGTGCGGCGTACGACACGTGATCTTCGCAAGCTCGAACCACTGCGTCGGCATGATCGAGGCCGAGGGAAAACCGGCGATTTACGAGCCCGCATCGGGCACGCTCGTCGGCACGAGCGAACCGTATCGCCCGGATGGATTATACGGTGTGTGGAAAGCGTTCGGCGAAACGCTCGGGCGCTATTACAGCGACAATCACGGTTTGCGCGTCGCGTGCGTACGCATCGGTTCGATCACGCCGGAAGACGATCCGAATCACGCGAGCGTCGCGAACTCGTCGGGCTGGTTGAACCTTACCGTCGAGCAGAAATACAAACGCTACGCCGCGACGTGGATGTCGCACGCCGATTTCGCGCGCCTCGTGCGCTGCATTCTCGCGCGCGACGTGCCGTATGGCGTCGTGTACGGCGTGAGCGATAACGCAACGCGCTTCTGGGATTTGGAACCGGGCCGAGCGCTCTACGCGTTCTGGCCGAGCGACGGCGTGCGTCAGCCCGCGAGCGCGAGCGGTGCGCGCCCATAACGGCGCGGCGAGATGCCCGTGACGCGCTTGAATGCGGCGGCGAAGGCGCTTTCCGATTCGTAGCCGAGGTCGAAAGCGATCGCGGAGACCGGTTCGCTCCCCGTAACGAGACGGTCCGCGGCGAGCATCATGCGCCAGCGCGTCAGGTATTCCATCGGCGACGCACCGACGGCAGCCTTGAACTTCAGCGCGAAGGTCGAGCGCGAGAGGCCGACGCAGCTTGCGAGCTCGGCGACGGTCCAGCGATATGCGGGCTCCGCGTGCAGCGCCGCGATCGCAGCGCGCATCTCGGGATCGGCGAGCGCGAACAGCCAGCCAACCCCCGTTCGCGGCCCCTCGGTAAGCTGCAGACGCAGGGCTTGGATCAAGATCGTTTGCGCGAGAAATTGCACGATGAGCGCACCGCCGGGCTGCGGTTCGCGTAACTCGTCCATCATTCGCTCGACCGTCGCCCGCAGGGCGGCAGCATCGGCACGATCGTGGATGTGCACGATCGGCGGAAGCATTTCCACGAGCATCGCGGCATGCCGCCCGCCGAGTTCGAAGAAGCCGCCAAGGCCGAAGAATTCGCCGCCGCCGCCGACCACGGCGATGCCGCCATTTTTCGCGTTTGCGAAAACATCGTAGGCGTGCTGCGATGGCAGCGCGAGTTCGCTCGCGAGCCGATACGGCAGGCCGCGCGGCAAGATGCAGCAGTCGCCCGCGACGACGCGTATGGGTTCTGGCATCCCATCAACCGCGAGCCAACACGCGCCCGAGACGACGATGTTGTAGCGGAGCCCATCGGTCTGCGGAAACGCGATCGACCACGGCCCCGCCGCATCGAAACCCGCGGAAACGTATTTCTGCGGCTTCAACAGCGAGAGCAAATCGGAAAGCGGGTCCATGGCGCCCCTGCGGACGACGTCCGCAGTAATACGGACGATTTCGCATAGATCGTCCGTGCCGCTTCGCGTAACCTCTTGTCATCGCGGATGGACAACGTCCGCATCGCCGAGCGATCGAGGGGAAACATGCGCGTTTTTGTCACCGGAGCCACGGGTTTTATCGGCTCCGCCGTCGTTTGGGAATTGCTCGAGGCCGGGCACGCGGTCACCGGGCTCGCGCGATCCGATGCTTCCGCTTCCGCACTTACGGCGCTCGGTGCGCGCGCGCACCGCGGTTCGCTCGACGATCTCGCGAGCCTCCGTCGCGGTGCGGCCGCGGCCGACGCGGCGGTGCACCTCGCGTTCAATCACGAGATCACCGATGCGCCGTTACCGACGCGTCTGCGCATCATCCTCGGCGGCGCACCGAGTGGGATCGTCGGGCGATTCGTCGCAAACGCGGTCGCGGTCGATCGGCGCGCGATCGAAACAATCGGCCAGGCACTGCGCGGCTCCGATCGAGCCCTCGCGGTGGCCTTCGGTACGCTCGGCCTCACGCCGGGCCGGATCGTCACGGAAGATGATGCGCCCGATCCGAAGGCCGTCGGCGGGCCACGCGCGGCGTCGGAATCGATCCTGAACGAACTCGCCGCATCCGGCGTGCGAACGTCGGCCGTCCGCCTTCCGCCGATCGTGCATGGCGACGACGACCGCGCGGGCTTGACCCCGCGCATCATCGCCGCAGCCCGCAAATTCGGCAATTCCGCCTACGTTGGCGATGGCGAGAACCGTTGGCCCGCGGTCCACGTGCGCGATGCCGCGCGCCTCTTTCGCGTAGCGCTCGAATCGGGCGGAGCGGGTAGCCGTTTCCACGGCGTTGCCGAGGAGGGCATCCCGTTTCGGACGATCGCCGAACTCGTCGGCCGCCGCCTGGGCATCCCTACGACGCGCATCGCGGGGCGCGATGCCGCCAAGCACTTCGGCTGGCTCGCACCGTTCGTCGGGGCGGATAACCCCGTGTCGAGTGCGGCGACGCAACGCATCCTCGGCTGGCAGCCCACGCATCGCGGCGCCCTGGCGGACATCGACGACGCACGCTACTTTGCGATACGAGAAAAGAGCGCGCGATAAACGTTAGCTTGGGATGCCCCTCCGAGGGCGCCCGCCCTTCTTGCCGTTTTCTCGGACCGCAGCGGTCTTTGCTTCGCTCTTCGCTCGCCCGCCGCGCTTCTGGCCCTCGAACGCGCCGATCGCCTCACGGATCATTACCGAGACGCCCATCGTGACGTCGAGCGCCGGCCAATGTATTCCCGAACCAAGACCGAGCAGCTCGAACGTTCCGAGATCGACGGGAGCGGCGTCCCGGAGATACAGTGGGAGACTCGCAAGTGGCAAGACGACTTCGACGCCGGAATGCAACGTGATCGCGAGCGTGCTGGTTGCGTCGTCGAATCGGACGCTCGCCGCGTTGAACATCGCATTCGTCGCGCCTCGCGCACGGGCTTCGGCGTAATCGTTTGCGTCGTTCGGATCGTCAGACCATCCCGCCGGCTTGCTGCTGCTTACTCGTGCCATCTCTTCCACTCCGTCCAGCATTCTGCGATGTGCTCGGCGACGATTGCGCGCGCGTTGCGGATTTCGGCTTTCGTCGGGCTGCCATCGACCTGTGCTACGGTTCCCGTGCCGAGCGCGATGACGATCTCAAAGCGATTCTTAAACACGTGAACATGCGCGGGTGCGTGATCGTTCGTGAAGACCATCACGCGGTAGCCCTTCCAAATTCCCACGTTCGGCAGGAGCTGATATTAGCAAACTAGTTAGGTAATTACAAACACCGGACTCGTGGCTTGGCAAGTCGCGCGATCAGGAATGTGCCGCCGTTAAGCGCTCCGCCATTCGTTCTTCATGGCGAATCCGAGCCGTGAGGAATCGCACGTCGCCATCGTACCGCCGATACATGCCCTCGCGTTCGGCGAGTGCCCCCGGCTCGTAGTCGCGCGTGTACTCGCGCATGCTCGCGACATCGTGCTCGGCGTCGCGGAGATCGATGCGCGCGAGCGCGAAATCGTGGTAATACACTTCGGCCTCCGCGCGGATCAAGCGTACGCGGATGCGTCGGGAGATCGCTTCGAAGGCGAGCGTCGAATCCGTTTCGGAAAGCGAACTGCCGAGCCGCGTGAGCGAAGCGCGCGCGCATTCGTCGGTAGTGCGTACCAACGCGTCGAGCTTCGCGTACGCTTCGCTTTTTTCGCCAAGATGGTGTCTAAGATCGTCGACGACGCCGACGCCCGACATCGCGAGCGCGTGCAAACGCGGTACCGTACACACCGCGCGCACCGGAGCGACCGTCGGCATACTCGTCGCAACGGCGAGTAGGATCGTCGCGATCATGTAAAGCGTAGCACCGCGACGATGCCGAGCAGCGTTGCGATCTCGCCGCACACGATGAGGAAGCCGTAGACGTCGCCCGTGAGTCCGCCGCCGAGATTCCGCTTGAGAAGCTGACCCGCGCCGAGCGAAGCCGCGATCGCGCACGGGACGACGAGCGGCGCCCACGGGGCGATCGTGAACGCGAGCGGCACGAGCAGCGCCGTTGCCGTCGCCAGCACGCCGATCGGCGGCCGCTCGACGAAGGCTTTCGCGATCGTCGCCGGGCACGCATAAGGCAGGACGAGCGCGTTCGCAAGTGCGGCGACCCGCGCGAGTCCCGCCGCAAATGCAACGCATTGCGGCAATAGCGTTGCCGGTAACGCCCAGAGCGCCGCGAGCCAGAGCGAAGCGGCCACCGCGAAGTACGCGACGGCGAACGTACCGTGCGTCGGATCTTTCATGATCGCGAAACGTCGCTCGAGCGGTACGGCCGCGAATAACCCGTCGCACGAATCCATGAACCCATCCACGTGCAGTGCGCCCGAGAGCACGATCGAGAGCCCGAACGCGAGCGCAACCGCGACGACGTGTCCGAACGCGAGCATCGACCAAAGGCCGAGCCCGCCGGAGATGCCGCCGATCAGCACCCCGACGAACGGCAAGTACGCGATCACGACCGCATCGGGCGGCTGACCTTTCGCGAACCGACCCACGGGTGCGATCGAAAAATAGGCGAGCGCCGCAACGAACGCACGCAACGGATTCGTCAGCGGGCGAGCTCGCTTACGGCGGCCCGCTCGGCGACGGCCACGCCCGCTTCGGCGAACGTGTGCATCTCCGCAACCATCCGCGCCGCGGCCTCGACGAGCGGCATCGCGAGCACCGCACCGCTCGCTTCGCCGAGCCGTAAATCGAGATCGAAGAGCGGCTTCATCCCGAGCGCTTCGAGCGCGAGCGCATGGCCCGGTTCTTGCGAGCGATGCGCGGCGATGCAATACTGCAGGGCATTCGGTGCGATCGCGCCCGCGATGAGCGCCGCGGCGGAAACGATATAGCCATCGAGGATCACCGGGATACGTGCGCGCGCGGCGCAGAGGATGACGCCCGCGAGGCCGACGATTTCGTAACCACCGACTTCGCTCGCTATTTCTTCCCATGTGAAATCATGGCAGCGCGCGAGCCCGGCGCGGACGACCGCGATCTTACGCGCGAGCCGCTCGTCGTCGATCCCCGTTCCGCGCCCGACCACGGTTGCGGCATCGGCGCCCGTGAACGCCGCGACTATCGCGGCAGCACTCGACGAATTCGCGATGCCCATCTCGCCGAGCGCGAAGAGTTCGTACGGTGCGCGCTCCATCGTTTCATCGAATGCAGCGATTCCGGCAGCGATGCAGTAGCCGAGATCGTCGCGCTTGATCGCCGGCCGTTTCGCGAAATTCTGGGTCCCGTAACCGACGTTGACATCGAGCAACTGCGGATGCTCTGGCAACGCTTCGCGCACGCCGAAGTTCGCGACGACGACATCGGCGCGCACGGCGCGTGCGAAGGTATTGATCGCGGCGAAACCGGCGAGGAACCCGCCGACCATCTGCGCCGTGACCTCGGGCGGATAGGCGCTCACGCCCTCACTTGCGACGCCGTGGTCGCCCGCGCCGACGAGTACCACGCGGCGCTCGAAGCGGTGCGCGGGTACGCCGCCCGCGATGCCGCACAGTTGCACCGCGAGCTCTTCGATGCGCCCGAGGCTCCCGACGGGTTTCGTCAGGTCATCGATGCGCGCGCGCGCGGCCGCAAGTACGCCGGGATCGAGCGGTGCGATCGCACCGCGGAAATCGCTCGGGTCCATCGCTTATCTGCCGCAACCGCGCGTTTTGAGCGTCATCGTCGGGGGATTCGCGGGCCCATTCGGGGCTTCCCGGCCATCGGGTAGCGGGGAGAATTCCCCGGCGCGGCCCGCGAATGGGCTACCCATGAAGTTCTCCACGCGCGCGATCCACGTCGGGCAAGAAGCCGATCCGACGACCGGGGCGACGATCGTTCCGATCTACCAGACCTCGACGTACACGCAGTCGGCGGTCGGCGAGCACAAGGGATACGATTATAGCCGCACGGTGAATCCGACGCGCACGGCCCTGGAAGCGCAACTCGCATCGCTCGAAGACGCGGCGTACGGCTGCGCGTTCGCGAGTGGGATGGCGGCGACATCCGCGATCATGAACCTCTTGCAATCGGGCGATCACGTGATCGTGACGGACGACCTCTACGGTGGTTCGTACCGCTTGTTCTCGAAGGTTCTCGTGCGCTACGGCCTCACGTTTACCTACGTCGACATGAGCGATCTCGCTGCGGTGCGCGCGGCGATCCGGCCCGAGACGAAGATGTTCTGGATCGAGACGCCGACGAACCCGATGCTCAAACTCGTCGATATCGCGGCCGTCGTCGCGATGCGCACCGCGGGCCAGATCGTCGTCGTCGACAACACGTTCGCATCGCCGTATTTCCAGCAACCGCTCGCACATGGCGCGGATATCGTGATGCACTCGACGACGAAGTACATCGGCGGTCATAGCGATGCGATCGGCGGCGCGGCCCTCACGAGCAACAAAGATTTGTACGAATCGATCAAGTTCCATCAGAACGCGGTCGGCGGCGTGCCAGGCCCGATGGACGCCTGGCTCACGATGCGCGGCGCGAAGACGCTTGCGCTGCGGATGCGCGAACATGCGGCGAACGCCATGCGCATCGCCGCGTTCTTGGGCGAGCGCAGCGACGTCGATCGCGTGATCTATCCGGGGCTTGAATCGCACCCGCAACACGCGCTCGCGAGGCGACAGATGTCGGGATATGCGGGTATGGTGTCGTTCACGCTGCACGGCCCGCTCGAACGTGCTTTGGAATTTGCCAAACATACGAAGCTCTTCTCGCTCGCCGAAAGCCTCGGCGGCGTCGAGTCGCTGCTGTGCCACCCGGCGCGTATGACGCACGGTTCGATTCCCAAGGAAGAGCGCGATCGGCGCGGCGTGACGGACGGCCTGTTACGCCTCTCCGTGGGGATCGAGGATGCGAGCGACCTCATCGACGATCTCGCCCACGCGCTCGACGCGACGCGCGCGCTCGCAACGGTCTAACGACCGTGACGAGCGACGGCCGAGACTCCAACCACGATCTCTGGCCGTCGCTCGAAAGCGATGCGATCGCGCCGACTGCGGGCTACTTGCACCGCATCGCGCAGATCGCCGGAAAATACGCGCTCTTCCAACCGTTCACGGCGAACTTCATCAACGTGATGCTCGTGCCGAACGCGCGCGGCTTCGCATCCTCGACGACGTGGGTCGGTGACGTAGCATTCGAAACGCGATTCGATCTGCTCGACGGCATCGCGCAGCTCGTTGCGAACACGGGGACGGTCGCGATTCCGCTCGCGCTGGGCTCGGTCGCCGCATTCTATGCCGCGTTTCGCGCGGCCGCGGCGTCCCTGGGCATTCCCGCTCTGCGGACGGAGTGCGAGACGGAAATCGCCGACGCAAAAGCCTTCGCGGCCGACACCGAGCGGCGTCCTTACGATGCCGGAGCCGCGCGCGCCATCTGGGCGGCATACGCGAGCGCCGCACGCGCGCTCGAACGGTGGCAAGCGAACTACACGGGGCCACACGCGCGCCCCGGTATCATGTGGGGCGGCTTCGATCTCTATGCGCCACGCTATTGCGGCAAATTCCTCACGCCACCGAGCGACAAGCCCGCGTTCATGCGCAACGGGATGTGCGAAGAGGAGGTCGTCGTCGGCTTTTTTCTCGGGGATCGGACGACGCCCGCGGGCATGTATGCATACGTCGTCCCCGCGCCGGATGGGATGGCATCGGCCGATTTCGGCGTGCGCGGTGCGATGTGGATCGCGCAAGCGGGCCTCGTCACGCTGCCGTGGGCGACGTTACGTATGACGGCCGATCCCGAGGCGACGATCGTAACGTTTGCCGACGCGATCTACGCGATCGCAGTAACGAAGGCGGGTTGGGCGCCGATGCGCGCGGATCGCCCCGACGGCTGGCACGCCGGCCGCAATTTCGTTTCTCCGCAATAAACGACACACGGGCGACGCGCGCATGCGCGATGCTCGACATGCACTTCAAAAAAAGGATGCTTCACGCATGACCCTTAGCCAGAAATTCGACGACGCGCTTGCGTATGCGTCGCAGATCCATCGTTTGCAAAAGCGGAAATCGACGGAGATCCCGTACCTCGGGCATTTGCTCGGCGTCGCAAGCATCGCGCTCGACCATGGCGCGACCGAAGATCAAGCGATCGCCGCGCTGCTGCACGACGCCGCGGAAGACCAGGGCGGACAGGCGCGCCTCGACGATATCCGCACGCGTTTCGGCGATGCCGTCGCCCACATCGTCGGCGCGTGCAGCGATTCGCTCGTCGAAGACGGCCCGAAAGAATCGTGGCCGGTTCGCAAGCGAGCGTATCTCCGCCACCTCGGGGACAACACCTCGACCGTGCTACTCGTAAGCGTTTGCGACAAGCTCCACAACCTGCGCTCGATGCTCTCGGACTACGGCGACGTGGGCGAAGAACTTTGGAAGCGCTTCAATCCGGCCGCTGGCAAAATCGGCTCGATCCGCTATTACCGCTCGCTCGTTGCGGCGTACCGGCGGTCGGACGACCGGCGCGTGTTGCGCGTCGCAAACGAGCTCGCCGCAACGCTCGCCCGCTTGGAACATGCATGCGGCGCGAGCGAGACCGAACTCGCCGACGGCCTCGGCCTCCTCGGCGAATCCGCAACATCCGCGATCGCAAGCTAGCGGCTTACGTGCGATCCAGCACGTCGACCAGCGCGGGCATCGAGACGGCGTAGCGGTAACCGACGTTGCGGTGATCGTCGTCGAATTCCTGATGTTCGACCGCTAAGCCGCCTTCGCGCATGCGCTTGACGAGGATGCGCGCGCCGAGATCGAGCCCGTATTCATCGCGGCGCCCGCAGTCGACATAGCGCAAGCGCATCGCGCCGAGTTCCGGCAGTTTCGTCACGCACATTTCGACCGGATCGAATGCGAGCCACTTCGCGAAGATGTCGTCGCGCAGCTCGCCCGTCGCGAGATCGAACGGCATATCGATCGCCCACGCTTCGGACGCTCGCGGCGAGTATGCCGAAGCGTAACCGATCATCTCGATCGTGTTGTACTCGACCTGCGAGCGCTTCTGCTTCTTCTCGAAAGCGGTAACGAAGGCTTCGATCGAGCCGTGCGTTTCGAGCGTGCGCTGCGCGTTGACGAATCCGCCCATGCAGCCGTAGCGAAAATACGTGTCGCCGCTGTGCGAGGCGAACGCGGCAAAGGTGCCCGGACGCACCATGCTCAGATACAGCGAACCGAATCCGCCCGAAGACTTGCCGAGCACGGCCCGCCCGCCAACGTGCGCGATCGTGCGATACCGCGCATCGACATGCGGGACGATTTCGTCCACGACGTATTGCGTATAGTTGCCGTTGTGGATCGAATCGATGTACTGCGAACCGCCGAAGCGCGTGTTGCCATCGACGATCGCGAGGATCGCCGGTGGCATGGCGCCCGAGGCGATCAGGCGATCCAGCCACTGCACGACATTCGTCTCCCACGGGCGCG
Organism: Armatimonadota bacterium; assembly: GCA_037441145.1. Taxonomy (GTDB): domain Bacteria; phylum Vulcanimicrobiota; class Vulcanimicrobiia; order Vulcanimicrobiales; family Vulcanimicrobiaceae; genus JBBISR01. The sequence goes on from JBBISR010000005.1 coordinate 158,594, forward strand.
TCGAGAGCAACGCACCGACGTCGCCGGTGTAGCCGTGCAGGCAGTACAGAACCGGGTAGCGTTTCGATCCCTCGGGATCATACCCAGGCGGCGTGTAGATCGCGAGCAAGCGCGACGATGGGTCGCCGATCGCATTGCCCGCAAGGGCGCTGCTCTCGATGCGTTCGAGCACAAGCGAGCCCGCGATGCCGAGAAGCGCGTTGAGGTCGTGCGTCCGAGAGTCGTGCATGGCGCGCTCTGCGGCACGCGCTCGCGCGAAGCCTGCGGGAGGGGTTCCGCATCCACGCGAACGCGCATGCGATGATTCGCGCGATGGGCTTACGTGGCGCCGTTGCCGTCAACGTCATCACGATGATGGGGGCGGGGCCGCTCGTCACGATCCCACTCGTCGTCGCCGCGCAGCATGGATCGGCGTCGCTCTTACCGTGGGTCGTCGGCGCGTGCATCGCTATCTGCGATGGCCTCGTTTACGCCGAACTCGCATCGCTCTGGCCACGAAGCGGCGGCACGTATGCGTATCTCCGCGGCGCGTTCGGAGCCCAAAGCGCCGGCCGCTGGCTCGCGTTTCTGTTCGCCTGGCAGTTCGCGGTATTCGCGCCGCTGACGCTTGCGACCGGTTACATCGGGTTCGCACAATATGCGGCATACGTCGTGCCTACGGTTGCCGCACGCGAAGCGCAATCGGCCGTCGCGCTCGTCGTCGGCGTGTTGACGATCGTGATGCTCTATCGCCGTATCGCCGTCGTCGCGCGGACGGCCCTCGTACTGGGCGTCGTTGCCGTCGCGACGATCGCGCTCGTCGCGATTGCGGGCATCGCCCATCCGCTCGTCGCGGGCGCGCAACCGCTCGCAACGGGTCTCGCGACGACGTCGCTTGCGGGGCTCGGCGCCGCGCTGGTCGTCACGCTCTACGATTACGCCGGATACAACGACGTGTGCGCGCTCGGTGACGAACTGCTCGCGCCGACGCGTACGATCCCGCGCGCGATCGTTTGCTCGATCGGGATCGTCGCGGTGTTGTATGCGGCACTTTCGCTCGGCGTCTTGCACGCCGTTTCCGCGAAAGAACTCGCGGCGACGACGTTCGTCGCATCGCTCGTCCTCGAACGCGCATACGGTGTCGTCGTCGCGCACGCCGCGACCGTGGCGATCCTGGCCGTGATCTTCGCGTCGACCTATGGGCTCTTGCTCGCGAGCGCCCGCATCGTGTTCGCGGCTGCCGCCGACGGCGTCTTCTTCGCAACGTTCGCGCATCTCGACGCGCGCGGCGCGTTTCCCGATCGCGCGCTCGTGCTCGTCGGGCTGCTCGCGCTGCCCTTCGTATTCTTTCCGCTCGATCAAGTCATCGCGTGGTTGCAGGCGAGCATCGTACTCGTGCAAGGGCTGCTGCAAGTCGTCGCGCTCACCGCCGTCCGCGCGCGCGGCGTGCGTGCGCCCTTCCGCACGCCACTCTATCCACTTCCCGGCATCCTCGCCGCTGCTGGGTGGATCTTCATCTTCGTCAGTTCCGGAACGAACGCGATGTTCTTCGCGGGCGCGTTGCTGGTGGTGGGGACGATCGTTTTCGGCATCGTCGCGCGGCGTGCGCGCTGGTGGCCATTCGCGACACCGAGCGTCGCATGAAAGCCGTCCTGCGTTTCGTCATCGCAACGATCACGTGCGCGATGCTCGTCGCGAGCAACGCACGTGGATCGTCCGCCGAATCGCATCCCGAAAGCGTGGCATGGAACGGCGCGCGCGTCGTCCCCACGCAGACATCCGCTACCATCATGCGCAACGGCAAGCCGTTCTTCATCTGGGGCGCGGCATTCTTTTACGAACGCATCCCACGTGCGCGCTGGGCCGCGACGCTTGCGTCGTATCATAAATACGGAATCACCACGATCGATCTTTACATTCCGTGGAACTGGCATGAGTCGGCCGACGGTGTGTACGATTTCGACGGCACGACGAACCCGCGCCGCGACCTCCGCGGGCTCCTCGCGATGATCGAAGCCGAACACTTCGCGATCGTCGTGCGCCCGGGGCCCGTGATCCGCAACGAGTGGCGCAACGGTGGGTATCCCGCATGGCTCCTCGAGCAGCCCGCGTACGACATGCCGATGCACGACATCCTCGAGGGCCGCTACCCGGCGACGGCTACGCTCCAGAACGCCCATAGCGACGATGCGGCGGCCGAGTGGATGCGCAATGCAACGCACATGCAATACGCGGAACGCTGGCTCCACCGCGTCGCGGCGGAACTTCGCCCGTTTCGGAACGACATCGTCGCGTGGCAACTCGACGACGACCAAGCGGCGTACATCGATAACCAAACGTGGCCGGCACCGCATCTGCAAGCATATCTCGAAACGCTCGCGGCGATCGTGCGAAGTGACGTCGGGCCATCGCTTCCGCTCTTCATCAACACCTACGAGATGAAAGTCCCCGCATCGTCACCGGTCCTCGCATTTGGGAACTGGTACCAAAGCGAGGCGTATGCATTCGGCGAACACGATCGCACCGAGCTCGAATTCGCGACCGCGCTTTTACAGACGCAGCCGCACGCACCGATCGTCGCGAGCGAATTCCAAGCCGGATGGCTCCAGGGACCGGGCGACGCCTTTCCGCGCAACGTCGATCCGAACAACACGCTCCTCGCCTTACACACGTTGCTGCAGCTCGGCGCGCATGGGGCGATCGATTTCCCCCTGCAAGACACGCTCGCGCCGGCGGGCTGGGAAGCGCCGTTCGCAAACGGGTTTTATGCGTGGGATGCAGCGCTGCGATACGACGGTTCCGAAAACGCGCGCGCGCTACCGACACAATTCTTCGGCGACATCGTTACGCGGTACGGACGGGCGCTCGCGCGCGCCCATCGCGTCACGGACGCCGCGATCGTTTGGCCGATAAGCGCTTACGACGAAACGAAAATAACGAACGACGACGTGTTCTCCGCAGTCGCACGGACCAAAGAAACGTTGCGGTTCTGTCGCGATGCCTCGCTGACGTGCGATCTCGTCGATCTCCGCTATGCCGACGACGCACGGTTGCGGGCGTATCCGATCGTCTTCGTGCCGCAGCGCGGAGCGCGCCAATCGATGCGACCGCGCGAGCGCAACGTCCTCTCCGGGCTCGCGCGACATGCCGTGATCGAAACCGACGACATCGCCTATCCGACGACGCTTGCGGCCGCGCGTGCGCGCGCCGATGCGCTGCTCGATCGGGCGAAGACCGCGCGCGCGATCGACGGCGTGAAGGACGCGGTCCTGCTCGAAACGGACGCAAACCCACCCGAGCGTTTTTTGGATGTCGTCAATCTCACCGACATCGTCGTGCCCTTGGCGCCTGCGGTCCGTCGGACGACCGGGCGCGGTACGGCGCGGCTCGTTCCGCGCGATCCACGCGATATGTATGCATACGTCGCGCCACAACGCGCGTTTCTCGACGCGGTCCGCGACCGGCCACAGGACTACGATGCGAGCCATCACGGAAACGACCGCGTCGCCGTGGCGTCGACGCCGACGCCCGATGGCATCGCGATGCGCGACGATCCGATCGCTTCGTTGCCATCGCCGTCGACCGACGAGCCGCGGGCATATCGCGCCGATGCGTTCGACGATGGCGCTCCGCTCGCGATCCTCGAGAACCGCGTTCTGCGTGTCGCGATGTCGCCCGACGCGGGCGCGCGGATCGTAGCGCTCGTCGACCGTCGCGACGGGTTCAACCGCGTGACGAGCGTCGGCGGTCTCCGTGACGACGTCAGCGTGCAACTCCCGATCTCGCCGCGCGACTACATCGGAAAGTACACGCACGACTATCCCGCGGGCTTCTTCAATCGCGCTTATGCCGCGAACGTGTCGCAAGCGATCGGCGCGTCGTGCGACGAGGCGGGTCATCGCGCGCGCGTGCGAACGACGGCGACGATCGCCGACGTCGTCGATGGGCCGCTCGCGATCGAAAAAGACATCACGCTCGGTAACGACGCGACCGCATCCGTCACGATGCGCGGCACCTTCGCCGCGACCGTAACCCAGCAACGGCTTACGAGCCTGACGTCGCTTGCGGGAGGCCCCCTCGCTACGCGCGCGATGTGGACGCTCGCGATGCCGGAAACCCGCACGATCGCCCCCGGAACGCGCATCGACATCGCGGGTGGCGGGTTCGCATTCTTCGGCGCGGACGGACGCGCGACGCGGTTTAGCTGGTCGGCGAGCGAGCGCATCACCGCGCGCGTCGTCGGCCGCGCGGACGATATCGACGTGCTCCTCGCCTTCCCAACGACGCCTGCGACCTTCGCGATTACGACCGGCATCGCGGTAACGCCCGAGCAGCGCCTCGCCTTTACGGCACCGATCGCACGAACGCGCGCGTGCCGAGAGGACCACACGCGTTCTTAGCATTATCGCGAATGACGATGCGCGCGCATCGACGAACGGCTGTGCAACGCAAGGTCACCTTCGTGGATGCGCGAAGTGTCGAACGTCCGCGGGGAAGTGGCGAAATGGTATACGCAGTCGCCTCAAAAGCGACCGAGTGAGAGCTCATGTGGGTTCGAGTCCCACCTTCCCCACGCTTCGATGATGACCGCAACTGCCGAGCCCGGATCCGGGCCACTCCGCGGCACCGTGCGCGTTCCGGGCGACGAAACGATCTCGCTCGCCGCGCTCTCGGTCGCATCGCTCGCGCGCGGCTTCTCGCTCGTCTCGCATTGCAGCCGCGCGCCCGACGTCGTCGCGGTCCGCCAAACGCTCGCGAGCGCCGGTGCCCGCATCCAAGCCTGGATCGGCGATGGTACGACGATCTCCGTTTCGCGCGCCGAACCGCAAGCCAGCGCCCCAGCCGTCGCGCTACGCTCGGCGTCGTCGCTTGCGGTACTTTTGGGGCGCTTCGCGGCCGAAGGTGCGGCGTTTGCGGTCGATCTGCCGTTTCTGCCCGGATGCGAAGCGCTCGTCGGCGTGCTACGTGCGAACGGCGTCACGATCGACGAACGCGACGGCCGCATCACGCGCATCGTCGGCCCGGTCGCCGATACCGTATCCGTTGCCTTCGATTCCGCGTTCGCGCAGACGCTCGGAGGCCTGCTCATCGCGTCGTCGCGTCCCGGGACGCGGCTGCACGTAACCGGCGTGCAGGCTGCGAGCGATCATGTGGCCCGCATGCTCGGCCGCCTCGGCGCAAACCTCGATCACGCTTCCGGCGAGACGAAATACGCCGCCGAAGCACTCAGCGGCTGCGAGATCGAAATTCCCGGTGACACGCGCGCGGCCGCGTTCCTCGCCGCAGCCGCGGCGGTCACCGCGGAAAGCACGCTAACGATCGAAAGCGTGGCTCTCAGCGAAGCGGGCTCCGGAATGCTCGACGCCCTGCGTCTTCTTGGGTTGCGGACCGCATTCGAACGCATGATCGAAGTCGGCGGGGAGCCGATCGCCGATATCCACGTTACGGCCGCACCGCTCAACGCGGCCATGTTTTCGGCCGAGCTCGTCGCGCGATGTGGGGCGGACTGGCCGATCGCGGCGGCCGTTGCCGCGTGCGCGAGCGGCACGACGATCGTGCAAGGCGCGCTCGTCGACGCGGCACCCGTCGTCGCCGTGCTGCGCGCATCCGGCGTCGATGCACAGCCGATCGCGGGCGGCGGGCTCCGCATCGTGGGCGGTACGGTCACGCCGCCTCCCGAAAGCTACGCACGCGACGGCGCCGTCGCATCGGTCGCCGCCATCCTCGGTTCGCACTGCGGGCGCGCGGGCGATCTCGCCGCCACACCGATCGACGCACGTTTTCCGGGAATTGCAGATACATGGACGAACGCACGCCGCTGACCGTCGCGATCACCGCGGCCGAATTCGAACGCGAGTCGCGCCGCGTCGATGAAGAACTGTGGCGCTCGATGGCGCTCGCGCCCGGCGAAAAAGTGCTCTTTTGCGGTTTTCCGGAAGATCGGGCGTGGCTACCGCGCGCTGCGGAAATCGGCGCGGTCGTGACCGTAATCGAATCGGCCGAAGAGGCGATCGCAAACCACGTGAACCTGCCGCTGACCGTGTTGCGGGGAAGCACGACGCAGATTCCCGCGCGCGTGGCGTCGTTCGATGTCGCCGTCGCGTATCACTATTTGCACGAAATCGATCCATCGTTCCACACGCAAGTGATCTCCGAGTTAGCGCGCGTCGGCAAACGCGTCATCATCGTCGAACTCTCGCCCCCGCACGACCCACTCGGGCGCCGGATCAGCGCGCTTTATAGCCGCGCGAAACACGATTTCGGCTCGTTCGAAACCTATCAGCCGCCGGACTACTGGAAAAAACTGCTCAACGGCGTGAAGGCCGACGTCGTGCAACACCTCGTCGCGTTCCGCAAATCACCGCCGCGCGCGTATCTCGAAGATACGGTCGCGGTCCTTTTGCGAGCGCTCGAAAACGAAGATATTCCTGCGGATTATCTTGCCGAATTGCGCGCACTCGCCCGGCGACCGGAGGGCAATCTCCTACCGCTCGTGCGCTCCGTGCTCATCGGCGCGGCGGCGGGCGAAGTTCCCGCGCGGGGTTCTTCCGAGCCGTTCTATCAGCCGACACCCGCATCGGCAGACGAAGTCGAAGCGGTTCGTGCTGCGGTCGCGAGCGCGCGGCTACGTCGGGAATATCGCGGTGCGAGTGCCGATGCGGATTCGGTCATCGTGCCATCATTCGGGCCGCCAGAAGCCGCATCACCGCAGCCGCGAACGGAGCCGGTTGCACCCGCACCGGCGCCCGCGCCCACCGCTCAGGAAACGGGTCTCGCGGGTTTCGGCGCTTTCGGTACGCCAGCGGTCGCGGGGTTCGCACCGCCCGAGGACCGGGGAAGCGAGCACTCGGCATCACCGTTCGTTCCATTCGCGATGCCGGATACGGAAGCTGCGGCGTTCGGCGTACCGTCCGTCGCACCGGCGGAGCCGACGCTCGGGTGGCAGTGGGAACCGCCCGAAGATCCCGACGCTCCCGCGAAGCTTTAGAGCGGCTGGTCGAGCGTTTGCGGCAACGCCTTCGCACGGTCGCGAAGGGTCGCGATGCGTTGCCCCGTTCCCAACCACTCGCTACGTGCGAGGGCGATCGTCTGCCGCGCCGCTTCCACGCGCATGGCGAGCTGCTGCGACGCGGGCAACAGCCCCGTCAAACGCGCGACGTCGCGTTCCAAGAGGTCGGCATCGAATGGAAGTGCTTGTCCGGCGAGGCGACCGATGCGACGATTGAGGATCAGCGCTTGGCGGACGGTCGCGATCCCGGCTTCGAGGATCGCGACGAGCACGATCGCTCCGAGAACCGCGCCGACGATTCCGATGATCCGCTGGTCGAGCGGCATCAGGCGGCGGAATCCGCTTTCTTCGCCGGAGCGTCGGCCGGAGCGCTTTCGCTTTTCGCGCCGGGGCGCGAGTCGTTGATGTAAAAACCGGAGCCCTTGAAAACGATGCCCGCCGGGTTAAACACCCGCGCGAGCTCGCCACCACACGCCAAACACGCCTCGGTCATCGGCTCACGATAGGCGTGGCGGATCTCGCGGACGGTCTGGCAACTCTTGCAACGGTAATCGTAAAGGGGCACGCGACACTCCGAAACGGCGAATTAGAACGGTTGGAGTTTATCAGACTCTAGCAATGACCGTCAACGACTGCTAAAAGTCGTCGAGGATCGCGCCTTCGCGACGGTCGAATTCGACGAGTCCCTTGAAGTGGACGAGCGAGGCGTGGAGTTCGCTTTCCAGCTTGCGACGGTTCGTCATGCGATCCACGAGCGCACCAAGCACGCCACCGTACGTCGGGTAGTCGCAGCGCACCACGAGCCGCGAGTACTGCGATTTTCGTTCGATCCGAAATTCGAGCCGGCGACGCACGGAAAACGCACCGACGAGTGAGACGATGTGCCCGTCGATGAAGCGATCGACTTCGTAGAGCTCTTCTTCCTCGCCCGGGATCGACGAACGCAGCGCGACCTCCGACCCAAGGCCGACCGGAGCCGACGGATCGACTCGGCGCGAACTGCGGAGAAAGCTCATCCACACGGGCCATTTCTCTACTTCGCAAACCAAGGCGAACGCGGTTTTCGCATCGGAATCGAATTCCTGGCTCTGTGAGAGCCCGTGTGCGCTCGTTTGGGCACCGAGGGGAGCGCTGAGGATCGCCATGGATGCCGATTCGCGAATGTGCCGGGACGCCCCTCTGAAACCACTAGGGGTTGTGTCCGAGCGTCGCTAGAGCACTACCGGTTGTAACGCAGGACGATTATGCGGCCGCTCCGGCGAGCGCCGGACGCAACATGTCCTTCAAACGCGCCCGAGCGCGCGAGAGCCGCGAACGCACGGTGCCGATCGAGATCCCCGTCTGCATCGCGATCTCTTCATACGAGAGATCGTCGACCTCGCGCATCGCCACGACGGCACGGAAGGCTTCCGGGAGTTCGTCGATCGCGTGCGCGAACGTTTCGTGCGTCAGCGACTCGTACGTCGCATAGAACGGGTCGCCCGCGCGCTCCGGACCGTAATTGCTCACGTCGACCAGCGCATTCTGCAAACGGGTCAAGCGTACGTCGGCGCGCTTGCGCTTCTTGTTGTGATCGAAAAACACGTTGACGGTGATGCGATACAGCCACGTGTAAAACGACGACTGCCCGCGGAATCGATCGATATTTCGGAAGATGCGAAGGAACACTTCTTGCGTGAGATCTTCGACATCGCCCGCGGGCACGTTGAGCTGCCCGAGTACGCGATGCACGGTTGGCTCGTAATGACGTACCAACTCATCGAACGCACTCGCGCTCCCGCTGCGGAACGATTCGATCAAGGCGAGATCGCGTTCGGCGCGTACTTGCTGTTCGATTCCAAGCGGTTTGCGATCGTTGCGATTCACGACGGTCATCCTCTCCAAACGTCGCCGCAGAGCGGCATGTGAGGAGTCTAGCCGAGCGCAGCGTTCGGGAATGTGAGGCGGCCGACAGTTCGGGAACCCTTAGACGATTCTCGCAGTCACGGCTCGCGCGAAGGCCACGAGCGTTGCCACACCGGTCGGCAAGGCCGCCTCATCGATGCGGAACTGCGGACTATGTCCGGAGGCGACGATCCCCTCCGCCTCGTTACGGATACCGAGGCGCACGTGGACCCCGGGAACGCGCTGCGCGAAGTACGCAAAGTCTTCGCCGCCCATCGTTGCGGGGAGCCGTTCGACGATCGTCTCCGACGTTGCGGCGAGGTGCGCGGCGAAAGCGGTCGCGAGCGCGTCGTCGTTAACGACGGGCGGATAGCCGCGCAAGATTTCGATCTCCGCACGGGCACCGTACGCCGCGCACACGCCGTCGACGATCCGACGCACTTTCGCTTCCAAACCGTCGCGGATCGCCGGATCGTGCGAACGCAGCGTCCCCGTCATATGCACGCGATCGGCGATGACGTTGTTGCGATACCCACCTTCGACCGTGCCGATCGTGACGACCACGCTCTTAAGCGGATCGGTCTCGCGCGCGGCGATATTCTGCAAAGCGAGAATTACCGCGGCCGCTGCGGGAATCGCATCGACCGTCGTATGCGGATATGCGCCGTGGCCACCTTTTCCGTGAATGGTCAAGTGTACTTCGTCTGCCGCCGCGTTCACGGGACCGGGCGTGATGCCGACCGTTCCGGCCGGGATGCGATTGTCCACGTGAAGCATGGCGATCGCATCGACGCGCGGATCGTCGAGCGCACCCGCCTCGATCATCGGGAGCGCGCCTCCCGGACCTTCTTCCGCCGGTTGGAAAATACCGACGATCGTGCCGTGCAGATTCGCACGATCTTCGTGGAGTGCGCGCAGTGCTTCGATCAGCATCGCCGTGTGGGCGTCGTGTCCGCACGCGTGCATCTTGCCGGGGATTTCGGATGCGAACGGTTCGCCGGATTTTTCCGTAATCGGCAATGCGTCCATATCGGCGCGCAGCGCGGCGACTTTCCCCGGATGCGCGCCGATGACCGTCGCGACGATTCCGGTGCCGGCGATGCGCCGATGGGCGATCCCAAGTGCGTCGAGTTCGCGCTCGACGAGTGCCGCCGTCTTGTGTTCTTCGAAACCGAGTTCGGGATGACGGTGGATCTCGCGGCGGAGTTTGACGACACGCGGAAGCGCTGTTAGCATCCGCGTGCCTTCGTTCGCGACCGGCCTACTTCTTCTCCGGCGCGAATTCGAGCGACGCGCTGTTGATGCAGTAGCGTTGGCCCGTCGGTGCCGGACCGTCGTCGAAGACATGCCCGAGATGCGAGTCGCATTTCGCGCATCGCGCTTCCGTGCGTACCATCCCGTGCGAGCGATCGGCGACGAGTGCGACGTTTTTCGCATCCATCGGCGCGAAGAACGACGGCCAGCCGCTTCCGCTTTCGTACTTCGTCTCCGACGTAAAGAGCTCGGCGCCGCATCCACCGCACGTATACGTGCCCGTCTCCTTATTGCGATATAGGGCGCCCGTGAACGCGCGCTCCGTGCCGGCTTTGCGTAAGATCTCGTAGCGCTCGGGGCCGAGTTGCTCCCGCCACTCGGCGTCGGTTTTCTGCGTCTTTTCCATACGCTTTGGGACACGTCGCAGGTTAGCGACGGTTCCAGCCCCGCGTCATGCAGGGAACGCAAGCGTAACAGGCCGTACTCGGGCGCATGAAGCTAGCCGTCGCGTGCCAACTCGCCCGGTCGTCTGTCGTATGCGGCGTCGCCGCATTTGCGGTCCTCGCGTCGCCGTTGGTTGCGGCCGCACATCCGACCATCCCGCAGGTCTTCGCCGCGCTCGGGCGCGTGCACGCGATCGATGCAACGGCGATCGCGCCGCATGGGCGCACGATCGCGTGGAGCGAAGCCGCGCAGGCGAAACGTGGCACGACGACCGTCTCAAGCGAAGCGATCTACGTCGCGCCGATCGGCGATGCTACGGCCGCAACGCGAATCACCGGTTGCCCCGGAACGCTCTGCGACGACGGCGATTTTGCGTGGTCGCCCGACGGCACGAAGCTCGCATTCCTTACGACCGATGGGAAGGGCCAGGCCGAACTCGCCGTAGCAACGCTTCCCTCCGGCTCGACGGTGCGGCTGACGCACGGCTCGCATGGACCGATGACCTCGCCGAAATGGTCGCCCGATGGCAAACGGATCGCGGTGCTCTACACCAAGGGCGCGCCGAAAGCGCCCGGGCCGCTCAATCCGCTCGGGCGCGATGCGGGCGTGCTCGGCGCGACGTACTTCGAGCAGCGGATCGCAATCGCACCGCTCGCTGGCGGAGCATTACGGCTGGTTTCTCCCGCCGATCTGTATGTTTACGAATACGATTGGTCGCCCGATGGGACGCGCTTCGCGGCGAGCGCCGCCCACGGTTCGGGTGACGACAACTGGTGGGTCGCCGAGCTCTACACGATCGCAAGCACGAGTGGCGCGACGCGGAAAATCCATCATCCCGAGCGCCAGATGGCCTCACCACGCTGGTCGGGCGACGGAAAGCGCATCGCCTACATCGGTGGCCTTATGAGCGACGAAGGCATCACGGGTGGGGACGTTTTCACGATTCCCGCCGCCGGCGGCGCGGCGACGAATATCACCCCCGATCGCAAGGCCTCGATCACCACGATCGCGTGGAACGGCGCGGCGCATACGTTGCTCGTTACCTATCTGCAGGGCGGCGCGATGGGCATCGCATCGGTGAACGCCGATACGAAAACGTTCGCTCCGCGCTGGCGCGCGAACGAAACGATTTTCGCCAATAGCCTCGGCGGTTTCACCTCGGGCAATGTCGGCATTTCGCTTGCGCGCGATGGCGTTACGAGTGCCGTCATCCGGCAATCGTTTACACGCGCTCCAGAAATCGCCGTCGGCCCGATCGGCGCATGGAAACCGTTTACCGCACGCAACGCCACGACACCGCACGTGCTCGCCCGCGTGCGCAGTATCTCGTGGAAAAGCGACGCGTACACGCCGCAAGGTTGGCTCGCGTACCCCGATGGCTACACGCCCGGAAAGCGTTATCCCATGGTCGTCATCGCGCATGGCGGCCCGTCGTTCGCAAACGAATCCGTGTTTCCAAACGGGCCATCGGCTTGGGACGCGATGCTCGCGAGCCAAGGGTACTTCGTCTTCGAGCCCAACCCGCGCGGCAGCTACGGTCAGGGCGAAGCCTTCACCGCGGCCAACATCCGGGATTTCGGCGGCGGCGATCTGCGCGATATCCTCACGGGCATCGATGCAGCGGAGCGAACCGTATCCATCGACGACAAGCGCGTCGGCATCTTCGGCTGGAGCTACGGCGGCTACATGACCATGTGGGCGCTCACGCAAACGCACCGCTTTCGCGCGGGCGTTTCTGGTGCGGGCCTTGCGAACTGGCAGAGCTATTACGGCACGAACAACATCAGCACGTGGATGATTCCGTTTTTCGGCAAATCGGTCTACGACGATCCCGCCGTGTACGAGAAGTCCTCACCGATCGCGTTCATCAAGAACGTCACGACGCCGACGCTTTTGATCGCGGGCGATCGCGATGCCGAAGTCCCGATCACGCAAAGCTACGAGTACTGGAATGCGCTCAAGGCATTGCACGTCCCGACACGATTCGTCGTGTATCCCGACGAGGGGCATCTGTTCGGAAAAGTCTCCGATCAGATCGACGTTGCGAACCGCCTCGTCCGCTGGTTCGATCGTTGGCTGAAATAACGCAGGCTTCTTTGGCACTGCGATGTAGCCGAGAGGGGCTCGCCCACTCGAACACGCAACCGTAGCCCAACCGGGCTCTCAGAAGGCGCTGCTTTTTGGCCGGCTTCGGCTACCATGCGCTTCGAAAGGCTTCGACATTGGAACCCTTCGTCGGTCAGATCCAACAATTCGGCTTCAACTTTGCCCCGACCAATTGGGCACTCTGCAATGGCGCGACGATCGCGATCTCGCAGAACCAGGCGCTCTTTGCGCTCCTGGGCACGTCGTTCGGCGGCGATGGCGTGCAGACGTTCAAGCTCCCCGATTTCCAATCGCGCGTCGCGGTGGGAACGGGCCACGGTAACGGGCTGAGTCCCTATGTCGTCGGTCAAGTCGGGGGCGCGGAGCAAGCGACGCTCAACCAAACGCAACTTCCGAATCACACGCACCAAGCGGCCCTTTCGGGCGGCGCAGGTACCGTGAACGTTACCGGAACCTTTTCGGCACTCAGTGGCGTGGCCCCGGGAAGCATCGCCCAAACCCCCACGGCGAATGGCTTTCTCACGAATACCACCGATCCGGGCGGTGGCAATCCGTCGATCTACGCGCCCGCTGGGACGACCGGCACGGCGGTAAACCTTGCGGGTATTTCCGGTACCGGCGCGATCGCCGGGCTCACCGGTGCCGTGACCGTGCAGCCCACGGGAGGCTCCGCACCGGTCCCGATTCTTCCCCCGCTGCTCGCAATCACGACGTGCATCGCGCTCTTCGGGGTCTTTCCATCGCGCTCGTGACGTTTAGCTGAACACGGCTTGATATCGTCTGCGGTCGGGGTGCGGCATAATCTGCGTGATATGCATCGCGTGAGGCCCGCCTCGGCCGCAATCGAATTCATACGTGCCATCGATCAGATACATCGATGTGGGCGCCTCGAAATACAGCGCGAACGGCTCGCGATGCAAGGCCAGCCATGGCAAGCGCTCGACGCGCGCGAGCAAGAGGTTTATGGGCTCTGGAATCGTGTTGACCCGCACCGTGCGCCCTTCCCACGGCAAGAAATCTTCGGGTGTCAGTAGGTCAGCCATGCACGAGTCCTCCGATGTTTTTGCGCTGTTTCCGCCGCTCTGCGAAGCGTTGCGGGCGCGGCATGTCCGCTTGCGCTACGCTACCGATCGCGACGGCGCGTTTTTGCGGGAACTCCACGGCGAAAGCCTCGCATTCCTCGGCGATCCTACGGACGCAGACCGCGCCGCGATCGTCGAGCAGCAGTTCCGTTTCCACGAGCGCCAAGCGAGGAAAATGCATCCGGATGGCTTGTTTCTGACGGTCGCGCAGCGCGCCGATGGGTGCGAAACCGCGATCGGCCGTCTCTCGCTCGACATCTCTGCGCCCGTGTGGCAGTTGCTGGAAATTCGCCTCCAGGCTGCGATTCGCGGCGATGGAATCGGATCGGCACTCGTGCGCTGGGTTCAAAATGCGGCGCTGCTGCACGGCGCACGCTGCATCGAACTTCACGTCGAAATCGGAAACCGTGGGGCACGACGCCTCTACGAACGCCTCGGATTCATCGTTGTGGACGACGGCGCGGACGACGGAGAACACCGCAGCCATCATCGGATGAGCTGGACGCCGTACTTCGCGACGTAACGCGGCTACGGGTGCCAAATCACCTTCACGAGGGCGTGATGCACGGTGATGACGCCGTTCGCGGATTCGGTCGTGTATTCGATTCCGAAGGTCCAAAACGGCATCGTTATCTGCGTGTGGAGGCCGAGGATGATGTGATCGGTGCCCATGCCATCGACGGTACCCTGGTACACTTGGCCGTTCGGCAGATCCGCGTATTGCAACGCGTAACCGCCGGAGTTCTTGAACTCGTGTTGGTACTCGAGGTCGAACCCCGGTTGGAGCCTTAGCGAACCAATGTTGTAGGTTTCCGAAGCGCGCAAGCCGAGCTTAGAACGCAGGGACCGCACCGCCGTCGACCCGTAACGGAGCGCTCCGATCCCGCCGGATTCCGTGAAAGGCGCGAGGGTCCCCGAAATGCCTTGCACGCCGAGGAACGGTGCGAATTGGGTGCCGTGTGCGGAATATTCGCGTGCCGCGGTAATCGAACCGAAGAGCTCGTTGCCCGGACGCGACCCGTTGACGAACGTCCCAAATGCCGTGTATTGACGGCGTGTCGTGAAGTTTAGCGACGAGTATCCGAAGACCGAATCGACATACGTAGCGCTCGACGGACGGAAGCTTCCGTACAGCGATCCGGCAACGTTCGTTGCGCGATCGTGCGCGCCGTTGCTGCCGATCTCGGTGTTATCGCCGCCGAATCCGAATGCCGCGCCGAGCGTAAACGCATGCGAGAGGGCATCGTCGAGACCGATCGTGATCCCGTCGCTCGAGAAACGCAACCCGCTCCGCTGACTGTTTTGCCCGTGAAGGCCGTAATCGACGTTGCCACCGATCCAATAGGCGATCGTCTTCGTCGTCAAAGCCGGAAGCGGTGCGCTCGGGCTTGCTTGCGCCGTTTGTCGTGCGTCGGCGCGTCGGAGTGCGCGGCCCTCGGGGTCGACCGAGAGCGACGCATCCCGATTGGCAGCGCCACCGATCGAAGCACCGAGGTAAGAGCCGTTCTGGCCCGCCGCGCCCTGATGCAACGCTTGGAGGCGCCGATCGACGTTGCCGAGTTGGGCTTGTGCGAAGCGAATGGCGGCGTCCGTTTGCGCGGTAACGAGGCCGCGAACATCGGGATCGCGGCTCGGATCCGGCCGCGCGGCGACTTGGAACGTGACCGTTCCGGGGGCCGATGATGCGTAGGCGTTGCTTAGCGTATAGGTCACGACGGCCGGGCCCGCGATCCCAGGCGCGGGCGTGAAGGCGATTGCGTACGTTGGAACGCCATTCATCGAATCGACGACTAGGCGCGCGCTTCCGGCGGATGCCGGGCTGACCGCAAGGATCGTCGCGGAGACGAATGGCCCACCGGTCGCGGCCGCGCTAATGCTCGCACTTCCCGTGGTGTCGGCGGCGAGTGCGACGGTAATCGGCGGCGGTGCGAAGGGTAACGGATTTACGGTTAACGTCGCCGTTGCTGGAGCGGAGGTCGCGTACGCGTTCGCGAGCGTGTACGTAAAGGTCGCCTTGCCCCCAAACGTCGCCGGGGCGGTGTAGGTGATCGTCGTGCCCGACACGACCGCCGTACCCACGGCCGGTGGCGTCACGATTGCGGCCGTCGTGAACGGCGCGCCCGTGGCGCCGGATGCGGTATCGAAGGTGACCGACCGCCCGGCAAGCACCGTTGCGTTCTGCGCGACGATCGTCGGCGGAGCCGCCGCCGCGATGGTGAGGGAAACGGGGACGCTTCCCGTCGCGGCGGTCCCGCCCGTCGAGTCGGTCGCCGTGACCGTGAAAGCGAACGCCCCGGCAACCGTCGGCGTACCCGAGAGCACGCCTGCCGGCGAGAGGACGAGCCCCGATGGAATCGTGCCGTTCGTCACGCTAAATCCGTACGGTGCCACGCCACCGGCCGCGGTGAAGCTGACTGCCGGAAGAGCCGCGCCTTGCTGGACCGCAGGGAAGCTCGGCGGCGTAACGACGATCGTCGGTGCTGCAACAGCAAGCGTGAACGGCTGCGTGATCGTGAACGGCCCCGATCCGGTCGAACTGTCCGTTGCGGCGATTGCAAACGTGAAGGTGCCCTGGGCCGTGCTCGAACCGCCGATCACGCCCGTCGTCGCATTGAGCGTGATGCCCGCGGGCAGCGCGCCGGATGCGATCGTGTAGGTATAGGGAGCGGTTCCGCCCGTCGCCGCTACCGTTGTCGCGTACGGGACGCCGACTTGTGCTTTTGCAACGGGAATCGGCGCGATCGTCAAGGTTGGCGGAGCGATCTGTATGGTGATCGTCGCGGGTGGCGATACCATCTGGCCACTCGCCAACGGACGCCTGCTCCCAGAAGCCAGGGATGCGCTATTGAGACCGAGCGATTCGTACGTGAAAGAATCGGTGCCGTAATAGCCGGGGCTTACCGCGTAGATGACAGTGAAGCCGACGACGTTCGCCGTCCCATGTTGTGGTGGCGTAACGATCACGATACCGCTCGCGTTGGTGATATCTGGCGCGAGGTTGATCGTGACCGGCCCGCTCTTACCGCCACCGGTAGAAACCGTTATCTGTTGGGCCGTGGCGGTTGGGGGCGGGGGGGCGACGACCGTAATGGTGACCACAGCAGGCGCAGACGTGCCACCTGGACCCGTGACGGTATACGAAAACGTATCGGGGCCGCTGTACCCAGCGATAGGCGTGTAGGCGATCGTCGTGCCAGTGGCAACGGCCGCTCCGTGTTGCGGTGCGGTTGCGATGACAACGCTACTTGCCGCGCCGCCGGTGAGCGCGAGCGCGATCGGCGCGTTCGCCGCCGCGAAGGGAACGCTCGCGGTCACCGCTCCTGCGATTGGGGCTGCGACGAACGTGAATTGATCCGCGGGAGAGATCGCACTCGTGCCGCCTGCCGTCGCTACGGTAACATCGACGGTACCCGCTGCGACGGCAGGTGCCGTAACGGTCAACGATGTCGCCGAAGCGGCCGTCACCCTTGCGCTCGTCGATCCAAAACGCACGATGTTGTTCGTTGGCGCGGGGTCGAAACCACCGCCCGCGATCGTTACGCTCGTTCCGCCGGAAGCAGGGCCGGCGTTTGGCGAAACGGCGTTCACGATCGCCAGCGCGGCGGTACGAATGATGGTAACCGTGTATGTCAGCGTGGTCGTACCGTCGCCCGCCGTGACGATGGTCGTAATCGTGTTCGTTCCGACGGTGAGCGCGACCGCGCTCGATGCTGCACCCGAGGCCACGGTCGTTCCGTTGACTTTCACGATGGCCGTTGCATCGGATGTCGTCGGCGTTACCGTGATCGACGTTGTCGAATTAGAAACGCTCGCTGTATATGCAGTCGTGCCGCTCGCGAATGTCGGCGAGAGCGTGCCCATTGAAAGCGCGAGCGCCGAAAGCGTCGCCGTGCTCGACGAAGCGCGCGTGACCGTTATCGTGCACGTTTGCGTCGTCGAACCGTCGGCCGCTGTGACGAGCGTCGTGATCGTGTTCGTCCCGACTGCTAATGCTATCGCGCTCGATGCGGTTCCCGAGGCGACGGTCGTTCCGTTGATCTTCACCGTTGAAGTTGCGTCGGTCGTCGTCGGCGTCACCGTAATCGACGACGTCGCGTT
>JBBISR010000006.1:0-168667 GCA_037441145.1 Armatimonadota bacterium
CCACCGAGATCGACACCAATCGCTTTGCGCATACGCTCCTATGTGGTCCCTTCGGCGATGCCGCGCGAGCGGCTCATTGAAAAGTGTTCCGTCCCGATGCGGCGAGCGGGAAGCATTGGCCTTGCGTCGCCGCCCGCGCGGCCGGGTTCGCCCGCCGTGATGCGCGAAAGACCGCATATGCAAGAACCGATCGCACCCCGTGACACGATCGATCTGATCGCACTTCGCGAGGCGAAGAACCTCCGCCGATTCACCCGCGAAACCGGCCAACCGACCACGCTCGCGAAGCTCGATCGCCTGCCGATGGAACGCGTGCACGAAATCGAGATCACCGAAGAACACGTCACGATCAAATACCAGCAAACGATCGAGCGCGCATACAATACCAACCACCACTCGTATCGCGAGTGGACGTATAAATATAACGACGATCCGGCGTTCGTCGATGCGATCCGTACGCTGATCGAACTTTCCCGGCGCGAACAGTTTGCGTTGCCGGAGAACGTCGCGTGCCCGCCCGGCTGCGCGGAATGCTGCAGTGGCTACGAGCCGTTCGTCAACGGCGGCGACGTTCGCCGCATCGCCGCACATCTCGGACTGACGTACGAAGAGACGATGCGCGACTATGTCGTCGAACGCGAATCCGCCGACGGTTTCGTCGTCGGCTGGCTGCGCAAAGTCTCCGACGACACGGCCGATAAATGTCAGTTCCTCAAAGGCTCGGGTTCGGGCAAATATTATTGCGGGATCTATGAAGCACGCCCCGACGACTGCCGCGAGTTCACGCCGATCGGTTGCCAGGACGTGGACCGCACGCTGCCGCACGGGCCGGGTTGGGTAACGGGCGCGCCGTTCAAGCCGAAGTCGCGGCGGAAGCGAACGTGATCTACGACGCGATCGTCGTCGGCGGTGGGCACAACGGACTCGTCGCGGCGGCGTATCTCGCGCGTGCCGGAAAGAGCGTCCTCGTCCTCGAGCGTCGCGACGTTGTCGGTGGCGCCGCGGTCAGCGAAGCGACGTGGCCCGGGTACACCGTTTCGCTCGCCTCGTACGTCTGTAGTTTGCTCGATCCCGGAATCATCGCCGATCTCGATCTCACGAAGCACGGCTACAACGCCTACCGCAAAGACCCCGCATCGTTCACGCCGCTCGAAGATGGGCGCTCGCTTCTGCTCGGCCGCGACGACGCCGCGAACGCGCGCGAGATCGCGGCGTTCTCCGCGCGCGACGTCGCCGGGTTTGCGGCCTTCGATGCCGAGGCGACGCGGCTCGGATCGGCGCTCGCCGATCGTTTCGGCGACGACGAGCCCGCGTTTGCCGCGTTCGATATGGCGACGCAAGCGCGCTTGCGCGGTTCCGCCGCCGATCTCGTTTGCGAATACGTCGAGACCCCGGTCTTGCAAGCGACGCTCGCGACGGACGGGTTGATCGGAACGGCGGCGGGCCCCGAACAACCGGGCACGGGATATGTCCTCGCGCACCACTACGCGGGCCGCGCATTCGGCGTCCAAGGCGCCTGGGGCTTCGTCCGTGGCGGCATGGGCGCGATCTCACAGGCGCTTGCGGCGGCGGCATGCGGCTACGGTGCGACGATCCGCACGAGCGCGTCCGTTGCGGCGATCGAGGTCGCGCATACCGACGGGAACGCGCGCGTTACGCTCGACGACGGCACGACGTTCGTCGCACGAACCGTGCTTTCGAACGCCGATCCCCACGCGACGTTCGGTCTGGTGCGCGATGCGGCGCTCCCCGAAGCGCTCGTGCGAAAGCTCGGAGCGTGGCGCACGACGGGCATGGCGCTCAAGCTCAATCTCGCCCTCGGCGCGTTACCGAATTTCACGGCACGGCCGGGAACGCACGCACAACCGCACCATCGCGCGACGATCCATCTCGCGCCGTCACTCGCCTATTTACAGCAAGCGTACGACGACGTATCCATGCACGGCAGCTCGCGCGAACCGATGTTGGAATGCTTCATGCAGACGCCGACGGATGCCCATCTCGCGCCACCCGGCAAGCACATTCTTTCCATTTTCGCGCAATATTTTCCGTACGACGATGCGTGGACGGATGCGCGGCGCGAGGCCGCGGCCGATCGCATCGTCGCCCTTCTCGCGCGGTACGCGCCGAATCTTCCGAACGCGATCGAGGGACGGCAGATTCTCGCGGCGCCCGATCTCGAACGGATCATCGGCCTGCGCGGCGGGCATATCTTCCACGGCGAGCTCTTGCCGGGGCAGATTTTCGAAGATCGGTTTGCCGTTCGTACGCCGTTACGCGGACTCTATCTCTGCGGTTCCGGAACGCACCCCGGGGGCTGCGTCAGCGGCATCCCCGGCGCTCGCGCGGCGCGCGCGGTCCTTGCGCATGCGCATGAGGGCGCGGCAATGCGGGCATAAGATCGTCCGTCGCGCAAACGCCGCGACTACCGATCGAAGGATCCCGCGTTGCAAGTTGCCATCCCCTATGCGTACCGCGCGCTGCTCGCGCCACGAAGTCAGCGCTCGCATCGCTTCAGCGCGCGAACCGTCGCTCTGCTGGTGCTCGCCGACCTGACATCGTTCGGAGCGGCGTTCGTTACCGCTTGGCTCTTCGTCGGGGCGGCATACGGTGAGAGCACGTTGCATCGCTCGCACATCGCGATCGCAGCGCTCGCATCGGTTGCGATCTGGATCTTCTGCTTCGAACGATTCGGCTTGTACCGGCGATCGTTCGCCCTCTCCGTGCGCGACGAATTTTACGCGACCGCATGCGCGATCGTCATCGGAGTCGTTCCGCAACTCATCATCTTTACGATCGCACCCGCGCTTTCGCCGTCGCGGATCACGCTCATCGTGGGCGCGTTGCTCGCACTGCTCATCGTCGGAACGATGCGCGCGCTCGCACACGCATTCCGCGATGTCGCGGCGATCACCAAGCCACGAAAACTCGCGTTCGTGGGCCGCGCCGATCGCCTGTTCCTCGCGGAAAACGCGATGGGGCCTTCGGGCGAGCGGCCGAGCCGGATCATCATCGACGATTTCGACGAACTCTTGCACGAGAGCGGGCCGATCCCGAATGCAACGACGATCGCGACGCAACCGTGGTTCACCTCAGCGCTTGCAAGCGGTGCGGATGTCATCGTGATGACCGAGCTCGTTCCCGCGGCGCTGCTCCCCTCGCTGCTCGAAGCGGCGCATCTTGCGGGTGTGAAGCTCGCATTCGCACTTCCGCGCCTGCAGTGTCACGCATTTTCGCTTGGGATCGAGGTTGTCGGCAACCAAGCGCTCATCATCCCCGAGGCGCTGCATGCGACGACGACGGCGGCGCTTCGCTTCAAGCGAACGTTCGATCTGCTCTTTGCCGGGGTTGCGGTAACGCTGTTCGCGCTACCGATGCTCGCGATCGCGGCACTACTCGCCCTCGATCGCTCCGGTCCGATCCTGTATCGTCAAGAGCGAGTCGGTCGCGGCGGCAGTATTTTCTCGATTTTGAAATTTCGCACGATGCGCGCGGATGCGGAGCGCGACGGGCAGGCGCGGCTCGCCGTTGCCGGAGATGCACGCGTCACGCCACTAGGACGCATCTTGCGCCGGACGAGCCTCGACGAGCTGCCGCAGTTGTTCAACGTGTTGCGCGGCGACATGTCGCTTGTAGGTCCCCGGCCCGAACGCCCGGCATTCGTCGAGCGATATCGCGCGATCCATCCCCGATATGACGAACGACATCTCGTCGCACCCGGCATTACCGGCTGGGCGCAAACTTCGATCGAGCGCGTGCTCGACGAAAACGATACCGAGCGCAAGCTTGCTTGCGATCTCTTCTACATCGAGAATTGGTCGCCGATTCTCGATACGAGCGTCTTACTCAAAACGGTGACCGAAGTGCTCTTCCATCGCGCCGCATGAGATGACGTTGCGGCAATCGCGCAAACGTTGGGCCGAAAGTCTCAAGAAAAACACCTTCGCGCGGCTCGTGTTCCGTTTCTCTATCCCCGATACTAATGGTGTCGACCCGTGCAATGCGCGTGAGTCGTTCGCACTTCCGTATTGCGGGAAACACGCATGGCGCAGTCCCTGGGCCGACGACATCTTCTGGCACTCGCCGTATCGCTTTTGGGCGGATGCAGCGCGGGTGCGAGCGTGATGCCACCCGCGGCGGCGATCGCGCCGTTGACGCCCGGCGATCGCACGAGTGCGGACGCGCACCGCTCGGGTATCGCCGCGCGCGCGGGCTATGCCGCGACGCCACACATCGGCCCATGCTCCGTCTTTCCGGCGAACAACGCCTGGAACAGGGACATCGCGAACGCACCCACCGATCCGCATTCGGCGGAGTATCTCGCATCGATGCAAGCGAGCTCCCGTTCGCTTACGCTCGATTTCACCGGGCCGGGCGGCGGCATACCCGTGAACGTCGTGAGTATGCCGCGCGCGGCATTCGTTCCGATCGCCTTTACGATGTACGCGCCCGAGAGCGACCCGGGCCCATACCCGATTCCACCAAACGTCATCGTCGAACCGCGCGCCGATGCACATCTTATCGTCGTCGACACGGCGACATGCGGCCTCTACGAAATGTGGAACGCGAAACTCGCTTCGTCGGGCTGGACGGCCGCAAACGGCGCGACGTTCGATCTTACCGCAAATACGCAACGGCCGGATTCCTGGACGTCGGCGGATGCAGCCGGACTTCCCATATTTCCCGGTCTTGTAAAATACGACGAACTGGCGAGCGGAACGATGGCGCACGCGCTCCGTTTCACGATGTCGGCGACCGCGGCGACACATCGCTTCCCGGCAACGCACCATGCCGCGCGCAACGCAACCGCGTGGTCCCCGCCGATGGGATTACGGATGCGGCTCCGCGCCGGGTACGACACGAGTGCCCTCCACGGGCAAGCGCTCGTCATGGCGACGACGCTGAAACGATACGGGATGATCCTCGCCGATAACGGCGGCGATTTCGCCATTACCGGCGCGACGGATACGCGCTACGATGCATCGGCGCTCGATCCGATCCGCGCGATCCCCGCAAACGCGTTCGAGGTCGTCGATCCGGGGTAAAGCCCCCTTTGAGATGACTTCCACGTTCGTCCCGGGCATGCGGCGCGCGCCGGGCATCGCCCTCATCGTCGCCGCAGGCGCTTATGCGCTCCTGTGTGCGGCGTTGCTCGCGAGCGGCGGCACCGCCGCGATGGCACTCGCACTCGCGCTCGCGCTCGGTCCCGCGATCGTTCTCGTCGCCCTCCTACGCCCGTTGTTGCTTCCGTACGCGCTCTTCGTCGCAACGGTTCCGTTCGAGAATCTCCTCTCCGCGCCCGGATTCGGAACCGTTTCTCGCCTGCTCGGCCTCGCTTCGGCCGTCGCGCTCGCGCTCTGGATCGCGCGGACGCGCCGGATCGTCGCTCCCGGAAAAGCGGCGCTTTGTTGGGCCGCGCTCGTCCTCTTCGAAGTCGCGAGCTTACTCTGGACGAGCGACGTTTCCAACGGAGCACTCCACGTCACGCGTATCGCGGAGGCGGTCGCGCTGTACCTGATGCTTGCGGTAACGCCGCTCGGGCGTAACGATCTGCGCGCGATCGTCGCGACGTTCGTCGGCGGCGCGGTCGCCGCGAGCGTCTACGGCATCTGGCTTTCCCGTACGAACCCACAAGCGATCCACGACGCCGGGCGGCTCTTCATCGGCAGCGATTCGCAAGCGATCGACCCGAATCACTTCGCGAACGCGCTCGTCGCGCCGACCCTGATCGCCGTCGTCGTCGCGCTCCGCGCGCGCGGGATGCTTCGGTTGGTCGCAATCGCCGCGATCGTGGCCCTCGTTTGGGGCATCGAAGTGACGCTCTCACGCGAGGCCTTCGTCGCGCTCGCCACAGGCTTGCTCTATCTCGCCGCACGCACGCGCTTTCGCGTGCCGATCGCGATCGCGCTCGTCGCGGGGATCGCGGTGCTCTTCGCGACGCCGGCGCTCGTCGATCGTTTCGTGCAAGCGGGCGTCAACGGCGGCGCGGGACGCACGTCGATTTGGGCCGTCGCGCTCGCGGCATTCGCACATGACGGCTTCCTCGGCAGCGGCGCGGGTTCGTTTGCGAACGCGTACGATGCGGCATATCTCGGCGTCTATCAGCCCTTCGTCGCCGGCTGGTCGCGCGCGCCGCACGATCTCGCGCTGCAATTCGGCGTGGAATTCGGCATCGTCGGTCTCGCGCTCGTCGCCTGCGCGTGGTGGTTCCAAGGCCGTACGACACGCGCGGTCGTCGGAACGAGCGCGCATGCCGATCTCGCCCGTGCGATCGAGGCCGCGACGCTCGCGCTGTTGGTCGCCGCGTGCTTCATCGATTTGATGGAAACGAAGTACCTCTGGCTCGTCTTCGCGCTTGCGGCTCAGTGCCGTCACGTCGCGCGCGCGATACCGGATACGATCCCGCGCGCGAAACCGATCGCGAATCCGACGTGACAGATCGGAAAATACACGCACGATGCGAGGGCGATCCCGAAGGAGCGTTCGGGCGGATTCGCACGGATCACGGCGAGCGAATACAGCGCGGCGAGAACCCCGAGCGTGCGCGGCTTTCGCGCGAGCACGAGCGCGCCCCCAATCGCCGTCGCGGCGAGCGGAACGAGATGGCGCGGGCGCAAGGTTTGCGGATATGCGCGTGCGGTTTTCGCACGCCAGTAGCCATAGCGGTGCCACTGTGCGGCCGTCTGCAGCGCGCTGCGTTTGAGGCGATACGTCGATTCGAGCGGAATCCAATACGTTACATAACCCGCGCGCGCGAGTCGTGCGGCGAGTTCCGCATCTTCGTTCGCTTCCCAACGTTCGTCGAATCCACCGAGCGCCGCGAGGATTCCCGGCCGCCACGCACCGAGATAGACACCCGCGA
The DNA here is from genome assembly GCA_037441145.1 of Armatimonadota bacterium. Lineage (GTDB taxonomy): Bacteria > Vulcanimicrobiota > Vulcanimicrobiia > Vulcanimicrobiales > Vulcanimicrobiaceae > JBBISR01. Next base: position 6,863 of record JBBISR010000006.1, read on the forward strand.
CTGCGGTCGGCGTACGCGCATGGCGAAACGCCGCTCCGCCGAGGCCCATGCGGCTCGTCATCAACGCGACGGAGAGCGCGCGATCGAAGGAATGCGGCGCGTCGGGCGTTTGCGCTCCGCCGACACAGCCGACGGAATCGGGCAGCGTCGCGAATGCGGCGGCGATGTCGCGCACGTAGGTCGGCCCGTACGTGGTGTGCGCGTCGAGCCGTACGACGATCTCATCCGCATCGACCGATGCGAGCGCGCGATTGAGCGAGGTCGGGATCGTGCGTTGTGGGTTGACGATGACGCAACCCTCGCGGCGCGCGTCGCGCAACCACGAAGCCACGATCTCCGCACTTCCGTCTTGCGAACCGCCGTCGACGAAAAGATAGCGTACCGACAACGCATCGAGCACTTGCCCGGCGAGCGAAGCGAGCGTTTCGGGCAGCGCCGCACGTTCGTTGTAGATCGGCATGACGATCGCGATACGTTGCACGCTGTCGTGGTCGCGCGATGACCGTCGTACACCTCCTGGAGCCGGCGGGCGACGGTCTCCACCTCTACGGAAAAGAGCGCGTCGTCGCATCGCTCGCGGAGGCGCAGCGGGCGATCGGCATGGATGCGCGTATCGTAACGTTCCGCCCGTCGCCGCTCGCAACGGATCACTGCGCGAACGATCTCGGTGCGGGGTTTCTCGCGGCGATCGATCGCGCGAATCCGCGCGTCGTGCATTCGCACGGTTACAAGGCGAATATCGTCGCGCGCGCTTTGCGCGTTCGGCGCCCGAAGATCGGTCTCGTCGCGACGTGTCACGGTTTCGTGAATACGACGAACGCGCTCGCGGTCTATAACGCACTCGATCGCTACACCGCATGGGCGAGCCATCGCGTCACCGTGACCGCGCCCGCGATGCTCGCCCGCTTCCCCGCATTTACGCACCCGGCGTACGTGCCGAATGCGATCGCTGATGCGGCGCCGATCGATGCCGGGCGGCGCGCACGCGCACGCGCGCGTTTCGCGATTCCCAACGATGCGTTGGTCGTCGGAACGATCGCTCGCTTGAGTCCCGAAAAAGGTCTCGCGACGCTTGCCGAGGCCGCAGGTACCGTTCCCGCAGCACGTTGGATCGTTGCGGGCGAAGGGCCCGAGCGGCGAACGCTCGCTGGAAGCGGGCTCGAGCTGCTCGGCTACGTCGATCCGGCCGACGACGCCGTTGCGGCATTCGACGTCTTCGTGCAAGCGTCGTACACCGAGGGTTTGAGCCTCGCGCTATTGGAGGCGATGCGCGCCGGTCTCCCGATCGTCGCGACGCGCGTCGGCGCGACGGGCGACGCCCTGGTGGACCGACGCGATGCATTCTTGATCGATCCGTACGATGCACGAGCGATCGGCGAAGCCGTTGCGCTGTTCGCTGCGGACGCTAGCGTACGCGCGCGCTATGGCGCCGCGGCGCGCGCGCGATTCGTCGAGCGCTATACGCTCGCCGCACACGTCGAGCGATTTTCGGCGATCTATGCTTCGATTTTCTAGCGAGCACGAGCGATGAAACCGCGACTCCTTTTTCTCTGCAATCAAGCGCCGTGGCTTCTGGACGGCGGCGCGGCGATCCGCAACTACTGGATCTTCACCGCGCTCGCGCGCGACTTCACGATCGAACTGATCACCGCACACGAGGGAGCGAGCGATCCGCCCGAGAGCGTACGCGAGCGCTGTGCGGACGTCCGCAATTTTCCGCCCGTGCGTGGAACGATCGCACGGATCGCCGCGGCGGCTCGGGCGGAAAGCTCGCTCTTTACTGCGGGCCGCGCATCGCGCGCGATGCGCGCGCACGTCCGCGCGCGGCTCGCGAGCGGCGCGATCGATCGCATCCATCTCGGGCATCTCACGTTACACGAAGCGATCCCGCGGGGGACGACCGTTCCCGTCGTCTACGACGCGCATAACTGCGAGAGCGCGCTGCTCGCGCGCCGCGCGAGCGAAGAATCCCCGCTCATGCGTTTCGCGCTCGCAAACGATGCGCTACGGGTGCGCGCGATCGAGCGGCGCGCGATCCGCATGGCGCGCGCGGTCACGGTGTGCAGCGCCGACGATCTCGCGACGCTCGCGGGCTTCGCTCCCGAGATCGCAGAACGCGCGTCGATCGTCCCGAACGGCGTCGACTGCGCGACCTACGCGAGCGTCCGCGCCGAAGTCGCTCCCGAGCGCACCGTCGCGATCACCGGAAGCATGGACTGGCGCCCGAATCAGCTCGGGCTCTGGTGGTTCGTGGAACGCGTCCTGCCGCTACTCGAAACGCGAATTGCGGGTGACATCCGCGTGGTCGGTCGGATGCCGAACGCCGTCGCCGCGCGCATCGACCGGATTCCCGGCATGCGGGCGATTCAAAATCCGCGCGATATGCGTGCGGAGCTCGCGCGTGCGTCGATCGTCGCGGCGCCGATCACCGTCAGTAGCGGCACGCGCTTACGTATCCTGGAAGCGTGGGCGGCGGGGCGACCGGTGGTCACGACGGCGGCCGGAGCGCTCGGCCTCGACGCACGCGACGGTCACGATCTGCTCCTCGCCGACGAACCGGCCGCCTTCGCGAATGCGATCGGGAGCTTGCTCGACGACCGCGAGTTGTGGGAAACGATCCGCGCGGGTGGCCTCGAACGCGCACGAGCCTACGATTGGCTCGCGATCGGCGCGCGCGCGCGCGCGGCACACGCCCGATGAGCACCGCGCCGATTTCCGTCGTCATCCCCGCATACGGCCGCGCCGATCTCTTGCAAGCCACGCTCGAGAGCGTTCGCGCGCAGACGTTGCAACCTGCGGAAATCGTCGTCGTCGATGACGGCTGGCGCGACGATTCCGTGCGCGCGGCCGCGCTCGCTGCGGGCGCGCGTCACGTGTATCGCGCGAATGGCGGCGAACCCGCCGCGCGCAACACCGGCATCGCCGCCGCACGCGAGCCGTGGATCGCCCTGCTCGATTCCGACGACCTTTGGGAACCGACGAAACTCGAACGGCAGTATGCGGTCGTGCGCGCGCGGCCCGAACTCCGCGCCGTGTTTTGCGACTTCACCTATTTCGATATGCGAGGTCCGCACGCAACGACCGCGCTTGCGGATCACGCGGGGTACGCTGCGAGTATGCCGGAATCGATCGCGCCTGGCGTTACGCTCTTACGCGATGCGTCGCGCGGCGCGGCACGCGAGATGTACCTGCAAAGTTCGACGTTACTCGTCGCTCGCGAACTCGCGCGTTCGTTACCGTATGACGAGACGATGCGCTATTGCACCGACTACGATTTCGCGTTACGGCTCCTCGCGCGTACGGCGATCGCTTGCGTTACCGAATCGCTCGTCGCGTATCGCAACATGGGCGACGGGCTCTCCGCCGACGTCACGAAGATGCGTCTCGGCGATCTCGCCGTGCTCGCGCACGCAGAGCGCGATCCCATGCGCTACGGAACGGCCGCAACGCTCGTTTTGCGCAAGCGAAAATACCGCTTGCTCTTTCTGCTCGCCGTCGCGCATTTACGCGCGAATCGCAACGGCGCTGCCGCGCGCAGCGCGTTTGCAAGCTTGGGTGCGCGGCCAACGGTACGTGCCGCTGCCCTCGTTCTGCTCTCCGTACTCGGCCCGCTCGGTTCCCAAATCGTTTCCGACGATCGGTACGAACGGCCCGCGCGCGGGTAGGACGGAAGGTGGTCTCCCTTTCCGAAAATACGCGCACGGCCGAATCCGTCATCACCCTCTTCCGCGATGTCGCACGGATACGCCCGAACGCATCGGCGATCGTTACGAGCGACGACGACATCACGTACGCGCAGCTGCTCGTACGAACCGATGAGATTCTCGGAACGCTTCGCCGCAACGGCGTGCTCGCGGGCGATCTCGTCGGGATCGCATGCGGCCGAACGACGGATTGTATCGCGACGATCCTTGCGATTTTCGCTGCCGGCGCCGCATACGTGCCACTCGATCCGAGCTATCCGCACGCGCGTCTCGGCGCTATGATCGCGGACGCGCGGCCACGCTTGATCGTCACGGACGCAGCGCACGCTTCCACCCTTGGCACGGCGTTCGGGGCCACCCTCGTGCTCGATGGCATGGAACGCTCGGACGAACGCGGATGGGAACCGGCGGGTCCGGACGATCTCGCATATGTGATCTATACGTCGGGCTCGACCGGTGCACCGAAAGGCGTCGAGATCGCGATGAAAAGCGTCGTCTCGCTGATCGCGTGGGCGCGCGTTGCGTTCTCCGCCGAAGAACGCGCGGGGATTTTCTGCGCGACCTCTATTTCGTTCGATGTCTCCGTATTCGAGATCTTTGCGGCGCTGTGCACGGGCGGCACGATCGTGCTCGGGTCGGATATCCTCGAAGCACGGACGCATGAAGCGCGTGGCCGCATCCGCATGGTGTGCGGTACGACCTCCGGCCTCGCGGCGCTCGTGGAAACCCGCGCGATCCCGCCGACCGTGACGACGGTGTTACAAGCGGGCGAGCGGCTCGGGGGCGTCCTCGCCCGCGAACTGCTCGCAACCTCACGCGTACGCCGACTGCTCAACCTCTGTGGCGCAACCGAAGACACCGTGTATTCCGTCGCGCATGAAGTCGATCCGGAGGCGGCCGGTGACCCGCCGATCGGTCGGCCGATCCTGGGCCGCTCTGCGTACGTTTGCAACCGCACGGCGACCGAGCTCGTCCCCGATGGTACCGTAGGCGAACTCTGCTATGCCGGCTCCGGAATCGCACGCGGATACCGTGGGATGCCCGCGCGCACTGCGGAGCGGTTCGTCACCAATCCCTTCGCAAGCGGCGCGGACGATCGCGTGCTCTACCGTTCGGGCGATCGTGCGCGCGTCAACGCCGCGGGCGAACTCGAACATCTCGGCCGACTCGACGACCAAGTAAAAGTTCGCGGCTATCGCGTCGAGCTCGGCGACGTCGAGCGTGCGTATAGCGACTACGCGGGCATTCGCGAGGTCGTCGTCGTCCCACACACGGCGCCCGCTGGCGACGTACGGTTGGCCGCCTATGCGGTGCCGCGTGCGGGCGCGCTCGATCTCGCCGACGTGCAACGCGCGGTCGCGGCAAAACTCCCCGCTTGGATGGTTCCGGCGGCGCTGGTGCAAGTCACGGCCTTTGCCCGCACGCCGAGCGGCAAGCTCGACCGTACCGGCCTTCCCGAGCCCGTCTGGGGGCAAACGCCATCGGCGATCCCCCCGACGACGCCAACGGAATCGGCCGTCGCGGAGATCTGGGCGAACGTGCTCGGCATCGCGCACGTCGGCCGCGACGACGATTTCTTTCAACTCGGTGGAAATTCGCTCGCCGCAGCGCGCGTGAGTGCGCGCGTCGAAGAACGATATCACATCGCGCGGATGCTCGGCCCGCTTTTTGCCGATGCACGCCTGCACGCATTCTCGGCCGCCGTCGACCGCGAACGCGCGATCGATCGGCCGTACGACCCGGTCGTCGTCGTCGGCGAAGCGATGGACGATCGCCCGCCACTGTTTTGGTTTCACGGGCACTACAACGGCAACGAATCGTACGTGCGCCGCGCGCTCGATCATCTTCCCGCGGGATACGGCCTGATCAGCATAGCGCCGCACGACGGCGCGAACGAGCCCGTACCGGAATCGATCGAAGCGATGGCCCGCGAACGCTATGCGCGATTGCGCGAGATGCAGCCGTATGGGCCCTATCGTCTCGGCGGCTTCTGTAACGGCGGGCTGGTCGCATACCACATCGCAACGATGCTCGTCGCCGAAGGCGAAACGGTATCGACGCTGCTCTTACTCTCGACATCGGTCTTTCGGGAGCGCACGTCGCGCTTGCTCGCGCGCATTTCCCCACGGCTGTATGCGGGCGCGACGCGCCTCGCGCTTGCATTCGAACGAAGCGCTGCAACTCGTGCGGCGCAACGTAACGGTCCCGAGCCGACGCCGCTCGATCACCTCTTCGCGACGATCATCCGCGCCTATCGGCCGCCCGCCTACGCCGGACCGATGACCGTTGTCTGGGGCGCGGAAAGCCGAGAAGAGGGCTACTTGCAAGCCGACCTCGGTTGGCACCGGTATGCACCGAACGCGACGATCGTTCGCGTCCCGGGCGTCCACGATAGCGTGCGACGATCGGCTACCGCGTTCGGAGCGCTGTTGCGCGCGTATGCCGCGTAACGGTGATAGATTCACGACGATCGTGGGCATACTCGCTTGAGTGCAGGTCGGCCACTTGCCATCGCACCTTTGCATCGCAGGAAAAGAACGAAATGCTACTCCGTGCCACCGCCATCACCGCAGCTTTCGTCGCCGTCGCAACGCCCGCGATGGCGAGCACGCAGATCGCAGCACTCGGCCGCGCACCGCTCGTCGGGCAGATCGCATCGACGACCCAGTTGCGCGCCGATTTCGATACGTTCGACGAGCGCTTTACGGCGGCCGCCAAAAAGATGGGGCTCACACCTGCGGAATTTCGCGAAGCACGAAAACAGTTCGCGTTCGGCTCGCCTGCGTATGTGACGATCCCACGCCATCTCGATTATATGTCGTCGGCGGAAGCGGGGCACGTTTCGGTCCTGCACGACGTGACGATCCCGGCCGATCAGCACGGCTGGGAAGTCGACATTCGCGAGAGCGATCGCACGCTTGCGATCTTCGTCCCGAACGCCTGCGGCAATCTTTCGCTCTTGGTCCGCCCGGCGACGAAACTCGCGGTTGCCCCCGCGCCGAAGCCGGACGTGCTCGCCGAGCGCTTACGCCGCGCACCCGATGCGCCGGCACTCGTCGCGTATAACGCGCCTCCCGCGCAGATCGCTTCCCTCCCGAACGTCGATGCGATCCCTCCGGCCGCCGCGCCGAGTGCGCTGCCTCCCGAAGTCGTGCACCACACCGGATTCCTCGCACCGGTGCTCGGCGCGATTGGGGCCGTGGTTCTCGGGAGCACGCTCGGCGGCGGTTCGCACGGCGGCGGCGCCGTAACGGGGATCGCTTGTCCGTAAGGGGCGCGATCGCCGTCGCCTTCGCTCTCGCAACGGTTGTATCGGCGCCCGCCGCGTTCGCGTCCGCCTCGGCAAGCGATTCGAGCGCGCGCATCCACGTTGGCGACACGCTCGACGTGACGGTTTACGGCGATGCATCGCTGACGCAGGCGACGACCGTTCTCGACGACGGTACGATCGTGTACCCGCTCGTCGGGCGGCTGCGGCTCGCGGGTTCGACACCGACGGATGCAAGCGCGACATTGGTCCGCGCGCTCAATCGATACGTGCGGAATCCGATCGTTACCGTTGCGATCGCGCGACAAGGGCAGCTTAACGTGCTCGTGCTCGGTAACGTCAAGACGCCGGGGAAATATACCGTCCGCAGCGACGCGCGCGTTTCGGATGCGCTCGCAGCCTCGGGTGGGCTCGGCCCGGTCGACGGCGCATATCCGATCGCGCGCGTCACGCAGCCCGACGGAACGCTCGCATCGGCCTCGCTTCAGCAATTGCTTAAGGACGGCGATGCCTCGCAGAACATCGCGCTCGCGAACAACGCGATCGTGTACGTCGACGGCCCGCAAACGTTTCACGTCCAGGTGCTCGGCTCCGTGGAACGCACCGGGTTCGTCGAAATCGACGACGGCGCGCGGCTTTCCGTTGCGGTCGCACGGGCGGGCGTAAGCAACACGGCGCACCCCGATCTCAGCCACGTGTACGTCACGCGCGTCGATCCCGATGGTGTCCAACGTTCGCACATCATCGACATGTATCAGGCGTTGCAAAACGGCGATCTCCGGTACGATCCCGTTATGAAGAAGGGCGATCTCGTGTTTATTCCCGAGAATAAATATGCGGCGGGTACGCGCACCGGGCCATCCGCACTGCTCTTACGCTTGATCGGCTTATAGACGTGGAACGCCTGACGGGATCGCCCGTGGTTCTCGAGCGCGACTCGCGCGAATCGCTCGCCGCGCTCGCCCGCGCGATCCGTCGGCGCGGCCGTTTGGCGCTCATCGTCTTCTTCGCGTTCGTCATCGTTACGATCGCGATCGCGCTCTTGTGGCCGAAGCGATATGCCGCGGAAGCGAAAATCATCGTCGGCGCAAACGGTGCTGCGGGCTCGGCAAGCGGTTCCGTAACGACGACGCTCCCCATCTTGAACGCCTTGCTCGCGCAAAGCGGCGTGCAGTCGACCGAAACGTATGCGGAACTGCTCGAGGAAACGCCCGTCGTGCAGAGCGTCATCGATCGCTTGCACTTGGCAACGACGCCGCGTGCGCTCGCTTCACATCTTACCGTCAAGCCGGTAACCAATACGGCGATCCTCGGCGTACGTGCTACGTGGTCCGATCCGGCGACCGCAGCGGCGATCGCAAACGGCTTCGCAAACGCGTTTATCCAACGCGAACGCGAGCTCATCGCGCGCCAAGCCGATGCCGCCGTCGCGGAGGTGACGCGGCAAATCCCGGCCGCGCATCGGCGCGTCGCAAGCGCGAGCGCGGAGCTCGCAACGTACCAAACGCAGCACGGCATCGCCGATATCGCGACGCAGACGACGAGCGCGATTACGGCCGCCGCGGCGCTCGATGCGCGATTGAATGCGACGCTCGTCGATCGCAACCAGGCGACGGCACAAATCGCGAATCTCTCCGAACAGCTCCGTGCGACGAGCGCCGTGACGACCAACGGCGGCGCGGTGCAACCGAATCCCGTCGCCGCCGAACTGCGCCAACAGATCGCGCAGACGGACGTCCTTTTGCGCAACGCGCGCCAGCAGTATACCGAGGAACACCCAACCGTCGTCAACCTCGTCGCGCAGCGCGCGAACCTGCAACGAGAACTCGCGCGGACGCAACCAACGATCGTAAGCGAGCGCGATAGCGCCGCGAATCCCGTGTATCAGCAAATCGCGCAACAGCTCGCAAACGCCCGTGCGGCGGTCGCTTCCGACGAAGCGCAGATCGCCCTCATGCGCGCGCAACGCGCGGCGATGGCGCCGAATCTCGCGGCACTCCCCGCGCAAGCGGGCCGCCTCACGCAGCTCGAACGCGCGCTCAAGGACGCAAGCGATGTCGAGAGCGCTCTACAGCAGAAGCGCAACGAAGCAACCGTCGCGCGATCGACCGCCATCGCGGATGCTACGATCGTCCAGCAAGCGCTTTCGCAAGCTGCGGAAGTTTCGCCGAACGTTCTGCTCGTCGGTGCGATCGCGATCGTGCTCGGTCTCGCGTTCGCCGCAGGTACGATCGCCGTGCGCGAATTCTTCGATGCGACCGTGAAGGACGCAGCCGACGTGGAACGCGATCTCGGCCTCGCGTTGATCGCATCGGTTCCGGAACTTCCGGATATGGGAAAATCGACCACGCCCGCCGAGCGCTACCGCGTCGCCGATGCCTTTCTCCAGCTCGTTACGGCGCTGCGCTACTCATCCGATCGGCCGCTACGCACGATCGCGATTACGAGCCCGGCGATCGGAGATGGGAAATCGACGATCGCCTGCAATATCGCGCGCGCGCTCGGCGAGCTCACGACGATCAACCGCGATCGTTTACCGAAACACGTCACGCAAGCAAGCGAACCGCGAATCTTGCTCGTCGATGCCGATCTGCGCCGACCCTCGCTCCACCGCAGGCTCGAGCTTCCGAATGCGCGTGGGTTGAGCGACGTCCTCGTCGGAACGAGCACGATCGAGGCGGCGGTGCAGCGCACCACGATTCCGGGCGTCGACGTTTTAACGAGCGGCACACCGTCGCCGAATCCGATCAAACTGCTCGATTCCGATCGCTTCGATGCGTTACTCGCCGAGCTCACGAAACGCTATGCGACGGTGATCTTCGACGCGCCGTCGGTGACTGCGGTTCTCGATGCGGCGGTCGTCGCCCGCAAGGCGGACGGTACGCTCATGGTGATCGCCGCGGGGCAGACCGATACGCGTATGGCGCGCAACGCGATGGCGCGCTTGGAGAGCGTCGGCGTGACGAACGTTCTCGGCGCGATCCTCAACCGTACGCGCGAGCGCACACCGGAATACGACGACTACGTCGCGCTCGCCGCATCGGCGATGCGGCCGCTCTCGACTTCCGCGCCTTAGCCCGCGCGCCAGCCGAGCGTTTTCGCCGCCATCTCCACGCGATTTTTCGCGCGCGTCTTGATGAGCATGCGCTTGACGTGATCGTGCGCGGTCGACTCGGCGATTTCGAGCGCGTGCGCGATCTCGGGCGTGCCGTATCCCTGGAGAACGAGCGCCAACACTTGCAGTTCGCGCGGCGACATTCCGAATCGCCGTGCGGCGTAGCCGATCGAATTGCGCGCCTGATACCGCTCGATCGTCAGGCCGATGCGATACGCGTCGATGCCCTTGAGCGGGACCACGCGAACCATGAGAAACGGGAGCGGGACGGCGACGTCCTCGATCCGCGCCGAACGGTCTTCGGCCCAGCGCGCCGTTATGCGCGCGACCGCCATTTCGATGACCGTCGGCAAGCGGCCACTCGTCGGGAGCATTTCCGCGACGGCGCCTTCCATGTGCTCGCTCTCGCGCGGCAAGAACGCGTACTCGATCGAGAGATCGGCGCGAAGCACGTACTGGGCCGGAATCGCGCGCTGCGATGCGCGCTCCTTCGCGGTCTGCTCGCCATCGAACACGCGTAAGCGCGCGAGCAGCTGCGAACCCATCGGCAACGATGCGACGAGGCGATCGTGTTGGAGCGAACCGAACGCCGCGGTACCGGGCTCCGGCGTCACGATGAGGATACCGCTTACCCCCTCCTCGTCGCCGTAGAGCACCGTAAGCGACGACTTTTCGGCGAGCGGCGAAACGGCGGTCGGGGCGACGCGTGGAAGCGGCAACCCCTGCACGCTCTGCAGATTGCGTTCCGCTTCGACGATCCCAGCGGCAACCCGATCCGTGTCGTCCTCTTCTTCGTGCGTCACGACTTCCGTCAGGCGTCCGACCCCGTCGTAGCGCGCGAAAATGTACGTCGTCGCGTCGACCGACCCCGCTTGTTCCGCCGCGAACGCACGCCCGCGATCGGGATCGGGCGTACCCGTCATCAGCTGCGCGGCATCCGCATATGCTTTGGCAGAACGCTTTTTACGAGGAGTCACCCCCGGGTTTTGTTCGCGCGGCGCGGCGTTTCCCCGATGCCAAGGGAAATTTCAGGGCATAAGCCTGGACCTATGGAACACGCAACGCTTCCGCCGACCGAAACGCCCGCATCGAACGATGTCCGCGTGGCGATCGTCGAGGCACACACGATTTTCGCACGCGCGCTCGGAGCCGTCCTCGATGACGAGGACGGAATCGCGATCGTGGGCGAGATGCCGGCGGCGATCGGTGCCCCGCTCCAGCCGCTGCAACCGCATATCGTTTTGGTGGATATCGACGGCCAGACGGCCGAGTTCGCGGCGATGATGGAGCACCTGCGCACGGTGATCCCCGCGGCGCGCGTGCTCGTCCTCAGTCACCACGCGCAGGCCGAAGTCGCCCTTCGCTGCCTCGGCGCGGGTGCCGAGGGATACGTCCTCAAGGACATCTCACCCGCCGAGCTCGCGCGGGCGATTCGCAGCGTCGCGGCGGGCACGGCCTATGTCGATCCCCGCATGGCGGGCCTCATGCTCCGCCGCGCGCCGTATCGTTCGGTTCGGGGCGCTGCGACGGAACTCTCGGAACGCGAGACCGAGATCGTGCGCTTGATCGCGGGCGGTCTTTCGAATAAAGAGATCAGCGCGAAGCTCGCGCTCTCGGAAAAGACGATCAAAAACCACGTGAGCCGGATCTTCGCAAAGCTCCATATCACGGCGCGGACGCAAGCGGCGGTGCACGCGTTCAAGACGGGCTTGATCTAGCACCGTAGCGAACCACCCGGCATGCAGAGTGCAGCGACGAAGACCCGCGTGAGCCGTGTCGGCGAGGCCGATGAGGCGTCGCTACCCGACGATATCCGCGCGGTCTTCGACGCTTCGCGCGAAAAGCTCGGGTTCGTGCCGAACGTGTTCCGAACGTACGCGACGCGGCCGGAACACTTCCGCGCGTTCATGCAGTACCACGATCTGCTGATGCGCGGGGAAAGCGGACTCTCTCGCGCGGAACGCGAGGCGATCGTCGTCGTCGTGTCCTCGGAAAATCAGTGCCAGTACTGCGTAACCTCGCATAGCGCGGCGCTTCGCATCCTCGGGAGAGATCCCGTGCTCGCCGATCAACTCGCGATCAACTGGGCGACGGCCGAGTGCCCGCCCCGCCTCGCGGCGATCGTCGCCTTCGCGTCACGCGTGAACGAGACCGGGTTCGCCGCAAGCGATGAAGAGATCGCCGATCTGCACGACGCCGGCTTCTCGGACGACGAAATCTGGGATATCGCGGCGATCGCCGCGTTCTTCGGGTTCTCGAACCGCATGGCCGGAGCGCTCGACATGCGCCCGAACCCCGAATTCTACGCGATGGGCCGCAGCCCGCGTCCATGAGCGATCCGACACCCGCGCCGGCGGTGCTCGCCGCGTTTTGCGCGGCATCCCCCGTGCCGTTCGGCGGCACGATCGGCGCGGCCGCACGCACTACCGGTGCGGTCCGCTCGATCGCGGTCATCCTCGATCGCGGGAAAGCCACGGGCTACGTGTACCAAACGTTCGGCAGCGAAACGTACCTGCTCGAGCTGCACGAGGACGCGCACGACAGCGCGAAGCGCGATCTCCCGGAGCGCATCGGTTCGCCAGCCGACGCCTTGCCCAAGGACACGACGGCGAAAGCCTACGCGTGTCCGGCGCCGCTCCCACGCGCACGCCAGACACCGTAGCGGATCCTACTTGGTCGGTGCGGGGGCGGGCGACATCATCGCGCCCTTCATGGCGCCACCCTTCATCGCATCGCCCTTCATCGCATCGCCCTTCATCATGCCCTTGTCTTTGCGGCAGTAGCCGTCGACCTTGGTGCCGTCTTTTTTCGTGTAGCCCTTGACCATCGTCGAGCCCTTCGGGCAGGTTTTCTTCATACCGGACATCATCGGGTCCATCGCCGAAGCGGGCACGGCGAGGGCGAAAAGGGTAGCCGAGGCGAGAATCGCGCTAAACAAACGACGCATAAGAGCACCTTTCCGAAACGAGCCGGAGAGACGAGGAAGGAATAGCAGGACATACTCCTTCGCTTGCCCTGGTTCCCGGTGCCGCCATAGGACGATCGCGACGAAAACGACGTTCGCGAATCGAGCGCGTGCTTAGGCGGAGAGCGCCTCGACGAACCGTGCCGGATCGACGTTACCGCCACTGAGCATCACGCCGATCCGCTTGCCCGCGAAATCGCCCTTGCCGAAAAGCACTGCGGCGAGCGCCGCCGCGCCGCTCGGTTCGATGACTAGTTTCAGGCGTTCGAACGCGAAGCGCATCGCTTTCCGTAACTCGTCGTCGGAGACGGTAACGATCCCCGCGCCGTGGGCACGGACGATCGGCCAAGTGAGCTCCCCCGGTTGTTGCGTTTGCTGCCCATCGGCGATCGTCTGCGGCACGGGAATCTTGATGCGCTCGTTTGCGACCCACGACTGCGCCCAGTCGTCGCCCGCCTCGGGTTCTACGCCCCACACGGCACACGCGGGGGAGAGCCCCGTCGCGGCGAGACACGATCCCGAGAGAAAGCCGCCGCCCCCCAGGCACACGAAAAGCGCATCGAGTTCGCCGACATCTTCGAAGAGCTCGCGTGCGGCGGTACCCGCACCTGCGATCACGCGCGCATCGTCGAACGGCGGCACGAGCACCGCGTTCCGCTCGGCCATAACGGTTGCGGCAACGTCCGCGCGATTGACGGTATACCGGTCGTAGAGTACGACATCGGCGCCGTACCCGCGCGTGGCCGCGAGCTTCGATGCGGGCGCATCCTCCGGCATGATGATCGTCGCATGGATGCCGAGGATGCGCGCCGCGAGCGCGACGCCCTGCGCGTGATTTCCGGAAGAGAACGCGACGACCCCGCGCGCGCGCTCGGCCGCATCGAGCTGCGCGAGCGTGTTATACGCGCCGCGAAACTTGAACGCACCCATCCGCTGGAAATTCTCTGTTTTGAGAAACACCGTCGCGCCCGTGCGTTCGTCGAGCGTCGTCGAGGTAACGACCGGCGTGCGATGCGCGACGCCCCGTAAGCGCTCGGCCGCCGCGACGACATCGGCATACGATGCGGCGAGCGGTTCGCCGGCGGCGCTCACTTCGCGTTCGGCACGACGGGATCGTATTTGAAGCGATCGATCTTGCCGTCGAGATCGTAGTGGTACGTCTCGGTAACGTTCGCTTTTTCGCCGGCGATCAGCATCGTGTGCGTACGGTCGGCGGCGTCCTTCGCCGTCGTTTCGTGCACGCTATTGATCTTGCCGAGGGCGTTCAAATCGTCCGAGGCCTTTCCGAAGCGCTGCCGATTGTTCATCCGCTCGCGTGCATCCGCATTGAACAATTTCCCGATGGAAGCGGCGTCGTTCTTCTGGATCGCGAGCGTTACCGCCCGTGCATCTTTTTCGAAGCGATTCTCGCTATGCGCGCACGAGCGGAACACCATGAACGCGATGAAGACCAGGAACACGATGAAGAGGAGCTGTCGTTGCCGCTGGGCGGGCGTCACGACCTTCGGTTGGCTGCGCATGCTTTCGTCTTTCCGGAAGTTACGTGGCGGCGGGAACGTTCGTTTCTACAGCCGAGTACGGGCGGAGTTTCAACGTGGGATTCCACTCTTCGGCAAGGCGCAAGCTCCACGCGCTCTCAAACACCGCAAGCGGTGCGCCATCCCAATCCTCGACGAGCTTCGCGTTCGTCGGCATCTTCGCCGAAGCGAGCGTCGCGGCATCGGCATCGACGCGGCGCGCGAACGCGTACGGGAGCGTCGTGAAGAGCGTCTTCACATTGTACTCGGCTTCGAGGCGGTATTTCACGACTTCGAATTGGAGTTGGCCGACGGCGGCGAGCATCGGCTCCGTGCGCATCGAACCGAACGGGTACATGACTTGGATCGCGCCCTCTTCGCGCAGCTGCGCGATCCCCTTTTGAAACGACTTATACGCGCCGGTATCGAGCGCGCGCACGAGCGAAAAGTGCTCGGGCTCGAACGCGGGGATCGGTTCGTATTCCAGCATTTCGCCGTCGCAGAGCGTATCGCCGATCGCAAACGAACCGGGGTTCGCGAGGCCGACGACGTCGCCCGCGTATGCGAGTTCGACCGACTCGCGATCCGATGCGAACAACTTCATCGCACGCGTGAGGCGCACGTCTTTGCCCGTCCGGACGTTGCGTACGGTCATGTCGCGTTCGAACTTTCCGGAGCACACGCGCAAAAACGCGATCCGATCGCGATGCCGCGGATCCATATTTGCCTGAATCTTGAACACGAAGCCCGAGAAATGGTTCTCGTCCGGCGCGACGGGCGCGGTTTCGCCGACGTGGCCGAGCGCGAAGCTCGTTGCGACGCGCGCGGCGGGCGGCGGCGACATACCGACGAAGCCGTCGAGAAAGAGCTCGACGCCGAAGTTCGTGACGGCGGAACCGAAGAACACGGGCGTCGTTTCGCCGCGCATCATCGCGTCGCGATCGAAATCGGAACCCGCGCCTTCGAGCAGATCGATTTGATCGAGAAACTCCGCGTAGGTCGCTTCGTCGACGATCGCTTTCATGCGCTCGTCGCGCACGTCGGTCACGGCGACGGGAGCTTTCTTCGCGCCGTGTTCCGTGCGTTCGAAGAGATGCACGTCCTTGGTGCGCCGGTCGTACACGCCGCGAAACGAGGGGCCATTGCCGATCGGCCAGTTGATCGGATAAGCGCCGATGCCGAGGATGTTTTCGAGTTCGTCCAAGAGTTCGAGCGGATCGCGGCTCGGGCGATCGAGCTTGTTCATGAACGTGAAGAGCGGAATTTTTCGCGCTCGGCAAATGGCAAACAACTTGCGGGTTTGCGGTTCGACGCCTTTGGCGGCATCGATCAACATGACCGCGGCGTCGGCCGCGAGCAGCGTGCGATACGTGTCTTCGCCGAAATCTTGGTGGCCGGGCGTATCGAGGAGATTGAGCGTGAATCCGTGGTAGGGAAATTGCAGCACGGTCGACGTGATCGAAATCCCGCGCTCCCGTTCCAGCTCCATCCAGTCCGAGGTCGCCGAGCGGGCGCGCCGCCGCGCCGCAACTTGCCCCGCGGTATTGATCGCACCGCCGTAGAGCAAGAGTTTCTCGGTGAGCGTCGTCTTGCCGGCGTCCGGGTGCGAGATGATCGCAAACGTACGGCGGCGCTCGACTTCTTCGCGCAAATCCATGACCGAGCGTAATTCGCCGCGCGGCGGCGTAGCGCTTGCGTTCGGCGCGATTCTGATCGGCGCGTTCTTTTGGGGCTTAAACGCGAGTGCCACGAAGTTGCTGTACGCTCCCGACGCCGCCGTGCGCTTCGATGCGCTCGGCCTCATCACCGCACGCTCGTTCTGGTGCCTCCCGTGCTTCGCGCTCATGATCGCGCTCGCACGCGTTCCCCTGCGCGCGATCCGGCGCGAGGACTACTGGCGCTTCGCGCTCGTGAGCCTGACGTACGGCCCGATGTCGACGGGCCTCTACGCGCTCGGCATCGCGCGCACGAGCGCGGCACATGGCGCGCTCTTTTTCGCCCTCGGCCCGCCGATCACGGCGCTGCTCGGTGCGCTATTCTTGCGCGAACGCCTCGATCGGCAGGCGATCCTAGCGCTCGTCCTCGGCGCGATCGGCGGCATCATGCTCACGGCGTTACGCACGTCGAGCGGCTCGTCCATCTTCGGCGACGTGCTGATCTTCGTGATGATCTGCTCGGTGGCGGTCACCACGCTTACGGTACGATCGCTAGCGAAACGGTATCCGCCGCTGCTCATCACGGGCGTGTACGGTTTCGTCGGCGCGCTCTCGCTCGTCATCGTCCTCGCGCCGCGTCACGCGGCGGCGATCGTCGCGCCCCTCACGCTCGACCCGCGCACGATCGTCGTGTTCTTCGGCATCATGGTGGTCGGGCTCTCGCTCATCGGTCAGGTCACGCAGCCGTTCGCCCTCAAGCGGCTCCCCGTCGCGATCGTCGCCGCCGTAACGCTGTACGAATCGCTCGGCGTCGGTATCGTCGCCTCGATCGTCCTGGTCCACGAGACCATCACGCCGATCGGCATCGTCGCGGGCATCTTCCTCGCCGCCGCACTCGGGCTCGCGATCGCACGCGAAAGCCCGTTACGATGATACGTTCGCGCCGGAGCGTCAGACGAATGCCGCCTCGATCACCGCATCGTTTAGCGTCCAGCGCGGGATCGTCCGGATCTCGCGGAGGCGAGCGAGCGCGCTCGCGGAGCCATCGGGTGCGCTACTCCGGAACGCGGCATCGAACAGCTGCCCGAACCCGGTGAACGCGCCCGCATCGACCTCACATAAATGGATCTGATTCCAATCGATCGCAAGCGAAGGCGAGCGATAGAGCACCGCTACGGTTTCCATGGCCCGAAACGTTCCGATGGTGTCGTTTGCAACGAGCGCTGCAGCGGCCGGACCGATAAAGCGCCGCATCACGTCGCGATAGTCGCAGAGACGCGCCGGCAGAACATGGATGAATTCCAGCGATGCTTGACGTTGCGATCCTTGGCTCAACCCGCGCCAGGGTTGCGGCATGATAAACGACGAGGGCGTCGTGAGGAGCATTTCCGCTCGTAAGAGGCCCGCCTCCTCGGGAGGGCGCTGGAACACGAGATCGTTGATGACATCGAGCGGGACGATATCGCGAAAGTAGCTCAGCTCGACGTGGCTCCACCCGGGCGCATCCGTAGTGCCCGCGAAGATGGAGCTTTGCCGATAGAGCGCCTGGCCGAGGCATGTCGCTCCGAAACGTACCCAGTTGCGCGCGCCGTCGCTCCAAGCGGTCTCCGCTACTGCGTTTTGCGCTCGCATCGTTCGCGCGAGCACGACGACGCGATCGTCTGCCTCGATCCGCGTCAACCCGCGTTCTTCCGATTCCGCGCGAGCCACCGTCACGGCCGTTTGCGGGTTTTCACGGGCGCGTTCGACGCCCCGCCGAGCGCCTTCGGCCGGCGTGCGCGCTGCGGCCGGAGCGCGGCGGCGACGCGTGCGCGGAAGATCGTCGTCAATAACGGTGCGACCTCGATACTCACGCCGAGATTACTCCAAGCGATCGCCTCGCCGAGGGCGACCACGCGCACCGCTTTGAGCGATGCTTCGTCCGCGCCCGAGAGCTCGGGGATGAACGCCCGCGGAAACTGCAGCGTCACGCCGCTTGCGAATTCCATGCGGACGGAGTCGCCGTGCGAAACGTATCGTACGCGGGTGACGGCATTGGCGGCTTGCGTTTCTGCCGGTAGCGTTTGGTCCATCATTCCACTCCCGGGGCGAAGCCCTCGTCGTACGACCACACGCCGTCTTCTTCACCCATCGCGAGAATATCGAGAATGCCCTCTTCGCTTGCGTGCGCGGGCGCCGCGATCCCGAAGAACAGCGGCGACGCGAATTCCACCACGCAACCGAGGTCACGGAGCGATTGCGTCATCCGCTCGACGAACCAGCGGTCGACTTCCGAAAGCCGCCCGTCGACGATCACGCGAAAGATCGAATATCCGCCCGCAAGCGCGACGCGCACGAAGAGCGGCGGGCCGTCGCCCTGCGCGAGCGCGACCGTATCGCCATAGCTGAAATCGATCGCGAAGAACGGCACGTTCGCAACGCGCACGAGGCCCTCGCCGACCGGGATCCCCCACAGCGGCTCGCGGTCGAGCGGCGGCCACTCCGCGTCCTCGCGCGCCGTGCCGAGTTCGGCGGCGAACCGCGTGCAGGCGCCGGGCTCCGCGCCGAGCGGCACGACGTGGAGCTCGTCCGGAACGAGCGATCCGAAAGCGTGCATCAGCGCCCTGCCGAGCTGCCGGGCGGATCGAAAATGCGCGCGCCCGCGCCACGAATCGCAGGCCGGACCAAGATCAACGCCGCGCCGCTCCGATAGAGTTCGGCGGGCGGGCTCACGCGCATCCGATCCGCGCCGCGCTCGACGATGACATCGTCCGCGCGCACGAGCACGCGACATGCCCCTCGTACGAAGCGGGTTCCCGCGGCGATGCGGAGCGCGCCCGACGGAACCGCCGCGCGTACGAAGGGGAGCGGTCCCGAGCGCCGTTCGCGTTGCACGAAACAACTCGGCAGTGCCGACATGATCCAATCGCCGGTCGCCGTAAAGCGCGACGGGCCGTGCCCGGCACCGTCGCGCGCCTGATCCGTGACCTTCGGCGGCACCGTTACTTGCACGGATGCGACGCGGAGTTCGGCGCGGTGCCGTTCGCGCGCGATGAAAATCGATCCGAGCAGCGCGACCAGAAGCGTCGCAAGGACGTAATACCGCAGCATCCCACGCCCGAGGTCCGCTTTAGGAACCGGCGCCTGCGAGCGTTTCGCCGAGCACGAGGCGCGCACGGCCGATACGCGCGTCGGCCATGCCGTAGTAGATATCGAAGGTCCGCGGCTCCGCGCAGACGTCGATCGCGGTCGGGAACACGACGTTGCTCACGATGCCATGCAGTTCGTCGGCACCCTCGGGCACCATCAACGGCTCGGCCGAGCGATACAAGATCTTGTGCGGTTGCTCGTAATCGTGCACGACCATACCGGCGCTGTAGCGCATCTTCACGCGCCCATCGACTTCGATCGCATCGACCCCGTGAAACACCGAAAACCAGCCCTCGGCGATGCGCACGGGCGGCGTGCCGCCACCCGTTTTGATCTTACCCCATGCGCCATCGGGCGAGAGCACGACCGCGCTTTCGGCGACGCGCAACAAGTTTCGCGTATCGGCAAGGACCGCATCGAGCGGGATGTACGCGATGCAC
The DNA here is from genome assembly GCA_037441145.1 of Armatimonadota bacterium. Lineage (GTDB taxonomy): Bacteria > Vulcanimicrobiota > Vulcanimicrobiia > Vulcanimicrobiales > Vulcanimicrobiaceae > JBBISR01. The sequence continues at coordinate 26,656 of JBBISR010000006.1, forward strand.
GTCGATTCGCGATCGCGTGGATCCATCGCGAGGATCTGCGGCACGGCACCGCGGCCGTCGACGGCCGAAAGATGCAACATCGGCCGGTGATACATCGCAAGCGAGCGGACACCGCTCGGCGAGAGCACGGGCTGGGGGAAAAACATGCCGTCCTTGTCGTCGCCGGTCGGTAGGCCGGGCGCCGAAAAGTCCACGAGCCCGAGGCGCGTCCACGCGATCGCGTCGTCGGAGAGCGCGATCGCGATCCGCGGCCCCATCGGCCCGAACGCCGTATAGACCATCACGAAGCAGTCGAGCACGGGAACGAAGGTGACGCGCGGATCTTCGCAGCCCTCGCCGCCCGGCACCAACCGTATTTCGAACGGTGCCTCGGGAACGAGCGCGTACCCGTCCCGCTCGTACCGCCGATCGGCGCCGTTTTCCCGAACGCGTACGCGTCCGATACGCGATTTGTTGCCGGCGGCGACGCAGCGCGGGTACAGAACGTACGAACCATCTCGCGCGCGCACGCCCGCTGGGTTGAGCACGCCTTCGGCTTCTTCGGGTGCGCCGCTCCCGGAAAGAACGACGCCGAGCCGTTCGATCGTGGCCGAGAAGGTATTGAGCATCGTAGCCGTCATGTCGTTCTTTCGTTCACAGATACATACGGGGCGTCATGTATCGCATCGCGCGGCGCATCGGCGCGCTATCCAGATAACGCTATCGGTGCGAACGTGGATCGTCGTGAGTCACCGCAACGTGACGCTCGCAACCGGCTCGCCCGAGGGTGTGACGACATCGACGATCGATCCACTTCGGTACACGCTATTCGGTACGACCCATATCGTATACGTGCGATACTCGCGCGATGGTTCGCTTTCGAGCGATTGCCGTTCGAACGCGACGATCCGCACCCGCTGCTTGTTCGCCCGAATCGATTCGATCAGCTGGCTCCAGCCGGTTTCCTTGTGTGGCCCCATCAAGAGGGCGACGACGAATTCCTTATTGTAACGAACCGTCGTTTTCCGAATGCCAAGTGCTTCGAGATCGTGCGCGTTACGCACGATCGCGACTTGGGGCGGACCGAGAACTGCGGTAGTGCCCTCCGCGTAGCTCTTCACCCGCTCTTCACGACAACCGGTGAGGGCGAGGATGCACGCGATCAGGGCGACGAGACGTCGCATAAGTGGACGCCAATTCGACGCCCGCTCCCGAGGATACCCCGCAGGGGCATAGCGAACTCTCATGCGACGGATATGCGCATCATACTGATAGCCGCCGTCGTCGCTCTGGGAGCCACCCCGGCACAAGTCCCATCGCCATCGCCCGCTCCCTCGGGAGTGCCGAGCGTCGCCTTGCGTGAGATCGGGAGGACGACGACGATCGACCCGTTGTGCATCAACGTGGTCGTACATGCGAATGCCGCAATCGGCGCGGCGCTCCATAACGACGAGTCGCTCACCGGCTCCGTCGCGTATTTGAAGACGGTCGATTTGGAATCGAACGATCTCAAACGCACGCAGGGCATCCATCGGCTCGAAAAAGAGTCGACGACATTACGCCGCGACGCGGAAACGGGGTTGAGCGAAATCACGCGCCTCCGCGAGCTCGCGAAACGAACGACCGATCCGAACGTGAAAGCCGAACTCACGGCGTTTGCCGATGCGCTCGGTGGCGCGCTCTATCGGCAGAAGAAAGCGGCCGTCGATCTGCAGCGCATGATCGTCATCATCGAAGGCCACGAGTCGCTTCGGGAAACCGCACGCGACATCAAGCAAACGAACGAAGATAAATTTCGCTCGCGCGGCCAGCTCCCCGATGCCACCGCTTTCGACGACAACAAGCACGGCCCGAATATCAACACCCAGGCCGTGCTGAACCTGCCGCAACCGACGCCCGCCGGACTCGAGCGCATCGACTTCCATTATTCCGCGATTGCAAAAGAAGCGGCGAAATCGCTCGAGGCGATGGTACCCGAAATTCTCTCGGATGAGAGCGTCGCCGCAGGGCACACGAACGCCGCCGTAAGCGGCTGTTAGGCGCCGGCACTCCCGCCCCGGACCACCTATGTCGTTGTCGCTCCGGCGCGAGCGGAGTACCGTTGTGAAGATGTTCCGCGCCCTCTCGCTCACCGCAGCCCTGTTCGCCCTGGCGATCGCCGTGCTCGGAAGCTGGATCCGTATCAACAACGCCGGAATGACGTGCCCCGATTGGCCGCTCTGCAACGGGCAGATCGTCCCCCCGCTCGATGGTGGGGTGCTCCTCGAATGGGGACATCGAATGATCGTGTTCCTCGAATCGTTCGTCTTGCTCGCAACCCTCGTCGCCGCTTGGCGCGAACGCAAGAAGATCGCGGGCGTCACCATCGTGATCGGCCTGATCTGTGGGACGTTCGTCCTGCAAGTCGGCCTCGGGGCCGCAACCGTCGCGCTTTCGAACACCCCTTGGTCGGTCGTCATCCATTGGGGCACCGGGATGGCCTTTCTCGCAGCGCTCGTTACCCTTGCCGCGCTCGCCGTGCTCCGCCCGGCTCCGGGCGGGATGCACGCGCCCGCGCCGCTCGCCACCCTGCTCGGCACGAGCGGCGGAGCCGCGTTCGTCGCTATGTGCATCGGCGCGTATGTGAGTTCGAGCGGCGCGGGCCTCGCGTGCACGACGATACCGCTCTGCGATGGGCAGTCGTTTGCGGGCCTCACGCAAGCGCAACTCGCGCAGATGGCACATCGTCTCTTCGCTCTCGGCTTCTTTTCTATCGCGACGATCGCGTTCGTGCAGGGAATCGCTGCCGATTCACGCCGGTTGCGCGTTGCCACGAGTGTGGCGTACGCACTCGTGATCCTGCAGGTCGTCCTCGGCGTCCTCAACGTCGTTTGGGCGTTACCGATGGCGTTGCGTGAAGCGCACGCCGCAAATGCCGCCGCGACCTTCGTCGCCTTCGTCGTGGCATTCGTCCTCGCGCGGATCGATGTGGGCGTCGTGGCCGCGCGCGGCACGCGATCGACCGTGCGTGCCATCGGCTCCGATCGTGCCGTGACGCGATGAGCGGAACGCTCGCCCGCCTCGAAGGCACCGATACCCCGACGCGGCTTCGGGGCACGGCCGCGATCGTCGCAGATTTTTACGAGCTCACGAAGCCTCGGATCATCTTCCTCTTACTCGTTACCACGCTTGCCGCGATGGTGATGGCCGCGCGCGGCATCCCGCCGATCGCGCTCACGCTTTGGACCCTCGTGGGTGGGGGGCTCGCTTCCGCCTCCGCAGGCGCGTTCAACTGCGTTTGGGACCGCGATATCGATCGCTTGATGCGGCGCACGAAGACGCGTCCCGTCGCCGCCGGCCGCATCTCCGTACGGGCCGCGCTGCTTTATGCCACGATCCTCGGCATCGTCGCGTTCGGCATCCTGTATACGCTTGTAAATCCGCTCGCGGCTTGGCTTGCGTTTGCCGGAAACGCCTATTACGTCCTCATCTATACGATGTGGCTGAAACGCACGACGCCGCTCAACATCGTGATCGGCGGCGCGGCCGGTGCCGTACCGCCGCTCGTCGGCTGGGCCGCGGTTACGGGGCAAATCGGCATGCCCGCCCTCGGGCTCTTCGCCATCGTCTTCTTGTGGACGCCCCCGCACTTCTGGGCTCTCGCGCTCATGACGAACATCGATTACGACAAAGCGAACATCCCGATGCTGCCAAACATCAAGGGCCCGCGCCGCACCAAGTGGGAGATTCTCGCCTACAGCATCGTACTCGTCGCGTTCTCGCTCGCGCTCTATCCCATGCATGTCATGGGCGCGCTTTTCTTTGCGGCGGCGGCGGTGCTCGGAGGCATCTTCGTGCTCGACGCCATCCGAACGCTCCGCGACGCGACCACGCGCAGCCCGCGCGAGCTCTTCAAGTTTTCGCTCGTGTACCTCGCGCTCATCTGCATCGCGATGGTCGCCGACCGTATCGTCGCTTAGGACCGTGACCACGCCCACCGTTCCCGTGTCGCCGCCGGCTCCCGAGGCGGCCGACGAAGCAACGACGATCGCCGGCCACAAGCTCGATCGCTCGTATTTGCCCCTTCTGCTGACCCTGGGACTTGGCGTGTTCGCGGGAGCCCTCGATCTCGGCGTGCTCTCGCCGGCGCTTCCCGCGATCGGCGCGACGTTCGGCGCATCGCCGCGCGACCTCCCGTGGATCTTCACGCTGTATCTGCTCGCGAACGTCGTCGCGATCCCGATCATGACCAAGCTTTCCGACACGTACGGGCGGCGACCGATCTACATCGCTTGCGTTTCGATCTTCGCACTCGGCAGCGTCGTCGCGATTGCGGCCCCGACGTACCCGATCTTTCTGATCGCACGGGCGATCCAGGCGTTTGGAGCGGGCGGCATCTTCCCCGTGGCGACCGCCGCGATCGCCGATCGCGTTCCGGCGGAGCGCCGCGGGGCCGCGCTCGGGCTCGTTGCGGCAACCTGGGGGCTGGCGGCGATCGTCGGCCCCCTCGTCGGCGGGGTCATAACGAGCTTCATCTCCTGGCACTGGATTTTCGCGGCGAACATCCCGCTCGCGATCGTCGTCGTCGTGCTCGCGCGATCGACGGTGCCGACCCTCGCCGCCCGGGTTCGCGGGCCGCTCGACATCGCGGGCATCGCGGTGCTCTCGCTCGGGCTTCTCGCCCTCATGATGGCGCTTACGCGCGCGGGAAGCGCCAGCGCACAGCCGATCCGCGTCGCCGGCTATGCGATCCTCGCCATGGTGCTCTTCGCGACGTTGCCATGGATCGAGCGCCGCGCGGCACAGCCGGTCATGCCGCCGAGCCTCTTCCGCACGCGTCAACTCGTCGTGACCTACGTGCTCGAACTCGGCATCGGGGCGCTCGAAGGCGCATTATTCTTCATCCCGGCAGCGCTCGTCGCCGCACAGCATCTTTCGAATAGCGCTGCGGGAGCGATTGCGGCGATCGGAGCGGTGACGTTCGTTGCGGTGATCCCGCTCGCCGGCCGCGCGCTCGATGCGATCGGGAGCCGGGCGGTGCTTGCCGTCGGCTCGACCTTTACCGCGTTCGGGCTCGCGCTCTTCGCGTTCGGCTTCGGCTCGATATGGCTTTCCATGCTCGCGATGGTCGTCGCGGGCATCGGCTTCGGCGCGCTGCTCGGCGCGCCGACCCGTTACATCATCACGAGCGAAGTCGGCCAGGCGAACCGCGGAAGCGGCGTCGGCCTGCTCTCGGTCATGCTCATCATCGGTCAGATCGTCGGTGGGAGCCTCGCCGGTGGCGTTGCCGGAAGCGGTGGCGATGCGGTCGCGGGGTTTCGCAACGTCTATCTCGCATTCACGGCACTTGCCATCTGCACGATCGTGCTGACCGCATTCCTGAAATCCAAGACGGCAGAAACCGCCGAGGAAGCGGTTCGCGTCGTCTGAGGATGCGAACAGGAAGGGCCACGAATGATCGATGAGCGCACGCGCGATGTTCTTCTCCTCGAAGCCGAACGCGGTTCGTTGATCCGCCGGCCGTGGTCGATCGAAGAACGCCGAGCCGTAATGCGTGGCGTCTACGGGAGAGCGACGATCGCGATCGAGCCCGTCATCGTCGGCGGTGTGTTTCTCGCGCTCGTCATCGGCTTGCTTCTGCGGGGCGACTACCTGCTCGCACCGATTTTTCTCGTCGGCGTCGTCGGCGCGACGGGATGGTTCATGGCCGTCGTTCGCAAGCCGCTGCAGGCTATGCGCGAAATGAAGCAGCCGATTTACATCCTCGACGGGTACATGCGCTTGCGCGAGCCGGACGAGGATTCCGACGAATGTTCCGGTGGGTATATCGCCGTCATGACGCACGATCGCAGGATCGCGTGCGAGTGGCCGCTTACCGATGCCGAGGAAGCGGTTGCGTACGGGCTTCGCCCCGCCCTCATCGAATTTTCGTTCTTCGGTGGCGTGCATACGATCGACGGCAAAGCGACGGGGGCCGTGCCCGCGCACACGCCGCCGCTCGGCGTGGGGCTCGCCGCCGCGCTCGACCGCTAACACCCCCCAATCGTCGGGTGTCAGCCTTGCGTTAAGACCCTATTTTTTGGGGATTGGTGTGGTATTCTGGCCGTGGAAACACACCGGCCGTCCGAAGTGCAAGACACGGACGTCACACACACTCGAAAAAAGGAATGCATCACATGCGCGCACTTTTGACCGCCGCCCTCGCAGCAGCCCTCATCAGCTCCGTCTCCGCCTGCCAGTTCTCGTACAACCACAAGACCGTCAAGTGCGACGATGGCGGCAAGAACTGCGCCTACGTCACCTCGGCGAGCCACGAAGATGGCGAGAAAGAGAACGAGGGCGAGAACGAGCACAAGGCCACCCCGAAACCGACCGTTGCGCCGACGATCGCCCCGACCCCGGCACCCACGGCAACCCCGCTCACTTGCTCGGCTCCGCTCGTCCTCGACCCGACCGGCAAGATCTGCGTCGCGGTCACGACCGGCGCATCGGGCGCATAGCTCACTCCAACCGAATACTCCTAACGTGCAAAGAGAGGGACGGCAAACGCCGTCCCTCTCGTTTTTTGCCCACGCTTTTCGACCGGTCGATGCATGGGATGTGCGGGGTTGCCGGTAACAAGAACCGCGCGAAGTGCCTCGAGCGGCTTACTTATTGACGAACGTCGTCAGGTCGACTTTCGTCGTGTCGGTTGCGGGCCATACGTGGCCGTACCGCGACGAGCCCGAGACGATCCCAAGCACGGCGATGATCATGATCAGGCCCACGAACGCGGCGAACGTGACGATGCGGGGGATGCCCCCGGATACGGGGACGCCACGCGAATCTTTGATGTCGTACATAGTGCTACGCCTCACCCTTCGGACCGACGATGTGCAGCGATGCGAGTAACACCAAGATGCAGCCGAAGATCATCAGGCCGAGCAGTAACTTGGTCGTCGTATTGTCGAGCCCCGTCGATTTCCAGTCGTTCTTCAGGGCGATCGAGGCCGGGATGCCGACGACGAACGAGCCGATGAACGCGGCGATCATGAGGGGAGCGGATGGAAAGAGCACGCCCGTCTCCTAAAAGAGATAGAACAGGTAGAAGAGCGCGACCCAGATGACGTCCACGAAGTGCCAGTACAACGTGCCCGCAGTGAGCCCGAAGTAATGCGTTTCATCGTACACGCCGCGCTTCGTCTGGAAAAACAGAATCGTCAGGAACACGACGCCCGCGAACACGTGAAAACCGTGCATCCCCGTGAGCGTGAAGAACGATGCGCCGAAGATCGAGGTCGCCCAACCGATCGGCGCGTGCGTATATTCGTATGCCTGGCCGCCTAGGAAGGCGATACCCAGAACGATCGTCGCCAGAATCCAAACGTCGAACTGCTTGCGCGCGCCGTGCTTCCAGCTCTCAAGCGCGTAATGCATGGTGACGCCGGAACCGAAGAGCACGATCGAGTTCGCGGCGGCAAGATTGACATCGAGCCGCGGAAGCTGATGCCCATCGACGATCGGCGGCCATTGGTCGACCGTCCCACGTAAGTAGAGATACGCGAAGATGAACGCGGAAAACAGGACGACGTCCGAGAGCAAAAACAACACGAAGCCCAGGAGACGCATATCGCGCGTCTCCTGGTAGATCGTCTCGTCGTGGATATGCGGGCGTTTGATGCCGTCTGCATGGGCATGCCCGTGCGCGGTGGCATGGTCGTGCCCGTGACCGACGGTTTTAACGGCCATCGCCTACGCTCGACGCTTCGCGGGCATCTTGTGCGAAGCGACCGGTTGTGGCGTCGCGTGCGCTCCCGGCGCGTGCTCCATGCCGATGTACGGTAACGGATTCCCGAAGTCGTACGGCGTCGCGAGCACGGCCGGGATCTTCTTGTAGTTGTAATACGGCGGCGGCGACGAGATCATCCATTCAAGTGTACGCGCGCCCCAGGGGTTCGCACCAGCCTTGCGCCCGTGGCGCAGCGACCACCACATGTTATACAGGAAGATCAGCGTCGAACCCGCGAGCACGAACGAGGCAAGCGACGCGACGACGTTCCAAAATTGAAACTGCGGATCGTACACGGCGACGCGGCGCGGCATGCCCATGAGACCGAGCCAGTGCATCGGTAAGAAGGTCACGTTGAACGATACGAACGTCATCCAGAAGTGCCACTGTCCCCAACGCTCGTTCATCATGCGGCCGGTGATCTTCGGCCACCAGTAATAGATGCCGGAGAAAATCCCGAACACCGAGCCGCCGAAGAGCACGTAGTGAATGTGCGCGACGACGAAGTACGAGCCGTGCTCGTGCAGATCGACGGGAACGGAAGCTAAGAAGAAACCGGTAACGCCGCCGAACGTGAACACGCAGATGAAGCCGATCGCAAAGAGGCACGCTGCGGTGAAGCGGATCGAACCGCCCCAGAGCGTTGCCATCCAGCCGAAGATCTTCACGCCGGTCGGCACCGCGATTACCATCGTGATAATCATGAATGGAAGCTGCAGCCACGGTGCCATGCCCGAGGTGAACATGTGGTGCGCCCACACCATGAAGCCGAGCAACGCGATCGCGATCGACGAGAACGCGATCATCTTATAGCCGAAGATCGGCTTGCGCGAGAAGGTGGGCAACACTTCCGAAATGATGCCGAACGCCGGCAAGATCATGATGTAGACGGCCGGGTGCGAGTAAAACCAGAACATGTGCTGCCAGAGGAGCGGCGAGCCGCCGCGAGCCGGGTCGTAAAACGGTACGCCGAAGACGCGCTCCAGGAAGAGCGCGAGCAGCGCGCCCGCGAGTGCGGTCGTCGCGACCATCGAGAGGCCTGCGGTTGCGAGCTGCGCCCATACGAAAAGCGGCATGCGCGTGAACGTCATGCCCGGCGCGCGCATTTTCAAGATGGTGACGAGGAAGTTGATGCCGGTAAGCGTCGAGGAGATGCCGATCAAGAAGATCGCGATGCACCAGAGATTCGTGCCCGGCGGTCCCTGGAGCGAAATCGGCGGATATTCCGTCCAGCCCGCATCGGGCGCGCCGACCAGAAACGATCCGAACAGCAACATGCCGGCGGGCGGGAACATCCAGAAACTCGCGAGGTTGAGCCAGGGGAACGCCACGTCGCGCGCGCCGATCATCAGCGGCATCACGAAGTTGCCGAAGCCGCCCGTGACGAGCGGGATGATGACGAGCCACACCATACCGGAGCCGTGGACCGAGTACACCTGATTGTATTTGTCCGGCGTCATGATCGCGCCGCTCGGTACGAGCAACTGAACGCGAATCAACTCGGCGAGCAACCCCGAGATGATGAAGAACAGGAGGCCGACGATCAGGTACTGGACGCCGATGATCTTGTGATCGATCGAGAAGATATACTTCGCGACGAACGACTTCGGCTCGGGGTGGATGTGATCGAGAACCGCATGCGGTGCCGCGACTGCCATGTGCGCTTCTTCCCTATGACTTCTTCGAGAGGCTTACGAGGTAAGCGGTGAGATTGGCGATATCGACGTTCGAGATCGCGTTGACTTGGGCGCTCGGCATGACGCCCGCCTCGCCCTGGTAGCCGTTCTTCAGGAGCATCGCGATATTCGCGGGCGAGACATCCTTGCCGTTGACGAGTTTCGGATGCGCCGCGTCGTTGAAGAGCTTTCCGAGGCCCGGGCCGACGATTTTCTGCTCGTACGGGCCGACGCCGTGACACGTCGAGCACTTCTGCCCGAACAGTACCTGGCCGGCATCGGTCTTTCCGGAATCGAGCGCCACGGCCGTACCCGATGCATCGTTTCCGTTGCCCGGCGCCGGATGTTGCCCATCCGAACCCGGCTTCGCCCCTGCGAGCGGTGGGGTGTAGTCCTTGCCCGCTTGCGCCGCCGCAAACCATTTCCCGAATTCTTGCTGCGAGACGACATGCATCTCGCCTTTCATCGCGCCATGACCGGTACCGCAATACTCCGTACAGATCACGCGGTAATCGCCGATGACGGTCGGCGTGAAGCGAATCGTGTTGATGAGCCCCGGCACCATATCGGCCTTGATGCGCATTTCGGGCATCCAGAATCCGTGCGAGACGCCGTTCGCTGCAACCGAAGTGTGGAGCGTGACGGGCGTTCCGACCGGGAGATAGAGCGTCGGTACCGGATCTTTGATTTTCGGATAGCGATACTGGAAGCCAAACTGATACCCGATCGATTCGACCGTAAGGACGTCGCCCTGCTGGTTCTGTAGCTTCCACCACACGTCCACGGAGAAGTACCCGAGAACGATAACCAAAAGCGTCGGCAGGATCGTCCACCACAGCTCGAGGCGCGGGTTATCGTGAACCTGCACGCCGATCGTGTCGATCGGCTGGTTTTCCCGGTGCCGGAATGCGATACCGAAGTACACGAGGTAACCGGTCACATAGATGAAGATCGCGCCGCCGGAGATGCCGAGAAAGCGAAAGATGAAGTCCACGTCGGTCGCGGGGGCGCCGGCCTGCGGCAGAAACGTCATCGACGGCACGCGCACGATCGTCCACGCGTTCACGAGCGATAACACGCCGAGAAGCGCCGTCACCGGCCAAAAATTCGGCCCGAGGTTCGACTTTGGCTTTACTGATCGTGCCACGAAATCTCCGAAGAACTCTAGCGACCGGTACGCGGTTAGACGTTCGCGGTTGCAGTGCAATCTCCACTTTAACCAGGAATTCCGAGCGGGCCTAAGAGTTAGGTCGGCGCTGCCGCCACGAACGCCCGAACCCGTGCGTCGACGTTGGTAATCGCCGTGCCCACGCAGATCGCATCGGCACCGGCCGCGAACGCCGAACGCGCGGCGCCCGGGTCGCCGATCCCGCCCTCGCAAACGACGAACGATCCGATCCGGAGCAGCTCGCGTACGAGTGCGAGCGCCGGGAGCTGCGTACCGCGCGTCTCGTCCGTGTAGCCGCAGAGCGTCGTCGCGACGATGTCCGCGCCCGCGATCGCCGCCGCCGAAGCGTCGCTCGCGCGGGCGCAGTCCGCCATCGCGAGGCGATTCATCACGCGAATCGACGATACGGCACCGGCGGTCGTGGACCCATCGGGGCGTTGCCGGTCGGTAGCGTCGAAGGCGACGATATCGGCACCCGCTTCGACGACTTCGAAGATATCGGCGCTTGTGGGCGTGATGTACGGTGCGAACCCGGGGTACGTCCGTTTCACGAGCCCGACGATCGGCACGTCCACCGCCGCACGCACGGCGGCGATACGCTCGATCCCCTCGATTCGCACGGCACGCGCGCCGTTTTGCACGGCACATCGCGCGAGGAGCGCGATCGTCTCGGGGGTATCGAGGAGCGAACCCGGCATCGCCTGCACGGAGACGATCAGCCCGCCGCGCAGATAGTCGAGCGTTTTGCGGCCATAGGGGCCACAGTCGAGCGGGGTGATCACGTGGTTACGGCCTCCGACAGATGCGGGAGTTCCTCGATACCCGCATCGCCGAGTGCGAGCAACACGGCACCGAGAACGGGTTCGTACCGGGGCGGGACGACGAGGGTCCAGGGAAGTTCTTCGGCGAGAGCGGCCTCGACCGCCTCGCGAAAATAGGCGCTGCCGAAGGTTCCACCGACGAGTGCCGTGGGAAAGGCGCCTTCCGCTCGCACGCGACCGACGGTATGCGCGGCAAGCGACGCGAGATCGCGCGCCGCCGCCGCAACGATCGCGACCGCCTCGGACGAGCCGATCCGGGCGGCGTCGCAAACGACGCGTGCGAACGTTGCGAGATATGGGCGCGAGATCTCGCGCACGGCGACGCGGCGCACGAGCGCGCGCAGCGTCGGCGCCGCGAAGTACGCAAGCGCGGCATCGCCGAGTGCGCTCACCTGTCCCCGGTCTTCGGCAAGCGCGGCGCTGGCGATCGCCGCGCGCGCGAGCGCGAAACTCGAGCCCTCGTCGCCGAACAGATAGCCCCAACCACCGCCCATCGCCGAGCGACCGCCGATCTCCGCATAGCAGACCGATCCCGTGCCGCTGAGCACGAGGAGTCCGGGTTCTCCCGCAAGCGCTCCCGCAAGCGCGATCGGCGCGTCGTGGAGGTAGCGAACGCGCTCGGAGGGCAGCCGCGGTTCGATCCCATGCAACGTGCCTTCGAACCCACTGATCCCCGCGACGATCGCCGCGAGTTCCGTTCCCACCGGTAGCTGTGCGGCGCGCATCGCGTCCGCGATGGCGTTTTCCATGGCATCGGCGAAGCGCCGCGAATGCGGCGACTCATCGATGTGGTCGCTCGGCCCCGAACGTCCGCGCGCGAGAACGCGGCCCGTGGCATCGGCGATCGCAGCCGTCGTCGACGATTGGCCGCCATCGATCCCCGCAACGAGCATCATGCGCCATCCCCCACGCAGGCGTCGGGCATGAGACTCCGGGCGAACGCCTCGGCTGCGGCTTCCCGCTCCGTGCGCGACGCGAGCCGGGCCACCTCACCGATCGCTTCGCGGTGGTGATAGAGCTCGTGCGCGACCGCGCGCTCGATCGCCTCCGCCACCGCACACGAGGACCCTACGGGCAGGGCGTTGCGGTTGACGCGGATCGTCGGCGGTTTCGCTTCGTACTCGGCGACGAGTTCGGCACTTCCCCACGTGCCGAGGTCGTCGAGGACCACCGTTATACGGTACGCGGTGGCGCGCTCGCGCGGCGTCACGCGACGACCGGGCGGCGAAGATCGACGCCATCGGCGATCAGCGCTCCGCGCAGCACGCCCGGATCGAGCGCGCGAATCGCGCTCGCCGGTTCCGCAAGCGAAAGCGCCGCCGCCGTGCCCGCGGCTTGGCCGAGCGTCATAACCGTCGGCGTCAGGCGCACGGATGCCATCGCCTCATGCGTCGTCGAGATGCAACGCCCGGCGACGAGCAGGTCTTCGACGCTTTGCGGTACGAGGCAACGGTACGGAATTTCGTACGATGCGCCGGGATTGAGGCGATGGGTCGTCGTTCCCGCGCCGGATGGGTTATGGATGTCGATCGGATAGGCACTGCGGGCCACCGCGTCCGCAAACGTCCGCCCTTCGAGGACGTCCGCCGCCGTGAGCGTGTAGGCCCCGACGATGCGCCGCGATTCGCGGATGCCGATCTGCGTACCGGTGGCGGCGATGCGCGCGTCCGCGAACCCCGGCACGTCGCTCTTGAAGAACGCGATGAGCTCCATCGCTTGGCGCCGCGCCTCGATTTCCGCACGCGTGAGGTCGTCCGGGTCGAGCGGATCGACGTCCGTCACGCGCGTCATGTTGACGGTCACTTCATCGGGAAAGGGCGTCGCGAAGAACGAGACGAGTTCGCGGGGGATCGTCACCGCACCGCGCTCCCGGGCGGCGTTCCAGAGATCGTAAAGTCCCGCTACGGCGCTTAACGCTTTCGGCTCGCGCTCGTGCGCTTTGAGCGAACTGCGCATTTGCTCGGGGTGCATCGCGACGTACCGCGCGAGCTTGCCGAGATCGACGTGCGAGATGCGAAGCATCAAACTCGCGGGCTGCACGCGGCCGAGCGCGTCGCCCTGCATCACCGCGGCGCCACCCATCGCGGCGACGACGGCATCTGCCGTTGCGTCGATCGTGCGGCGCGCGCGAATCGTGCGCGGGCCGCCGACGGTCTGAAAGCGGACAGCGCGAACCGCATTTGCCGCATCGCGCTCGACGCCGATCGCGACGGCGTGTAACAACAGCCGGACGCCGCTTTCGCGCATCAGATCGAACAACAGCGCCTTGTGGATCTCGGGATCGAACGGCGTGATCGTGGGCACGTAGTCGGAGGAGTCCGCGATGTGCCCCTGCGAGCCACCGAGGGCGACGAGCCGTTCGACGATTTCTTGCGCGATGCCGCCGACGATGCGCTCCGTGCCCGAGTGGAACGTCATCCACGGCCCGACCATCGCGGCCGTGGCCGTGCCGCCGAGAAAGCCGTAGCGCTCGACGAGCATCGTCCGGGCGCCTCGCCGGGCGGCAGCAAGAGCGGCGGCGCAACCCGCGTTTCCCCCGCCGACCACGAGAACATCGACCCGTTCGCGTTGCATCGCGTGCATCGTTCGCGCATCCGTTCGCGCGACTCTGCCGCGCGTCTGCAAAGATACGCTCGGGCAAGCGTCGTACGCACTCGCATGTTCTCAAAGTCGGCCGCCTTTTACGATGCCGTCTACGCCGCGAGCGGAAAAGACTATGCTTCCGAAGCCGCGTGGCTCCGCGCCGCAATCAGCCGCGAGGTCGGGGAACACGCGCGCCTCCTCGACGTCGCCTGCGGCACGGGGATGCACCTCGCGATGTTGCGTACGGACGCGGCGGTCGAAGGGCTCGATGCGGACGCCGCAATGATCGCAATCGCGCGCGAGCGCCTGCCCGATGTGTCGCTGCACGTCGCGCGCATGCAAGATTTCCGCGCGAAAGGCCGCTTCGACGTCGCGCTTTGCATGTTTTCGTCCATCGGCTACGTCGCGAACGAGGACGAATTGCGCGCTACGTGTCGCAACGTCGCCGCGCACCTCGACCCGGGCGGCCTCTTCTTCCTCGAACCCTGGCTCGAGCCCGCAGACTGGCGCGAGGGAAAAGGCGATGCCGTTTTCGTGAACGAGCCCGCCCTCAAAGTCGCCCGGATGGGTACCTCGGAACGGTACGGTGACACGTCGGTCTTGCGCTTCGAATATCTCGTGCTCGAACCCGACGGTCTTTCGCGATTTAGTGAAACCCACGTGCTGCAGCTTTTCAGTGACGCACAATATCGCTCCGCGCTTCTTGACGCGGGCTTTACGGTGCGCAGCGAGCGCACGGATCTCTTCGCACGCGGGCTCTTCATCGGGGTGAAGCGATAGCCATCCGCATTACAAACGGACGAAAGAAGCTGCGTCAAACGCACTACATTTCACGACCTCGCGCGCGATCGAGCGGCATTCTTATGCGAGTCTTTACGAAGAGACGTTCGTGGGCGCGCGAAAAGCGGCTGGCCGCATGGTAGTCTCTCTACGCAGCATTTCAACATTTTCGCAAGGAGCCCACGTTCATGCGCGCACTCGTCTCCGTCTTTCTTGCAGGCATACTCGCCCTATCGCTGAGCGGTTGCCGCTTTCAATACGGTTCCAGCAGCGTAACCTGCGACGACGACGGCCAGCATTGCGTGGCCGCGACACCCGCACCATCGCCCACGAGCGCGAACTGCTCCAAGTACGGTGGCGACGATCGCGAAGACGACGACCGCAGCGCTTGCACGACGCCGACTCCCGCGCCGACCGCTACGCCGACGATGAAGCCGACGGCAACGCCGACACCGGCTCCGACCGCAACGCCGACGCTCGCGCCGACGCCGATTCCGACCGCAACCCCATGCCCCGTCGGCCTCGTGCTCGATCCGGTTTTGAAGATCTGCGTGGCTCCGGTTACCGTCAGCACCGGCGCGTAACGTCCCGCACGCCCGTTCACGGGCGTAACGCGGATAGCAAAAGCACGACGGGCGTTTCCGCCGCGAGACCATCGGTCTCAGCGGCGGCAAGCGCCCGTATTTGTTCTGCGTCGGCAAGGCCCGTAAATTCGGCGCAGCGGCTCCCGTAAACGAGCACGACGTTCGGCACCGCGCGGCCGACATCGCCGAATGCCGTCTGCGCTTCGATCGCCCGCGCGAGTTCCGTATCGAGCGCGCCGACCGCCGTTTCGATGACGGTCGGTGCGAGCACCGTGAGCCGCACGACGCCGCGTGCATCGACGACGGCGGCATAGTGCGTGCGACCCACCGGCACGCGCGCGATGGAGAGCATTTGCCCACGAGCGACGTAATCCGCACCCTCGGCGACGCCGCGAAGATGACGGACGGCGGCGTGCAATCGATCTTCATCCGATCGCACCACGTTCTCCGGCCCATCGTCGGATGTGACCGATGCGCCGCTTGCGACCGCACGAACGCGATTCCGCGCGCGATCGATATCGACGGTCACCTCGACGCGATCCGCCGCCGCGCCCGCGGCGATCGCCGCATCGACCGCCTCGCGCCGAATCGCCACGATATCCGCCGGACTCGGATCGACGATCGTGCGTTCGACGACATCGCGGACGAGCGCGAGTGCGACGCCGATCGGCGAGATCACCTGCGCGTCGCGCGCGAGCCGCATCGGCAGGCCGAACGCTTCCGCGCAGTAGGGCACGAGCGCGGCCGCGCCGCCACCCCCACCAACGATCTGCACGGTCGCGCGATCCATGCCGTACTCGCAAACGAGCGCATCGACCGTCGCTCGCAGGCTCTCCGCCGCGCGCGCCAAGATGCCGCGGGCGAGCGCTTCCGGCGTCGTTTTGTAGTGCGTGGCGACGATCGCAAACGCTTCGCGCGCGACCCCGACATCGCCGCGCGCGAACGCATCGACCGGCACGTATCCGAGCACGTTCGCAGCGCAAGTCGGCGTAAGCGCGATCGACGCGCCGGCCGGGACGTGGAGCAGCGCGAGGCCGCCATCCGCGACGCGCGCGGCGGCGAGGTCTCCGCGGGCGCAAAACGCGGCATACCGATACCCGGCGATATGCGCGGATCGCGGGCCGACCGCGCGGACGCTGCCATCGGACGCGAGCGTTACGACGCTTCCGCCCGCAACGCCCAAGGTGCGCACGTCGACCGTGTGGAGCATCGTCGCCACGCCGCCGACCGTTGCGGCACGCATCTGCGGGCGCCCGCCTTTGATCGCCGAGCAATCCGCGCTCGTTCCGCCGACCTCGATGAAGATGCCGTCGGTTACGTTCTCGTGCAAGAGCGCTCCGGCGACGCCCGCCGCCGGGCCGGAAAGCAACGTGAGGATCGGCCGCCGTTCGACTTCGGTCGCGTCCATGACGCCGCCGTCGCTGCGCATGATCATCAGCGGCGCGGCGATGCCCGCGGCTTTCGCCGCGCGCGAGGTCGTTCGCGCCGCGTGCAACATCCGCGGAAGGATCGCTGCGTTGAGCGCGGCCGTGCGGGTGCGCGCGCGCACGCCATAGCGCGCCGCAACTTCGTGGCCGCTCGTCGCCGCCAGGCCGCGCGCCCGCGCGCGTGCGACGATCGCATCCTCGCGCGCGGGCCGATCGACGCCGAACGGTTCGCTCGCGGCGATCGCCGTAGCACCGTTCGCAACGAGAGCGTCGAGCGCGCGATCGATCGTCGCGTCGCTCGTTTCGGCGATCGCCCGATACGCGGGCGCAAACGTTACGGCGGCGGCGAGTTGCAAAGGCTTGAAACGCATCGCGCCGTGCGCGACCTTCGCGAAGATCCCGCTCGCGCACGTGATCACGCCGACCCGCGCGAGATCGCCTTCGAGCAAGGCATTGGTGGCCTGCGTCGTGGAGTGCGCGATGAACACGATGCTCTCCGGATCGATCGCGCACTCGTCGAGCAAGAGCCGTAATCCCGCGACGATCCCCGCCGCTACGCCGTCCGGATGATCGTGCGTCGTCGGCACCTTGCGGATCGCAAGAATCGCGCGCGTCTGCGCGTCGATCGCGACGACATCCGTGAACGTACCGCCGACATCGACGCCGACGCGGACGCTAGTCAAAGCGCGAGCGCGAGTTCGTCGTAGAGATGCACCATCGTTTCGATGCCGAGATAGAATTGCTTGAGGTCGAATTTTTCGTTCGGTGCGTGGATCGCATCGTCGGGCAACCCGACGCCGATCAACACCTGCGGTAATTTCAGAATACGATCGAAGCTCGCGACGGGGCCGATGGTTCCGCCGCTTCCGATGAATACCGGTGGCTCGCCGAACCCGCGTTCCATCGCCGTCGCGGCGGCCGAGACCGCCGGATGATCGCGCGAGGTTTCGACGGCGCGCACGTCGCCGAACGCCGCGATCGTGGCGGTCACGCCGCGCGGCACGATGCGTTCGAGAAACGTCTTGACGACGTGCTTCACGTGCTCGGGTTCTTGAAACGAGACGAGACGCGCCGAGATTTTTGCTTTTGCAAAAGACGGAACGATCGTCTTCGCACCCGGGCCCGTGTAGCCGCCCCACATGCCGTTGATCTCGAGCGTCGGCCGCATCCACATCCGTTCGAGCGGATGGCGGGCGCTCTCGCCTGCGAGTACCGGGACGCCGAGGGCGATCGCTTCGCGCGCGGGGTCGAACGGCAATCTCGCGATCTCCGCGCGTTCGCCCGGCGTGAGCTCCCGCACGCCGTCGTAAAAGCCGGGCACGGTCACGCGGCCGTGCTGATCCTTCAACTGCGCGAGCATTTGCGCGAGCGCTTCGAGCGGGTTTCTGACCGCGCCGCCATAGTAGCCCGAGTGCAAATCGGTCGCGGGGCCGTTGACCGTGAGCTCCCAGTGCACGAGCCCACGGAGCGATGTCGTGAGCGACGGCACGTCTTCGGCAAAGACCGCCGTATCGGAGATAACGGCGACATCGCACGCCAACCGCTTCTTTTCGCGGGCGAGAAACGACTCGAAATGCGGCGAGCCGATCTCTTCTTCGCCTTCGACGATCACCTTGATGTTGAGCGGCAGCGCGCCGCGCAAGCGCAGATGTGTTTCGATCGCGGCGATGTGCATGAGCACTTGACCCTTGTCGTCCACCGCGCCGCGTCCGTAGAGCTTGCCATCGCGCACCGTCGCTTCGAACGGCGGCGAAACCCAGAGTTCGAGCGGATCGACCGGCTGCACGTCGTGATGCCCGTAGATCGCGATCGTCGGTTTTCCGGGGGCGCCGAGCCACTCGCCGTAGGCAACCGGATGGCCGTCGGTCTCCAACACCTCGGCGGTGAGGCCGGCCGCGCGCATCCGCGCGACGCAATGTTCGGCCGAGGCGCGGACGTGCGCGGCGTATGCGGGATCGGCCGAAATCGAGGGAACGGCGATCCAGGTTTTGAGTTCTTCGAGGTACCGTTCGCGTTCGCGACGGACGTCGTCGATGAGCGAGACGACGGGTTCGGCGGGTGTTGCGGACATTTCCGGAGCTAGAACGGACGCGTTTCCGGGGCCTCTCGCAGCGGCGGCGCGAACGGCTTCCCGAGCGCGATCGGGATATCGTCCTTCACGTTCGCGCGCGTGATGACGAACGTATGCGGCTTGCCGTCGTACGCTTTTCGTTGCGTTTGATACGTGCCGTACTCCCACCAGAAACGACCGTCGACTTGGTCGACGACGTCGTTCGTTCGCAGGCCCGCATCCCACGCGGGTCCACCCGGGCGCACGAGCGCGCGCATGTAGCCGTCATCGGTTTTCACAAGCGTGAAATACCAGGTCGGCGCGAGGTCGCGCGCCGGATCGTACGCGAGACCGCGCGCGAGCAACATCGCCGCAAGCGTCGGTCGTTCGTGCGTCCACACGCGCAATCGGAATGCCAGTCGTAACGCCAGTTCGCGCACCGCATCGCGCGAGGGTTCGCCTGCGAACGTGCGCGATTCGTGCCATTCCTCGACGCTCCACCCCGCGCAGTCCATCAGGTACGCGTTCGCATCGGCGGTCGTTCCGGAAAGGGTCACGCTTCGCTCGACCGTGACGCGCAAGAACGCATCGAAGGGCTTGCGCGTGCAGTCGGAGAGCGCCGGATCGAGCGCGGCCGTAACGACGGAAAGGCCCTTCCACGCGCGCAAGTCGCGTGCGATCGTGTCGGCTGCAACGAGACTATTTGCGCCGCCATCGGTCCCGATGCCGACGGTGTTGCGTATCGCATCCGGAGCGAACAGCCCGGCCCCGGGCAGCGCTTGGGCCGGGAGCGTCCCCGCGCTCGCGGGCGAGCCGAACGCGATTGCGAACGGCGCATGCCCGAAGAGCGCCGTGCCGAACAACACGGCACACACGGCCGCGATCGTGCTCACCGCGACTTGAAATGGCAGCGTGAGACGCGTGATCTTTTCGACCCCGACGCCCGTGAAGTTCGCTACCCACACGTTTTGCGTATTCGTCGGATCGCAGACGTTTTGCACCTGGACGACGGCCATCACCGCAGCCGCGAGTGCCACGGCCGGAAGCGCGTGGAGGCTTGCGAGCACGCTGTAGACGGCGATGCCGACGCCGAACGGATTGAGCGGCCCACGGTAGAGCGCGAGCGGGCTCAAAAGACCGAAGACCACGACGTAGGCGAACGGCGAACGCGGCGTTACCGCCGCGACGAGCGGCGTGACGGCCGCGGCGACCGCAGGCGCTTTGGTGGTTGCGAGCAGCATCCCGATGCCGATCATCAGCAAGAGCGCGGGCGCGACGTCCTCCACGCCGCGAATCGCCGATGCGACGAGGATCCGCACGCTCTCGCGCGGCTTCGTCGCGAGTACGGCATAGAGCGCGCTGATCGCAAACGCCACGAGCGCGTCGACGTGCAGCGGCGTCGCGAAGAGCACGAGCGGCAGGATCGGTGCGACGAGTGCCCACGGCGGCGCACCTTTGCGCGCCGGCGTCGCGGGTGCGACGGCGAGCGTTGCGTACCCGCGCATCCGGCGCTCCCGCACGAGCGCGTACGCGAGAAGCACGAACGCTTGCACGGCGAACACGACCGCGCCGAACCGCACGAGATCCGCGCGCGCGACCCCGAAGAGCGTTTCGTAGAACGTCCACTGCGCGAGATTGAGCGCGAAGCCCAGGCCGAACGACATCAGGAAGAGCGTCGCCGCCGTGGTGCGCGGGACGCCGAGCGTCATCAAGATCGGCAGCACGATCGTGCCGACCATGATGATCGCGCCGAGCCCCGTGAGCGTTGTGAACAACACCGTGACGGCGGCACACATGACGAGCGAAACCACGAGCGGTCGTTCGCCGCCGAATTCCGCCGCGTACGCGACGATCGTTTCGGCGATCCCCGTCTCGATCGCCACGCGCCCGAGCAGCGCGCCGAAGATCAGCGTCACGATGTATTTCGCAAGCAGCACGCTGCCGCTCGCGACGATCGTGCCGATGCCATCCGCGGGCACGCCCGCGACGACGGCGATCGCGATCGCCATACACGGTACTGCGAGCAACGCCGGGAGCTTGCGGGCGATCATCAGCCCCGCAAAAATGAGAAAGGCGATGACGACGAGCGCGCCGGTCATGGGCGTGCGAGCACTTCGTCGAAGGTCGGTATGATGTGCGAACGCAGATAGTCCTCGCGCTGCACGACGTTCAAGCGATCCGCACGGCGCACGGAGCGTTCGGCATCCGATGCAAACCGCGCGAGAGCGCGCTCGCCGGCATAGGTATCCGGGCCGCTCTCGTGCGCCCACGCGGCACGATAGCGTGGCGCGATGTCGAGCATCGCATCACGCATCTCCCAGCAGAGATATTTTGCGACGTTGAGCCCGCGATACACGATGCCGTCGCTCTTACCATCGGCGTGTGCGCGCGCATCGTCATAATAGGCACGGGCTTCCGCGCCGATTTGGAAGCGCCGTGCGAGCGCATCGTACTGCAGCGCAGCGAGCGCCATTTCGCTTGCCGCATTCGGATGCATCGGCGGCGGCGGCGCGCCGTCGAGGTGTGCGAGAATGCCCTCCGCCGCAAGCCGGATCGCGCGCAGGTCGAGCTCCTTGCGCACGCGGGCTCCGATGCGCTCGTCGAACGGATCGGCCCAGAAGAGATAGTTGCCCGGATCGCTTTCGACGCTCGTGCGCAAGAGCGAGCGGAGTCGCGCGAGCGCGGCGAGGTCGTCCGCGTAGCGCATGTCGTCGGTTGCGAAAAACGCGCGTGCGAACGCCGCGCCGAACCGCGTGCGATCGACGGGTCCGCGTTGCCACGCCGTCGCCGCCGCGAAGGCAAGCGGCGCCCACGTCGTATCGTAGAGCGTCTCGCCATCGTCGTGCCACACGGTCATAAACATGCCGAGCACGTTCGCGGCTTTGCCATCGGCGACGAAGCCCGCGATGTTATCGAACGCGAGGTCGAGATCGGGATAGAGTTCGTTGAAGTTCGCGGCGCTCGGCGAAACGAGTTGCGCGAAGCCGCCCTTGGCGACCGTCGCGATGTAGCCTGCGTACGATCGCTCGCGCCCGTAATGGAAGTCGACGACGACGAGATTCTTCGGAAGCGCGGCCATCACGCTCGGGTCGCGCTGGATCGCATCGTCCCAGATCATCGGCCGCGCGGGCGCGACGAGCGCGGCGACGCGGTTGACGTGGGCGGCAAACGCTTGCGACACGCCCGCTTTCGTCGTGGCCTCCGTGCTCCGGCCACGGCCGAGATCGAGCGGCTCGTCCGAGCCCACATGGAAATACGGCACGTTGCCGACCGCCGCGCGTTCCGCGCGCAGTAGCGGCTCCAAATAGGCGTACGTTCCCGGGTCGCTCGGCGCGAGCAAATAGCCGTGCGGCAATTCGGCGAGCGGCGCGAACGTTTCCCATTTCAACGTTTCGTGCATGTGCGCGAACGTCTGCTGTTCCGGAATCAACGTCACGTGAAAGCGCCGTGCGTAGGTGGTAAGCGCGCGCAGTTCGCCCGCCGTGATCCCGTTTGCGTTCGCAACGTACGGCGCGCGCGGATCGACGAACACTTGCTCCATGTATGGCGAGTAGCCATTGATCTTCAGCGCGGCGAGGCCGCGGATGCGCTCTTCAAAGTAGGCTAGCGTCGGTAACGGCCCGCGCGAGACGTCGTCGGAAACGATGCGTTCGGCCATCGCGGGTGCATCCGCGATCGCAACGCAGGGCAGCTGCCACGCGCGGTCGCGTTTTCGGAACAGTTGGGCGAGCGTCGCAAGCGCATCGAACGCACCATCCGCATCGCCTGCGGCGATCCGCACGCCCCGATCGTCGACGCGTAAACGATACGCTTCGTGCGCGAGTGTCGCGTCGCGCGCAAGCGCAACGGTCGGCGCGTTTCCGTTAGCGGTCGGGCGCGTCGGTGGCAACCCGGCAGCGCGCAGCCGTTCGTCGAGGAGTTCTCGCCCGCCGGCATCGATCGACGGATCGACCACGAGACCGCGTCCGAGATCCGGTGGGCGACGGCACGCCACGGTCGTTAGCGTTTGCGGCTGCGGCACGAGCGCGATCTCCGGCGCGGGCTCCGCGACCGTCGCGCCACAAAGCGCGAAGGCGAGCATCGGCACGCTGAAGACGGCCGCGAACCTGGGGCATCGGATGGGAGACCGTAGCACCCACGCGCCGTTCCACACCCCCAGGTGCCCCGCCTACAGCCCCGCCGGGGGTACGAGCGCGTCGAGTATCCGATCGAACGCGGCTTCCACGGTGCGGATCGTTTCCGCGTCGGGCGTTCGCGACACGAGAAGCGCCGCCTCGACGAGCGCCGCAAGCACGAGGTGTGCGAGCGTTCTCGTCCCGAGCGCTTCGGGCGCGGTCCCGCCGATCGCGGCGACGCTCTCGACCAGGGCGCCGAGCGCATAGCGCGCATCGAGCGCGCGCCACGCCTCCCAGCCGACGACAGACGGCGCATCGATCAGTACGATGCGCCGGACCTCCGCATCGTTCGCCGCGAGTTCGATCCAAGCGCGGCAAGCCATCCGAAGCCCGGCGAGTGGCGTCAGGGCCTCCGAGGCGGCGGCCGCCGTGACCCGCGCCACGCGCGCTTCGACGATCTCGAGAACCGCGCCGAAGAGCGCCTCTTTCGAAGAGTAGTGGTGGTAGAGCGCGCCGCGACTCACGCCCGTTTCGGCCAGGACCGCCTCGATCGAGACGTCGGCGAAGCCGAAGCGCGTGAAAAGCGCCGTTGCGGCCTCGGCGATCTTCGCGCGGGTCCGTTCCCCGCGAGCGACTTTGGGCTCCATGCCATCCATCCCACGACACCTTGCAAACCGACTGTCGGTATGTTATAACCGACACCTGGCGGTGTTCATCCGGAAACGCACATATCCATCCGCCGGCAAGCGACGAGGAGGGTTCATGATCCCGACCAGTGAGCACACGATCGATCTCGAGGGCCGAACGATCATGTACGATGTGACCGGCACGGGCCCGACGATCGTCTTCGTACATGGCGTTTGGGCCACGGGCGGCGTGTGGTACCCCGTCATCGATCGACTCGCCGAGCGATTTCGGTGCGTCAATATCCACCTGCCGCTCGGCGTCCATCGGTATCCGTCGCCACGGCATGTCGATCACACCCCAAAGGCCCTCGCCCGTGTGATCTCCGGGCTGATCGCGGCGCTCGACCTGCACGACGTAACGCTCGTCGGCAACGATACGGGAGGCGCGTTATGTCAGCTCGTGATCGGCGAGGATCCGCAGCGGATCGGGCGGCTCGTACTGACCAATTGCGATGCGTTGGAGGTCTTTCCGCCACGGTCGCTCGCTCCGATCTATCTTGCCGCGCGATTCCCCGCGGTCTGGCGGTTGCTCGCGCAACTCGTTCGGTTGCCGCGCGTCCAGCGTCGCTTTTTCGGGACCGTCGCGCACACCGAACCCGATCTGCCGTTGCTCGACATGCTGATGCGCCGTTTCGCCGATGACGCGAACGTGCGCGAAGACCTGCGGCTGACGCTCTGCGCGATTTCGCCACGCGTCACGCTCGAAGCCGCCCGCGCGTTTGCGACGTTCGAGCCCGAGGTGCTCGTCCTTTGGGGAACCGACGATCGATTTTTCCCGGTTCCGCTCGGGCGCCGTCTCGCCGCGGCATTTCCGCACGCGCGGCTCCAGCTCGTCGAGAACGCCCGGCTCTTTCTCGGCATCGACCAGCCGGATATCGTCGCCTCGGCGATCGGCGCGTTTGCCGCCGAGGGTGCGGGCGAACGGACCGGCACGCTGGCGTAGCGAACACTGCCCGGCCTATGCTGCAAGCGCTTCTTCTCGCGGTAGCGACCGCGGCCGAGCCCGGATCGTACGCGCCGACCTACTCTGCGGTGTTGCAGCAGACGGTCGGGTACGTTGATGCGGCATGGCGCGTCGAGTACGCCTTACCGAGCCGCACGCTGATCGTGGTCGACGCGCAAACGCGCGTCTTTGCAACGCGCGGCATCGGCGCTTGCGATGTCATCGCCGAAGACCTCGTCGCGCTGCCATACCGCGACGTTTCGTCGGGTTCCGGCGTGGAGGGCACGCCCGCGATCCCGCAAGGCGGCGGCTTCGATCTTCCACGGTATACGCTGAATGCATCGCATTTTGCGACCGGATCGACGGCACCCGATCGCACGTTCTCCGGCTCGAGCACGGACGACATCGCCGCAGGCCGCAAGCTCCACGACGATCTACTCGGTTGCCGCCGCGCCATGACCGCCGGCTAACGTCGGGCGACACGGCTTACCATTCCGTAACGCTATGGTCAGGCCGGGCTACGCCGGGACGGAAGGGCAGGGCACGGGCGCGAACGGACCACGCGATGCATCTCGGGGCGATCGATATCGCGGTCATCGTCGGATTCTTTGCGATCAATCTCGGGATCGGCGCCTTTTACGCGCGCCGCGGCGGCTCGTCGATCGGCGAGTATTTTCTCTCCGGCAGAAACGTCCCGTGGTGGCTTGCGGGTACGTCGATGGTCGCGACCACGTTCGCAGCCGACACGCCGCTCGCGGTGACGGGCTTCGTCGCGCAACACGGGATCGCGGGCAACTGGGTGTGGTGGAGCGCCCTGATGTCGGGGATCCTCACGGTCTTCTTCTTCGCGCGCATGTGGCGCCGCGCCGGCATTTTCACCGATGTCGAATTTACGGAAATTCGGTATGGCGGGAAGCCCGCGGCAGCGCTACGCTTCACGCGTGCGGCGTTCCAAGGGCTCGTCATCAACACGATCATCATGGGTTGGGTGAACGTCGCGATGGCGAAGATTCTCTTCCTCACGCTGCACATCGACGCGGTCGTGGCGATCCCCGTCTGCCTCGCGCTTACCGCCGTATACGTTTCGATCGGTGGGCTCTGGAGCGTGCTGGTCACCGATCTCTTGCAGTTCGCCGTGAAGATGTCGATGGCGATCGTGCTCGCGGTCGCGGCGGTCGCCGCCGTCGGTGGCATCCCCGGCCTCACGGCGCAGCTTGCGAAGATCGATGCCACGCGCGGCCCGGGTAACGGCAGCGTGCTCGATTTTCTCCCGAACTTTTCGGCCGAGGGCGCGTGGATGCCGCTCGCCGCGTTCGCCGCATACGTCGGCGTCGCGTGGTGGGCATCGTCCTACCCGGGTGCGGAGCCCGGTGGCGGTGGCTACATCACACAGCGCATCTTCGCGGCGAAGAGCGAACGCGACGGCGTGCTCGCGACGCTCTTTTTCAACGTCGCGCATTACGCGCTGCGGCCCTGGCCCTGGATTCTCGTGGCCCTTGCCGCGCTCGTGCTTTATCCGACGGGCGTCATTGGCGCAAACGGGAAGCCGGATGCCGAACTCGGGTACGTCCAAGTGATGATCGATCATCTTCCCGTGTGGCTACGCGGCTTGATGATGGCCGGATTCCTCGCCGCCTATATGTCGACGATCGGGACGCACCTCAACCTCGGCGCCTCGTACCTCACGAACGACCTCTACCGGCGCTTCTTCGTCCCGAATCGCACCGATGCGCACTACGTTCTCGTCTCGCGGCTGATGACGCTTGTCGTCATGGTGCTTTCGTTTATCGTTACGACGCAGATGGATAGCGTCGGCGGCGCGTGGATCTACCTCCTCAACGTCACCGCGGGTGTCGGTCTCGTGATGATCCTGCGCTGGTATTGGTCGCGCGTGAGCGCCTGGAGCGAGATCGCAGCACTCGTGACCTCGTTCGTCGTCGGAAGCGCGATCTCGAAATTCCATTTTTTCGGAACCGACGCCGACCCGCTTTCGACGCCGAAATCGCTCGTCGTGACGGTGCTCGTGACCACGGCCGTTTGGCTCGCCGTAACGTTCGCGACCAAGCCCGAGAGCGACGCGACACTGGAAACGTTCTACCGCCGCGTGCGCCCTGCCGGCCCGGGCTGGCGGGCGATCGCGCGACGCGCGGGCGTGCCTGCGGGCGAATCGTTACGCATCGGGCTCGTCGAGTGGATCGCGGGCATCGCGCTCGTGTACGGAACGCTCTTCGGCATCGGAAAAGAGGTTCTGGGCGATCCGCTCGGTGGGTTCGTCGCGCTTGCGATCGCCGCAACCGCCGGTTTCACGATCGCGCGCGGAATGCGCGCGGACGCGGCGCTCGGCGCTACGCCCGCCGCGGAGCGAGCGATTCGATGAGCCGCGTCCGCTCGGCGAACCGTTCGCGCAAGCCCGAGAGAAACGGACCGACCTCCGAAGCGGCCGCGATGCGATCCGCGCCATCGGCCGTTTCGACGAGCGCCCGATCGACGCCGTGGATCTGCGCGCGCCCTGCGGAATCGAGCGCGAGATGATTCAGGATGCGCATCAGCACTTGATCGGTGAACTCGCAGATCAAGAGCAATTCGTCGAACTGATCGTTCACCGCATCGCCGAAGGGCGCGAGCCGTTCGCGCAGGCGACTGATCGCCTCGCCCGCCCACGCGCGGACCTGTTCGTCCGCAAGATGCCGCGCCGTCTCATCGTGGTAGTCGGCGTACGCCGTAATGCGGGCCGCGATCGCTTGCAAGTCGTCCACGCGCCGTCGCGTTCCAAGCTTGCGAAGCGTTTCCTCTCGCCATGACCTTTACACTCTGGCTGCTCGTCGTCGCGATCGCCATCGGCCTCGGCCTCGCGATCCGCCGGTACGTTACCGAACGCAAGGAAACGGCGCGCGTGCGCGCGCTCTTTTCGCGGTACGTCGCGCCACCGATCGTCGATCAAATCCTGCGCCGGAAGGATCCGCGGCTCTTCGAGGGCCACGCTTCGTACGTCACCGTGATGGTGTGCCGCATCTGGAACTTCTCGCACATCGCCGAGAGCCTCGCACCCGAAGAAACGCTCCGCTATTTGAACGAAATCTACACGCTCGCGGGCTCGGCGATCCAGAAGCATAAGGGCATGATCGATCGGTTTACGGGGGACGGCGTCGTCGGCGTGTTCGGCACGCCCGTCGCCGACCCGTTTCACGAGGAGCACGCGGTGCGCTGCGCGCTCGATCTCGTGCGGTACGTCGACGCGATGGGCAAGCGTTGGACGGCCGCCGGCCGGCGGCCCGTAACGATCGGAATCGGGATCAGCTCGGGAAACGTCGTCGCGGGCGACGCGGGCTTTCAGGGCCGGCGCGAATACGCGATCGTCGGCGTCGAGGCCCTGGTGGCGCAGCGTTTGCAAGAAGCGAGCGTCGATCTCGGTGCATCGATCCTGGTCAGTAACGCGACGTACAAAGCGATCGAGGGTACCTTTACCTGCGTGCCGATCCCACGCGTGCCGCTCCGCGGCATGCGACGCGTCGAGGACACGTGGGTGGTCCGCGGCCTCGCGCGCCATGCGGACGACGACGTGCTGCTGCTTCCCTCGCCGCGCACGTTTCAACGTACGACGATCACCGATCCGACGGTTGCCGCACCACCGCCCACGCCGCCCGTGCCGATCGCGGAACCGCGAACGCCTCCGGAGCCGAAGCCGCGTGCTGTCGTACCCACACCCGCCGCCGACGCACCGCTCCTCACGCGCCCGGCACGGCTACCGTTCGCCGATTTTCGCCCTGTGGACGATCCGCCTGCGGCATTGCAACCGCGCCGGCGCCGCATGTTCACCCCGGACGACGGTGCGTTTCCCGGGAGCGATACGATCCCGCTCCCGGAACTCTCCGTGCGCGGCACGCGTGGCGCTTCGGCACGACCCGAATTTCCCGAACCTCCGGCACCGCGCGCGCAGTACGAGGATAGCGACGGCCCGCCGCTTCCGCTTTAAGCTGCGGCGGGACGGAGACGTGAGAGCACGGGTTCGAGCGCCGTCCCCTGAACGACCAGCGTCACGAGCACGACTGCGAAAACGGCATCGACGAGCTGCGCGCGCATCGGAAATGCGTTCGGGAGCGTAAGCACGAGCGCGAGGCTCAAGGCCCCGCGCATCCCGGAAAGCGCGACCGTCGTCGTCCATCCACGCCGCCCGTTCACGAGCCATGGAAGCGTGCCGAAGACGAGGACGATGCGCGCGAGCACGACCGCGCCGACGGCCACGACGGCGAGCACGGGTTCGTGGGCGATGCGATCGACGCGCAGCGTCAGCCCCATCTGCAAAAAGATGAAGGCGTTTGCGAGGAAGGCGACCGAGGCCCAAAAGACATCGACATCGCGGTCGATCGTCGCTCCGCGCGCGGTCGGCACGACGATCCGCCACGTAATTCCGGCGGCTCCCGCGGCGAATATTCCCGAGAGACCGAACGCGTCGGCAACGAGATACGAGCCGTATGCCACGAGGATGCTCGCGACGACGTGGACGGTGCTTTCGCCGCGGTCGCGGACGAGCAGCGCCAAAAGGGCCGCGGCCGCGGCGCCGATCAGCACACCGCCGCACACGCTTGCGATCGCGGACGCGATCGCGGTTGCAGCAGGCCCACCGCTCGCGCCCTGCGCGAAGGGAAGGGCCGCCGCGACCAGCGCGACCGCGACGCCGTCGTTGGCGAGCGACTCGCCCTCGACGATCGCCTGCAGATCGGGCGGCACGCTGAGCCGCCGGAACACCGCGATCGTCGCGATCGGATCGGTTGCGGAGACGATCGCACCGAGCACGAGCGCAAGCGCGAATGGGAAAACGCCCGCAGCCGTAACGAGACCGGCGACGATCGCGGTCGTCGCGAGAACGCCCGGCACCGCCAACACCCCGATCGCGAGCGCTCGCCTGCGCAAGGCATGGACGTCGATGTTCCACGCGGCTTCGAAGACAAGCGCCGGGAGAAAGAGGCCGAGAAGGCCGGCGCTATAGGGAAAGGGCTCCGGGATCGGGTGGATTTGCGTGGCGATCGTACCGACGACGACGAGCGCGATCGGATAGGGGAAGCGTAATCGCTCCGAAACGAGCGCGACGAGCAGCGCGAAGGCGAGCAACGCGACGAAAACCGCGACGCCGTCGTGCATCGCGGTCATACGACGTGCGGTAAGACGGCCGAAGCGGTTGCGCGGATCGAGAGCTCGGCATGGGGGGTAAACACGGTAGGTTCGGGGTTCACTTCGACGCGCACCGCGTGCCTGCCGAAATGGGTGGCGAGCGCTGCGGCCGGATTGACTAGCCCCGATGTCCCGACGACGACGATGAGATCGGCATCCTCCGCCGCCGCACGCGCCTTCTTCCAGACATCCTGCGGAAGCGCTTCGCCGAACCACACGATATCCGGGCGCCAGCTCCCGCCGCACGCATGCACGATCGCATCGAGCGGTAGGGGCGCATCGAGCGCCATCCGCGCGGCGCATCCCGTGCAGCGCGCTTCGCGCAGCGATCCGTGCACTTCGTAAACGGTTCGGGAACCCGCGCGGAGGTGCAGGCCATCGACGTTTTGCGTCGCCACGGCGAAACGCTCGAACCGCTCTTCGAGGGCGGCGATGGCCTCGTGTGCCGGGCTCGGTTGCGCGCGCAGATGCGCCGCACGGCGCTCGTTATACCAGGTCCAGACGAGGTGCGGATCAGCGGCGAAGCCGGCAGGCGAGGCGAGTTCCTCGACCTTATGCGTCCGCCAAAGCCCGCCGACGCCGCGGAAGGTCGGTAATCCGCTTTCGGATGAGATGCCCGAACCCGTAAGCACGCAGACCGATCGCGCCGCCGCGAGGCGGGCACGTAATGCGGCTACGCCGCTTTGCGCGTCGATCGGTCTTCGGCGGCCCGATGCCGCCGCGCGTCGAGGGAGATCGGCGCGCTCGGGCGCACGCCGCCACCTTTCGGTTTTTCTGGCGGCCCCGAGATGCGGTACGTGTGATAGCACGCGCAAGCACCGATGAGCGCGGCCACACCCCAAATCCCGAAGAAATAAAACGCCGGCGTCGCGTGGCCACCGTGCGCGTTTTGCCACATCGGCATGCCGAAGGATGCGACGAGCGCCATCGTTCCGCCGAGGGCGGCGACGATCGCGACATGCAAAAAACTCGAATCGCGGCGTTGCATCATCTTCACAGGAAGTATATGTCTCGACGCTCGGCGCGCCAATCTCGTTCCCTCTTTTCGACGTTACGTAAGCGATCGTGCCTTCGAGGGACATACTTCACGGAGGCGAACTTTTTAGAAGTGGATGACGACGAGCGTCTCATGCAACAGATTCTCCATCGCGACGTTTCGGCGTTCGAGCATCTCTACGATGGCTACCATCGTTTGGTGTTCGGAATCGCCGTCCGCATGACTGCCGACGCAACGACTGCCGAAGATCTGACGCAAAGCGTTTTCATGAAGGTGTGGTCGTCGCCGGAACTCTTCCGTGGTGGCAACCTCACCGCTTGGCTCGCTCGGGTGACGCGCAACCGCTGCCTCGACCATCTGCGCTCCAACGCCGCGAAGCCGATGGACGAACTGCCGCTCGATTTGCGCGTCGATGGCGAGATGGATGATTCCGTATTTTTAAAACTTGATGCGGAGCGCGTACGCCGCGCGCTCGATCTTCTTCCCGCCGAACAACGCGCGCCGATCGAGATGGGCTTCTTCGGTGGCGCCACACACGAAGAGATCGCGCGCAAGACGAACATCCCGCTCGGCACGATCAAGACGCGCATCCGTTCGGGCCTACGCCGCATGCGTACCGAACTCCAGGAGGTGGCCTCATGAACGGCCTCCCAAGCGACGAACTGCATCTCGAAACGACCGCCGCGCTCGCGCTCGGTGCGCTCTCGGCGCGCGAAGCGTCGGCAGCACGCGCCCACTTGCTTACCTGCGTCGCGTGCCAACGCGAATATGCCGATTTGCGCCCGATCGCAAACAGCGTCGGCGTCGTTGCGACGGCGGACGTTCCGCCGGCCGCGAACGCACGCATGAAATCGCGATTGATGGACGCGGTCCGCGCCGACGTCGCAGGCCGTCCGCCCGCGTTCGTCGCGCCGCTACCGACGGAAGCATCCAACGTCGTCCCGTTCGCACGGCCGCAAAAGCGCTCGTTTGCATGGGTTGCGTACGTCGCCGCCGCCGCGGGCTTCGTCTTCGCGCTGACATCGACGACGCAGAACGTCGGCCTCCAATCGAAGCTTGCCGAAACGCAGAAACGCGAAGCCGATCTCACCGCGCAAGTTGCGAGCGTCAATCGCGCCGCCGCACTCGCGCGAACGACGCTTGCGGACGTTTCCGCCCCGGATGCCAAGCACTTCGACGTTCCGAACGGCACGGTGATCGTACGCGGGAGCCACGTCTATCTCTCGCTCGAAAAACTGCCGGCGCTCCCGCGCGGGAAAGTGTACGAAGCGTGGACGCTTGCGAACGGCGCGACGGCGGTAAAACGCAGCGTATTGTTTGCGCCTGCGGTGAAGAACACGCTCGTCGCACTACCCGAAGATGCGCGAAACCTCGTCGCCGTCGCCGTCAGCATCGAACCCGAGGGCGGCAGCGCGAAACCCACGACGACGCCGAATTTCATCCGGAAGCTGGGGTAGCACCCCTGCTCGAACCCGTCACGCGTGCGATGCGGCGCGACGTCATCGCGTATCTCGCGCGGCGGCCGTACGAGAACGTCTTCTTACAGTGGCTCGTCGAGCGTTCCGGAACGCCCGATGGATTGATCGCTTGGCGCGATCATAACGGAGCGATCGTCGGCATCGCGTATTTCGGCGTGCAAGTCGTCATCGCAGCCGACGATCCCGTAGCGGTCGACGCCTTCGCGGTCGAGGGGCGCAAACACGGGCGCGAGCGGATGATCGTCGGTCCGAAGCCGATCGCCGATCGGTATTGGGAACACATACGCGGGTGGCATCGGAAGCCGCGGCTCGTGCGCGATCGGCAACCCGTCTACGCGCTTGTGCCGGGCGCGATCGGTGCGTTCGCTCCGGTCGGCGTCCGCCGCGCAACGCAAGCGGATGCGGAACTCGTCACGGAACACTCCGCGCGCATGATCCAAAGCGAGCTCGGCTACGATCCACGAGCGAATGGCGCGGGATTCGTCGCGGGCGTACGCCGCGTGATCGATCTCGGTTGGTGGTGGGTTTGGATCGTCGACGGTGCGTTACGTTTTCAATGCAACGTCGGCTGCAAGAGCGAGAAAACCGCGCAGATCCAGGGCGTCTGGACGCCGGGCGCGAGCCGCGGCCAGGGCTACGCAACGCTCGCGCTCGCGAGCATCAGCCGCGCGCTACTCGACGAGTCCCCGACACTCTGCCTCTACGTGAACGATTTCAACCACGAGGCGATCGCGCTCTACGAACGCGTCGGTTTTACCGCCGTGGGCAGCTTTGCGACCTATCTTTTCGATTAACCGAAACGATGCACGCGTGTCGCCGTAACCGCGACGACCGCACCGCGCTCGCAAGCGATCTCGGCCGCACTCTCCGCGACGAGCGGCGTCTCGCCCGCAAGGCGCAGATGTACGCGCGTACGCCCGCCGAGCGAAACGATGCGTTCGACGACGGCACGAGTTCCTTCGCCGTCCTCGGGGCCGATGCGCACGTCGTGCGCGCGCACGAACCCCCCGGCGAACGCTTGTGCCGCGCCGAGCGCGCGCATCACGACGAGGCTCGGCGGTTCCCGATAGAGAGCGCTAGGTAACCCATCGCCGATGACGCGCCCCACATCGAGCACGACGACACGATCGGCGATCGTCATCGCTTCATCGGCATCATGCGTCACCAAGAGCGTTGCGAGTTGCGAGCGATCGTGGATTTCGCGAAGCCACGTGCGCAGCGTGACGCGGACGCCCGCATCGAGCGCGGCAAACGGTTCGTCGAGCGCGAGCACTCGCGGCGCCACGGCGAGCGCACGCGCGAAGGCGACGCGCTGGGCCTCGCCTCCGGAAAGCGCGCGCGGCGAACGCCGCTCCATCCCCGATAGTCCGACGAGCGCAAGCAGTTCCGCGACGCGAGCGTGGCGCTGCGCCCGCGCGAGATGTCGCAAGCCGAAACCGATATTTTCGCAAACGTCTAAATGAGGAAAGAGCGCGTACTGCTGGAACACGATACCGACGCCGCGCGTGCGCGGATCTTCTCGCGTGACATCGCGCCCGTCGATCGCGATCGATCCCCGGTCCGCCCGCACGAAACCCGCAAGCGCGCGCAGCAGCGTCGTCTTTCCCGAACCCGAGGAACCGACGATCGCGACGAGCTCGCCCGCCTCCACGTGCAGGTTTGCATCCGCGAGCGCGTCGACCACGCCGTAGCGCTTCCCGAGCCCCGCGATTTCGAGCCGCACGGTCATCGGCGATCCCGCGCGTGCACGACGAATCCGGCGCCCGGCGCATGCGGCGGACGCACGAGCGGGAGCGCGCGAGTGCCCGCACCTCGCACGCGTGCGGGCGGTTGCAACCGGGGCGCACCGCTCGCCACATATTCGCGCTCCAGCTCGCGACAGGGATCGTCGCAGATCGCGCGTTTCGTATAGCCGCCGGGTTGTGCGAACGGCCCGGGTTCCTCGCGCTCGTGGAGATGCAGCATCAGCCGATTCCAAAGCGGCCCCGCGCCGCTTACGCCCGAAACGTCATGCATCGCCGCGCCGCCGAAATTTCCGACCCACGTCGCAACCGTGTAACGCTTCGTGAACCCAACCGTCCACGTATCGCGCAGATCGGAGGACGTGCCGGTTTTTACGGCAGCGGGGAACGGCAGATCGAGCACGCTTTTCGCACCGAATGCGGGCGCGCGCGCGTAGCGATCCGCGAGCATGTCGACGACGATGCGCCACGTCGCACGATCGCTTCCGACGCTTCGGGCGAGACTCGGCGGATCGTCGTCGCGCGTTCGCAGCGCCCGCAGTTGTCCGTCGTTTGCAAGCGCGACATAGGCGCGTCCGAGTTGCCAGAGCGTCGTCTCGCCGCCGCCGAGCGTGAGGCCGAGGCCGTAGTAGCTCGCATCGTGCGTGAGATCGCTAAAGCCGAGCGCGCGCAAGCGTTCGAGAAACGGCGCGACGCCGACGCGTTCGAGGACGCGCACGGCGGGAACGTTGAGCGACGAACCGAGCGCGGTGCGGACCCGCACGTCGCCGTAGAATCGCCCCGAGAAATCCGCGGGTTCGTACGTGCGCGCATTCGGGAGCGCGTATGCAACGCGCGTGTCCGCAAGCGTACTCGTCGGCGCGAGCGCTCCGCGTTCGAAAGCCAGTTCGTAGAGAAACGGCTTGAGCGTGCTACCCGGCTGGCGCAGCGCCTGCACGCCGTCGTTACGTCCCTCGTGCTCCACATCGAAATAGTCGGGCGAGCCGACGTAGGCGAGCACGTCGCACGTTGCGTTATCGATCACGAGCACGGCGGCGTGGCCCGCGCCGTGCACCGCAAGCCCGCCGAGCACGTCGCGTACCTGCGTCTCGGCAAAGCGCTGCAACTCGCCATCGATCGTCGTGCGCACGCGCGAGCGGCGCCCGTCGTCCGCGGCGGCCAATCGAAAGAGCAGGTGCGGTGCAGCGACGATCCCGTCCGTGCGCGGCCGGATCGTGACGCGCTCGCGCCGAGCATCGGTAACCACCGCACGGAGCGCGGGCGCGAACGCCGCGATGCGCGCGAGCACGACTTGCGTGCGCGCGCGCAGCGCCGCCGGATGTGCGTACGGATCGAGCCCGACGGGATCGTTCGGAAGCGCCGCAAGCATCGCCGCTTGCGCGAGGTCCACATCGGCCGCGGCGATGCCGAAGTACGCCCGCGATGCGGCTTCGACGCCGAGCAAATCCGCGCCCATCGGTACGCGGTTCGCATACGCTTCGAGCAGCGCATCCCGCGAGGATCCGGCGACGAGCCGCTCGGCTAATGCGATCTCCGAAAGCTTTCCCCAAACGGTTGCGGGAACGGGCCGGATCGCACGCGCGACTTGCATCGGGATCGTCGAAGCACCGCGCACGATGCGCCCCGCGCGCACGTTGCTTGCAAATGCTGCGAGCACGGCGATGCCGTCGACCGCGCCGTGATACCGGAAACGCGCGTCCTCCGTTGCCACGAGTGCGAGTTGCAACGGGCGTGCGATGCGATCGAGCGGCACGGGAAGGCTACGATCACGATCGATCACCGTGCCGAGCACGCCGCCCGTGCGATCGACGAATTCGACGGTACGACCATGCGGCGCGAACGTGCGTACGTCCAGGGGGCCCACGGTCACAACCGCAAAGACCCACAGCACCGCAAGCGCGATCGAAACGGCCATGGGAAGTGCGACGATGCGACGAGTCCGTAACGCCCTGATCTCCTCGCTCCTCACGTGCATCGTTTGCGCTTTCGCGGAAACCGGATGTCAGTCCGTGCCGGGCCGCCCTTCTGGCGCGCCGACGCCGCTGGCCGCCGTATCGGCCGTTCCGTTCCCAAGCATGCCGCCGATGGTCCGCGATGTCTCACCGCAAAACGAAGCCGATGCGCGCACGCAGATTCGCGTACGGTTCGTGCGCGATCTCGTTCCGATCGCTTCGCTCGATGCAGCCGACGGTGCGCGCGCGCTCGAACACTTTCGCATCGCGCCCGCGATCGCCGGACGCTTTCGCATCCTCACACCGCAGATGGTCGGCTTCCAAGCCGATGCACCGCTTCCGCTTGCATCGCAGTTCGTCGTCACCGTTACCGCCGGACTTACCGATACGACGGGCGCGAAACTCGCCAGCGATTTGGCATGGAGCTTCACCACTTCCGCCCTCGTCTTCGACGAACAGCAGCCGCGCGCAAACGACGCGGAACAAACCACGCAGAGCGCGCTCGATCCCGATCTGCACATCGGCGCGAACCTGCCGTTCGACGTCGCATCGCTCACCGAGCACGTCGCGCTCGTCGCGGGTGGCGCGCGCATCCGCCTCGTTCCGAAATCCGATCCCTCGCCGAGCACCGCACAATCGGCGTCGCCCGTCGCGCGCCCGACACCCGCCGAAGGCGATGCGCCGCCCGAGCCGATGACGGTGACGTTGCATCCGGAGCATCCGCTTGCGAGGAACACCCGATACACCCTTGCGCTCGATGCCGGGGTGGCGCCGCGCGATGGGAACCTTGCGAGTTCGACGGCACGCAATGGCGTCGTGCAAACCTACGTGCCGCTCGCACTTGCGGCCATCGCCGGATTCGGCGCGCCAAGCGACGACGATCCGTCGGCGGTCGGACGTTTCGTAAGCGGCACGCCGCAACTGCAATTCACGACGCCCGTCACGATCGCATCGGCGCTCCGCGCCATCCACATCAGCCCCGCCCCACTCGGTGGCCGCGCGCTCTTCGCGGGCACGGGCGCAAGCGAAACGATCGCGCTCGATCCGAACGCGCTCGCGCCGGCGACGACGTACGCGATTACGGTCGAGCCCACACTTACGGACATCTTCGGGCAACGGCTCGCAGAGCGCGCGACGCGGACGTTCGCCGTCGGGCACCTCGCAAGCGATCTCTGGGCGCCGAGCGGCTTCGCGATTTTCCGCGCGAGCGACGACGTCACCCTACGCGCATCGGCGACGAATCTTCCCGGCGGCCGGTATCGCGCATTCTCTCGCGCGGTCTCCCCCACGGATCTGATCGCGGGCGAATCGACGGACCCCGATCTGCGCACGGGCGGCTTACTCCCGGAGGTCGGTTCCTGGAACGAGGGAACGGTCCAAGCCGCTGCCGACCGGCCATCCGCGATCGATCTTCCGCTCGGGCGCGTGCTCGGGGCTCCGACGGGGCTCCTCGCTTACGGCTTCGCCTATCGGCGCCCCGGTGCGGCGCGCCCGATCGCGATCACGGGGCTCGTCCAAAAGACGGATCTCGGCGTCTTCGCGCAATGGTTTCCGCAACGCGGCGTCGTGCGCGTCGCGCGGTTGACGGGCGGTGCGCCGGTAGCGGGCGCTAACGTAACGATCTATCCATCGCTCGTGAGCGATCGCACGAAAGCGCCGAACGGTTCGCCCGACGCTTGTGCGCGCGGTACGACCGATGCCACCGGAACCGTCGAATTCCTCGGCGCTGCATTCGCGTCGTGCGAACTTGCAAACGACGGCGATCGTTCCGCACCCGCGTTACTCGCGGTTGCGCGCGATGGAAGCGATTGGGCCTACGCTCGCACGGAAGCGTATAGCAACGCATGGCAGAGCGGGGGCGACGCGACGTGGACGAACGGCTCGCCACTCGAACGCGGCGCGCTCTTCAGCGATCGATCGCTCTATCAGCCCGGGGAGTCGCTCGAACTCACGGGCATTTCGTATTTTCTGCATAATGGAATCTTGGGACGCGGCCGCTCCGCAACGTACGCGCTCGAACTCGTCGGCCCGAGCGGCGCGACGATCGCGCTCGGCGACGCCACGGTGGATGCCTTCGGCGCATTCTCCAAACACTTCGTCCTTGCGCGGACGGCGGAACTCGGTACGTATCAGATCGCGGCGAAGGGTGCGGGCGAAACGCTGACCGGAAACCTCCGCGTTGCCGAGTTCAAGCCACCGAATTTCGCGGTGAAACTCGCGCTCGATGCAACCGCCGTGCGCGCGGGTGCCCGTGTTGCCGCAGCGACGACGAGCACCTATCTTTTCGGTGGCGCGGTGGCGGGTGGAAGCACGCGCACGTTCGCAACGCGCGGCGCGGCGTCGTACGCTCCAGCCGGATACGACGATTACACGTTCGGGCGCGCGTACTTCTATCCCGAACAACAACCCGCTATCGATCCGAACGTGTTGGAAACGCGCGCCGCGATCGGTAGCGATGGCGTCGTCCGGCAGGCGATCGACGTTCCCGCAGATCTGCCCTTTCCGATGACCTACTCCGTCGATGCCGAGACGATCGACGCATCCCAACTCACCGTCGGCGATCACGCCGAGTTCACGGCCTTTCCGAGCGACGCCATCATCGGCATCAAAAGCCGCTACGTCGGTACCGCGCGAACCGCTACACCGATCGATGCGATCGTGCTCGGCATCGATGGCAAGCCGAAAGCGGGCCGCGCGTTTCGCGTCGCGCTCGAACGCGCCACGTATAGCACGTCGACGCACGCGACCGACGGCGTGGACGATACGCGGCAGCGGGTCGCCTACGCCGAAGTCGCGCACGTCGACGCGACGAGCGATCGGACCGCATCGCATCTCACGCTCGTGCCGCCGAGCCCCGGTACGTATCGCATCCGCGCCACGTTTCCCGGTTCCGACGAGCGGAGTGCGACCGACGCACAAATCTGGGTTGCGGGCGACGGCGCGGGCAACTTCGCAATCGACGACGGTGCGGCGATTCCGGTAAAACTCGATCGCGCGACGTATCGCGTCGGCGACACCGTGCGAGCCCTCGTGACGCTCCCCTACGCGAATGCGGACGTCACGCTCACCGTGCTCGCGGGCGACGTGCTCGTAACGCAACGCCTGCACGCACGCGGTACGTCCGCGGCATTCGCCTTCGGCGTCACGCAGGCGATGCTCCCGAACGCAGCCGTCCAGGCCTTCGTCGTGCGGCGCGGCGCGGTGCGCGCGGGCGATCGCGCGGCGGAGACGAAACGCCTCGCGGGCGTCGGGTTCGCGTCGTTTCACGTCGACCTCGCCGCGAAGCATCTACGGCTCGCGCTCGAACCACGCGATGCGATCGCCCACCCGGGAGCGATCCAACACCTTCACGTGCATCTTACGGACCTCGCTCGGCAACCCGTCAACGGCGCGGTCGTCGTTGCCGTCGTCGATGAAGCCATCTTGCAGCTGAGCGGGTATCGTTTTCCCGATCTCGTCGCCACCGTGTACGCGGATCGCCCGATCGCACAGCGCTACGCCGATAACCGCGCGAGCGTGCAGCTCGTCGCGCCGCAGCGATACCGCGAAAAAGGTTGGGGCTACGGTGGCGGGCTTTCTGCGGCCGCCGCAGGCACGCGCGTGCGCGCGAAGTTCGCGCCGCTCGCGTACTATCGCGGCGACGTGCGTACCGATGCGAACGGCGACGCAGATATCGCGTTCTCGCTCCCCGATACCCTGACGACGTGGCGCGCGCTCGCCGTCGGCCTCACGCGCGACGCGCGTTTCGCAACGGCCGATGCGACGTTTCGGAGCACGACCGCCCTCACGACGAACGCACTCTTGCCGCAATTCGCACGCATCGGCGATCGCTTCGACGGCGGCGTTCTCGTCACGAGTCCGAGCAACGTCGGGAAGACGATCGCCGTGACCGCAACGGTGCGCGGCGGTGCCGCATTCCTTGCGGGCACGAGCGAAGCGACGCATACCGAAACGAACGCAACGCTCGCCACCGCGACGCAAGCCGTGCGGTTGCCCGTCATCGTGATGTCGGCCGTATCGCCCGCGTTCACGTTCGCATCGACGCTTGCGGGCGTCCGCGACGCCCTCGTCGCCGACTTGCCGATCCGCACGCACGACGTTACGGAAAACGTCGTCGTCACCGGGCACGCAACGCGAGCGACGACGCCGATCGCGATCGCGCCGACCGACGCCGATCCGACGATCGACGTTACGGTTTCCACGAATATCGTCGGAGATTTGCGGGCCCCGCTACGCGCGATTCTCGACGATGACGCGGGGTATGGCGACGCGGTTGCGAGCCGCCTCTCGGCACTCGCCGATCTTGCATCCTTACGCAAATACGACCCGACGCTCTTGGCGCCGCTCGATATCGCAAAACGCGTGACGATCGAGCTCCACGCACTCGCCCAACTCGCACGAGCGAGCGGCGGTTACGGGCTTTTCCGGGACGATCGTCAACACTCGCCGTGGCTCGACGCTTACGTGACCACCGCGCTCGCACGTCTGCACGACGCAGGCTATCCCGTCGCCTCGGAGCTGTCCTTTGCGATGCGTGCGGTGCGCCGCGCGCTTGCCGACCCCACGCGTGACGGATCGTGCGCGAAGGGCGAGGCCGCGTGTCGGAATAGCGTTCGCGTCGTAGCGCTCGCCGCACTTGCCGCCGCAGGCGAAACGCGAAGCGATTTTCTCGGCGAGTTGATCGATGCGCGGAACGAACTTACCGTCGTCGGGAAGTATGCGCTCGCGCGACATCTCGTGCGGATCCCCGCCTTCGCGCAAGCGCGCGCGACGTTAACGCACGAACTCGCCGAAAAATCGTACCTCACCGCCGATAACTCGACCGTCGGGACGCAACTCTACGAATCCCATGCCACGGCGCAAGCCGCCGCAATCGAACTCGCGGTCGTCACGCGCGCTACGACCGCGGACGGCCTCGTCCGGCAACTGCTCGCGAAGCGCAGCAACGGGCAGTGGGGATGCACGTGCGATAATGCGATAGCGCTCGCCGCACTCACGGATTACGTCCGCGCGCAACCACCGCCACGCGAAGCGACGGTCCGCGTATCGCTGGGCTCCGGCGCGCGCACGGTTCGCCTGACAACCGGCAAGCCGACGGCAACCCTGCATTTTGCAAATGCGGCAGTCCGCAGCGCAAGCGCGATCGAGATCGATGCCGACGCCTCCGTTGCGTATGCGATCGATTACGGATATCGCTTGACGGGCGACGTGCCCGGGCGATACGCGGGACTTCGCGTCGACCGCGAACTCCGACTCGCAAATACTTCCGCCATCGTCGCGACGATGGGACTCGGCCCGATCACGAAACCGTCGCTTGCCATCGGCCATATCTACGATGTGACCGTACGCGTGACGGCCGACCACGCGGTCGACGCGGTCGCGATCGAGGATCCGCTGCCGGCGGGCATGGAAGCCGTCGACACGACGTTCGCCACGGCAACACAAGCCTATGCACCCCTCGCGGGCTCGTGGGCGATCGCGGGCCGCACGATCGCGCGCGATCGCATCGGCGCCTTCGCAAACCACCTCGAACCCGGGAGTTACGAACTGCACTATCTCGCCCGAACCGTTACCCCCGGCACGTTTGCGTGGCCCGGCGCCGAAGCGCGTTTACGTTTTTCGGCAAATACCTTCGGGCGCAGCGCGCAAACCACACTCGACGTTACGCCGTGAGCGGATTCTCCGCCGTTATCACGGCGGGCGGCAGCGTCGACGGCGATTTCGCACGCGCATGCGGCACGAGCGTGAAAGCGCTGGCACCGTTCGGGCGGACGACGATGCTCGATCGCGCGGTCGA
This sequence comes from Armatimonadota bacterium, assembly GCA_037441145.1. GTDB lineage: Bacteria > Vulcanimicrobiota > Vulcanimicrobiia > Vulcanimicrobiales > Vulcanimicrobiaceae > JBBISR01. Next base: position 68,350 of record JBBISR010000006.1, read on the forward strand.
GGCGGCGCGCTCGGCCGGCGCGGACAAGATCGCCGTCGTCGGCAACGCCGAAGTACGCGCGCATCTGCACGGACGCGTCGATGCGTTCGTCCTCGCCGCCGATTCCGGCACGGAAAACGTCCGCATCGCGCTGGGTGCGTGGCCGGGCGAACGGCTGCTATATCTCGCATCCGATTTGCCGTTCGTAACGGGCGCGGCCATTGCGGATTTCGTTGCGAAGAGCGCCGGGTACGGCGCGACGATGGCCCTCGCCGACGACGATGCGTATCGTGCGATGTTTCCCGGCGCGCCCGAAAATAGCGTACGCCTCGGCAACGACCGTTTTGCGAACGGCAGTGCGTTCGTACTCGATCCGATCGTCGCCGAACGCGCGACGGTGCTCGCCCAACGCTTCTTCGCCGCGCGGAAAAGTCTCGTTCGCATGGCGCTGATCCTCGGGCCCGCACTCATCGCGCGCTATGCGCTCAAGCGCCTCACGGTCGCGGACATCGAGGCGCGCGCGGATGCCGATCTCGGCGGGCCGTGTCGCGGGATCCGCGATGCCTCGCCCGCACTCTGCTACGACGTCGACGACATCGCAGACTATCGGTACGCGTTGCGCACCACGCTCGGCGCCGCGTCGTGAGAACATCGCCAGCGCGACTCGGCGCGCTCTGGTTTGCGATCCAACTCGTTTGGGGCGCGATCCTCGCGGTTTCGCTGCAAGCGCGCAGCATCGCGCTTGCAAGCGACGACGGCGTGAACGCGTATGCAACGATCGCCGCGCTCGGCGGCGCGGTCGCGGCCGCCGTGCAACTGCTCACGGGCTTCATCGCGGATCGCGATGTCGCACGGCGTGGAAGTCGTCACGTTTTCTACGCGATCGGCGTTGCCGGCACGGTTCCCGCGCTCGTGTGGTTCTATCTCGCGCCGAACTACGCACAGCTGATGCTCGCGTTTTTCGCGATCCAAATGGCACTCAACATCGCGACGGGGCCGTATCAGGCCGCGATCCCCGATCACGTCGAGCCCGAACGCGCGGGTGCGGCTTCGGCGTGGATGAGCGCCTATCAATTTCTCGGGAACGCCTGCGGGCTCGTCGTCGCCGGTTTCGTCGGCGATGCGCGCGCGGTCGTGGCGATCCTCGGGGGTTCCTTGCTCGCCACGTTCGCCGTCACGTATGCGCACGTTCGACGCCTCACGATCCGCGCGACGACCTTTGCGCGGTTCGCAATCACGCGCAATATCGTCGAGTTGCTCCTATCGCGCGGCCTCGTCAACGTCGGCTTCTACACGATGCTCGGCTTCTTGCTCTTCTTCGTGCGCGATGCGCTGCACGTGCCCGATGTGCGAACGATGACGGCATCGCTCTTTCTCGCGTTCACGGTCGCGGGTATCGCGGGCGCGGCGCTCGTCGCGCGGCCGGTCGATCGCGCCGATCCGCGCATCGTCGCGGCAGCCGCGCTCGCGCTGATCGTCGTCGCGATCGGCGTGCTCGCAGCCGCAAATGGCTTGCCCGTCGCATTCGCCGCCGCAACCGTCGCGGGCATCGCGTGGGGTGCGTTCGCGACCGCCGATTGGGCGCTCGCCTGCCGCCTCTTACCGGCAAACGCGATGGCCGCGGCGATGGGCGTTTGGAATCTCGGCACGACGATCCCGCAGATCGTCGCGCCGATCCTTGCGGGCGCGGTCGTCGCACGCATCGACGCATACGATCGCGCGCTCGGGCCCCGCATCGCGCTCGTGCTCGCGTTGCTCGAGATGGCGGCGGGCGCGGTGTGGCTCGCACGCGTGCGGTTGCCCGCGCGATAGCTTGCGGAACCTCACGCCCGAGCGGCGCGTTACGCTTGCGATGACGCGTCTTTTTAGCGCCGTGGCGCTGGTAGCTCTGGCTTCGACGGTGCTTGCGGCGACGCCGCATGCACCCATCGCATCGGCGAAACGGCACGCGCTCGTTTCGGCTCGCGCGAAAGCAACGCCACGGCCGCGTCCACGTTCGAAAGTCGCGCCCGCCGACGAATATTTCGGTCGCTTGAAACTGAGCGTGCTCGGGATTCGCACGAACGTGAAAGACTACGGCTTACGTGTGGATCGCGATGTCGCGAACGGTCAAGCGGTGCTCAATAACGCCGTGTTCGTCGAGGATGCGATGCGCGATTGGGCGCGCAAATATCCCTTCGACAACTGGCTTCCGCGCTATGCATACGCGCTCGAAGGCGTCTACGAGGAGATTCCGGGGGAGAGCGCCCACAAGCGTGCGATCCGGCAACTCAACTACATCATCGCGTACTTCCCGCAAACAAATTATGCGAAAATCAGCCGCTTGAAGATCGTCGGCGGCATCCCCACGCCGAATCCCGCGAACACGCCCGCTTTCGACGGCGGCCTTTCCCGCCTCGCGATGATCGACGGTAAAGTACGCCCGACCCCACCGCCGACGCCAACTCCGCAGCCCACGGCAACGCCGGATGCGATGACGATGCCGCTTCCACAAGAAAGCCCGGATGCGCGTCCGAGCGCCAACCCGGAAGCGAGCCCGATCCCGTAGCGAAGCGAAACCAGGGTTCGCGGCGCGGTTCGCGTAGGCGAAGAGCATGACGTTCGAAGAATTTTATCCGGAGTATCTCGCAGCACACGCGCACCCGAATACCCGTACCGTGCATATGATCGGCCTCTTGAGCGGCCTCGCGCTCGGCATCAGCGGCGTGCTCGCGCGCAAACCGGGGCGCATCCTCGGCGGCGTGGCCCTCGGCTATCTGCCCGCGTTCGTCACCCATTGGGTGTGGGAAGCGAACCAGCCGAAGTCGTTCGAAGAACCGCTGCTTTCGCTGCGCGGCGACTTCACGATGGTCGCCGAGATGTTGCTCGGCACACTCGACGGTACGCTCGCGCAAAACAAATTTCTCGTAAGCCCCGTCGGCGACCCGACGTTCTACGACGCCGGCGTCCCGATCACGACCGTCGGCCAAACCACGCACACCGGCGCAGAAAAGGCCTAGCCATCGCTCCCGCTCGTCGCGATATGTTCATCGCACACGCCGGGAGCGATGGTGAAGTGATCCTATGAGCGCGATGATTCGCGGCGAGAACCTCGTGTTCACCGACGCCGACCTCTCCGCGATCTCCGAAGCCAATCCCGGGTGGCAGTGCGAACGCAGCGACTCGGGGGCTTTACTCATCAGTCCGACATCGACGACCGGCGGGCGGCGCAGCGCGAAAGCGCTCGTCCAGCTCTATCTCTATGCAGAGCGCTTCGGCGGAGCATACTACGACTCGTCAACGGGATTTGCGACGCCTGCGGGGGGCGTTGTGAGCCCCGACGCATCGTGGGTGAACGCGGAGCGCGTGGCGTGTATGGACGCGAGCGTCACATACCAGGTGATGATGCCCGACATCGCGATCGAAGTTGCGAGCGAGAGTGACGCGTGGCCCGCGCTTCTTGCGAAGATCGATAAATACATCGCCGATGGGGCGAGATATGCGATTGCGATAAATCCGAAAAATCGCACGACCTATGCGCGGGGAACGCCCCCGAGCGGTTTCGACCTCGACGTCGATGCGATTATCGACGCATAGCGTCTCTTACGGGGTTGCGGTCGGGGCCGCTTTCACGAGCGACGCGACCGTGAGGCGGAAGCCGGTCGGAATCGTCTCCAACCGTCCCGAGACGAACACCCGTTGATCGCGTAGGAGTGCGATCTGCGCATCGGAGACGGCGTCGCCGACGAGCGTCACGAGGCGATGGTTCTCCTCGTCGTCGAGGACGAACGTGCCGTCCGGATCGCGCCGAATGGTGCCTGCGATCGTTCCCGTCACGTTCTTACGCTCGGCGACCTGCGTCGTGATCGTCGCCGATTTGCGATTCGGATTTTCGTCGTTGAATTCCAATTTTGCGACGATCTGCGCTTGCCCGGCATCGCGCGGGAGATACGGTACCGTGATCGTCGCGCGTTGGCCCGGCGCGAGTGGCGGAAGCTTGACCGTGCCGAGCTCCGTCCCGTTCGCGATAATTTTCACCGTTCCGGAATTTTCACTGTACGTCCCGACGTTGCCGGCGATCGCATAGATTTGCGACGCGCCGCCGGCAAACGGCGTTCCGGCGACACCGACGGTAAAGAGGCTCATCTGGTGGTTCGGCGTCGTACTGCCGCCGCCACCCGTCAACACGAAGGGCGTGATCGTCGAATACGGCGAGGCGTAATCGTCGAAGACGGCGCGGACGCGATAGTAGTACGTTCCGCCGCCGAGCGGGCTGCGCTGACGCGGTGTGAACGCGCTATCGGGATATTGATTGAGAAAGAGCCACGACGGCGAGGTGATCGTTTCGTCGACGAGCACGTTCGACTCGATATCCGGTGCGTCCGAGACTTGGAATTCGTAGCGCGGCGCGCCGACGGAAACGGCTTCCGTGTAACGCTTTCCATCGCGCGTCTTCACGACGTTGACGGTACCGGGTGCGACGGCCGTCCATTGAAAGAGCACCGGCGGCTGCACGGTGGCGAAACCGAAGGGCAACACGATCGAGGGACGTTGGATCTTCGCCTGTGCCGCTTGCGGTTGCTGTTGCGCGACGACGGCAGACGGGACGATTCCAAGAGCGACGATCAGAGCGGCGGTGATGATGCGCGACATTAGAGACTCCTCGAAAGATTGAGTGCCCCGACCGTCGAGGCGCTAGCGCCGTGCGCTTGTGCGGCAGTGATGGAGATGGCGTACGGCAGGCTCGGGAAGGGCTTGACCGCGACACCGTAGTTGATGGAGAGTGCGGCCGGGTCCGAAACCCCGTATCCGGGCCGTGAGAGCGAGCGGCTGAGTGATGTCGAGAGCGTGACGGGCCCGCGCGTCCAGCCGACGCCGCCGTTGACGGCGTTCAAGAAACTCGTCGCTGCGTTCTGATTCGCGAGCGCGTTCGTCGTGTTAAGGGCTCCGTTGATGCTGAAGCCTTCGCCGACCGTACGCGTGACCGAAACGCCGTCCTGGATGGTATGCGTCAAGATTCCCGTCGACGAGCGTGTGGTGGTCGATGCGACCGTGAACGCAAGGCCATAGACGCCGCGGCGTAGGTTGTACGTAATACCCGTGTTGTCGTTTCCGTTATAGGCAACTTGCGATCCGTCTTGATGCTGGATCGCATTCGAGAGCTTCAGCCCGATCGAATCTCCGTTGCGCAGCGCATAATCGGCACCGATGCTCTCGGTCCAAAAGTGCGTCTTCTGCGTGAGGAACGAACCATTGAGCGCATCGCGATTGGTGATGAGCGAGCCCGTGAGGTTCACTTTGCCGACGAGAACGGTTGCGGTCAATGTCGCGGCCTCGCGGTCGGGCGTGATTCCCGGCGCCGTGAGCGTCGGGAAATACGGGCCGGCACGTACGATATCGACCATGAAGCCGACCTTCGAAATCGTGAAGATCGAACTCGCTTGAAAGACGCGATCGGTACGGTGGCGTTTGATGACGTCGTCGAGATAGTCGATGACGCCGTACCGCAGGCTGTAGCTGAAGTTTGCCGCATTCGGTTTTTTCGCAAATTGCAAACCAGCGAACATGCCGTTCCGGAGAAAGAAATCCGATCCCGGATTGGCCGCTCCCGTTACCCAGACATTGCCGCCGGTAAGGGTAAGCGTGCCGCCGAGGATATCGGTTCCCGTGTTGATCGCCGCGATGGTAAACGGGTTTTGCGTTGCGTGCGCGCCGGAGAGAAAAGCGAGCTGCACCGAACGTGCGCCGATCGTATCTTTATACGTGAATCCCGTTCCACTCGGGCCGCTCAAGACGCCGCTATCGAAACTCGGAGAGAACGTACCGACTTGCGTCAACGTTTGCGACGTTTGGTAACCGACGATCGGTTTCGGCGCACCGATCGTGGTCGCGAGCCCAAAGGTCGAGGTGAGGCTACGATCGCCCGTAAACTTCGCGCCGACCGTGTAGTTGCTCTGTTGCGAAGGCGTCTTGCCGTAATTCGACGTGGCGTTGATATCCGCCGTGAGTGTCTTCGGGCGAGCGACGGGCGGCGTGCTACCCGGCGCTGCGCCGACTTCCGGCGCTAGGGACTCGGGAACGACCGCGCCGACGACGATACTCGTACTCGTGTCATCGCCGACGATCGCACCCGCGTGCGTGACCGTCGCGCGAACCGACAACGGCCCGCTCGTGGCATCCGGCACGACGACCGTGACGGGGAGGACCACGAACTGCCCTGCGGCCGTGGCGCTATTGCCCACGACTTCAGCGGAATCCGCAAGTACGGAGCCCACGGCGTCGCGCAGCTGGACGCGCGCGGAGTACGATTTCGCGGCCCAAACATCGACCGGTGGCGCGATTGCGATGCGAACGACGATCGATTCGCCCGCGCGCGGTGCCGGACGGTCGGCGGCAACGCCGACGATCGAGCCCGCTTGCCCATCGGCGCGCGCGCCGGAGCACGTCGCGACGACGAAGACGATCGCGATGCCAAGTGAAAAAAGGCGCCGAGCGTACGGGCCGGGGGAGATACGCAACATAGCTAACTCGTATGAAGAGAATAGTGAGTGCTTCGCTTGCACGAAAAAGACGGCTTGGATCGCACGGGCGCCGATGCGTTCGCGAGCGCGCGGACCGATGGCGAGGCGATACACCACCGCAAAGAAAACGACACGTTCCGGAGACCTCCGAACGGGAGCTTCAATTGTATTGGACACATTAGCAACTACCGGGCATTCAAACGCACGTGACGCCGATGCGTGGGTATGTGACGCCGGTCAATCCTTTCGGTAATACTCGGCGAAACATGATATTCTTTCGATTGTCGCTTTATTTCAGTACGAGCGCGAACGACATTTCGCGCGAGAACACACGACTCCGCAGCATGTTTCAGAAGTTCTTAAATTTGCGTACGACGCGAAACGGATTTACGCGGGTGGCTCCGGAGTTGGCAGTACCGATGCGACATATGCGACGGCCCTTGCCGCGCGATCGAGCGCGAGACGGCCTTCGGGTGCGAAGAAGGTAGCACCAGGCACCGCACCGCCGATCGCGTCCGGATATCGTGTCGTGACGTAATACGGATCGAGCGCGGCGATATCGCCCAGCGCTTGCGGTGCATCGGCACGATAGGTCGCAAGCTCCGCCGTAAGCATTGCGAGCTGATGCGTGCGCGGTCGATCGCCGGCAAACCAGACGAGAGCCGCCTTTAGCGCTTTTTCCGTCGCTTGTTGCGCGGCAAAACACGCGGCGTCATAGCGCGCGCCGTCGAATAAATAAGCCGCTGCGTCGAGATCGCGTTGCGCTTGCGCGAACCAACTCGCGGCGAGCTCACGCGGGTGTTGCTGCATCGATCCAAAGCCCTTCGGCACGGGCCTGCGCGACGAACGGGCGTTCCAAAGCGAGCCGAGCAAACGTCTCAGCTTCGTATACGATCAGATCGCACGGCACTTCGAGTTGCAGCCGCGCCGCGATGCGCGCGTGACGCCCACCGGGATCGCCGTTCGCGGGCTCGTTCGTAACGACGATCACGTCGAGGTCGCTCTCGGGACCGACGCTATTCGTCGCATAGGAGCCAAACACGAGCGCACCGACGAGATCCTGGCTCGTCGCCACAACCGCACGGAGACGCGCGACCGCTCGATCGAGCAATCGCATCCGTTCCGCAGCGCGCTCGATCCACCACGGTGGATACGGCACTGCCCGCCAATCGACCATACCACGAGTCTATCACAGCGTGCCGCGATGGCGGGAAAGTGTAGGAATCGAACCTACCAGCCCCCTTGCGAAGGCCTCTGCGGTTTTGAAGACCGAGCGCGCCACCAGACACGTACTCTCCCACGGAAGCCTGAACGTGCGCGCGACCGGGTTCGCCGACCTTCTTACCCGAACGTACCGCCGATGCTCCGCACCGCGATCGCATCGACACTTGCCGCACTTGCCATTGCAAACGCGCTCCCGGCCTTCGCCGCAAGCGCGCTCGCGCCGCTTCCCGCTCCCGCCGCCACCGCAGATTTCGGCTCGGTCCGCGTGACGCGCTACGGCGTTACGGAGGGCGCGACACCCGTCGTGCTTCTTCCGTGCCTCGCGTGCGGGCCGTGGGAGTGGAACGCGACGATCGCGCGCCTCGGCACGAACCGCCCCATCTTCGCCGTCAGCTTCGCGGGCATGGACGGCCGCCCAAGCGGCCTCGCCCCCCTCGTCCCACGCACCGAGGAAGATCTCTGGAACGCGCTCGCGCGGTTGCACGTCGAGACGCCCGTCATCATGGGGCACGGGCTCGGCGGACAGCTCGCGCTCGACATCGCGGCGCAACACCCCGAGCGCATCGCGGGCGTCATCTCCGTGGACACGCTTCCCGTTTCACCGGAACTCGCGACCGCCGACTACGCCCAGGTGCGCGCGGAAGCGGATCGCGCGCGCGAAGCGGTGCCGAAAACGGCGGGGGCGTTCGCGCGGTCGCGCACGGCAAACGTGCGCGTGAACGGCATCGCCGACCCGGCTACGGCAGACGACGCGGCAGCGCGCGAGGCCACGAGCGACCCCGCATCGATCGCGCAGTGGAGCGCGGAAGCCGCCGCACTCGACCTGCGTCCGGTGCTCAAGCGCTTCGCGCGCCCCGTGCTCGCGATCGTTCCCGTCTCGGGAAGCGACGCCGACGAAGCCGCCCGGCGAGCCACAGCGACAGCGGCTTTCGCAAATGCGCCGCGCGCCACGATCGTGACGATCCGCCCTGCGAAGAGCTTCGCGATGATCGATGCCCCGGAGGCCTTCGCCGCCGCGATCGACACGTATCTTTCGTCCATGCCGTAGTGCGCAAGTGAAAATTCGACTTTCGGCACTTTTCGCATAGGTCGATCGGTAGTAAAGGGAGGAACAACGGGCTATGGCACGACGCGCCCTCTCGGACGGTCCGCCTCCCAGCGTGATGATTTCATTATACGCCGGAGGTGTTTTTGTATCTGGTGCTGCGATCGATTTGACGGCACGCGACTTCGTCGTGCTCGCCCACCTCGCGTGGACCGAGAGCCCCGTGCTCCCGGAAACGCTCGAGACGATGATCTGGCCCGACCTCGTGGGCTCCGCACGGAACAACGTACAAGTGCACGTATACCGGCTGCGCAACGCGCTCGGAGACCGCAACGCCATCCTGCTCACGCGGGCGGGGTACCGTTTACGCGACGATCTCGCGGTCGATCTGCGTGAGGTGCGTGAAGCGCTCGATGCATCGTTCCGCGAAGTGACGCTCGCCGCTCCCTTGCGCGAGCGCCTCGAAACGATGTTCGCCCGGATGTCCATCGGCAGGCCTGCCCGGATCGTACGTAAAGCCGCCTTCGCCCCGATCGAAGCGGCGCTACGGTCGTCCACCGTCGCCGTTGCGAAGCGGCTCGGTATCGATGCGTTCGAAGCCGAGCATTACGAACGCGCCCTCACGTATGCCCGCCACGCGATCGGCGACGATCCGATGGACGAGCAGGCCGCATCGCTGATCGTTCGCTCGCTCACCGCGCTCGGCCGCGATCAGGAAGCGGCCCGCGAATACGAACGCATGGATCACCGCACGCGCATGGCGAGCGCCGATGCTGCGGCCTCCCGCGAACGCATCGGCATCACTTAACGCTCGGCGCGCGCGTCTTTCAAACCATCGTACGCGTTGCGCGAAAGCCACGATTCGGCGATGCGCCGGCGCGCGGTCAGCGATTCGAGCGTCGCCTCCGAGATCGGCCCGCCGAAGCGCTGGTTGAGCGTCGCGTGCACGTATCGATGCTCGACGTTGAATCGCTCGCTCACGCGCGCCACGAGCACCGCGAGCGTCCGTCGGAGCGATTCTTTCTCATCGACCAGCGTCTCGGCGCGGGGCGCTTCGTGTAATGTAAACGCGTTGCCGCGAACCGGGGCCGTCGCCTTCGCAGGCACGGGCGTCTCGGCGAACCCCGGGTTGAAGAGCGGCCCATAGTCGAGCGTGCGGCCCTCGATCGCCGTCGCCGAAAGCCCGGCGTAGAGGCCGTCTTCGGCCGTCGCTTCCGTCTGCACGGCGGTCGCCGCGGCCATCCCGTCGTCCTCGCGCTTCTTCTTCAGAAACGCGCGAACGTCGGCCGTGACCCGCGCGGCGAGATTTCGTAATTTCGGATCGTCCGGAAGATACACGAACGCCTGTTGCTGCACGTTCGGATCGCCCGCACGCACGAATCGCCCGCAGAACTGCCGGAAATACATCTCGGTGTTCACGTTCGAACCGAACACGCCGACGCGCAAGCGCGGGATGTCGACGCCTTCGGAAACCATGTGCACGGCAACGATCCATGGATCGCGCGAACGCCCGAAGAGCTTGATGCGGCGCGATGCGTCGTCGTCTTCGGAAACCACGATCGCGGGCGTCACGCCGGTACGCCGGTGCAGCACCTCGGCGAGGAAGCGCGCGTGCTGCTGGTTCATCGCGATCGTGAGGCCGCCCGCATCCGGATGGCCGTGCGCGCGCAGCTCGACGAGTTTTGCATGCGCCTTCTGCATCACGTCGCCGATCCACGATTCTTGCGTGAGCGCGGTGCGCAGGCGCTCGCTTTCGAGCCGCTTCGTTTCGAGGGCCGTCTCGAACGAGGCGGAAACGATCTTGCCATCGTGACTGACCCACTCGGCGACGCCGCCCTGCAGCGGAAACACGAGCGGCCGACACACGCCATCGCGCAGCGCGGACGTGTAATCGTACGCGTACGCGGGCACGGACGCGCCCTCGACATACCGCACGAACGGGATCGGCGTGCCATCGGAGCGGAACGGCGTCCCCGACATCGCGATGCGGAACGTTGCGGGCTCGAACGCTTCGCGGAGCGCCTGGCCCCACGTGGCCGCATCGCCCGCGTGATGGATTTCGTCGAGCACGACGACGGTGGGCACGCGCATCAGATTGCGGAAGACTTGCGGCGCGAAGGCGACCTGCTGGTACGAAACGACCGCGCCGTGCATATCCGTCGCGAGCCGCTTCACCGCGTTCGAGAACCGGTAATCGACCTGCATACCGTGTTCGGCCATCGTGAGCGCGACCTGCATCTTGAGATGCTCGCGCGGGACGACGACGATCGCGCGCTCGACGATGCCCGCGTGCAGAAGCGAGTGCACGAGGCGCGCGGCAAAGCGCGTTTTCCCAGCGCCGGGCGTGGCGACGATCAACGCATCGCGATCGCGCGTTTCGGACCACTGCGCGAATGCATCGAGCTGCCATGCGCGAAGCGGCGCACGCCATTCGGAAAGACGGGAAGGCATGGCAAGTACGATTTTCTCGAACGCCGCGAACGCTGCCTTGGAGGAATCGCTCCGCGCGTCCGTGCACGGAATCGACCTATGCGATCCCGCGCGACCGCCGTCGCATTCGTCCGCGCGCTTGCGTGCGGCATCCTCGCCGTACTCGCCGCGACATGGCACGTTCCCGAACCCTGGCTCGATGGGACGTATCGCACGGCGCTCTATCCCGCGATGCAAACCGCGGGCACGACGCTGAGCAACCTCATCCCGATCGCGGGTGCGGATCTCGTCATAGCGGGCCTGCTCGTCGCGATCGCGCTCGGCGTCCTGCGCGCTCGCGCCGCAACGGATCGGCGTGCCGCGTTCGCACGCCTCGGCTTCGATCTGCTCGCGACCGGAGCGATGCTCGTGTTCTGCTTCTACGCGTTCTGGGGCTGGTGGTACATGCGCCCGTCCGTCGCGACGCGCATCGATTACGACGGGAAGCGCATCGACGCGCGCGCGCTCGCGCGCCTCGCCGAAGAGACGACGCATGCGCTCAACACACTCGCGCCGCTTGCGAAAGCGGACGCGACCGACGGCGCCGCACTTCGGGCGGCGATCGAGCCGACGTTTCAGACGACGATCGTCGCGCTCGGGGCGCCCGGCCCGATTGTGGTCAGCCGCACGAAGCGCGCGCTCTTCGATCCATACATGACCGCGACGGGCGTGACCGGCTTCATGGACCCGTTCGGTTGGGACGTCGTCATCCAACACCGGCTCACGCGCTTCGAGCGACCGTTCACGATCGCGCACGAATGGACGCACCTCGCAGGCTTCGCAAACGAAAGCGAAGCGAACTTCGCCGCCGTGCTCGCGTGTACGCGGGCGACCGACGCGATCGTGCGCTATTCGGGCTGGATCAACGTGTACGGCGTGCTTCCCGATGCCACGCGCCGCACGATGCGCTTGAGCCCGCTCGTCATCGCGGACCTCACCACGATATACCTCCGGTACAAAAACGATATCAAGAAGCCGCTGTTCGATCTGCAGTGGAAATCGTACGACCACTATCTCAAGGCGAACCACATCGCAAGCGGCATGGTGAGCTACAACGAAGTAACCTCGCTGATCCTCGGCGCGCGCTTCGACCCGAATGGTCTTCCGCTGCCGCGACCGCACTAGCGCTTGCGCGCATCATTCGCTTTGTGATACAAAGCAAAGCAGATGCAAGTGCAACGCGCGCTCGACGACCTTGCCGAAGTTCGGGCCCGCCTTGCGGCCACGCAACGGTTCCGCGGCCTCTCGGGCTGGGCGGCGATCGGTTCCGGCGGCGTCGCGGTCCTCTGCGGACTCTTCCAGCAACGGCTCGATCCGCATCCGAAAACGGCGCTCGACGGCCTGCATTTCGTCTACCTCTGGACGGCGTGTTTGATCGTCGCGCTCGCGCTCAACTACGGCGCGATCGGCGTCTGGTACGCGCGGCATTGGTCGTCGCGATCGCGGATCGAACTGAAAACGGTCGGGCTCACGATCGTCCCCGCGATCGCCGTCGGCGGACTGCTCACGGCGGCGCTCGTCGTGCGCGGCTATTACGACGCGCTACCGTCGGTGTGGATGCTCGCGTACGCGGCCGGTCTCTACGGCTCGCGGGCGCTCGTCCCGCCGGCCGTCGTGTACGTCGCGCTCTTCTTCGCCGTCCTCGGCACGGCGTTCGGCCTCTTCCCCGCACCGGACTCGCTCGCGTGGTGGGTGATGCCCCTCGGGTTTGGCATCGGCCAAACCGCGATCGGGATGATCGTCCTCCGCTCGGAACAGGAACTCGCTCGTGCACGATGATGCCGCCCCGTTCGCCCTCGAAGGCCTCGCCCGCGTCTTTCACGAGCGCGGCCGCCTCGCCGTCTGCACGTGCCTCGTCGCGCACGCCGAAGGGCTGCGCTTCACCGAACTCCAGGAAGCCTGTGCCCTCACCGACGGCAACCTGAACCGCCACCTGCACGCGCTCGCCGAAGACGGCATCGTCGCGATGGAGCGGGTGCGTTCTTCGAGCGGCCGGCCGCAGACCGTCGTTACGATCACGCCTTCGGGTAGGGAGCGCTTCATGGCCTACGTCGACGAGCTGGAAAACGTCGTTCGCGCGGTCCACGAGCGCGCGAACGCCTCGGCAAGCCTACGCTTACGGACGAGCACCTAAGATGATGCAGCAGCATCTGCTCGCGCCCGAACGACCCGGCGGCGAAGGCGCGCCGCAACACGTCGCGATCATCATGGACGGCAATCGCCGGTGGGCGAACTCCCGCGGCTTGCCCGCACTCGAAGGGCACCGCCAGGGCCTACGCTCGCTCCAGCGCGTCACGCTCGCCGCGCGCGACGCGGGCGTGCAAAACCTGACCGTGTACGCGTTTTCCGCCGATAACTGGGGCCGCGCACGCGGCGAGATCGATGGGCTTTTCTCGCTCGCACGGCTCTTCGTCGAACGCGAAGCGCGGCCGCTCGTAGAAGCGGGCGTGCGCGTTGCGGTCGTCGGGCGCCGCGATCGCCTGCCTGCGGGATTACTCGCGGCCTTCGACGAGCTGACGGCGCGGACGGCGGTAGGCACCCGCATGCTGCTCACGCTCGCGGTCGATTACAGCGCGCGTCAGGAGATCGCCGAGGGCGTCCGATCGCTCGCGGCCGCCGTGCTCCGGGGAGAACTCGACCCCGCCGCGATCGACGAAGCCGCGATCGGCGCGTCGCTCTGGACGGCGCACCTTCCCGACCCCGATCTCGTCATCCGCACGGGCGGCGACTTGCGGCTCTCGGACTTTTTGCTCTATCAGGCGGCTTATGCCGAACTGTGGGCCACCCCCACGCCATGGCCCGATTTCGATGCCGCCGCCTTCCGCGCGGCCCTGGCAGGATTCGCCAAACGCGAGCGCCGTTTCGGGAAGTAAGTTCCGAACGCGCGAAACCCTCGCCGCGTATGGTATACTCGTTCCTTGTGAAGACTCGAAGCGATATTCGGAACGTTGCCATCATCGCGCACGTCGACCACGGCAAGACGACGCTCGTGGACGCCATGCTCAAGCAGAGCGGCGTGTTCCGTGAAGGCCAAGCTACCGAAACGCGCATGATGGACTCGAACCCGCTCGAGAAAGAGCGCGGCATCACCATCCTCGCGAAGAACACGGCGATCCGTCATGGCGACATGAAGTTCAACATCGTCGATACGCCGGGCCACGCCGACTTCGGTGGCGAGGTCGAGCGCGTGTTGCAGATGGTGCAGGGCGTCGTCCTGCTCGTGGACTCGGCCGAGGGCGTGATGCCGCAGACGCGTTTCGTGCTCCGAAAGGCGCTCGAACTCGACCTCCGGGTGGTGGTCGTCATCAACAAGATCGACCGTAAGGACGCGCGTTCGGAAGAAGTCATGAACGAAGTGTTCGACCTCTTCATCGAGCTCGGCGCGAACGACGAGCAGGCCGAATTCCCGACCGTCTTCACCAACGGCCGCGCCGGCATCGCGAAATACAACCTCACGGACGAAAGCGATAATCTCGAGCCGCTCTTCGAGACGATCGCGCGCGCCATTCCGGAAGCGCCCGCCGAAGAAGGCGGCTTCCAGATGCTCATCTCGGCGATCGACCACAACAAGTACGTCGGTCGCATCGGTATCGGCCGCGTCTTCCGCGGTAGCGCGAAGGTCAACGCACCGATCGCCAAAGTCGGCCGCGACGGCGTGCAGACGGGCCTCCGCCTGACGAAGTTGCTCGCGTTCGCCGGCCTCGAGCGCATCGAGATCGAAGAAGCGACCGCAGGCGACATCATCTGCGTCTCCGGCATCGAAGGCCTCAACATCGGCGAGACGATCACCGATGCCGCGATCCCCGAGCCGATTTCGGCCGTGGCGATCGACGAGCCGACCGTCTCGATGTTCTTCATGGTCAACGCCTCACCGATGGCGGGCCAAGAAGGCAAGTACCTCACGTCGCGTCAGATCCGCGACCGCCTGATGCGCGAACTCGAATCGAACGTCGCCCTGCGCGTCGCCGATACGGAAAGCGCGGATACGTTCGAAGTACGTGGCCGTGGCGAACTCCATCTCTCGATTCTCATCGAGACGATGCGCCGCGAAGGGTTCGAGATCGCGGTTTCCAAGCCGCAGGTCATCATCACGGAAAAGGACGGCGTCAAGCTGGAGCCGGTCGAATTCGTGGTCGTCGACGTCCAGGAAGAATATGCGGGCGCGATCATCGAGACGCTCGGCCGCCGCCGCGCGCAGATGTCGAACATGCTCAACGTCGGCGATTCGCGCCGCCTCGAATACACGATGCCGACCCGCGCGATCTTCGGGCTCCGCGGCGAATTACTCACGCTCTCGCGCGGTACGGCGATCATGTCGCACACGTATTACGACCACCAGCCGGTCGCGGGCGAAATCCCCGGCCGTTCGAACGGCGCCCTAATCGCTTCGGAAACGGGCGTCACGACGGGCTACGCGATGTCGGGCCTCGACCAGCGCGGCCGCTTCTTCGTGGAGCCGGGCATCGACGTCTATGAAGGCATGATCGTCGGCCGCGCCAACGACGATAAGGACATCGCGATCAACGTCGTCAAGGCGAAGAAGCTTACGAACATGCGTGCTTCGGGTACGGACGACTCCGTGCGCCTCGCGCCTGCCGAAGAAATGTCCCTCGAACGCGCGATCGAGTTCATCGAAGACGACGAGCTCGTCGAGATCACGCCGAAGGCGATCCGCATCCGCAAGCGCGTCCTCGACGAAACCGAGCGTCTGCGCGACCGCAAGCGCGGCGTCAAGGCGTTCGCATAACGCCCCTCCGGGAATGAACAACGGCCTCCGTCAGCACGACGGAGGCCGTTTTCGTTTGCCGCGTCGACGCCTACGGCGTGACGGTGCCGGTGAAGCCGTCGGTGAGGACCGGGCGCGGTTTGAAGCCGATGGTATCGTGTTCCACGTCGGCGAGGATCGAGAACGCTTCGTACAGCGAGCTGCCCGTTGCGATGACGACGGGAAGCCCCTGCGGATTGCGTTGGAAACGCACGCCGGTTCGGTCGGTGCCCGTACCGGAGTTCACCGTTAGCGGCACCGAAACGTGCACGCGGCGATCCGCTCCTGCGAGCTCCAACACGAGCGGCGTCGTGGGCGCCCAGAGCGTCCCGACGCCGGCCTGCGAAGAGACCGTAATCCCGCGTGGCGCTTGCACGTTCATCAGCACGACGCCGCAAACGCGTTCCGAGGTCGTGCCATTCACGATGCAGCCCGTCAGCGGGTCGTGGAGGCTCCCCGTCGGACCGAATTGCCGCTGGATCGGAACGCTCGCAAATCCCGCCGTCTCGGCGCTCGTGGGGTTGAGGACGAGCCGCCCCGTCGGCGCATCCACACGCGGCAGGTCGACGAGCCATCGTCGCGCCCCGAGGGCCACGAGCGGTTGCGCGATCCCGTTATCGAAACCGCGGATGCTGGTTCCGAGGAGCGCCTTATAACCGCTACTCGGGCGAGGGTCGTTCGTCAGATCGAGTTCGGCGTACCGCGCGCCTTCGGCGATCAACTGCATGGTGATGGGGCGCGACGTTTCGCCGATCGCAACCTTTGCGAGCCCCACCGAGCCATCGATCTGCCCCGGACCGACGTTGACGCGATCCGGGCGATTCGTAGAGCGCGCGTCATCCGCTGAGAGCACGCCCGGAACCACGCGCAGCCCGAGCGTCCCACTATCGAGGATCGCCTCGATCTCGGTTTTGCCGACGCGGATCGGCACGCCGTAATGACGCGAACCCCGCGCGAGGACGGTCTGGTGGATCGGCGCTTCCGCGCGAACGTCGTTGAAGCCGACATCCTGCGCCGAGGCCTCATGCGAACCGAACGAGACGGCACACCCTACCGCCGCTATGAGCGCAATTTTTCGTAGCGAAACGGTCATGATGCTCCACCCTTTGCGGCCGAAGATGATCGGGGATTTCGCGCCCCGCCACGGCTTCCTGGCCCTTACCGAATCATTAGGCTGAAGACGCTCTGCTATCTTAGCCGAGAATCTTCAGCATTAGCCTCGCGTATCGCAAGACGCCGTAAAGGTATGTGCCTCTGATCGAGGATTGCTGAGAATCAGTTCTGAGTCAGAAACAGATGATTCAAAATCGACTTTGAGCAGGCGATACATCCAGAGTCGCGGTCGGAGTATCCACAAATCAGTAAAGCTCACTCCAGGGGCCATCTGCTGTGACGACTCCGCATGAAAATTCAGAACTCCGCCCGGCGTGGGAACAAGCACATCCAGCAGCTACCCAGATGTTGTCGAATATAAGTAATTAATAAGATCGCCATCTCGCGTACGTCCACTACGCGACGTTACAAATGTCCGAGTTACCAAGCTCGTTTGCTCGAAGGCGTCCAAATCATCGCTAAAGATCAGAGACATCGTTCGGGGCAAAACCGTGTCTTGCGACCAATGTCCTGGACTCCCTAAATGATTTTCTCCGGATTTAGCCGTTTTCCCAAAAGCATACTTCCTTATCAGTGTACCCCGCGTGTCATAAAAACCGATCAATCGGGCCGCGTCTTTCTTTAAGAGAAGGACTCTTTGGCCATCACTCCGTTCGAAGAACGCACGATGCCGTCGAGACTTCCCCAGTACACTAACCGACTCAAACATACATTCCCTGGCCGTTACTTATAGCCCAGAGGAATCCAGCACAAAACGCAAAACACGGACCAGCCCAATAAAGCATATGAAGAAAAGGCGCCGCTCGTCTCTTTGAGATAAAATGAAGCGGAGATGTAATGATCACAGCTGGGATACCGATCACTATCGTTGCTAATCCCAGAAAAAACAACGTGTTGAGAAGAAAATCGCCGAAGTTTGGATGCGGGACAAATAGATGCCAGCCTCTTGATACTGGAGCACACATCGTACCGAGGCCAAACGCTGGCCCAAGAATTAGTGCTGCGATGATTACACGCATGCTAAGGAGTAGCCCAAGCTGGTGGTGTTTGGAAGTATTGAGGTGGAATAATCGCAGGCCCGGTGATGAATCCCGTATATCCGGAACCAGTGTTGTTATTTGCAGCAGAGAGGTTTACTGTACCACCGGTAGCATTGACCGCGCCTAAAATTACCGACCAGCAATCAGATCCGAAAATCGAAAACGATATACTTCCGGAGTAATACGTTGAAAAGTTCTGAATCGCCGCCTGGTATGCCTGAGCGTATTCGGCATCAGGCATGCCTGCGGGAGGGGTGACCTTGAAATATCCCGTTGAATTCGGTGAAGTCATGTCGGAGAATTGGCCATTGATCGAGTAAGCTTCGGGCGCTATGTTGTTGTTCGCATCGGGGCCGAATGAATCGACGATTCCATTACCGTTTCCCGTATACACCTCTGCATTGCCATGTCCGTAGAGATCTAATTGAAAAAGAGCTGGTTGAGCGAAAACATACACACCCAACCCGCTACTTCCACTCGTACCTGTAAATCCACCTACGTTCGGATCGTATGTAGCTTGCTGTGGATCTCCCGGCGCGGATGACGCATCTGCAAAAGGAACGCCGCTAGGAGCTGACCCAGAAGTCGGTGCAGGAGCGGGCACTCCTTGATCAGTCGTCGTTCCGGAATTGTCCCCAGTCGAGTCAGTAGAGCCGGAGTTATAACCTGCCAAGTTCTGCTGAGCAGTATTTGAGGAATCATATCCGGTTAACCCGATGATCGAACCAACAAGCTGAGGAGAGTCAATTTTCATGATTTTGCAATCCCCGTCGTAAAAGTCGTTGCAATCCTGCGTTCGTCTCGGCGTATAAGGAATTCCTTGTGCGATATTCTTAAGTCTTTTTATGCCTAGCCTATTGTATATTTGGCGTAAATTGACACGCCGCTTTTTTCGTCAACGCAAAGGGCTGGAGCCGCACGATTAGACCGCTGTCGTTTTCGCGAATCGTTGTGCTTGGCAGGCACGACACGGCCCGTTGCCTAGCCGTTCTATCAGTCCGCTTTTTCGCCTCATTATGACGCCTGCCACCCTTCTGTATCCAGGAGTCGTGGGAATACGACCGAGTTACCCCGCAGCTAAGAAACGCCCGCGCATTCGATGGCGTGGCACGCGTCGCCAGTCCAGCAAAGACTTGGCGATCCGGCAACTCGGGAACGCCCCGTCGCGTTGCTAGAGATGTGACCAACGACTTTATTCCCGTCCCCGCCGAAGCGGTCTACGATATCGCCGAACTCGGCCGCTTCGCCGCCGCACGCGGATGGGTGCCCGCGACGAGCGGAAACTTCTCGCGCCGCATCGATGCGGAGACGATCGCCGTAACGCGCTCGGGCGCGGATAAGGGCAACCTGACCGCTGCCGATATCATCGCGATCCGGCTTGCGGATCCGATCCCGGCGGGCGTTTCCGCCGAGACGCCGTTGCATGTCGCCCGCTATCGCGCCGATGCGTCGATCGGGGCGATCGCGCACGTGCACAGCGTCGCTTCGACCGTACTCTCCCGTCGCTATGCCAAGCGCGGCGCAGTCCTGGTACGCGATTTCGAAATGCTGAAATCGCTCGACGGCTTTACAACGCACGCGGCGGAAGCGTCCATCCCCGTTTTCGCAAACACGCAAGATACGACGGCGCTCGCGAAGACGGTAGAGAAACACCTCGCACGCAAGCCCGGCATTCCGGGCTATCTGCTCGCGGGACATGGGCTCTACGCGTGGGGAGTGACTTCCGTCGCCGCGCGCCGCCATCTCGAAGGCCTAGAATTCCTCATCAGTTGCGCTCTCGAGGAAGGGAGACTCGTTCGATGACGACACTGCTTTCGGCGAATCCAACCACCTCGGTCTTGCGCGTCTATGCCGATACCGACGGAACGACGCCGCTTCTGGAAACGACGGACGGTGCGCGCATCGCAGCCGAACTCGCGCCGCTCGGCGTGCAGTTCGAGCGCTGGTCCGCGAGCGTTCCGCTGCCGGCTGGCGCGACCGACGCCGATGTCTGCGCGGCCTACGCGCCCGAGATTGAGCGCCTCAAAAGCACGGGCGGGTACGAAACCGTGGACGTCATCCGCCTCGCGAAGGGTACGCCCGATACCGAGCCGTTGCGCGCGAAATTTTTGAACGAGCACGCCCACGCCGAAGACGAAGTTCGGTTTTTCGTCGAGGGCCGCGGCGCGTTTTACCTGCATGCAAATGACCGCGTGTATCAGACGGTCTGCGTACGCGGCGATTTGATCAGCGTGCCCGCCGAAACCAAGCACTGGTTCGACATGGGAATCGATCCCGAATTTACGGCGATCCGGCTCTTCATCGAGCCCGCCGGATGGGTTGCGAATTTCACCGGCGATACGATCGCAAGCCGCTTTCCAACCCTCGAGTAACCCGATGCAAACCATGCGCTGCGCGGCGATCGTCACGGATATCGAGGGCACGACGGGTTCGATCGCCTTCGTTCGGACCGTGCTTTTTCCGTACGCGACGCAACATTTGGCGGCGTATGTCACGGAGCACGGGAGCGAGCCCGCGGTGCGCACGCTTTTGCACGACGCCGCAGTGCTTGCAGCCGAGCCGAGCGCCTCCGACGAGCGGCTGATCGCGATCCTCATTTCCTGGATCGCGGAAGATCGCAAAGCACCGCCGCTCAAAACGCTCCAAGGCCTGCTCTGGCGCGAGGGCTACGAGCGCGGCGCGTTCGCGGGTCACGTTTACGCCGATGCGGTTGCGGCGCTTCGCGACTGGCACGCAGCGGGAATCCCGCTTTACGTCTATTCATCGGGCTCGGTCGC
This sequence comes from Armatimonadota bacterium, assembly GCA_037441145.1. Taxonomy (GTDB): domain Bacteria; phylum Vulcanimicrobiota; class Vulcanimicrobiia; order Vulcanimicrobiales; family Vulcanimicrobiaceae; genus JBBISR01. Next base: position 89,262 of record JBBISR010000006.1, read on the forward strand.
CGCACAGCGGCTCCTCTTCGGGTACTCGACGGCAGGCGATCTCACGTCGCTCTTCCGCGGCTACTTCGATACGACGATCGGCCCCAAAACGGAAATCGATTCGTACCGCACGATCGCTCGGGACCTCGCGGTACCGCCCGCCGCAATCGTTTTTCTTTCCGACAGCGAGGGCGAACTCGATGCGGCGCGCTTTGCGGGTTTTCAGACCGTGCGGCTCTTACGCCCCGAAGACACCCCGCCCGATACGATAACCGAACATCGCCGCGCTTCCTCGTTCGCTGAAATTGGCGTAGTCTTGGAACAGCCGGCGTCTATGGTGATACAAACGTAATGTCGCTTATTCCACTCTTCCTACCGGCCGGGGTAACCGTGACCTTATCGCTCGGATTTCACGAATCGCTCGCTCCCATCGTCGGCTTTCCCGCGCTCGCGCTCGGACTCGCCGGAATCGGTGGTTTTTTCGTGCAACGCGCGCATCGGCTCCGCCCGCAAACGCTTCGCGACGCGCTTATGAGCGGCGCCCGCGAGATGCGGCGGCGTCAGCTCGATCTCAAGCCGCTATCGCACGACAAGCGCACGAATTACCTCTTGCGCTGGAACGAGATCGGGAAACGCATGCGGAGCGAGCCCCCGAAAGCGATCGATGAAGCGAGCGTGCTCCTCGAACAGATTTTCAGCGAACTCGGCTACCCGCCCGCAGATCAAGCGATTCGCGAAGAAGATCTCGCGGGCGATCACGCGCAGACCGCGCTGCATTTCCGCGCCGCCGCAGCGATCGCGAGTAAAGCGAAGCGTGGAACCGCGACGATTGCCGAGCTCTATGCGGCCTTCGAGTCGTACCGCCGCGTCATGCTGCGGCTGCTGCAGTCGCAGAAAACGGCGTACCCGCTCTAACGCGAATACGCCGTTCGGCGGCTATTTCGTGCGTTTCGACATCGCGGTGGCACCGAGCCCATCGGGCGTGCCCGGAATGCGCTCGATGTTCGGATATTTCGGCCCGTCGTGATAATCGAACGCGAACTCCCGGTACGTATTTCCGCCGGAGAGTAACATCTTCACCGTGGTGCCGCCGTTTTGTGCCGCTCGTAGCGCCGCGTCGATCTGCTTCTGCCCGTCCCCGTAGGTTCGACCGTTGACGCCGAGGATTTTCATGCCCGGCGCAACCCCCGCACGTGCGGCGGGCGAACCGGCGATCACGTCCGCGATCGTGCCATCGGCGCTCGCAACCAAACCGAGCGAGTAGCGGAGTTCGAGCGCCTTCCGCGGCCCGAGCGTCGTTTTCTCGAATTCCGATGGGGTCGATTTGAACACGAGCTTATAGCCGCCACGCGTGAACGGATCGGGCGGGTGCGGTGCGACCGCGTCGATTCGCGCGGAAAGGAATGCCGCCCAGTCGTTTGCGACGACGGCGTCGAGCCCGGCGATCACATCCGCGCGCGTGTACGGAACGACTTCGGGGCCCGTGCTCGTCCGACCGAAGAACGCGCGCGCGAAATCGTCGATCGAGCGCTTACCGCCCGTTTTCTCGCGGATGATCCCATCGGCTTCGAGCCACATCAACGCGCCCTCGGGATAATAGTCGAGGCCGCGCCGGACGTTTGCGAACGCGCGCGGCGCACCGTAACCGAATGCGGCTGCATTGGTCGCCGTGTCCAGGACGGAACGCTGAGCGCGTCCGGTCGTCGTATCGAGTTCGTTCCACGTCATCGCGAGCGATTCGAGCCACTGCGTTTTCGTGTAAAGCCCGCTGCGTTCGGCGTTGAGCTCGCCGTAGAATTGGGTCATGCCCTCGTACACCCAGAGCAGATCGTCGTGCATCGGGACTTGGAGATTCGGCGTCGCGAGATCGGCCGGACGCCGGTATTTGCCGTTCCACGAATGATTGAACTCGTGCGGTAAGAGATCGCCGTTCGCGAGCAACACCGCATCGTCGATGAGAAAATCGCCGGGCGTGCCATCGTCGCTCGACTGATGGTGCTCGAGCCCTTCGCCCGGTAACACATCCGAAACCGTGAGCAAGAACGTGTAGTGCTTGAAGTGCCGCGCGCCATAGAGCGCGCGCATCTCGCTTACCAAATTGCGAAATTTCGCAATGACCGCGTCCTTGACGTCGATCTGCTCGGGCTGGTCCGCGAATACGGCGAGTTCGACGGGTGCTCGATCGATCTCGCCGAGTTGCCACGTCTTGGTGAAGAGGCCGGCATCGATCGGCGAATCGACCAACTGGTCGAGTGTCACGGGTGCAAAGCTTACCTGCGCGCCATTTTTCGCCGTCGTATCGAGCGCCGTCGCGTATTTCCAATCCGTGCCCGGGAGCGTCACCGACGCTTGAACCGTCACGTCTTCGGAGCGCGCGTGTTCCGGGCTCAACACGGTCTTGTTCCACGCGAGCACCATGGTCGTCGGCGAAGCCAGGCGCGCCGTATCGAACGGCAGATATTCGCCGCCGAGGAAATCGTAACTCAGGTCGAGCGCCGTCACGCCCGCAGGCACGTCGACGTGAAAGCTGTAGAGATCGACCTGATCGCGCGTCCACGTGAGGCGCTGCCCGTTCGCAGCGATCGCGAGCGCGGAGAGTTGCGCGATCGGGCCGAGCGGACCGTGCTCGCCGGGAAGCCATTTCGGATACACCAGCGTGAACGCACCGGGCTTCGCGGTTACGCGCTCCTTGATGTGAAGGATCCCGCGCGTCGCTTCGGTGGCATCGACGGCGAGCGTAACGGTTGGCGCTGTTTGCGCGCGCCCCGCAACGGGGGCAAAGAACGCCGCGCACGCAACGGCGAACGCGATCGGAAGACGATACTGCATCGCTGTCGGTTCTCGCGCGAACGAGCGAGGTCTTTTCGCGTGCCGTTATCCGGCGCAAAGCGCGCGCAACGCCGCATCGACGCCGGGGGCGATCGGATCGTCCGACCGCCGGAAGGAGGCAGCCGAAACGATCGCGCCGCCGGTACGCGTGAGGACCTGCTCGATCGCGAGCGTCTGCGCGCCTGCGAGCGAGTACGTCAGCACGATCGCCGGTTGTGCGCCGCAAATCGTCTCGGACCGTTGCGTGAGATCGCGCCCGTGGATGCTCGGTCGTAGCTTCGTCGCAACGTACGTTGCTAGCGGCGCATCGGTAGTGACGGCAAAGAGCGCGATGCGTTGACCCGGATAGCCCTCGCTTTCGTACATCAGCGTGCCCTTCGTAACGCTTCCCGCCGCGGTGCGTTCGACCCAAACACCCTCCCGGGGCGGTGCGAAGCCGACGTGCAGCGCCCCACGCGTGCATCCCGTCCGCATTGCCGCACGGATTCCGGGCGCGGGCGTACTTCCATTTGGGCGAAAATAGATCGCGCGCGAGAGCTGCCCCGCATCGACGAAGAGCACTTCCTCGACGGCCGACGGCGCGGACGTCCCCGGCAACGTTACCGTAAATGCGAACGACGCCGCCGGAAGGGAACCGCATACGGTCTCGTCATGGCTCTGCACGTTCTGCGCGCCACGCTCCGTCAGGGCGCGCCCTTCGGCCGCACCGACCGCGCGCATGTCGAGCGTCGTCGGCTCCCGCACGAGCGTGACGACGTTGCGCGGGAAACGGGGGTTCGCGAACGTCACCCCCGCGCGAACGCTCCCGCCGTCCGCATACCACCCGCTCGGAAACACGAGCGCGGGCAGCGGCTGCGCGGGCTCCGCGACGGCGATACGCGAGCACGCGAGCACGAGTGCGAGACCGGCGACCGTTTGGCGGAGCATCGCGGCGCGTTACGCCTACGAAAGTCCCGGCATCGCCGGCATCGCGATCGACGGCTCCTTTGCGAAGGTCAGCATGCCGGTAGCCTCGTCGAATCCGACGCGCACGGTCGTACCGTCGCGAATTTCGCCCGCGAGGATGCGCCGCCCGAGCGGCGTTTCGAGCTCGCGTTGGATCGTGCGCTTGAGCGGGCGCGCACCGTAGGCCGGCTCGTAACTCGCGCGGACGATGTGCGTCTTCGCTTCATCGCTCAACACGAGCGTCACGCGCCGATCGGCGAGGCGTTCGCGCACGCGACCGAGCTGGATCTCGACGATCTCCTTGAGGTGCTCTTCGGTGAGCGCGTGGAACACGACGATGTCGTCGATGCGGTTGAGGAACTCCGGCCGGAAGTGCTGCCGTAACTCGTCGAGCACGGTCGCGCGCATGACGGCGAAATCCGCCCCGGATGCATCGCCACGATAGTCGAGGATCCGATGCGAGCCGACGTTCGAGGTCATGATGAGGATCGTGTTCTTGAAATCGATCGTGCGGCCCTGACCGTCCGTTAGGCGCCCGTCGTCGAGAATCTGCAGAAACACGTTGAAGACATCCGGGTGCGCTTTTTCGATTTCGTCGAATAAGACAACCGAGAACGGACGGCGCCGCACGGCTTCCGTGAGTTGCCCGCCTTCTTCGAATCCGACGTATCCCGGCGGCGCGCCGAGCAGCCGAGCGACGGTATGCTTTTCCTGATATTCCGACATATCGATGCGGATCATCGCGCGCTCGTCATCGAACAAGAAGCACGCGAGCGCCCGCGCGATCTCGGTCTTACCGACGCCCGTGGGCCCGAGAAACACGAACGAGCCGATCGGGCGCGCGGGATCGCCGAGCCCCGAACGCGCGCGGATGATCGCTTCCGAAACGGCCGTAACCGCTTCGTCCTGACCGATGACGCGCTTGTGGAGCTCGTCCTCGAGGAGCAGCAGTTTCTGCATCTCGCCTTCGAGCAATTTGGAAACGGGTACGCCCGTCCAACGGCTCACGATATCCGCGATGTCGTTCTCGTCGACTTCTTCTTTGAGCAATCGGCTCGCGTTCGCATCGATGATCGCTTGCTTCTGCTTGAGCTTGGCTTCGAGCTGCGCGAGCGTGCCATAGCGAAGTTCGGCCGCACGATTGAGATCGTAGTTGCGTTCCGCAACCTCGATCTGCTGCTTCGTTGCGTCCATTTGCTCGCGCACGCTACGTACCGCTTGGACGTCGGTTTTCTCGTTTTGCCAGCGCGCGCTCATGCCGTCGTACTGCTCTTGCAGCTCGGCGAGCTCGCTTTCCAATTTCTCCAAACGACGAACGCTTCCGTCGTCGGTTTCCTTGCGCAGTGCCTCGCGCTCGATCTGGAGCTGCATCATGCGGCGGTTGATCTCGTCGATCTCTGTCGGCATCGAGTCGATCTCGGTGCGCAGCTTCGCGGCCGCTTCATCGACGAGATCGATCGCCTTATCGGGCAGAAAGCGATCGGCGATGTAGCGGTTGGAAAGCACGGCGGCGGCGACGAGCGCGGCGTCTTTGATGCGCACGCCGTGGTGCACTTCGTAACGCTCGCGCAGCCCGCGAAGGATCGAGATCGCATCTTCGACCGACGGTTGATCGACGAGCACGGGCTGGAAGCGCCGTTCGAGCGCCGGATCTTTCTCGATGTATTTGCGGTATTCGTCGAGCGTCGTCGCGCCGATCATGTGGAGCTCGCCTCGCGCGAGCAGCGGCTTGAGCAGATTACCCGCATCCATCGAGCCTTCGGTCTTACCGGCGCCGACGACCGTGTGCACTTCATCGACGAACAAGAGCACCTTGCCCTCGGCGCTCGTCACTTCTTTGAGCACGGCCTTCAGCCGCTCTTCGAATTCACCGCGATATTTCGCACCCGCGATCAGCGCGCCCATGTCGAGCGAGACGAGCGTGCGATCTTTCAGGCTTTCGGGAACATCGCCGCGGACGATGCGCTGTGCCAAGCCCTCGACGATCGCCGTCTTCCCGACTCCCGGTTCGCCGATCAGCACGGGGTTGTTTTTCGTGCGGCGCGAGAGCACTTGTACGACGCGCCGGATCTCGTCGTCGCGCCCGATCACGGGATCGAGCTTGCCGGCGGCAGCCGCTTTCGTCAGATCGCGACCGTACCGTTCGAGCGACTGATATGTGCCCTCGGGATTTTGCGAGGTGACTTTCTGGTTACCGCGCACGTCTTTGAGCGCTCCGAGCAACCGGTCGCGCGTGAGGCCCTTCTGCTTGAAGAACGTACCGACCGGGCCGTTATCGACGGCCATCGCGAGCACCAGATGCTCGACCGAAACGTAATCGTCGCCGAGCTGTTTTGCGATCTCGTCGCTCGCGGCAAGGAGACGCGTCAAGCCTTGCCCGACGCTCACGCTCTGCTCGCCGGAACCGTTAACGCGCGGGAGTTGGGCGATCATCGCATTCGCGGCCGCGGTTGCGTCTTTCGCGGCGAGGCCCGCTTTCGCGAGTAAAGCCCCCGCGACGCCCTCGTTTTGATCGAGTAGCGCCGCGAACAGATGCTCCACGGTCGTCTGCGTATTGCGCTCGGAAAGCGCGCGCGTATACGCGGCGTTGAGCGCTTCTTGAACCCGTTGGGTCATGCGATCGACGTTCATATATAGCAGTCTACCCACGAGAGTGCTAAAACGTTTCACCGATCGCGCGCCGCCCCCCGCGAGATGGGGTGGGCGCGCGTCCGCGGGTGCCGAACGCTTGAAAGCATGGATTACGAGCAGGGGCCGCCGGATATCAAGGCCGGGTTCTTCCGGCTCTCGTTCGTGTACGACGTCGCGGATACGATCGATCTCGAACGGATCAAGACGGTGCTCGGCGAGGGCGTGGCGCGCGCTCCGTTGCAGCTTCGGCGCGAGGCCTCGACCGACTTCATCCAGTATCCGGTCGCGCCGCTCATCGTGCGCGCCCCAGACCTCGCCGAGCCGGGCGCAACCGTTCGCGCGAAAATCTTCGATTACGGCGTGATCGCGCTCCGGATCAGTATCCCGTACTCCGGAACGTGGGACGGCTTCGCAAAACTGACGCGTTCGTTGCGCCGCGACCCGCGCACGGAGGCACACGCCAAACACGTGCTCGCGGGGATGCTCCGCGATCTCGGCCCGGCGCTTGACGAACCGCATCCACCGCTCGTCGAAGATTTCTTCGTTTTTGAAATCGAGAACTTCGTCACGCCGGTTCTTGCGGAGGAACTCGCAGGACCGTGGGCCCCGCACGTCGCGCAACTCATGCTCGGCGAAGAACGGCGGCTGACGATCGGCGAACAAGACGAAGCGCTTCGCGTGCAGTTCGCCTACTTCGAAGACGACTTCGTCGTCGTGCAGTGGGATGCGGCACTCGTCTACGACCGCGCGGAAGGCGCCGAAGCCGTGCAAGATATCATCGAGTTCGCGAACACGCAACTCGTCGAATTTCGTACCTACGACGCACGTCTCGACGCCGAGCTCGACCAGATCTACGCGCTCGACGCGGCGCGCCCGAAGCGGCGGTTCGAGCGCAAGCGCGCGGTCCGCTCGGCCGATCAACTTCGGTACTTACTCGTCGACGTGCTCGAACTCACCGACCGCGCCTCGAACGCGCTCAAGATCATCGGCGACGCCTACTACGCGCGGCTCTATCGCGGCGCCGCGCGCCGGCTCGCGCTCGCCGATTGGCAGCGCCAGATCGACACGAAGCTCGCGAGCGTCAGCGAAATGTATCGCGTGTTCGAAGACCAGTCGCAACGCCGCCGTAGCGATCTCATGGAAATGACCGTGATCCTTTTGATCGCGTTCGAAGGCGTGATCGGGCTCTTGGCGTTACGGCATTGAGTTTTTGACAAGCAAAGGAGCTTGCAGCCTAGCCTTTAAGCTGGAGCTTGTAGATCATTAGGCGCCAGATGAAAACTATATAGGTATGTTTGAAACATCATTCTCGTCTAGATGCCACGAAGTCCAAGTTGGACTTGGGTTGAGCGATGTGCCCGCATTCGACTCAATTACCGAATTCGAAATGCTAGTACGATTGGCGTTGCACATCCGCGGCTTAGATGTAATAGACTTTGACCGACTAAAACGCGTAGCCAGCTTGCTACTAAACATTCCCTCCAACGCGGTAAAACAAGTTCTTCGAACTATGGAATAACTTGAATTTGTAAAACTAAATACGACGGGACAAACAATTGTTACGGTCGTTTCAAACGTTCCGTATTATGAAACGCTGTACAAAGATGTCAATAATTACGCATCAACAAATAGAAAACTTAACGAGGTCGAAAAACTGACGATTGAGATTCTCAATCGGTTGGCTACCTCACCGGAGAAAGCTGATCGCCTGCAGTCCATCTTGGGGGCAGACCCATCACTGTTTCGTGAAGCGGTTAATATTGGGGAGCAAGGAAATTATTTAGTCAAGCATCGCGTTCGAGGGCGGGATATTTTACTCAGTCCGACATACTATGCGGAAAATTCACGCCTGTACGCTGATTTAGTTGTTTCGAACGGTGCTGACAAAATCAAAGCCATCCTCACGGCATTAAGTGAATCGCAAGGAATTCCGTTACAAATTGTACAGCAAGAAAAGCGCATCGGAGATCTGCCCCTGGGCTTGGAAGACCTTTCGTTAATCCGGAGATTAGCTGAAGACGGAGCCGTCAAACCACCCCGCATTGATACGAGCCACGCGGGACAAAACTATTTTCTTTTTACTCCGACACCGAACGGAGCAGCGATGGCTCCAACGAAACGCGACATTTACGAAAAAGCCATGGCAGTTGTAGCCGCTTTGAGGCAGGGTCAATATTTACCTGCCGCCTACGCGATTCGCTCCCCACTTGCAGTGGCAAAAAGCTTACGTTCGAACAAGAAACTTAAAAAATCAACTACAGAATTCGTTGAGCAGTATAGGGACGTTGCACTAAAAGGTATAGGGCGAATTATCAAAGGCGACGGAGGCTTTTCGCACTTCCAGCTGATAGATACCGAAGAAAACTTGGAAGCAATGGATATCGCAGTCTCTTTGCTGGAAGGCGACGAGCACCGTGGGTTAGAAGTGGATAAAAATGTCGGCGATGCACTCCGCGCAGACGAGCCATATGTCGAGTCACTAATCGCGTCTGCGGAACTCAGAAAAAATGCTGTGATCGTTGGGGATGAGTCGCAGCGACAACTTGATTTGTTGATGTTGGGATAGAGCATGATTTCCGATCGAAACCAAAAGCAAATGGCCCTCAACTACGTATTGCATCAGCAATGGTTTCCCCAACTTGAGCTAGACGTTGCGACGGAGATGGTTACCGGCGACAAGCCATTTATGATTACGGACATCGATGTTCACGCTCTCATCCCTAATCAATTTAATTCATTTCAGCGACTTTTAATAGATTGCAAGACTAGAAAAGGTGAATCTCCCATAGGAAGAGCCATGTGGCTCAAGGGGATCATGGGAACGATGGATGCTGAGCATGGCATGTGTATCTTACGCAAGGCAGATATCCCTAACGATCACCGGGTCGGTGCGGCAAGACTTGGCGTTACCCTTATCACAGAAGACGAGTTCCAAATCTACGCTGACGCAACCCTTGGGCAGAGCCGCGTCAAAACAACAAATTAAGCTATCAATAATATGGATTTATGGGACTTATTTTTTGAGTTGCCAAAATTGTTTCCCAAGCTTCGATCCGCTAGAGATTTCTCAAAGTCAAGTTTCTGGATGATGTCGTCGGAATCTGAGGCGTGTAGAAGGGCGCTATATGTAACTCGCGATCTGGCGAGCGAATTCGATCCCTCCCGTAAAGAGCACGTAGCAGTAGTCGCCGACCTTTGTTGCCTTTTCATGTTCTCCCTCAGCAGGCAGATCGGAACGATCTTTTCAGCCTATCTCCATCCCGACTCTAGGGAAACTTTGTCGAAAGCCCTTCTTATGAGCCTTTATGGGGGTCGCGATGCATATGATCATCGGAATGAGCTTGTGAAGAGAATATCGAAAGACAAAGAGTATGCTCAAAGTCTATCGTTACCCGAATGGGAGCGGTTGATAAAGCTTTCGCGGCAAATGCTTGATGCGCCTATTGAATGCCTGTACACGCCGCTTGTACTTCGCGAAGTCGCATTTCAGGCGCTCGCGGGTATAAATGCATACGATTACTTAGTGACTCTAGCTACAAGTCATTCCCAGGCAGTTAGATTCGTGATCCTGGGTATAGATTACATCGTTCGCGCTTGCAAATTACCTCCGGAGTTTACCGAGATCATCGAACGCCCCCTCCATGCAGCGCTTGCCTCGAAGTTGCAGAAGATGGCGCCCTAAAATTTTGGCGGTTTGCTTTGAGTGTCTTGAGCATCGTGTCTTTTTAAGGTATCCCGATTTGCAAGAGGAGCGAGCTCTTGAAGATGATCGCAACCTCGCTGATCGCGTTCGAATCGTCATCGGACTGTGAGCGCTACGGCATCAAAAGGTCGCTTTGCTGGCGAAACGCAAGTTATGGATGGCGCATACCAGCGCCGAACGGAATGACGCCGCAGCACGATGACAGTGCGCGTCGCGCGGACAAACGCCGAAACTCTCGCTTTTGAAACGAGCGCGACCGACAACTTTCGCCCGCCGCGCGCTGAGGCGATCTCGGGTCTCGTTTGCGAGCTGGAAACACCGCGGAGTGGGATTAAACCGAACACCGACTTCATCGATCTCTTGCGCGCCTTGAACGGCAAAAAAGCTAGGTTCGCGTTCGAGCGATAGACGTCGATTTCTTTATCGGTACCGGCCTCGAAAACGCCAAGCACGTGTAAGCGTATGAGCCATGCTATTCCCGATGCTTAACGGTGCAAACGTCATTGTGCGTAAAGGTCGTCGATGGAATAGCCCGTGACATCACGACGTTTCGCGAGCACGGTATGGATACCGCCGCGACCGATTAGGATTTTGGGGAGATCGTGTCCTGCATGCATCGCACGAATGTCATCTTGCAGATCGTGCAGCGTTCCGTCACCGAGTTTTTCCACACGCCATTTCACGGAAGCTGCAAATACGGGGAGGCGACCCGAAACGCCGACGAGATCGATCTCGTGTTTGCCGTCGGTGGACCACCACGCTCCAAGATCGTCACCGGGTAAGGCACGTGCCTTCATGCGTTCTCGCACGAAGGCGCTGGCAATATCCTCGAAGGCTTGGCCCATGAACGTTTCGAGGGCCGGCATGATCCGATCGTCGATGAGGTTCTCGCCGAGGCCGCGTGCGATCGCTCCGCGGTTGAGCGCGATGAAGCGGAAGTAGAAGCGAAAGTACGGGTCGCCGATCCGATACAAACTTCGTTTCGTCCGTTCTGCGTGTTCCGTAATCGGGGTGCGCCGTTCGACCGCCCCGATCGCGATCGCACGCTGCAGGGCGCGCTCGGTAGTCACACGTGCTTGCTGCTTGATTTCGTTCGATTTCGTAGCGCCGAGAGCGACCGCCTGAGCGACACGAAGCGCGGCTTGCCCATCGGCCTCGCTTGCGAGCACGAGTTCCGCAGAATCGACGAGCACGCTCGATGGGTCGGCGAACAACGCAACGAGATTGTCGCGGATCGTTTGCGCGGGATTCCACTGCAGCAAGTTCAACGGCGTACCACCGAGGATGCCAAAGACGCGCGCTTGATCCTCGCGTGAGAGCGCGGGCACGAACGCTGCGGCGTCACGATAGGTCACCGGCCCGACGTGCAGCTTCATGGTGAATCGCTGGTGCAGCGGCTGGCTTCCCGCGTCGAGATCTTGCATGACCGCTTGTACCGAGCCACAGAGGACGAGCATGATCGCCGAACGTTTGCCGCGGTTATCCCACCATCGTTGCACGATCGACGCGAGCCCGCTCGTCGATTGCAAAAGGTATGTGAATTCGTCCAGAATCACGAGAAGGCGGTGCTCGCTTTGGTGCTCGGAAAGGAAGTCCAAAGCGCTTTCCCACGTGGGGAACGTATAGCCGGAAGGCAAGAACGTACTACCGACCGCGCTCCGGACTACCTCCGTAAAGGCGTCGAGTTCGCGCGCTTCCGCTTGCTGCGTGGCCTGATAGAAGACGCATGGCTTCCCACGGCTGAAATGTTCGAGTAGGAACGATTTGCCGATGCGTCGGCGCCCGTACACGAGAGCGAGCTGGCCGCCCGCTCGATCGTAGTGCTGCTCTAGCGCCTGCAGCTCCGCCGCACGACCGAGTAGTACCGAAGATGGCATCATCACCGTTATAATGCCCGATAAGCATTATGCTTGGCAAGCATGATGCTCTGCAAGCAGTATGCCTTAGGAAGACCGGGGTAGTTCACCGTTTCGCCACGCGCGTTCCGCCGCGTCCCACGCTGCAAGCGGTTGGAGATCGGGGATCCACGCGAGGCCGGTCTTTCCGTCGGAGGACACGGCATCGGTCGTCACCGTGACCTCGAGCAGGGAGGGGCGATGCGCGAGCGCGCGCGCGATCGCATCGGGCAAATCCTCGGCCCGCTCCACCCGTTCCGCATGAAGTCCATACGCGCGGGCGACGGCCGCGTAATCGATGTCTTGCAATCTCGTTCCGACGACGCGGCCGTAGGACTCTTGCTGGTCGCGCACCTCGATCTGCCACGCCGCATTGTTCGCGATCACGATAAGGACCGGTGCTTTGTGACGCGCGGCCGAGTCCAGTTCGATTGCCGTGAAGCCGAAGGCGCCATCGCCCGTCACCACAGCGACCGTGCGATCCGGTAACGCGAGACTTGCCGCGATCCCGAACGGCGTGCCCACGCCAAGACAGCCGAGCGATCCGGGATCGAGATACTTCGCCGCGGGGAGCCCGACGCGCGCGAAGCTCAGAAAATCGCCGCCATCGGCGACGACGACGGTATCTTCCGGTAGCGCGTCGCGCAGCGCCGCAAGGAGGCGATTCGGGTGCATGCGGCCATCGGCACCATCGGGCGCGGCGCGCATTTGCGCGAGTAAGCCCGTCGCGCGTTGCTCGTGGCTCGCGCGCAAACCGAGCGCCCACGAGCGATCGGTTGCGGGTGCGCGGTCGCCAGCCGCAGCGACGATCGCCGCGAGCGCGGGCCCGGCGCTCGCGTAGAGCGTCGCATCGCCACGGCGATTGTCGCGCAGCTCCGACGGCGCATCGGCGATGCGCACGAACCGCGCCGCACCGAAGACCGCGGGCGAGCCGTAGGCGAGTTGGAAATCGAGGCGTCGCCCGACCGTCAATACAACATCCGCTTGCGTCATGACCGCGCCGCGCATCGCCGAAACGACGGACGGGTGCGCATCCGGTACGAGCCCGCGACTCTCGCCCGTATCGAGATACGCGGCTCCGAGGCGATCGAGCAGTGCAACGAGTTCTGAAGCACCATCGCGCGCCCCACGCCCAGAGATCACGAGCGGCCGTTTCGCCGACCAGAGCACGTCGACGGCCATCGCGACGTCGATCGGATCGGGGTAAATACGCGACGGCTTACGCGCGACGAAACGCTCGGCAAGCGCGATCGGCGCCGGAACGGCCGCGCGAAGCGTATCGGTCGGAAAATCGAGATAGACCGGGCCCGGATCGCCCCCCTCGCCGAACGCGCGCGCTACCGCTTCGTCGAGTTCTTGCAACACGAGCGCCGGATCGCGGACGGTACGCGCGTAGCGCGTGAGGGTGCGGACGAGATCGACGTGCACCATATCTTGCAGCGCGCCGCGGTTCTCTTGCGGCTGCGGTGGCGTCCCGGAGAGCACGAGCACGGGCGTGCGCGCGACGTGCGCGTTCGCGATCCCCGTCATCGCGTTCGTAACGCCCGGGCCTGCGGTGACGAGCGCGACGCCGAGTTCGCCCGTCATCTCGGCATGGGCTTGCGCCATCAGCACGGCGGAGCGCTCGTCGCGCACGTCCACGATCGCGATCCCCTCGGCATCGATCCGCATCCAGATCGGCATGATGTGCCCGCCGCACAGGGCGAACACGCGCCGCACGCCGCGCGCGCGTAAGAAGCGCGCGATCGCGGCGGCCGCGGAATCGTCGCCCGCGATCGGGATCATCGCGCCACCTTCGCGCGGCCTTTTTCGGCACGCACGTCGTGCGCGTCCGTCCGCGGATCGACCCCGCGCGCGAAGAGCTGAACCTTGCGTACTTTCTGCGAACTCGTCGTCGGTAAGCTCTCGAGAAAGACGACCCAACCGGGCGCCTTGAACGCCGCCGCACGCGCGACGCACCACGTCACCAAATCGCGTGCGACATCGAGCGTCGCACGCGCCGGATCGCTCGCGACGAAGCACGCCATCACTTCTTCTTCGCGAAGTTCATCCGGCACGGCAATGACGGAAACCTGACGGACATCCGGGTGCGAGATCAAGAGCGCTTCCACTTCCGCCGCGGCGATGTTCTCGCCCGAACGCCGGATGATGTTGCTCGCGCGCTCGACGAACGCGAACATCCCGCTCGCATCGCGCGTCACGATATCGCCCGTGTGAAACCACTCGTCGCGCCACACGGCCGCGGTCGCTTCCGGATTATCGAGGTAGCCCGCGCAGAAGCCGCGTCGCGGCTCGGCAGCGCTGTTGCGCACGAGAAATTCGCCCGGCGTTCCGTCGGGAACGTCGGCGCCATCGGCGTTCACGACGCGTGCGTCGAAGCCGGGGTAGGCACGACCGAACGCGCGCGTGTCGATCATGCGCGGTTCCTCGTGCGCGGCGATCAGGCGCCCCGTCTCGCTCATCGCCCACATCTCGACGAGCGGAAAACCGAACCGCTCTTCGAACGGCGCGTGATTGCTCGGCTCGATGCCCGCGCATAAGGCGAAACGGATCGTGTGTGCGCGATCGCGCGGGCTCGGCGGCAACTTCATCAGAATGTTGGGGATCACGCCCTGGAATTGCACGGCCGTGACGCCGCAATCGATCGTGTCATCCCAAAACGTGCTCGCGTGAAAGCGGTCCGGAAACACAAGCGCGTTGCCCGTGATGACGCACGCTGGGAGCGAGATCGAGAGCGCGTTTGCGTGATGCAGCGGCAACGGATTATAGAGCCGATCGACGCCCTCGCCGAGCGCGAGCAAGCCGCCGCGATTGACGAGCGAGAGCCCGAAGTGATGCAGGTAGTCGTTCGTGAGAACGCAGCCCTTCGGGCGCCCCGTCGTGCCCGAGGTATACAGAATTCCCGTCTCCGTTGCGGGGCCGAGCGCCTCGTCGCGCTTACGCGTTCGCGGCGCGGGTGCATCGCTCGTGAGATCGTCGAAGGCGCGGATCGCCGGCGGTGTCGCGAGTTCGCGCGCCGCATCGTGGAGATCGGCCAGCCGTGACGCGATCCCGAGCGCGAGCGTCGCGCCCGAGTGCCCGAGGACGTACCCAAGTTCGTCTGCTCGGTGCTCGGGGTTGAGCGGCACGACGCTCGCGCCGAGCGCGTTCAGCGCGAAGAGATGAAACACGAATTCCAGCCGCTGTTCGAAAAGGATCGCGATGCGATGGCCGGGCCCGTAGCCCGCCGCCTCGTACCATCGGCGACGGATGGCGACCTCGCGTGCGGTATCGTCCCAGGTGTAGGACACGCCGCCCGGATGATAAGCCCGCCCCGCCATCGGTGGAACGACATACGCAGCGCGCTCGCCGAACCTGCCGACGGTCGCGCACAGCGTTTCGTAGAGGGTCCCAAAAACCGACGGATCGATCATGTCGAGCGATACACCAGCTTCCGAGCTCTCCCTGCGCGGTAGGCCACGCGCGCCCGTGCGCGATGCGCTAGGTCGTCGGCGTGACGCGCAGGCGGCGGGTATCGCCCGTGCGCACCGTAACGCCGATCGCGTCGAAATATTCGAGCAGCGGCACCGCATATTTCCGCGACGTGCCGACGATGTCGCGGAAACCCGCCATCGTCATCTCTTTATCGCGGCGTAACCCGGCTTCGAGCTTGCCGCGAATCTCTGCGATCTGCGTCCCGCGATACACTTGATCGCCGACTTTGACGAATGCGCCCGTGACGAGCAGCGTATCGAACGCGGTGTTCGCGCCCTCCGCCTTCGCCGGTTTGATGCCGTCCAAAATCGTTTCGAGCGGCACCGGTACGTACGGTGCCGCGGGGTCGATGCGCGCGAGGCGATCGAAGAGCGCGACCAATGCGGCGGGGAGCTTCGGCTGAAAACCGAGCGCCTGATAATACCCGCTACGATACGCGAGCCGTGCGTCGTCGACGGCGCTTGCCAGAATGCGGATCAGCAACGGTTCTGCGACCGCGAGCGCGCGCGCTAGCGCGAGCGACGTGAGGCCGAGCGCATACGGCGCTTCGGTATGCCGCTCGGCGAGCAAGGCGTCGGCGCGCGCGAGCAGCGCATCCGCCGCCGCACCATCGACGTATGCGACGGGCTTCGGAATGCGACGAACGATCCCGTCGGCAACGAGCAGCGCGAGCGTCGCTTCGACCGCATCCTCGCGAAGATTCGCGGCGGTTGCGATCTGCATGGCCGAGAGTGCCGTAAGCCCCGTCTCCCCGAGCACGCGCGCGACGCGCGCGCGATCGGCATCGCCTTCGACGCTGAGGTCATCCGCCGCATCGGCCGCACCGCCGAGCGTTCCACCGCCGAGCACGTCTTTCGGCGAGAGACGACGGACGACGAACGCGGCGCCCGGATACGCGACGGTCGCATGGCGTAAGTGCAGCGTTGCATCGACGACATCGGTGGACGTGGGAATCGTTTCGAACACGAGCGTGCCGAGAATTTCGGCCGCGCCGACGTATGCGCGAATGGGTGCGCGACGGCGCAGCATCGCGAGCGCGCTTTCCGTCGGCCGAAAGCGCACGGCAAAATTCGCTGATGGCGCAAATTCGGAACTTGCGAGCACCTCGCCGCGCGCGATCTCGCCGACTTCGATCCCGGGAACGTTCGCCGCAACGCGCATCCCGCCATCGACGCGCTCGCGCTTCGTTCCGAAAACCTGCAAACTCCGCACGCGAACCGATTTTCCGCTCGGTTGCAGCACGAGCGCATCGCCAACCGCAATGGTTCCCTGGAGCAACGTACCGGTGACGACCGTGCCGTGCCCCGGAATCGCGAAGACGCGATCGACCGGCAGATACGGCGGCGCGTTCGGCGCGCGCGGCGGTAATGCCACGAGCGCTTCGTGAATCGCGGCCTTGAGTTCGGGGATGCCGGCACCGGTTATGGTGGAGACGCCGATCGCGCGCGCGCCTTCGGCGACGGAACCCGCGATCTGTTCGCGCACGAGTTCTTCCGCGAGCGCGAGCTCTTCCGCATCGACCAGATCGCTCTTCGTAAGCACGACGATCGTGCGTTTCACGTTGAGATAATTGAGGATCGCAAGATGCTCGGCGGTTTGCGGTTTCGGGCCTTCGTTTGCGGCGACGACGAGCAACACGAGTTCCATGCCGGCGGCACCCGCCAGCATGTTGTGCAAGAAACGTTCGTGGCCCGGCACGTCGACGATCCCCGCTTCGACACCATCCGGATACGCGAGGTGCGCGAACCCGAGATCGAGCGTCATCCCGCGGAGTTGCTCTTCGATCCAGCGGTCGGGATCGGTGCCCGTTAGCGCGCGCACGAGCGAAGACTTTCCGTGATCGACGTGACCGGCGGTTCCAACGACGTGCATTACGACGCCGCGACGAGCATCGCGAGCAAATCCGCATCGCGCTCGGGCGGTACGGTGCGCAGATCGAGCAACACCGCCGTACCGTCGACGCGCCCGATCACCGGGGGCCGCCCGTCGCGCAAGCGTGCGGCGAGCGCGTTCGGCGCGGTGCCGGGCTTCTTCACGGAAAGAGCAACCGACGGAATCGTCGCTTGCGGGAGCGCACCACCACCGACGTACCCATCGACGTCGACGACCTGCGTCTCGTACCGCCCGTTTAGCGCCGTTGCGAGCGCTTGCGCGCGTTCGCGTAGCGCTTCTTGCGTCACGGAGAGCATGCGATAGAACGGAATGCGCGCCACGGCGCCGGTTGCGTACAGGCGGAGCGTCGCGGCGAGCGCGGCGATGGTGGCTTTATCCACGCGGAGCGCGCGCAGGAGCGGGTTCGTGCGCAGCCGCGCGATCGCGACGCGCGTGCCGACGATGATCCCGCACTGTGGGCCGCCGAGCAGCTTGTCTCCCGAGAACGCGACCAGCGCGATCCCATCGGCGACGACTTCGGGCACCGTGCGTTCGTACGGCAAACCGTACGCGCGTAAATCGACGAGCGTCCCCGAGCCGAGATCTTCAACCGATGGGATGCCGACCTGTTTTCCGAGATCGGCAAGTTCGCGCGCGGAAACATCCGCCGTGAAGCCTTCGATGCGGTAATTCGAAGTGTGGCTACGCATCAGCAACGCGGTGCGCGGTGAAAGCCCGCGACGGAAATCGGCGAGATAGACTTTGTTCGTCGCACCGACTTCGACGAGCGTCGCGCCACTGCGCAAGAGCACGTCCGGTAAGCGGAAGCCACCACCGATTTCGATGAGCTGGTTGCGGGAAACGATCACTTCGCGACCCTTCGCGTACGTGTCGAGAATCAGCAAGATGGCGGCCGCGCAGTTATTCACGAGGAGTGAATCTTCCGCGCCGGTTACCTCGCGCATCAAATCGGAAACGCGTTCGTAACGCGACCCGCGCGCGCCGCGCTCCAAATCGAATTCGAGATTCGCATATCCGCCGCCGACGGCCGCCATCGCCG
The DNA here is from genome assembly GCA_037441145.1 of Armatimonadota bacterium. GTDB lineage: Bacteria > Vulcanimicrobiota > Vulcanimicrobiia > Vulcanimicrobiales > Vulcanimicrobiaceae > JBBISR01. The sequence continues at coordinate 107,650 of JBBISR010000006.1, forward strand.
CGAGCGCTTCATCGGCAAGCGGCGCGCGCCCGAGATTGGTATGCAAGACGATTCCCGTAGCGTTGATGACGGGGAGCACGCCTGCCGCTTCGCGACGCGCCAATGCAACGAGGACCGACGCGCGTAGCGCATCGGCCGTCGGGGCGGTCGTCGGATCGGCGAGGACGCTACGCCGAACGTCAGCGAGCGTGTCGTCGACGGCGCGCTTCACCGCAGCGTCGCCGAGCATCGGCACGAACGCGCGTATCGCAGGCTCGTCGAGGAGCCGATGCACCGCGGGAAGGCGCCGCAGCGCCTCCGCGGCCGCGGCGTTAGGCGGCGGCGAGATGCTTCGCGAGCATCGACGTGATCGCGGATTCCGGCACGAATCCGACGATGCGGTCGATGGCCTGGCCGCCCTTGAAGAGGATCAGGCAAGGAATGCCCGAGACCTGATATTGGCCGGCGATGCTCGGGGCTTCGTCCGTGTTCAGTTTCACGAACGAGACTTGCTCGCCCATCTTGCCGGCGATCTTCTCGACCACGGGCGCGAGCATCTTACACGGGCCGCACCACGGCGCCCAGAAGTCGACGAGCACGGGCTTGTGGGACGCGAGCACGTCGGTTTGAAAAGTAGCTTGGTTGACTTCAGGCAGGGCACTCATGGATACATATCCTCCGGGTCCTAGAGACACAGGCGCGGATTCGGGAGTTTCGGGCGAGAAGCATCCCGCATGCTGCCGTACCGTGTCGCGACCCGTGTCCTGCTTGCGACGCTCGCAATCGGTGGAGCCGATTTCGCGAGCTTCGCCGCCGCCGGCGCGAAGAACACCGGAGTCGTCGTGCTCATGCGCGCGACCGTTACGGCTGGCTCCGAAGCGCAAGTGCCCTTGGAGCAGTGGGAGCGATCCGTGCGCACGTGGGCCGATGCCGCGCAGTATGCTAACGCGCAAGGGCCGATAACGCTCGACGCCTGTCGCGCGGCCGGTGCCACCTACGCCGTGGATGCGACGTTTGCGCTCGAGGTCGATCTCGAACGGGCGAAGCGATTTCCCGGCCGTCACTTCGGCCTCGCGCATGCCGAAGTGCTCAACTGCGTGACGGGGACCCGCAATCCGTCGACCAACGTGCATGTGATGAGCGATCCGCCGACGGCGGCGTCCGAAGGCGACAACGAATCTTCGAGCGAGTTGACGTGAAAATCGCTCGGTACGCAACTCGCGCGGCAACCATTGCCGATCGCGCCGCTCGTACGCGTTGCCCGCCTTGACGGGCCGTTCGTGTACCTCGCGGTCGAGAACGCGCGCGCATTTAAGGTAGGCCAAATACTGCGCGTCTACGCCGATGGCAAAGGCCAGGCGAAGGCGGCGATCGATCTCACGATCACGGAAATCGACGGGACCAACGTGCAGGCGTTGTTCGATCGCACGAAGCTCGCGAACATCGTCGCCGTCGGCGATTACGTCGAGCCGCTGCATTTACCGAAATAGCGAAGCCGAATCTGGCCGCAAACCATCGTCACGCTCGGAAAACGCGCGCCTCGAGCATATCGCTCACGAGCGGTATCTCGTGAACACGCTAGCCTCGTATCGAGATCTCAGCGTTTTTCGAAGCTCACAACGTACAGATACCGGCCCGCTGTCGGCACGCAATTGACGATACGCGGCGAGAACAGGGTCTTATAGACCGAATCGACTGCAGGCGTACGAAGCGGCTGTGGGCCGTCGAGCGCCTGCGCTTTGACGACGTGGCCGTTCTCGTCGAGATCGACGGCTATACGCACCGTTCCGGTAATGCCATTATCGCGGACGTACCGTGGCACGTCGGGTGGAAACGGCTTCACGGTAGTCCCGGCAAGATCGCGATTTTCGCACGCCGGTGTATCTTCGTACCGGACGACGAAGACGAACGACTTCGCTACCGGCTGACACGCGATGATTTCGGTTGCGAAGGTGCTCTTGCGCGCCGTCTCTTCCGCAACCGTGCGCAGCGCTTCCGGCCCACTCCGCGCGCGCACGGAAGTAACGTTGCTCCCTTCATCGAGCGAAACGACGACCTCGACGTCACCCTTCGGCCGCTTGTCATCGATCGATGGCGGTAACACGGGCGCGGCCGCTTGGATGGTTCGCGGGGGGACGTTTGGCTGCGCGCACGACGTCTCGGTTGCGATCGCGACCGCCGTTGGCGACGGCGCTTGTGCCGTGAGGGTGGTAAATGCGAACGCCCCGGCGAGCAGACGCGAAAGCATGCGAATTGCCATTGCACGATGCCTCATTTCCGTCATTGGAAGAACACACGATACCCATACACGCCCTGATCGTCATGCCGTTCCACACTGCCGCAGCATCGGCCGAAACGCGCGGAAGTTACGTATTCGGAGAAGTAGCACGACGGTGAACGCGACGTAGTGTCGGATTCAGCGTGCCTCAAAGCTAACGACGTACTCGTAACGGCTCGCCTGCCCGACGCAATTGACGGTGTGTGGCGCGAAGACGCTTTTTCTCACCGAGGAAAGTGCGGCCTGGCGAAGGATCTCGGGACCGTCGGTCGCCTCGGCTTTCACGATCTGGCCGCTCTCGTCCAGATCGATCGCGACGTGCACGATTCCGGTAATGCCGTGATCGCGTGCGTATTTCGGGGTTTCCGGAGGATACGCACGCGCGGTTCTTGCGGGAATATCACGATTCTCACAGGGCGCCGTATCGTCGTAGCGGACGACGAAGATGAACGATTTCGCCACCGGTTTGCACGCGATGATTTCGGTCGTGAACTTGCTCTTACGCGCCGTCTCCTCGGCTACCGTGCGTAGCGCTTCGGGCCCGTTTCGTGCATGCGCGGAGACGATATTGTTCGCCTCGTCCAGTGAAACGATAACTTCGACTTCGCCCGTTGGCCGTTTGCCATCGATCGACGGTGGAAACACGGGCGGTTCTATATGTACGGTTTGCGCCGGAACGTTTGGCCGCGCACACGATGTCGCGGCTACAAGCGGGACTGCGGTTGGCGACGGCGCTTGTGCCGTGAGCGTGGTGAGCGCGAACGTAGCGGCGAGCACGCGCGACAGAATGCCGAATGCCATTGCACGATGCCTCATCTCGGTCACTGGAAGAATACGCGATACGCGTACACGCTTGGAATTGGGACGCAGTTGGCCACGGCATACGCGTAGGTCGTCCCGCGCGCGGATTGCACCGCAGCATCGCGCAGTTCGGTGGGACCACTCGTTGCCGTAGCGTCCAGAACGCGGCCCGCGTCGTCGAGTTGTACGTCAACCGACACCAGACCCGAAATCTTATTTCCTTGTACGGCTCCGGGAATGCGTGGAGCTTTCGCCGCGATCACCGACGGAGGACGATTCGGCTCGGCGCATACCGCTCCAACGGCCCCAGATGTTGCCGGAGCCGGTGACGCGCTGCCCGACGGGCTGGCCGAGGCACTCGCCGATGGCGACGGCTTCGCAGCGAGCGGAATCGGCGGCGGGGGCGGCACGGCAGGGGGAACCGGTGCGGGCGATGGCACGGGCGCGGAAGTCGGCGGCGGAGGCGCTGGCGTTGCCGTCGGCTGCGGGCTCGGCGCGCTCTGCGCAAAGGCCACACCGGCTGGCACGCTGCACGCAAGCAGCGCAGCGAACGCGATGGCTCCGAACTTATGCATGAAACGACACCGGCACGATGGCGACTCCCTCGCGTGGAATGCAGCGACGCGTCTCCGGTTCGAATGACCCCGTCCGAACCGCATCGAGCACCGCCCGTGCGGCCGCTTTCGCGCCACTGACGAAAACGGCCCCTAAGAGCGAGCCGGACCGGTCAATCTGTACTTCGACGGTCGCGTCGGCGGACGTAGCATCGACGACGATTCCGGGTGGCGCTTTCGCGACGATCGGATTCGTCACGACGATACGATGATCGGGCACCGTGCAAAGCGCGAGCGATGGCGCAGTCGCTTCCGGACGCGGCGAACGCTGCGCTCCGTCGCCCGAGATATTCGCCGTAAACACGACGAGGCTCGGCGTGGTGAAGCATGCATGACGCGCGGGGGTAAACCGCGTCGCGCGCCCCATTTTTACGCCGATCGGCGCGAGCGCGGGAACGTCGGCCGATGCAAATGCATCCGTGACGCGCCCGGCGTCATCGAGCAGTACGGTCACGCGCACGGTTTCGCGCCCGATGCTCTCCGTGATCTTCGTTGGAATATCGACCGAATCGCGCTTGAGCACTTCGGGCGGGGAATTCGGCAGCGCGCACGGCGGTCGCGTCAACCCCGGTAACGGCGTCTCCGCCTGCGCGAAACCGACGCTCGCGTTCGCGATGCATGCGAGCACCGCGAACGCGACGGCTTGCAGTGCGCGCCTACTCGACGACGGGCGGCTCTTCACCGGTGATATCCGCGACTTGCGCCGATTGCGCACCGAGGTTTGCAATCGCGATCACTTCGTCGCCCGCTTGAAGGCGTTGCAACATGACGCCCTTCGTCGAACGCCCGGCGCGCCGGATGTCGCTCACGCGGATGCGGATGACCTGGTTCGCCGAGGTGATGAGCAAGAGCTCGTCCTCCGGCTTGACCATGATCTGATCGACGACGAAGCCGATCTCTTTCTCTTTCGCGAACGCCTTGACGCCCTTACCGCCGCGCGCGGTATGACGGTAATCGTCGATCGGCGTACGCTTGCCATACGCGCGTGACGTCACGATGAGCACTTCCTTGCGCTCGTCTTCGACGACATCCATCGCCACCACGGAATCGCCCTCGGCGAGCGTGATCGCGCGCACGCCGCGCGCCCCGCGGCCCATCGAGCGTACGTCCTTCTCGCTGAAGTGGACGGCCATACCGTCGTGCGTCGCGAGCAGCACGTCGCGTTCGCCGTTCGAGAGATTCACGGCGAGCAATTCGTCGTCGTCGTTGAGCCCGACGGCGAGCAAGCCGTTCTTCCGGATATTCGCAAATTCGTTCAGTGGCGTCTTCTTGATCACGCCACGCTTGGTGACCATGAGCAGATACGCGCCCTCGTCCTCAAACGAACGCACGGGGAAGTTCGCGGTAACGACTTCGCCCGGCGGCAGCGTGAGCAAGTTCACGAGCGCCGTGCCGCGCGCGGTGCGCGTGGAGTCCGGAATCTCGTACGCGCGCAGGCGGAACGCCCGGCCCTTGTTCGTGAAGAACAACACGTACTCGTGCGTGGTCGCGATAAAGAAGTTGCGGACCGCGTCTTCTTTCTTCAAGTTCGCGATGCCGACGACGCCACGGCCGCCACGATTCTGCGCGCGGAACGTATCGACCGACACGCGCTTGATATACCCGCCGACCGTCGACGTGATAACCGTGCTCGTATCCGCGATGAAATCTTCGACGTTGAATTCGCCTTCGAGCGGGATGATCTCCGTACGGCGCGGATCGCCGTGGCGCTCTTTGAGATCGGCGACTTCTTCTTTGATGATCGCGTACTGACGGAGCGGCTTCGCCAAGATGTCCAGCAAGTCGGTGACGAGGGCTTCGAGCTTCGCGATTTCGTCTTCGATCTTGCGGCGTTCGAGGCCGGTCAGCGCGCGCAAGCGCATATCGACGATGGCGTTCGCTTGAATTTCCGAAAGTTCGAAAGCGGCCATCATCTTCTGGCGCGCTTCGTCCGTGGTGTCGCTCGATCGGATCAGCGCGATGATGCGGTCGATGTTGTCGAGCGCGATGCGGAACCCGTGCAGGATATGCAGGCGTTCCGCGGCCTTCTTGCGATCGAAGTCCGCGCGCCGCACGACGATCTCGCGCCGATGCGCGACGTAATACTTGAGCAGATCGAGCATCGAGAGCGTTTGCGGCTCGAGCATGCCCGGGCGGCTCGCGAGGATCGTTTCCGACGTCGCGTTCCGATCGACCGCAACGAAGTTTACCGGCACGAGCGCGAGCATGTTGAAGCCGAACGAACTCTGCAACGGCGTATGCTTGTAGAGGTTGTTCAACACGACGTTCGGCGTCGCGTTGCGCGCGATGTCGACGACGATGCGCGTACCCTTACGGTTCGACTCGTCGTTCGCGCCCGTGATGCCGGTGAGGCGCTTATCCTCGACCGCTTCGTGGATCGCGAGCAAGATGCGCGAGCGGAAGACCTGGAACGGAATCTCGGTGATGATAACCTTGTAGCGGCCCTTCTCTTCGACGATCTCCGCGCGCCCGCGCATGATGATCGAGCCGCGGCCCGTGCGATACGCCGTCTTGATCGACTCGTGCCCCATGATGATCCCGCCCGTCGGGAAATCGGGGCCCTTGATCAGCTCGGCGAGCGCTTCGTCGGTAAGGTTCTCGTCGTCGAGCAGCGCCGAGATGCCGTCGCAGACTTCACCGATATTGTGCGGCGGGATGTTCGTCGCCATGCCGACCGCGATACCGCTCGTGCCGTTGATGACGAGCTGCGGAAGGCGGCCCGGAAGCACCGTCGGCTCTTCGCCCTGGTTATCGAAGTTCGGAACGAAGGTGACGGTATCTTTATCGATATCGGCAAGCACGTCGTTCGAAGCGCGTGCGAGTCGGGCTTCCGTATATCGGTATGCCGCCGCGCGATCGGGGTCGATCGAGCCGAAGTTGCCGTGGCCGTCCACCAGCGGATAGCGCAGTGTGAAATCTTGCGCGAGCCGCACGAGCGCGTCGTACACGGACGAGTCGCCGTGGGGGTGATACGACTTGAGCACTTCACCAATGACACCGGCGCACTTGCGATGCTGCTTCTCGGGCGTGAGACCCATCTCGCGCATCGCGTAGAGGATGCGCCGCTGCACGGGCTTGAGGCCGTCGCGAACGTCGGGAAGCGCGCGCGATGCGATGACGGACATCGCATAGGAGAGATAGCTCTCCCGCATCTCGTCCTCGACGTTAATAACGGAAATGCGGTTTTGGATATCGTCGTTCACGGATTATTTCTCGTTTTCGAAGGACGCTACGGGTCGCGCCAGACCGGGATACCTTCGCCATCGAATGCGGCGCTGACATCGTCGGATGCATCGTAGGTGGAGTGGTACATATCGGTCGCCTCGGCGAGCGGCGTATCCGGGATCGGTTCGTAGGCAAATGCGTCGTCCGTCGGCGCCGCATCGAGCGGGTTGACGTACGCGAACGGATCGGGTCGCGAATCGGCCTGCGGCGCGAGCGCATCGAGTCGGTCGCGTAACGCGAACGCGCCGTGCGCGACGCCGTCGCGTGCGCGGGCCGCGCGGTCGCGCACCGCATCGCGCTCGATATTGAAGCGGTCGTCGATTTCGGCGAAGTAGCGCGCGGCGAGTTCGCGAGCTTCGCTCAACGCGTGCGCTCGCGCGGCTTGACGAATGCGCCGAAGACCCAGCCGACGAGCCCGCCGACGATCGCGCCGAAGAGCGCGATCCAGATGAGGTTCGAGCCGACGGCCCCGCCCAGATGGCCGAACGTAAAGATACGGAGGGCTGCGATAGCCCCCTCGAAGATCGCCGCGAGAACCGCCGCGATCACGCCCGTGATGATGCCGACGAACACGTCGTTCACGCGTAATCCCACGGAAGGGAGAGTTCGCGTCCCGTGCGGGTGTATCTTCTTCCGATGACCTTGCCACGCGAGGGGCGCGCGCTCGACCTCCCGGATTTCCGACGGTATGCGGCCGCCGTTGCCGCCACGCTCGTACCCGGCGACCTCGTCGCGTTGCACGGCGCGATGGGCGCGGGCAAAACGACGTTCGTGCGCGCGGTCGTCGCCGCACTCCACGGCTCGGACGATGCGGTTACAAGCCCGACGTTCACGTTCCGCCATACCTACGAAGGACAGCCCCCGATCGAACACCTGGACCTCTACCGGATCAAGGACCCCCGCGAATTCGACGAGATCGGGATCGACGACGCATTCCGCCCCGATGCGATCGCGTTCGTCGAGTGGCCCGAGAAGCTCGGCGACCGCGCGCGGCCGACCGTCGCGATCGCGATTCACGGGGGCGGCAGCGAGCCGCGCACCGTGACGGTCATTCGGTGGTGATCCTCGCGCTCGACGGCGCGCTCGGCGCGTTTTCCGTAGCCCGTGACGACGGCACGACGATTACCGCCCGCGTCGCCCCGCCCGCTTCAGCCCTCGAAGCCGGGCTCGGGCTCGTTGCGGAGGTGCTTGGCGCCGACGGCTTCGATGGGGTCGACCGCATCGCCGTGGGCCTCGGGCCCGGCGGCTTCACCGGCCTTCGGATCGCCCTCACCTATGCGAAAGCGCTCGCGTTTGCGCGTGCGCTGCCGCTGGTCGGCATCTCTTCGTACGACGTGCTCGACGATAAGAGCGCGCCCGGCCCAGTGCTCGCGGTCGTCGTGGGCCGCCCCGGGATTTTCAGCGCCCGCCTCCGTCGCGCCGACGGCACCACCGCGACGGCAAGCGGGCCGCTCGCGGCGATCGTGGATCTCGCGTCGCCTGCGGGCGGGCCCCGAGAATCGGCGACGACGCTTACCGTGATCGCCGCGACGGAGGACGTCGCTCTCGCGTGCGCCGAACGCGGGTGCATCGTGCGCTCCATCGCCCCGCGTTCCGAACCCGCCGCCCACATCATCGCCGAACGCGCGCGCTCTGCCGTGCCCGCTACCTCCGCCCATGCGCCCGTGCCCGATTACGGCGAGCGCCCTGCGGTGACGGCGCCGAAAACCGCGCGGTGAAGGCCGACCTCGAGATTCCGACTTACGGCTTTCCCGGCCGCCTCACGATCACGCCGATGGTCCACGCCGATATCGGCCCCGTGCTGCGGATCGAAGGACGCTCGTTCCCTTCGACCTGGCCCGCGAACGCATTCGTCAACGAGATCGACGACAACAAGCTCGCGTTTTATTACGTCGGCAAGATCGCCGGTCGGATCGTCGCATACGGCGGCATTTGGGTGATCCTGGAAGATTCGCACGTCACGACGATCGCGGTGGACCCGGATCTGCGCGGCAAGAAGCTCGGCGAGGAAATGCTCATCCATCTTCTCGACGATGCGATCGCCCGCGGCGCCTCGTGGATCACGCTCGAAGTGCGCGAGTCAAACGACATCGCCCAGAAGCTGTACCGGAAATACGGCTTCACGACGGTCTCCACGCGCCGGGGGTATTACAGCGACAACAACGAGAACGCACTCGTGATGTGGGCGGGAAACTTGAAGGGCGCACTCTACCAGAACCGCCTCGCCGTGCTCAAAGCGCAACTGGCGGCCGAGATCGCGGCCGAAGGCGCATGAGAATCTCGCACGCGCTCGGCATCTTGGCGCTCGCGCTCGCGCTCGCCACACCGCCGCCTGCCGTCCGCGCCGCGACGGAGCTGACGAATTTCGCCGGGATCGGCGTCGGTGGGAGCGTCCTCACGGCGATCGCCGCGCGCGGGATGCCCGAAAAGCTCGCGACGCTCGATACCGGCCATCATTTCACCTGGACCGCGGACGGCCTGACCGTCGATGCGATCACGAACGACGAAGCGGTGGTTCGCGCCGTTGACGTCGCGCCGCAGGGCACGGGCGGCAGCGTTTCCGTCGAACTCGCGGGAAAGCGCCAGCGCCTCGCGTTCGGCGTGCTGACGGCCGCGCAGGCGGATGCCGCCTTCTCCGAATCGGCCGATTACGCCGACCTCGCGGCGCATACGCGGACCTATATGGTTACGCCGCTCACCGAACTCGCACTCTCGTTCGACCCGACGACCGACGTGCTCAAGCGCGCCGTTTTCGGCGACCGCGGTACGATCTCGCTACTCGGATATCTCCGAGCCGATTTGATGCTTCCGCTGCACGCGCCGCAAGATCGCGGGAAACCGATCGTTTCGCTATCGCCGAAGGGCCTGCTCCGCGTCGATATCGACGAGCGAGGCATCGTCCGCAAAGAGACGGTGTTGCTCACCGGCGGCGATCCCGCCGCAGATGCCGCGCTCGTGAAGGCGCTCGACGCTCGCACCTACGATCCCGCGCGATTTGCGGATCGCCGCGTGAAATCGACGTTCTACCGGGGCATCACCCCGTGACCCCGGGCGGCGTGGCGTTCGTCGCGCTTGCGACGCGCGTCCGCGCGCATCTCAATCAAGAGCACCGCTTCGCCCATACCGTCCGCGTCGCACGTTTCGCCGATCGTCTCGCGCACGCACACGGGCTCGACGCCCGAAAAGCGCGGGTCGCCGGCATGCTGCACGATCTCGCCCGGCTCTACCCGGCCGACCGTCTCCTTGCGGAGTGCGCGGAACGCCGCATTCCGATCGATGCGTTTGAGGCCGCAAACCCGATCGTCTTACACGCGCGACTCGGAGCGGAGCTCGCCCGCGACGAATTCGGCATCGGCGATCGCGAGATACTGACGGCCATACGCAAACATACGGTTGCCGCGCAAGTCATGGAACCGCTAGACTGCGCCGTATACCTCGCGGACGCGCTCGAACCGGGCCGCGAGTATCCCGAGCGCGCGGCGTTCGAAACGCTCGCATTCCGGGATATGCCCCGCGCGATGCACGCCGTGCTGCGCTCGAGCGTCTCCTATCTCGAACACCGCAAACTCGCGATCGCCCCGCAGACGCTCGCCGCCCTCGACCACTTCGCCCCCCTCTCTCTCGCTACCGGAGGATCTCACCCTGGCTGATCTCATCGAACTCGTCTGCGCAGCCGCCGAAGAGCGCAAAGCCGAGGACGTCGTCGTCCTACCACTCGAAGGCCGCACCATCGTCGCAGATGCGTTCGTCGTGGCGACCGGACGCTCGAACATCCAAACGCGAGCGATCGCCGATGCCGTCACCGAAGCCGTGCGCGCGAACGGCGGAACGATCAACCGCACCGAGGGTTACGCCGACGGCGGCTGGATTTTGATCGATCTTGCGGACGTGATCGTGCACATCTTCACCCCGGAGATGCGCTCCTTTTACAATCTCGAACGCCTGTGGGGCTCGGCCGAAGCGCGGGCGAAAACCTCGTGAAGATGCGTCAACCGACCTACGAACCCAAAGAAAAACGTACGCGCCGCGAAGTCGTTATGAAAGCCTTCGTCTGGGTGCTACTGGTGATCTTCGTGATGACGAGCGGCGGTCTCGTCATCCTCGGCGGTTTCCGCTAAACCGGAAACTTTCGCGCGCGCCGCGGGTACGCTCGCCACGGAGGATGACGAATACACGTATGAAGACTCTCGCGGCAACCGCCGCTCTCGCCCTGACGGCCTTTCTCGGAGCCGCGCTTCCCGCATCCGCGGCGCGCGACGGGTTCGTCGTCGACAACGCCCACCTGTTTTCGGCCGCCGCCATCAGCCAAGTCAATGCCAAGATTGGCGATCTGAAGGCGCAGACCGGCAAAGAGATCGTGATCGACACGGAATCTTCGCTCGACGGGCAGACGGCGCAAGCCGTCGCCGAGCGCGTCTTTTCGGCACAGCAGGTCAACGGTATCCTCATCTTCGTCGCCAAGCCGAAGATCGGCGTCGTGCCGGATCGCGCGAGTTCGCGTTGGTTTACCGCGAGCACGACCGCCTCGATCGTGAATGCGATGCGTGGTTATTTCAAGAGCGGCGACTTCGACGGCGGCCTCGTCTCGGCAGTCGACTCCACGCGTAGCATCTATCAGCAACATTTGAGCTCGCTCAACAATCGCCGCGTCGATCGCGAAGCGGTCACGTCGCACCAAGATGTCGGTGGAGGTTTCAACATGAACTGGATCTGGCTTCTCGTCATCCTTTTCGTCGGGTTCATGATCGTCCGCGCGATCATTCGCGCGATGAGCGGTCCGCGTAACTATGGCGGTGGTGGCTACGGCCAGGGTGGCCCGGGCTACGGCGGACCCGGCTACGGCGGCCCGGGCTACGGCGGCGGCGGTGGCTTTGGCGGCGGCGGCGGCGGCTTCTTCAGTGGCCTCCTCGGCGGCCTCGGCGGCGCGTTCATCGGAAACGAACTCTTCGGGCGGCGCGATGAGGGCATGCGCGGCGATGGCGGTAACTATGCCGACATGAGCGGCGGCAACGGCGGCCAGGATAGCTCCGGCTGGCAGTCCGATAGCGGTCAGTCCGACATGAACAACGCGAGTTTCGGCGATTTCGGCGGAGGCGGCGACTCCGGTGGTGGCTTCGGCGGTGATTCCGGCGGCGGCGATGGCGGCGGCGGTTGGTAGCAGCCGCTACGGCGCCACGGTGATGTAAGGCGCGATCGTCGCGAGGCGACGTTGCGTGATACCGGATACATCGAGCAGATCGCTTGGGTCCGCAAACGGTCCGTTCGCCTCGCGAAACGCAACGATCCGCTCGGCAAGGCCGAGCCCGATCCCCGGTAACGTAGCAAGTTCCGCCGCTTCGGCGACGTTGATATCGATCGGCGCGCCGGGCGGCGCTTTGCGTTTTACGGTGTGACCCGTGGCGCGCTTCGCGTGCGTCGCGGCCGTCGTACTCGACACGTCGCTTTGCGATATACCGCGCCGATGCGCCATGCCCGCAACGGGTGGTTCGCCCGGCTTGCGCACCACGATCTCCGTGCCATCGACGAGCGGTGCGGCGAGGTTCAGCGCGATGAGATCGGCGCCGGGTGCGGCTCCGCCCGCAGAACGCACCGCATCGTCCACACGCTTCCCGTGCGCGAGCGCGTACACTCCGGGACGCACGACCGCTCCCGCGACGTAAACGACGACCGCCGATGGCGTTTGCATTGCCGCCGCCGGCATTCGATGGCCCAACGACGGATGCGGGCGCGGCGGCGCATCGGCGATAAAGGCGGGTTGCGCGGGGCGTACCGCCCGCACGAGGACGAGGCCGACGACGGCGAGCGCCGCGAGGGCGAGGACGACGATCTTCACATCGCTTTCATCGCGACGATGCAATCGCACGGCAAGGGACGAAACCGAACGGCGAAATGAACGAGGATCGTCCGGGCACCTACGACTATCGCGGAATCGAAGCCAAATGGCAGGCGGCGTGGCAAGAGGCGGATCTCTACCGCGCCCGCGACGACGATCCCCGGCCCAAGTACTACGTGCTCGAGATGCTGCCGTACCCATCGGGCGATCTACACGTCGGGCACGCGAAGAACTACACGCTCGGCGATAGCGTCGCACGCATGATGCGCATGCAGGGTCATAACGTCATCCATCCCATGGGCTGGGACGCGTTCGGCCTTCCTGCGGAAAATGCGGCGATGCAACGCAACATCGACCCGCGCGCGTGGACCGAATCCAACATCGCGAACATGCGCCGTCAGATCCGGCTCATGGGCACGGGCTACGATTGGAACCGCGAATTCGCAACGTGCGACCCAGCGTACTACCGTTGGAACCAGTGGATTTTCTTGCGGCTCTACGAGCGCGGGCTCGCGTATAAGCGCGAGGCGCCCGTGAACTGGTGCCCGTTCGATCAGACGGTGCTCGCAAACGAACAGGCCGAGGGTGGCGTGTGCTGGCGCTGCGGCAACGCGGTGGAACGCCGCAATCTCTCGCAGTGGTTCTTCAAGATTACCGACTACGCGGAACGCCTGCTTGCCGGGCTCGATACGCTCACCGGCTGGCCCGAACAGACGCGCGCGATGCAACGCAACTGGATCGGCCGCAGCGAAGGCACAACGTTCGCGTTCGCGGTCGACGGTCACGCCGATGCGTCCGTGGGCGTGTTCACGACGCGCGTCGATACGGTCTTCGGCGTTTCGTATGTCGTGCTCGCGGCGGAGCATCCGCTCGTGCAGACGATTACGACGCCCGAGCACCGCGAGGCGGTTACGGCATTCACCGCATCGCTTTCTTCGAAGTCCGACCTCGAACGCACGAGCCTGATGGAGAAAGCGGGCGTGCCGACCGGCGCGTTCGCGCTTCACCCACTAACGGGCGCGCGTATCCCGATCTGGATCGCGAACTACGTGCTCGCCGAATACGGAACGGGCGCCGTCATGGGCGTGCCCGGCCACGACGAACGAGATTTCGTATTTGCAAAACAATATGGTTTACCGATCGTGCGCGTCGTCGTCCCGACCGATAGCGATCTCGCACCCGACGCACCGCTCGACGAAGCGCTCACCGGCGACGGTACGCTCGTCAACAGCGGCGCGTTCGACGGCATGTCATCGGCGGATGCGCGCCGCGCGATCACCGATGCGCTGCACGCGCGCGGCATCGGCGAAGGCGTCGTCAATTTCCGTTTACGCGATTGGCTGCTCTCGCGCCAACGCTACTGGGGCACGCCGATCCCGATCGTGTACTGCCCGACCGACGGCGAAGTCATGGTCCCGGATGCGCAACTCCCGGTCATCCTCCCGCCGAATCTCCCGATCACGGGCCAGGGCTCGCCGCTCGCGCGCGATGCGGCGTTCTACGAAACGACGTGTCCGAAATGCGGCGGCCCCGCGCGCCGCGAGACGGACACCATGGACACGTTCGTCGACTCCTCGTGGTACTTCATCCGCTATCTCGACGCACGCAACGAAACGCTTCCGTTCGATGGAGCGCGCGTCTCGCCGATGATGCCGGTCGATCAGTACATCGGCGGCTCCGAACACGCGGTGCTCCACCTGCTCTACGCGCGCTTCTTCACGATGGTGCTCGCGGATGCGGGGATGCTCGATCTCCCCGGTGGCGAGCCGTTCGAACGCCTATTCCATCAGGGGATGGTGTGGCGCAACGGTGAGAAGATGTCGAAGAGCCGCGGCAATGTCGTCGGCATCGACGAGACGGTCGAGACGTACGGCATCGATGCGATGCGCCTCTTCTTACTCAAACTCGCGCCGCCGGAAGACTCGGCGGAATGGACGGATGAAGGCATCGTCGGGCGCGTGCGTTTCGTCAACCGCGTGTGGCGCATCAGCGAACCCTATTTTCCGATTGCGAAAATTATTGCGCTCGACACGTTACCGCCATGTACGACGGATGCCGAACGCGATCTCGTGCGCGCCGTCCACCTCGCGCTCGCTTCGGGCGCGGAAGAAACGGCGACGCGGCGCTTCCACTACAACACCACGACCGCACGGCTCGACGAGCTCGTGAACGCACTCAGCAAAGCGACGGCGGAGCCGGGCGAACCGAGCGCGGCGCTGCTCTACGCGGTGCACGCGTTGCCGGTGCTCCTCGCGCCGTTCGCACCGCATCTCGCAGACGAACTCTGGTCGCGTCTCGGCTACACGGAATCCGTACATCTCGGCCGCTGGATTCCCGCGGACCCGGCCGCACTCGCCGTGGCGCAGATTACCGTGGTCGTGCAGATCAACGGCAAAGTGCGCGGCCGCGTGACGACGCAACCGGGCACACCGCAAGCGGAAATCCTCGCGCTCGCACTCGCCGATCCGAACGTCACGAATCACATCGGCGAGAAGCCGATCCGTAAGGAAATCTACATCGCAGACAAACTCCTGAATCTCGTCGTCGCCTGATGCGCCATTTTTCGGCCGACGGCGGCGGCACGGCACGCGGGGGATCGCCGCAAAGCGTGCTCGCGCATCTCGCAACGGTCGCGAATGACGCTGGTAACGATACGTTCGATACCTACGGTATGGGCGAGGCGATCCAAGCACTTGAGGGCGACATCGCAACGCTCCTCGGCAAAGAGCGCGCGATCTTTTCGCTCAGCGGCAAAGCCGCGCAGCTCTCGATGTTACGCGCGCACGCTGATCGCCGCGGGAGCCGCGTCGTCGCCGCACATCCGCGCAGCCACATCTGCGAAGACGAAGACGACGCAATCGGCGCGCTGTATGGACTTGCCGTCGCGCGCACGGGCTCGCTCGTGCGCGTGTATTCGGCGGGCGACCTCGCCAGCGTGCGCGAGCCGCTCGCGGCGATCGTCGTCGAGCTACCGCTACGCCGCGTCGCCTATGCCGCGCCGTCGTGGGACGAGCTCGTCGCCATCACCGCGCAAGCGCGCGCGATGGGCGCGGCCGTGCACCTCGATGGCGCGCGGTTGTGGGAAGTGCAGCCGTTCTACAAACGCTCGCACGCCGAGATCGCCGCGCTCTTCGACACGGTGTATGTCTCGCTCTATAAGGGCCTCGGCGCGCCCGCGGGTGCCGCGCTCGCCGGTTCCGCAGAGGACATCGCGGCCGCGCGCACGTGGATCGTGCGAGCCGGTGCGATCGTGTATCGGATGTTTCCGATGGTCCTCGCCGCACGCGACGGTTTCCGGACGGCGCTGCCGCATATGCAAGCGTTCCACGATCGCGCCTGCGCGCTCGCTACGGCATTCACGGCGATCGACGGCGTCGATGTGGCGCCCGCGCAACCGACGTGTAACGCCTTCGTCGTGCATCTTCGCGGCACCATCGAGGCGCTGAACGCTGCCGCACAAGCGATTGCGGAAGAGTACGACCTACGGCTGCTCAACCGCGTGCACCCGACGGCGAATCCCGCCGTGCAGATGGCCGAGATTACCGTCGGCGCGAATACGCTCGCGATCGACGTGCGCGAAGCGGCAACGTTACTCGCCGCGATCGTGCGCCGCGCGAACGCTTAGGCGGGCTGCTTTTCGCGTTCGCGAAAATACTCGACCGTACGCCGCATACCTTCGACGAGCGGAACGCTCGCTTTCCAGCCGAGTTCGGTATTCGCGCGGATCGGGTTGAACTGCGCATCGCGCACATCGCCCGAGCGCTTCGGCGCGTACTCGATCGGCGCTTCGAAGCCCGTGACTTCGGCGAGCGCGCGGTACACATCGTTCACGCTCGTCCGTACGCCCGTGCCGATGACGTAGCACTCGCCGCCGCCGCGCTCCAGCGCCGCAACGTTCGCTTGCGCGATATCGCCGACGTACACGTAGTCGCGCGTCTGATCGCCGTCCCAATCGATGCGGATTCCCTGTTTTGCAAGGAACTTGCCGATGAAGATCGCGATGACGCCCGCTTCGCCTGCCGGATCTTGTCGCGGGCCGTACACGTTTCCGTAGCGTAGCGCCGTGAAGTCGAGCTTGTGCTCGGCTTTGAAGAACCGGAGATAGTGCTCGGCAACCATCTTCGTAATGCCGTATGGCGATGCCGGATGCTGCGGCGTCGTCTCGTCGATCGGCAGGCGTTCCGGGTTCCCGAACGTCGCCCCGCTCGAAGCGAAGATGACCTTCCGGGTGCCCGCTTTCACGGCCGCTTCGAGCACGTTGAGGAGGCCCAAAACGTTCACTTGCGCGTCGTATTGCGGATCGCGGCTACCGATCGCCACGCTGTGCTGTGCGGCGTGATGGCAGACGACTTCCGGCTTCACTTCCGAAAAAATGCGGTGCACGGATTCGTCGCGGATATCCATATGCACGAAGCTCGCCCGATCCGGCACGTTTTCGCGCCGTCCGCCGCCGTGCTGCCACAGGCTGTCGAGAACGATGACATCGTGGCCCGCGGCCATGAACGCGTCGGTGATATGGGAGCCAATGAAGCCGGCCCCGCCGGTTACCAAGATTCGCACGCGCCCGATATTCGCCGAGGCATATGGGGGTGCCTCGGAACGGCGTGCGAGCCGCCTACTGCGCCGCGTCGACGAGTTCGAGTGCCACCGCTTTTGCGACGAGTTCGGCGCGATTGCGAACGCCCATGCGTGCGAAGAGGCGGCGCGTTTGGTTCTTGATCGTGTTTTCGCTTTTTCCGAAAGCATCGGCGATTTCGCGAGCGCGCATGCCCTTGCAGATCGCGATCATCACGCGCCGTTCCGCCTGCGTCAGTTTTGCCGGCGCGACGCGATCCGCGATCCGCGATCGCTCGCCCGCGACGAGATCGCCGCGATGCATGCAGCCGATCGCGTACCACCCCACCGACGACTGCTCGAGCAGGACGATCGCTTCGTCGCGCCGCCCATCGCACGCGGCGATGAGCCCCATCGCGTGCCACCGCATCGCATCGATGCGCCGATCGAGCCATGTCGGACGCTCGCGTTCGTCGAGACGTTCGAAGAGCGCAAGCGCCGCAACCGCGCGCTCCATATCGCCAATACGCGCCGCCATCGTTGCGAGCTCGAGCAATACCATGCGCTCCGCAAGTGGTACACCGGTATAGGCGATCCCGGCCGAGACCTCGCACGCGAGCGCGAAATGCCGCGTTTGCGAGAACCGATCCGATCGGATCGCCGCGAGCGACGCAAGCCCAAGAGCTGCGCGCACGACATCGATACTTCGCGGCGAACGGCTCGCGGCGGTCAGGTCGTCCCACGCACGTTCGAACGCGCCGCGACCGAGCGCCGCAAGCCCGAGATGCACGCGCGCCGGTGCACTCGCCGCAGGAGGCAACGCCGCGATTTCCACGCGCATCGACAGCGCCAATTCGGCATCGCCCGTGTCGTAAGCGATCGCGCAAAGCGCCTGCACGAGGTTCGCGCGCATCGCGTCATCGTTGCGGTCACGCGCGTTGCGCTCGCGCATCGCTTCGTGGAAAAAGCCGACCGCTTCCGCATGTCGTTCGCGTTGCATCGCGATCGTGCCGCGCAGCGCGAGCGCATCCGCGTGCACGAGTTCGACGTGCGCGGCGAGCGCCTCTTCGAGCGCGCGTTCCGCGTCTTCGAGCCGTTCCTCGCGCCAAAATGCTTGGGCGATATGAAACGAAGCTTCGGCGGCAATTTCTCGTTGTGCTCGCGCGCCGATGGAACGAGCGCGGTGCAGTGCGCCCCACGCTTCGCTCTTGCGCCCGAGGCGATGCAACGCGGCCCCCTTGAGCATAAGCACTTCCGCGCCTTCGTCTGCGCCCGAGCGATCGTCGCATGCTTCGAGCAACGCATGCGCATCGGCGGGGCGATCGAGCAAGATCATCGCACGGGCGCGCAAAACGGCGCTAGCCATTTCGGTTTCCGTCGCGCCTGCCAAGCCATCGAGCACTTCGAACATCTCGCCATACCGCTCCTCGAGGAGCAGTTGCCGCGCGATCTGGATCGGTCGGCTACGCGAGAGCCGGGAAGGGACATCCATCGACGATCTCCGGTCACGATCCACGCGCAATCGACTCTTGCAACGGATCGAATCGCTACAACGACGCCGCTTGCGGCGACCTCGGTTCCGCGTCGGCACGAGCCCGAAATACCGACGACGCGTACGCGCGTGCGTTTCAAGCGTCGTTGTGCCGGTGCGGACATCATTCGTTACTTATTCTTCACGCCAAGTAGTCGTTGGCGACGCGTGTCGCGATAGTTCGACGATGCGATTTCCGCCCGTACTTCCCGCGACGATCGCCGCCCTGATCGGCATCCTCGCCGAACGCGGCGGGTGCGTCGCGGCAGCACTAACGTTTGTCATCGCGGCGTTGCTTTTCGTCATACAGCAGCGCCGCTTTGCGATCGTCATCGCCGCTGCCGCGGGCATCGCCACATCCGCGCTGTACGGCCATCCGATTCCGCTGACCGAAGCGACGCACGCGGTAACGATCGCGGGTGTCGCAACCGATGCACGAAAGACGGGCATCGCGACATCGCAAACGACGTTCACGCTCGTTCCGGAGCGCGGCATGGCAGTTCGCGTCGCGGCGCGTGGCGTAATCCCGAGTGGCTCGTGCGTCGTGGTACGCGCGCATCTGGAACCGTTCGACGAAGCGCGTAACCCAGGCGAACCATCGGTACGCGCGATCGAAGCGGAGCGCGGCATCGGCGCGATCGTACGGCATGCGCACTCGATACGCGCGGCACCGTGCGCTCCGCTCGACGCACGCGCGTGGTTCCCGCGCGCTCGCGCCTATGCAAGTGGCATCGTGCATGCCGTAATGCCACCGATTCCGGCGGCGATCGTCGCGGGCGCGCTTTGGGGCGAGCGTGGCGGTTTACCGCCCGACGTGACGCAAGCCTTTCAAGACACCGGTACCGTGCACGTCTTGGTAACGGCGGGGCTGCACCTTGGAGTCGTTGCAGGCGTAGTGGGCTGGTGCCTCATGCGCCTCGGCGCGAACCGCGCGACGATCGGTGTTGCAACGATCGCGATCGTGTGGCTCTACGCGGTTGCGAGCGGCGCGCATCTCCCCTCGCTGCGCGCGGCGGTTATGGTGACGATCGGGCTCGTCGCGTACGTCGCCGGACGCCGGGCATTTTCGTGGAACACGTATTGTGCGGCGATGCTCGCGATCGCGCTCGCGTGGCCCGCTGCGGTCGGTGGCGTGTCGTTCGCGCTCTCGTTTTCATGCGTCGGCGCGATCTTGCTCTTTGCTTCACCGATCGCGAAAGCATGCGAGCGCGCGCGCATCCCGGCATTCGCATCCGAAGCGCTCGCACTGACGTTCGCGACGCAGATCGGCGTGTGGCCGCTCACGGCTGCGACGTTCCTCGCCTTCGCACCGTACGCGCCGCTCGCGAACGTCGTCGTCGTACCCGCGACGGCGCTCACGATGATTCTCGGATTTGCAACGCTGCTCACGCTCCCGATTCCCGAGCTTTCGCGCGCTTGCGCCGACGTCACCACGTTCGTCGGCACCGGCATCGCGGATGTCGTTGTGGCGATCGCCGCCCTACCACACGCGCACGTCGCGCTGCCGCCACCGCATCTCGCCGCGATCGTGGCGTACGACGCCGTCGCCCTCGGCTCTGCGTACGCGCTCCATCGCGGCAGAGCGACGATCGCGATCGCCGCGCTCGTCTGCGCTTCGCTCGGCATCGTTGCTGGCGCGTTGCATCGCGACAAAAGCCTCGTCGTCACGATGCTCGACGTCGGGCAAGGCGACGCGATCCTCGTGCAAACACCACGCGGCCACGCGTTCGCGATCGACACCGGAGGGGCACTCGAACGCGGTCGAACGGAGGACGGCGGCTCGCCCGCGGAAGCCGTCGGGGAACGCATCGTCGTACCCGCGATCGTGCGACTCGGCGTAACGCACCTCGACGGCATCATCCTCTCGCATCCGCACGGCGACCACGCGGGAGGCTTGTTTCCCATATTGCGTACGATCGGTGCGGACTGGATCGCCGATAGCGGGCAATCCTATGCCGGGCATGCTTTCGTCCGCGGGATGACCTACGCTCGCGAACACGCGATTGCGATTCGCACGCCGCAATGTGGCGATAGCTGGCACACCGACGACGGAGTAACGCTCCGTTTTCTCGCTCCGTGCCAGCCCTATTTTCGCGATGGAAAAAACGACGTCAACGAAAACTCGATCGTCGTGATGCTGGAATACGGAACGTTCCGCATGCTCTTCATGGGCGACGCGGGTACGCAGAGCGAGGCACGGCTTCTTGCTGCTGGCATCGATCTGCACGCCGACGTGCTCAAAGTCGGCCACCACGGCTCGGCCTACGCCTCATCCGATGCGTTTCTCGCTGCGGTTCGGCCGAAGATCGCGCTGATCAGCGTCGGCCGTCATAACACGTTCGGCCACCCCGCGCCGCGAACGCTCGCCGCGCTCGACGCGATCGGGAGCGCTCTCATGCAGACGGGCCGGTGTGGTGCGATTTCGGTCAACACCGACCCCCAGAGCGTTTCAACGGCGGTCGCGTGTACGAACGATGCACGTGCGATATCTTACAAATCCCGGAGCGGCGTAGGAAGTCGACCGAAACAACGAACCAAACTGAACGTTTAATTGTACTAAAAAAATAGCGGGTATCGAGCATATGGAGCGATAACTGCACCAGACGCACGCCGCCGTTTGGCGACGCGACTCACCAGCACTAGAGCCAAATAAGGCTTTCATTATGAGTTTTGTCAATCTTTATGTCGTCGGGATCTATTTCCGCAAGCCGATTCCCTTCGTGGCAGACGGGAAGGGACCGACCGGCCAACCGACGATGTCCGGCCTCAAGATTCTCCAGGCGGCGAGAACGCTCGGCCTCCAATATCAAATCAACGCGCAAGCGCAACTCGTCCGGTTCGGCTATACGGTCAATCTCCCCGAGGACGAATCGCACAAAGAAAAATTTAGCGACCTTCCAAACGGAAATTTCCTCGTGCTCGGTCAGGCGCTTCGGTCGTTTCCCGAACCGTCGCTCGTACTCCAATACACGTCCGACCCACAGCCCGCAAAACCCGTCAGCGATCGCCCTGCGTTCGGCACGAACGGCTTTTATGAGGGCGCAGATATCCGAATCCGGCTCTTAACGATCTACGTCAAATAGTCGACGCGTCGTACGGTCGCGCGGCGATTTGCACGCTCGGGATGTCGAGCGATTCTCGGCATCGGGCGAACTCCCGCGCGATCCGCGAACGGCTTACGCTGCGACGGCCGCCGCGTCGGGCGCTTCGTCGGGCCCGCGCGTGTACGTCGCAACGAACGTTCCGGCCTTTCCGTCGGGAAAGATTTCGACGATGAAGCGCAGCGTTTGGTTGAAGACGATCGCATCGTATTCAAGCTCGTGCCCCGCTCCGGCCGCGCACGTACGTGGGAGATCCGAACTCGTGATTTTGAGCGCTGCGAATTGTCGTTTGGTCACTGCGATCTCATCGTCCACGCCGCGATCGCGCACGGGGATGACGTTGATGCTTGGTGTGAACGACCGCGGGCTCGCTGCCTTTCCTTTCCAAACGACGAGCACCGAAAACGTGCCGAGAACCGATGGCTTCTCGATCGTCCCGCCGGGAGCTCGCACGCGAATGCGAACGCCGTACATGCGATGGCAAGACGGAAGAAACGCTGCATCATGTCGCTACCGCACGCCTTGCAACCGCACGAGCCTACATCGCTTCGCGGTCGTTTCCCGCAATCGTCACCTACCATGTCGTCGTCAGCCTTTTGCTCGCCGACGGGAGCACGCGCAGGCGCACCTACGATAGCACGTTCGACGGCATAGCAAGCACGGTGTACCCGCGTGCGATCAGCGACGAGGAACGCGCCCATCCGCGCGGTGCCACCGGGGTCGATCTCGTCGTGGGTTTCTCTGCTTCGACATCGACCGGATCGACCGGCACGGCTATCCAAATCAATCGGCCCGGCGCCGAGCCAGATCTCGTCGGCGTCCCGCTCCTCGCACCGACGTACGCTTTCGGCCTCGGCCAACATCGGGCGTAAGGAAGCCGGCGTTCCCGACTACGACGTTACCGATCTCGGTGAAGACAACGTTGCCGGTGAATCGTGCACCCACTTACGATTGCAACCGACGCGATCGCCCGAACGCCTGCGAATCCGCGAACTCTGGGTTGCGAGCGATGGGGCTCCATTGCAGGCGACCACGCGCGGTAACTTCCGCTCGCGCCCATGGGACGGGCTTTTATGGACGATTACGTTTCGCCGCGAAGGCAATGCGCTTTACGTGGCGACCGAAGAAACGCAAGAGAGCGTGCGGGTCGATCGGTATCGGCGAGGACGCGTGGCGATCGCGTTTCGCGATATCGTTGCATCGACTTCGACACATCGCTTCCTCGCCGACCTCGCACCGCGCAACGCCATCCGCGAGCCGTGAAAACCTCTAGCACTCCCACGCGGGTTCGCTCGTGACATCGAATCCATTGCGAGTTACATATGCCGCTGCGACGGCGGCATCGATCGTGCCGCGTCGTGTGAGGCGATGGAGCGTCGTCGCGACGATTGTCGTTCGATCCACACCGAAAAACCGGCGCAAATCCGCGCGCGTATCGCTTCTTCCGAATCCGTCCGTGCCGAGCGTAACGTACTCAGATGGGACAAACGCGGCGATCAGCGCCGGATAGCCCTGCACGTAATCCGTCGCGGCGATCGTAAGCGTATCGCCCGGCAGGCAACGGTCCAGATGGCTCGTGCGCGCGGGCTCTGCGGGATGCAGCGTGTTCCAGCGTTCGACCGTTCGCGCATCCCGTGCGAGCTCCGCAAAACTCGTCACACTCCACACCTCGCACGCGATCCCGAATTCCACGTGCAGCGCGTCCGCCGCGGCCAGCACTTCGAGCAAGATCGCACCCGAACCGAGAAGCCGTACGCGCGGTGCGCCGTCCGCCGTTTCCGGCACGTCACGAACGCGATGCATCCCGCGCACGATATCGTCGTAGCAGTCCGCCGGCATCGCGGGCTGCGCATACTTTTCGTTCATCACGGTGACGTAGTAGAACTCGTCGTGCGCTTCGGTCATCATCCGCCGCGCGCCGTAATCGAGAATGACCGCGACTTCGTAGGCGAACGCGGGATCGTACGCGCGGCAATTCGGAACCGTCGCCGCGATCGCGTGACTCGTGCCGTCCTGGTGCTGTAAGCCCTCGCCGCTCAGCGTCGTCCGGCCCGCCGTCGCGCCGATGAGAAACCCGCGCGAACGTTGGTCCGCCGCGGCCCAGATCAAATCGCCGACACGTTGGAAGCCGAACATCGAATAGAAGATGAAGATCGGGAACATCGGTTCGTCGTGCGCGCTGTACGACGTCGCGGCGGCGATCCACGACGAAAGCGCGCCCGCTTCGCTGATGCCTTCTTCGAGAAACTGCCCGTCGGCGGCTTCGCGGTAGAAGCTCATCGACGCCGCATCTTGCGGTTCGTAGAGCTGCCCCGCGGGCGCGTAAATACCGATCTGCCGGAACATGCTATCCATGCCGAACGTGCGCGCTTCGTCCGCTACGATCGGCACCACGCGCGGCCCGAGGTCGCGGTCGCGGACGAACGCGTTGACGATCCGCACCGCAGCCATCGTCGTCGACATCTCGCGCCCGTCGGATTCGATCGCGAAGGCGGCGGTGGCGTCGATCGGCGGAATCGTGAAACGGCGCGTGCTCGTTCGCCGAACCGGCAAATAGCCACCGAGCGCGGCGCGCCGTTCGTGCAGATAGCGCATCTCGGGCGAGTCCTCGGCCGGACGGATAAAGCGCATCGCCGCGAGGTCGTCGTCGGAGAGCGGCAGCGCGAAGCGATCGCGCATCACGCGCAGCGCATCGATATCGAGTTTCTTCTGCTGGTGCGCCGTCATCTTCGACTCGGCAGCGGCGAGCCCGTAGCCCTTCTTCGTCTTTGCGAGAATCACGGTCGGTCGCCCGGGATGGCGTCGTGCGGCATCCATCGCGGCGAAGAGCTTGCGGAAGTCGTGCCCGCCACGCCGTAACCCGTCGATTTCCGCTTCGGACATCTCCGCAACGAGCGCGCGGACTTCGGGATCGCCATCGAAGAAATGCGTGCGGTTGAAGGCGCCGTCGTTCGCACCGAGCGTTTGAAATTGGCCGTCGACCGTCGCCGCGAGATGGCGTAGCAACGCGCCCGTACGATCGCGTGCAAACAGCGGATCCCATTCCGATCCCCAGAGCACCTTGATGACGTTCCATCCCGCGCCCGAAAAGAGCGCTTCGAGTTCTTCGACGATCCGGCCGTTGCCGCGCACGGGGCCATCGAGCCGCTGCAAATTGCAGTTGACGATCCACGTCAGGTTGTCGAGCCTTTCGCGCGCGGCGAGCGAAAGCCCGGCGATCGATTCGGGCTCGTCCATTTCACCATCGCCGAAAATACCCCACACGCGCCGATCGCCGGGGGCCTGGATACCGCGATTTGCAAGATAGCGCATGAAGCGCGCTTGGTAGATCGAGGTGATCGGACCGAGGCCCATCGAGCCCGTCGGAAATTGCCAGAAATCCGGCATCAACCACGGATGCGGATACGAAGAAAGCCCGCCACCCGCGACTTCGCGACGGAACCGCGAAAGCGCGTCGTCGCTTAAACGGCCTTCGAGATACGCGCGTGCGTAAACGCCCGGTGCCGAATGCGGCTGGAAGAATACGAGGTCGCCAGCCGACAACGCGTTCGCGGCGCGAAAGAAGTGGTTGAAGCCGACTTCGAAGATTTCGGCTGCGGATGCGTAGCTTGCGAGATGGCCGCCGAGTTCGCCGTACGCCTCGTTGCCGCGCACGACCATCGCGAGCGCGTTCCAGCGGATGAACGACGTCAGCCGTTCTTCGATCGCAAGATCGCCCGGATACGAACCCTGGCGTTCGGGCGAAATCGTATTTCGATACGCCGTGAAGAACGAGGGGCGCGCGTCGACGCCGAGCGTTTGCGCGTGCTCGCGGAGGCGATCGAGCAAGAACGCACCGCGTGCCGGCCCCATCGCGCGCACGCTCTGGGTGAGCGCGTCGAGCCACTCTTGCGTCTCGCCCGCGTCCGCATCCGTACGATTCGGCGCGATCGTCTCGCCATGGCTTTCGATGCTCTTCATGCCGCGATACCTATTCGAGCCGGCACGGTGCGCCCATTCCGCACCACAAACACAGGAGGCCCCGCAAAATCGCGAGGCCTCGACGTTGCGTCGTTATGCGCGAGCGCGCTGCGGAAGCTTCCACTTCGGACGCACGAAGTGGCACGTGTATCCGTTGGGAATGCGCTGCAAGTAGTCCTGATGCTCGGGTTCGGCTTCCCAGAAGTCGCCGGCGGCGGCAACTTCCGTCACGGCTTTTCCGGGCCAAAGTCCCGAAGCATCGACATCGGCGATCGTCTCGAGCGCAACGCGTTTCTGCTCTTCGTTCATGTAGTAAATTGCGGAGCGGTAGCTCGGCCCACGATCGTTGCCCTGTCGATTCGGCGTCGACGGGTCGTGGATTTGAAAGAAGAATGCAAGGATGTCGCGATACGAGATCTTCGCCGGATCGAAGAGCACCTCGACGGCCTCTGCATGCGAGCCGTGGTTGCGGTAGGTTGCGTTCTTCACATCGCCGCCGGAGTAGCCGACGCGCGTCGCGATGACGCCAGGGTACGTGCGCAGCAATTCCTGGACGCCCCAGAAACAGCCGCCGGCAAGGATCGCGCGTTCGCTCGTATGTTGCATGGTAACCACCCAGACCCGGCGCCCGGGTCGCGCGGTTGCGTGCGGGGTAACGGCGTTGGGTGGGCAAGAACGATGCGTATGAAAAAGCTCATCGTGTTCGATCTCGATAACACGCTCGCCGAAAGCAAGGCGCTACTCGACGACGAGATGGCGCATCTGCTCGCGCGGCTGCTCGACGTCGCGCAAGTGGCGATCATTTCCGGCGCAGACATGCCGCAATTCGAAGCGCAAGTGCTCTCGCGCTTGCCGTCGGCCGAGCACCTCGCGCGACTCGTCCTGCTCCCGACCTGTGGCACGAAGTTCTTTCGCTACGACGGTGCGTGGACGAAACTCTACTCGGAAGATTTCACGCCCGAGCAGAAGCGCACGATCGTCGATGCGCTCGATGCCGCCGTCACGGCATCCGGCTTTAAAGCCGAGCAGACGTGGGGCGCCATGATCGAAGATCGCGGGAGCCAGATCACCTACTCCGCACTCGGGCAACAAGCGCCGCTCGAGCCGAAGAAAACTTGGGATCCGGATTTCGCGAAACGGAAAAAGATTCAGGCCCTTCTCGCGACGACGCTTCCCGGGTTTTCCGTACGCCTCGGCGGCGCGACCTCGATCGACGTCACGCTGCCCGGCATCGACAAGGCGTATGGGATGCACAAGCTCCGCGACATCCTCACGATCCCGATTGCCGCGATGCTCTACATCGGCGACGCGTTGTTCGAAGGCGGCAACGATTACCCGGTGCGTTCGACCGGCGCGGACTGCATCCAAGTCCGCGATCCCGAGGAAACCAAGCGCGTGATCGAAGCGATCGTCGCCTGCGGCTCGTAACCGCAAGCGGCGCTACGGCAGGACTTTCCCATCGTCGTCCGTGCCGAGGAGGATCGGTCGGAGCAACGGTACGGGGCCGTTGCCGTACGAGAGCAACGCATCGTGGAACTTGCGGAGCGTGAACGCCGCGCCGAGCTTCTTGCGGTAGTCGTCGCGGAGTTTGAGGATCTCAATTTTGCCGAGCGTGTAATAGCCGTAGGTCGCATCTTGCGTCCCGCGACGGGCCTCGATGCGCGCTTCGGCGGGATCGAGAAACGCCTCGCGCTCGAAGAACGCGATCGCTTGCGGAACCGTCATGCCCTGCGTGTGCAGTTTCACGCCGACGACGTAACGCGCGTTGCGCAAGATCGCTTCCTTGAGTTGCGCGATGCGCGTGCGCGGATCGCCGCCGCCGTATCCTTCATCGACCATCATCTGCTCGCAATAGTGCGCCCAGCCTTCGACGAATGACGTCGAGGAGAGCAGCTTCTCCGTCAGCGTCAACGGCAGATGTTTGTCGACGACGAAATTGGTGAAGTGGCCGGGATAGACTTCGTGCGCGGAGATGATCGGGCGCTCGAAATCGTTGAATGCTTCGAGGTACTGCTCTCGCACGCGGGCGGAGTCGTGCGGGTCGACGGGCGTCACGTTATAGTACGCGCGCTTCGCAACGGTTTCGAGCGGACCGGGCGCATCCATCGATGCGACGGTCGTCTGCCGCAGAAACGCGGGCGTTTCGGTTACCTTGACATCGGCGTCGCTCGGAAGCGTAAGCAGATCGTGCGCGACGATGAACGCGCGCAGCGCGACGAGATCGTTCTGCGAAACGGCAAGGAGCGTCGCGCTCGTGGGATGCTTGCGCGCGACGACCGCGAGCGCTTGCGCGACCGTACCGTGCGGTACGATTCGTTGCGCCGTCGCTACCATCTGCGCGCGCGTTGCGGCTAGCGCCCGCGTGCCGACGCGCAAATAGTCGGCAAGCGAAACGTCGAGGCCCTCCTCGTAGAAGAGCCGCGCGCGATAGTTCGCGGCCCCGATCGCGTACGTGCCGCTCGGATGCGCGACGGGCCCGCGCTTCAGCCACGCGGCGAAATCGGTAGCCGCCGCAGCCGCGCGTGCGGTTGAGGCGCGGAACGCCGCACGCGCTTGCGCATCGCCGACGCCAGCAAACGCCTGCGTTACCGTGCCTTTGAAGAAATCGGCGCTTCCGCTCACGTCGTCGAGCGCGATCTTTGCCGTGTCGGCGTCGACCGTCGTCAGGTTCGCTTTCGCTTCGGCGAAGAGGCCGGGGATCGCGTTTTCGCGGGCGATCGCGGCGCGCAAGCGCGCGGGCGCCGGCGCGAACGGACGCTCGATCAACGTGAAGACCGCGTTGCTCGCAAGCTGCACGTAGAGATCGGGCTGGTGTTTCCACGCGGCCATCGTGCCGTTCAAGAGCAGATCGTCGTGGAGGCTGTTTTGTAGCAGACGGCGGTCGAGCGCGGCGCGCACGCCGAGCGTCGCGGGGTCGATCGCATCGAGCTTTGCGAGCACGCGCCGATCTTCGGCGAGCTGCGCCGCCCAAGCGCCCGCGCCATACGTGCCGAGCTTCGTGTCGTACGTGTGGACGCCCGATTGCGTCGCGGATATCGGATTCGCTCGGAACGACGCCGCGAAGTACGTGCTCGCTATCGCCGCAAGCGCCGCATCGGCTTGCTCGGTCCCCCCGGGCGCGATAGCCTCGGGCGATGCCTGTACGGCAAGGAGCGAGAGCGCGAGCAATGACGTCAAGAAACGCTTCATCGTACACCGCTTCGCGGCGCTCGGCCGGGCGACCCATCGCCGCAAGGGGGCGACATTGGGCTTGCGGCACGGGCGGTGCCGATGTACAATTCTCGCATCCCTACCGTTTGGTAGGGAGCGATTCCGAGGTGCCGGTGTACACGCAATTAGTCGACGCCCCAGGAGCCACGCCGGAAGCGCAAAGCGATCCGCGCGCCGCCGCGTTCGAGGACAAGATCGATCGCGGCATCACGATCGAGCCGACGGATTGGGTGCCGGACGCCTATCGGAAAACGCTCGTGCGCCAGATCTCGCAGCACGCGCACTCGGAAATCGTCGGCATGCTGCCCGAGGCGAACTGGATCACGCGCGCGCCGTCGCTCGAACGCAAGGTCATCCTGACGGCAAAGGTCCAGGACGAGGGCGGGCACGGTCTCTATCTCTACAGTGCCGCCGAGACGTTCGGCGTGACGCGCGACGAACTGACCGACGCGCTTCTCACCGGCCGCGCGAAGTACTCGTCGATTTTCAATTATCCGACGCTTACCTGGGCCGATACCGGCATCATCGGCTGGCTCGTGGACGGCGCGGCGATCATCAACCAAGTACCGCTGACGCGCTGCTCGTATGGGCCGTACGCGCGCGCGATGGTTCGCATCTGCAAGGAAGAGAGCTTCCATCAGCGGCAAGGTTTCGATATCGTGAAAACGCTCTGCGAAGGGACGCCCGAGCAGAAGGCACTCGCGCAAGATGCGCTCGATCGCTGGTGGTGGCCGGCGGTGAGCATGTTCGGCCCGCCGGACGATGCTTCGCCGAATAGCGAACAATCGATGCGCTGGAAGATCAAGCTCTTCTCGAACGACGAGCTCCGGCAGAAGTTCGTCGATCAGACCGTGCCGCAAGCCGAGGCGATCGGGCTTACGATTCCCGATCCCGCATTACGCTTCAACGAAGCGACCGGGCACTACGATTTCGGCACACCCGATTGGGACGAGTTCTGGAACGTCATCCGTGGCAACGGCCCGTGCAACCGCGAGCGCTTGGCCGCGCGCGTGAAAGCGCATGAAGACGGCGCGTGGGTACGCGAAGCCGCCGTTGCGTACGCTCAGAAACAGCGAACGCGCGTTTCCGCCGCATGAGCGCTCGTTGGCCCTTGTGGGAAGTCTTCGTGCGCAGCGCGCACGGGCTCGCGCACAAACACGTCGGTAGCTTGCACGCATCTGACGAGACGATGGCGATGCAAAACGCGCGCGACGTGTACACGCGGCGAAACGAAGGTGTGAGTATCTGGGTCGTGCGCTCGACGAACATCGTCGCAAGCGGCCCCGACGACAAGGCCGTTTTTTTCGAGCCATCGGAATCGAAGGCGTTCCGGCAGCCGACCTATTTCACGGTTCCGGAAGGCGTGAAACACCTGTGATCGCAACCGAGCCGCTCGTCGCGTTGCTCTTGCGGCTCGGCGATAATGCGCTCATTCTCGGGCAACGGCTCGGCGAACTCGCCGGCAAGGGGCCGATCGTCGAGGAAGACCTCGCGATGTCGAACGTGTCGCTCGATCTGCTCGGCCAAGCGCGCGCGTGGCTCACGTACGCCGGAACGTGCGAGGGACGCGGCCGCGATGAAGACGCCTTCGCGTTTTTCCGGGCGCCACACGAATTCACGAACGTGCTCCTCGTCGAACAGCCAAACGGCTCGTACGCGGAAACGATCGCGCGGCAGTTTCTCTTCGATACGTGGCACTTCTATGTGTTGCAAGGGCTCGCATCGTCGAGCGATCCGCACATCGCCGGTATCGCAAGTAAGGCGGTGCGCGAGGTAGCCTATCACGTGCGCCGTTCGAGCGATTGGGTGATCCGCCTCGGCGATGGGACGGAAGAGAGCCACGCGCGCATGCAGCGTGCGATCGACGATCTCTGGACCTACACGGGCGAACTTTTCGCCGACGATGCGGTCGATACCGAACTCGCCGAACGCGGGATCGGCGTTTTGCTCGCACCGCTGCAAGCACCGTGGCGCGCGCACGTCGGATCGACGATGACGGAAGCGACGCTCGCCATGCCCGCAGACGGCTTCATGCGCACGGATGGCAAGCGCGGCGTCCACTCCGAGGCATTCGGCTATCTCCTCGCCGAGATGCAATCGGTACGTCGAAGCATTCCGGGCGACCGATGGTAGCGGCACCTCCGATCGACGAAGTCTGGGCGTGGCTTGCGGACGTTCCCGATCCGGAGATTCCTATCGTCTCGGTCGTCGATCTCGGCATCGTACGCGACGTGCGATACGAACGTGAAGCGAGCGGCGAAGAGCGCCTGCACGTCACGATCACGCCGACGTATTCTGGGTGCCCCGCGACGACGATGATCCGCGCGAACATCGAAACGGCACTGCACGAACACAACGTCACCGAGTACGCGTTGGATATCACGCTCACGCCGCCGTGGTCGAGCGACTGGATCGGCGCGGCGGCCCGCGAGAAACTCCGTTCGTACGGGATCGCGCCGCCGCAAGAACGCGCATCGACGCGCGGCATCAGCATCGCGCGCGAAACCGCGAGCGCCGCGATCGCCTGCCCGCGTTGCGCATCCGTAGCGACGTCGCTCGTGAGCGCGTTCGGTTCGACGCCGTGCAAAGCGCTCTATCGCTGCAACGCATGCTTGGAGCCCTTCGATCATTTCAAATGCCACTGAGGCGCACGTGAACGCAACCGTCGAACCAGCCGCAACCTCCGGCTTCTTTTCGCTTCGCGTAAAAGAGATCGTACGCGAAACGCGCGATGCGATCGCCGTAACGCTGGACGTACCACCCGAACTCCGCGCGACGTTTCGTTTCACGCAGGGCCAATTTCTCACGTTTCGCGCCGAAGTCGCGGGCGAAGAGCTCCGCCGCTCGTACTCGATCTGCGCGCCCGCACATCTCGACCAACTGCGCGTCGCGATCAAACGCATTCCGGACGGCCGCTTTTCGCAATTCGCACACGAGACGTTCGTCGTCGGCGCGCACGTGGAAGTCGCACCGCCGCAGGGCCGCTTCAACGTGCCGCTCGATCCACAGCACGAACGACATTACCTCGGCATCGCGGCCGGGAGCGGGATCACGCCGCTGCTTTCCATCATCGCGACGACGCTCGCGCTCGAACCGAAGAGCCGCTTCACGCTCGTCTACGGCAACCGCTCGACCGCGCACGTGATGTTCGCGAACGAGCTCCAAAACCTCAAGGACCGCTACCTCGGGCGCTTCCATTTACTTTTCGTGATGAGCCGCGAGAAACAAGACGTCGAACTCTTCAGCGGGCGCATCGATCGCGCCAAGTGCGATGCGCTTTTCGACTCGTGGATCGATCTCTCGACCGTC
Source organism: Armatimonadota bacterium (assembly GCA_037441145.1). Classification (GTDB taxonomy): domain Bacteria; phylum Vulcanimicrobiota; class Vulcanimicrobiia; order Vulcanimicrobiales; family Vulcanimicrobiaceae; genus JBBISR01. The sequence continues at coordinate 140,045 of JBBISR010000006.1, forward strand.
GATACCGCGTTTCTCTGCGGCCCCGAAGCGATGACCGCAGCCGTGCGGGGCGCGCTTCTCGATCGCGGCATCGCGCCGGAATCGATCAAGAGCGAGCTCTTCGTCGCGGCGGCGCGCGGCGAGCGGCGCGCGCTTACGGCGACAACGGGCACGACGACGGCGATCTGCGAGGCGACGGTGACGATCGACGGGCGCACGCGTGCGTTCGAAATTGTCAAAGGCGAAGAAAGCGTACTCGATGCGGGCTTACGCCAGGGCATCGATCTTCCGTATTCGTGCAAAGGCGGCGTGTGTTCGACGTGCCGTTGCATCGTGCGTGCGGGCGAGGTCGATATGGACGTGCACTACGCGCTCGAAGATTACGAGATCAAACGCGGCTTCATCCTCACGTGCCAGAGCTTTCCCGTCACCGATACGCTCGCGCTCGATCTCGACATGGTTTCGCACTAGCGCGACCAAGGAACGCGCGCGATGCGTGCGGCAACGGGCCGGATGACGCAAGCGCAAACCCTCGCAAACGTGCTCAACGTCCAAGCGAAAGCACCGCAGTTCAATTACAGCAAGGCGCGCGCGGGTGCACGGGCCGATGGCAACGTCGATTGGCCCGCGACGAAAGCGCATAACGACGATTTCAACCCGGAGGTCGATGGCTGCGAATCGTTCGTGATGACCGATGGCAGCATTTGCGCGTGGATGCCCGCCTCGAACCGATACGTCGCCCGGGCGAAGTAGGGAATCGCGCGAGAGGCGCGCGGCAGGCAAGCGCGAAAACGGCGCGCCTATGCGTCTACCTGCCGTTGCCGCCCTTTTCGCGTTCCTCGCCGTCGGAAGCATTCCGACCATCGCCTCCGCGCAGTCCGCCGTTCGCGATGTCGCGATCCGCGTCGATGCATCGCATGCGGTGCAAGGCTATCTCGACGTCCACGAGACGATGCCGGTTGCGCCCGGCCCGCTGACCCTCGTCTACCCGAAGTGGATTCCGGGCGAACACGCGCCGAACGGCCCGATCGCAAACGTCGCAAACCTCGTCGTCACGGCGAACGGCACGAAGCTCCCGTGGCTCCGCGACCCGGTCGATCTCTTTTCGTTCCACGTCGACGTACCGGCGAGCGCAACGGCCGTCACCGTCGATTTTACGTTCCTCGGCGCGGGCGGCGCGGGCGGTACGGCCGGGCGCCTCTCGACCCCGAACATCATGTCGCTCGTGTGGAACAAGGTCGTCCTGACGCCGCAAGCGGCCGATCAGAGCACGATCCGTATGACGCCGACGCTCGTGTTACCGTCGGCCGACTGGAAGTTCGCAACCGCACTCGAAACCGCGTCGCAGACCGGCGCGACCGTAACGTTCGCGCCGACGACGCTCGACATGCTCGTCGATTCGCCGGTCGATGCGGGCATCAATAGCCGGACGTTCGAGCTCGGCATGTGGGACGGCGTTCCCGTGAAACTCGCGGCCTTCGCCGACACGCCGGAAGAACTCGCGGCCAGCGACAAGACGGTGCAGAAGCTCAAGAACCTCGTCGGGCAGATGCAGGCGCTCTATCGCTACCGTCACTTCAACCACTACACGTTCCTACTCACGCTGAGCGACGAGATGGCGGGCGAAGGCCTCGAACACCATCGTTCGAGCGACAACGGAACGGGCGGCGATTTCTTCACCAGCGAGTCCGCACTCGTTTCGAGCGGAAGCCTCCTCCCGCACGAGTTCAACCACTCGTGGGACGGCAAATACCGCCGCCCGGTGGAGATGGCGACGCCGAATTTGAGCGTGCCGATGGTCGACGACCAGCTCTGGGTCTACGAAGGCATGACGCAGTTCTACGGGGAGCTGCAAGCCGAACGTTCGGGCCTCTGGACCGAGCAGCAGTGGCTCGATAGCCTCGCAAACACGTACGCGCGCCTCGACGTCGAACGCGGCCGCTTGACCGCATCCGTGTTCGACACCGCGCGCGCATCCTCGATCCGCCGCGGCATCGCCGCGTGGTCGTCGGAGCGCCGTAGCCAGGATTACTACGCCGAAGGCGCGCTCATGTGGCTGGAAGCCGATGCGATGATCCACACGATGTCGGGCGGCAAGAAATCGCTCGACGACGTCGCGCGTGCGTTCTTCGGCAACGGCGCAAATACCGATGCGGTGGTCAACCCGTACACGCGCGACGACGTCGTCGCGGCGCTTAACGCCGTGCAGCCGTACGACTGGAAGCCGTTCATCGCCGCGCGCATGGACGCGATCGCACCGCATCCGCCGAACCCATTCGCACCCGGCGGCTACAAGCTCGTCTACACCGACAAACCTTCCGCGCTTACGAAATTACAGAACGGTCAGCGCAAGACGATCGATACCTGGTGGTCGCTCGGAATCTCCGCGCGCAGCGATGGTACGGTCACGGACGTGCTCGTCGATTCGCCCGCCGGCAAAGCGGGCATCGGACCGGGCCTCAAGATCGTCGCCGTCAACGACCGCACGATCAAGGGCCAGGACCAGATGGACGAGGCGCTTCGCAACGCAAAGACTGGCGGACCGATCCGCTTGCTCGTCACCGGCGGGGACGTGTTCCGCACCGTATCGCTCGACTACACGGGCGGCCCGCGCTACCCGCACTTGGAACGCGTCGAGGGTTCCGCGGACGTGCTCGGCGCGATCGCGAAACCCCTCGCCGCTCCGGCGCGCTAATCGGCCGCGTCGACGCCCGTGATCGCGTGCATCGAGATCACCACGGCCGTATCCGGTGATGCTTTGGGCGTCGTGGCGACCAAAGCATACCCCGAATCCGGCGTGAGGTATTCCGTCAGCACGTACCCGGTGAAATCGCCCTCGGAGCTCCGAACTACCGATTTGTCTGTTCCGCGCGCGCGGAGTCGCTCAATGATATCCATCACCGCGTACGACGCGCAGAGCCCATGCGGAAGTTCCAGGGCGAACGCATGACCCTGCACGAGCCGCTCGTCGCACTTGCAAACGATATCCGCGTCACGCTCGCCCGTCGCGCCACCGGAGCGCCGTCGGAACGCGTGGCAACGGTTCTCGAACGGTATCTGCGGTACGACGAGCTGCTCGCGGCCGAATTCCGCACGGCGAACGACCTGCGCTACCAGCAACACGTTCTCCACGTCGAACCGGATGAGTCGTTCTCCGTGGTGGCGCTCGTGTGGCAACCGGGTCAGGCGACGCGCATCCACGACCACGTCGCTTGGTGCACCGTCGGCGTGTACGAAGGCATGGAACGCGAGACCACCTACCGGGCGGATACCGCCGGAACCGGCGAATCGCGCCTCTACACGGTCGGCACGCACGACAACCCGCGCGGCGCGGTCGACGGGCTCGTGTGCGGTAGCGATATCCACCGCGTCTTCAATCCGGGCCCGGCGCTTGCGATCTCACTCCACGTGTACGGCGCGAACGTCAAGCGCCTGGGGTCGAGCGTCCACCGCTGGTACGACGAACTCCCAGCCGCAGCCGACTGGGCGATCTAGCCGAGGCGCGCATCCTGGCGATCGAGTTCGGTGCGAACGGCGGCGTAGGCAACCGTCCCCGTGCGCGCGACCTCGGCTGCGGCGATCCCCGCCGCTTGCCCCGTTGCAAACGCCGTTCCCATAACGCGCACGGACGCTGCCGCATCGCGGTCGCCGTCGACCGCGCGCCCGGCGACGAACAAATTCGTCGTATCGACGCTCTGCAACGAGCGCAACGGGATGTCGTAGGCATCGTCGCCGCCGACCGATTCCCAGGTACTCGGCACGCTCGGAGCCGGATGGAATTCCATCGGCCAGGCACCGAGCGCTACGACATCGTCGAATCGCGCGGTATGCAACACATCGTCCCGCGTGAGCTGGTATCTCGCATCGACATGCCGCGACTCGCGGGTACCGATCGTCGGCCCGGACGACACGAGATAGGCGTCACCGTAACCGGGTAGCGCCCGCAACACCGCGAGATACGCGTGCGCCTGCTCCCGAGCGCTTCGTTCGGCTGCCGCGATGCTCGCACCGTCGCGCGCATCGTAGTCTTCGTCGATGAGAAGCGCGCAGATGTCGTTCGAAACGGGTAGCCGCCCGACGAACCCGGTTTCTCCCGAAAGCGGCGTCACGCCGCGCGCTTTTGCCGCACGCACGATCTCGGCCCAGGCGCCGGGCGAAACGGGATAGTCGGCGGGTACGCCGCCGATACGGATGGCGAGCGTCCCGATATTGAGGTGACCGTGATTGCCGTAGCGCGTCGAGGCGCCGGCAAACGCCGCGAGATCGCCATCGCCCGAGGCGTCGACGAATGCGGAGGCTTCGACCCGACGCGCGCCGTTCCGATCGTGCAGCATGACGGAATCGATCGCGCCGAAGCTGCGCGTGGCGTCGATCGTCTGCGTATGCAGCAGGACGTTCACGCCCGCGCGCGCGCAGACGCGATCGAGCGCGAGCTTCACGGCTTCGGGATCGAAAATGCGGATGACGCCGCGAAACCGCGTGATCGGTGAGAGCCCGCCAAGGCGCTCGACTTCGTCCATGACCTCGGTCGCGACGCCGAAAACGACCTGCCGCGGCTCCGGGCCGCATGTATAGAGACCGCAGTACGAAAACACGCCGCGCATCGTTGCGGCGCCGCCGAGACAACCGTACGTCTCGACGAGCGCCGTCGAAGCGCCCGCACGCGCGGCGCCGACGGCCGCGCCAACACCGGCTGCACCACCGCCGACGACCACGACATCGTAGCGTTCCATGCGCCGTACATGTACCGACCGCGCGCGACATCCCCACGGAGCGCAAGTGCTCGCACTGGCAATACTACCATCGCCCGGCAGGAAACGCGGCGATGCGCGAGCCGACTACGATCCTGTGGACGCGACTTCCGATCTTGCACGGCGCGCCGAGCTACGCGCCTTTCTACGCGCGCGGCGAGCGCGCTTGCGCCCGGAGGATGTCGGCCTACCGCGCCTCGGCGCCCGGCGCCGCGCGACCGGGCTCCGCCGGGAAGAAGTCGCCGCGCTCGCGGGGCTTTCGGTGACCTGGTATACGCTACTCGAGAACGCGCGGAACGACCGGATCTCGCTCGAAGCGATCGCGAGCGTCGCACGTGCGCTTCGCCTCGATCGCGACGAGCATGCCTATCTCGTCGCCCTCGCACACGCGCCCCTCGCATCCGCGACCACGGCCGTCGCGGATTTGCCGGAAGGCTTGCTCGCGATCGTCGCCGATCTCGCACACACGCCCGCCGTCGTGTGGAATCGGCGGCGCGACGCGCTTGCGTGGAATGCACTGTTTGGCGAGATTTTCGAATACTCGGCGGCGCGCCCGCCCTGGGAACGCAACGGCGTCTGGCGGATCTTTCGCGATCCGGCAAGCAAGCGGCGCTGGCCCGATTGGAGCGGTGCTGCGGCGCGTGCGACGGCCGGCCTCAAACGGCAGTTTTCCCTCGATCCACCGCTCGTGCACGAACTCGTAACGGAGCTCCGCGACGATCCCGTTTTCGCGGCGGCGTGGGATGCGGGCACGAGCGTCCGCGACTGGATGAGCGATGCCGATGGCGAGGCCCGCATCGTTACGGCCGCCGGAACGGCATTGCACTTTCGCCATGTGACGCTCGCACCGCCCGATGCGGCCCCGTATTTCGTCCAATTTTACTCGCCGGCCGACGCGCAAACCCGCGCGGCGCTCGCGCAGATCAGCTCTTCGCGACGGCCTTGAGCAAGGCGGGAAATTCGCGACGCAACGCCGCGACCTTTGGCGCATCGTTATACACAATGTACGGATAGGTCGGGTTGCGCTCGGCGAAGTGCTGATGATAGGCTTCCGCCGCGTAGAATGCTTTGAACGGCGTGACCTCGGTTGCGATCTTGCCCTTGCGCGCCTTGGTCGCCGCAGCATCGCCACGAACGTACGCTTCTGCGACCTTCTGTTGATCTGGCGTGACCGCGAAGATCGCGGAACGGTACTGGTGGCCGTCGTCCGGGCCCTGACGATCTTTTTCGGTCGGATCGTGCGCGACGGTGAAGAACACGTCGAGCAAACGCTCGTACGAAATCTTTTGCGGATCGTAGGTGATCTGTACGGACTCCGCGTGGCCCGTGGAGCCCGAACTCACGATCTCGTAATGCGCCGTCTCGGCCGAGCCGCCGGAGTACCCGGAGACGACGTTCGTCACCCCGCGCAGCTGCGAGAACACCGCCTCGAGCCCCCAGAAGCACCCGCCCGCGAGGACGGCCGTTTCCGTGTGCGGGACTGCCGGGACGGCGGCGGATGCGCCGAGTGGCAACACGGCGGAAGCGAGGGCGACGAGCGTTGCGAGGAAGGCGGGGCGCGTGCGTACGATCATGATCACCTAAGAAACGAGCGAGAAGCGGATTCGGTTCGACTATCCGACTCTAGCCGCAAGCGAATCGTCCGCGCCGTAAGCGGACGTACCATCCTGGCCTGCAGCCGCGAAAGCCGCCGCACCCGCACCGAGTGCTGCGAGCTTGGCCCAAGCGATCTCGCGCTTCATCGGTGCCATGCCGCAGTTGGTCGAGGCGATAATGCGCTCGCGCGGCACGAATTCGGCCGCACGTTCGAGCGTCGCACACACCTCGGCGGCCGTTTCGACGACATCGCTTGCGACGTCGATCGCACCGACGGCGACGTCTTTTCCGGCGGCGTGGGCGAGCACATGGGCGGGGACGCGCGAGCCCGCGAGTTCGATCGAGATCTCGTGCACGCAGCTCTGCGCGATCAGCGGCAAAATGTGCGCGTACTGATCCCACTCGGCGCCGAGCTCGGCCTTCCACTTGTTGTTCGCATCGATGCCGTACCCGTAGCAAACGTGAATCGCACGGCGCGCATCGATGCCCGCAAACGCCCGATCGACCGCCGCGATACCCCAGTCTTCGACTTCATTGAAGAACACGTTAAACGCGGGCTCATCGAGCTGGATCACGTCCGCGCCCGCGGCGATCAGGTCGCGCATCTCGGCGTTGAGGAGATCGGCGAACGCGAAGGCCGCCGTCTTGCGATCGCGATAATGCGCGTCGTAGAGCGTGTCGACGATCGTCATCGAGCCGGGCAACGTGAACTTCAAATGCCCGCCGGTTGCCGCGCGCGCCGCCGCGACATCCGCCGCGTGCACGCTCGCGGGCCGCGTTACGGGCCCGACGATCTGCGGACAATCCGCTTCGTACCGATCGTTTCGGATACCGCGCCGGACTTTGTTTTCACGATCGATTCCGCCGAGGCGTTCGAGAAAGCCGTGCACGAAATGTACGCGCCCCATCTCGCCATCGGTCGGGCAATCGATGCCGCACCGCGATTGTCCGAAGACCGCAAGGGTCGTCGCATCGCGTTGGGCTTCCGCAAGCGCTTCGCCCTCGTGCAAGAAGCGCGGCCACAGGCGCTCGGGCTCGGCAAGCCACGGTGGCTTCGGCAGACTTCCGGCAATCGTCGATCGATAACGCATCTCTACCGCCTTCGCGCTCGCACGCACCGCTCTTGCAAACCAACTCCGCAATCGCTCGCAAAACGCGGTGCGCATTGCCGTCGTGGTAAGGAGTGCCGCGAAAAATGCGTGAAAAGGCGCGTATATGACAACGACCGCTCGCGCCGTGCGTGCCTATACGGTTTCGTTTCTCGCGGGCGATGCATCCGTCAACATCCAAGGTGTCGCCGTCGCATGGCACGTGTTCGCGCTGCACCATGAGACCTTCGATCTCGGCCTCGTCGGCCTCGCGCTGTTTCTGCCCGCGCTCGTGCTCTCGCTCGTCGTCGGCTGGGCCGCGGATCGGTTCGATCGCAAGACGATCGTCGCGATCGCGCTCGCCGCCGAAATGGCGGGCAGCGCGGCGCTCGTTGGCCTCGTCGTCGCAAACGTCGATGTCGTGCTCGCCTACCTCGGGGTGCTGCTCCTCATCGGAATCGCACGCGCGTTCGCGGCGCCAGCCGAGCGCTCGATCTTCATCAACGTCGTCGAGCCCGGTACGTTCGTCCGAGAAACGGCGCGCTTTAGCGTGATCCGCCAGTTCGTGGTGATCGGCGCGCCCGCGCTTGGCGGGGTGCTCGTCGCGTGGAGCACCGTTGCCGCACTTTCCTTCGCTGCGGGGCTCGCCGCGCTCGCGCTGGTGACGCTCGCATGGGTGACGGTTCGCCCGCAAACGCGCATGCATGCGACGCTCACGCTGCGCGGCGCGCTCGAAGGCGTGCGATTCATCGCAAGCGATCAGGCGATCGCGGGCGCGATGTCGCTCGATCTCGTTGCCGTGTTGTTCGGCGGCGCGACCGCACTGCTGCCCGTTTTCGCAACACTGCTGCACGTGGGGCCGATCGGCTTCGGCGCGTTACGCAGCGCGCCCGCGGCGGGCGCGGCGCTGAGCGCGATCTATTACGCGCGCCGCCCGCCCGAGCGGCGCGTCGGCCAGCTCATGCTCGTCGCGGTCGCCGGCTTCGGTGCGGCGACGATCGTCTTCGGCCTCTCGCATTCGATCGTACTCTCGTTCGTCGCACTCGCCGTGACCGGCGCCTGCGATATGATGAGCGTCATCGTGCGGAGTGGGTTGCTCGCGCTCAATACGCCGGACGAAATGCGCGGGCGCGTCAACGCGGCCGAGAACGTGTTCATCGGCGCTTCGAACGAACTCGGCGCCTTCGAATCGGGCACGCTTGCCGCGTTGATCGGCCCCGTCCCCGCGGTAGTTGCGGGTGGCGTCGCTACGCTCGCGTTCACGCTCTGGTGGTTGCGCGCGTTTCCCGGCTTCCGAGAGAAGGATCGGTTCGTCGAAGAAGCAGCGTGAACGTGGAACCCTGCCCCTCGACACTGCTAACGGAAATCGTTCCACCATGGAGCTCGACGAGCATCCGCGTGATGTAGAGGCCGAAGCCCGTTCCCGAAATGCCCGACGACTTGGCGTTTGCGGCACGGGTGAAGCGATCGAAGACATGGTCGAGATCGGCCGCCGGAATCCCGATGCCGCTATCGGCGACCGCAAGCGAAACGCGCTCGCCCGCATCGTGAATCGTGACGACGACTTCACCGCCCGCAGGCGAGTACTTGACCGCGTTGCCGATCAGATTTTCGAGAACCTGACGCATACGCGGCTCGTCGATCTTTACGATGACGGGTTCGCTTTCGATCACGAGCCGGATGCGTTCCGCGCCATCGAGGCTGGCGATGACCGTGCGCGCGAGGTCGCCGAGATCGATGTCGTTCGTCAGCAGGCTGATCTCGCCGAGCTCGAGCAACGCCATCGTGAGCGTATCGCTTGCGAGCTGCGAGAGCCGCCAAGCGGAGCGCGCGATGTGGTCGGCGGCTTCGCGTGCAAACGTATCCTCCGACTCTCGTGCGAGCTCGGCGAAGCCGATGATCGAGGTGAGCGGGCCCTTGAAATCGTGCGCGAGCATCGCGATGAGATCGCCCTTGAGCTTGTTGAGTTCCGAGACGCTTTCGTAGAGCCGCGCATTGCGCGCGGTAAGCGTGAAATTTCGTCCGAGCAGTTCGAGCGACGACACGGCACCGACGTCGAACGGCCGCTTTCGCTCCGCTGCGATCAACAAATGCCGGTCATCGGAGCCCATCTCGACCGAGAGCGCTACGAGCGTATTGCCGGGGTCCGTAACGGGGCCCTCGGCCTGCAACGCGCTCCGCACGATCGCGCGTTCGCGCGAGGCAAACGCGCCGATCGATCGCGCGCCATCGGCCACATAGGTCGGCACGGACGGATCGTCGATCGCGATCGGTTCGGCGTCGAGAACGCTCTTGGCGCTTTCCAAGAAACGCGCGACCTGGATGCGCTCGTCGAAGGTCGCGAGAATCTCGCGCGCGCCGACGACGACGGCGGAGAGGCCCGCGATATCGCGGGCAAGCGACGCGCGTTCTTGCGCCGCTTCACGTTCGCCCGGACGGAGCACGAAAACGAAGAGCGCGACGAGCGCCGCGAGCGTCGCTGCAAAGGCCCCGATTTCCAACGAATCGTTTGCGCGCGAGCGATCCGCGTCGGCCTCGACATAAGCCGCCGCTAACGCTTCGAGGCCCACGGCGAGTTCGTCGCTCTCGCGTTCGAGCGTCGCCGCGGCACGGCTTCGCTCGCTCGCCGGATCATCGGCGACCGCGCGCGCCTCGGTGTAGAAACGGGTAAGGCGTTGCACGAGTGGCGGCGCTCCGCTGGCGAACACGTCGCGCGCGCGCTGCGGTGGCCACCCCGGCGGATTGAGCGCCGAATCCGCACGCAGCAAATCTGCAAGCTCCCGCTCGCCGCGACCGACACTCGCGCGCATCGGAACGATCGCCCCGTCGCGCGCGAGCCGCGCGATGCGCTCGGTCGCCACGCGTTGTCCCGTTGCGACCGCGATCACCGCGCCTACGCGACGCTCTGCCGCGTTCTGTGAAGCGACGAAAATCAATTCGGCAAACGCGAGAAGTGCGACGACGACGAGCGCCGTGAGCGAGCGCGCGCGAAGCGAGCCGCCGTTCATCTCTGGCCGTCGGCTTCTTTCGCGGCCGCGTGCGCCTCTTTCGCAAGCGTGAGATTCCCCGCCGTCATGAACGCGCGCGCGGCGCTTGAGTACGCGCGTGCGATCACGCTCGGATCGGTCGCGCGCTCCGCGAGTAACAACTGCATCTTGCCCGAAAGCCGCATGAGCTTGTTCGCGAGTTCGGGATTTGCGAGGTGCCCCGCCGTTTCCGACGCGGCGGCGTATGCGCGAGCCGCATCGTCGAAAGCGAGTCGCTCTTCCCCATGTTCCGCACGACTGATCAACATCTCAAGCGATGGTCCCGCCGCCGCCGGCGGAGCGTCGTTCGCAAGGACGCCGCCCTCCGCAACATCGCCGACATCACCCGAGAGAAGCTTCCGCCACCGTAATTGTTGCTTGACGCCTTCGACGAGTGCGCTCGGCTCGAACGGCTTGTTGAGAAAATCTTGGACGCCCGCGTCGAGGGCTGCGAGACGATCGCTCGGTCGCGCACGACTCGTCAGCATCAACACCGGGATGTTCTGGACATCCGGCTCGTTTTTGAGTTGACGGGTAGCATCGCGGCCGTCCATAACCGGCATCATCCAGTCCATGATGATGAGATCGGGCAACGAGCGCAACGCCTCCGTAATACCGAGCAACCCGTTCGCCGCTTCGATCACACGATAGCCCGCGCGCTCGAGGACGCGGCGCACGAGCAATCGCGTCGCGGCATCGTCATCGACGATGAGGATACAGCCCTGTTCGGTGTCGAACGCGCGCTCGATCGCGTCGACGGATTCGTACGATTGCGTCGCCGACAGTGCGAAGATTTTCGCTTCGGCACGATCGGCGTCGGTCGCGCGAGACGAGAACACGACCTCGAACGCAAGCGAACGAACGCGGTCGCCGATCGGAAAGGCGAAGCGCTCCACGTTCACGTTCTCGGCTTCCCCCGACTCGCCGACGATTTCCGAAGTGCCATCGGCACGCTGCAACGTGACGCGTACGTACGAGCAGAGATAATCGTTGCGCAGCCCGTTCACCGCGATGGTCGTCGCATCGTTCACGTCGATGCGACTTTCTCGCCCGAGCCCTGGCTCTCCGGTCGAAATTTGGAAATGCCGTGATTGGTTTTTTCCCAGTAGAACGGCCGCGTGAAGAGTTGCCAAAGCGCCTTGTATGCGGCGATCGAATGCAGCAGCCAATAGAACGGATTGAGCAGCGCGAACGGCAGCAGGCTATACGTTTTCCGGTGGTAGACCGCGATCATATTGAGGTATATCCCGAGGAAATTACCGATGAGCAAGTTCAAGAGCGCGAGGTAGAGGACGACATCCGGAAAGAGCAACTCGACGGAACGAGAGCGCGTGACGAACCAGAAAAAGAAAATGAAATAGAGCGGTGGCGCGGCGAGAAACGTCAGCGGCGTGCCGCCGATAAACAGGTTGAACGCGAAGAAGTTCTTCCAGCCGATCGTGCGGATGAGGCGCACGGGCGAGCGCCAGTAGACGAGAAACGTCTGCATGTAGCCCTTGACCCATCGCGAACGCTGGCGCACCCAGTTCTTGAGTTCGTTGTTCGCTTCTTCAAACGTCGTAGAATTGATGAAACCGACGCGATAGTCTTCCGCGGAGGCGCGAATCCCGAGATCGGCGTCCTCCGTGGTGTTGAACGGATCCCAGCCGCCGAGTTTCCGTAATTTTGCAACATCGAAGTGATTGCTCGTACCGCCGAGCGGAATCGGAAGCCGTAACCGATCGAGCCCCGGAATCAGATAGTCGAACCAATAGGAGTATTCGAGCGTAAACATGCGCGTGAGGAAATTTTCCTCGGCGTTGAAATAGTTGAGCGCCGCTTGGAAGCACACGTAATTGCTCGGACTCTTGCGAAAAGCCACGATCGCCATCTTCAACTGCGTCGGTTCCGGGATATCTTCCGCGTCGTAGATGACGAGGTACTCACCGCGGGCGAACTTCAAGCCGTAGTTGCATGCTTTCGGCTTCGTGCGCGGCTGTCGGTTCGGCACGACGATGAAACGCCAATTCGCGGGCGGTCGAGCCGCCTTCGCCGCCTCTAGCGTCATCACGTCGTCTTCTTCGAGCAGGAGCATGACATCGAGAAGATGCTGCGGATAATCGATCTTCTTCAAGCCCGCGATGAGATGGTGCACCACTTCGGGTTCTTTATAGACCGGCACGAGCACCGTATATGGCGGTAGATCCACATCGCGCAATGCCGCGATTTCGTGCGCTTCGATCGGCTTGCGAATCTCGTTTTCCGCGCCCGCGATACTCAGCGCAACCTTGAACGCGATGCTGATGAGATAGAACACTTGCAAGAACGCGATCGCCGCGATCAGGACGGCGCGCGCGTCGAAGAAAAACCAGAGCACGCCAAGCGCTGCGATCCCACCCAGCACGTAGAGTTGCCGCTGGGTAAAGACGCGCCGCGCGCTCTGCTCCGGATTACGATTGTCGTTGCCCATGACGGCATCGTCGATGAGCGCGTCGCGATAGGTGCGCGACGCGATGAGCGTCAGATCGAGGTCGGAGACGAGCAATTCCGCGATCGCGGTGGCCTTGAATCGGTCGCGCGCGAAGGCTTGCGCGTCCGCGCGTTTCGGGCGACACGTCGCGATCACGAGCACGCCGTCTTCCATCGAGAACGGGAGAAACTCGTACGCGATCACCTCTTCGTAGGTCATCTCGAAGATCAGTGCGAGGTCCACGTTGCGGCGCATCCGCTCCAGATCCTCGACGAGCGGTAAGCCGAAAACTTCCGCCACGCTCGTGTAAAGCGTACGGCGCGTGACGAGACCCATCGAGGCGAAGATCCATCCGAGATCGCCGCCCGAAACGCGCTGGATCTCACGTGCCGCCGCCACGTCATCCGGCGCGAGAGCACCCGCCGCGATGAGATGGTCGGCGAGCGGATCGCCCGTCACGCGGCGTTTCGGCCGGTCAGCCGACGCGAGGCGAACATCACGACGAACACGATCGCTCCGAGCAGCGCCAAGCCGATCGGGATCCGCGCCCAAAACCACACCTTCGTCGCCAAGTCATCGCCTTCGTAGACGACATGGAGCTTCGGCCCGACTTCGTAACTCGTGATATCGTCCGCCACGAAGGCGACGTTCCCGACCTGTCGTAACAAGTCGGCGCCGCTTAGGCGCTCGAGGCCGGCCAAACCGTCCGCGCCGTGAAAATACGTGAACGCAAGGGTCGGCGTTCCGCTCGCGGCGCCGACTTGCACGATGCCGATCGAGCGATTTTGGGTGGAAACGAAGAGGTTACGCTGATCGAGTGGGTTGACGATACGGAACGTCGCGGCATCCGCGTGGACGGGGAGACCGAGCCTCGCGAGACTCTCCGGTGGCGCGAAGACTAGTGCGAAATCATACCCGCTCGGAACGCTTCCATCGAACTTCTGGACCGTGATGTCGCGTACGCGCTTATTGACGCGCCCGAGTTCGTCCATGAACCGGAATGCGGCGTGCGTAAAGCGCTCGTCGCTCACGAGGATCGCGACGTTCCCGCTGAGGATTTTCACGAAATCGCTCACGTCGTTCGGCTGGCGGTCGAGCCCCGACCACGAGAAGTATGAGGCGTTCGAAAGCGTTCCGGTAAGCGCGGGGAGGCTCCCCGAACACGATCCCGGGCCGACGTAGTAGGACGCCACGACGCGGAGATCGTTTTCGGTACCGACCAGGCGGCTCGGAACGGCGACGTCCATCTCCTCCGTCGTGCCACTCTGCGAGAGTTCGCGCGCGGCGATCAGCGTGCCGTTGGCCTGTATCTGCAGCATGCCGGTCGTATGTTCGAGCAGCGGCGTATGCGTGAAGCCGAGATGGAAGTGCAAGTCCTTCGGGATGCCCCCGATACGATTCGACGAAAGCGGTACTTCGAACGGGATATCGCCGACGCCGGTTCGCGTGTCGTTCGGGATACCGAGCTCCGAGAGCGCCACGCGCTGCGATGGCGCGCCCGCCGCAGCGCCCGCCGTCACACCACTCGCGCGCGCGTCGAAGAGCAGCGCGGTGCTTTCGGCTCGGAGCGCCGCGACCTGTTGCGGTGCGACCGTGAGGACATTGGCCGTCCGCTCCAGCGCCGCGCTACCGGGACGCACCACGATCGTACGCGTCGCACTTCCCGCCGCGCCGACGAGTGCGAGTTGCACGTCGTGCCACGGTTCGAGTTGGCGCACGCGATAGGGTAGGGCGATCGCCGCCCGCGATGCTTCATCGTTGCCCGAAGGCGTGACGACATCGACGTGATTTTCGTAACTACGAAAAAACGAGCGGATGTCCGTTGGATCGTCGCTCGTCTGCACGGTGAAGTGGCTCGTCGGGTGGATCGTCATGAAAAGGCTTTGCGATGCGAGATCGGAGCAAACGTCACCCGTGATGAAGAGGTGCCCGCGCACGCCGATCGCAAGCGGATCCGCAATCGTGCTTGCGAGCGGCAAGGCGATGTGCACGTGGTTGTGCTTGCGAATCGCCGCAACCGATGTCTCCCACACCGGCTGGCCGCCGACCGTTACCGCAACGGAGGAACGCGGATCGGCGAGCGGCGCCACATCGAGATCGAGATCGAGCGCGAGCGAGCGAAGCGAACGATACCGCGGGAGATAGAACGTCGCCGCGGGATAGACACCGGGCGATGCGATGTCGTCCGGGTAACCGAGACTCTCGAACCCCACGACCGATTGCGCGGCGGCAGCTGCGGCGGGCGCGAAGGCCGCGGTGAGCAATAGCAACGCGACGAGACGCCGTCCGAAACGCTTCATTGCGGGTTCGCCAAGCGCTCGAAGGCCACGAAGCGTTCGCTCCGTGCGACCTCGCGGTACCCCACGAGCCTGCCACGTTCGATATCGGGATAAAGAGAATCGATCATGTCATCCTTTCGACGCGCGACGACGACGAATCGCGCGAACCCGCGTGGGTTGGAGAGTGCGGAGGCAAATTCGTATTGATAGGGGAGCAGGAAACGCTCGGGATTGGCGGAGAGCGCGACGAGCGGAAACATCGTAGCGTCGTCGGCGAGAATGCGATCGCCCGGCACCGATGCCGCAAGTACGCCCGCGAGATCGCGGTAATCGCGCACGTTCTCGACGATCGCGCCGCCGACGACCGCGCGCGCGAATGCCCGTTCCTCGGGCTCTTGCGTCACGAACGTGCTCGCAAACGAAAACACGAAGCCGATAGCGGTCACGCACACCAGCACCCGCGAGCGACGGAACTGTGGTAGCGCGAACGCGAACGTCAGGACGAAGACCGCGACGAATGCATCCGACGGCGCATAGACGCCGAGATAAGCGCTCATCGCGACGAGCATCACCGGCCCGAGATAGATGAGTACGGTCGGGATCCGCGCCGTTCCACGCAAATAGAAAAGGCCGACGAAATACGGCGCCGTGATCGGTAGCGTGAACGCGATCTCACGCGCCGAGAGCAGCGCGGACGAAAGCGGATTGCCCGCCGCCGCGAGCGCTTGCGTCGAGGTCGTGAAGGTGTGAAAGAACGACGCGGAGCCGCTCACGAACGCGAGCGGATCGCCGACGAACACCCAGTTCACATACGACCACGCGAGCGCGAAGAACGCCATCGGCACGATCACGGTCAGCGCGATCGAGATCGCCTGCGCCCGCGAGGCGCGAGCGTACGGCAGCGCCATCGCGGGCACGAAGAGCAGCATCACGAAAATACTTCGGAAATCGATGAAGAACGTCGTGCCGAGCAAGGTGCTCGCCGTGAAGAGATGCAGCGAATAGCCTTCGCGTAAGAAGCGCGTCATGTAGTGGACGCTCGCGGCAAGGAGCGTTGCGAACAACAACTCGCCATAACGCTCCGTCGCGAGAAAGAGCGTTACCGGCGAGAACACGATGAACGTTTTCACGACCCACCCGAGCGCCGGATCCACATCGCGCCTATCGATCGAACGCACGATCGCGGCGACGATCATCCCCGCCAATACGGCTTGCGCCGTAAACGCATCGTTGAAGGGCAACTGGATCAGGTAGCTCAGCGGCGGATAGACGAATCCGACGTTCGGCAGATGCGGCGGCGCCCCGTGAAGCGCGAGTGCCGCTTTCTCCGAAAAAAACAAGAGCCCGAGCGAAACGAAGTCGGCCTTGAAGAGGACCGAGCCGAGCACGTAATAGCCGCAGGCGAGGACCGCCGCAAGGAGCAGATATGCAAGAGCTCCCGCCGCGCGTCGATGAAACGTCGGCTCCGGTAACGCGATGCCCAACGGTACTCCCCGGGATGTGATAGGATGCTCCCGCAAAGGGCCCTTAGCCACCGGTCCACGCGAGCACTGCTCTTGGTACTCTTACCGAACAAGAAAGGCGTCCGTGGTGTTCAGAATCGTCGTGCAGGGTTTGTTGCTTTTCGCGCTTACCGCGAGCTCCGCTTATGCGAGCGCGTTTCCACAGACACCCGGCGCGGTGTTCATCGACCCGCAAGTCGTGAACTATACCTCGGGCGCGTCCATCGACACGAACGGCGCGCGGCATCGCTCCGGGTGCACGTTTCGCAAGCGGGAAGATAGCCTCTATGCGGAGGCCGGCGTGACAAAAAAGGATACCGTTACCGCATCGATCGCTTACGACCGGCTCGCGTGCACGCCGAACGCGGCGGCGGGATTCACCGATCTCGAAATCGGCATCAACCACAACCTCGCGCGCGGCGCGTCGACGACCTTCGGCGTGCGCTTCGTCGGCATCGCTCCCACGGGCTACTCGATCGGCGATGCATTGCGCCTCGGGTACGGCCGCGCGGGCTTCGAGGGCGATGTCCTGTACGGCGGCGGATTCGGGCATGGCGGCTTCTACGACTCGAGTGTCGGCGTGCGACGCTACACGGGCTACCCCGCGACCCAGCTCCGCGCATCCGGCACCGTGGGTCAGGCGTTTGGGCGCTTCCTCGTTCTCGCGGAATTGGACAACACCTCACCGCTCGACAACGGGTCGACCCTCGTCAACGTCGGCGTAAACCCGACGCTCTCCGCCCGCTATCGGAGCCTGCAAGGCTCGATCGCCGGCACGTACCGTTTCACGAAAGGCGCGCGGCTCTACATCAGTCACGCGACGCTGATCGCGGGCAATAACACCGGTATCGGCAACACGACGACGGTCGGTTTGTGGTTTTCGCGCTGATCGTCGTCCGCGCCGCACTCGTCGTTTGCGCGTTATGGATCGCGGGTGCTCCGGCCACGGCTGCGGCCGACGACCTCGAACGGGGATATGCGGCGAAAATTCGCGCCTACGGCGCGGCCGGCGGGAGCTCGCGTCCCGATGGGTATCTTTACGCCGTCGATATCGCCGCAATCATGCGTTTCGCGATCGCAACGAGCGATCCGACGCTTTATACGCACGTTCGCGACGTCGCGGTTACGCGCTTCATCATCGCGGGATCGGCCGATCCCGAGGCGAGCGACTACGTGGCCTGGCGCGTCAAAAACGGCGAGAAGATCGATGCGAGCGGAACGACCGAAGCCCTCGATATCGGCGGCGCCCTACTCGCCGGAGCGAAGAAATTCGATCGCAGCGAAGATCGCGCGATCGGGCAGCGCATCTTGCGCGCGTACGGGCGACATCAGACGGTCGATCTCGGCGTATGGATGATTCGCAATTATTACAACCTCGTCACGCGGGCGTACGCGACGAATTCGTATCTGGTCGATTACGATCCGGACGTTCTCGCAAATGCCGGACACGCGCTCTCGGATAGCTACCTTACCGATCTCGCGATGAAATCATACAAGCTGATGGATCATACGGTGGCACCGAGTGGGTTGCTCTACGATGTCGTACAGCCAGAGCTCGCCACGATCTATCCCGTTCAAGCGCAACTCGTGTATTTCTCGCCGAACGCCGTCGCACAACCCGCAAACGCGTGCAGCGTCGCGCGACGCATCGCGCGCGGCAGGCCCGAAATCGCGAAACGCATTCTCCGGTTTGGAGCGAGCAGAGCGCGTTCGCTCGTGCTCGCTTACGATATTCGTAGCGGCGCGGCGCTCGATAAACGCTCTGCGGGAACGCCCGCGCTCGCGTGCTTCGCGCGACTTGCCGATGACGTTCGCGACTTCGACGCGCGCCGCGAACTCGAGGGCGTTTTCCGTGATAACGCCAAAACCCAACTCGCACAAGGCCCGCTGGATGCGGTTCTCGCAGTCGATGTCGACCTCGCGATTCGCCGCGTCGCGGACGGTTTCGCGCTCTAGCGTGCTCGCGGGTTGAAGGAGCCTGCCGTATTTTCCGCGTAGTTGCGCTCGACCGCTGCCCGCAACCGTTTATGCAGGGCACCGCGGCATTTCGAAAATCGTAATAGAGGCCGATGGGTCCACGCCTACGCCCATATCAGATCGCCGCGCAGACGGCGATCCTCGAAGCACGCGAACGCGGAGTTCGCGCCCAACTCGTCTCCATGGCGACGGGGCTCGGAAAAACCGTCATCATCGCAACGTTGCCGTCGCTCCTCGAGATTCGGCCCGGTGACGTTACGCTCGTCATCGCACACCGCGACGAGCTGATCCAACAGACCGTCGAGAAAATGCGCGCGGCGAATCCGGATGCCGTGATCGGCGTGGAAAAAGCCGAAGATCGCGCCCCGCTCAATGCCGCAATCGTCGTCGCAACGGTGCAAACGCTCGCCGGCAAACGCCTGACGGAATTCTTGCGTCGCTTCGGACGCCGCATCGCACTCTTCATCATCGACGAAGCGCACCACGCGGCAGCGAAGAGCTACAAGGCGATCAACGCCGGTATCTTGCTCTCGCGCCCCGATGCGATCGTGCTCGGGTTCACGGCCACGCCGCAGCGCGGCGATAACGTCAAGCTCGTCGATTTCGAAGTGTTCCACGAGCAAGTCTTCCGGCTCGATGCGCCGGATGCGATCGAACAAGGATACCTCACGCCGCTGCGTGGCTATGCCGTGGCGACGAACGTCGATTTGGATAACGTACAAGCCCGCGGTGATTTCATCATCGGGCAACTTGCGGATGCGATCGATAACGAAGAGCGCAATCGCAAAGTCGTCGAAGCGTATCAAAACTTCGTGCCGGGCGTGAAGGCGCTCGTCTTTACGGCAACGGTCGAACACGCGCGCAACGTGTGCGAAGCGTTCGTCCTCGCAGGCGAGAACGCGGTGTGGGCGAGCGGCGAGACGCCGAAAGCGCAGCGTGAGCAGATCGTCCGTGATTTCAAAAACGATAAAATTCGCGTGCTCGTGAATTGCGGGCTCTATCTCGAAGGTTTCGACGTACCCTCGATCGAGGCGATCATCAACGCACGGCCGACGAAATCGACCACGCTCTACACGCAAATCACCGGCCGCGCGCTGCGCCCGACGGACGATATCTCCGACGTGCTCTCGCTCTTACCCACCCCCGAACAACGCCGGCAGATGATTACGACGAGCAAAAAGACCTACGCGATCGTGATCGACATCGTCGATCAGGCGCGGCGACACGCGCTCGTCACGTTACCGACGCTCTGGGGCCTTCCCTCGCAGATCGACGCGCAAGGCCATCCGATCTCCGACATCGCCACGAAGTACGACGAACTTCATCGACGCTCGCCGAAAGACGCGGCGCGGTACCGTTCGTGGGATCAAATTGAGGCAAAGCTCAACGAGCTCGACGATCAGGCGCGTCGCGAGCGCACCGAACGCACGGCCGTCTGGACGCCCGTTTCCGCGGAACATTGGCGCATCGAACGCCCACCCGTGCGCGTCGCGCGCGATCGCAAGGGCAAGCCGATCCCGGAGTTCGGGAAGCGCTTCGATATGTACGTTTCCGAGGCGAAGCGCATCGCGCCGCACGAAGATGCCGAGCGCTTCGCACTCCGGATGATGGACGTCGATCGCAAATCGATTCACGAAGAAGTCACGCAGGTCGATGTCATGCGCCGCGGCGATGGATTCGTCGCCATGCTCGGCAACGGCGACGGTCACGCGCGCGATATCGCGACCGCATCGTCGCTCGTCGAAGCGATCGGGCGCGCAAACGATTATCTCGCGTCGGGCGAAGGCCTCGGCCCCGCGCCCGCCCCGCGCAGCCATCAGGGCAACGGGCATGCCAAGAACGGCCGCCGGACGCTTCACAAGAAAGTCACGCACGCGCGCGTGCGGCGCAAGAGCAACGCAAAGCCCGCCTAAGCAGACGCCGGTAACAGAAAAAGCGCCGTCACGATTCACATCGTGACGGCGCTCTTTCCGTTACCGGTGGGCGATCTTATTCGTCGACTTCCGGCTTCGTCGGGCGCGGAATCGATGCCGGGTTGAGGTACGGAACCGAGCCGAGTTGCTGGCGTGCGAACGCCTGTGGCACGGGCTGCGAAAAGTCGAACGCGGTTACGAGGCTCGGAGCGTTCGCGTCGCGCGCGTTGAGCGGCGCGAGGTTGTAGCGGTCCTCGATCGTTCGGAGAATCGACGTCGCTTCGTACTTCGTGTGATCGACGACGCCACGTCGGGCGAAGGGCGAAACGATGTACGCCGGAACGCGGGTCGAGGGGCCCCAGCGGTCGACCGGCGTCGGCGCGACGTGGTCGAAGTGGCCGCCGGCCTCATCGTAAAACACGACGATCATCGTGTCTTTCCACGACGAGCTCATCTGGATTTGGCTGATGAGATTCGCGACGTACGTCTGCCCCGTGATGAGGTTCGCGTAACCCGGGTGTTCGTTGTTTGCGCCGAGCAATTTGACCCACGAGACGGACGGCAGATTGCCCGCAGCGAGATCTTTTTGGAAGTTCGCATCGTAGTCGACGATGTGCGATGCGCCCGCCGTACCGGGAGCGTAGTTCGAGAAGTACAGGTACGACTGGTGGTGCGCCTGGAACGTCGGATCCGGGTTGCCGGCGAGGGCTTGCGTCAGGCCGCCGGAGTAGAACTTCCACGAGACGTTCGCGGCCGAGAGGCGATCGCCGAGCGTCGGGTTGCCGAGCGGCGGCACGAACTTGATCGACGTGTTGCTCGTGAGCTGCGGGTACTGCGTGGTGTACGACGTGTTGACCACGTACCCGTCGTTCGTGACGCGGCCTTCCGCGCCGCCGAGCACCGCGGGCGTTCCATCGGCGTTGTACGGCTGGATATTGGCCGCGCCGGGGATCGTCGTACCGGTGAACGGAGTGCATGCGCACGCCATCCACATATTGTTGAGGAACGAACCGCCGAACGTCGGCTGCGCGAAGTTATCGAGCAGCGTGTACTGCTGCGCGAGCTTCCCTTCGGGCAGCTGCGTCGCATCGAAGTACGCCATCGACTGGCCGCCAGCGCCGTTGCCGTACGCGGCATAACGGTCCATAGCGCCGCCGTCGATCTGCGCCTGTTGGATGTAGAAGTTGTGGTTGGGGTCGCCCGTAAACGCATCGGTGCCGATATACGTCTGCTGGTTGAACGGCACGGGCGGCAGGTTCGCCGGGAAGCGCGTATCCGGCGCGCCATTGAGAATCGGCTGCGGCAACACCGTCAGCTTGTTCTTCTGCGGCGTGGCGTCGACCTGAACGACGGTCGAGTTGTTGAAGCCGTTCGCACCGGGGAAGTTACCGAAGAGCGAATCGAAGCTCCAGTTTTCCTGGTAGATGACGATGATGTGGTTGATCTTCGACTGCAGCGAGAGTGTCGGGCTCGGAGTCGCCACGCCGACGAACTTCGGCGATCCGGACGTGCCGGACGATCCGCACGAGGCGACGCTCGTCGCACACGCGAGCGCGAGCGCGGCCGCGCTCAGACGCGAAAAAAACGGTCTCATACTAGAAACTCCAAGGCCTTGGCGAAAAATCTCGTCTAACGGTAGGCTTGGAGAGCTTAAGAACGGCTTATCGCATTCTTAACGCTGGCGAGCGATTACTCGACGCTCCACTCCCATGCGTTCCAGCACTCGCTAACGAGCGGGCCGGGGCGAAAGCCATGAAAATCGCGATTGATCGTGCTGATCACGTTCTTCCAGACGATCGTATGCAGCGGTACCATCGCGTGGATGCGCCGTTGGACGATCGCATAGGCCGCTTTCCGCTCACCGCGATCGTACGTGGCCGCGGCTTGCGCGAGCGCATCGCCGATCGCCCGATCGGCGAAAAATGTCGCGTTCGCGCCAACGGGTGGCATCCGGTCGGGGCCGATCGTCTCCGCATCATCGGGATCGGGGTATTTCGACCAGCCGTAAAGCGCGAGGTCAAACTTTCCCGTATTGACGATGCCACCGACGGCGGCCGTCGCGAAAAGCACGTTTGCCGGTGCGTTCCGAATCTGCACCGCAATGCCGATCTCGCGCAGATTCGCTTGGATCTGTACCTCGGCGTTTTCTCGCGTCGTCGCACCGGCGACGGTCGCGATGTCCGCGGTTAGGGTTTTCCCATCGCGGCTCGCGAGGCCATCGGAGCCGATCGTGTAGCCCGCCTCTTTTAACAGCGCGCGCGCGCGAGCGAGATCGTGCGGATAGGGCTTCACCGAGGAATCGTACGCCCAACTCGTCGGCGCGATATCCGCCATGCCGGGCGTATCGACACCCCGATAGATATTTTGCGCGAGCGCGGCCCAGTCGATCGCGTACGCCGCCGCCCGACGCACGCGCACATCCGCGAACGGACCGGTGCGGCAGTTGAATGCGATGTGCTCGAAGATTTGTGAGACCGTCGATTTTACGGCCATACCGGGGAGCGCCGCGAGTTGCTGCGCTTGCTGCTCCGGTGCGTCGTAGTAGTAATCGATCGCGTGCGTCTGCGTGGCGACGAGTAACGAATTCGCATTCGGGATGATGCGATACCGAATTTCCCGGAGCTTCGGCGCGCCGCGAAAGTAGCGCTCGTTCGGCGTCAGCACGAGCTCGCTCCCCGGCTGCCACGATTTCACGACGAACGGCCCGCTTCCGATGGGTTTGGCATTCCAAGCCGCGCGGTTGAGATCGGGTTCGTGCTCGAGCAGATGTTTCGGCACGATCGCGCCCTGAATGCCGCAGCGCATCCAGTCGGCGACGAACGGTGCGTTCGGGGCTTTCAGGCGGACGACCACGGTAAAGCGATCTTTTGCGATCACACTCCTCGCCTGATCGTGTGGGTAGTGGTACGGCGCGTTCACCTTCGGATCGAGGATCGTGTTCCAGGTGAATACCACGTCGTCTGCCGTGAGCGGGACGCCATCCGAGAACGTGATGTCGTGGCGGAGGTGGTACGTGATCGTGCGGCCGTCGGCGGAGATCCCGCCGTTCGCTTTCGTGGGGACGACCGTCGCCGCATCGGGGATCTGTTCGCCCCGATCGTCGTAGCGGAAAAGCCCGGAGAAGAGCAACTGTGCGAGATCGCTCGACGCGGCTTGGCCGGAGAGCACGGGGCTCAGCGAATCGACGTCGCGGTACACCCCGATCCGGAGGACGCCAGGCTCGGTCCACGGGTTCGTCGCCGCGCTTGCCGGAAGCCGCGCTATTGCGGCAAGCAGTCCGAGTGCGGCGAGTGCGCAAGCGATAGCTCTCATACGGGCATCCCGTCGGCGACCGCCCAGCCGTAGGCGAGGAGCGGCCGGATGTCGCGGACGAGCGCATGCGCGACATCGACGAGCTTCGCGCTCGTGACGTCGCTCGCTCGGAGCGGGGCATGCACGACGAAATTTTTCAAGCGGAAGTACGGAGCGAGCGGGGTATCGGCGAGCTCCTCGTAACCGCGCGGCATGCGCTTGAGTGAATCCGCATCCGCTTCCGGCGGTTCGATCGCCCGGCCGTTTTCGGCAAGCGCCGCAATCACGCGCGCGAAGGCTTTGGGACGATCGCGCATCGCCGCACGCCATCGGTTGAGCAGCGCCGGTTCCATCCCGTAAAACGCTGCCCCGACGAACGATCCGGTCGGCTGCACGTGGATGTAGAGGCCACCGGGCGTCGTACGACCGGCATCGCGCGAGAGATAGGCGCTCACGTGGGTCTTATACGGCAGCTTGTTCTTGGAAAAGCGGACATCGCGATGGACGCGGAAGATCGACGCCTTATCGGTTCCGAAGATCGGGACGTCGAGCGAAGCACACATCGCCGAGAGCTCGTCGACGAGCGCGCGCATCGGCTCGAGGACGAATTCCTCATATTCCGCTTTCCGCGGCTGAAACCACGCGCGCGTGTTGTTCGCCTCGAGATCGCGCAAGAAGGCGATTCCGGCTTTCGGAAAACCCGCAAAACCTTGCTGCTCCATGAACGCTTGTTCCGTATGGCCGATGCCGCGCCCCGTCACTCCGATGGACGATGGTCAATTCAGAGTAAACGTCCATCGTTCTCATGGAAGTCTCACATGTGATGGCGTACACTCTTCACGCCTCGGTAAGGCCACGCAGCTCCTCGCACCCGAAAGATCACTATGGCACGGTTGTTGACCGTCAACCGCTCGACGTTATCGTCGGGAGCTCTTTCCGTTTGTCTCGTGGCATTGGCTGCGTGCTCTGGTACGAATCATAGCGTCGCACCGCAGCTGCCGACGGGAAGCGCGGCACCCCCGGATGCAGGCGATCCGAGCGGCTCGACACGGTCGACCGAGAGTACCATCGCGGGCCGCGCCCCGACACCCCAACGTGCGGCGGCCCCATACGATTCGCGTATCACGTCGATCACCGTGACAAAGTCGGAGGCGGTCGGCGATTTCGGCGGCGTTCCGTACACCCGGACGGTCGGCGTCGTCACCGGAACGGTCGACCGGAACGAATCCGTGGATGAGCTCGCGACGCTGCCGCGGGACAAGAACGGCACCTACGATTACAGCTCCGAATACGAAATCATCGCACCCGCAACGGGGAGCCCGCGCGCCGCGGTCGTGCTGCTCGACGCCGAAAATCGTGGCGCTCCGGTAATGCTCGGCGCCGTGAACGGCATCGGTGGTGCCGCACCTTCGGCGACGACCTATCCCGTGGGTCTCGGGAACGGCTTTCTGCAACGGCACGGGATCGCGTACGCGCGCGTCCAGTGGCAAACCGGCGTGAACGCAAGCGTCCCACAGAACGTCCAGGGCCTCGGGCTCGTCATCGAGCGCGATTTCGGGCGCTTCCTCGCAGGCACGAGCCCCGCAGTGAAAGCGGCGAACGGCTACACCCCAGGAACCTACGCGCGCCGCGTAATCGGCGGGATCTCGCAAAGTGCCTGGTTCGTTAACACGTTTCTCGCGGAAGGCTTCAACGCCGATCCGAGCCGCAACGACGCCGTCTATACGGCCGCGATCGCGATCGACGGGACCGGAAACTGGATGCCGATCAACAATCTCGGCGATGCCGCGAAGCTCGCGCCCTCGCCCTATCCCGCGCCGAACGAGCTCCCGCTCACACCGATGCAACTTCTCCATCGCCCCGCAAGCGATCCACTCTACGTCGACGCCGCGAATTACACGGATTTCTATCGCTTACGTGCCGGCTATTCCGAGTCGACGCTCGTTTCGCCAAAGTACCGCCGCTACGATTGGCCCTCGGCACATGCTCCGGCGAGCGTACCCGTAAACCCGGACATCTTTGCCGCCTGCCCCGGAAATGCGGGCGTTACGGCGCTCAATCCGATCGGCTACACGCCCTATTTGCGCGCACTCGTCGCCAAAGTCGCGAGCGGCACGACTTCGTTGCCACCGAGCACGACGTTCGCGCTCGCACTCCCGACCGCCGCAAACGTCAACTTCAACGCTTTGGCGGGAAGCGCGATCCCCGTCCCGCAGATCGCTTCCGACGGCATGCCGGTCGGCGGCGTTCGCTTCCCCGAGGCCGATCTTCCGCTCGGCCGCCCGGCCCCGGTCTCCATCGGACCCGTCGCGATCGGTTTGTCGCAGACGTGTGCGAACTACGGCGGTTGGATTCCGACAACGGCAAGCGCCCTTACGGCGCGATACGGGACGACCGCTTCATATACCGCCGCTTACCGGGCGAAGTACGAGTCGCTCGCTACCGCGGGATTCGTACTGCCCGAAGACGAGAACGAAGCGGCAACGAACGCGAGCGCCGTTTACGCATACTACACGACGCACTAACGCGGTTTGGCGCGTGCGTACTGCGCGGGCCACGTGAGATCGCGGCCGAGTTCGCGCGCGACGTGCAGCGGCCAGTACGGCTGGCGTAATAGCTCGCGCGCGAGCAACACGAGATCGGCTCTGCCTTCGGCGACGAGCGACTGCGCTTCGGCGGCGGTTGTGATGAGGCCGACGGCGGCCGTTGCGATGCCGGCCTCCGCGCGAATCCGCTCCGCAAACGGCGCTTGATAGAGCGGCCCGACGGGGATCGGGGCGACCGGCACGATGCCGCCACTCGACGCGTCGATCAGGTCCACGCCATCTTCGCGAAGCACGCGCGCGAGCGCGATCGAATCTTCGATCGTCCAGCCGTCCGCAAGCCAATCGGTTGCGGAAACGCGGAAAAACAGCGGCAAGCGCTCGGGCCACACCGCGCGCACGGCCTGCGTGACCTCACGTGCGAATCGGATGCGATTTTCGAACGAGCCGCCGTAGCGATCCGTGCGCCGGTTCGCGAGCGGCGAAAGAAACTCGTGGATCAGGTAGCCATGCGCGCCGTGGAGCTCGATCACGCGAAACCCGGCGGCGAGGGCGCGTTTCGCGCTCGCGGCAAACGCTCGCACGAGCTCCGCGATCCGCGTTTCGGTGAGTTCGCTTGGGGTCCACGACGCATCCGAAAACGGGATCGCGCTCGGGGCACTCGGCTCCCAGCCCCCATCGGCGACGGCGACTTTCGGCGGAAGCTCGTCCCACGGGCGCGGCGATGCGCCTTTTCTTCCGGAATGCGAGAGCTGGATGCCGGGAACGGCGCCTTGCGCCTCCATGAACGCGTTGATCCGCGCCAGCATTTCCACGTGCTCGTCCCGGTAGAGGCCGAGGTCGTTCGGGCTGATGCGGCCGTCCGCCGTCACCGCGGCGGCTTCGGTGAGGATGAGCCCCGCGCCACCGACGGCGCGGCTCCCAAGATGGACGAGGTGCCAGTCGGTTGCGAAGCCGTCCTCGCTCGAGTACTCGCACATCGGCGAAACGCCGATCCGGTTCTTGAACGTGACGTCGCGGAGCGAGAACGATTCGAAGAGTTGCACGAGCCATAAGCACCCGCATCCGCAGCGCGCGGTTGCGGGTTCTCGCGGGTGATGAAAGCGACCGTCTATCACGCCAAGGGCGACGTCCGCGTGGACACCGTCCCCGACCCCACCATCAAAGCGCCGACCGATGCGATCGTCCGCGTCGTGAACGCGGCTATCTGCGGTTCGGACCTCTGGTTCTACCGCGGCCTCTCGCAAAATTGGAAACCGGGCGATCGCACCGGTCACGAGTGGATCGGCGTTATCGAAGAGATCGGCAGCGCGGTGAATACGTTCGAGAAGGGCGATTTCGTCGCCGCACCGTTCTCGTTTTCCGATGGCAGCTGCGACTATTGCAAGGAGGATCTCTTCACGTCGTGCGTGCACGCGGGCTTCTGGGGCGGCGACGATAACGACGGCGGGCAAGGGCAATTCGTCCGCGCACCGTTTGCGGATGCCACGCTCGTCGCGATCCCCGATGCCGTTGCCCACGACGCGACGAAGCGTACGGGCGCGCTCGCGCTGACCGACGTCATGGGCACGGGCCATCACGGTTGCGTGCGCGCCGATCTCAAACCGGGCGGCACGGTCGTCGTCATCGGCGACGGCGCGGTCGGCCTTTGCGCGGTGCTCTCCGCCTCGCGCACGAAAGCCGAGCGCATCATCGCGGTCGGTCACCATGCGAAGCGCCTGGAAATCGCGAAACGCTTCGGCGCGACGGATGTCGTCGATTCCAAAGATGCCGATGCGGCGGCACGCATCATCGAACTTACCAAGGGCGGTTCGCATAGCGTCGTCGAGGCCGTTGGCTCGCAGTCGACGCTCGATTTTGCCGTCGAAGTCGCCCGGCCGGGCGGCTACGTTTCGTTCGTCGGGGTGCCGGTGGGCGTCGAGAAATTTAACGCGCGGAAGCTCTTTAGCTCGAACGTGAATATCGGTGGCGCGCTCGCTCCCGTGCGCGCGTATCTTCCGGAGTATATGGCCGATCTCGCCGCGGGTAGGATCGATCCGTCGCCGGTGTTCGATCTCCGGCTCGATCTTGCCGATGCGCCGAAGGGGTATGCCGCGATGGACGACCGCTCTTCCGTGAAGGTCGTCCTGGATATCTCGCCGCTGTAGATTCTCTGGTTGCCTGGCGTCTTGCGCCGGGCGGGGAGCGGGGGACATTCCGCTTGCGGACACGCGGCGCGGCCATCCATGG
>JBBISR010000007.1:0-150616 GCA_037441145.1 Armatimonadota bacterium
TTTCGTACCGCAAGACGGCAACGATATGGCCGTTTACGAAGCGTGGGTTACCGCGCGCAAGAAGTGGTATTCCGATTACGGGATCAAGGCGGATCGGCTCCGGTTCTACGAACTGAAGCCGAACGAACGTCCGCATTACGCCAAAGCCGGTACGGATGTGGAGTATCTCTTCCCGTGGGGCTGGGGCGAACTCGAATCGATCGCGCATCGCGGCACGTACGATCTCGATGCGCACATGGCGGTCTCGGGTAAGGACTTGCAATTCTTCGATGAGGCGGCGAAAGCGAAATATACACCGATCTTGATCGAGAGCTCGGCCGGCATGGATCGCACGACGCTCACGATGCTGATCGATGCGTACGAGAAAGAAACGGTGACGGGCGACGATGGCAAGACGTCCGAGCGCGTCGTGTTGCATTTCCATCCGCGCATCGCGCCCGTGCAAGTCGGCGTCTTTCCGCTTGCGCGAAACAAGCCGGAGCTCGTCGCGCGGGCGAAGGACGTCGAGCGTGCGTTGCGCGGCGATTTCCGCACGCAGTACGATGAAGGCAACGTCGGTCAGCTCTATCGGCGGCAAGACGAGATCGGCACGCCGTTCTGCGTGATGATCGATTACGATTCGCTCGAAGCAAACGACGTTACGGTGCGCGATCGTGACTCGATGCGCCAGGTGCGCGTTTCGCATGACATACTCGCGGCCTATCTGCGCGAGCGCGTCAGCCCGTAGCGCGCGCGGTCATCGCGATGGCGGGCGGCCGTCGTCGCGTGCATGATTTCGAGCGCCAGGTTCGTGACGATTGTCGTACCGGGAAGCCCTTATGTTGCCGATCATCTCATGCGCCGCAGTTGCCTTGGCTCGCGGCTTGAGAAAGCGCCGCACGAGAAGATGAGCGGGTGGTCGTTGAGGTCCTCGACGACTCGCTCATTCGTCTGTTGAAGCTGGCACCCGTCGATATCGCTCCCGGCAGCTTCCTTGCCAAGATGATATTCCCCGCAGTATCATTCAACCGTGGGCAACGATGCGAAGCGAGTGAACCGGCTTCGCAAGACCGTGCTTGCAAATGCAAAGAACTGCCGCTTCGAAGATCTCGAACGTCTGGTGTTCGCCGCAGGCTTCAAGTCACGCGACAACGGTGGTTCTCACGTTTACTTCTCACGCGGCAATGCGTCGATCGTGGTCCCACGTCGGAAGCCGGTAAAGGAAGTCTACGTAAAATACGTGCTCAAGATGATTCCCGCGCAGGTCGATTCGGAGGATGAAACCGCATGACGCTACCTCTTCACGAGCATCCCGCTTCGATCGCGATGGAGGTCGAGCGTCGCATGCGGATGCGGTATTCGCATAATCTGATCCGTAATGAAGACGGCTCGTACTTCGCGCAGATCATCGAGTTCCCAGGCTGCATGACCGAGGGTGATACTCCCGCGCAAGCATTGGAAATGCTCGACGATGCGATGCGCACATGGCTCTGCGGACGCCTCGAAGATAGGCTGGATATTCCCGATCCGGCTAACGATGAGGCGCTCTCGGGGAAGTTTATCGTTCGCGTTCCCAAATCGATGCATCGCGATCTCGCGGAGCGTGCCGAGCGTGAGAACGTAAGTCTAAACGCTTGGGTGAATGCGGTCCTAGCGCGAAATTTAGGGAGTTCTGCAGCATCTGTTTCTCGGAAAAAATAGCGATATCGCATACGTGATGTCTCGCCAAGAACGAGGCTTCGGAGATATGCCAACAGACGCATCCGCAACGGATGGCACCGCTTCGGCCCGTGCAGTGGGCAGGCACGGTTAACCGTGCTCCACGGGAAACGTCGTCTGATCGACTCGATACGGCAAGTGCGCGTTTCGCAGGATCGGCTCGCGGCCTACCTTCGCGAGCGCATCAGCCCGTAGCGCGCCCGGTCATGGCGATCACGGTTGCAACGGCCGTCGTCGCGTGCATGATTTCGAGCGCCAGGACCGTGACGATGGTCGTACCGGGATAGCCGTATGCTGGGACGACCGCGATCAGCACGGGCGTCGCAAACGATAGCACCATGCACGCATACGCGACGATCGCAAAGATCCGATTCGTTCGCTGTTGCAGGAAGCGCCGAAGGACCACGTAGACGACCGTACCGCCTGCAACGCCAGCGATCGTAGCGAAGACGATCGGTGCCCATCCGAATGGCTCGAACGCGTTTGGCGTATGTGCGCTGAGGCGCACGATCGTGCGGAGCACGTAGTTACATGCGGTAGCGAGTGCGGCTGCGGCGAGCGCGCGTCGCAAGAGTACGAGCATGGTCGCAGGTACGCTTTGTAAACGACGCATCCATTCTGCTTCGACCTTGGGTTTTTACGAGTATGACCGCATTGGACGAATTGCTCGCCGAGAATCGTGCGTACTCGGATACGTATCGTGTGGGGCTCTCGAATCACGCGTCGATGGCGCTTCTCGCGCTCGCCCGGCTCGGCGCGTCGGACGATCGCCTGCGCGCGTTCTGGGCGCACGAGCAGACGATGCTGGAACCGTTCGACCCATCGGGCGCCGAAGCGGCGGTGCGCGATCGTTTTCGCCGAGCGCTTAGCAACGACGGCGCGGACGCCGTTCTGCGCGCGACGTTACCGCGACTCATCGAAGGCGTTGGAGCCGGCGCATTCCACGGTGTCATTCGGACGGCGTACGCGCGCGAAACGGGCGACGACGACGAACTCGCCGCGGGTCTCGCGCATTGGGAGCGTACGTATCTCGATCTCGGCCCCGCGCACAACGATCTTAGCCGTTCGAACGTCGACGAAGCATACGATGCGGCTCGTGCCGTGCTCGGCAACCGATCGTTCGCGGGCGATCTCATTTTCGATCGGATGACGACCGTCGCGCGCGATGCCGCGTTTGCGGATGCGGCCGCGTTCGGCACATCGGCAACGTCGCTCGACGATCTGGTAGAGCTCACGGTTGCGATGTTTGCGGTAACCGCCGATTTTACGGCGTTGCACGCGATGACGGGCACGTTCGCGATGCGCTCGCTTATCAAGTATGTCGATCGGGACATCGCTGTGCGCGCACTCTGGCGAGCGCTTGTCGCAGGTTACGCGACCGTGGGCATGCCGCCGCGACCGCACGCAGCGCGCCGCGCGGAGCTCGCAAACGAGACGGCGGCGTGGGATGTCATCATCGCTGCGGCGGTTGGTAGCAACGACGACCACGTCATCAAGAGCGTCGACGTGTGCTATCGCATTTTCACGGAAACGGGAAATGCGATCGCCGCAGCTGCGGCGACGCGTTGGTTACGGCGCGTTCGCGCGCTAGCATAAGAAAATGGGGCGCGACGATCGCTCGTCGCGCCCCATTCCGCCGTTGCTTTCGCTCGAAAGTTAGCCGAGGTCGAAGCGATCCAGGTTCATCACCTTGTTCCATGCGGCGATGAAGTCGTGCACGAACTTTTCTTGTGCGTCGTTCTGCGCGTAGACTTCCGCGATCGCGCGAAGCTGTGAGTTCGAACCGAAAAGCAGATCGACGCGCGTGCCGGTCCACTGCAACTCGCCGGAGACGCGGTCGCGCCCCTCGAAGAATTCTTCGGCTTCCGAGGTGCTCTTCCACGACGTACGCATATCGAGCAAGTTCACGAAGAAGTCAGTCGTGAGCGTTCCGGGGCGCTTCGTGAAGACGCCGTGTTTCGTTCCGCCGACGTTCGCATCGAGCACGCGCATGCCGCCGATGAGGACGGTCATCTCGGGTGCCGTGAGCGACAGGAGATGCGCGCGATCGATCAGCATCGATTCTTCCGAGACCGTGTAGACGGCCTTACGGTAATTACGGAAACCGTCGGCCGTAGGCTCGAGCACTTCGAACGAGTGCACGTCGGTCTGTTCTTGCGTCGCGTCCATGCGGCCGGGCGTGAACGGCGCGTTAACGTCGTGGCCCGCCGCACGCGCGGCTTTTTCGACGGCAGCCGTACCGCCGAGCACGATGAGATCGGCGAGCGAGACTTGTTTCCCGGTCGTCTGCGCCATGTTGAACGTCGTCTGGATGTTTTCCAAAACGGCAAGGACGCGTGCGAGCTGTACGGGTTCGTTCGCTTCCCAGTTCTTTTGCGGGGCGAGGCGAATGCGTGCGCCGTTCGCGCCGCCGCGCTTATCGGAATTGCGATACGTCGCGGCCGATGCCCACGCCGTTTTCACGAGTTCTGCGGTCGTGAGACCCGATGCGAGGAGTCGTTCTTTCAGCGCCGCGATATCGTGGTCGTCGACGAGTGCATGCGTGCGCATCGGAATCGGATCTTGCCAGATCAGTTCTTCCGCGGGAACGTCCGGGCCGAGGTAGCGCGACCGCGGGCCCATATCGCGGTGCGTGAGCTTGAACCACGCGCGGGTGTAGGCATCGGCGAGCTCGGCGGGGTTCTCGTGGAAGCGCTTGGCGATCGGGCCGTAGATCGGGTCCATGCGGAGCGCGAGATCGGAGGTGAGCATCATCGGTGCGTGGCGCTTGGATGCATCGTGGGCGTCCGGAACCGTGCCCGCGCCCGCGCCGTTCTTCGGCGTCCACTGATGCGCACCGGCGGGGCTCTTCGTGAGCTCCCACTCGTAGTTGAAGAGGTTATCGAGGTAGCTGTTATCCCAGGCGATCGGGTTGGTCGTCCAAGCGCCTTCGAGGCCGCTCGTGATCGTATCCGGGCCGTGGCCCGTACCGAAACGGTTTTTCCAGCCGAAGCCCTGCTCTTCCATGCTCGCGCCTTCGGGCTCCGCACCGACGTTGTCGCGCGGCGGTGCAGCTCCGTGCACCTTTCCAAACGTGTGGCCGCCCGCGATTAGCGCGACGGTCTCTTCATCGTTCATCGCCATGCGGGCGAACGTTTCGCGAATGTCGCGCGCGGAGCCGAGCGGGTCGGGGTTCCCGTTCGGGCCTTCCGGGTTCACATAAATCAAGCCCATCTGCACGGCCGCGAGCGGCTTTTCGAGCTCGCGGTCGCCCGTGTAGCGCTTGTCGCCGAGCCACGTGTCCTCGTTGCCCCAATAGATATCTTCTTCGGGTTCGAACACGTCGGCGCGCCCGGCACCGAAGCCGAACGTCGGGAGCCCCATCGAGTCCATGGCGAGCGTGCCCGCGAGCACGAACAGATCGGCCCACGAGATCGCGTTGCCGTACTTCTGCTTGATCGGCCAGAGCAGGCGGCGCGCCTTATCGAGGTTCGTGTTGTCGGGCCAGCTATTGAGCGGCGCGAAACGCTGCGTGCCGGAGCCCGCGCCGCCGCGGCCATCGCCCGTGCGATAGGTACCCGCTGCGTGCCACGACATGCGGATGAAGAACGGGCCGTAGTGCCCGTAGTCGGCGGGCCACCAGGGCTGCGAATCCGTCATCAGCGCGAGCAAATCGGCCTTCAGCGCCGCGTAGTCGAGCTTCTTGAATGCCTCGGCGTACTTGAAATCCGCACCCAGCGGATTCGTCGTCGGCCCGTTCTGTTGCAATATCTTGAGGTTGAGTTGGTTCGGCCACCAATCGCGATAGGTCATCAAGCCCGACGGCATGTGCGTGCCCGACGGCTTTCCGTGCGCTACCGGGCACCCGCCCGTGGCGCTCGCCTGCTGATCCGCTTCGATCATCCTAGTCTCCATCTGTCGTTCGTGTTGTGCCAGATACGTGGTGCTCGCCTGAGAGGCGAGGGGCCGTAAAGCGAAACTGCGTCGATGCTACCACTTCCCAATTAGCAAGTAAAATCGAATTATCAAGAGGTTCTATATGGTTTTACCTATGAAGAAAGGCGTATGTTGCCGCCAGCCGTTTCCGCGCTCTCGCTTCGCGAACTCGAATACGCCGTAGCCGTCGGCCGCGAGCGACACTTCGGCCGGGCTGCCGAATCGTGCGGCGTGAGCCAGGCGGCGCTCAGCGAGCAGGTGCGCAAGCTCGAATCGATCCTCGGCGTGACGCTCTTCGAGCGCACGAAGCGCAAAGTCGAGCCGACCGTTCGCGGTGCGGTGCTTCTGAAGCAGGCGGAGGCGTTACTCGGCGACGCCCGGCGCTTTCTCGAAGATGCGCGGCGCAGCGCGGAGCCGCTCTCGGGCGAATTGCGGCTCGGCGTGATCGCAACCCTCGGCCCGTATTACATGCCTTCGGTGATCGTACTCGGCCGAAATCGTTTTCCGAGCCTCGCGTTGCGGCTGCGCGAATCGACGACGAACGCGCTGCTCGCCGATCTACGGAACGGCGAACTGGATGCGGTCTTGCTCGCGCTTCCCGTGCCGATGGACGGCATCGTTGCGGAACCGCTCTTCTTCGAACCGTTTCGGCTCGCGTGTCCGAGCGATCACGACCTCGCAACCAAGCCTGCGGTTGGGCTCGCCGATCTCGAAACGGGGCCGCTCTTGCTCATGGAGGACGGCCACTGCTTGCGCGATCAAACGCTCGCGCTCTGCGACCCGCGCCGACTCTCGAACCGGACGCGATATGCAAGCTCGCTCGAAATGCTGCGACACATGATCGCTGCGGGCGAGGGCATTTCGATCATTCCGACGCTCGCCGCCGCCGATCACACGACGATGCACGGAACGATCGCGTACCGCGATCTCGCCGAAGCGCGTGCGGGCCGAACGATCGCGCTCGTGTGGCGTGCGACGGAAACGCGCGCGAGCGATTTGCGCACGGTTGCGGCGTTCATCCGCGAGGCGCTTCCCGCGAACGTCCGACCGGTCGAGGTCGTGCCGCCGATCGCCTAGCTTTGGCCCTTGTCGGCACGGCGATATCGTGAGTAGACTGAGCGAACGATGCCGCAGCCGGTGCGCTTGACCCTGGCGGATTTCTTGATCTGGGAATCGTCGCGTCCGGAAAAGGAACGCTTCGAATTCCTCGATGGCGAGATCTTCGCGTTCGGACAGGGGGCGAGCCTCGAGCATAACGAGCTCGTGATGCGATTGAGCGACGTCGTGCGCGCAGGCAAAAGCGCGCATTGTCGGAGCGCCGTTGGCATGCAGCGCGTGATCGCCGGGGAATCGGCGACGTTTCCCGATATCGTGTTGCTGTGCGACGAGCGCGATCTCTTCGCTCCCGATACGCGAACGAGTCGCTATCCCAAGCTCATGCAAAAGCAATACGCCTACGATGCGATTCCGACGCTCGAGGAATACCTCATCATGGACTCGCGCGAGCGACGCGGCATCCTGTATCGGCGAGACGCATCGCAACTACGCGAGATGCCGATCGGCGAGGGCACGATCGAACTCGCTTCAATCGGGGCGCGCCTCGATCTCGCTGCGCTGTACGACGGCATCGTGTAAGCGAAGCGTTGCGGCTTCGGTACCTTCCGGAGTACGATGAAGCCATGCGGCACCCGGCGCGGATGACGATCGACGAGTTCTTCACTTGGGATGCGTTGCAGCCCGAGACCGAGCGCTACGAGTTTCTCAACGGGGAGATCTTGTCGTTCGGACAGGGTGCGACGCTCGATCATAACACGCTCGTCGGCAGGCTCTTCATCGCGGTCGCGGCGGGTGTGCGGCCTCCGTGTCGCGCGCTCGTCGGCATGCAGCGTATCGTCTCGGCAACGTCCGCGACGTTTCCCGATATCGTCGTCCTCTGCGACGAGCGCGATCTGCGCGCCGAGGATCGCTCGCGGAGTCGGTATCCCAAACTCGTCGTGGAAGTGCTCTTGCCGAGCACGGCTTCCTACGATCTTCTCGTGAAGCGACGCGTCTTCGAGCAAATTTCGACGGTCGAGGAATATTTGGTCGTCGATTCACGCTCGCGCGACGCGCTCGTCTACCGGCGTCGCGGGGACCGACTCGACGAAGCGAAGCGTGTATCTTCGGGGATGCTCGCGCTCGCTTCGCTTCCGATTGCGATCGACATCGACGACCTCTACCTCGGAATCGAGATCGCGCCCATGTAGCTCGCTTCGGCGTGGGGCGACGCAGTATCGGTCATCGTGCCGTTTTTACAAAAGTTCGGAAGAGTGTAGGGTTGGCATGAAACGCAGTTTACGAAGTCGTTCGATCGCCGCGTTGTCGGCGCTGTTCGTTCTTTTCTCCGCCGCGGGGGTGGGTGAGGCGATGCCGGTTGCCTCCCAAGAGAGCGCTTCGCACTTCTTGCATCGATGGTACGATGTTTACGGGCGCGGTAGTGGTGCCGCCGTTCTTGCATATGGAACCTTGGGGGGTTCTGCGTATTACAAGCGTGCGTACCGCATGACGACCGACACCTTTCGTAAGCGTGTTTCCAAGCAAGCGTTTCTCGTTTCGCATCGCACGACGGCGTACACGCGGCTTGCGTTTGCGATTCCCGCCGAAATATCGGAACGCCGGGCGACCTTTTTCGTGGAAGAAGCCCGTGATGAAGAGCTGTCCTCGCTTCCAGCGACGGTCCGTTACTACGGATTCATCGACGTTTCGAAATCGGCGAGCGGAACGTGGGCGATCGATCGTATGGCACTTTCTCCCGATCGTAGCACGATCTCACTGCGCGATGGCGGGCACGGCTCCGAAGGCCGTGGGTTCGATGTCGCCGTGGTGGTGCTACAGAAGCGCCTGCCGCAGCTGACGATGACCGAAATCGCGCGCGGTACGCGCGTCTTGCCGCAGCGCGGCGCGCATGAAACGGATGTGCTCTTTCGTGACGCTCGGCAGAGTGCGGTTGCGGTCTTGGCGCATCTTACGAGCGGCGCGTACCATATCGTAGCGGTGCGCGATAACGAGCACTTCCCGAGGTAATCGGCGTCGGCACTGCATCCGGCGATTGGCGATGTACGAGGCCTGCTGCTCTCTAGCGAATCAGTACGCGCATCCATCGCGCCGTCGAGAAAGCGCGGCTCGTAAACGCTTGCGCTTCGCTTATGCGGTAGCGGCGATCGCTTCGCGTAAGCGGCCCATCGCTTCGCGAATTTCTTCGCGCGTAATGATGAGCGGGGGCACGAAACGCAGCGTGTTGCGACCGGCGCCGTTCGCGAGCAGATGCCGTTCGAGGCATGCGTCGACGATCGGCTTCGTCGTGTGCGGTGCGCGCACGGGAAGCCCAAGCATGAGGCCGATGCCGCGCGGTTGTTCGAAGCGCTCGGGCCACTCGTTTGCGATCGCGCGAAGCTCGTCCATCAGGTAGCCGCCGACATCGCGCACGTGGCCGTCGAGGTCCATGCGTTCGCGCAGATTCAAGTGCGCGAGGGCCGCAGCGCACGGCACGGGCGAACCGCCGTATGTCGTGCCGTGATCGCCCGGCTGCAGCGCGGACTCGACGTGTTTATCGATGAGAATCGCGCCGATCGGGAGCCCGTTCGCGAGCGCTTTCGCAAGCGTCACGACATCGGGCTTCACGCCGTAATGCTGGAAGGCGAAGAGCGAACCGAGGCGCCCGACGCCACATTGCACTTCATCGAAAATAAGCGTGACGCCGCGCTCGTCGCACAACCGTCGCGCGGCGTGCAAAAATTCGCGCGTCGCGGGCGAGACGCCGCTTTCACCCTGGACGGGTTCTACGATGAAGCCCGCGGTGTTCTCGTCGATCAGCGCTTCGAGCGACGAAATGCAGTTGAACGGCGTGAAGGCGAAGCCGCGCGGAAGCGGTTCGAAACCCTCGTGGTACTTCGGATTGTCCGTCGCCGCAAGCGCGCCCATCGTGCGCCCGTGGAACGAGTTCTCGCATGCGAGGATCTTCGTACGGTTCGGTTCGCCGTTACGAAACGCGCGTTTGCGTGCGAGCTTGATCGCGGCTTCGTTCGCTTCCGCGCCGGAATTGCAGAAAAAGACGCGTTCGAATTCGGAAAGCGCGGCCAGCCGATTCGCGAGTTCGCCTGCCGGTTCGTGGTAGTAGAGATTCGAGCAATGCACGAGTGTCGAAGCTTGCGCGGCGACGGCGCCGACGATCGCGGGATGCGCGTGGCCGAGCGCGCACACGGCGATGCCAGCGACGAGATCGAGATAGCGTCCGCCGCGATCGTCGATCAGGTACACGCCTTCGCCGCGCACGATCGTAATCGGTGCGCGCCCGTAGTTCTTAAGGAGATGCGGATGGTCGATCGCCGGTAGCGCGGTAGCCGGCGAATTTGCGAGCGCGCTCACGTGCGGTAGTGCGCGTTGATGCGCACGTAGTCGCTCGAGAGATCGCAGCCCCAACCGACGGCGGATGCATCGCCCATGCCGAGATCGAGGCGCACGGAAATCGACGACTCTTCCAACACGATGTGCGCTTCGGCTTCGGAAAGCGCTTCGATCGCGCCGCGTTCGACCCACGTCTGATCGCCGAGATAGAGTGACCACGATTCTGGGTCCATCTCGGTCTTCGCGGCGCCGGCGGCCGCGATGATGCGGCCCCAGTTCGGGTCTTCGCCGTAGAGCGCGGTCTTCACGAGCGATGAATTGATGACGGCACGCGCGATCGTTCGCGCTTGCTCGCGCGTTCGCGCGCCGGTGACTTCGAATTCGAGCGTTTTCGATGCGCCTTCGCCATCCTGTACCATCTGGATCGCAAGGTCGCGACACACGGCTTCGAGCGCACGCAGAAAGCCCGGCGTCGCATCGGCCGTACCCGGCTTCGCGCATGCGTAAAGCGAATCGTTCGTCGACATATCGCCGTCGACGGAGATCATGTTGAACGAACCGTCGACCGCAAGCGTGAGCGCGCGCTGCAGCGACGCCTGATTCATCTCGGCATCCGTTGCGACGAACGCGAGCATCGTCGCCATGTTGGGAGCGATCATGCCGGAGCCTTTGGCGATGCCGCCGACGACGTGCCGCTCGCCGTTCTCGTGCCACGCGAACGCGGCGAGCTTCGGGATGTGATCGGTCGTCATGATCGCTTCGGCAGCCTCGTATGCGGCTTCGTGGCCGACGTCGAGCACTTTGACCGCGCGTTCGAGCCCGCGGACCATGCGATCCATCGGCATCGGCACGCCGATGACGCCCGTCGATGCGATGATGACTTGCGACGGGCGGATGCCGAGCAGCGTTGCGGCCTGTCGTGCCGTCGCACGCGCGTCGCGCATACCGCGTTCGCCCGTGCATGCGTTCGCGCAACCGGCGTTGACGACGATCGCTTCGATCGCGTCGCCGTCTTCGGCGAGGTGCTCCGACGTTACGAGCAGCGGCGCCGCTTTGATATCGTTCGTCGTGATGACTTGCGCTGCAACGTGCGGGCCGCCGAGCGCGATCACGGCAAGATCCGTTTTGCGCTTCTTGATCCCGGCGTGCACGCCCGCCATGCGGATACCCGGCACGGCGCCGAGGCCGCCACGAATTTCGACGAGACGGAAATCATCGTTTGCGATCTCTGCGTGCGCGGGAGCGGACCCGTCGTCAGCGCTCGAGGGCGGTGCGGTCAGTGCCAAGTGCGCGATCCTCCGGAAAGCCGAGCATACAGTTGAGGTTTTGCACGGCTTGCCCCGCCGCGCCCTTGCCCAGGTTATCGATTCCGCTCATGACGTGCAAAAGTCCGTCGCGCGCGGCAAGCGCGATTTGTGCGTCGTTCGTGCCTTCGAGTGCGGGGAGATACGGTGGCCGCACACCGTCGAGCAGTTGGACGAACGGCGAACCCGCGTAGGTCCGCGCGACCGCCGCACGGATCGCAGCGAGATCGATGACGAACCCGGGGCGGAAAGCAACATACACATCGGCAAGGATGCCGCGCTTGAGCGGCACGACGTGCGGCGAGAAGAAGATCGGCGCCGTGATGTCGAGCGCGCGCGCTTCTTGCACGATCTCGGCATGATGGCGGTGGCCTTCGAGCCCGTACGCGCGCACGTCGCCATCGACTTCGGCGAACATCGCTCCGAGCGCGGGCCTGCGTCCGGAACCGGTGATGCCGCTTTTCGCATCGATCACGATTTGCGTGATGTCGTTTGCGTATGGAGCGAGCGGTAGAAGCGCGAGCAACGACGCCGTCACGTAGCACCCGGGGTTCGCGATGAAGTTCGCGTGTGCGAGCGCGTCGCGATAGCGTTCCGGCAAGCCGTAGACCGCGCCGTTCGCGCGCTCGTGTAAGCGAAACGCGTCGCTCAGATCGATCACGCGCGCGCCGCGCGCGAGCAGGCTCGCCGCGCGTGCGTGCGCGACTTCGTGATTGCCCGCGAGGAACACGACGTCGCCCGGTTGCGCGGCGGCGTCGACCGCGCCGCTGCCCGCGAGCTGCATGCGAAACGTAGCGAGCAACGGAAAGACATCGCATACGCGCATGCCCGCGCCGCTCTCGCTTTCGAGCGTGCCGAGCGCGACGTCCGGATGGCGATCGAGCAGGCGTATCAGTTCGGCTGCCGCGTACCCCGACGCGCCGACGATGTGGGCGGCGATCATGCTTCGTTGCGCTCGCGCACGGCTTCGGCGAGCGCGCGTGTCGCCGCGCGCATCGAAGCGACTTGCCCGTATCCGGTAGAGCCCGCGGTCGTTTTCGCCGCGAGCGATGCGGCGGCATCGAACGGCAACGACGACAATGCGATGCCACTTCCCGTGCGGAATGCGGCGAGATCCTCCGTTGCGAACGCATCGCGTGTATCGTGCACGGTGCGGATGCCTTCGCCGACGAGCGCATGTGCCTTCCGCGCGGTAATGCCGTTTGCGATCAGCGCATCCGCAACATCGGTCGCCGTCGTGAAGCCTTCTTCGGCGCGCGCGGTCATGCGCTGCGCGTCCCAACCGACGTACGAAAGCGCACGATCGAAGGTCGCAAGCACGGCGACGCCGCGTTCGATGCCGCGGAGCGCGACGCGCTTGGTTTCTTGTAAGTCGCGATGATACGAAAGTCCGATCCCGCTCGCGGAACCGAGCGCGCCCGCGAGCGTACCGATCGCATCGCCCGCGGCCCCGCGCACGAGTTCGAAATAGTCGGGATTGCGCTTTTGCGGCATGAGGCTC
Source organism: Armatimonadota bacterium (assembly GCA_037441145.1). Classification (GTDB taxonomy): domain Bacteria; phylum Vulcanimicrobiota; class Vulcanimicrobiia; order Vulcanimicrobiales; family Vulcanimicrobiaceae; genus JBBISR01. Next base: position 12,802 of record JBBISR010000007.1, read on the forward strand.
GAACCCGTCGTCGCGGGATCGGCGATCTTCGCATAACCGAACGCGGGCGTGGCCCAGATGACGAGTTCTTCGCTCGGACGTGACGCCGCGATTTGCGCGCGAGCGTAAGCGTGCACGAGGTCGAGGATCAGGTCGCGATCGCCGACGGTGTCGAGTGCGTTTGCCGTCGGCGCGGAGAACCCGAGCGCGTCGGCGGCGGCGTCGCGATCGAGCGGAAGCGTCGAGCCCGCGAGCGCCGCGCTGCCGAGCGGACAGAAGTGACGCGTGTCGTCGAGCACGTCTTCGAACCGCGCGGCGGCGCGTAAGAACATCCGCGCTACCGCATCGCTCCAAAAGCCGAGCAGAATCGGTTGCGCGGGTTGCCAGTGCGTGGTACCCGCGAGGATCGCGGTTTCTTTACCGTCCGCAATCGTTAGCGCCGTAAGCGCGATCGACGCGCAACGCGCCGCACCCGCGCGCGCACGGTCGCGTGCGTAAAGCGCGAGCGTCGTCGCGACTTGGTCATTGCGGCTACGGCCGGTATGCAATGCTTCGCCCGCCGCGGGCGCGACTTCGCGGACGCGAGCGTCGATCGCGCCATGCACGTCTTCGAACGCACCGTTACGTGCGAACGCCGCGAACGTGCCGTCGGCGATCTCGCCGCGCACGCGTTCGAGTGCGTCGCGTAAGGCGGCTTCATCCGCAGGCGTCAGCAGAAACCCACCGGCGAGCGCGGCGACGTGTCCGAGCGAGCACTGCACGTCGAACGGTGCGAGGACGAGATCGTCTTCGAGGGACGAGCCGAACGCGAGCAACGCCGCATCGGGCGGCCCCGCAAAGCGCCCGCCCCACTGCAAGTTCGTATCGACGTGCGTCACCCCGGTCAGACTCCGACGGGTTGTGCGGCGGCCTTCGCCGCCATCGCCGCGCCCGCCGCGATCGGCATGCCCCAGATGTCGATGAAGCCCGTCGCCATATCGTGTTTGAAACGATCGCCTGCGGCATAGGTCGCGAGCTTTTCGTCGTAGAGCGAGAACTCCGAGCGCGAGCCGACGACGACGGCGTTGCCGTGCTGCAGTTTCAACCGAACGTCGCCCGTCATGCGCGGCTTGAGCGCGTCGTTGAACGCGTCGAGCGCGAGGCGAAGCGGCGCGGACCACTGAGCATCGTAGATCAGCTCCGCGTACTTTTGATCGAGCGTCGCCTTGAGGCGTTGTTCGTCGCGCGTGAGCACGAGACGTTCGAGCGCGAGGTGCGCGATGATGAGCGCGACCGAACCCGGGCACTCATACACTTCGCGCGATTTCAAGCCGACGACGCGGTCTTCAACCATATCGATGCGCCCGATGCCGTGCTTGCCCGCGATTTCGTTGAGCGCCTTGATCATCGTCGCGCCGCCGACGCCGTCGATCGTCGGCGTTCCGTGTGCGAACGAAACGACGATCTCATCGGCGTGCGCGGGCTGCTCTGCCGCGCCGCGCGTCCAAGCGTAGGCATCTTCCGGCGGCGCGTTCCACGGGTCTTCGAGGACGCCCGCTTCGATCGAACGGCCCCAGAGATTCGCATCCACCGAGTACGGCTTCGCGACGCTGTGCGAGATCGGAACGTTGTTTGCTTGCGCAAATGCGATAGCATCGGGGCGTGACAGCGGTTTGTCGCGCAGCGGTGCGATGGCACGCAGATGCGGGGCGCGCGCACGCACGCCGACCTCAATGCGAACCTGATCGTTGCCCTTGCCCGTGCAGCCGTGCGCGACGGTATCGGCGCCGAATTTCGCCGCGGTCTCGACGAGCAAGTCCGCGATCAGCGGGCGAGAGAGCGCGGCCGAAAGCGGATAGATGCCCTGGTAGCGCGCGTTTGCGGCGAGCGCCTTGAACGCGTAGTCCGTGATGAAGCGTTCGCGCGAATCGATGAGCACGGCATCGCGTGCGCCGAGGGCGAGCGCTTTCGCGCGCACCGCGTCGAGCGCTGCGGCCGAGCCTTCGCCCGCGACCATGTCGCTCTCGCCGAGGTCGGCGGTCATCGCGATGACGTCGTTGCCTGCAAGCACGAACTGTTTGAGTAAGACGGACGTATCGAGGCCGCCGGAATACGCGAGTACGATCGTGGACACGTTAGGAATCTGCCTCCGCGCGCATATCTTCGAAGCGCTGAATGAGTTTGGGAACGTCTTCCGATTTGCCGGCGATCACGAGCACCGTATCGTCGCCACCGAGCGTGCCGATGATCTCGGGCCAGCCGGCGGAATCGATCGCGGATGCGAGCATCATCGCGCTTCCAGGCGCGGTGCGCAACACGATTTGATTCATGCTGCCGCGGACGCTATCGACGAGTTCCGCGACGATCCGATGTAAGCGGCTCGAAAACGTCGTACCGGCGTTCGGCTCGACGTATTTGAACTGCCCGCCACCGCCGTTTTTGAGCGGCACTTTCAGCAAGCCGAGTTCTTTGATATCGCGCGAAACCGTCGCCTGCGTGGCGTCGTGGCCTTGCGCTTCGAGCAACGTCGCGAGTTCTTCTTGCGAACGGACGGGGCGACCGGCGATGATCGCGAGGATCGCGCGCTGTCGTTTATTCTTCAACTGCATCATATCCGGTTCCCAAACCACGGAGATCGGTGAGAAGGGCGAGGAGCAACGCTTTCTGCGCGTGCATCCGGTTTTCGGCCTGATCGAAAACGACGGATTGCACGCCGTCGATCACGCCCGCGGTCACTTCCTCGCCGCGGTGCGCGGGCAGGCAGTGCATGAAGAGCGCGTGGCTCGCGGCGCTCGCCATGAGCTTTTCGTCGACGCGATAGGGCGTCAGCGCCGCGGCGTTGCGCTCGACGAGCGCTTCATCGCCCATCGATGTCCAAACGTCCGTGTACACGACATCGACGTCGCGCACGGCGCGTTGCGCGCTCGTAAACGCGCGTGCCGTAACGCCGTGCTCTTTGCCGAGCGCGACGAGCGAAGCGAGGTATGCATCAGTCGGACGATGCGTCGGCGGCGTGCCGTACGTGATGCTCATGCCGCACATCGCGGCGGCTTCACCGAGCGACATCGCGACGTTGTTCCGTCCATCGCCGATGTACGCTAGCCGCAAGCCGGCAAGCGTGCCGAAACGGTCTTTGATCGTGAGCAAATCCGCGAGCGCTTGGCACGGATGTTCGAGTGCCGAGAGGCCGTTGATCGTCGGCACGGTCGCGGCGTTTGCAAAGCGCTGCAGCGGCTCGTGCGCATGCGTGCGAACGACGATCGCATCGACATAGCGCGAGAGCGTGCGCGCCGTGTCCTCCGGCGTTTCGCGCGTGCCCATCAGGAAATCGTGCGAATGCGCGACGATCGTGCTGCCGCCGAGTTGCGCCATGCCGACTTCGAACGAAACGCGCGTCCGTAAGCTCGGCTTCTCGAAGAGCATCCCGAGCGTTTTGCCCTTGAGCATTTGGAGTTGCTCGCTTGTGCGGCGCGTCTTGAGATCCGTGGCCACGGCGAGGATGCCGGCGATTTCTCCGGGCGTCATGTCGAGGACCGTCAACACGTTGCGGCCGCGCAAGCGCTGGACGGGCGAGAGCGTCATCATTACTGCATAACTATACATAAAAATGCATAGTTATGCAAGACGTGAGGATACCTCGCTGCGTCTGGCCGGTGCGTGAAGTGGTCTGCGTGTCGGACGCTTGTCGGACGTGTGCTAGCTACGCTCGGTGCAAACGACGAGACGGCGCTTCGCCCATCGTCCACCACGCGTCGCAGAAAAAGAACGGCCATGCACATCTGGTCGACCACCCTTCGCCGCCGGAGCCTCGATCGACCGGAGGTCACGGGCTTCTCCGACCTCCGCTGCAGTGTGCTCGCGGGCTGCGTTGCGTTTTCATCGCAACGGCGCTCGCCATCCTCGCCTCGGCGGCACAGCATCCGGATCGCGCATACATGCCCGACAACCCCAATTGGCAAGCCGCGATGACCGCAAGCGATCCTCCGATATCCGGAACGCATTTTACGCTAGGCGAAATGCTACTGCCATTTCGTCTCGGTCGGAACGCTTGATTTTCTCCTCGGCGGCGACCGTCGACCAGGTGCGAACCGCCTCGAAGATGCGAGCGACGATCGTATCGGCATCGCGGTCGGTAACCCGATAAAATCGCGCTGTCGACCGCACCAAGTCCATGTCGAGGCTATTGTCGGCTTCATCGATATTCAGGCAGAGGCCCGTGGAATCGGGGACGGCATTCATGTCATATGCCGGGGAGAGCCGCCAGCCGATGCCAGGTTCGAGAAGAAAGCCATGGTTGCGCAAGTGGTCGTCCGTGTTCGAGACGGCGACGTTGAAGACGATCCGGGTCCAAAGCTCGCGCAAATCCTCGCGCGGCGCGGCTCCGTGCGCCGCAATCACTTCTGCGAGTTCGAGATAACTTACGCCGCTTGCAGCATCTTCGCCATCGACGTGCCCGGTAAGCGTCATCGCCGACGCGAAATGGATACGCTCGGCCGCAGGCCCGCGATCGAATCGACGCGTGAGAAACGTGCGTTGCGGGCTCGCAAACGACCGCGCATCACTCGGGCTAACCCGCAGCCCGGCGCGTTCGGCCAGCCGATGCACGACGTACTCCCACGCGCCAACGTCGCGACGATCGTTAGGACTTGGAAATTTCGCAATCCAGAGCCGACCGTCGGTATCGACGACATTTGCTTTCGGCCGTGCCCCGCCGAGCGACGCACCGGGGGCGAGAAGCAGACGCAGCCAGGCATCGACGTTCGGGTTCTCGTCGCTCGCATCGGTTTCGAACGCGCGGCTCGCTTCTTCTAGTTCGCGTAAACGAACGAACGGTGGTGCGGCGGCCTCCGCTCGATCGTCGAGAAACGGCCCGTCGACATCGCGCTTGTATCGCAAGCCGCCCGCGCGAAAAGCGTCGTGCACGCCGAGCAAGTAGTCGGCAGGCCCGATGCGCGCGCTTGCCGCGTGGAGGCCAACCCGTTTATCACGTTCGAATCGGCGCCGTATCAATCGCTCGCCCCAGCGGTCGGGGCACGAATCCTGGAAGACACCGAAAAGCGAGCGCCCCGCTTTCGGATACTGCGGCCCGGCGAACGGGGCGAGTGCGGGATCGATGGATGCGATCGACGCATCGCCGAGTGCCTCGGGTGCAAATGCGAAATCGAAGAGCTCGCCCGTGCGCGACGCGTGCGCGTGCAACGAGCCGAGGAGCACCGGTGCCGCTCCGAGGACCCAATCCCGAAACACGGCGATCATCGTTGCGACTTTCGCTCGGCCCGCGGCCGTATGGGCAATGCCGCGTCTTGAAGCGCACGGCCGACCGGATCGTCGGCCGCGACCGCGTCGAGATCGGCTTCCAGCCCGAGGACGCGAAGTACCGCGGCGACCGCCCCGAGCGATACGCTCGTGTCACCGTGCTCGACTTTACGAAGCGTCACAACCGTCATTCCGGCGCGTTCGGCAATCAGTTTCGCGGAAAGGCGGCGCCGCCGACGAGCGAGCGCGAGTCGCTCGCCGAGCGCGACGAGGCGGCGTTCCAGTGGTGGAAGTAACGCGGAAATCTTGCGAGCCACGATAGTATTGTAGCATTTATTAGGCGATAGAATGAAAGTAATATCAGTCGGCGGATTTGCGAGCGGAGCGACCGACACGCCGTGCGGTATTCTCCGAAGGTCGCAGATGCACGTCGATACGCTCCGTGAGGCGGCAGTCGCGAGGGGCGTGCCATCCGCAAAATTGAATCCGGTGACGCGTGCAGACGATTCTTTTGAAGTACGGCGGGAACGCGATGGGGGCGTCGCTCGCGAGTGATCCCGTCCTCGCCGAATGCGGGCAGCTCACGGCCAAAGGCTATCGGATTCTCTTCGTCCACGGCGGCGGACCGCAGATCGACGCCGCGCTCCGCTCCCGTGGGATCGCCGAACGGCGCGTCGCCGGGCTTCGCGTGACGGACGCCGAGGCGATGGACGTCGTGGAAGCCGTGCTTGCGGCAACGGTGAACAAAGCGCTCGTGCGTGCGCTTATCGCCCATGGGCTTCCCGCCATCGGCATTTCCGGTGTGGACGGCGCGCTCGTGCAAGCCGTGAAGGCGCCGCCGATCGAGGGCGTCGATCTCGGGTACGTTGGGGTCGTCGAGAAGGTCGATCCGCGGCCGGTTCTCGCGTTGCTCGAAGCGGGTTACGCGCCGGTCATCGCGCCGATCGGGCTGGATATGCGCGAGAACGCCTCGCTGAACGTCAACGCCGATGCCGCAGCCGGGGCGATCGCGGGAGCGCTGCAAGTCGATGCGTATGTCGTGCTGACGAACGTGCCGGGCGTGCGCCGCGATCTCGCCGATCCCGAGTCGGTCATCCCACGCCTCACCATCGCAGAAGCCGAAGCGTTCCTCGCCGACGGCACGTTCTCGGGCGGCATGATCCCGAAAATGCAAAGCGCGATCGACGCCTTACGCACCGGAGCGCGGCGTGTGGTGATCGGCGGCGCACAGCCCGGAGCGATTGCGGACGCCCTCGCGGGGCGTGGCACCGAGCTCGTCGTCTAACCCGCCCAACCGAGGACCGCGCCCGTAGTGGAGCGGTCCAATCCCTCATTGGCCGTTGCGCTTGCAGCGGTTCGGGTGGGATATATGGAAAAAACCTTTCGTGCCGTCCGTCGTTCCATACAAAGGAGAACCGTTGTCCGATACGCTCGTCTCGATGCCCGAGACATCGCTTACCGCGCCGTCCCCAAGCGGGCGCGTCGCCGATGCGCCCCTGTACTTCTTCGATCAGGGCGCGGGCCTCGGGAAAGCGATCCTCGGCGGTAAGGGCGCCGGGCTCGTCGAGATGACCACGGCCGGGCTTCCGGTTCCCGACGGCTTCGTGATCACGACCGAACAGTGTCTCGCGTATTACGCGGAAAACGGCTTCCCCGCCGCGCTCGGGCCCGCGATCGCAACGGCGATGACGGAGCTCGAACGCCGCACCGGTAAGGGCTTCGGCGAACCCGCGAACCCGCTGCTCGTCTCCGTCCGCAGCGGCGCGCGCGTCTCGATGCCCGGGATGATGGACACGATCCTCAACCTCGGCTTAAACGATGCGACGGTCGCCGGGCTCGCGACGCTCACGGGCAACGAGCGCTTCGCGTGGGACGCGTATCGCCGTTTCATCACGATGTTCTCGTCCGTCGTTCTCGGCATCGAGAAACACGCGTTCGACGAAGTGCACGATGCGGCGAAGAAGGCTGCGGGCGCGGCGAGCGATCCCGATCTTACGGCGGACGACTGGCGCGGCATCGTCGCGCAGTTCAAGAAAGTCGTCCGCAAGCGTTCGCATCGCGAGTTTCCGCAGGACGTGCACGAGCAGCTGCATCTCGCGATCGAAGCCGTGTTCGATTCGTGGAATTCGAAGCGCGCGATCGACTATCGCCGCCATCAGAAGATCTCGGACGACTGGGGCACGGCTGTCTCGGTCGTCTCGATGGTGTTCGGGAACATGGGCGACGATTCGGGAACGGGCGTCGCGTTCACGCGCGATCCGAACACGGGCGAGCGCAAACTCTTCGGCGAGTATCTGCGCAACGCACAGGGCGAAGACGTCGTCGCTGGTATCCGGACGCCCGAGAACATCGCCGATCTCGAACGCTCCAATCCCGCGGTCTATAATCAATTCGTCGCGATCGCGGAGCAACTCGAATCGCACTACCGCGACGTGCAGGACCTCGAATTCACGGTCGAGCGCGGCAAGCTTTACATGCTGCAGACGCGTAGCGCGAAACGCAGTGCCGAAGCCGCCGTGCGCATCGCGATCGATCTCGTTCGCGAAGGCAAGATCGACAAACACGAAGCGCTCCGTCGCGTCAACGCGGGTTCGCTCGATCAACTCTTCCACGCGCGCATCGATCCCGCAGTTGCATACACGCCCGTAGCGCATGGCCTCAACGCTTCGCCCGGCGCGGCGACCGGACGCATCGTGTTCAGCGCAAACGACGCGCAGCGCGAAGGCGAGAAGGGCGAGCGCGTCATCCTCGTGCGCAACGAAACGAACCCGGACGACGTGCACGGCATGATCGCAGCGGAGGGCATCCTCACCTCGCGCGGCGGTGCAACCTCGCACGCGGCCGTCGTGGCGCGTGGCATGGGAAAGCCCTGCGTAAGCGGTGTGGAGTCGCTTGCGATCGATGCGCGCGCGAAGACGATGACCGTCGGCGAGCACAAATTGCGCGAAGGCGATTGGATCACGATCGATGGCACCACGGGCGACGTGGCGGTCGGCGAATTCGCGCTGATCCCGCCGCCCTCGGTGCCGCCCGAATGGCTCGCCACGTTTCTCGGCTGGGCCGATGAAGTGAAGCGGCTCGGCGTGTGGGCGAACGCCGATACGCCCGAGGATGCGCGCAAGGCACGCGAACTCGGCGCGACCGGCATCGGCCTCTGCCGCACCGAGCACATGTTCATGCAGCAGGACCGTCTCCCGATCGTCCAGCGTATGATCCTCGCCGACACGTTCGAAGCGCGGACGGAAGCGCTCGCGCAGTTGTTGCCATTCCAGCGCGACGACTTCACCGGCATTCTCGAAGCGATGGCCGGTTGCCCGACGACGATCCGTTTGCTCGATCCACCGCTGCACGAATTCTTGCCGTCGCTCGAAACGTTGCTCGTCGAAACGACGGAGCTGCGCATCAAAAAGGGCGAGCACGATAAGGTCTACGTCGAGAAGATGACGATGCTCGCACGCGTGCGGGCGCTCCACGAGCAGAACCCGATGCTCGGCTTCCGCGTCTGCCGCCTCGGCATCGTGTATCCGGAAATCTACGCGATGCAAGTGCGCGCGATCTTCGAAGCCGCGACGGCGCTGAAGAAGCGCGGCATCGATGCGATGCCCGACGTGATGATCCCGGGCGTCGGCACGCGCGCCGAGATGCAAATAACGCACGATGCGGCCAAGGCCGTCGCGGACGAAGTGATCGCGAAGAGCGGCGTTGCGCTCGCCTACCGCATCGGGACGATGGTCGAACTCCCGCGCGCATGTATCGTCGCGGACGAACTCGCCGAGTACGCGCAGTTCTTCTCGTTCGGCACGAACGACCTCACGCAAACGACGTTCGGCTATAGCCGCGACGATGCCGAGGGTTCGTTCATCCCGAAATACGTCGAGCAGAAGATCCTCGCGGATTCGCCGTTCCAGGTGCTCGATCGCGTCGGTGTCGGTGGGCTCATGCGGATGGCGGTTGAGAAGGGCCGCGGCGTACGCGCCGACTTGAAGATCGGGATTTGCGGCGAGCACGGCGGCGATCCGTCCTCGGTCACGTTCTGTCACGAGCTCGGTCTGGATTACGTTTCGTGCTCGCCGTATCGCGTGCCGATCGCACGCCTCGCGGCGGCGCAGGCGGCGATCGCGTAAAAAAGCGCAACTCGGGCGGCGTGTCCGCGTATCCCTAGCCGTGTGAAAAGCGGCGAGGGGCGCGGGTACGGCGCGTTGTTGGTACTGGCGTTCGTGTGGGGCTACACGTGGATCGTCATCAAGGACGCGACGGCGAGTGCCGATGCGTTCACGGTCTCGGCATTGCGGTGCGGGATCGGAGCGATCTGTCTCTTCGCGGTCGTGCTCGCGACGCGGCGTTCGATCGCGCCGCCGCCGCTCGTACCGACGCTCGTCCTCGGGCTCGTGCAAACGACGGGCTTTACGCTCTTCCAGACGGCCGCCGTTGCGACGGGCGGCGCCGGCAAAGCCGCGATTCTCGTGTACACGATGCCGTTCTGGACGGTGCTCTTCGCATTTCTCGTGTTACGCGATCGCATTCCGACGAACGGCTGGATCGCGCTCGGTCTCGCGGCGATCGGTCTCGGATTCGTGCTCACACCGCTCGACGTGGCGCACGGCATCGCGAGTAAGGCGTTCGCGATCCTTGCGGGGCTCTCGTGGGCCGCGAGCGTCATCATCACCAAGCGTTTGCGCGAACGCATGCCGCTCGAAATCGTGAACCTTACCGCGTGGCAGATGCTTTACGGCTCCGTACCGCTCGTACTCGTCGCGTTGCTCTATCCGCAGCACCATATGACGATCACCCCGTCGTTCGCGCTCAACGTCGCGTACTTGACGATCCTCGGGACGGCCGTCGCGTGGCTCTTGTGGGCGTTCGCCGTCGGCCGCCTCGCGGCGACGGCCGCCGGGATCGGTTCGCTCGTCACGCCGGTTGCGGCGGTGCTCATGGCATGGGGACTGCTCGGCGAACGCCCGGATACGATCGAACTCATCGGCATCGCGTTCATCATCGCGGCACTCGTTGCAAACGCCGTGCCCGTGCTGCGGCCGCAGCGCGCGAAGGGCGCGGCGTGACGACCCGCCGCGCGTTCGCGCTCGGTACGGCGGCGGCGCTCGGTGCCGCAGCCATGGCGCCTGCCATGGCAGCGGACGAGGTCGAGACGATCGTCTACAACGCGAACGTCGTCACGCTCGACCCGAAACAGAAAAACGCGACGGCGTTCGGTATCGTGCGCGGACGCATCGTGCTGGTGGGCGACGATGCGACGCTCTTGCGCTACAAGGCCGAGAAGACGCGCACGATCGATGCGAAGGGGAAAGTGGTCATCCCCGGCCTCAACGATTCGCACATCCACCTGATCCGTGGCGGGCTTAGCTACAATCTCGAATTGCGGTGGGATGGCGTGCCGTCGGTCGTAGATGCGTTGCGCATGCTCAAGGTCCAAGCGGCGCGAACGCCCGCGCCGCAATGGGTGCGCGTCGTCGGCGGTTGGAGCGCGTACCAATTCGCGGAGCGGCGCATGCCGACGCTCGATGAGATAAACGCGGCAACGGGCGACGTACCGGCGTTCGTCCTGAACTTGTACGACGTGGCGTTGCTCAACCGCGCCGCGCTGCGCGCGCTCGGCTACACGAAGGCGACGATCGCGCCCGAGGGTGGCGAGATCGCGCGCGATGCGGCGGGAGTGCCGACGGGGATGCTCGTCGCGAAAACCGTCGCCCGCGCTCTTGCTCGCGGCACTCGGGCGCGGTCCGCAGCTCTCGCCCGACGATCGCGAGAATTCCACGCGACTCTTCATGCGCGAACTCAATCGCCTCGGCGTGACCTCGTGCGTCGATGCGGGTGGGATCGGCGAAGCGTATCCCGACGATTATGCGACGATTGCGAAACTTGCAAAGCAGCGCCAGATAACGGTTCGAACCGCATACTCGCTCGCGAGCGATCATCCGCGCGGCGAGGCGAACGATTTGCTGACGTGGATCGGCAACACCAAGCCGTACACGGGCGACGCGTACTATCGCCAGAACGGCGCGGGCGAGATTCTCTTGCATGCCGCCGACGACCGATCGAATTTCGCGCAGCCGCGCCCCGCGAGCGCGAACGGATTTACAGCCGATCTCTCGGCGCTCGTCACGCTTCTCGCGGAAAACAACTGGCCGTTCCATCTGCACGCGACGTACGACGAGACGATCGGCCCGATCCTCGACGTCATCGAACGCGTGAACAAACGCACGCCGTTCAACGCGCCGTTTTGGCTCGATCACGCCGAGACGATTTCCGATCGCAACATCGCCCGCGTCGCCGCGCTCGGCGGCGGGATCGCGATCCAAGATCGCATGGCGTTCGCGGGGGAAGCGTTCGTCGAACGCTACGGCGCCGAGCGTGCGCGCAACACGCCGCCGGTGAAGAAGATGCTTGCCGCAGGCGTAATCGTGGGCGCGGGGACCGATGCGACGCGCCTCGCCTCATACAATCCGTGGGTTGCCCTCTATTGGCTCGTCACGCAACGCACGGTCGGCGGCCTCGCGCTCTCCACGCAGAACACGCTCGGTCGCGAAGAAGCATTGCGGCTCTACACCGCAGGCTCCGCGTGGTTCTCGGGCGAGGAGAAGACGAAGGGCACGATCGCACCCGATATGGTCGCCGATGTCGCGATCCTGAGCGACGACTATTTCCGCGTTCCCGAAAACGTTATCCCGACGATCGCGGCGGATCTGACGATGGTCGGCGGCGTGGTCGTCCACGCGCAGGGCGATTTTGCTTCGCTCGCGCCCACAGTACCGAAGGCGAGCCCGAGTTGGTCGCCGATCACCGTTTACGGCGCCGCGCATCCGCCCGTGGTCGCGCACGTCGATGCACCGCCCGTACACGTACGCGGCGGCGCATTCGGTGCTGGCTGCTGCCCCGGCGGCTAACCATCGCGTTTACCGGATGCAATCGCGGGGAACGCACGGTCGTATGCCGTTCGATCAGCTTGCCGATAGCACGGGCGTTTCGCGTGGGACGCTTGCGATGTACGAGTCGCGTGGTCTTTTACGGGCGGGTGACGCGGTAACGCCCGATGCGGCTTCGATCGAACGCGTACGCGAGATCCGTCGCCTCGTCCAAGCCGGGTATAGCCTGGAGCGGATCGCCGCCGAAATCACGCGCGACGCTACCGGCGTTCGCCGTCCCACGATGCCGGACGCGCGCGCCTTCGCCGAGCGCATCCACGCCGCATCCGTGGACCTTGGCCTTGCGTGTATCGAGGAGCAGTACGGCAGCGCTACAGTGCGAAGCCGCCGCTTACCTCGAGAATTTGCGCCGTAACGCGCGCGGCTGCGGGCGAACAGAAATACGCGACAGCCTCCGCGATCTCATCGACGCTCGTGAAATCCCCGAGTGCGGTGCGCGCGAGGATGGCGGCACGGCGCGACGGGTCGGCCAGGACCTCGGCGTTCATATCGGTCGCGAGAAACCCCGGCGCGATCGCGTTCACGGTGATCGAGCGCGGAGCGGATGCCTTTGCGAGTTGGAGCGTCATCGCATCCAGCGCGCCTTTCGAAACCGCATAGGCGATGCGGTTCGGGTTTGCGTTGCGCACGATCGTCGACGTAACGTTGACGATGCGCCCGCCCGTGCGCAGGTATGCCGCGGCTTCGCGCGCGAGCGCGAGGGGGGCACGTACGTTGAGGGCGAGGATCGCGTCGATCGCGGCGTCGTCCGTCTCGGCGAGCGACCGGTACGGCGCTACGGCTGCGTTGTTGATGAGGACGTCGATCGCGCGTGGGAGCCCGCGAGCCGTGAGTTCGGCGCCGAGCGCTTCGAAAAGGCGGCCGGCGGCTCCCGGCGCCGCAAGATCCTCGGCAAGTGCGAACGCCGTATCGCCGCGAGCGGTAATGCTCGCAACTGCGGCTTCGGCGGCATCGCGGTCGCGGAGGTAATGCACGCACACCACATGCGCGCTCGCGAGACGTTCCGCGATCGCACGGCCGATGCCCCGGCTCGCACCCGTTACCAGGGCGACGCGTGGTTCGCGATCGATCTAGGCGGTCGCTTTTTCGGTTTTCGTGCGGAAGAACTCGCCCTGCGTACCGGGGTTCGGGCCATCGCCGAGCCCGTAGGCGTGGAGCGCCTTCGAATAATGAGCGTTCTGCTCGGCTGGGGTCAGCTCGTTCCAAGGGCGGTTCGGGTCGAGTTTGGGTTTCGGATACTTACGTTTGGCAGCCATGATAGCGTCGTATTTGCCGTTTCACGCTCGGATGTCCTCGGCAAGCGCACGGGTGGCGGTCGCTCGCGCGACTTTTGGGTCCAGGACTTCGTGCGTGTACGCGGCAACGTTTTGCACGATGAACCTGCTCGATGCCACCCCCGCCCGTACCGTATGGACCGTGGACGATCTGCTCGCGGTCTACGAATCGCCGTTTCTCGATCTCGTCTATCGGGCCGCCACGGTGCATCGCGCGTACAACGATCCGGCCGACGTGCAGCGCGCCTCGCTCCTGAGCGTCAAGACGGGTGGATGCCCGGAGAACTGCGCCTATTGCCCGCAATCCGCGCGCTACGACACGGGCGTCGAAGCCGAGAAATTACTCTCGCTCGAAACGGTTCTCGAGAACGCGCGTGTGGCGAAGGCCCAGGGTTCGACGCGCTTTTGCATGGGGGCCGCCTGGCGTAACGTCAAGGACGGCCCGGAATTCGATCGCGTGATCGCGATGGTGCGTGGCGTGCGCGAACTCGGCATGGAGGCGTGCGTAACGCTCGGCATGCTCGCACCGCACCAAGCCGTGCGCCTGGCGGAAGCCGGCCTTACCGCATACAACCACAACCTCGACACGGGCCCGGAGTATTACGGCGATATCGTCTCGACCCGTACGTATGCCGATCGGATCGCGACGCTCGACGCCGTTGCCGAAGCCGGCATCGGCCAGTGCTGTGGCGGGATTGTCGGTATGGGGGAATCGCGGCGCGACCGCGTCTCGATGCTCGCCGTCATCGCCGCGCGGGATCCGCAGCCCGAAAGCGTGCCGATCAACGCGCTCGTCCGCGTTCCTGGGACGCCGCTTGCCGATGCCGATCCCCTCGATGGGTTCGAATTCGTACGCATGGTCGCAACCGCGCGCATCGCCTTGCCGCGCGCGCGCGTGCGGCTGAGCGCGGGCCGTCGCGAACTCGGCCCGCAGATTCAGGCGCTCGCGTTCCTCGCCGGCGCAAACTCCGTTTTCGCGGGCGACGTTCTGCTGACGACCCCGAACGCCACGCCGGATGCGGATGCCGCACTCTTCGCAACTCTGGGCCTGCGATAGGCGAATGGCCTAGCACCTACGGGTAATTTTCGGGCCGAAGTAATCCAGGGATGGACCAAGTGCGTTAGAAAAAGCAAACCGAGCAAGCATCGTTTGGTGTGCTCTTTGTACGCAGTTTGGCTATATCGAGGTACGTGACGTTTGAACGCGCCGAGCTTATCCGCACTCCAAGGTAAGGGAACGCAGGGGCTGGCTTGGCTGGTGCTCGCGCACGTGCCATTCGTTGCCGTCGTGTCGCTCGCAAATCACGTTCCCGCGACCGTACCGACGGCGATCGCGGCCGTCCTCGCCGCGATCGCGTTGCTCGCGGTGCGGCTCGCGCCGCTCGCGCCCGCGACCCGGCTCGCGATCGGCGCGACGTTGACGGCGATGCCGATGCTCTTCGTCCACGCCGCGATGGGTGGCGTGTGGCAGATCGATTTCCACATGTACTTCTTCGCGGTCTTCGCGATGCTCGTCGTCCTGGTCGATTGGCGCCCGATCGTGCTCGCTGCGGCGCTGACGGCGGTACACCACCTCGCCATGACGTTCTTCATGCCGATGTCGGTCTTCCCGGACCAGGCGGGGATCGTCGCGCTGCCGCGCGTCGGCCTCCATGCGACGATCGTGGTCGTCGAGTGCGCCATCCTCGTGTGGCTCGTGCGGGCCGTGCGCCGTGCGTTTTTCGCGGCTACGGAGGCCGCCGCGAGTTCCGATGCCGCGCGTCAACAGTCGGAGCAACTCCAACGAGCGCTCGCAACGGAGTCCGACGCGAAAACGCTAGCGCTCGCCAACGCCCAGCACGCGCTCGCGGAACGCGACGAAACGGCGGAAGCCGCCCGCCGCGAAGAGCGCGTGCGGAGCGAGGGGCGGCAGGCGATTCTCGAGCGTGAAGCGTTCGTCGGGGATCTCGCGAACCGGCTGCAATCTTCGGTGGGTGGCGTCGTCGCTTCGCTCGCCGATGCCGCGAACACGATGCTTGCCGCCGCGCACAAAGCGGGCCAAAGCGCCGAGGCGACGCACGCGGAAGTAGCGCGCGTCATGGACGTAACGCAACACTCGGGGACCATCATCGCCGAAGTCGTGGCGGCTACCGAACGGCTCGCCGTATCGCATACGGCGATCGGAAAACGCATGGTCCAAGCGGTGACCGTCGCGCAGCGTGCGACGAGCGAATCCGCGCGCGGAACCCAAGTGCTGGGCTCGCTCGGCAGCGCGGCGGACCGCGTTGCCGACGTGCTCTCGTTGATCGAAGGCGTCGCGGATCAGACGCGGCTGCTCGCGCTCAATGCCGCGATCGAAGCCGCGCGTGCGGGCGACACGGGCCGCGGCTTCGCCGTCGTTGCCGATGAAGTCCGCAAGCTCGCCGACGCGACGACCGACGCGACGCAAGACGTTGCAAGCGTCGTACGTTCGATCGCGGGTGCCTCGAAAGACGTTGGTGACGCGCTCGCGCTCATCGCCACCTCGATTGCGGAACTCCATACGGCGGCGAGCGAAGTGGATGGCGCGATCGGCGCCCAGGCATCGGCGACCGTTACGATTGCGGAACGGATCCGCGCCGTCGCCGATGGTACGGAGCAGATTCGCGCGGCGATCGGCCGCGTCGCGGCCGCAAGCGACGGGGTCGGGGAGACGGCACGCGGCGTGCTCGATGGCGCGAGCGTCGTCGTCGACCGCAACGAAGAGCTCCGCCGCACGGTCGCGGGCGTCACGAACGATTTGCTCGGCGCGAAGCGGTCGCTCGGGATGGCTTCTTAGCGAGCCACCAGCGCGCGTAGCGCCGCGCTTGCGCTCGCGAGCGCTCGGCCGTCGTCGGTGTCGTGTGGGAGCGACGCGAGCAACGGTGCATGGCTAGCGAGCGCGCGCGTTGCGTCGGTGCGGTATGAATCGCCGACGGGGCCGAAACGCTCGCAAAAAACGATACCCGCAACCGCGACCTTCGCTTGCGCGAGAAAGGCGAGCGTAAGCCGAGCGTGGTTGATACAGCCGAGTTTGAGGCCGACGACGACGATCGTGCGCGCATCGAGTGCGCGCGCGAGATCGGCGTAGGTTTCCGCGGCATTGAGCGGCACGGCGATGCCACCCGCGCCCTCGATGACGAGTGTTTCCGAAAAAGCGGAAATATGTGCCGCGAGTTTGGCGACGTGCGGGGGCTCGCGACCTTCGGCAAGCGCCGCGTTCCACGGATCGGCCGGGAGCCGATAGCGCGCGATCTCGGCGAACGCGCAACCGGCGAGGCGCGCGGCATCGTGCGCGTCGCCTGCGACATCGGGTTCGAGCCCCGTCTGCACGGGCTTCACGATCCGTACGAGGCCGTCGGCCTTGAGCGCGTGCGCCAGTGCCGCCGTGACGCGCGTCTTGCCGACGTCGGTATCCGTACCCGTTACGAAGAATCGGCGTGCGCTCATGCGCGAGCGTGCGTGAGGGCGGCGAGGAGATCCGTAACATCCGCATCGGTGTGATCCGCGCGCAGGGTAAGGCGGATCATCGATTCGCCGCGCGGCACGGTCGGCGGCCGGATCGCGGGCGCGACGATGCCGAACGTCGCGAGCGCTCGTGAAAAGGCCAGCGCCGCTTCCGGCGTGCCGAGCACGATCGGTACGATCGCGCCGCCCTCGCCGCTTGCGGCGAGCCCGAGTGCGCCGAGATGCGTGCGAACCCGCGCCGCATGCGTTCGCACTCGCGCGCGCCGCGTATCGCCTTCGGCACCGGCGACGAGCGCGAGTGCGAAGCACGCGGCTTCGGCGATCGCCGGCGGCAAGGCGGTATCGAAGACGAACGCGCGTGCGTCGTTCTGCAAAAGCGAAATCACATCGCGCGGACCCGCGACGAAGCCGCCGAGCGTCCCTAGCGCCTTGGAGAGCGTGCCGATCACGACGATGCGCTCGTCCGCGACGTGGCGTGCGAGCCCGCCGCCGTGCTTGCCTTCGAGCCCGAGCGCATGTGCCTCATCGACGACGAGCACGTCGCTTGCGCCGAGCGATGCCGCAAGCGGGGCAACGTCGATGCGCGAGCCTTCCATGCCGAAGAGCGTTTCCGTGACGACGAGCGCGCGCGACGTACGTTTCGCGATTTGCGGTAGCATGCGATGCGGGTAGATCGTGCGAGGGAGCTTCGTGAGGCGGAGCGCGTCGATCGCGCACGCGTGGTTGCGTTCGTCGGAATAGGCGACCGCGACATGCGGGGCGAGCGCGCCGATCGCGCCGAGCGCCGCGAGATACCCCGAAGAAAAGACGAGCGCCGCCTCGCGCCCGACCCATGCGGCAAGCGCCACCTCGAGCGCGACGTGCTCGGCGTGTGCGCCTGCGAGCAAACGCGCGCCGCCGGAACCGGCAACCGATGCAGCGCGCAACGCGGCCACCACGTGCGGGTGCCGCGACATGCCGAGATAGTCGTTCGACGAGAAGTCGCGCGCCGGATCGTTTGCCGATGCACGCACGGTGCGCAGAAGCGACGTGTCGCGCAGCGCGTCGAGACGCGCGCGCACGTTCGCGAGATAGCTCATGGCGTGATGTCTAAAAGCACGCCGAGTTGCGCCACGAAATCGTCGAGTTCTTCCGCGCGCGCGGACAGCGGTGGGACGAGTTGGATCGCGGGGCCGATCGGCCGCGTGAAATGACCGCGCTCGTAAAGTGCGTTTGCGATCGTCCATCCCGGCGTCGCGTCGCGTGGCTGGAAGCGGCGCTCGTCGAGCACGATCCCACACATCAAGCCCACACGCCGAACTTCGCGCACGCGCGGGTGGCGTGCGATGCCGAGGAGCGCGCGTCCGAGTGCCGTGGAAAGCGTTGCCACGTGCGCGAGCGTGCGCTCCTCGGCGAAGAGCGCGAGCGATGCGAGTGCGGCCGCGCAAGCGATCGGGTTTGCCGCGTACGAATGCCCGTGAAAGAACTGCTTCGCCTCGCTCGTCGCGCCGAGAAATGCGTCGTAGACGTGCGCGCGCGCGAGCGTCGCCGAGAGCGCGAGCGTGCCGCCCGTGATGCCTTTACCGAGGCAGACGAGATCGGGTTTGAGGCCGAGCGCTTCGTAGGCGAACATCGTGCCCGTGCGGCCGAAGCCCGTTGCGATCTCATCGACGATAAGCAACGGCACGTGATTTTCCCGCAGCGGCGCATAGCGTGCGTCGTCGACGACGCGCATGCCGGCCGCCGCCTGCACGCGCGGTTCGACGACGATCGCCGCTACGTCGCTCGCGTCGAGAAACGCGGGCACTTCGTCGTACGCGTACGTTTCGAAGCAGAGCGCGCCGAAATTTTTTTTGAAGACGGCGATATCGGAGAGGCTCATCGCGCCGATCGTATCGCCGTGATAGCTTGCCGCGAGACGCACGAACCGCGTGCGTTGCGGTTCGCCGCGATGCCGCCAGTACTGCACGGCCATCTTCATTGCGGCCTCGATCGCGCTCGCACCGTCGCTTGCGAAGAATGCGTAGTCGAGCCCGGTCAGCGCGGTCAGGCTATCCGCGAGTTCCTCGGCGACCGGATTCGTCGCTCCGAGCGCCGTCGCGTGATCGAGGCGCGCGGCTTGTGCGGCGATCGCGGATGTGATCGCCGGGTGTCCGTGCCCGTGAATCGTCGTCCAGATCGACGACGTCGCATCGAAGGTCGTGTGACCGCGTGCATCCGTCAATCGGGTCCCGGCCGCGGCGACGAACGTTCGACGCTCGCGATCGAAGCCGGCCATCTGCGTGAAGGGAAGCCAGTGATGCGAGGGCTTTGCTTGCAATGGGTTCACGCCGGCCCCTCGCACGTCGTCAACGTAAGCTGCGTCGGCGTTTCATAGCGGCGTGCGATGATCGCGCGGCAGAGGTGGCGCGCTTCCGCGGTGTCGCCGCCCGCTTTGCGCACGAAGAGCTTGCGCCAGAACGCTTTGCCCGTCAGGCGCGCGATGAGGTCGGAGGCTTCGCGCGCATCGACCACGCGGCCGGTGATCCGTACGCGTACCGTCGGTTCGTTTGAGGCGCCGAGTGGTAAGCGATGTAAGAGCTGCTCTTGCGAATCGCCCCACACGTTTTCGTCGCCGTACCGTTCGCGCAGCATGCGCTCGCACTGGTGATAGGTCGAGAGTTCGCCCTCGCCGTTGAATTCTGCGGCGAGGCCATAGAGCGTGACGCGATCGCGGAGCGCGCGGCCCGCGACGGACGCGCTGCCGCGAAGCGTATCGATCACGCGATTATCGTCCCACGCGAGATAGGTTTCGATCGGATCGAGCGCGCGCGGATCCGGCCAGAGTTCTTCGAGCACCGCGCCCAGAACGCGTTCGAACATGCGCGTCGTATGGTGGAAATATACGGTTGCGAACATCATGTAGCGTGCGAGCACGAACGATTCGAGCGCGACGACGCCGCGGCCATCGATACCGAGTTCGGGCGTACCGTCGACGTCGAACACGCGGAGCGAGCCGACGAGTTGATCGATGTCGTAGCGCCCGTTGACGACCCCCGTGAAGTAGGCATCGCGTAAGAGATAGTCCATGCGATCCGCGTCGAGATTCGGACCGCTCACGAGTTCGCGCAGCACGGGAAAGCGGGTCGGCCGATCGCCGACGACGAGCGCTCGCACGTCCTCGGGATCGAGTTCGAGCATCGCGAGCGCATCCGCGATCTCGGGAAGCGCGAGGATCGCGGGCGTTCGCTGCTCGTGGTGCGTTCCGAGCACGGCTTCGCACGCATGGCTGAACGGGCCGTGACCGATATCGTGCAAGATCAGCGACGCGCGCAAGAGCGTGCGCTGCAGTTCGTAATCGGCGTCGCTTGCGAAATAGTCGGGGGAGTGGCGCCGCAACGATTCGAGCGCGCGCGTGCCGACGGCGAATGCCCCAAGCGCGTGCCCGAACCGCGAGTGTTCCGCCGAAGGATAGGCGAGATAGGCGAGGCCGAGTTGGCGGAGGCGCCGGAGCCGCTGGACGACCGGTGCCTCCAAGAGTGCCGTCTCACCGGGGTCGAGCTCGATGAAATGGTGAATCGGGTCGAAGATCCGTTTGCTTCCCACGGTGTGGTGCCGTACGGCGCGGAGGGCGCGGTCCCTCCGCCGAACGTGCGTACGATGGGATTCGAAGGGGCGCAGATTCGCGAGGTGCTTGCAAAGACGGACCTCGCCGTCCTCATCGGCTCGTACGTGCAGCTCAATCGTCGCGGGCGCGATCTCGTCGGCCTCTGCCCGTTCCACGGTGAGAAGACGCCGTCGTTTCACGTCCACCCCGATACCGGATATTATAAATGTTTCGGGTGCGCCGAAGGCGGCGACGCGATTTCGTTTTTACGCAAACAGGAAGGCTTGACGTTCGGCGATGCGGTGCGGACGCTCGCGAAGCGCGCCGGGATCGAACTCGAACCCGAATCGCCGCAGCAAGCGCGCGCGCGAAGCGAACGCGAGACGATCGTCGCCGCGAATCAGATCGCGGTCGCCTACTTTCAGAAGATGCTCCTGATCGATGCGGCCGGTGCCGATGCCCGCGCCTATTGCGCGAAGCGCGGCCTCGATCGCGCGACGATCGAACGTTTCAAACTCGGGTTCGCGCCCGATCGTTGGGACGGCCTCACCCGCGAGCTGCAATCGAACGGCGTCGACCTCACCGTCGCAACGCGTGCGGGATTGCTTAAAGAAGGCCAACGCGGGCACTACGATTTCTTTCGCGGTCGGCTGATGATCCCGACCTACGCGACGACGACGGGCGAACCGATCGCCTTCGGCGGGCGCACGCTCGGCAGCGAAGAGCCGAAGTATCTCAATACCGGAACGACGCCCGTCTACACCAAGGGCCGTGGGCTCTACGCGCTCGACATCGCGCGCAAGAACGCGGCGAAAACCGATTCCGTGATCGTCGTCGAGGGCTATCTCGATTGCATCGCGCTGCACGTTTCCGGATTCACGACGGCGATCGCCTCGCTCGGTACGGCATTTACGCCCGAGCAGGCCGCCGAGATCAAGCGCTATGCGAAAACGGCGTTTCTCTGCTACGACGCGGATAAAGCGGGCCGCGTGGCAACCGCAAAGGCGGTCGACATCCTCATTGCGGCGAGCGTGAACGTCGGCGTCCTCGAACTCCCGGCGGGCGAGGACCCCGATTCGTACGTGCGCGCGAATGGTGCCGACGCGTTTCGCGAACGCATCTCGAACGCCGCGGAACCCGTGCGGTTCAAGCTCGATAACGCGCTTGCCGAACGCGATACGTTTCGCACGCGCGAAGAACTCGTGACGTGGGCGGAACAGACGATCCGCGCGATCGCGCCGCAAGCCGAATGGGATAAAGAGCGCACGTACGTGGCGTTGCGGCTCGGCCTCAATCCCGACGACCTTCGGCGCAATCGGTTGATGATGGCGCCGCGGTACGTGATGCGCGACGGGCGGCTCGAAGGGCCGACGCGGACGCAGCACGCGATCGTCCGCGAAGCGCCACCGTGGGAGCGCGACACGATCGTCGTGCTGCTCGAAGAGCCCGCGCTCATCGCCGATTTCGCGGCTCGCATCGCGCCGGAGCGGTTCTCGCACGAGCGGATTCGCGCGTTCTTCGAACGCATGCGGGCGGAAGTGGTCTCGCTCGCGCAACCATCCGATGTCATGGCGTTGTTCTCGGATGATGCCGAGGCGCTTTCGGCACTTGCCGCGATCGCAAACCCGGAGCGTTCGTCGCAAGTGCGTTTCAACGACACGGAAGCGCGGCGCGATTTCCTCGAGCGGCTCGTCGAACGCTTTGCGATCGACGATCAGCGCAAGCGTTTTCGCGAACTTAGCGCGGAGATCGACCGTCTCTACGATGCGGGCGAAGCGATTCCGCCCGCGGTGCGCGAAGAGTATGCGGCTCTCGCGGCCAAAGTAAAACGGTAGGTTCAGCGCGAAAGCGTCTGGCTCGCGATTGCGCCGCGGAGCGTATCGTCAAGCCAACGGCACTGCGTAAAGCAATTCGAGAGGGGGTGAACAGCAAAATATGGCACGCAAAAAAACAAGTGGAGCGGTAGCGGAAGCGCCGCAAGTGCCGCTCGAAGAGGCGATCAAGAAACTTATCGAGCGCGGCAAGAAGCGCGGCGCATTGACCTATGAAGAAATCAACACCGTTTTCGACAACGCACCGGAAGACGTCAACCCCGAGCGCATGGACGATCTCATCGAAGAGATCGCGGCGATGGGAATCGAGGTCTCCGAGGAGCTTGCGAAGGACGATAAACCGGACCGTGAAGCCACGGAAAATGCCGGCGGAAACGATACCGTCATCGCGCAGGGCCTCGCACTCGACGATCCCGTTCGGATGTACCTCAAAGAGATCGGGCGCGTCCCACTCCTCTCGATGGACGACGAACGCAATCTCGCGATGGCGATCGAAGCGGGCGAACTCGAAATCGCTAAGAACGGCACCGCGCGCGGCGACGTCGTGTACGCGGGCGATGAAGCGAAGCGCCGACTCACCGAAGCGAACCTTCGGCTTGTCGTTTCGATCGCGAAGAAATACGTTGGCCGCGGGATGCTCTTTTTGGACCTCATCCAGGAAGGAAATCTCGGGCTGATTCGCGCGGTCGAGAAATTCGATTATCGCAAAGGCTATAAGTTTTCGACGTATGCGACGTGGTGGATCCGTCAAGCGATCACGCGCGCGCTCGCAGACCAGGCGCGGACGATCCGCATTCCCGTGCATATGGTCGAGACGATCAATCGCCTGATTAAGATCTCGCGCCAGCTCCTCCAAGAACTCGGGCGCGATCCGACGGTCGACGAAATCGCGGAACAGATGGGCCTCACGGCCGAGAAGGTTCGCGAAGTTATCAAGATCTCGCAAGAACCGATCTCGCTCGAAACCCCGATCGGTGAAGAAGAAGATTCGCACCTCGGCGACTTCATCGAGGATCAGGAAGCGGTCGCTCCCGCAGAAGCGGCCTCCGTCATGCTCCTTAAAGAGAAGATGGCGGATGTTCTCAAGAACCTGACCGACCGCGAGCGGAAGGTGCTCGTCTTACGGTTCGGTTTGGAAGACGGCCATCAGCGCACGCTCGAAGAGGTTGGCCACGAATTCGGGGTCACGCGCGAGCGAATCCGCCAGATCGAGGCGAAAGCGCTCCGCAAACTGCGCCACCCGAGTCGCGGGAAAGCCTTGAAAGACTACTGGTCCAACGAATAAAACGAGCGCCTGCGAAGGCGCTCGTTTTATTACGGTTGCTTTGAAGCCCCGTGCCTAATGCTCGGCGTTCGGGTTCGCCGACTTACTCGGGGTGACGGCGGGGTTAAGTTCGGCGAAAGCGCCGTTCGCGTTGGGCTTGACCCAAACTTGGAGATCCCAAATCGCCCGATAGAGGAATGCGAACTTCACGTCGGCCGGCTTCGCGACGATCGCGCCTTTGGGCCGATCGGCGAGCGCCTTGACGAGAATTTCTGGCGTCGGATGGCTCGGATCGCCGCCGGCGGCCGTATAAGCTGCCGTACCGAGGCCACCGTATTTCACCGTGCCGTCGGGCATCGCGATTCCGAAGTGGATGTGGCCCGGAATCTTCACCCAGCGCTTCGGATCGGTAACGCCGTTATACGCGGCGGGCGGCGCTGCCGAATCCGCCTGCTCCACCGAGTAATCGGCACCGAGAAGGTTGCCCTTCGCGTCGTACCAGAGCTGGCTCGGCGCGTCGGGGAAGTGCGACGTCCACTTGTCGTTTGCGTAGCTGATCGAACCGCTCTTGTCTTCCTCGGTGTAACGGACGTAGCCAGCCTTGACGGCGGCATCGGCGGTTGCGAACTTCTTGCCGAGCGCTTTCTGCACGGCTTCGACAAACGGTTTCTCGGCCGCGGTCGGCTGCCCCGACGCGGGTGTTTCGTCTGCGGCGAATGCGGGTGCGGCCGGCAAGAGCAGCGTGAGACACGCTAGCGCGAGGGCGAAGTGACGACGGACCATACGGACTCCTTCGAAGCGGTCGGCGCCTGATTCCAAAATACTACGGAGTAGGCGTCGCGGTGGGTTGGGCCGTTTCCGCCGGCGTTGCGGCTGGCGTTGCGGTCGGGACCGGCGTCGGGCTCGGACGAGCGGTCGGCCGAATGACGGGCGTCGGGGTCTTGAGCGGAATCGGCGTGAATTCCCCGTACGGTCGGTCGGTCGAGAGCCGAACCGGCAACGGAATTTGGATTTGAATGTGCGCGGGGTCGCTGGCATCGACGGTGGCGAGCGTCACCATCACGAGCGTCGCGCCGGTTGCCGACGCACCGATCGGCGCGACCGCGCGGACGGGCAAGCTGCCGCCGAGGATCGGAATCCCATCGGTAGCGACATCCTCGACGCCCTCGGTTGTAACCGGTTTCCGGCGGAGACCCTCCACGCGCAGGCGAACGATCGTTCCGGGCGGCGCGAGTTCCGTCGCCCCCACCGAGAGCCCGTCGCGAAGGTGCGCTTTCACGGCGCGCCCGGGGCGATCGCGTGCGGGGTCGATCGCTTCATCGAGGACGAGCGTGATCGCCGTCTTCATCGCAAGCGTCGACGCGCTCGTGACGGCCGGGGATGCAGAAACCACAGGCGTCATAGGAGACGCCTGCGGCAATGCGAGAGAGCCGGACAACGCCGCGGCGGCGAGGCCGAAAATCGAGATGTTGCTTAGGATGCTTTCTTCTCTCGCTCGGCTGCGGCGGCTTGAGCTGCTGCCGCAAGCTTCCCTTGCTCGATAAGGGCCTTTACCTTTTGTCCGCCCTTCTGTCCGATTTCCTCGTAGAAACTCGGGCCGTAACGGTCTCGGGTAGCTTCGCCACCTTTTTTGCCGCCTTTCTTGCCGATCGCCTCATAAAATGCATGGCCGTGGGCGGCTTTCGTCGCTTGGCCGCCTTTACGACCGATCATCTCGTAGAATTCCGGGCCGTACTTTTTCTTGACGGTCTCGCCGCCTTTTTGACCGGCTTCGCGAACGCTCATACCGGCGGGTTTCGCCGCGTCGGCGGCGATGATGGGAGGGGTATCTTCGGATTTCGACATGGGTGCGCGTTCCTCGATTTCTTGTGTTGCCTGACCAATCAACGTGAGCGCCGACTGAATCATTGCTTCGGACTGTGAAATTCAAGTCACAAAGTGCTCGGAGGCAAGGAAGCGAATCAGCGAGCGATGGCATTGCGATTCGCGACCACCCGGCTGGCAAGCGTCGGGGTAGCCCTGTTGCTTGGTTTACCCATTCCCGCGTTCGGCCAGACGCAGCCGAGCGCGCGCGAAGCCGCCTATCGCAGCATTCTCGGTGCGGAGGCCGAGCGCGCGGTCGATGCCGCGCTCGTCGCCGCGCTGCAAAGCGCCGATCCGTCGATCGCCCAACGTGCGGCGCTCGGCCTCGGTCGCACGCGCACCGCCGCGGCATATGCGCCGCTCCTTGCCGCCTGGGCAACGGATTCCGGAACGCGCGCGATGATCGTCTATGCGCTTGGGTTGCTCGCGAACGTGCGACAGGCCGAAGCGGAGCACGCGCGGGCGGCGGCCGTCGTCGAGCGCGCGCTCGCGGACACGGCGAGCGGCGTGCGGCTGGCGGCATGCGATAGCGTCGACCGCTTCGGCGCGGCGGCGCGTCTCCCGAGCGCGCCCGTGGGCGAACTCGGCCGGCTCTTCACGCGGTTCGCGCGCGTCCTCGAATCGCTCGTCGCGCACGATCCCGATGCGCGAGTTCGTAGCCGCGCCGCACTCGCGCTCGCAACATTTGCGGGCGCGCCGGGTGCGAAGGAGGTGGCGGGGGCACTCGGCCGCGCGGTCCTCGCCGATCCCGATACCGACGTTCGGCGTCACGCCGCCTGGTCGCTCAGCCGTGCGTTCGCCAAGGAAGTCGCAACGTCGACCGTGATCGACGGCGCGAGCGACGCCGATGAGGTCGTACGGATTCAATTCGCGCGCTTGATCGGCCGTCGTAACGATGCCAAGCTCGGACGCGAATTGACGCTCCTCGCGCGCGACCCTTCGTGGCGCGTACAAGAACAGGCGCGCGAGGCCCAGCGGCTCCTTGCAAAGGAAACACCGACCGATCACCTCACGGCGATCCCGCGTGGGGTGCGCACTCCGAACCCATCGCCGATCCCCGATGCGCAAGCATCGGCGCTCCCCCGCCCGGCGGCGACGGGCGGGCCGGCGAAGCCTACGGTCGCGCGCGCGAACGTCGCGATCCCGCTCCGTCTCGATACTGCCGCTTCGTTGCTCGGCCCGAGTGCGGGCCCGCACCCGCGCGTGCGCATCACAACATCGCAGGGCGCGATCGTGGTCCGGCTCTTTCCGGAATGGGCACCGCTCACCGTCGAGAATTTCCTCGATCTTACCGATCGCGGCTATTTCGACGGCCTTCGTTGGTTCCGGATCGTGCCCGATTTCGTCGTGCAAACGGGCGACCCGAAGGACGATGGCGAGGGCGACGCGGGCTACCAAATTCTGGCCGAAGAAAATCCGCTGGAGCAATCGAGCGGAACGCTCTCGATGGGGCTGAATTACGATAAGGCCGGACCACAGCGCGATAGCGCGGGTACGCAGTTTTACATCGATCTCTCGCCGCAGTACCATCTCGACCGCGATTTCACGGTCTTCGGGCGCGTCGAAGCCGGATTCGACGTGCTCGGGCGCCTTACCGAATCCGATCGCATGCTCAAAGTCGAGCGGATCGCGGACCGCTAGCTCAGTTGGAGAAGCACTTGCGCCTCGTTCGCCCTTCGCCCAATCGCCGTACCGCGAGCGCGTTCGTCGCCGTCCTCGCGCTTCTCGTCATGCCGAGCGCCGCCGATGCGCATGAAAAATGGTTTTTCGATCCGAGCGCCTTCCCGCTGCGGTTCGATGTGTTTTTCTCCGAAGGACCGGTTTGGTGGACGCTCGGCACGCTCGTCGTCGTCGCGCTCCTTGCCGTTTTGTGGAACAAGCGCGGCCACCGCGATTTCATCCCCGATCCCGATCGTCTGGGCGCGACCCCGCAGAGTACGCGCGTCGTCTACGCATTGCTGCCGCTCATCATCGGCGTGCACGTCGCGGTGCCGTTGTTTTTCAACGGTACGCACGGCATCTTGTTCTCGCCGAACATCCAGCTGCACGGCCCGGCGGCCTATCTTTGCGGAATCGGGGAAATTTATGTCGCGCTTGCGTTTCTCTACGGCGGGCTGACGCGGCTCGCGGCGATCTTGCTCGCGGCGCTCTGGCTCGCCGGTATTCCGCTTGCCGGCCTGCAAGCGATGCTCGATAACGCGATGTTTCTCGGTATCGCGGCGTTTTTCTTCATGGTCGGCCGCGGCCCGATCTCGATCGATCGTTTCATGTTTCCGCGGTTGGAGCCGCCCGAGGCGCTCGCGCGACATGCGGTCACGGCGCTTCGGGTGGGCATCGGCGCGAGCTTCGTCGTCGTCGCATTCACGGAGAAACTTGCGAACCTGCCGTATGCACTCGCGTTTCTCCGGCACTACCCGCTGAACTTCACGGCGTTCTTTCACGTCCCGATCCCCGACACGATCTTCATGTCCGGGGCGGGTGCGGTCGAACTGCTCATCGGTCTGTGTTTGCTCTTCGGTATCTTCGCACGCGAAATCATCATCCTCGCGTGGCTTCCGATCAACGTCACGTTGACGTACTTCAACGATGTCGAGTTGATCGGGCATCTCCCGATCTACGGGATCATGGCCCTGCTCCTTATCTGGATTCCGGGCGAGGCGAACCGCGATCAGTGGATTGCGGGGCTGCGCCTTTTCCGCGCGGTCCCAGAAGGGCTACGGCGTTAGCGATCGATCATCGAGCGCAATGCGAAGAAGGCGTTTTCGCGGCGCTCCATGATGCGGCGGTAAAAATACCCGGCCCAGTGCGAGCCGTATGGCACGTAGACGCGAACGGTATATCCGTCCGCGACGAGCGCCCGCTGGAGTTCCGGGCGTACGCCGTAGAGCATCTGGAACTCGAATCGATCCTTGCCGATCCCGTGAAGTTCGACGAACGATCGGATCGCGCGGACGATCTTCGGATCGTGCGTCGCGATCGCGGGATAGTTGCCGCGGGTCAGGAGCGCTTCGGCGAGCCGGAGATACTCGCGCCGGATCACTTGCATGTCCTTGTGCGCGATCGACGCGTCCTCGTTATACGCGCCTTTGCAGAGCCGGACGCGCGCGCCGAGCGCGATGCAGCGCTCGACATCCTCGGGCGTGCGCTTGAGATAGGCCTGAAGCACGGGCCCGACGTTCCCCGTTTCGCGAAAGAGCCGCTCCATGACGTCGAGCGTCGAATCCACGACGGCCGAGCCTTCCATGTCGATCCGCACGAAGGGATCGTCGTTGTGCGCGGCGCTCGCGACGATCGCGCGCACGTTCTCGGCGCAGAAATCGGGATCGACGAGTAACCCGAGCGCGGTCAGCTTCACGGAGACGTTGGTCTTGACGTGCGCGTCGCGTACCGCTTCCAGAACCGCCGCGTACGCATCGCGCGTCCCGATCGCTTCCGCTTTCTCGTAAACGTCTTCACCGAGAAAATC
Source organism: Armatimonadota bacterium (assembly GCA_037441145.1). GTDB lineage: Bacteria > Vulcanimicrobiota > Vulcanimicrobiia > Vulcanimicrobiales > Vulcanimicrobiaceae > JBBISR01. Next base: position 41,686 of record JBBISR010000007.1, read on the forward strand.
GAGCGTCGCCACGAGGCCCGCCGCGTTGAGTTCGGCGAGGACCGCGATCGCATCGGGTCCCGTCTCGCCCGCGACGAAGCGCCGTGCGAGCGGATAGAACTGCCGCTGGACTTTCGGGTGCTGGAGAACGCGATCCAAAACAGCCATGACGTTTTCGCATTCGTCCGGCAAAGGAAGTGGGCCCTTTTTCCGCTTGGGTTAAAGCACCCGCTTGCGAACGATGGCTTGGGCCGCGACCACGCAAAGTGCGGTAAGCACGAAGAACGCGCTGACCGCTAGCGCGGGCTTGAGGCCGTCGGCGGCGAGCGTCACCGCGAGCGCGACCGGTAGTGCCGCCGGATGGTACGCGAGCACCGAGGTCGCGCCATATTCTCCGAGCGCCCGGAGCCAGCCGAGCAAAACCCCCGCAGCGATGCTGGGCGCGGCGATGGGAAGCGCCACGCGCACGAAAACGCCGATGGTCGAGGCCCCGAGGCTGCGCGCGGCCTCCTCCAGATGCGGATCGATTTCGGCGAATGCGGCCGTGGCGGCGATCACCACGAACGGCGCGCTCACGTACCACTCCGCGACGACCACCCCCGGAAACGCATCGACGAAGCCGAGCCCGAATCGCGCCGCGAGCGCGCCGAGCGGCGTATGCGTGCCGAGTGCTCCGAGAAGCAGCACGCCGACGGCAACCGGCGGAAGTCCGAGCGGAAGCGCCGCAGCGAAGATGCCGATGGTTCGTAGCGGCCCGCGCGCCCGGGCGAGTGCATATGCCGCGGGGATTCCGCATGCCGACGCAAGCGCGATCGCGATGAGCGAGGAGGCAAGCGAGGTGCCGATCGCCGCCACGATCGATGGAGTTCGCAGCTCGGAGACGAGCGTTTCGGGTTCGACCGACCAACCGAGGGCGAGCACGGGACCGATAAGGGCTACGAGGAACAAGGCGGCGAGAAGGCCGAGCGGACGCATGGACACCAGCCGTTTCGTGTCTGGGAAAATTTACATTCCGCTTCGCGGTGACCGAGGCGGACTGGCGCTCGCGATGGAAAGGAGCACGATGCCTGCCACTGCGTTTCGCGTGCTCGTCGCGGATGACGACCCCGAAATCTGCATGTTGATCAATACGATCCTGCGGAACGGTCCGTACGATATTACGACGTGCAACGATGCCGAGTCCGCGCTCGTGCACATCAAGCGCGACCGGGCGTTCGATATCATCATCTGCGACTTCATGCTGCCGGGCATTTCGGGGATCGATCTCATCACGCAGGTGCGCGCGTTGCCGATTACCGCGAGCACGCCGATCATCATGGTCTCCGGCCATAACAACTACGCGATGGATCAGCGCGCGAAAAACGCCGGCGCGAACGCGTTCTTAAACAAGCCATTCACGCTCTCGCAATTGCGCACGACCGTCGCCAATTTGCTGCAGAACCCGCTCGCCCGCACCTCGCTCTAGCGAGAACGGCATGACGGGGTTTGTGAAGATCGGGGTCATTGCGGCCTCGCTTGCGCTCGATGTGTTTGCCGTGTCGGCCGGCGTCGGCATGCGCGGAGGGATGTCCCCCCTGCAGAAAGTCCGCATCGGGCTATCGTTCGCGGCCGCGGAGGTTGGGATGAACCTGATCGGCGTGCTACTCGGCGATGTCGCGGGCAAGCTGATCGGCGATTTCGCCGCATATCTCGGATTCGTCGCGCTGATCGGCGTCGGCGCCTACATGATTTACGAGAGCGTTCGCGAGTCCGAAGGCGCGGGGCTCGATCTTTCCAAGGGTTGGGGGCTCTTTCTCGGCGCGCTCTCGATCAGTCTCGATTCGCTCGGTATCGGCTTCTCGATTCAATTCATCGGCGTACCGCTGCTCGTCTCGATGATCGTGATCGCCTGCGCGGCGCTCGTCTCGACGGCGGCGGGGCTCACGTTAGGTCGCTTCCTCGGCGAGAAGATGGAAGCGCGCGCCGCACTTTCGGCGGGCGTCATCTTGGTGCTCACCGGCCTCGGCTTTGGTTACCTGCACGCAACCGCGCATTAGGCGGCGGTAATCGCCGTGCGCCGCGTTCTCGTCGTCGGTTGCTTGTGGGCATGCGCGATGACGCTACTCGGGTTCGATCGATATGCGACGTACCATGCGGGCGCGGACCTCGGGCTCTTCACGCAAACGCTGATGTCGGCGTTCTCGCAAGTGGCACCGTTTTCGAATACGCTCGAAGGCGGAAACCACTTCACGTACCACTTTTCGCCGATTCTCTATGCGTTTGCACCCTTCGTGATCGCGGCGCAAAGCGGCTGGCCGCTGATCGTCGTGCAGGCGCTCGCGGGAGCGTTCGTCGCGCCGGCGATGTATCGGATCGCGCGCCAACGGTTCGAGGAACGGACGGCATCGCTCGTCGCGTTCGGAAGCCTCGCTTATCCGCCGCTCGTCGGCGTGACGTTCACCGATTTTCACGAAGCGGGGCTCCTGCCCGCCGCGACGCTCTGGCTGCTCGATGCGCTCGATACCAAGAGCTTCGCGCGCGCTGCGATCTTCGCGGCGATTTGCCTCGCGACGCGCGACGATCAGGGGGTGATCCTCGGTTTTCTCGGCATCGCCGCGATCGGTTACGGCTTCCGGCGCGGTGCTACGGGCACCATGCGCTTCGGGGCCGGACTTATCGGCGCAAGCGCGATCGTGTTCGTCGGCTACTTCGCGCTCGTACGCCCGCTCGCAGGCGGCACGGACGGTTGGCACCCGCTCCATTTTTATGCGTGGAACGCGACGCCCGGCGAATCGATCGACGTACGCGGCCGCGTAACGTATCTGCTGGAAGCCTTCGCGCCGCTCGCGTTCGTGCCGGTGCTCGCTCCGGCGGTGGTGCTCGCGCTTCCGGGGTTCGCCGAAGTTCTCGGCTCGCACGAGTCGCTCACCTACACGATGGGCCAGCACTATCCGGGCGTGTGGATCGGCTTCGTGCTCTTCGCATTCGTGCTCGGCCTCGCGCGGATCGCGAAGCGCGCGCCGTCGCTTGCCACGCGGTATGCGACGGGTTCGCTCGTCGTCTCGCTGTTGTGGCTTGCCGTCGCGAGCCCGACGCACTGGGGGCATTTTCTGCGCCTCCGGAACGCGCACGACGCGGCTCTGGATCGTGCGGCGGCGAGCTTTCGCTACGAAAATCAGGTCGGGAAACGAACCGACGTTTCGGTCGGCACGTTCGACGAAATGTACGCGCATCTCGGCTACGATCCGTGCGCGCAAATCGGGATCGCGCTGCGGCCGTGCTGGCGTTTTCCGGCCGCGCAAACCGCGCAGCGCACGCCTGCATCGGAGTCGGCGCGTGTCGATTACGCGCTCTTCGATGCGCGTTACGATTCCGCGAGCTGGCGTGACGTGTATCGGCCGCAACTCGCGTACCTGCTCTGCGCGCGCGCGACGTCGGTTCGCGAAACGCGGCGAAGCGTCGTGACGACGGACGATGGCGTCGTCGCGCTTCGCCTCGGCTCGCTGCCCGACGATCGGACCACGGTGCGAAACCCCGATGGCACGCCGTTCATCGCGTGCTCGACGTGAAGGCTGCAACCGGCGGGGAGGCGCTCTACGAAACGGTAGCGGATGCCGCGTCGATCGCGGTCGTCGGCACGGCGAAAAACGTGGGCAAAACGGTGACGACGCGCGCGCTCGTACGCACGTTCACCGAGCGCGGAGCGACGATCGGGCTGACGTCGATCGGCCGCGACGGCGAACTCGCCGACGCGCTCGACGGTGCGGCCAAACCGCGGCTCTTCGTGCGGCCTGGAATGCTCGTCGCCACGGCGCGCGAGGTGCTCGCGCGTTCCCCTGGTTGCGAAATCGTGGAAACGCTCGGCGCGAGCGCGCTCGGGACGATCGCGATCGTACGCGTGTTACACGCGGCGTACTTAGAAATCGCGGGCGCCCCCACGGCGGCGGGCTTACGCGCGATCGTCGCGCGCCTTCGCGCCCATGGTGCGATGCCCGCGATCGTCGATGGCGCGATCGATCGCATCGCCGCGCTCGCGGGTGGCGACGACGCGATCGTCGTTGCAACGGGCGCGGAGAGCGGCGCAACGGTTGAGGCAGTCGCGCGTGTGGCCGCCGACCTCGTCGCGCGTTTGCGCTTACCCGCCGCAACCGATGACGAACGCGCGGCCTGCGACGAGCGGATCGACGGTGCGCTCGATGCGTTGCATGCGGATCGTTTGTTTGCAAGCGTCGCCGGCCGCATCGTGATCGTGCGCGACCCGACGCGCGTCGCGATCCGTGGCCGCACGTTCGCACGGCTGTGCGCGCACGTACGGTTACGTTGCGACCGCGATTTGCGCGTCGTCGCGTGCACGACCTCGCCGCTCGCGCGCGGACATGTGCTCGACGCGCGCGCGCTCGTCGCAGCCGTCGCGCGTGCGACCGGATGCCCGACGTTCGATGTGCTCGCAGGCCTCGCCGCGTGATCTGCGACGATTTCACCGCGGAGCGCATCGGGCTTGCTGCGTTGCTCGCGGCGATCGCGCCCGTCGGGGATTTCGGTCGGCGATACGCGGATCGATTCGTGCCGTATGGCCCCGGTGACGAAACGCGCGCGACGACGGCAATCGCAGAAGTCATGGCAATCGCGCGCGCGATGACGGATGACGGCGTCGCCGCGATCCGTAGCGCCTTGCGCGCGGTACCCGACCCGGCGCCACTCCTCGCGCGGGCGCGCGGCGGCGACGTGCCGAGCGACGTCGATCTCTACGAGCTTTCGCGCTTCGTTGCGAGCCTCGCGCGCGTGCGGCTCGCGTGCGAAGCCGGCGGCCTCGGGGGCGATCGCATGCCGCCGGATGCGGACGATTTGCGGGCGCTCCTTGCGCCCGGGCAAACGTCGTACGGCTTCGCGCTCGCGCACGCGTTCGATCCGCGGCTCGCTCCCGCGCGCGCCGCGCTCGATGCGGCGCAAGGGCGGCTCGACGTCGAGCGAAACGCGCGCTTCGATGCGCTCGCGGAAGTGCTCGGCTCGCGTCCGCACGATGACGAATTCGTCGTCTTGCGCGATGCCGTGGCCGCATTGCCGCGTACGGTGCGGATCGTGCGCGAGACGCCGACGTATTATCTCTGCACGCTCGTGCTCGACGGCACGCTGCTGGCCAACACGCGCGACCGCGATGCGGTGTTCGATGCTTTGGCAAATATCGAAGAAGAAGTGCGCGCGCGTTTGGGCGATGCCGTTGCCGCCGAGTACGCGAACGTGCTATTTACGACGGATGCGCTCGGCGCGCTCGATTGTTTTCTCGCTCGCGTCGCTTTCGCGCAGCGGTACGGCGGTTGCACGCCGAGGTTCGCGGCGCGCCGTGTCGCGATCGTCGATGCGACGTTCGTACCGTTACGCGAATCGCTCGCCGCGGCACGTCGCCCGCACATCCCGATCGCGTTAGCGTTCGATGGCACGGCGGTGCTGACGGGTCCGAATATGGGTGGGAAGAGTGCGGCGCTCGCGACGTGTGCGTTTCTGATACTGTGCGCGATGTACGGGGTGCCCCCGCCCGCGGCAAGCGCCACGCTCCCGTTGCCCGCGCGCATCGCATGGCTCGGCGGCGAATCGTCGAGCGATCGCGGGCGTTTGCTCTCGTCGTTCGGTGCCGATGTCGTGCGCGCGGCTTCGATTCTTCGCGACGACGTTTCGCAACTGATTCTCATCGACGAATTCGCGCGCACGACGGGACCGCGCGAAGGGCGCGCGCTCGTTCTCGCATTCGTCCGCGCGCTGGTGCGCCGTGGGTCGGTCGCACTCGTGGCAACGCACTTCGATGGCATCGCGGATGCGGCGGAGGTGACGCATCTCGCCGTCGCCGGCATCGCAACGACGTTTCCCGCGATCGCGGATGGCGACCTCACGGCGGCGCTCGATGCACTTGCAGCCGCGATGGACTACCGTATCGTCGCGGTCGGTTCCCAAGCCGCGCCGCGTTCCGATGCGCTCGCGCTAGCGGCACTCCTCGGGATGGATGCCGAAGTCGTCGCCGACGCGCGCCGCGAGTACGAACGCTAGCGGGTCTGGCGGTCGCACCGCGCGGCGGCGTTCGCAAGCGTGCAGCGATCGATGATGCTCGCGTCCGTTGCGTGCAGCGTGATGCGCCATCCCGCGCCCACGCGCTCGTAGACCGCGTAACCGAACGCGCGATCGACGGTGCTCCCGAGAACGGTACTTCCGGCGACGCTCGTCAGCTCGGTCGCGAGCTCCGTGCCGCTCGAGAGCTCGTCCCCACCCATGCCGTTGATGACGAGCGGCGGGTGGCCGTCGAGCGTGAAGGCGCCGAACACATGCACGTGCCCGGCAAGTAGCGCGGAAAATCCGGCGTAGCCGTCGCGCGTTGCGGCGGCCATCGTTGCGTTCATGTACGGCGGGCGATGCGTCACGAACCAACTGGGGCTCGTTCCCGCCGCAGCGAGATCGTGTGCCGCGGCGAGCTGTCGCGCGTAGGTCGGGACGTTCGCATCGGGCTTCGTGTCGTTTGCATACGAGTCGTCGAAGACCACCATGCGCAATCCCGGCACGTCGATCGCAAAGGGCTCGGTGAACTCGACGCAATCCGTCGCAGTCGTCGCTTCGAGATACTGGAACCAACCGATGCCGCCGCGCTTGCACGATTCGTGATTGCCGCGCGCCATGACGATCGGCGCGGCTTGCAACATCGGTGCTGCAGGCGCGAACCAGTCGGCGTTCCACGTCGCCCACGTGTCGCCGCTCGGGCTGCCCGCGCATGCGGCGTTTGCGGGCGGGCACGGCGTTTCGCGATAGATGTAATCGCCGACATGCACGATGAGATCGGGCTTTTCCGCCGCAACGGCTTTCGCGATCGTTGCGAACGGCCACGCGATCGGATCGTTGCATGCTTGTACGACGGGATTCTTCAAACGACAGCCGGTGTCGCCGAGCACGACGATGCGATCGGGGCGCGTCGCCATCGCCGGGTGCTGCAACGCGATCGTGCCGATCGTGAGCGGACCGTCGGCGCGAACCGGCGCGTCGCAGGCGACGTTCGGAAACGCCGCGGACGCTTTCGTCCGTGCGGTCATCGGGAGCTCGCCTGCGGCGCTCGTCACGCTCGGGCATGCGTCCGTCGCGATGGCACGCGCGTGTAGCGCTCCATCGGAGCCGTACTGAAGCCACGCGGAGAGGACCGTCGCGAGTACGAATTGCATGCGCTACGGTTCGCCGAAGCGCGCCTCACCCGCCTCCGCAAGAGCCAGGGCGAAGCCGCCGAGATGCGGGATGCCGAGTTGCGCATACCCGATAGCCCGTGCCGCTTCGTCCCCGTACATCGCGGCGAAAAGCTCCGGCTCCGCGCGCGAGCTGCGAAAAGGATCGAGGGCGCGCGCGATCGCCGCAAGCTCGTCCGGTGCGAAGCGCGGGCCGCCGCCCGCAAACGTAAGCGCGATGCCTTCTTGGCGCAGCCGATCGTTCAGTGTTTCCGGAAGTCCGAAACGAAGTTGATGCAGCGTGCGCCGTACACCCGCATATACGGATGCGGTAATCGCATCGGGCGTCGGCGCATCCGAGCCGAACACGAGCACGGGCACCCAGCCATTGCGCAAGACGTGCGTATTTTCGGGAAAGCGATTGCGCGCATCGGCCGACCAGCGGTTCGTCCACGCACCCGCGACGTCGTCGGCGAAGGCGAGAAGCACGGTGAGCTCGTGCTCTGTGGCCGTTTCGCCTAATCGAGCACGCGCCGTAGCGAGCGCCGTCTCCGCAACGCGCTCGGCGCCCGCGGCGAGCAGGGCGTCGAGCGCGGCGACCGTCGCCTCGCCCGCCATCGGGTTCACATCCATGAGCGGTAAGCGCATCTCGCCCCTCGCGTCGCACATGAGCGCGAGGTACGCGGCCATGCGTTCGGGGCCGCGCGGTAGCGCGTAGATCTCGCGTATCGGCGCGAGCGTGGGCAGCAGGGTGAATGCCATCGTACGGCGCCTCGTGCGGGAGCGAACGGGCCCGCGCGTACCGAACGACGCGCCATGGATCCGCTCGTGATAACGGTTGCTCCGGTCGGCGCAGAAGTTCGCCCCGAGGACTCGCCATATCTGCCGGTCACGCCGCAGCAGCTCGCCGCAACGGCCGTTGCCTGCGCGGAAGCGGGCGCCGCGATCGTGCACGTCCATTGCCGCACGGACGATGGAGCGAACACGCACGCGGTGGAGCGATTCCGCGAAGCGCACGAGGCGATCCGCGCGGCGACGGATCTCATCGTCCAGTTCTCGACCGGCGGCGCCGTCGGGATGACGCCCGCCGAACGCGCCGCGCCGCTCGCGCTTCGGCCGGAGATGGCGACGCTCTCCTGCGGCACCGTGAATTTCGGCGACGACGTGTTCGAGAATAGCTTCCCGATCATGCGTGGCATCCTCGCGGCGATCGTGGCGAACGGCGTCGTCCCCGAACTCGAATTCTTCGATCGCGGCCATGTTGCGAACGCCATACGGCTCGCGCGCGAGGGCGCACTCGCGTTGCCGCAGCACTGCGATATCGTGCTCGGCGTCCCCGGCGGCCTGGATGCGACGGTCGAGAACCTCGTCGACTTCGTGCGCGCGCTCCCCGCGAAATGTACGTGGTCGGTCGCCGGGATCGGCCGCATGCAACTGCCCCTCGCGACGGTCGCGATCGCGATGGGCGGCCACGTCCGAGTCGGGCTCGAGGACAATCTCTGGTATGCGAAGGGCCGTCTCGCGCGGAACGATGAGCTGGTCGCGCGGGTCGCACGCATCGCCGCCGAGCTCGGCCGGCCCGTCGCCACTCCGGCGCAGGCGCGCGAGATTCTCGGCATTTCGAACGGCGCGAGCGCTCGATAACCAAGGGATAACGTAGGGCCCGTCTGAAGGGAGGCGGGTTCGTTTCCGGGGGTCTCAAGCACTGCTCACGTACGTCGTCCGAAGAACGTTGCAGAACATCCCGCTTCTGCTCCTGATCTCGATCCTGCTCTACTATATTCTCAGCCAGGCGCCGGGCGGTCCGCTCGCGCCGTATCTGCAGAATCCGCACATCACCCCTGCGGATATCGAGCGCTTGAAGCACAACTTCGGGCTCGATCAACCGTTGCCGATCCGCTATGCGCGCTGGCTCGGGCACATCCTCACGGGCGATCTCGGTTATTCGAATTCGAATTCCGAGACCGTCGTCCAAGCGATCCTCGAGCGGATGCCCGCGACGTTCGAGCTGATGGGCGCTTCGTTCGTGCTCTCGTTGATCGTCGGCGTCGCCGCCGGTATCTTCTCGGCGATCCGCCCGTACACGCCGTTCGATTACATCGTTACCTCGTTTGCGTTCTTCGGTCAGTCGATGCCCGTGTTCTGGTTCGCGCTGATGATGCAGCTGGCGTTTGCGGTGTATGGCTTCACGGGATTCGGCGTGCACGTCGCGCTGCCGTCGGCGAGCATCTGTTATACGGACGAGTGCCCGCTCTGGGATCGGCTCGAACACCTCGTGCTTCCCACGATCACGCTCTCGCTGCTCTACATCGCGCAGTGGAGCCGCTTCATGCGCTCCTCGATGCTCGAAGTCGTCAAGACGGACTACATGCGTACGGCGCGAGCGAAGGGGCTCGCATCGACCCTCGTCGTGATGAAGCACGGCTTCCGAAACGCGCTCATCCCGCTCGTCACGATCATCGCGCTCTCGCTCCCCGGCATCTTCGCGGGCGCGATCGTCACCGAAACGATCTTCGCCTGGCCCGGCATGGGACGGCTCTTTTTCAACGCCCTCGGTCAGCAAGATTTCTCGCTGCTGATGGGCTACCTGATGTTCGTCTCGTTCCTCGTCGTGTTCTTCAACCTACTCGCGGATGTCGTCTACGCGTGGCTCGATCCGCGCGTGAAATACAGCTAGGGGCACCATGGCAGCAACGATTCCGGTGATGCCCGCGCCCGGCGTCCGCGACGACGACGATGTCGCCATCTCGCGTAACGTCACGATCAAGCGCTTCCGCAAACACAAGCTCGCGCTGATCGGCGCGGTCGTGATCGTCCTGATCGTACTCGCCGCCGTGTTTGCGCCGCTCCTGCACCTGCAAGATCCGAATGCCATCGACAACGTGCACTGGAACGGCACGCCGCTCGCGCCCGGGCAGTTCGGGCACATCCTCGGGATCGATGAAAACGGGCGCGATCTGCTCTCGCGCCTGGTCTACGGCGCGCAGATCTCGCTTACGGTCGCGGTCTTCGCCGTCGTCATGGAACTCGCGATCGGCATCTTCATTGGGGCGATCTCGGGCTATTACGGCGGCTGGGTCGATTTCTGGCTCATGCGCCTCACCGACGTGTTTCTCTCGATCCCGCTGCTCCCGCTCTTGCTCATGCTCACGGCGATTGTCGCGGCGTCCTCGAACAAGGCCGCGCTCAACTTCAGCGTCATCGTGGCCATCATCGGCGGCCTGAGCTGGCCCGCAACGGCACGCCTCGTACGCGCCTCGTTCTTACAGCTTCGCGAGCGCGAATTCACCGAAGCCGCGCGGGCGATCGGCAACCGGGACGGCCGGATCATCTTCCGGCATCTGCTCCCGAACGCCGTCGCTCCGATCATCGTGCAGGGCACGCTCGAAGTAGCGAACGTCATCATCCTCGAATCGACGCTCTCGTTTTTGGGCTTCGGCATCCAGCCGCCGACCGCAAGCTGGGGGAACATGCTCGCAAACGCGCAAGCGAACCTCACGCTCGCCCCGTGGGCCGCGATCTTCCCGGGGCTCGCGATCTTCGTCACGGTGCTCTCGATCAATTACCTCGGCGACGGCCTCCGCGACGCCCTCGACCCCAATATGAAGTGACGATAGCGACCGTCGAGAGCGCCCGCTAACGACGGGTCTTGAAATGCGTGGGGGTTTCGGGTACACTACCGAGGTTGTTGTCCTGGGCGCGAGCCGAGGACTCTACCAAACAACCGGTGCCGTTTCGACGGCGTTCGTGAATCGTGCGTGGGTGGCGGAATTGGTAGACGCACTAGCTTGAGGTGCTAGCGCTCGCAAGGGCGTGCTGGTTCGAGTCCAGTCTCGCGCACCATCGTTCGAAGCCCCGCGGAGCAGCATCCGCGGGGCTTTTTTATCGAGCGAGCGAAACTTTGGCGCCCCGGTTGCCGTAGCGAAATCGGCGGCGTTTTTGTGCGACCGTCGAAACCAGAAACCGGGAAACTGAGGAATTTCGGTATGTGGCTGACCCGCTTTGCGATCCAGCGGCCGATCATCACGTCGATGGCGTTTATCGCCCTCGCGCTTTTCGGTTTCGTCTCGTTCAACCAGATCGGCCGAAGCGATCAGCCGAACGTCGCCTTTCCGATCGTCGTCGTCGTCGCGAGCTATCCGGGCGCTTCGCCCGCGGAGATGGAGAAGCTCGTCCTCAAGCCGCTCGAAGATCAGATCGACGGGATCGAACACCTCGATCGGATGACGGCGACCGCGCAAGAAGGCATCGGCACCGTCGCCGTGCAGTTCAAGATCGACACGAATCTCGATTTCGCAGCGATCGACGTGCAGCGACGGGTGGATACCGCGCGTGTGTACATGCCGAACGACCTCAACCCGCCCGAAGTGATCAAGAACGGCGCCGACACGCCGATGATGACCTACGCGGTCAGCTCGAAGACCATGTCGCGCGAAGCGCTCGGCGATCTCATCCACGACCGCATCTCTCCGGAAATCAAACACATCCCGTACGTCTCGGGTACGGATGTCCGCGGCGACGTGACGCGCGAAATTCAGGTCGAGCCCGATCCGCAGCGGCTCGCGATGATCGGTGCGACGCTCCCCGATCTCTACGCCGCGATCGCGAACAACAACGCGACGCTGCCGGGTGGCCGCATCGACGAGCCGACGCGCGAAACGACCGTCTCGATTCACGCCGATATCGTGAACGCAAACGATATCCTCGGCATCCCGCTCCCGACCGTCTCGGCGGGCAATCGCACGACGAAGATCGGCGACGTCGCGCGCGTCATCGACGGCCATGCGGACCAACGCGTGGTTTCGCACTATAACGGCGTCGCGGGCATCATCATGGATGTCACGCGCACGATCACCTCGGACGAGCTCAATTCGACCGATGCGCTGCGCGCGCAGATGAAGGTCATCCGGGCGGAATATCCGTCGGTGAACTTTCAAGAGATCTTCGCGCCCGCCGATTACACGAAGTCCGCGCTCATCGGCGTCGTCGAAAGCTTGCTCGAGGGCATCGCGCTCACGGCCGTCGTGCTGATGTTCTTCTTACACGCGTGGCGTAACGCCGTCGTCGTGATGCTCGCGATCCCGGCATCGCTGCTCGCGACGTTCATCGTGATGAAGATGCTCAATTTCTTGCTCGATTCGATCTCGCTGATGGCGCTCTCGCTCATCATCGGTATCCTCGTCGACGACTCGATCGTCGTGCTCGAAAACATCACGCGGCACAGGGATCTCGGCCAGAATCCGACGGATGCGGCGATCATGGGGCGCACGGAAATTGGCGGCGCCGCCGTCGCGATCACGCTCGTCGATGTCGTGGTGTTCTTCCCGATCGCGTTCATGTCGGGGATCGTTGGGAAGTATTTCGTCGAGTTCGGGATCGTCGTCGTCGTGGCGACGCTCTTCTCGCTGCTCGTCTCGTTTACGCTCACGCCGATGCTCGCGGCGCGGTGGTCGGTCGTTCGCCGTTCGACTGCCGTGCCGGTCGCCTTCGCTTGGTTCCAGACGGGCTTCGATCGCCTCTCGATTTTCTATCGCGACCGGATCGTCAAGTGGTCCCTCTCGCATAAGCTCATCGTCGTCGCGGGCTGCTTCGCGCTCGTGATCGGGGCGATCGCGCTCCCGGCGCTCGGCTTCGTGCAGAGCGAGTTCATCCCGGCCGAGCCTAGCGGCGATATTCCGATGACCGTCACGTTCCCGGTCGGCACGACGCTTGCGACGACGCAAGCGCGCATCGACGCGCTTGAACTCGCGATCCTGAAAATCCCCGGAATCGAACGCACGATCTCGACGACCGGCACGAAGCCGAGCGGTTTTTCGAGCACGCGTGCGGGCAACGTCGCACGCCTGACCGCGACGATGGAGACATCGCGTCGGCGGGAAACCCAGCGCGCCGTCCTAGAAATCCGGAAACTCGAATACCTCGTACCGGGCGCGCGGTTTACCGTCTCGCAAAACGGCGGCGGTGGCGGCGGTTCGGCGATCAACTACACGCTCTCCGGCCCCGACGATCAGATCGATGCGGCGGCGCTCAAGCTCGCGTCGTTCGTCCGCGCGATCGATGGCACGGCGAACGTCCAGACGGGCGCGGAAGCCGATGCGCCCCGCCTGAACATCCAAATCGATCCCCGGAAATGCGCGATCCTCGGCGTCTCGCCCGGCACCGCGGCGACGGCGGCGCGTACGGCAGTCGGCGGCATCGTCGCGACCCGCGTACGTACCGCGACGCGCCTCATCGACGTCCGGCTCCAATCGCCGCTCGTCGACCGCTCGTCGATCGATCAGATCCGGACGATCAAGGTGCGCGCAAACGATGGCAGCTTTGTGAACCTCTCGCAGATCGCCACGTTCACGCTCGGCCACGCACCGACGAAAATCCAGCGCGAATCGCGCGAACGCGTTGCAACCGTCACGGGCGATGTCGATCCCGGCAAGTCGACGACGCTCGGCTCGGTCACGGGCCGAATCGATAAGGCGATCGCGGGTGGCCTGCTACCGGGCGGCGTGCACCTCAAAGCACAGGGCGACAGCCAATTCCTCGCCGAGACGCTTTCGAGCCTCGGCCTGGCGTTGCTGACCTCGTTCATGCTCGTGTACATGCTGATGGTGGTACTCTACGGCTCGTTCGGCACGCCGTTCGTCGTGATGTTCTCGGTGCCGGTCGCGGCGGTCGGCGCGCTCGGTGCGCTCGCGGTCTCGCATCAGACGATCAATCTGTTCTCTATGATCGGGTTGATCATGCTCTTCGGCCTCGTGGCGAAGAACGGTATCCTGCTCGTCGATTACGCGAACACGCTCAAGCACCGCGGCTTACGCACGTACGACGCGATGGTCGGCGCTTGCGGAACGCGCTTACGGCCGATCGTCATGACCACGGCCGCGATGATCTTCGGGATGTTGCCGCTCGCCCTCGGCGTTGCGGAAGGCGCGGCGATCCGGCAGTCGATCGGTACCGTCATCATCGGCGGCTTGATCAGCTCGCTCCTGATGACCCTCGTGCTCGTTCCCGTGATCTACGTGTATTTCGGCCAACGTGCGGAGCGCCGAGCGGATCGCAAGGCGATGCGCGCGGAGCACAAAACGGCTGAAGCATTCGCGTTGCGTTAAGGCCGAGTCGGCAGGCGTAAGGTGGGATCTTCCTGGGTAAGGCCTTGTCGCTACAAGGAAACACCTTTTCTAGGAGGTCCCGATGCCCCGAATACCCGCACGTCTCCGCCAGGTCGCAATTTCGGCCGCAACGCTCGTCGCACTCTGCACGGCACCCGCGCTCGCGGACGTGCAAGTGACGCTGAACGGTGCCAATTTGCCGTTGTCTCCCGCTCCGATCGAGCGCGCTGGCCGCATCTTCGTCCCGCTGCGTGGTATTTTCCAGGGTCTCGGCGCCACGGTCGTCTACCAGGGCGGCCAAATCAACGCGACGGGTGGTAATCGCACGGTCTCGCTGCAGATCGGCTCGCGCACGGCGACGGTTAATGGTCAGCAGCAGAACCTCGACATACCCCCGTTCGTGATCGGCGCCAGCACGTACGTCCCGCTGCGCTTCGTCTCGCAGGCGCTCGGGGCGAACGTCAACTACGACGGCGAACATCAGATCGTCGCCATTTCGAGCAACGGCGCCGCCCCCGTCTCGTATAACGCACCGCCGACGAGCGCGCCGGCTGCGGCTCCCACCGCCGCCGCCGCGGTCAATAGCGTGAATCTCGCTGCCGTGGTACCCGCGCGCAACGCTAGCGTGAGCCTGACGCGCCCGGCGATCCGCGCGAACTTCGATCAGCCGGTCGATGTCGGTACCGTCCACGTCTATCTCGATGGTCGCGACGTTTCGAACAATGCGTACCTCAACCCGAACCAGGTGGATTTCACGCCGCCGTACGATCTGCCGGCCGAGAAGCACGGCGTGCGGATCACCGGGAAGAATCAGGCCGGCGCGCCGTTCGATCGTTCGTGGGCGTTCACGACTACCGATGCCGTCGCGGCTCCCACCGCGAATTACATCAATAACCTGAGCCCGGCCGACGGCGGCCAGGTCGGTGGAACGTTCCGCGTCCGTGGCACGACGCTTCCGAATGCGAAACTGCACATCGTCGCCAAGGGCGCGGGCGCGACGCTCGGCGGTATCTTCAAGATCAGCGACGGCGATACGTACACGACCGACGTGCAAGCGGACGATGCGGGCAAATTCGACGCCGAAGTCAGCGTAAATAACCCGCCCGGCGGTTCCGTGATCGTCGCGCTACAGTCGGTGTCGCCGAACGGCCAGGCCTTCGCACGCCGCTTGCAGTTGCAAACGAAGTAGCGGTTGCCTACAGGGTGCGCTCGATCCAAGCGATCGAGCGCGCCAAGATCTCTGGCTGGTTCGCGGTCCATAACGCGAGGCCGGAATCGGCCGACGGGTACGCAAAGGCCTCGGACGGCGTTCCCGATTGTGCGATGAACGCGGGGATCGATGCCGCGGAAACGGGGTCTTCCGCCCCGTAGATCACGTAGGTCGATCGGGGCGCGAAGGTCCCCGTGCCGGCGAGCGTGCGCGCCCGCTCTTCATCGAGCCCGATGCACACGGCACTCGCCGTGCCCCATCCGCGCGCCGAAGCGGCGTAGGCGAGCGCGCCGCCGAGGCCGAGGCCGATCGTCGCGATGCGCCCGCGTTGCGTGCGCGGTTGGCGATTGAGAAACGCCAGCGCCGCGCTCGTGTCCAGCGCATAGGTGTTCGCGCTGTCGCCGTCATCGTCCGAGGGGCGGAGCAGGTCGGCTCGGATGTCTTGACGGACAGACTCGCCGTGCCCGCGCAGATCGAAGGTCAAGACACCCCAACCCCGCGATTGGAACGTGCGCACGTACGGCTCCCACACGGAGCGGTCCGACGCGAAATCGTGCACGAGCAAGAGCGCGATCGCCTCGTCCGTTCGCGGTTCCCAATAGGTCCCACGCAGATGCACGCTATCGTTCGACAAAAAATTAACCTGCCGCATCGCGGGCTCGATCCGCGGCGGTATGAAACGCATCGTGCTAGCGTACGAACGAGCCGGGAACGAGTCCTTTCGTGAGCGCATCACACGGACGTTTGGCCTTGGTAACGGCCGCCGCATCGGGGCTCGCTCGCGGATCGGCGCTCGCGCTCGCGCGTGCGGGCTATCGGATCGCGATTACGACGAAGCCCGGCGGAACGAGCGCGGATGCTACGCTCGCGCACGTACGCGCACACGATCCCGAAGCGCTTGCGATCGCAGCGGACGTGAGCGAACCGGGTGTTGCGGCGACGGTCGTTGCGGCGATCGAACGCGCGCGCGGGCCGATCGACGTACTCGTGCACGCGCTCGGGCCGATCGTCGTCAAGCGTTTCGCGAACTGCACGTTTGCCGAACACGAAGCGATGATCCATGGCAATTATTCGAGCAGCGTTGCGCTTGCGTTCGCGCTGTTGCCCGGCATGCGCGAACGCCGGTTCGGGCGGCTCGTCTTTTTCGGCATGAATGGCACGCATGCAACGCAGCCCGCGCGCGGGATGGCGCTTTACGGCGCCGCGAAGGCTGCGGTCGTCACGTTCGCGCGCACGCTCGCTTTAGAAGAAGCGCAATTCGGGATCACGACGAATGTGATCGAACCCGGGGATATTCGCGACAAAAATGCGGACCGCGCGCTCGCGAAGACCATGCCGGCCGCGAACCCGACGGGTCACGCGGGATCGTGGGAAGATATCGCCGAGGCGGTGCTCTTCGCGGTTTCGGACAACGCCTCGTTTTTGAATGGAATGGTTATCGGCGTGAACGGCGGGCTCGTGGAGCCATTCGAGAGTTACGGTTCCACCCCGCAATGATCGTGGTGGTCTGGATCCTCGTCGGCCTCGTCACGCTCATGCGTTGCGTCGCCGTCTTCAAGGTGCCGCTTACGGGTGACGAAGCGTATTACTGGGAGTGGTCCCGCCATCTCGCGTTCGGGTACGTCGATCATCCACCGATGGTCGCCTGGACCGTCGGGCTCTTCGCGCCGTTCGGCACGGAATCGCCGGGCGTCACGCGCCTCGGGTTTGTCCTTTGTGGCCTGATCGCCACGCTCGCGGGCGCAGCGTGCGCGACGCGCCTTGCGGGCGGCGATCGGCGCGCGGGTGCGGTAACGGCGCTTGCCATCACGCTGACGCCGCTCTTGTGGCTCGCGTTCGGAAGCGTGCAGCCCGATGGGCCGTATCTCGCGGCCTGGACCGTTTCGCTCTGGCTTGCGGTGCGCGCGTTTCAGACGAAGCGCCGCCTCGATTTCGTCTTCCTCGGTTTTGCGCTCGGTGCCGCGGTGCTCTCGCGCATGTTCGGGTTCGCGCTCGTGGCGGGTATCGCGCTCTACGCGCTCGCACCCGCACGCCGAGCGCTGTGGCGTGAGGGTCTGCTCATCTCGTTCGGCATCCTTGCGGCGTGCTTCGCGCCGTTCTTGTGGTGGAATGCAGAGCATCACTGGGTGACGTTTGCGTTTACGTTCGTCGGGCGCCACGTGCACGAAGCCGCCTCGACCGATCATCCGCTGCGGCGTTTTCTCGGGATGTACGCGACGGAAGCTGCGGCCTATTCGCCGGGATTTTTCCTCGCGGCGCTCTGGTGCGCGATCCGGCCGCGGCATTCGCTGCTCGCGTATACCGCGATCCCGCTCTTACTTCTGATGTCCGCGCTCGTGTGGTTCGAACGCGTCGAGATCCACTGGATCTTCGGTGCTTATGCATCGCTCTGCATCGCGCTCGGCGTCGAGTACACGCACCTCTCCCATCGCAGCCGCATCATCTGGGCGAGCGCCTCGCTCGTGCCGGCGTTTTTCTTGCTCCCGCTGATCTTCGTCGCGGCCGTCGCGCCCGGCGAAGCGTACCAGGCATTCCGCAATAACAGCGGCGGCTCGACGTTGCGGAACACCGGGCCGTTCGAGATCTTCACCGTATGGCCGCTCGCGCAAGACGTACGGAAGCTCGCCGATGCGCACAAGGCGATGGTGATGACCGATGGCTACGGGCTTTCCGCAACGCTCGATTACGATGCGGGCGTGCCGCCGGTGGTGATCGGATATAATTGGCAAGGCCGTGAAGCGCGGCGCTGGTATCCGTCGGACCGCGCGCTGACGAATCCGACGCTCTTCGTCGATAAGGAATCGCTCTTCAAGCGGCCGGATCATCCGAAGGACGACGGGCGTGCCGATTTCGCGAAGCAGCTCAAGCGCGCGTGCGGGAATGTGCGCGTCGAGCCGAAGCCGCTCGCGTATAGCGTGTATCCGGGCGTGCCGGCGCGCGAATATTTTCTGACGTGGTGCGACGATCCGAAGCCCGATGCGCTCGCGATCCTGCGCTGGCAACGCGAACCGTCGTCGTTGAACGAACGGCCGTGGGAGCGTGTCGCGCTCGGTGGGGCGAAGCTCGCGAGGCCGTGAGCCTCGATTACATCCCGCTGACCGCTACGGCGGGCAAACCGACGACCACACGCGAGCTCCGTTCGCTTGCGTGCGAGCGCATGCGTGGGCTCGGCTACCCCGTCGTGGCAACCGAATTCACGCCGCGTATCGGCGGCGTGCGCTTCGACGTGATCGGCATCGGCCGGTTCACGCGCCAAGTTCGCATCTACGAGGTCAAATCGTCACGTGCGGATTTCTTGAGCGACGCAAAATGGGAACGCTACCTGCCGTTTGCGACGCACTTCGCGTTTGTCGCGCCGGCGGGTGCGATCCAACGTTGGGAAGTCGATCCGCGTGTCGGCCTGATCGAATACGGCGCACCCGCGTTTTCGCGGATGCGCGCCGCACGGCGATTCGGCGCGACGATCTTGCGCGAGGATTGCTTGCGCTCCGTGCGACCGTCGCGCCGCTTACGCGAGCACGTCGCCGACGACGAATGGATCGCGCTTCTCGAAACCCTTGCCTTCGGTGCGCAGTTGAGCGCAGTTGAGTTCTCGTTCGTTGATGGAGCTGGTATCTAACGTTATGACGATGCGTGGTGACGACCGACGCCCCTTTGCCTTGCCCGGTGCGACCTTGCAATACGGCCCGGACAAGACCGTCGACGTCAAGCACATCGACTTACATCTGGTGCCGGATCTCGACGCGCAAGCGCTCCGCGGTACGTGCACGACGACGGTAGAAGCGATCGAGGATGGCGTTGCGACGCTCGCGCTCGATGCGGCGGATCTGCTCGTCGATGCCGTGCGCGATCATGCCGGCGCGCCGCTTGCGTTCGTGTCCACGAGCGAGCGACTGACGATTACGTTTGCGCAACCGCTGCGTGCGGGCGAAGCGGTTACGTTCCGTGTCGATTATCGCGTCGAGCGTCCGATTCGCGGCTTGTATTTCACCGAGCCCGACGCCGCCGAGCCGCAGAAGCCCCGGCAGGCGTGGACGCAGTCGCAAGACACCGATGCGCGTGCGTGGTTTCCGTGCCTCGATTATCCGCACGAGAAGCAGACGACATCCGCGACGATCGTCGTGCGCAGAGGCGAATTCGCGCTTGCGAACGGCGCGCTCGTCGAGCGGCGCGACGACGGTGAGACGACGATCTTCCGGTACGAGCAAGCGATCCCGCATGCGACCTATCTCGTGACGATGGTCGTCGGGCGCTTCGCCGAGATCGAGCAAACGCCGTCGCCCGTGCCGACGTTTTACTACGTCCCGTTCGGGCGCGAAGCCGATGGCGAGCGTGCGTTCGGCAAGACGCCGCAGATGCTCGAAGCGTTCGCGAAGATCACGGGGCACGCGTATCCATACGCGCGCTATTCGCAGATCGCCGTCGCCGATTTCATCTTCGGCGGTATGGAAAATACGTCGGCGACGACCCAGATGGATCGCTGTCTGTTCGACGAACGCGCCGGGCTCGATTACCACGCCGATTGGCTCGTCGCGCACGAGCTCGCGCACCAGTGGTTCGGCGATCTGCTCACGTGCCGCGATTGGTCCCACGCGTGGCTGAACGAAGGCTTTGCGACGTACTTCGAAGCGCTTTGGCTCGAATGCGATCGTGGCTGGGACGAATATCTCTACGACATCATGTGCGATCAGCGCCAGTACCTCGGCGAGGATGGCGATCGCTATCGTCGGCCGATCGTGTGCAATCGCTTCCGCGATCCGATCGAACTCTTCGACGGTCACCTGTATCAAAAAGGCGGCGCCGTGCTGCACATGCTGCGCGGGATCTTGGGCTGGGAGCGCATGCAGCGCTCGCTCAAGCGCTATGTCGCGGACAACGCGCAGCGTAACGTCGAGACGATCGATCTCGTGCGTGCGGTCGAACATGCGACCGGGAAAAATATTCGCGGCTTCATCGCGCAATTCGTCGAGCGCGGCGGGCATCCGGAACTCGAACTCGGCTACAAGTACGATAAAGAGCGCGGCCTCGCGATCGTTTCGGTAACGCAGAAACAGACGATCGATGGCGAACGCCCGGCATACGAATTCGATCTCGTCGTCGGTTTCGTTACCGGCGCCGTTGCCGATCGTGCGCCGAGTAATTTCGGCGACGGGCCTATGGCGAACGAATTGCGTACCACGCTGCGCGTAACGCGGGCCGTCGAATCGTTCGCATTTCCGGTTCCTGCGGAGCCCGTGCTCGTGCGCGTCGATCCCGGCGGCTACGTGCTTGGAACGATGGCGTACGCGATGGACGCCGATATGCTCGCCGCCGTGTTGCGCAACGATCCGAGCATCGCCGCTCGCGCGCGCGCGGCGAAGGCGCTCGGCAAGAAGACGAGTCGCGTCGCGATGAAAGCGCTCGCGGACGCGCTTGCAAACGACGCGTTCTGGGGCGTCGGTGCGGACGTTGCGGGCGTGCTCGGCGGCACGTTCGCACCCGCAGCACGGGCGGCGTTGCTCGCAAACGTCGGTCACGCGCATCCCAAGGTGCGCCGCGCCGTTGCTTCGGCGCTGCGAAATTTCCCCGATGCGGAAGTTGCAACGGCGTTGCTCGGCATGCTCGACGACGCTTCGTATTACGTCGTTGCGGCGGCCCTCGGGTCGCTTGGGAAAACGCGCGATCCGCGTGCATTCGATGCGCTCGTCGCGCATCTGGCGGTCCCGTCGTTCAACGATGTGATCGGCGCGGGAGCGGCGCGTGGGCTCGGCGATCTCGCCGATCCGCGCGCGTTCGCGCCGCTCGAAGCGGCGACCGGTGCGGACTATCGCGAAGCGATCCGCCGCGGCGCGCTTGCGGCGCTCGCGACGGCCGGCACGCTGCTCGAACACGAACGCACGCGCGTGGTCGAAGCGATCCGGCCCTCGTTCAACGATACGCGCTACTTCATCCGGCTCTCGGCGATCGCCGCGGCGGAAGCGCTCGGCGATGCGCGTTTGCTCGGCGAGCTCGACCGCTCGGCCGTGCGCGAGATCGACGGCCGCTTACGGCGGAGCGCTGCGGAAGCCGCGATCCGCGTGCGCGAAGCGCAAAGCGCCCCAGCCGAGCTCGCTCGCCTGCGAACGGAGCTCGACGACTTGCGCGACGAGCATCGGAAAATGCGCGAACGGCTCGACGAACTCGCGCCGAAAGCGTGATCGCCCGCAACCTCACGGTTGCGGCGTTGTTCGCGCTGACGGCGTGTTCCGGCGCCCGGCACGACGCGCGCGCCGCGAACGCGCCGCATCCGTCAGCATCCGCCATCGCACCAGCCGTCGCCGGCCCGTCGCCGTGGCCCGCACCGGCGGTGACGCGCTTACGGCGCGAGCTCGATCGCGTGCTCGGCGACCCGATCCTACGCACCGGAGCGGGGATCGCGATCGTCGGTCCGGATGGCGCGCTGCTCTACGGGCGTCGCGAACGCAAGGCGTACGCACCGGCATCGACGATGAAAGTGCTCACGGCCGCATCGGCGCTCGCAACGCTCGGCCCCGCGTATCGCTTCGTCACTTCGTTCGAAACCGACGCCGATCTCACGCCGGACGGCACGCTTGCGGGCGATCTCGCGCTCGTCGGCACGGGCGATCCGATCCTCACGAGCGACGACCTGCGCGGTGGCGTCGCCGCTTTAGCGCGGCGGGGCGTGCGCGCGATCGCGGGCGATCTCGTGATCGACGCGAGCGCGTTTTCCGGGCCCGAGCAGAATCCGAAATGGTCGCCCGACGATTTGCAATACGGCTATGCAGCCGGTACGAGCGCGATCTCGCTCGATCAGGGAACCGTCGAATTCCATCTGGAGCCGCAGTCGGCGGGTGTACCCGCCGTCGTCGACGTCCGCCCGGCAAACGACGATCTCGTCGTGCACGGTTCGGTCACGACGGGCTACAGCACGAACCTCTCGATCGAGCGCGCACCGACGGCGAACGATTTCACGTTTTCCGGAACGATCGCGCTCGGCGCCGAGCAGTCGTTCTACCGGCCCGTTTCCGACCAACCGGCGTTCGTCGGTGGTGTGGTGCGTACGATGCTGCGCCAGCGCAACATCGAATTGCGCGGTAACGTGCGCGTCGGCGTCGCACCGCTTGCAGGGAATACGCTCTGGCGCCATCGTTCGCCGGTGCTTGCGAAACTCGTAAAGCAGATGCTCTGGGAATCGAACAATCATTTCGCGGAACAACTGCTGCGTACGGTCGGCACCGCCCGCGGCGTCGGCACGGAACGCAATGGCGCGGCGATCGAGGGCACGGTGCTACGCAGCGATCTCGTGCCGATGGACGGCATGCGCGTGCTCGATGGCTCGGGGCTCGCGCCCGATAACCGCGTTGCCGCGTTGACGCTCGCAACGGTCGTCGCGCGTGCCTTTGCCGATCCGCGTTTACGCGCGTTACCGCCGCTCTTTCCCCGCGTCGGGATCGAAGGCACCGTGCGCCGCCGTACGCCGACGGCCGCGCTCGGCAAAGCGTGGGCGAAGAGCGGTCATATCGAATCGGTGAACGCGCTCGCCGGCTGGGTGCGCAGCGCCGCGGGCGATCCGCTCGCGTTCGCCGTCGTCATCAACGACCGCAACGCCGATGCCGGCGGCGCGGACGACGGCATCGATAAGATGCTCGACGTGCTCGCTCGAGCGAAGCGCTAGAACCCGACGGTAAGATCCGGAAGGTCGATGCCGCTTACGCGTGCGGTCCAGCGCTCGCCGCGCTTGATGTGGGGTGCCGCGGTGAGCGTACCCGTAGTAACGATCGCGTCGTTCGCGAGTGGCGTCCCGCGATCGTGGAGTTGTTTCTGCAACCAGAGAAATGCCATGATCGGGCTGCCGAGCACATGCGATGCGTTGCCGCGCTCGACGACGATTTCATCGCATAGCAACTCGACATCGAACGAACCGAGCGCGGCCTCGATGCCCGGCGCGAACGTGCGGCGTTCGCCGATGAGGAGCTGCGCGTGCAAGCCAAAATCGGCGAGCGCGTCCGTCGGCGCGAAGCGCCAATCGGCGTAGTGGCATTGCACGATCTCGAAGCCGAGCGCATACCACGCGATCTTGCCGTCCGAGAAACAGAAGACGAGTTCCGGTTCGATGCGCGGCGCGACGAGATGCGCGATTTCGGCTTCATGCACGCCGCCGATTGTCTCGCGATAGATCGGTGCGTAGAGCGGCGCGTCGAGGCCGTTCGCTTCCCAGATGACGGTGTTGGTAAAGCCGATCTTGTACCCGGCAGGTCGTTCTCCCGCGGCTTCGCGACGTGCGGCAAGTGCGTCGCCGAGCGCGTAGGCTTCGTCCCACGAGAGCGCTCCACGTTGGCTCGGCGGCACGACGAGCGTTCCGTTCGCACGAGCGGCGAGCAGCTCTTCGACCAGTGCTTCGTTCACCATGTTCACTCCGGATACGGCAGAAGAGAGAGCGACGGATTCGCGAGGCGCTGTGGCGCGAACGTCATGTCGGGAGGACGCGCTTTGGCGGTGGGCCGGGCGTCTCGTCGAACGGTGTCAACCCGAGTCGATAGTGCCAATAGGTCCACGAACGCGGCGAGAACCAGCCCGGCTGTGCGCGCGCGATCGACGCGCGGAGTCGTTCGTGACCGAGTGCATCGACCATGGCCTCGACGTCGGCGAGATCGCCGATGTTCATGACCTGCGCGATGATGCGGTCGTCCGTGAAACGCGCGCCATCGACCGGTTTCCACCAGAGATATTTCGGGGCGAGCGCGGCTAGGATCGACACGGTTCTATACTTATTCGCGTGATGAGGACTCCGTGCCTAGAACGAATAAGCGACGGCGATGGAGTACGGCCTCGACCCCACGCTGCTGCAACACTTGCTCGCGCGAGCGCTCCGCCATGGCGGCGATTATGCGGATGTGTTTTTCGAACGACGTGTTGCGACGAGCTTCCGTTTGCAAGACGGGCGCATCAACGATGCCGGCATCGCGATGACGATGGGCGCGGGTATCCGCGTCATCAGCGGCGAGCGCGCGGGGTACGGCTACTCGGACGACCTCTCGCCCGAAGCGCTCGAACGTGCGGCCGATGTCGCCGCGCTGATCGCGCGCGATTCGTCCGTCGATCGATCGCACGAAATCCGCCTCGCGCGCGCGAGCGCTCCGCTCGTGTACGATGCCTTCGATGCAAACGGCGTCGATGCACAAACGGCCGTCGCATTACTCGAACGCGCCGATTTCGCCGCGCGCGCATACGATCCGCGCGTCGCATCGGTCAACGGTTTTTTCTCGAATGAAGTGCAGCACGTGCAGATCGCGACGAGCGATGGGAGGCTCGTGACCGATACGCGCCCGCTCATCGCGCTTACCGTGCAAGTCGTAACGAAGAAAGCGGGCGAACGCGCGACCGGATACCACGGCGACGGCGGCCGCATCGGCGTCGCATTTTACGACACGCGTACGCCCGAAGCGATCGCGACCGAAGCCGCGCGCATTTCTGCGACCAACCTCGATGCACGCGAAGCGCCCGCGGGCGATATGCCGGTAGTCGTCGGTGCGGGCGGCGGCGGCGTGCTGTTGCACGAGGCGGTGGGGCACGGGCTCGAGAGCGACTTCAATCGCCAGGGGACGTCGCTCTATTCGGGGCGTGTCGGCGAACGCGTCGCGAGCGAACTCGTGACGATTTACGACGACGGCGATCTTCCCGGCGAACGCGGCACGGTTGCGGTGGACGACGAGGGAACGCCCGGCCAGCACAAGGTGCTCGTCGAGCGCGGCGTGCTGCAAGGCTACATGCAAGATCGCATGAACGGCGCGCTGATGGGCGCGCATTCCACGGGCAGCGGCAGGCGGCAGTCGTTTCGCGTGATGCCGCAACCGCGCATGTGCAACACGTTCATGCCCAGTGGCGAATCGACGTTCGAGGAAATCGTCGGCTCGGTCGAACGCGGCGTCTACTGCACGTCGTTCTCCGGCGGACAGGTCGAGATCAGTAAGGGCGACTTCGTGTTCATGGTCGCCGAAGGCTATTTAATTGAAGGCGGAAAGATTACCGCGCCGATCAAGGGTGCGACGCTGATCGGTAACGGACCCGATGCGATGACGAAGGTGGTCGCGGTCGGCAACGACGGACGGCTTGCGAGCCGCTCGTACACCTGCGGCAAGGGCGGTCAGTACGTTCCCGTCGGCGTCGGCATGCCGACGGTGAAACTCGCGAGCTGCACGGTGGGCGGTTCGCAGGTCGCGTAGAACGCCCGAGAGTGAGCGCCTTCACACCGCGCGGATACGTGCTACTCGGGCGTTTGGTCGCGATAGCATCCCGCGTTCTCATACCACTCATGTATCCGCATCAGAAAAAAGGACGCCCCGTCATGTTTCGTTCGTTCCGCTCGGCCGTACCCGCGCTCGCGATCGTCGCCTGCGCCGTCAGCGCAACCGCAGCACCCGTGCTTGCCCAATCCGCTCCGCCCACGATCGCGATCACTTCCGGTGCGAATCAGGCCGTCGCTGCGACCGCGCAAATCAGCGGTGTCGTCGGCGATCCGAATCTCGGCTTCAACCCGGCCCGTGGGGTCGCGAATCCGCCGCCGATTCCCGTTGGCGGTGCCGCCCCGATTGCGATTTCCGTGAAAAACGCCGCGGGAACCCCGCTCGCAAATGCGCGCGTTTTGTTCTCGTGCGAATTTGCCGGAGGTCAGTGTTTTCTGTTTCCGCGAAGCAGCACGCATTTCACGGTGACCGATGCGGCGGGTAACGCGACGACCGTCTTCGGCGCAGGCAGTACCGCCTTCCCGAACGGCGTCGGTGCGCTAATTGCCCCGGTCACGAACAGCACGCTCGCAAGCGGCACGGCGAAAATTACCATCACGCTGCGCGACTTTCCGAACGCCGTCGCGACGACGACGCTTGCCGTCACGGGAGCCGCGCCGGTAACGAGCGGAACGTCGACGGGGCGATCGGGCGCCACGGTCACGATCGTCGCCGGTGCGCGGCAAACGCTGAGCGCCACGGGGCAGATCAACCGCATTACGGGCGATACCGCCCTTGGGTTCAACCCCACCCGCGGCGGCGTGCAGCTGGCCCCCCTTGCGGCCGCGGGTGCCGCCGCGATTACGATTGCGGCGAAAGACGGCGCGGGAAATCCCGTTGCGGGCGCGCGCATCGTGTTCGCATGTACCTTTGCGGGCGGCCAGTGCTTCCTCGCTCCGGGCGCCACCGATCACTTCACCGTCACCGATGCGATGGGCATGGCGACGAATCTCTTCGGCGCGGGGAGCACCGCGTTTCCGAACGGCGTCGGCGCGCTGATCACCGCGGGACCGAACGGACAACTCGCGAGCGGCACGGCGACGATTACGGCCACGCTCCGTGACTTCCCGAATGCCGTCGCGACGACCACGCTTGCGGTGACCGGCGCGGCTGCCGCGGCAACACCGCCCGCAACTGCGCCGACGAAAACGGGTAGCACGACGATCGCGTTCGTCGATGGTGCGAATCAAACGGGCGTCGGCACGGCACCGCTCAACGTCATGGCGGGCGACCCGGCACTCGGGATCGTGACCTCGCGTCGCACGCTCGCAACGCCGGTCGTTCGTGCCGCCGGCGCCAAAGCGATGACCGTCCGCGTCCTCGACGCCGCAGGCAATCCCGTCGTCGGCGTACGCGTGTTCTTTACGTGTCAGGTCGCGCAAGCGCAATGCTTTATGAGCCGTGCCGGGGTGCTCTCGGGCGTGTTCACCGACGCATCGGGAACGGCGACGAATCTCTTCGGCGTCGGCAGTAACGCCTTCCCAACCGGCGTCGGTGCCCTGATTTTCCCGAACCTGAACCAGACGCTCGCGGCGACGACCGCGACCATCACCGCGCGCGTGGCCAGTGCGCAAACGGCGGTTGCGACGACGACGATCGGCATCACGCCGTAGCGGGAATGCCCGCATCGGGTGTCTTAGCTTCGAGCGATGGACTCGGTGCTCGAAACCCTCGCTCATGTCGGCTGATCTCGTCGCCGTGGCACTCGCCGCGGCGACGGCATCCGGCGCCACCGACGCGGAAGCGTCGCTCGGACTCGCCGATCGCTTCGCCTGCGAAGCGCGGCTGACGGAAGTAACGAAGCTCGAGCGCTCGCGTGCGCGCGGGCTTTCGTTGCGCGTGTTCGTCGGCAAGAAACGTGCCGCGCTCTCGACGACCGACCTGACGCCTGCGGGTATTCGCGAGCTCGCGACGCGCACGGTCGAGGCCGCGCGCTTCGTGGCCGACGACCCGCACGCCGGGCTACCCGAAGTTTTCGGGATCGCGGAAGGTGACTTCGGGCTCGTCTCGCCGGACGTCGCCGCGCGGCCCGACGAAGCGAAGATCGAAGAAGCGCTAGAGCTCGAACGCTTGGTGCGCCAGGGCGATCCGCGTATCACGAACTCGAAGGGCGCGCATGTCGGCGACACCCGTGCGACGCATCTGCTCGCGAATACGCGCGGCTTTTCGGGATCGTACGATACGACGTATGCGAGCCGTAGCGTAACGCCGCTTGCGAGCGACGGCGCCGACCGCCGGATCGGATCGTATGGAAGCGCAGCGCGGTCCTATGCCGGGCTCACACCGGTTGCCGATGTCGCCCGCATCGCCGTCGAGCGCGCCGTGCTCTTGTGCGGTGCGCGCAAGCCTGCGACGATGCGCATCCCCGTGATCTTCGAGCGCGATCTCGCCGCGAGCGTCCTTGGCGATTTATTCGCCGCGCTCGGCGCTGCGAACGTCGCGAGCGGAAACTCGTTTCTGACCGATCGGATCGGCGAGCGCATCGGGAGCGATCTCGTCACGATCGTCGACGATGGCTTGCTCCCCGGTGGCCTCGGCACCGCGCCGTTCGATGCCGAAGGCGTGCCGACGCGCACGACGACCGTCATCGAACGCGGGATGTTTCGGACGTTTCTCGCGGATACGTACAATGGGCGGCGCATCGGCATAGCCTCGACCGGCAACGCTTCGGGCGGCGGCGTCGGCGCGAACAATTTCTTCTTACAGCCCGGATCGGGGACGCTCGAAGAGCTTATCCGCAAGACGCAGCGTGGCGTGCTCGTAACGGACACGATCGGCTTTGCAACGGAATACGCGAGCGGCATGTACAGCCGCGGCGCGCGCGGAATGATGATCGAAAACGGCGAGCTGGCCTATCCCGTGGACGAGTTCACGATCGCCTCGACCTTCGGCGAGATGCTCCTCGGCATCGACGCGATCGCGGACGATCTCATCCACGACGGACGCGTCGTTTCGCCGTCCTTTCGCGTCGCCGAAATGACGATCAGCGGAACGTAATCGCGTCTTCTATCTTCCCGACTTGGTCAACGCTGCAGCAAGGCGCTGTGCGGACTCAAAGTAGCGAGCGTGCGTTTTGCGCAAGGTCGTCTCATCATGGGATTCGATTTCTACGATTTCGAGATGCTCTGCTTTGCGGTGCTCCAACTCAAGAGCTAGTCGCGCGGCACCAGACGCATCAAAATCAGCATCAGCAAAGCGCTCAAGATGACGCACTATTCCGGCCTTGCGATCGTAAACGATCAAAAAAATCATCGCTCTGTTCCTGTTGCTCTAACATCGCTGCGCGACCTAGGAGACGCGATTAGGTGCTGTCTTGAGCGCCACGCGCTTCTGGATCGTCTGAGGTCTGCGCCGGTATTTCCTCCGTTTCAATCCCGATTATTCGCTCCGCCTCGTCGAGCGCACGGTCAGTCATTGCTAATTTTATGTCGATATTCTCAAGCTCGGCGTCACGCTCGCCGTCGCTTCGTCCATCGAGGATCTCGCCGATCACGCTTGCCAGCCCCTGTTTCACCTGCGCAAGCTGTTCAACCGCGGTTTCAATATTGATTATGTAATTCGCAAAATTCCGAAGTTGTTTTTGGATTTGCTCTGAACCCCCGCCGTACTTTACCTCTGCTCCGAACTCATCGGCGAGACGTTCGCTCATTTGAGCCCAATCGTTTTGAAGTCTCGTCCTGATTTGAATTTCTACAAAATACTCATCGTCACTTACGATTATGTGGACAGCGCGATATCCTGTTCGGTTCTGCAAGCCTCTCTTATCATCAATTCGCGCGGTCGGATAAACACGGAGAATGTTCGCTACGAGATCGTCTTGCTCTCGATTTTGCGCAACTACGAGACGTAGCCCACCGATATCTTGCATGCGAGAGAGGCGAGTTTTCTCACGAACCAATTTCGCGACGATTGAGAATGTCGATTTTTGCGGACGAAGCGACATCGTCGCATCATCGAGTAGTGGAACGATATTCGCGGCTATCTTATGCACGACAGGCGCGAAGCCAGAGCGAAATTTCGAGAGGAGCGCAAGATCGTCTTCACTCACCGAGCCGTGACGCAATCGCTCCCCTAGCCGATCGATTTCACTTCGCGTCATAGGATCGTCTTCACGGGCGCGGCCCACCTGGCCCGTCGTATGACAGCCAAGAATGTCGGGCTCATTTTTTAAGGCGACCTGATCGCGGACGGCCTTGTCCACGACGGCCGCGTCGTTTCGCCGTCCTTCCGCGTCGCCGAAATGACGATCAGCGGAACTTAAGTTCGCGGTAATATCCACGGGGTGGAAGCCGTTTGCGAGGACACCCGGGTCGCGTCCCCGTAGCCGGGGGGATGGCAAGTCCAGCAGCAATCGGTTTCACCCTCATCATGCGTCTCGAAATGTCGGCGCATCCCGGCGCCTTCGGCACCGTCTCCTCGGCGATCATCGATGCGGGGGGCACGATCTCCGCAGTCGACATGCGCTCCGCCGGCAAGACCGCCGTGGTGCGCGATTTCTCCGTAACCGTCCCGAGCGATCCGGTCGGGAACGCCGTGCGTCTCGCGGTCGAAGCGCTCGATGGCGTG
Organism: Armatimonadota bacterium; assembly: GCA_037441145.1. Classification (GTDB taxonomy): domain Bacteria; phylum Vulcanimicrobiota; class Vulcanimicrobiia; order Vulcanimicrobiales; family Vulcanimicrobiaceae; genus JBBISR01. Next base: position 71,975 of record JBBISR010000007.1, read on the forward strand.
CGCATCATCTCGATGTCCGATTCGACGTTCCTCGCGCACCTCGGCGGCAAGATCACGATCGATCCGAAGATGCCGATCAAGACGCGTCAGGATCTCTCGACCGTGTATACGCCGGGCGTCGCGCGCGTCTCGATGGCGATCGCAAACGATCCCGCGAAAGCGTTCACGCTGACGATCAAGAAAAATACCGTTGCCGTCGTCACCGATGGAACGGCCGTACTCGGCCTCGGCGATATCGGCCCGCTCGGCGCGGCGCCCGTGATGGAGGGCAAATGCGCGCTGTTCAAACAGTTTGCGGGCATCGATGCGTTTCCGATCTGCCTCGACACCAAAGATGTCGATGAGATCGTCGAGACGATCGTACGCATCGCGCCGATCTTCGGCGGTATCAACCTCGAAGATATCTCCGCACCGCGCTGCTTCGAAGTCGAAAAACGCCTGATCGAGCGCCTCGATATCCCCGTGATGCACGATGACCAACACGGCACCGCAGTCGTGATCCTCGCGGCGCTTATCAACGCGGCGAAAGTCGTCGGCAAAGAACTGAGCGCGATGCGCGTCGTCGTCGTCGGCAGCGGCGCCGCCGGCACCGCAACGATCAAGATGCTACTCGCGGCGGGGATCGGCGACGTCGTTCCCGTGGATCGTGCGGGCGCGATCAACCGTGGCGATCGGTACGAGAATCCGTACTGGACGTGGCTTGCCGAAAACACGAATCGCGAGAACCGCCGTGGCAATTTGCACGACGTGCTCAAGGGCGCCGATTGCTTCATCGGCGTCAGCGCGCCCGGCATCTTGACGGTCGAAGATCTTAAGACGATGGGCAAGGACCCGATCGTGTTCGCGATGGCGAACCCGACGCCCGAAATCATGCCGGACATCGCGGCGCCGTACGTTGCCGTCATCGGCACGGGGCGTTCGGATTTTCCGAATCAAGTGAATAATCTACTCGCGTTTCCGGGCCTCTTCCGCGGCGCGCTCGATGCACGCTCGACCCGTATTAGCGAGGGGATGAAGCTTGCGGCCGCACACGCGATCGCGAACATCGTTGGCGAAGAGCGGTCGGCGGAATATGTGATCCCGAGCGTGTTCGATCAGCGCGTCGTCGACGCCGTCGCGAAAGCGGTCGCTCAGGCGGCCGTGGAAGAAGGGCTTAGCCGACGTAGCCTCCTAGTCAACGAGGAAGAAAACGCGGCCCTCGTCTAGAGCGCGGCGGATCGTTCGTTTCACGAGGAGCTAGGATGCAAGACCGGGTTCTCATCATCGAGGACGACCCCGGAATCGCCGCGATGGAGCAGGCGTTCCTCAATCGCGCGGGATTCGAAACCAAACACGCATCGACCGGCGTGCAAGGCCTCGAAATCGAATCGACGTTCAAACCGGCAGTCGTTTTGCTCGACGTCGAGTTGCCCGATATCTCGGGCCTCGACGTCTGCACGTCGCTTGCGAACACGAGCGATGCGTTCATCTTGATGGTGAGCGCGCACTCGACCGAAAAAGACAAACTCACGGGCCTCGGGCTCGGCGCGGACGATTACATCACGAAGCCGTTTTCGGGCAACGAACTCGTCGCGCGCGTGCAGTCGTTCTTGCGGCGCCGCGAACGCTCGCGGCAGCGCGATAGCGATGGCAAACTCGTCGTCGGCGATGCGACGCTCGTCCGCGATTTCCACACGATCGATACGGCGGACGGAAAGAGCGTCGTGCTGACGGCGCTGGAATTTCGCCTGCTATGGTTCCTCGCAGAGGCCGAGGGCAAGCTCCTCACGCGCGCGCAGATTCTCGAATTCGTCTGGAACGACGTCTCGGGCGTGCCCACGCGCGTCGTCGACGTGCACATTGCGGCATTGCGCAAAAAGTTGCAAGAAGTCCAGGCGACGATCCAGATTTCGAGCGTGCGCGGCATCGGGTACCGCCTCGATCTCAGTTAAGCGTAACGATCCCGCCGCGCTCGGGCTGAAGCTCGACGCGCGGGATCCGCGCCCACTCTACGTGCAGATCGCCGACGGCATCGTCGAAGCGATCGACGACGCGCGGCTCGTTCCGGGCTCACGGCTCCCGCCGATTCGCGATTTCGCGAGCGCGCTCGGCTGCGGCGTCGTCACGGTATCGCAAGCGTACGACGTACTCAATGCCCGCAAGCGCGTGACGGCGCGCGTCGGCAAGGGCACGTTCGTTGCCGAAGCGCAGCGGCCCGATACGTTTTTCGCACGAAAATGGGAGCCCGATCTCGGGCGGCTCGCACGCGCGGAGCGCATGGAAGGCACGCTCGATCGGCTCGCGCGCGCGAACGTCGATGGCGCGATCTCGCTTGCAAGCGGGCACCCTTCGCCGGAAACGTTTCCGATGGTGGATTTCGGGCGCGCGATGCAGCGCACGTTACTCGAAGACCCACCGGAAGCGATGCAATATCGCGCATCGACGGGCGATCCGGATCTGTGCGAAGCGCTCGCGCTCGGCCTGCGCGGACGCGGCTGCGATGCGAAGGCCGATGAGATCATCGTTTGCTCGGGCGCGCAACAAGCGGCCGATCTCGTCGCGACGCTCGTGCTCGGCGATCGCTCCGTCGTTGCGGCCGAAAGCCCGACCTATGCGGGGACGCTCGGCGTCTTCGATGCGCGCGGCGCGACGTACGTGGAAGTCGCAAGCGACGGCGACGGCGTGCGCATCGACGACGTCGAGCGCGTGTTCGCGGAATACCGGCCGCGCCTGTTCTACGTGAACCCGATCTCGCAAAATCCCACGGGCGCCGTGCTTTCGGAGCGCCGGGCGAAGCAGATCGTCGCGCTCGCGCGCCGGTACGACGTACTCGTTCTGGAAGACCAGACGAACTGGGTGTTCACGTACGACGCGGCCGCGCCACCGCCGGTCGCCGCGCACGATACCGACGGTCGCGTTATCGTGATGGAATCGCTTTCGAAATCGATCTTTCCGGCGCTGCGCATCGGGTATCTCTACGTGAAGGGCGGCTTGCGCGCGCCGCTCGAAGCCGCGAAAGTGCGCGCGGATTCGTTTACCTCGACGCTCACGCAGCGTGCGCTGTGGCGCTTTATGACGAGCCCGTCCTATGCGCGCCACCTCAAAGCGGCACGGGGGCTCTATCGCTCGCGGCGCGACGCGTTCGTGATCGCGCTTGCCGAGGCGCTTCCGTGGGCGGACGTGCGCCCGCCCGCCGCCGGTACCAACGTGTGGCTGCGCCTCCCGCCGCGTTTTTCGACCGCGGCGGTGTTCGATGCGTGCGCGCGCGAGGGCGTGTTGGTCATGCCGGCGGAAGCGTTCTATCCGACACGATCCGGCCCACCCGCGATCCGTCTGTCGTTCGGCGATCTCGCGCCGCGCGATGTCCCGACCGCCGTGAATCGTCTCGCCGCAGCGTTTGCGGCGCTCGAAGGCGAAACCGCGCCCACCTGACTTCGGAGTACTCGTGCAACGTCGCTCGTCATTCGCTCTTCTCGGTTGCTTTCTCGCGTGCGGGGTCGCAAGTGCGATCGCCACGCCGAGTATCGCCGCGCAGCCGCGGCCGACCGTCGTGTATTCGGTGCCCGCAGGATACCGTGGCGCGGGCGCGCTCGGCGTGAATTTCTTCAACGCGATCTTGCCCTCGGGGCGCGTTGTCTCGCCCCTCGGGCAGAGCGTGCTCGTCGGCATGAACGCGCTCGGCACCGCAGTTACCGAAAACGGAAAATACGCGATCGTTACCTGCGATGACGAACGCCAATCGCAGGTGCGTTCGCTCACGAATCCGGCGATCGTCGGGGGCTTTTCGCTTTCGGTCGTCGAGACCGCGACGATGCGCGTCGTCGATCAGGTCGTCGGCGACGGATTCTTCCAGGGCGTCGTCGCGGTGCCCGATCCGCTCGACGCGGCGCGCACGCTCGTGTTCGCAAGCGGCGGCCCCACGAACGTCGTGAACGTGTACGATCTCGATCCCGCATCCGGAAAACTCACGCCCGACAAAGAACGCACCGTGATCTCGATGCCGGGGCCGATCGACCCCGCGTTCGGCGATGAAGGGCACGCGTTTCCCTCGACGCTGCTCGCTTCTGCCGACCGCAAGACGGTGTACGCGGTGAACGAACTCGCGGGCAGTATTTCGGCGATCGACGTTGCGACGCGCACGCTGCTTGCGGGCACGCAACGCGTTGGGTTCTTTCCGCTCGGCGCGACGATCGCGGGCTCGCAGGCGATCGTCGCAAACGAAGGCCTCATGCGCTACGCGCAGCTCGAGCAGCCGACGAATGCGCCGCCGTTTCGCACCGTCGATCCCGATCTCGAACACGCGTCGTCGCTCTCGTTCGTGCCGCTCGGCGCCGATGGTCGCTTCGCAACGGCTGCGGTCGCTCCGTCATCGGCGCTGCTGCCGCATGCGCTCGCGCTCGACCCCACGCCCGATGGCGTCCGCGCGATCGGTGGCGCGCATCCGAATGCGCTCGTCGCGACGCCCGACGGCGCATACGCGTACGTGGCGCTCGCAAACGTCGACCGCGTCGCCACGATCGCGCTTGCGGGCACGCCGCATGCGGTCGGCGGAACGGAACTCCGCCTTTTCGATAAAGGCCCATACGGCACGCAGCCGACGGCGCTCGCCCTCTCGCACGATGGGACGCGCCTCTACGTCGCACTCGCTGGCCTGAACGCCGTTGCGGTGGTCGATGCGAAAGATCCGATCCATCTGCATCGGCTCGGATTGATTCCGACGGGCTGGTACCCGACGGCGCTTACGCTTGCAGAAAACGACCGCACGCTCTACATCACGAACACGAAGGGCTTCGGCCACGAGCCCGGCTTCACGGGCGATCCCGCGACGGATGCCGATGCGAACGCGGTGTGGTCCACGTTGCAGCGCGTCGATCTCACGCACGTCGATCTCGCGCGCGCGACACGCACGGCGCTCGCGAACACGCGTGTGGCGTCGCCCGCAAAAACGAACGCGATCGTGCCGCAATCGCTCGCGCTCGGCGCATCGAAGAAGATCAAGCACGTCGTATTTGTCTTGCAAGAGAACAAGACGTACGACTCGATGCTCGGCGATCTGACCGACAGCTCTGGCGCGCCTTATGGGCCGGGCGATCCGCGTTTCACGATGTTCGGCGCGAGCGTCACGCCGAATCTGCACGCGCTCGCGCGCACGTATGCCCTCGCCGGTAATATTTTCGCAGATGCGGAAGAATCGGATGCGGGCCATCAATTCGCTGCGGGTGGGATCGCAACGGCATACACCGAGCGCACGCTGTTCGTGAAGAGTGGGCGGCGGCCGCTCGTAAACAAGAACGAGGATCCCGAAGATTATCCGCGCGCGGGGTACATCTTCGACGCGCTCGCGCGCCACGGCTCGACGTATCGCGACTACGGCGATTTCGTGCGCGTCTCGGGTTACGACGAGGGGCAAAATCCCGATCCGAAAGCGGATGACCCGAACTTCGCGGGTATCGACGATACGAGCGCGCCGACGACGAACCTCGGCGGGCTCTATAGCGAGAACGTTCCCGCGCCGTCGGCGCTTGCGAACCACGTCGATCTCGCCTATCCCGGTTGGAACTTGCGCATTCGCGACGAGCGGCGCGCACGCGAATTCATCCGCGATTACGGCGCACTCGCGCGCGCGAACGCGATTCCGACGTATACCTACATCTGGCTCCCGGCAGATCACGGTGGCGCGGGGCGCAACATCCCACCGATCGCCGAGGAAGTCGCCGATGGCGACCGCGCGCTCGGTACGATCGTGCAGTATCTCACGCATCTCCCGAGTTACGCGTCGACCGCGATCGTCATCATGCCGGACGACGCGCAATCGACGCGCGATCACGTCGACGAATATCGCACGTATGCCATCGTCGTTTCGCCGTTCGCGAAACGCGGCTACATCGGGAAGCGCCATCTCTCGACGACCTCGGTGCTGAAAACGACGGAAGAACTTTTGGGCTTACCGCCGCTTTCGCTCGGCGATCTTCTCGCGACCGATATGAGCGATTTCTTCACGCCGAATGCGCGCGTCGAGCCCTACACGGCACTCGACGTTCCGACGCAAACGGCGAGCCGCGAAGGTGCGCGGATCGCCGCGCTGCTCGAAGGCACGGATCAATCGGCACCGGATACGGACGCTTCGCGCGGGGGGTGGTTGGTCGAGCTTTCGCGCATGGCCGATCTCACGGCCGAGCGGCGCGCGCGTTACGGAGCGCGCGCGTATGCCGAGCGGCAGGGCGCCCTCTGGGATGCCGCCGTGCGTGCGGCCCGCGCACGCTGACCCGGAAACCGGAAGCCCGCGCACGAAGCCTCGTGCGATGGCCTCTTCCGTAGCGTGCTCGTGAAAGAACTCTTGCCGAAATCCGCTCTCGCCGCGCCGTTCGTCACGCACGATGCGGGTGCGCTCCGCGCCGCGATCGTCGCCCGTCCCGCCGCCGCCGTCGAAACGCTCGCGCCGCTTGCGTCCGAGCCGTCGCCGATCTTCGACCGCGCGCTCGAACAGCACGGGATCATGGTGTCGCGTTTGCGCGCGGCGGGTGTGGCGGTCACGGTGCTCGATGCGCCTGCGGCAACGGCCTCGGGTGCGTTCGTTACCGACGCGGCGGCGATCGTCGCGAACGGCGCGATTTTGATGCGGCCGAGCGCGCTCGATCGCCGCGCGGAAGTCGCGAGCGTCGAAGTCGCGTTGCGCGAACTCGGCGTGCCGATCGTCGGCGCGATCGCCGCTCCCGGCTTACTCGATGGCGGCGACGTTGTCATCGCGGGCGATGTGGCATATGTCGGCGTTGCCGCGAGTACCGGGATGCTCGGCGCGCCACGATCGAACGCGTTTGGCCGCGCACAATTCGCCGAGCTCGCGCGCGCCGCGGGCCTTCGGGTCGTCGAGATCGCGATGGCGAGCGACGTGCACCGGCTTCGCAACGTGTTTTCGCTCGTTGCGAACGATCTCGCGATCGTCGCGGCGGATAAAGTCGACGCGAGCGTGCTCGGCTCGCTGACGCTCGTGCACGTTCCGAAGGGCGAGCAGTATGCGGCGGGCGTCCTCGTCCTCGGGAAGAAACGCGTGCTCGGCAATCTCCGCTTTCGCGAGTCGATCGCGATGCTGAAAAAGGCGCGCGTCGCCGTCGAATCGATCGATCTTTGGGAGTTCGGCAAAGCCGGATACGGCCCGAACATGTTGGTACTTCCGGTCAAACGCGGATAGCCGCTCGCGTGCAAACGACCGCGCTCGTTCCGCTCTATACGGACCCGGGCGAGGTTTGGGATGCGCTGATCGCCGCCGTTACGTCCGCCGCGCCGAGTGACGTGCTCGTGATCGCGAATCCGAACAGCGGTCCCGATACCGTGCCACGCGCGGATTATGCAGCCGGGATCGCCGCGTTGCGCGCGGCGGGGATCGCGGTTGCGGGTTACGTTTCGACGCGGTACGGCGCGCGCGCGACGGACGAGGTCGCATCCGAAATCGCCGCATGGCAAGCGTGGTATGGCATCGATGCGATCTTTTTCGACGAGGTGGCCTCCGCGCCGGAATGGGTCGCGCACTATCGCGAAATGACGGACGACGCGCGCGCCTGCGGGATCGTGTTTGGGATCGGGAATCCGGGGACCGTCCCCGATCCGGGATATGCGGAAATCTTCGAGGTGATCGTGATGCACGAGAACGACGGATTTCCCGATGCCGCAAGCCTCGCGGCAACGGCCGCGTTCGGCCGAGAGCGGCTCGCCGCGATCGCGATGCGCACGCCCTTCGACGCCGAGACGATGGCCGCACTCGCCGAGCGCGTGCGCTTTCTCTTTACGACCGATGCGGGCCCGGGGCAAGACTATGCATCGTTACCGCGCGATTTTGTGGCGCTCTTGCGGCTCGTTGCGAAGTAACCGCGGGCGACCTGCGCGAAAGGGGCTTGCCCGACAAGGAGCCTTGAATTGCGCGTTGCCATCGTTTCGGACGTGCACGGTAATCTCCGTGCCCTCGATGCTTGTCTCGACGATCTCGCACGCGAAGGCGGGGCCGATGTGCTGGTAGCTGCCGGCGATTTCTGCATGGACGGGCCGAAGCCGCGTCGCGTGCTCGAACGCTTGCAAGAACGCGGTGCGGTGTGCATCCGCGGTAACACCGAACGCTACATCGCGATGGAATCGATCGATTCGTTTGCCGTCGAAGAGCGCGAAGCGATCCTCTGGCAACGCGATCAACTCGGCGAAGCGTGGCTTGCGTGGATGCGCGCGCTCCCGTTCTCGATGACGTTCGGCGAGGGGCACGATCGGCTTTTCGTCTCGCATGCAAATCCGAAAACCGATGACGAGCACGTGTGGCCCGATGCCGACGATGCTTCGCTCGAACGCCTTTTCGGCGACGTCGATGCGAGCGCGTTCGCGTTCGGCCATCTGCATCTGCCGTACGTGCGTGCGTGGCGCGGGAAGTTACTCGTCAACGTTTCCTCGGCGGGCTTGCCGAAGGACGGCGATCCGCGCGCACACTACGCGATCCTCACGCAGCGTTCCGGCGGCTGGCAAGTGCGGAGTCGGCGGGTGGATTTCGATGTCGAGAAGACCGCACGCGATTTGGAACGATCCGGTATCCCGCAGCTTGTGAAACGACGGAAAGTCCTCGAACGCCACCGTTACAAAGCGCTCGGTGCGATCGTTCCGTAGGGCGCTCGCACTTGCGTGCGCTGCGGCACTGGTCGGCTGTGCCGGAACGCCGCAAAGCGATCGCGTGACGGTCGGCGCGCCCGAACCGACGCGCGAGCCCGTACCGTATGCCTTTCATAGCGATCCCGTGCGCATCTCTTCGGTCTGGGTTTCGCAAGATCGGATGAAGGCAGGCGATGTCGTGCGCTTCCGCGTCGTAACGACGACGAACGCCGGCGCCGTCTCCGCGCGCGTGGAGAGCATCGCGAAACCGCTCGATCGCCCGACGTACGGGGTGTTCACGGGATCGATCGTCGTGCCGCAGCTGCCGGCATTCTTGCGGCGCACGTACGACGTCATCGTTACGGCGTACGGCGAGGGCGCGGCGCACGACGACATCCGCATCCCGATCGCGATCGAATAGCGATCGAAACGGCTAGCGATCGAACGGCATCAGCCGCTCGGTTCGTAGGAGCCGAAGGTCGTCGTCGAATCGCGTCGGTCGGATCGTGAAGCGGCTCGGATCCGCGATGCGCCCGCCCGCGAGGAGTTCGGCTCGCGCGGCCGCGGCGACGCCGTTGAGTGCGAGCGCACTCTGCAGCCCGGAGACGGTCGTTCCGAGGGACGCGATGCCGACGAGCGATGCGATCGCGACGAGCGCGAGTCGAGCTCGCGGGCGCTCGCGCACGCACGCCGATGCCGCGAGGCCGACGAGTGCGATCCAAAGATCGATACCGATCGTCGTATAGCGCGACGTGAGCGCGGCATCCGCGCCATACGATGCGCGCCCGATCGCCTCCAGGATCGCGCCACCGCATGCAAATGCACCGATCCCAAGAAACGCAAGCGAGTCGGGTGCCGATGCGAAGCGCCGCGCGGTGGTGCGGATCGCGCTTGCGAGAAAGGCGAGCAGCCCGAGCGTACCGAGCAGTTGCGCGACGACCGTCGGCGCGCCGAGTGCGAGCGGAGCGCCGAGATACCCGACGAGAAACGCGAGGCCGCTACCGTCGAGTGCGAGGTGCGTCGCGCCGAGTTGGCCGCCCGGCGGGTGGTAGTCGATGAGAAAGAGCGTGCCGCTCGCGAGCGCGATCGCGGCCCAGATCGCGAACGCGCGGACGCGCTTCTGCGCGAGCAGGATCGCGCCGCCGATCGGCCAGATGAGCGTGCCGAGGATAAGCGCGTACGTCGCGCCGATCGCGCAGGCAAGCGCGATGCCGAACCCTAGCCGCGTGGAGCGCGCGAGCGCTGCGAACGCGCCGAACGCGCACGCGTTGGTCAGGAACCAGGCAACTTGGAAACCCCACAACCAATTTTCCATTTGCGCGAACGAATAGACGAGTAGCGCGCAAGCTGCCAGCGCCACGATCGTCGAGCGACGCGTACGTGCGAAGAGCGAGGCAACGATGCCGAAACTCGCGCTTGCGAATACGATGCTCGCAGCGGCTTCGCTCCACACATGCCAACCGACGGCACGCACGATGCCGAGCGCGAGCACGGTCGGAACGATGCTGCGATGCACGTTCTGCGCCGCCCACAGTTCGGAGAAGGCGAGTGTGCCAGCGTGCGCGTGCGCGACGATCGGAATCCAGAGCCACTCGTCGTAGAGCGGTACGTCCACCGCAAACGCCCGGACGACGGCACCCGTCGCAGCGATGCCGAGCGTGCCCGCGACGATCGCCACACCAAGCGTTACGCGCGAGGAGACGTGCACGACGGCGCGCGGACGCTCCGCCCGTTGCGTTCGCGCCGCAGGATGCGTGCGCGAACGAGTACGGGCGATGCGCCGCGCGAGCAAACCGCCCTGCGTTAGCCCGAAGAGCGCGAGAAAGGCAACGGAAGTGAAGTACGCGCTTGCGGGTGCGTCGCGCCGCGCTTCGCGACAGTCGCGCAAACGAGCGCGCGCGAAATAGCCCTGCGCCCAGCCATCGACGCGCGTCGGTTCGAGCGTCGCCGAACCGCAGCGCGCGACGAACGCCGGATCGTATGGCCGATCGGTCGCGATGACGGTGCCTTTTTCGAGCCGCTCGGGAAAACGCGCGATGGGATGCGCATCGAGCGGGATGCCGTGAGCCTGCGCGGCTCGTTTCATATCGTCGGCAAGGGCGGCATCGGCGCCGAAGTAGCGCGCCGCTTCGATCGGGATCACGCGCAGCGGAGCGTCATCTGTCGAAAAGCGGACGCTTCGGATCGGACGGTCGAAAGCGACCACGGTCCATCGTGGCGTCGCGGCGCGATCGTCGGCGCGCAACACGTGCGCTTGCGGCACGATGCGCGCGACGCTCTGAGAACGCGTGCCGAGAACGAGCACCGCATCGGCGGAAGTGGCGAAGCGAAATCCGTCGCCGTCGTGGAGCGCATCGGGAAAGCGCATGGGGTCGCCGATGACTTCCCCGAGCACGCGCTCGAGGCGGCGAGCGGGGTCCACGATCTCGGCTGCCGCCCATGGGCGCGGGTCGTCGGTCAGGACGGCCCGATCGAGCGCGGGCAACATCCGTGCGAGTCGATCGGCGGGTTCTGCGGTTACGCGAACGATCGTCGTACTCGCACGCAACGCCGCGCGCTTCGCTCCGGTGAAGACGATCCGTGGCGTCGCGCCGGCCGGCATGACGATCGCCGTGACGCCCAAATACCGCAACGCGCGCGCGGCGTAATCGGGATCGCGCTCGCGCACGATGCGTTCGAACGACGCGTCGGGGACGAACACGTTCGGCCGTAAGTGCGCGAACAACCGCGCGTCGCCCGCGCCTGCGAGCCAGGCGACGCGGCCGCCGCGAGCACTCGCGGCGTCGGCGAGCGCGAGGGTTGCGCGGTCGTGCAGCGTGCCTGCGATCCCCACGCCGATGGCCCACACGAAGAGCACGATCGCGACGACGAAAAACCGGCGGGCCGCCGCGCCGAGCGCCGATCCGAAAATCGCGCACGCGCTTGCGGCGATTGCGACCGCAAGCGGAACGTGGGCGAAGAAGTCCGCGCTCCATGCCGGGCGCGGTGCGTCCGGCCACGCGAGGTAAGCGCTAGCGCTAGCGAGCGCCGCGATCCCGAGTGACGTTCGCAGCATCCTCGCGCAATTACACCCGGCACGCCACGTTTACTTCGACGGCATGTGCTCGCGATTGGGACCGCGTAGCCATATGAAGTGGTGGTTCCGGCAATCGAAATCTCTCAGCTCCGCAAGCAGTATGGCGCGTTTACCGCCGTGCACGATATCTCGCTCACCGTCCCCGCGGGGGCGTTCTTCGGTTTTCTCGGGCCCAACGGCGCGGGAAAGACGACGACGATCAACGCGATGGTTGGCCTTGTCAAGATCACCTCGGGCGCGATCCGGCTCTTCGGCCACGACGTCGTTACGGATTGGCGTGCCGCACGCACGCGGGTCGGTCTCGCGCCGCAAGAGTACAACTTCGATCGCTACCTTTCGATCCGCGATATCCTGATCTATCAGGCGGGCTATTACGGGCTCGCGGGCCCGGAAGTCGGTCGCCGTGCCGACGCCTTGCTCAAACGATTCCAGCTCGATACGAAAGCGCGCGAGGGGTACACGCGGCTCTCCGGCGGCATGAAGCGGCGCCTCACCCTCGCCCGCGCGCTGATCCACGAGCCGCAGCTGCTCATCTTGGACGAGCCCACCGCCGGCGTCGATGTCGAACTCCGTTTGGAATTGTGGGATTTCTTACGCGAGCTCAATGCGGGTGGGATGACGATCGTCCTTACGACCCACTATCTCGAAGAAGCGGAAACGCTTTGCAACGAGATCGGGATCATCGAGGGCGGCCGGCTCGTCGCATTGCAATCGACCGCATCGCTCGTCGCGACGCAAAACCAGACTTCCGTCGCGATCACGCTGGATCGCCCGATCCGCGCACTTCCCGAATCGCTCGCCGCACGCGGAACGCGCTTCGAACCGGGCACGATGCTGCTTCAGGTACCGGGCGTCTCGCCGAGCGAGATCCGCAGCGTGCTCGAAGAGATCGAAGCCGCGGGCCTGGTCGTTGTGGATATCGATTTCAAGCGCGGCACCTTACAAGATGTGTTCCTGGAGCTCACGCGCCGATGATCGTCGTCAACACCGTCGGATTTCAAACGCTGGTCAAACGCGAGATCGTGCGTACGTTCGCGGTCATCAATCAGGTGATTTGGCCGCCGATCATCACGACGCTGCTCTACATCTTCGTGTTTGGGCTCGCCCTCGGAAGCCGCATCAAGGACGTGCAGGGCGTGCCCTATGCGATGTTCCTGATCCCCGGTTTGATCATGTTGCAAGTGATCGACGGAACTTACGGCGAGACTTCCAGCTCCGTGTTCCAAGGGCGCTTCCTCAACCATATCCAGGAAGTGCTGATCGCGCCGATTTCCGCCGTCGAACTCGTGCTCGGCTATATCGTCGCGGGGATCGTGCGCGCGTTCATCATCGCCGCGCTCATCACGATCATCGGCATCGTGTTCGTGCACACGTGGCCCGCGAATTGGCCACTCTATCTCGGCGTGATCGTGCTGGTGGCAACGCTGTTTTCCGCGCTCGGCATCATCTTTGGCCTGATGGCGGAAAAGTTCGATCACATCGCCGTGCTCACGACGTTTGCGATCACGCCGCTCGTGTTCGTCGGCGGCGTGTTCACCTCGACGCAATTCTTGCCGCCCGTCGTGCGTCAGATCAGCTACATCAACCCGATGTTCCACATGATCGACGCGTTTCGGTACGCGTTTACGGGGCGCGGTGACGTGCCGCTCGGGGTCTCGCTCGGCGTCGTCGCAACGCTCACGGTAATCTTCGTTGCAATCGCGCTGCGTATGACGGCGATCGGCTACAAACTCCGCACGTAGCTGCGGCGCAACCGTCCGGGCCGTTCCAGGCGTCGTGCGCTCCATGCGCCGAATCGCCCTCGCCCTCGCTCTTGGTTGCTCCCTCGTTGGTACGGCCCGCGTCGCTTCGGCCGCGCCGGGTGCCGTCGTCGGCCAACCCGCGCCCGCGTTTTCGCTCAAGACGCTCGATGGGAAATCCGTCTCGCTCGCGACGTACCGCGGGCAGACGATCGTACTCAACGTGTGGGGCTCGTGGTGTCCGCCGTGCCGTCTCGAACAGCCGGACCTGAACCGAACCGCGCGTACGCTCGCGCGCGAGCACGTGGTGATTCTCGGCATCGATACGACCGAGACCGCGGAGACCGTCCGCGCGTTCGTTGCGGCGAAAAACATCCCGTACGCGGAAGTCGCGACGACGACCGCCTCGCCGTTCGCACGCGATTACGATATTCGTAATTACCCGACGACGATCGTGATCGACCCGTCGGGGATCGTCCGTGCCGTGCACGCCGATAACGTGTTGCCGCCGGCGCAGTTGCACGCATACATCGAAGCGGCACGTCAGGGGCGGACCGCGCCGCTCGCATCCGCAGAGCAGCGGCGCCTCGATGCGTTGCTCGCGCCCGCGCGGTATCCGTTCACCGGAGATCCCGCGGCGATCGTCGCGAGCGTGCGCGAAGCCGCCACCGCGATCGCGAAAGCGGATAACGAACTCGACGATGCCATGATCGATCCCGCGCGCGATCACGATTTGCTCCGCACGCGGACGGAACAGCGCATCCTGCGCGACGTCGCGCTCGCCGCGTTGACGCCGATCGCGACCGTGCCCGCAGATCGTGCGTTGCTCGCGCGACTGCAGGGCGACCAGCGCGCGGATCGCGGCGAATGGGCGAACGCGAACGAAGCCTATGGAAACGCGCTTGCGATCGATCCGAAAGATACGCGTGCGCTCTCCGGCCGTGCGTACGTCGCGAGCAAACTCGACGATTACGCAACCGTCGTCGCGGCGGACGAAGCGATCGCGGAGCTCGCGCCATCTACCGGTTCGTTCGAAGCGCTCGGCCGCGCGCAGGCGCGTGCGGGCAAAAGAGCCGAGAGCTACGCGTCGTTCGACAAAGCGGCAACGCTCGCGACTTCGGATTCGTCGCTCGCACATCTCTCGCTGTACGCCGCGCGTTCGGCGCTACTCTTCGGCGATCGCGCGCGCGCGAAGGCACTCTTCACGCGTGCGGGGATCGCGGCGCAGCGCATTCCCGAAAACGATCTGCAACGCACGTTGTTTTTGGAACAAGCGCAGGAGGGTGCGATCGCCCTCGGTCTCATGCACGGCGCGCAGGCGCAGATCTCGCTCGCGCCGTGGACGGGCCCGGATCTTCCAGGTTCGCTTGCGAGCACGGCAAAGTACCGTCTCGTCGTCGTCGGAACGCCGCAAGCGAGCGTGACGATGCTCGCGGACGGCTTGCCAAACGGCTGGATCGCGTCGTTTTGCAGCGATAAGATTTGCTCGCCGTTCCAAAGCACGATTCGCGTACCGGCCGATGGCGTGAAGATCGTCGAATTGCAGATCGTGCCGCGCGGCGCCGAGCGTAGGATCGTTTCCGTGCGCGTCCGCGCGACCTCGGGTGGCAAGGCCGTCGGCACCGTGGCAACGACGGTCGCGATTTAATAACGGTTGCACGGTAAGCCGATGATCGCCGTTGCCGTCGACGCCGCGCGCCAGGCGGGAGCGCTCCTCGCCGCCCGCTTTGGCGGGCCGCTCCAGATCGCCGAGAAGGCGCGCCGTAACGACCTCGTTACCGACGCCGATCGGGCCAGCGAGGCGTTGATCGTGCAACTGTTACGCGCCGCGACACCGCATGCTGCGACTCTCGGCGAGGAGGGTGGTACGACGGCCGGTACGAGCGACGAGCGCTGGATCGTCGATCCGCTCGACGGCACGACCAATTTCGCGCACGGTTATCCGTTCTGGTGCGTTTCGATCGCGTACGAACGCGCCGGAATCGTCGAGGCGGGCGCCATTTACGCGCCGCTCTTCGGCGAGATGTACGCCGCCGTTCGCAACGGCGGCGCGACCTGTAACGACGTTCCGATTTGCGTCACCGACCCCGTCGCGCTCGGCGATGCGTTCGTGTGCACGGGTTTCAAGCCCGACGATTACGCGCGCAACGGCGATGCATTTGCGGCTGCATCGCGCGCCGCGCAAGGCGTGCGTCGCGACGGGTCGGCCGCACTCGATCTGGCGTTTACGGCACGCGGGCGTTTCGATGGCTTCTGGGAATTCGATCTCGCGCCGTGGGACATCGCCGCTGGCGCGTTGCTCGTGCGCGAAGCGGGCGGGATCGTCACGACGCTCACCGGGAGCGCGCACGACGTTGTGAGCCCGCATATTCTCGCCGCGGGGGCCGCGCTGCACCCGCAACTCGTTTCGTTGCTTTCACCCTTCGCGAAATAGAAGGCATCCAAGAACTTTGAACTTTGCGCGCGCGTTGCGGGAGACGGTCACACTCCCAACACGCGAGCGGAGTGAGATGCGCGTCCTCGACAACGACACGAAAAACGGTTACACAGCGTAGCACCCGGACGAGCACATCCCGCCGCGCCTGATCGCCGCACGCGGTGCATCCACTACTCCGAGAGGGCCTTTAGCCGCCTTTTCATACTGTGATACTGATGATATCATGATATGAAGACATTACATTTCTTCGGACGGTTGGCAAACGCGTTACCGTCAAATCGAAAAGGACAAAAAGATATGTCGGAACGTGGTAAGGCATCGAGCGGCGCCGTAAAGCAAGTCCCGCTACGCCTCGAACCAGAGCTCTACGAAGAACTCGCGCGTCGATCGGCTATCGAGCAAAAGTCGATGAATACGATCGTTCGCGAAGCGCTTCGCGCGCAATTCGACACCGTTCGAATCACCAAATCACAACTCCATGCTGCGATCACGCGCATCGCTCGTGACGACAGCGAAATACTCGCCAAATTAGCGGGCCCTGAAACGGAAAACACCGACGAATGCAAGGCTGTTCTATCTCGCGCCTGAGGTCGTACAGGAGCCCTTCGACGCTCTGTTGGGCGCATTATCAACCGCGCTTCGCTCAAAAGACTTGCGGAAGCAGCGGTGATGGGACCGCACCAAAGCGCCTTTGGAGAAGACCGTCGCAGAGGAAAATTCGCGTATCGGCCGACGACGTCACGAACATCGATTTGCAGATCATGCGCAGCCATGGTGCACCGATCCGTTGTCGTGCTAGTTTGCGCGACGTGGGGCGGCGAGTCCGTCGGAATCTTCGCTTTGGCCGCCGTGTGGTATAAGGCTGGTCTCAAGTCTTCGGAGGGATAAAAGCAAACCTCCTAGTAATGCCCACGGCGTAGCCATTTGCTGCCACACTTTTCGTTTAGGGGTAACGAGGTTTGAATAAGATTGTTCTTGTTTTTCTCGCCGTCCTTTTAAGCTCGTGTTCGTCGGGAACGATTGCAAAACCGATGCCGAGTGCCTCTCCATCTGCTGTGCACAATCTGACGATTCAGCCTACTGCGAACGGGCGCGTGATCAATTTCTCGATCGCTAGCGCAGCAAACACGAGCGTTCCCATGACGATCGTCATGACAACGACGCCAACGGCCGAAGGCCGATCGATTCGATACGAGACAACCGCGCCGACGATCCATTTTGCAATGGCGGTCGACTATCTGCAGAATGACCGTCTCTCTAGCACCGTAGTGCGATATACGACGCCCGATGGCTTATCACACGAACAAACCGTACCCTCGCTGATCGGGACTTCGCAAGGCGATATAACGACGATGGCTGCTATTGGATCTTTTGTGGAGCAGCGATCGGTATCTTCTGATGGCCACCGCGCAACTCAGGCAATTCTCGTCGGACAATGCGGCTCGGCATGCGCGCCACTTTTACTCCTCGCACAGCCCGAACTCTTCGCTCTCTGCTATGCAACCTGCGTGATCGGGACGTCGCTAGACTGAGCATGGCGGGATCGGAATCGATGCAGCAGTTCTGGGCGCGCGTCGCGGGCGAAGAGCCGACGACGCGCGCCCAGATCGTCTCGACGCTACTCGACGATCCGGAAATTTGCACTGAGCTATGCGAAGCGGGGCTTAACCCGAGTACGCTGCTCGTAGAAGTGCGTGCGTTCGGCGAGGAGAGTGCGATCGGAGGGCGCTTGCGGGAAATCGTCGTCGCTTTACTGCCGGAGATGCCGATGGTTGCGTCGCGTATCGGGCGCGGCGAGCACGTGACGGATGCGGGCTGGGAACTCTACGGGCTCTTTGCAAATCCGGCGTTGACCCTTGCAACAACGGAAGGCCGTGAAGTGGGTGCGGCCGACCTTGCGGCACATCCCGTCGATCCCGCTTTGCCGCTCGGCCTTTATGCGGCGCGCGTGTTGCGGGTGCTCGCGCGCGATCTGCCGCGATCGGCAGACGCACTTGCGCAAGCCGCAGCTCGGCTCGAACGCGCCGCCGCGCTTGGCTAGAAGAACGGGTTGTGCGCTTTTTCTTCCGCGATCGTCGAGGGCGGGCCGTGACCTGGCATGACGACGGTCGCATCGTCGAGCGCGAATAATTTCAGGCGCACGCTCGCGAGCAAGTCGGCGTAACTTGCCGTTTTCGCGAAGATGCCGCCGACGCTTCCGGCAAAGAGCGTGTCGCCCGTGAAGACCGTCGACCGAAACAAGAACGAGGTCGAGCCGTCCGTGTGACCGGGCGTGTGGATCATACGGATCGCGGCATTTTCGCCGAACGCGAGTTCGTCGCCGTCGACGACCGGCAGCGCCTTATGCGCGAGATCGCCGATCGCGTGCACGTCCGCTCGGTGCATCACGATCTGCGCGTCGGGAAAGGCAGCGGCAACGTCCGCCGTCGCATCGCAGTGATCGCTGTGCAAGTGCGTGACGAGGATGTAGCGCAAAGCATACGGACCGTCGGCGATCGCACGTAAGAGATTCGCGGGATACCCCGCCGGGTCGACCAGCGCCGCCGTCTTTCCGTCTTCGAGAAAGAAGAGATAACCGTTCGAGGGGTGCGGATCTTGTGGATGGTGGCGAACGTCGTGCGGAATGGCGACGTGCGGATGCCATTTCTGCGCGGCGGCATCGGCGAATTTGCCGGGATCGAGCCCGAGCAGCGGCGCTAGCGCTCTTGCTTCGTCTTCGTTCGCACAGCCGTTGCCCTTCGCCCAGCCGCGGATCGCAAATACGTCGATCCCGGTGCGCTGTGCGAGGAGCGTGGCATCGATGCCGGTGCCCTTTTGTGCCTTGCGGAGAACGTCGGAAAAATCGTCTTCGAGCGCCATGACTCGTGCTTACGCCGCCCGGCGCCGGACCCTTCCGTCGTACGAGCACAACCGGATGCATCTCGGTTGAGGTTGAAGTGCGTACAATGGAAACCGCACCGGCCCCGAGCCATCACTCCGTCATCATCATCGGCTCCGGCCCCGCTGGCCTCACGGCTGCGATCTACGCCGCGCGCGCGAACCTCGCGCCCGTGCTCTTCGCGGGCTTCATGCATGGCGGTCAGCTCATGCTCACGACCGAGGTCGAAAACTTCCCCGGTTTTCCCGATGGCATCATGGGCCCGGAACTGATGAAAAATTTCCGCAAGCAAGCGGAGCGCTTCGGGACGGCGATCCACGACGTTGACGTCGAGCGCGTCGATTTCTCGCAGCGCCCGTTCCGCGTTTTCACGGGTGAGGACGAGTATACGGCCGATAGCGTGATCGTAGCCACGGGCGCGAGCGCGCGCTGGCTCGATATTCCGGGCGAAGCGCGGCTCCGCGGGCGCGGCGTTTCGACGTGTGCGACGTGCGACGGCGCGTTCTTTCGCGAAAAACACATCGTCGTCGTCGGCGGCGGCGATTCCGCGATGGAAGAGGCGTTATTCTTGACGCGATTCGGGAGCAAGGTCACGCTCGTGCACCGCAAAGACACCTTCCGTGCTTCCAAAATCATGGTAGAACGCGCCCGCAAGCATCCGAAGATCGCGTTCGAAGTCTTCAAGGCGGTCGTTGAAGTCGAAGGAGATGCCATGACGAGCGCGCTCGTGCTGGAAGATACGCGGAGCGGCGAGCGGTCGACGATGCAAGCAGACGCGCTCTTCATTGCGATCGGTCACGATCCAAACACGGCGATCTTCAAAGATCAGCTCGAACTCGACGCCGCGGGTTACATCGTTTCGTCGGATAGCGTACGCACGAATATCGATGGTGTGTTCGTTGGCGGTGACGTGTACGACGTGCGCTACAAGCAAGCGATCACGGCTGCGGGGATGGGCTGCAAGGCCGCGCTCGAAGCCGAGCGCTATCTCGAAGCGCTCGAAGCCGCGCACGAACCCGCGCTCGCAGGCTAACCATCGTGGCGGATATTCCGGAGGCGGATACCGCGCCCGCCGCGCGCCCGATCGGGCTCGAGCCCGGCGATTGGTACACCGAAAACGGCCTTATGGTACTCACCGCGCAGTACCATCTGCGGCGCGGCGTCTGTTGCGGTAATCGCTGCCGCCACTGCCCCTACGATCACGAGAACGTTCCGGAAATCCGGAAAGAAACCGTTTAGGTAGCGTCGTGAAAGATGACGCCTAGCGTGTGCCTTTGGCCTGCGCGTATCGTCGAGACGCCGT
The DNA here is from genome assembly GCA_037441145.1 of Armatimonadota bacterium. GTDB lineage: Bacteria > Vulcanimicrobiota > Vulcanimicrobiia > Vulcanimicrobiales > Vulcanimicrobiaceae > JBBISR01. Next base: position 92,009 of record JBBISR010000007.1, read on the forward strand.
GGCGTAACTTCGTGCGATACACCCCGCGTGTGCCGTGCACCGGGCGCTCGTTGACGGCGAAGAGCACGCCCTCGCCGCGGGAAAGCGGCACGATTTCGGCACGCGATTGCATGCGCGGCCGTTGCTCCACGAGCACGAATTCGCCGCCGTCAAAATCGCGGCCGGGCTCGTTTAAGAGCAGTGCGAGTTGGATCGGGAACACATGCGCGCCGTACAGGTCTTGATGCAGGCAGTTATAGTCGCCCGCACCATAGCGTAGGATGAGCGGCGTCGGCCGCGTTTGCCCCGCTGCGTGACACCGAGCGAGCATCTCTTTCAGCGTTGCGGGATACTGCATGTCGACGCGCATCGCGGCCGCCCAAGCATTCGCGATCGGCGCGAGACGCTCGTAGAACATCGAGCGAAGTTCGCGAATCTCGTCGGGGAGCGGATAGGCAAAATAGCGATATTCACCCGATCCGAAACCGTGCCGGGCCATGACGACACGGCTCCGGTACAACGATTCATCGTCGTAAGCATCGGCGAGTGCCGCACACGTTCCTACGTCGAGTAGCGGCCCGGTTCGTGCAAATCCGCGCACGTCCAGGTCACTAGTGATTCGGGTCCAATCGAGGTCGGCCACGACCGATCTGGTATCCATTACACGTCGATCATGCGCCGAAGAGGAGCCGCGACGCCTCTCGCTCGTTGCGATCGTATTCGGATTTTCCGATTTGCGCTGGTGCGCGCTTCGCCTGGTGTTGCGCTAGCGGGCGATGACGGCGTCGGCGATCGCGGGACCGACCGTCGGGTATTTGAACGCATACCCGAGTGCTTGGGTGCGCGTCGGCATCACGTTCTGACCCTCGGTCAATACGCAAGCGCCTTCGCCAAAAAGCAATTCGAGCGCGAATGCTGGCACGGGAAGAAACGCCGGCCGATGAAGCGCTGCCGCGAGCGCTTTCGTGAAGTCGGCATTCGTCACCGGATGCGGTGCCGTGGCGTTCAACACGCCTTCGAGGCGATCGATCGCCGCGAGATAGATCCCGACTTGGTCGTCGATGTGAATCCAGGAATACCACTGTTTGCCCGAGGCGACCGGCCCACCGCCACCGAGCTTGAAAATCGGCATCAGCGGTTTGAGCGCGCCACCGTCCGGCCCGAGGACGATACCGGTGCGGATGACGGCGACCCGCATACCGTGATCCTGGGCGCGAAACGCTTCGCGCTCCCATTGCACGCAGACGTCGGCGAGAAAATCGTTGCCGGGTAAGCTTTCCTCGGTAAACGTCGCGGTAAGCGACGTGCCGTAGAAGCCGACGGCGGAGGCCGAAATGTACGCCTTCGGCCGTGATGCTTCCGGAAGACGCCCGAGCTCTTCGATCAGCGCGCGCGGTACGTCGACGCGCGAGCGTCGGATTTCATCTTTGTACGCAGCAGACCAGCGCGCGCCCGCGACGGGTGCGCCAGCCAGATTGACGACGACGTCCGAGCCCTCGCACGCTTTTGCCGCGAGGCTCGCATCGCGCAATTTCGCCGCTACTACAGTGTCGCCGCGCTTTTGGAGCGCGACGGTGAGGTGGCGGCCGATGAAGCCGGAGGCTCCGAGAATCGTAATGCGCATCGGACGTTTGGACGCTGCAACGCATGCGAGCGTTGCAGCGTCCGATGCGGTTAGGGGGTGGGGCTCGGGCTCGGCGAGGCCATCTTCGCACCGTGACGCTTACGGTGCTTCATCGAACCATCCGCCATGGCGCCGGGCGAAGCCATAGCGCCGGGCGACGCCATCGCTCCCGGCGACATCATCGCACCAGGCGACATCGCAGCGCCGGGTGCGCTCATCGCGGCGCTCATGTGCTTCGCGCTCATCTTCGCGGCGCGTGCGCCCATCTTCACGGCATCCGAAGTGCACGCGTATTTGCCGTTTTTCGTAAGCGACGTAAACACGGGCGTTCCTTGCGCGTGGTACACGTTCGATTTCGAGTTGACCCATACGACGGGGTCGCCTGCCGCGCAGGTCGGCATCGTGCGATCTTGCGCGGCGAACGCGGGCGCCGAGCCGAGTGCGAACGCGGCGAGCGCCGCTGCCAGAAGAAGACGAGGAAAACGCATACTTGCCCCTCTACGGAATCGTGAGTGCTTCCGTCGCGCGGTTGAGCGCCTCGGATGCTTCACGAATCGCGTTCTGGATTTGCGCGAAATCACCGTTCGTCGCCGCCGTGTCCAAGCTGCCGAGCACCGAGCCACGATAGCCGTCGATGCGGTAATAGTATGCGTCGAGAATGCGCGCCGCCGCGAGTTGCTGCCGGGTGTAGGCGATATCGGTCGTACCGGGATCGGCACGCCCGCGCTCGGTTGCCGCATCGGCGCGCTCCACGGCGACGGTGAAACCCGCGAGCGCCGATTGCAGCGGAGACGGGTCGAGCGTCGCTGCAACGCGGCGCGGATTCGGGGCCACGAGTGCGGTGAGTTGCCGCTGCATCGCATCGGCGTACGAGCGAAAGCGGTACGGGAGAATATCCGCATCGGCGATACGCATCGCAAGCATGCCATCGATTTGCGACATCGTGCGGTGCAACGAGAAATCGGGATCGATGAACGTGCGCGCGTTGCGAAAATCGTCGTACACCGAGTGGTAGGTGCCGAGTGGCCCGTGAAAGCCGAGCTCGGCGACGGGCGTGCCGAGGCCGGAGAGAAACGACTCGTGATCGCTGCCGCCGCCCGGCGCGCCGACAAGCGCGCTCGCGCCCCAGCGCTCGCGCACGGTGCGCTTCCCGGGCCCGGGATCGCTCACGTCCTGCGTCGCGCCGGTGACGACATCGCCGAGCACCCCGACGGCCGAGGCACCGAAGGTCGGCCCGGAAATGTCCTCGTCCGCGTTGATGTATGCGACGCCGCCGCGTTCGAGCTCGGCACGGTGTGCGGTGACGAACGCCTGCGAACCGCGCAAGCCGATCTCCTCGGCATCCCAGCCGGCGAGCACGATCGTGCGCCGCGGTTTCCAGCCTGCGCGCGCGAGGTAGCCGAGGCCGCGCCCGATCTCGAGCATGGTCGTGATTCCGGAGCCGTTATCCGTGACGCCGCGGACCCACGCATCGCGATGGGCGCCGAGCACGACGAGTTGTTCCGCTTGCGTGGTGCCGCGGATGCGCGCGACGGTATTCCAAAGCGTCAGCGTCGGGCGGTCGAGCTTCACGCTCACGCGCGCGAGCCCCGGGCCGCGTGCGTAGGGATATGGCACGTCGAGCCCGCCCGTCCATCGCGAGGTTTGCGGAACGTTCGCCGGAGCGCCGCTCGTCGTTGAAGCATTCGCTGCGGAAGCGTTTCCGGCGGCACCGTTGGCGGCGCTCGCTTGGCGCAGCACGGGTACGCCTTGTAACGACGCGAGCAACAAGCGCGCGTTGTCGGCTGAGATCGGGAGCGTGGGGATCGTGACGTTCGCGCCGACGCTGCCCCTTTGCACGGCGCCGGAGGGGCGCCACGGGCCGTCCGGATAGGTAGCGCCGCGCGTGCCGCCATCGTCGATCGGGTCGCTATAGAAGAGTACGGCTGCCGCGCCATGCGCTTGCGCGCGTTCGGCGAGGAGACCGCGAAACTGCGCGCCATACCGCACGAGCACGATCGCGCGGCGCACGTCGATGCCGAACGATGCGAGGCGTTCGTAGTCTTCCTCGATACCGCGATGCGCATACACGATCGGCGCGGTGACGTCGCCGTCCGCACTGCCCGCGTTGAACGGTAAGCCCGGATCGCCGTGTTGCGCGGGATCGTACGGCGCGCCGCGTTCGCGTAAGTCGAGCGTCGTTACCATCGGCTTCGGCGCGCGCGCGCGTCGGCCGGGCGTGGGAAGCGGCGCCGGGATGATGAGCTGCACGAGCAATCGCTTCGGGCGATCGACGCGCGTGCGGAACGTTTCGAGCGTGGCGTCGAGGCCGAACTCGCGAAAGCGGTCGCGCATGTACGTTGCGAGCCGATAGTCGCCGACCGAGCCCGCATAGTGCGGCTGTTCGTCGATCCGTTGCGCTTCTTCGATCGCACCCTCGGCGCTCGGCACGTCGCGGAACGTCGCTTCGAAGCGCCGTTCGATCGGCACCGAGGCGGGCGCGTATCCATCGAGCCCGCTCGGCACGAAGGGCACCGCGCCGAGCGTCGTCGCGAGCGCGAACACGGGTGCGAAGCAGCGAACGGAGCGTTGCACGAGGCGATGTGCGGGGATGCGCATGCGCGCGCCGTTCGCGGCAAACGCGCGCGCCCCTCGAAGGCCGGGAAATCGTGACGCCGCGCGAATGCGGGCCGCGATGGAAATCCTCGTGATCGGCGCGGGGCCCGCGGGCGCCGTCGCCACGTGCGATCTTGCGGCCGCAGGCGCGCGTGTGGACTTGGTCGAGCGCTCGTCGTGGCCGCGTGCGAAAACCTGCGGCGACGGGATTTCCCCCGAGGGCGTCCGCATCGCGCGCGATCTCGGCATCGCGCTCGACGATCGGATGCAGTTGCCGACCGGCGTGATGAGCACGCCCGCGCATCGCTGGTTTCGCGGCGGCTGGAAGGCCGAAACGCCGTGGGGCGCGATCGTGGAGCGCCGCGATTTCGACGATCGGCTCGTGCAGCGCGCGGTCGCCAACGGCGCGACGTTTCGGCCGAGCACGACCGTAAGCGCGCTCGCCAACGACACGGCCGGCGCCAGCGCGACGCTTACGGAGAACGGGCGCACGGAACGCAAGCACTACGATGCGATCGTGCTCGGCGAGGGGGCGACGGGGAAACTCGGCACGGCGATCGGCCTCGGCGCATTCGGAACGCGGCTGGTTGCGATTCGCGGATACGTGCGCGCCACGCGCGATCTCGATCCGGATTTCGCGTTGCACTTCGATCGCGCGCTGCTGCCCGGATACGCGTGGATCTTTCCGCTCGAAAAGCGGCTGGCGAACGTCGGCATCCTCGTCGACGATCGCTTCTCGCGCCGCAATCGCGACCTCCGTTCGGTGCTCGCGACCTGGCTCGCCGAGAGCCCGTTCGCGCGCGAAGCGCTCGGCCCGGAGCCCGTCGTCGAGCGCACGAGCGGCGGCATCGTGCCGACGGGCCGCATGCGCCGCGCGGTCGGCGCGATCTTCGCCGCGGGCGATGCGGCGGGGGTCGCCGATCCGTTTTCCGCCGAAGGCATCGCGCCCGCGATGGATTCCGCGCGTTCCCTCGCCGCGGCGCTGGTCGCGCACGGCGGCGATCTGCGGCGCGCGCGGGGCGACTACGCGGCGCGCGTGGACGTGTGGAACGCGAACGCGCGTGCGGCCTATCGGATGCGGATGGTCTTCGGCTCCGTCGTCGAGCCGATCGCCGCGCGGGCGTCCGTGCGCCCCGCGCTCGCGCAGCTCATGAGTTCCGAGGGCTTTTTCCGGAAATCGTCGGTGATCGGATTTTGCGCCGCGATCGCCGCCAAGTGGTGACGAGTCTCACGGCACCGTGGCCTCCGCACGCCGAAACTAGGGAGCGAATCGTTCGCAGAAAGTAGGCTCGGCATGGCGCTCAAGAACCGGTTGGCCAAGATGGTCATCGATCCGTCGTTTCGGAACCCCGGACTCTTGCGTACCATCTTCGCCATCGATAACGCGATCGGGCTCGATTTCGTGAAGGCGCTCGCGCCGATGAAACTGATGCCGGCGTCCTCGCAACTGTTCATGCGCTGCTTCGCGCACTTTACGTCGGGTGAAGTGATCTCGCTCGAAGCCTCGACGACGATGGCCGCGTTCGCACCCGATCGCGCATCGCACGATTATTTGCTGAAGCAAGCCGACGAAGAGCGCACGCACCTCGAACACTTCCGGCACAAGCTCGATCAGTTCGGGCTCGATTCCGCGAAGCTCGACGGTTTCGTTTCGAGCGCGTTCCGTGGCTTCGGGACGACGATCCGCGAGGCGCTCGACCGCGAGTATTTCGTCGGCGGCTTGATCGGGAACAACATCGTCGTCGAGGGCCTGGCGATCCGCTTGCTCGAGGACGGCTGCAAAGATTTACGCGCGAACTCCGATGAGATTTCCGCGTTCCTCGATTTCGTGCTGGAAGACGAACGCCACCACGTCCGCTTCGGCCAACGGCGCTTGAAATGGATGCACGAGCGCGGCCTCGTGGACGAAGCGCAAGCGACGGAGATGTTCGGCCGGATGTGGGCGCACGTGGAAGGCGCCGTAAGCGAGATTCCGGATGTGCTCGATGCGATGGGCGTCCAGGGCAACGAGTTACTTGCGAATTGCCGGAAGTACTACCGCGAGCAATTCGCGGCGGCCGGCTTGGAAGCGATCGCCGCGTAGCGTGCCCTAAAGACCGCCGACGTAGCGGCTGGGTGCGAGGATGTCGTGGGGATCGAACTGCCGCTTCAGATCGCGCATATGTGCGAACGCTGGCGGCACGTTGGGCCACGCGTTGACGGCTTCGCGGCTCGCGGGCGTGCCCGCGATGACCGTCGCGCTCGGCATCTCGACGCGAAGGTCGGCAAGGAGCGCCGAAGCGATCTCTGGCAGATCGTGCGGGCGCGTGAAACGCACGATGAGGTCGCCGGTGTTCGCATCGACGATGGTTTCGGCCGAACATCCGTGATCGCGCGCGCGCGAACGCGCGGCAAACCGGCGTTCGTCGACCGTCGTCGGCAAGCCGGTGCAGCGCACGGTGAGCGAACCCGTGGCGCGCACGGCGACGTATGCATCGAGGACGCGTTGGAATGCGCTCTGCGGAGCGTCGAGAACGCTCGCCGAGGCCACGCCTGCAGCACCGAGCGCGCTGCGCGTCTCGCGCGTGGCGCGATCGACGACGGCTTCGCTTCCTTCGAAAAGAAGAAACAAGGCATTGCGCCCGAGGTCGGCTTCATCGAAGCCGTCGAGTGCGAGCGTGACGGTCGGCTCGACGGAAAGCTTGCGCAGGTGCGCGAGCGCGCTCGTCCGGCTTTCGTCCTGAAGCGGCGCGACGATCGCGCGCCGCGCCTGCGGTAACGGCAAGCACTTGAAGTTCGCGCTTGCGAAGATCGCGAGCGTGCCGAGCGCGCCGACGTAGAGTTTGCTCGTGTCGTAGCCGGAAACGTTCTTCACGACCATCCCGCCGCTACATGCGAGTGTTCCGTCCGCGAGTGCAACCTGCGAGCCGATGAGCAGATCGCGCGTGCGGCCGTACGCCGCGCGACGTGGCCCGACCCAGCCGACCGCAAGCGCGCCGCCGACGGTTCCGCGCGCGGTGTGCGGTGCATCGATCGGCACGAATTGCCGCTCGGTTGCGAGCCGATCGGCGAACGCGCGAAGCGTGGTGCCCGCGGCGACGGATACGGTGAGATCGCGCGGGTCGTAGGCGAGGATTCCCGCGAGCAGATCGGTGTGGATGGCGACATCGAAACGCGCGGGCGCGTTGCCGAAACTCTGTAGCGTATCGCCGCCGATCGCGACGCACGTCGCGCCCGCGGCATCGCAGCGGGCGAGCACCGCGGCTAGCGCTTCGGGCGTGCGCGGCGCGACGGCGTATACGGGTTCGTGTCCGCCGAGTGCCGCTCGCGCGGAATCGCGCATCTCGCACGCGATGCCGTCGAAGTCGACCCGCGCGGGCGCGATCACGCGAGCGCCTGCGCCTTCACTTCACCGCACGTCATGCCGCTCGGGAAGATCTTATCCGGGTTGAAGAGTTGCCGTGGATCGAAGGTCGCGCGCACGCGCGCCATCGCGGCGAGATCGTCCGTAGAGAACACGAGCGAGAGCGTCTCGCGCTTCTCGTACCCGATGCCGTGCTCGCCCGAGATCGTGCCGCCCATCGCGATACACGTACGCAGAATTTCCGTCCCCGCGTGCACGATCGCCTCGACTTGCTTGCGGTCGCGGCGATCGTAAATCAACAGCGGATGCAGATTGCCATCGCCCGCGTGAAACACGTTCCCGACCGTCACGTGCGCGTCCGCCGCGATCGCCTCGATCGCTTGCATCACGGCAGGCAACTTCGTGCGCGGCACGCACGCGTCTTGGATGTAATAGTTCGGCGCGATCCGCCCGATCGCGCCCGCCGCACCTTTGCGTGCGGCCCAGAGCGCATCGCGTTCCGCGCGATCGCGTGCCGCACGCCAAGCGAGCGCGCCGTGCTCGCGTGCGATGCGCGCGAGATCGTTTTCGGTGCGATCCATGTCGTCGTGCATGCCCGCGATCTCGACGATCAGCACCGCGCCGGCATCGGCCGGATAGCCCGCGTGATAGTGCGCTTCGACCGCGCTCGTGATGAGCTTATCCATGATCTCGAGTGCGATCGGGACGATGCCCGCGGCGATGATCGCGGAGGTCGCTTCGGATGCGCTCTCGACGTTGGGAAACGCCGCGACGCATACGCGCACGGCCTCGGGGGCGCGCATCAAGCGCACGTCGACGGCCGTAACCATGCCGAGCGTGCCTTCGCTGCCGACGAGCGCGCCCGTGAGATCGTAGCCCGCGTCGTCGAGCGTGTGCGTCGTGAGGTTGCCGTGGTGGTCGACGAATTCGAGGCCGAGGATGTGGTTCGTCGTCGTCCCGTACGAAAGGCAATGCGGGCCGCCCGCATTCGTCGCGACGTTACCGCCGATCGTCGACGCCTTTTGGCTCGATGGATCGGGCGCGTAGAACACGCCGTGCGTCGCGACCGCGGCGGAAAGGTCGAAGTTCACCAAGCCCGGTTGCACGCGGGCGCGCCGATTCGGGATATCGAGCGCGAGGATGCGCCGCATGCGGTTCGTCGCGATGACGACGCCGCCGCTGGTCGGCACCGCGCCGCCGCAAAGGCCCGTACCGCCGCCGCGCGGCACGATCGGCTCGCCACATTCATGCGCGATGCGCACCGCCGTCGCGATCTCGCGTGCATCCTGCGCGATGACCGCAGCCGACGGCATGTGGTCCGCGCTGTACGCATCGTATGCGTAGGACGCGAGATCTTCGGGCGCCGTCTTGACGGAATCCGGGCCGAGCGCCGCGAGCAGCCGGTCCGTACAGAGTGACATGTGGCTCGCTACGGAGGGTGCGGCCGGACTTCCTGGAAGCGCATGCCTCCATGTTTTTCTTCGGAAACTCCAAGAAGGCCGCGGTCCCGAAGAAACCGGGAGAGGCGGAAGAATCGCAAGCGCCGCGCGCTTCCCAAAAGCGTGGCGCCTATCGCGCGCAGGTAGAATTTCCCGTGTATTACGGCGCGAGCGATCGTACGGGCGTGCGCGCCGCCGCCGGTAACGATCTGAGCGCGGGCGGGATGCGCTTGGTCACCGATGAGGACATCCCGATCGGGACGGTATGCCTCTTTCGCTTCACGCTGCCGCAGAAGCGCGTCGAAACGGTCCTGGTGGAGAAAGAGATCGAGATCCCCTCGTCGTTCGGCCCCGCGAAGAAGAAGAAAGTGATGGTACCGCCCGCGCCGTTCAGCGAAATTTCCGCACATGGGAAAATCGTGATCACGTTCTTCAACGTGAATCGGCGCCGCTTCACGCACGGCGTGCAGTTCACCGAACTCGAGGAGCATCCGAGCGAAGAGATCCGGCGCTTCATCCACCTCTGGCAGCTCCAGAAATTGCGCGAACGCCGCTAGCCTCACCGGATTCTCAGCCGCACCTCATCGTGCGCTCAAGCAACGCACAGCATATTGCGGCAAGATACATGCATGGAATCGTTTCGCCCGTCACGTTCCGTCTTGCGCACCACGGCCCGCTATCTCGCGGCGCTCGTGCTGCCGCTGATCACACCGATGCCGCCCGCATACGCGCAGTCGCTCGCCGAGACGTTCTTCGGGGATTGCCCGATAAAGCGATGATCTCGTCAATGATGTCAATTTCGAAAAAATAACCTAGTTTTTTGAATGCTGGCTTTACTTCGTCCTCAATTATATGGATGGAGGAATGTCCTTTACTGCAGGCGCTTTTGATCACAGCATCCGAGTGGCGTTCTTGGTAATCGAACGTTTCTGATATGGTTTCCCATTTCTCATTATACCAAATGCCGGGAAAAAGAATCTCTTCGGCTACGCCCTTCAACTTCGCAAAATCGACCACGCGCAAAAATTCCGGTTTTATTTTTTTCGACAGGTAGAATGCAAGAGCTGGGCTGACTACCAGTTGGCGCTTGCGTGCGAAGGTGGCTAGCCGAAATCCGGCGTCGATATTCGGGCCGAGGAAGTCGAGCCGCTTTTCGGAGGGGGCTTCGCTGAACAGCTGAAAGGCTTGATCGTCGCCGATAAATGTGTCAATGAGTTTCGCATGTTTAGCAGCGGTCTTTTGGCTCTGCTTAACCAGGCTTCGTACCGGGCTAAGCCAAGCGACCGCCTTGATCGAGACTAAGTCGGCAGCCTTCTTAAATTGTGAATCGTGAAGTTGATTGTCATATATTTCCATAGTTCTGAATATTGCGCTCACTGCTGTCTCGATTTGGCTTCGTTCGGTGATTTTCAGGTAAAAAAGAATCTCGTCACCTACGTATTTCCAAACGCAAGCTTCAGGTAAAGAGAAATCTTCTCGTATAGACTGGATACACGTAAAATAAAAATTCTTGATGACATCTACCCAGGTAAATTTACCAAACTCTTTCGCACGCCGCGGACTTTTAATTGATGTTGAGTTGACGAGGTCAAAAGAGAAGAAAAGAAAAACATCGAGCCGGGGAAGCCTCTGCTCCGATGTTTTAAATCCGGCTTCCTCGGCTTCTTTCGCAATTTCTTCACTTATTTGTGAAAGGTCAAGAAGTAATGAGTCAGGATTATTTGAGTTCAATTGAGACTACTTCCAGGGTTCAAGTTTGAGCCAGCGAGCGCGCATCAGTGCTGCTTGCTTGGAAACGCCAAAATGAGTTGCAGCCTGATTGAGGCCGCTATTAGTTACGATATTGATAAATTGGTCGCGGGGCATTAATAAAGATGCAGCAAACTCATTCGCTTCAAGCTCTTCTTCGTCGTAGCCACTCCGAGCATAAGATTCCACGTAGTCAGGTTCGTTATCCCATTTTCCGGCACGACCGAAGCCCATATGCACAAATAAGTGACCGAGCTCGTGCGCCAGCGAGAATAACTGCCGTTCCGGTTGTTTATCGGAGTCGAGGAGGATCCTAAATCGCCCTCCTTCGACACGAGCGATAGATGCCTCAAGTGCCGTTGATGGTCTTTCTACAAGCTCTCCGCCCATGCGCTCGATCGCATTCCGTAAGCTGTTTATGGTAAGCGGTGTTTCGAGATTCAATGGCGCACGCACTTTGTCGGCAAAGCCCCACAGAAGCCTACGTTTCGCTTCATTCATGTATTAAGATTGAAGCATGACTTCCGAAAGCTCCTTGAATATTGATAATGGATTTCACGGATAGAGCAAATACTTCGCGCGTAGGGTGCGAAACGCGGCGAGCGATGCGTCCCATCGTGCGATCGTCGCATCCGCGTCCAGGCCGCTCGCGATCGCGGTGCGGAGGCTATCCGTGCCCCAGTCGTGATCGATGCCTGCCGCGTCTTGCGAAACGTTGCCGATCTTGAGTGCGCGCGCGGCCACGAGAAATTCGACGGCCGTGCGAACGCTTGGAAACGTATGCGGGTCGTCGATCGCGAGCTCGACGCCGCCGAGCGTTTTCCCAGCCCAGAAGCCGCTCGGCGGTTGCCACGTCACGGGCTGGAAATGGACGCCCGGAATCGCGCGCGCGTTGAGCCAGGCCGCGAGCTTCGTTCCGTCGGCACCGTACGCGCCCGCATACCGAAACGGCGCTTGCGTGCCCGCTGCGTTGTTGATTCCGGCTTTCGCTAACAACCCCGTCGCGGGGTACACGAGCGTCGTTTCCCAGGTCGGAATGTTCGGCGAAGTCGGAATCCACGTAAGTCCGGTCTCGCCCCAGAGCATCGCGCGTTTCCAGCCGCGCATCGGGATTACGCGGAGATGTGCGCCGATGTGAAAGGCATCGTTCTCCATCCGCGCAAGTTCGCCGACCGTCATCCCGTGGCGCACGGCGATCGGATAGAGGCCGATGAACGAAGAGAATTTCGGTTCGAGGACCGGGCCTTCGACCAGCTCGCCGCCGATCGGATTCGGGCGATCGAGGATCCACACTTCTTTGTCGAATTGTGCGGCCGCTTGCATCACGAACGCCATCGTCGAGATGTACGTGTACGCGCGATCGCCGACGTCCTGGATGTCGAAGAGCAAGACGTCCACGCCCGCGAGCATCGCGGCACTCGGGTGGCGCGTCGCGCCGTAGAGGCTATAGACCGGAAGGCCCGTCGCCGTATCGGTATACGAGGGCACGTACGCTCCCGCATCGCGATCGCCGCGCAGACCGTGTTCCGGAGCGTAGAGCGCCTTGATGCAAATCTGCGGATTCTTGCGCGTCGCATCGACGACCGATTCGCCGCGCGCCGTGACGCCGCTCCTATTCGTTACGATGCCGACGCAGCGGCCCTTGAGCTCTTTCCACCCGGTATCGAGAAACGCGTCGTCGCCGAGCGTCACCACGGGCGTCGCCGCGATCGCGCGTACGCCCGGCGGCGCGCAGAGCAAAGCCGTAACGACGAGTGCGACGAACGTGCGAACGAAAGAGCGAAGCATCGCCCGAAGCATTCGCCACGCGAGCGCGCGATGCCATGCCGAGCGGCTCGTACGGGAGAGGAGCAAAATGCGAATCGTCAACGCAAACGACGTCGAGGAGCTGCAATGGGAATCGCCGAGCGGACGCTTTCGCGGCGCGGGGCGGCAGCTCTCCGAAGCGCTCGGCCGCGAGCCCGATTCGACCGACCTCCGCAAGCGACATCCGTTCGACGTCGAGCTCGCGCGCATTCTGCCCGGCACCGTACCGTTTCCCTTTCATGCGCACAGCGCGCAGTGGGAGTTTTATCACGTCGTTTCCGGTACGGGAACGGTGCGCGACGATTCGGGGACGCATGCGATCGGACCAGGCGATACGTTTCTCTTCAAACCGGGTGAAGCGCACCAACTCGCGAGCGACGCGATGAGCGAAATCGTGCTTCTTGTGGTCGCCGATAATCCGATCGGCGAAGCGTGTTTCTATCCTGATAGCGGAACCTGGTCGGTACCGTTGCCGGATCGGCAGATCATTCGCGGCGAGCGGACCACATACGAAGACGAGCTCTAAAAAAACGGGGCCGCGACTCGCGCGGCCCCGTTCGTCGCGAGCGGGCGTACTAGTTGTGATGCGTATGGCTGAGGATGTTACGCACTTCGGTTGCGTTCGCGTCGTCTGCATGCACGGCGACGACGATGCCGCCGTCGTTCACATCGTGCTCGATGCGCTCCTTATCTTCGTGCGAAGCGCCCGCGCCGACGACCGCACCGATACCGGCACCCGCCGCCGCGCCCGCGCCCGCGCCCGCGAGCGCAGCTGCAAGTGGGCCGACGACGAAGGGGCCCGCGATCCCGCCGGTTGCGATCGTCGCGCCGATCGCGCCCGTGGTGGCGAGCGCTCCTGCGACGATCGCACCGAGCGTGCCACCGATCGCGCCGCCGCCTGCAGCACCCTTGGCAACGTTCGCGCCCTGCGATTCACCCGGAACGTGATCGTGCGCGTCGTGATAGTGCGCTTTCGTTTCGTTGCTCATGATGACGCTGATGTCGCTGCTCGGAAAACCGAGCGCGACGAGACGGTCGATTGCGGCATTCGCTTCGGCCGTATCGTGGAACGTGCCCGTGATGAGTTGATCCATAGTGCTCTCCTCTGGAGTGGTGACGGAGCAGAGCTACCCGCGCATCCGGATCGCAAAGCACGCTCCCTCGCACACCGAAGTCGGCGTAGCCATGCCTTGCGGCTCGAAGCGCTACCGGAGGCCGGCAAGCCCCGCGACGCTTATCGTCGCGATCGAGACCCACACGAAGATCGGTGCTACGAACCACGTCGCGCGGCGCTTCGCATACGGGATGCGCGCGATCACGATCAGCGTGGCGAGAAGCGTTGCAAGGTTTCCGAAAAGTCCAACGATCGGCGCTGCCGGCAGCGCATAGAACGCATACGACAAGCAAAAGAGCGCCAGGCCGACGACATACCACGATGCACGGTATGCAGAACCGCGCGCGCGGCGTACGATCAGCCAGCGGGCCGTTCCAAGCGACGCAAAGAGCGCGATCCAAACGGCGCCGACGATCGGGCCGGGAATCGCGAACGTCGACGAGGGCTCGTCGTGCGTGAGATGCGCGCCGAAGACGATACCGTTGACGAGCAGCGCGGCGCCGACGAACGCCGCAACGTTTGCGAAGAGACCTCGCCGGTCATCGCGATCGAAGTGCATCTCAAACATGCGCGCCGATGCCGAGATGGAACGCGCGATGGGTCGTACCGTTCGCCGCATTCGCCTTGGGCAAATAGTGATCGCCGAGCAGGCCGATCTCGAGAAACGCGGGCATCCCCGGCGGTGCGAGCGTCGCGTTGAGTTGATAGGTAAGAAGTTTGTAGCTCACGCGAAGCGGACCACCCGCGGTAGCGAGCTTTCCGTTTACGTCCGGATAGTAGAAGACGCTCCCCGAGATCGACGCGACGCGCTCGAATGCCGGAAGCGCTTCGAGGCCGAATCCGAACGGTGATGCGAGACGCGGTGCGCCCGACGCGTTCGTTCGTAGCAGCGACGACGTTGCGAGGTAGACGTGGCCGGCGCCGACCACGCTTGTGTTGAGCGCGCTCTGCCGCTCGTAGCCTCGCGTCGCGATCGCGCCCGACGTCTGCGAGAAATTCCAATCGTGTGTTTCGAGTTCTGCGAAATTACGACCGAAGAACTTGTACTCTACGGCGGCGCGGAGTTGCCCCGAGACGCGGGAGGTACCGCTCGGCGTTCGCGGTTTTGCAGCGAAGGCGAGGTCGGCTGCGAGATAGCGCGCGTAGGATTGCGCCGGCCGAGGCGTCGCGCTCGCGCTTGGGCTCGGTTTCGGCGTGGGGGCATTGGTCGGTACTTCCTGTGACGGCGCGGCCCCGAGAAGCGGTACTGCGGCGGCGATGAGCGCGGTGACGACGATCGCGATGAGCGCGGGGTTTCGGGCGGCGTGCTGGGGTTTCAAACCGATTCGGCCTTTCGAGCGGAGGTGGCGCCGCAATCGTGCGCGATCCGGTGCGAAAGCGTCATCTGTCGAATGTCATCGCGTATGACATTCCGCACGCGCGGCGCGGCACGATTTGCGCCATACTAAGGCTCCAGCATGCGTTCTTTGATGCCGCGGCCGATCGTGCCGCAGAAGCCACCTCTGATCGAGCCGTTCGTGCTGATCGAGCTGATGGTGTTCGTGACGGCCGAGGCGGCAAACGTCGTCGACGACACGCCACACGCCGTGCCGTGGTGGCTGACCGCCGTGTGTATCGCGGCATTCTCGCTTCTGCGGTTGCGATTGCCCGCATACGATGCCGTCGTGGCGAACAAGGTAATCTTCGTCGCTTGGGAGGTTGCGATCTTGATTGCGACCGCCGCCGGTACGATGAATCCCGCGCTCATCATCCTGACGATCGCACTGATGTTACGCAACGCCGAACTCTTCGGCGGCCGCACGAGCGCCTTACTCGGCGCGGGCGTGCTTGCGATCGTCCTCGTAGCGCTTGCGCTTTGGTCGCGCGGCGGCGGCGTGAGTTGGAATGTGATCGCGGGATGGGTCATCACGCTCTCCCTCTCGACCGCGATGGTCGGTGTGCTCACGACCATCGCCGCGAGCGAACGGCTTTCGGCCGTCCGTCTTCGCGCGGCGTACGAGGAACTCCGACGCTATGCGTCCTCTGCCGCCGATGTCGCTGCCGAAAAAGAACGCGCGCGCGTTGCCGCCGATCTTCACGACGCGGTGGGCCATGCGTTGACCGCATTGAACATCCAGCTGGAGAGCGCGATCCGCCTGCGTGCGACGGATGCGGCGACGGCGGACGATTTACTCGATTCCGCAAAGGGATTGGGCTCCGAGGCTTTGGCGAGCGTTCGCGCGACCGTCGCGCGCTTGCGCGCCGATCCCCTCGAACGCGAGGCGCTCGATATCGTTCTCGATCGTGTATGCCGGCGCTTCGAGAGCGATTTTGGTATGACGATTCGCTGCGATCTCGCCGCGATGCGCGGCAAGCCCGCGATCACGACGACGATCGCGCGCATCGCCGAAGAGGCGCTCGTCAACGTGGTACGCCACGCCGGTTCGCGCGCGGTGTACGTGCGGCTTCGCGAGCGGGCCGATGAAGCGACGCTCGAGATCGCCGACGACGGTGTCGGGTTCATCGCCGAAGACAACGCATTCGGGCACGGCTTGCAGATCATGCGCGAACGCGCGCAAGCACATGCGATCGCGCTAGACATCCGTTCCGCGCCCGGAGTCGGCACGACGATCGCGCTATCGTGGCGCGCGCGGCCGAACGCGGAACGCGCCGCGTGAACGCACGCGTCGTCGTCGCCGACGATCAAGAGCCGTTTCGGATCGGTATCCGCGCGCTGCTCTCGACGATCCCGGGCGTGAGCGTTTGCGGCGAAGCGCGCAACGGACGCGAAGCCGTCGATGTCGCGATGCTGCAGATGCCCGACGTCTTGCTCATGGATATCCGCATGCCCGTGATGGACGGGATCGCCGCGACGCGCGAATTGCACCGTCGCGCACCGGCGATTCGCGTGCTTGTGCTCACGACCTTCGACGACGACGAGCTCGTGCGCGCTGCGGTAAGCGCCGGCGCCGCGGGTTACGTGCTCAAGGATACGCCGGCAGAAGATCTCGGCGATCTCATCGCGATCACGCGCAAAGGCTACGCATCGTTCGCGCCGGGCATCGTGCGCGCGAGCGCCGCCGGACCGACACCGTTCGACGATCCGCTCGCTTCGCTACGCGGTCTCACCGAGCGCGAACGCGCCGTGCTTCGCGAACTCGGTATCGGTGCGACGAATAAAGACATCGCACAGACGCTCGGCATATCCGATGGCACCGTCCGCAATTACGTCTCGCGTATTTTGTTACACCTCGGCGTGCGTTCGCGCACCGAAGCCGCGCTGCTCGCGCGCGCGATCCTCGAAGCCATGCCCGCAACGGGAGCGATCCGATGAATCCACGCGCCTTGATGGCAACGCTCGTCGTGTTTTTCGCGACGTTTGCGCTCGCAGGTGCCGCCGAGCAGCCGTTCCCGCACGCCGAAGCGGATGCACTCGACGGCACGCACGTCGTCTTTCCCGAAGCGGCGCACGGCAAGCCGACGATCTTCATCCTCGCCGTGGATCAAGCGGCGAGCGAAAATTTACACGAATGGGAAAGGATGTTCGCATCCGCGCATCCGGCACCGAGCGTTCGTGTGGTCAGCGTGGTGGTCGTCGTCGGCGCGCCGTTCTTCGTAAAGGGCGCGATCCGCAAGGCGATCGCGCGCGATGCTCCCGCCGATCGGTCGGCCACGTTGCTCACCTTCTCGGGGAACGGGTGGTCTTCGCTCGTACGGCCCGGCGCGAAGGATGCGCTTGGCATCGTCGTCCTCGATGCTGTCGGCAACGTCGTCTTTGACGAGCGCAGCACGCCGAGCGGCGAAGTCCTCGCACGTGCGCTCGCGATCGCGCGCAAAGACCCGTGACTTGCGCGGGATGTCGGCGCCATGCGACGATGTCGCGATGAGTATCGCCCTTGCGCGCGTCGTCGCGATCGCCGGTCTTGCATCCGTCTTGGTTTCGGGAAGCGTCGCCGCGGACGAAGTGGCGATCGACGTCGATGCGCTCGTGGCGCGTATGGCACAGACGTATGCGACGGAAACGCGCGGCGTGCTCGGCGTCTGTTCGTCGAGCGAATTACGCATCGAAGCGCCGGTCTTTCACAAGACGATCGCGGAGGACACGTGGTTCGTCTTTCGCGACGGCGCGCTCGCCGAAAGTGGAAAACCGCAAGATCCGCGTCGGCCGCCGTTGCATGAGCCGTATCGTGCGGAATATCTCGCCGAATATCGCTACACGCTCGTGCCCTGCGCCACGTGCACGCGCGACACCGTCGCGATCGCCTTCGCAAGCGATGCGCGCGACACGCAACACGCACGCGGCTCGCTCGTCGTCGATCGCGCGAGTGCTCGCATCATCGAAAGCGACGAAACCCCGTACAAATTGCCGTGGCCGACTTCTGACGGTAGCCTGACCGCATCCTGGGGCGCGGTCGACGGCGGGTGGTTTCCGCTTGCGATCGCGGGTGCGTTCGTCGGACGTATTGGGCCCTTCGTCGGCCACGCGCGGTATCGTCAGCGTCTTACCGATTACGCCCGATATGCAAGCCTCGACGACGCGACGCGTGCGCTCAAAGGCCAAGCAGACGGACGCTAGCCGATGAACTCGGGGGTTTTTTCGGGGATGAATCCGCGAGCGGATGCGCGCGCGAAGAGATCGTCGATTGCGGCGACGCCTGCAGGCCCGAGGTCGTCGCTGAAGTCGTTGACGTAGAGTTCGATGTGCTTGCGCATGACGTCGTCTTCCATCTCGAATGCGTGCTCGCGAACGTAGCCCGCGATCTCGCCTTCGCGATGGCGCGCGAAGTCCAAGCTGCGCCGGATCGCATCGTTGATGCGATGCGCGCGGGCGTCGTCGATATCGCGGCGGACGAGGATCGCCCCGAGCGGAATCGGGTTGCCCGTCGTCTGCTCCCAATAATCGCCTAAATCGACGATCGAAACCAGGCCCGAGCGCGTGTACGTGAACCGCGACTCGTGAATGATGAGCCCGCCGTCGACCGCGCCGCTCGCAACCGCATCGACGATGTGGTCGAAGCGCATCTCGACGATTTCGGGCTCGTAACCGAGTGCGAGCCGTAGCAAGAGGTACGCCGTCGTATAACGCCCTGGAATCGCGATCTTCGCCGTTTTGGGAAGCGCGGAAAGAGCGGGAACGCTCCCGTGCGCGTCGGGTTTCGCGATCAAGAGCGGGCCGCAACCGCGCCCGAGCGCGCCGCCCGCGCGGAGGATGCGGTACCCATCGAGCAGATAGGGTATCGCGCCGTAGCTGACTTTGGTGAGTTCGTGAACGCCCGCTTTCGCGGCAAGGTTGAGCGCCTCCACGTCGTCGAGCACGACCTCGACCCGCGGCGCATCGGGTAGCAAGCCGTTGGTCAATGCCGCGAAGATGTACGTATCGTTCGGGCACGGGGAGTATGCGAGGGTGTAGCGTTCGTCGTGCATCATGCCATCTGGTCGTGGAGCGAGAAGAAGGTCGCGAGCGCGTGCTCGGTCGCGCGGATTCCGGCGCGGATATCCCAGCCGCCCTTCGCGCGATCGCCGACGAGATTCGAGATCCCGCGGAGTTCGATTGCGGGAACGCCCGCGAGCCGCGCGGCGCGCAGGATGGCGAAGCCTTCCATCGATTCGACGGTCGGGGACGCACTTTCGGCAAAGCGCGCCGCGCGTTCGTCGCTCGTCGTCACGGCGGCGGAGGTGATGCCCTCACCACGGATGAGGCCCGCGCGCGCGAGTCGCGCGACCCATAGCGGCTCGCTTTCTTCGCTTGCGATCAGGGAGACATCGGGCGGCAGCGCGAGCGCACCACCGTCCTCCCGTCCGAGATCCGGGTACGTTTCTCGCGCCACGACGACGGTATCGCCGACCGCCGCGCGGCCGCGAAAGCCACCCGCGATCCCGGCGTTTACGACCAGAGAGATGTCGCCCGAAGCAAGCCGGCGCGCGACGCTCGTGGCAGCTTCCACGGGCCCGATCCCGGTGACCAGCAGCGCGACGTCCGGGCGCGGGGCGAAGAACGCGAGTTCGTTTGCAACCGCGCATACGAGCAGGATCACGGGGTTAGCGGATCCCGATGAACTTGTGCGTTTGCAACGAGAGCCGTAGCCGCGCGGGCTCCGCTTTCGCCGCCGCGAGCGCGAGCGCCACGTTCGCCGGTTTATTTCCCTCGGGTTGCAAATAGATCGTCGTCGCGGGCGCAAAAGCGTCGCGCCATTCGAGAGGTACGCGTGTATCGACGATGAGCTTGGCCTCGTTCGCCCGAGCGGCCATGCGGGCGTCGAGGCGTTCCTTCGGCGATACCGTGAGCCACACGTCGGTCGGTAGCGAAACGTCGATCGTTCCGTTGGACTCGACGTGGATACGCCTGCCATCCGCACGGAGCGCGTCGATCAGCGCGGGCGTCTCGGCTTGCGCGAATGGTTCGCCGCCGGTGAGGATCACCATCGGGCACGCGCCCCCTTCGGCGCGTACGCGAGCGACGATTTCGGGGATCGTCGCCACGAACTTGAGCGAATAATCCGTGTCACAGAAGCGGCACGACAGATTACACCCGGCGAGGCGTACGAACACCGCAGGCGTCCCCGCCCACGTGCCTTCGCCTTGTACGCTATAGAAGATCTCGGCGAGTTGCACTTAGGCGACCAGCGGATCGCCGGCGCGCAGAACGGCGCACGCGGTGGGCGTTTCCCAAAGCACGAGTTCGGCGAGCGGCAACACGGGAGCGAGCCGTAACCAGATCCAAACGACGATCGCCTCGGCAGTCGGGTTCTCGAGAAGATCGTTGAGCGAAGCGTGGTCGCAGTGTGCGATCACTTCGCGTTTCACGATTTCCGAAAGATCGCCGAAGTCGAGGATCATCCCCGTTGCCGGGCCGCTCGTTTGCACGGGCCCGGTCACGGCGACGTCGAGTTTGTATGAGTGCCCGTGGAGGCGAGAGCATTTGCCGGGGTGGTACGGCAACACATGCGCGGCTTCGAATCGGAACGTTTTGCGGATCAACACGGCGGTTAGGTGTTCGCGCTACGCGACGGGCATCCCCGATGCGCGCGCCGCGTGCGGTGACGGCGCTCGAAGATGCGCGGTGGCGTGCGCCGGATAAACGCCTGGGCGTTGCGGAAATCGAACGTAACATCGAGCGCGCGCAGTAAATCGGTGCCGAACACGCCGTCGGTATCTTCGGTGCCGAACACGTCGCCCGCGATCTCGACCATCGGGCGCGCGAGCGTGAGACCGCCGAGTTCGAGCGAACGCAAGCGTCCGAGAATGCTCGTACCGATGCCGCCGACCGCACGATAGTGCATGACGGTCGAGAGGCGTTCGTACGATAGCGCCGTTCGTTCGGCGAAATCGCCGAAGAAGAGGGTGCGGTTTGCGCCCGTATCGAGAACCACGCGCGCCGCGATCCCATCGTCCACGCGCATGCGAACGACCGGAGCTTTGTCATCGAGTAAGAGCGCGAGTTGTTGCATGCCCGCCGTTTTCAGGACCGTTTGCGGCGGCGTGACCTCGATTGTGGCGTTCGCGAAATCGACGTGCGCGATGAGATCTTCGAAGAAATCGAATCCGAGCAAGCCGACGATCCGCGCCGAACCCTCCGCGCGAAACGGTAGCGGCACGATGCGCGAAACGACGCGTTGCATACGCAGCGGCCCGATCGTCATCTGTGGCACGATCGTCGCCGATTCGATGAACGTGCCGACGGTATTGCCATTGCGCGAACCGTAGCGTTCGAGTTGCAACACATCGGCGAGGCTCGGATCGATGACGATCCCGGCGGCGCCCGTATCGAGCAAAAAATCGTAACCGTGGTTCGCGATGTTGACGCGCACGATGTAGAGCCCGTTGACCAGGCGCGCCGGTAAGCGCACGGGGCCCGCGCGCGTGGGAAATTCCACAAGCGTGCGGCGATTGCTCGGTGGGTCGAAGGCGTGGCTATCCGGCGAGGTATCGACGGTCCGTGCGATCAGTTGCTGATCGCGCTCGTTGCCGAGCGAGTCCACGGTGTGGACGTGCGTGGCGGTCGGGTCGCCGTCGAAGGTGCGGAAGTTGTCGTAGGTGGTGATGTAGCGACGGTTGCGCTCGACGCGCTCGCGGCGGATGAGTTCGCCCGTTCGCTTGTCGATGAAGAGCCATTCATGACGGCCGAGCGGCGGATCGACATCGATGACGTACGCGCCCGTGGCGGGTGATTCGCCGAGGACATGGACTTCCGGCCGATCCGGCGCGATCACCGCAAACGCGCGTTCGCTGATCGCATCGCGCTCGTGGAGGCCGGCGAACGCGAACGTCAGTCCGTTACGGTTTTGCTGCCAGCGCACGCCGTTGCGCGAGCCGTTCATCGAGGTGAACGGGCCGAGGCTCGTGGTTTCGACGTAATTGGTTAGGTGATATCGCGCGCGGAACGTGCCTTGCATGTTGTCTTGCTGGAGCTTCCACTCTTCGACAACTTCGGCAGTTCGCGAACGGTCGCGCGCGATCGCGCGATCGTACATCGCGCGAATTCTTGCAAGCGGCATGCGTGTGGGCACGATGCCGCTCGGATCGTCGTTGATGCCCGCGCTTGCGATTTGCGGGACGAGGATGGCGAACAAAGCGGCGGCGAGCGCCGCACCGATGTGCGCGATCCTACGGCCCAAAGATCGTCAGAGCGAGCCCGAAGGCCCCATCGCTTCGACGCGACGTTTCACGTCGGCAAGGAAGCCGCTTGCCACGGAGCCATCGACGACACGGTGATCGAGCGAAAGACAGGAGTTCATCATGCTGCGCACCGCGATCGCATCGTCGGCGACGACCATCGGGCGTTTCACGATCGCCTCCATCGTGATGATGCCGGTCGTCCCCGGCGGGAGAATTGGCGCCGAGAGGATCGCGCCGTTCGCGCCCGTGTTGTTCACGGTGAAGGTCCCGCCGCGGAGGTCGTCCGCACCGAGCTTACCGCGACGTGCCTTGTCGATCAGGGCGTTTGCGGCGTGCGAGATGCCCGTGATCGAGAGTTGGTCGGCATTGCGAATGACGGGGACCATGAGATTCCCGTCGAGTGCGACGGCGATTCCGACGTTCACTTCACGATTGACGTAAATACCGGCGTCGGTCCACGCTGCGTTCATTAGCGGGAATTTTGCGAGCGACTCGACGACCGCGCGGATGAAGAACGGCAAGAACGTGAGCTTGACGCCGTTCGCCACTTCGAAGGCGTCCTTCTCGCGGTTGCGCCAACGCCATGCGTTCGTAACGTCGATCTCGACCATCGTCCACGCGTGCGGCGCCGTGTTCGAGGACTCGACCATGCGCTGTGCGATGAGCTTGCGCGCGCTGGAAAGCGCGATCGTTTCGCCCGCGATCGGGTTCGTGTAGGTCGCACGCGCGCTGCCCGCGGGCGCCGCCGATTTTGCCTGCGTCGGGGCCGAAGCGAGCGTCGATACGGCGGTGCGGGCGACGTACTCGGCATTGTCGCCGTTGAGATGCGCTGCCGCGGCCGCGCTCGGGCCGGCACTCGCCGCCGCCAGGATGTCGTCTGCGGTCACGCGGCCGTTCGTCCCCGTACCGCGCACGCTTGCGATATCGATGTCGTTTTCGCGCGCGAGACGGCGTACCGCGGGCGAAACGCCACGCAGCATTTCGGCGGAGTTCGCCGCCGCGCCACGATTCGACGCACCGTTTGTCGGCGCCGATCCATTCGCATGGGTGGCCGGGCTCGCCGCCGGAGCGGCTGCCGGAGGAGCGATGGGCGCCGCTGCAGCGACGACCTCACTCGGACTCGATCCGTGCGCGGGGGCGCTCGGTGCGGGGGTGGCGCCAGGAACGCTTCCGACTTCGTCGATGATCGCGATCGGCGCGCCCGTGGGCACGGTCTCGCCCTCTTGCACGATGATCTCGCGCAAGATGCCGGTCACCGGAGCCGGGACTTCGGCATTGACCTTGTCCGTCGAGACTTCGACGAACGCTTCGTATTTCTCGACGCTGTCGCCCGGCTTCTTGAGCCATTGCGCGACGGTGCCCTCGGTTACGGTCTCACCGAGTTGCGGCATCGTGATCGTGGTCGCCATTAGAACGCAGCCATTTCACGGATGGCTTGAGCCATGCGGTCGGTCGAGATCATAAATTCTTCTTCGAGAGGCAGCGCGTAGCCCATTGCTGGGACATCCGGACCGCACAAACGCTTTACGGGCGCATCGAGATCGAAGAACGCTTCTTCGGTTACCATCGCCGAGATTTCGGCGCCGATGCCGCCGAATTTGTTGTCTTCGTGAATGATCAGCAGCTTACGCGTCTTGCGCACGCTTGCGAGGATCGTGGTCTTATCCATCGGCCGGATCGAACGCAGGTCGATCACTTCGATCGAGATGCCTTCGGTCTCCAGGCGCTGCGCGGCTTCGAGCGCCTGATGCGCGTAGAGGCCATACGAAACGACAGTTGCTTGCGTGCCCGATTTCTTCACGTCGGCCTTGCCGATCGGGATCACATACCGGCCTTCGGGGACCTCGCCTTTGACGAGCCGATACGTCTTCTTATGCTCGAGGAAGAGTACGGGGTCGGGATCCTCGATCGCGGCCGTCAGGAGGCCCTTTATGTCGGCGGGCGTCGAGGGCGCGACGATCTTCAAACCGGGGACGTGATAGAAGAGCGCTTCGATCGATACCGAGTGCGAGAGCGCGCCGCGCACGCCACCGCCGTATGGGGTGCGGATGACGAGCGGGCACGTGTAATCGCCGTTGGAGCGATAGCGCGTCTTCGCCGCTTCGCCGACGATCTGGTTGAAAGCGGGGTAGATGAAGTCGGCGAATTGGATCTCGGCGATCGGGCGTAAGCCTTCCATCGCCATCCCGATCGCGACGCCCACGATCGATGCTTCCGCGAGCGGCGTGTCGATGATCCGCTCGGGGCCGAATTCTTCGAGGAACCCCTTGGTGATGAGGAAGACGTTCCCGCGCGCGCCGACGTCCTCGCCCATGATGAGCGTGCGCGGATCGTTCGTCAGCGCATCGTGCAGCGTCGTGCGCACCGCATCGACGTTGTTCATCACAGCCATGGTTCGTAAGCTCCCTCGAAGACGTGCGTGTAGAGCGACGACGCGGGCGCGAACGCGTTTGCCTCGGCCGTATCGGTTGCGTGGTTGGTTTCGTCGAGCACGCTCTTTTTGAGCGCCGCAACGGCGTCGTCGTCGACGATGCCCGCATCGAGCAAGAGCTGCGTGAAGACCGGTACCGGATCGTTCGCGCGTTCGGCGCGCACGTCGTCGTGCGAGCGATACGTGCGATCGTCGTCGTCGGTCGAGTGTGCGAGGAAGCGAAAACACTTCGCCTCGACGAGTGTCGGCCCGCCGCCCGTACGCGCGTTGTCGAGCGCGGCCTTCACGGTTGCATACGTGGCGATCGGATCGCGCCCGTCGCAGATCACGCCCGGCATCCCGTAGCCCGGTGCTTTATCGATGACATCGATGATGTTCATCTGCATCGATTGCGGCGTGGAGATCGCGACGCCGTTGTTCTCGCACATGAAAACGATCGGAAGATGGTGGACGGCTGCGAAGTTCATCGACTCGTGCCACTCGCCCTGACTCGTCGAGCCTTCACCGAACGTCGCGAGCACCGCGCGCCCGGTTTCTTTCCGTAATTTGAAAGCATAGGCGACGCCCACAGCGTGCGGCAGATGTGCCGCGATGATCGAGCTAATCGAAAGCAGCCCCGCTTCTTTTTTCGTGTAATGGTTCGGGAATTGGCGGCCACCCGACTGATCCTCGGCGCGCGCGAACATCGAGTTCAACATATCGAGCGGCGTGAAGCCGACGCCGAGTACGAGTCCGAGATCGCGATAGTACGGCACGAGAACGTCCTGGCCGCGTGCGAACGCGAGCGCGGCGCCCGCCTGCAGCGCTTCGTGCCCTTCGCTCCCGAGGGCAAAGGGAATCTTGCCCTGGCGATTGAGCTGGAAGCCGCGATTATCGATCTGGCGCTGCAGCAACATGTTGCGGAGCAGCCAGATCAGCTGGTCGTCGGAGAGGCCCTGGCGATCGATCGCCGTGAGGCTTTTGGATGCCGTTTTCGCCATTGCGGTTACTTTCGGGAAGTGCGAGCCAGATAGACTGCCGTCTCCCGATGCGGAATCCTTTCAGCGGTATTTCACCGTACACAGTCCCGTTGCACATCCCGGACGACGACGCGGGAAAAAGGCGCTCTTCGCGAAGACCGCACGATGTTGCACGAAGCGATCCCTACGAGCGACCTCATTTCGGTGCGCCGCGATCTGCATCGCCGGCCGGAACTTTCGATGGTCGAATTCGAGACGGCCGCATACATCGCGCGCGCGCTCGCGCCGCTCGGGCTCGACCGCATCCGCACGGGCGTGGGTCAGACGGGCGTCATGGGCACGCTCGTCGGCGGGAAGCCGGGCCCGGTGACGTTGTTGCGTGCCGATTTCGATGCGCTCCCGATTCACGAAGTGCCGGAGCATGCCTATCGCTCGGAACATGCGGGCGTCATGCACGCGTGCGGCCACGACGGGCACGTGGCCATCTTGCTCGCGGCGGCGAAGACGCTCGCGCAGCGGCGCGCGGAGATTCCGGGAACGCTAGTCTTCTGCTTTCAGCCGGGCGAAGAGGGCCACGCGGGCAACAAGCTGATGATCGAGGACGGCGCGCTCGAGGATCCGCACGTCGACCGCACGTTCGCGCTCCATCTGTATAGCGGCCTCGACGTCGGTAAGATCGGCGTCCGCGACGGCGCGTTTTTCGCCTCGGCCGACGAGTTTACGCTGACGATTCGCGGGAAGGGCGGCCACGGGGCGATGCCCCAGAACTCGTTCGATCCGATCGCGGCGGGCGCATATTTCACGACGATGGCGCAGACGATCGTCTCCCGTGAGATCGCGCCGAAAGACCCGGCCGTCGTTACCGTCGGCCAATTCACCTCGGGCACGACCTTCAACGTCATCCCGGATAGCTCGACGCTCAAGGGCACCGTGCGCTCGTTCGATGCCGCCGTGCGCGCTTCGATGCCCGGGCGCCTGAAGCGCGTCGCGGCTGGCGTCGGCGAAGCGCTTCGCTGCGAGATGGAACTGGAGTATCACTGGTCCTATCCGCCGACCGTCAACGATCGCGCGATGAACGATCTCGTGCGCGAGGTCGGGCGCGCGACGCTTGGGGCGGAGGCCGTGGTCGAGCACGAGATCGTGATGTGGGCCGAGGATATGTCCTTCATGCAAGAGCTGCGGCCGGGAGCGTATTTCATCGTCGGCTCGCGCGGCGGCGAATCGACGGCCTTCCCGCACCACAACGCGCGCTTCGATCTAGACGAAGCCTCGCTCGCCGTGGGCTATCGGATGATGGTCGCCCTCGGGTTGCGCGGCTAGCACCGCTAGAGAGAGAAACGCGCTGCGGGCTCGTTGTGCAAACGGCCAATGACGGGCACGTGTAATTGGCCTAAACTCGTAAGTCCATGTACGAAGAACGCGAACACGATGCTTGCGGGGTCGGATTCCTCGCCGATCTCTCGAACCGCCCCTCGCACGATGTCGTGCGCCTCGGGCTCGAAGCGGCAGCCGCCATGGTGCACCGCGGCGCTCGCGCGGCGGATGGCCGCACGGGCGACGGCGCCGGGCTCATGTGCGAGACACCGCGCGCGCTCCTCGTTCGCGAACTCGCCGCTTCGCACGTCCGCGTTCCCGAACGCCACCTCGCGGCGATCGCGTTCTTCATGCCGCGCGACGCCGAAGACGCGGGCGCACTGCGCGCGCGGATCGAAGCGGCGGCGCGCGTCGCCGATTTGCAACCGCTCCGCTGGCGTTTGCCCGCGGTCGAGCCGAGCGTCCTCGGCGATCAAGCCCGGCTGACGGCGCCTTCGTACGAACAGCTCATCGTCGATATGGGCCCGGGAAACGTCAACGAGCGCATGCGCGTCGCGCGGCGCACGATCGGTCGCGTCGTCCGCGAATTCGGTTCGGCCGCCGTCGTCGTTAGCTGCTCGCCGGGCTCCATCGTCTACAAGGGCCTACTTTCGTCGAACGAACTCGGCGCGTACTACGCCGATCTCCGCGATCCGCTGTTCACCTCGCGGTTCGCGGTATTCCACCAGCGGTTTTCGACGAATACCTCGCCCTCGTGGCGCCTCGTGCAGCCGTTCAATTACATCGGCCACAACGGCGAGATCAACACGATCGCGGGCAACCGCGCGTGGATGCAGGCGCGCGGGATAACACTGCAGCGCGGCGCGAGCGATTCGCTCGATTTCGATACGGCGATCGATACGATGCTCGGTTCGGGATACCGGATCGATGAAGCCGTCGATTTCATGCTCTCGCCCTCGGTCGATGCACGCGACGAACGGTTGCGCGCGTACTACGACGCGCACGTTCCGACGATCGAACCGTGGGACGGGCCTGCCGCGATCGTGTTCGCGAACAACGACGTCGTCGGCGCGGGGCTCGATCGCAGCGGCTTCCGGCCGATGCGCTGGTGCCGTACGGCGAGCGATAAAGTCCTATGCGCATCCGAAGCGGGTGTCGTGGATTTCGGCGCCGATACGATCGTCAAGCGCGGCCGGCTCGGGCCGGGCGAACGGCTCGTCGTGCGTTTCGCTTCGGGCGAGCTCGTGGAGCCGACGCGCTATCGCGACGAACGCCGCGAGCGCGCGGATTTCCGTTCGATCGTGCGCTCGTGGGCGTTCGCGATGCCGGATGCGGACGCGACGCCGCTCGCCGATGGGCTCGACCCTACCCTCGTGCGCTTCGGTTACGCGCGCGATGAAGTGAAGGATGTCATCGGCGTGATCGCTTCGGGCGCGGGGGAGCCGATGTCGTCGATGGGCGACGATGCCGCATTGCCGTTGCTCGAGACGCGTCTGCCGATCGCGGCGTACCTGCGCCAGCGCTTCGCGCAGGTCACGAACCCGCCGATCGATTCCGTGCGCGAAGGGCTCGTTTTCGACATGCGCGCGTGGATCGGAAGCGGCGAGACCAACGGCGACGTGCCCGCGCCGAATGCCATCGTCGTCGCCGATAGCGCGATTTTCGACGAACCGGCGCTCCGCAAACTGACGAACGATCCGCGGTTAGTTACGCATACGCTGAAACTCGAACTCGGGGAGAAACGCCTCGCGGCAGCGCTCGATGCGATCGTCGATGCGGGCGAACGCGCGGTACAGGACGGCGCGACCCTGATCGTGCTCGACGATCGCGACACGACCGTACCGATCCCCGCGATCCTCGCTGCGGGCGCATTGCACAAACGCTTGACCGAGAGTGGTTTACGCATGCAGTCGTCGATCGCGATTGCGGACGGCTTCGCGCGCGACGCGCACGCGGCGGCGGCGGCTATCGCATCCGGTGCGAACATCGTCGTCCCGTGGCTCGCACTGCGCGCTTCGGCGCGTGCCGGCACGCGCAACGCGTACCTCGGTACCGTGCGTATCGGACTGGTGAAGATTCTCGCGAAGCTCGGCATCTGCACGCTGCGCTCGTATGTCGGCGCGCAAACGTTCGAAACGCTGGGTCTCGCACGCGAAGTCGTCGAGCGCTCGTTCTCCGGGATGCGCGCGCACGCGCCGACGCTCGATTTCAACGATATCGAAGCCGATCTGCGCGCATGGGCTTCCGCCGCCGAGCAGCCGAACGCGACCCCGCCGGAACGCGGGCTCTTTCGTTACCGCCGCGAGGGCGTGCGCCACGCATTCGATCCGACCGTCATCAAGACGCTGCGCGTTGCGGCGATGCACGGCGATGGTGCGGCGTTCGAACGCCTCTCCGATGCGATGGAAGCGCGCGAGCCCGCGACGCTCCGCGATCTCATCGAACCGATGCCGATCGGTGGCCCGGTCCCGCTCGAAGAAGTCGAGCCCGTCTCGGAAATCGTACGCCGTTTTGTCGGCGCGGCGATGTCGCTCGGTGCGATCGCGCCGGAAGTTCATGCGACGATCGCCGAGGCCGCGAACCGGCTCGGCGCGCGTTCGAACTCGGGCGAAGGCGGCGAGCACGTCGAGCGCTACCCGCGTTCGTCGCCCGCACGCAGCGCGATCAAGCAGATCGCGTCCGCGCGCTTCGGCGTCGGGGCGACCTATCTCGCGAGCGCGGACGAGATCGAAATCAAGATGGCGCAGGGCTCGAAGCCGGGTGAAGGCGGCCAGATTCCGGGCTTCAAAGTGAGCGAAGAGATCGCAGCGCTCCGAGGCGCCGTTGCGGGCCAAACCCTCATCTCGCCGCCGCCGCATCACGACATCTACTCGATCGAAGATCTCGCCGAACTGATCTACGATTTGCGTCGCGCGGCGCCGCAAGCGAAGATCGCGGTCAAGCTCGTGAGCCAGGCCGGGATCGGTCACGTCGCAAGCGGCGTTGCGAAAGCGCGGGCCGATGCGATCCACGTTTCCGGTCACGACGGCGGTACGGGCGCATCGCCGCTCGCTTCGATCAAATCGGCCGGGCTACCGTGGGAATTGGGCTTAGTCGAAACGCATCACGCGCTCGTCACGAACGGCTTGCGCGCGCGCGTGCAGTTGCGCGTCGACGGCGGCTTCAAAACCGGTCGCGACGTATTGCTAGCAGCGATGCTCGGCGCGGATGCATTCGGCTTCGGAAGTGCCTTACTCGTCGCACTTGGCTGCATCTACGCGCGGCAATGCCATAAGAACACATGCCCCGTCGGCATCGCGACGCAAGACCCGGCGCTGCGTGCGAAGTACGCGGGCACGGTCGAAGAAGCGATGGCGTATTTCACGTTTATCGCAAACGATGTGCGGCGTCGCCTCGCGGCGATGGGTGCGCGGTCGCTTGCCGAAGTGCACGGTCGCTCCGATCTGCTGCGCCAAAAATCGACGTTATCGGACGTGCATCGGCGCGTCGATCTCAGCGAGATTTTACGCCTTCCCGAAACATCCACGATGCCGGACGCACCGGCGGTTCTCGAAGCGCATATCGACGACTTCCCGGGGATGGCGGCGCGGCCGATCCGCCCGGGCGATCGCGCGGTCGGCGCGCGACTCGCGCATACGGTCGTCATGCAACGCGCGAACGGCGAACCCGTTTCCGTGATCCAGCGGCGGTACGTCGGCTCGGCGGGCCAGAGCTTCGGTGCCTTCATCACCGATGGAATCGAGCTCGAACTCGCGGGCGAAGCGAACGATTACGTCGGCAAATCGATGGAGGGTGGGAGAATCGTCGTGCGCGGCGCGGGCGGTCACGACGAGCCCGCGATCGGCAACGCCTCGTTCTACGGCGCGCGCGGCGGTGAAGGCTTCATCGTCGGCACTGCGGGCGAACGGCTCGCCGTGCGCAACAGCGGCGCGACCGTCGTGATCGACGGCGCGGGCGATCACGCGTGCGAGTACATGACGCGCGGCACCGTCGTGATCCTGGGACCGACCGGGCGCAACCTCGCAAGCGGCATGTCCGGGGGAACGCTGTACGCGCTCGGGACGACAGAAGAAATCCGCAAGCGCATGGGCCCGACGGATTGCAGTATCCGCGCGCTCGACGTGGACTCCGCAGAAGCGCTCGTCCTCGCTTCGCTGCTCGGCCGATACGTCGAGGCGACGGATTCGGACCGCGCGAGGACGTTGCTCGCGGAAGGCCCGGCAGCGCTCTCGGCTTTCTCGGTCGTCGCTCCCAAGGCGCCCGCACCGGTCATGCCCGAGGTGGCAAAAGCGGGCTAACATCGCCCCGCATGGCGAACGCGAGCGGATATGCCATACGTTCTCGCGCCGCTCGTGCGCACCGACACGGCGCCCCTTTTCGGCGAGGGGGCGCCCTACGTGGTCGACGCGTTACTCACGCGGCCGGCGACGCCCATCCTCTACGATGCGCATACGATCAAACCGCACAGCATCACGCACGTCGATGCGCCGATCCACATCGTCGAAGGCGGCGCGACGATCGATGCGTTGTTCGCACCCGATCGGCTCGCGACGTTTTATGGTCCGGCCGTCGTCGTAAAGATCGCCGCACCCG
Source organism: Armatimonadota bacterium (assembly GCA_037441145.1). Taxonomy (GTDB): domain Bacteria; phylum Vulcanimicrobiota; class Vulcanimicrobiia; order Vulcanimicrobiales; family Vulcanimicrobiaceae; genus JBBISR01. Next base: position 123,550 of record JBBISR010000007.1, read on the forward strand.
CGTGGGAACCGGTCGCGGAAGACCCCGGCCGTTTCGTGTTTCGCGTAGGCGCCGAGGTGTTGCGAGCTGCGCTCGCGCGGCTCGGCGTTACCGCGCCGCCGAGTAAGGTGCTCGTGTCGTGCGATCCGTTACCGGTCGATGCGTCGGGATTGCACGACCCGAACTACGCGCTCGTACTCGCCGACGACGCCGCGGAATGGCTCACCGCGAATCCGACCTTCACGATGTACGGAACATCGTACAAGTCGACGGATTATCAACCCGGTTCGCGCGAACGGCCGATCCACCGCATCGTCTTTCGCACCGGCATCGCGATGGAATTGCTCGATCTCGCACCCGTTCCCGAAGGAACCTATTTTCTCTCGGCATTCCCGCTGCCGCTCGCCGGTGCATCGGAATCGCCGCTGTGTCCGGTGCTCTTCACGCGCGACGAACTCGCGTGGTGAGGGCGCCGCGAGCGACGACGGGTATCGTGTTCGTCGCGGTGCTCGGCTCGCTCACGACGTTGCCGCCGATCGCGACGGACGTCGCGCTCCCGGGCCTCCCGACGATCGCGCTTGCGCTCGGGACGAGCAACGGCATGATGCAGTGGTCGCTTTCTGCGTTCATCCTCGCGTTCGGCTTCGGACAGCTCGTGTTCGGCCCGCTTTCCGATCGCTACGGTCGCAGGCCGGTGCTCTTCGCGGGCCTCGCGGCGTTCGTGCTTGCGGGCATCGGTTGTACGTTCGTTACGAACGCCTCGCTGCTCGTCGCATTGCGTTTCGTGCAAGGCTTCGGCGCATGCGCGGGGACGGTGTGTGCGCGCGCGATCGTGCAAGACGTAGCGCGCGACGATCGCGTACGCGCCACGTCGCTTCAGGGCTATCTGAGCGCGATTAACTCGCTCGCACCCGTCGTCGCGCCGCTCTTGGGCGCGGCGATTCTCGTCGTGATGGATTGGCGTTGGCTGTATGGCGTGTTGCCGATCGTCGGCGTCGCGTTGCTCGCCCTCGTTGCCGCATTCGTGCCCGAAACCTCGCCCCGAACGCCGCGCCGCTTCGTCGATGCGTATATCGCCGTCATCCGTTTGCCGCGCACCATGCCGCTCGCGGGCATAATGTTCGGCGCGTTCGGCGGCTATTTCACGCTTATCGCAAGCTCGCCGTTCGTACTCGTCGCGCAACTCTACGCTGCAAGCACTGCGTTTGCGGTGTGCTTCGCATGCAACGCGCTTTCGTTGCTTGCAGGCGCGACGCTCACGGGCCGGCTCGCGCAACGCATCGGCACCGAACGGCTCTTTGCGCGGGGAGTCGCGCTCATGGCGACAGCGGGCGTTTGTGCGTACGTCGTCAATGCTTTTGCGCCGTCGCGAATCGGGTTTACGCTTGCGATGATGGCTTTCGGATTTTCGTTCGGCCTCGTCGCGCCGAGTGCGTTCGGCGCCGCGCTTCGCGATGCGGGCGAGTCGCCAGGTCTTGCGGCCGGCATCCTCGGCGCATCGCAAATGCTCGGCGGTGCGATCGAGAGCGCGATCGCCGCGGCGATCCCCGGCCCGCCGTCACACGGGACGGCGTTCGTCGTCTTCGCATCGACGATCGGTGTGGTCACGTCGTATCTGCGCTCGAACCCAAAAGCGTAATGGTCATCGGAGTGGGTGCCCGTATTTGCAAACGGGAGAATACGGTGTCGCTCACGTGTCACGCATATGGCACAAGAAAAGGCGAAGATCAGGACGCGGAAACACGAGAAAGCCAAATGCACAAATCGCAGGCTGCTTTTCCCGCGAGCCGCACCTCGAGAGCGGAATTTGCCATCGCGTTGAGCGAACAGCGTCACCGATGTACGAGGGCTTCGAAAGTTTGATCCCCGCTAAGATTCGTGCATCTTACGAGGTCCACGAATGGAGGAATGCGACGGCCATCCTCAGCACGGCCTACCCATCGGAGTGGAAAGATGTGCTCGATGTTCTTGGAGGTTTTCGTTTAAGAAAATCGTTCATCGCGGTGGGTGGCGGCAACAAAAGCGATGTATCTGGCGCGCTTGATTCCGGCTTTTATGAACGAGGCTGGATCGAAAAAAAGTTTGAGACGGCGATCGTGCTTGATGGGGTTTCGACTCCATCGCCGACACACAAAATCGACTGTTACAAGAACACTGTTGGCCTCGAAGTCGAGTGGAACAACAAAGATCCGTTTTTTGATCGAGATCTCAACAATTTTCGATTGCTGTTCGAACTGCGCGCCCTTGCCGTTGGGATCATCGTAACGCGCTGTGACGAACTGCAGCAACTTTTTGCCTCGCTCGGCCGCGGATCGTCCTTCGGCATGAGCACCACTCACATGTCTAAACTGCTGCCCAAGGTTGAGGGCGGAGGAGCAGGCGGATGCCCGACACTCGTCTTTGGAATACGCAGCGCGTTGTACGACCCGAACTCCTAGAACTGACTCCAGCCGAGTCCCTTCTCGCGTACGCCGAGGATACGCGGTATCGCACGATCTATGCGGACCCGCCATGGCGCTTCACAAATCGCACTGGCAAGATGGCACCAGAGCACAAGCGTCTCTCGCGTTACGCGACGATGACTATGGACGACATTTTTGAGCTTCCCGTGGCGACCATCGCCGCTGAACAATCACACCTGTATCTTTGGGTTCCAAACGCCTTGCTCGCTGAGGGCCTCGAGACGATGCGACGTTGGGGATTCACATACAAAAGCAACATCGTTTGGTTCAAACAGCGCAAAGACGGAGGCCCTGACGGGCGCGGGGTTGGCTTTTATTTTCGGAACGTCACGGAGCTTGTCTTATTCGGAACCCGCGGCAAGAACAATCGCACGTTGGCACCGGGTCGTACGCAAACGAACATCATAGGAACCCGAAAGCGGGAGCACTCACGCAAGCCTGACGAGATGTGGGAACTCGTGGAACGGTGCAGTCCAGGACCTCGATTAGAAATGTTTGCGAGATATTACCGATACGGTTGGCACCAATGGGGCGATCAAGTCGAAGTCGCTCCCCTTCGCCTTCTTCGGCCAGATGAAGCGACAGTGCGGCGGATAGAGCGTTAGGATTACTCATCGCCTTGGCTTGACAACAGAAAAAGCCGCATCGGTTATCCCCCGATGCGGCTTCTCCGAGATAGCGCGTTGCGTGCTTAGTGCGAGTGGCCCGACTCGTCGTGGTGCGGAGCGGCGTCGGCGGCGTTCTTGCCCATCGATGCGGTTGCCGATTCCACGGTTGCGCGGCCCTGTTCCATCATCTTGCCGGCGATCTCGCGGGCGTGTTCGGCCGATGCCTGCATCGCCTCGGTGCCCATCTTCATGAACTCCGCGAGATGCCCCATCGCCTTCTGCGATTGCTCGCCGGCAACGGCGCCGGTTTCTTGCGCGTGGGTCGCGAGCGTCGCTTGCAGATCGTGTGCGTTCTTGAGCGACTCTTCGAGCATCGGCTTCGCGTTTTCGGCGGCGCTGCTCGCCGCGGCGGCGACGTTCTTCTGGAGCTCGCGGGCCTGTGCGAGCATGCGGTCGACGATATCGTTCGGATTCATGAGTCTCTCCCTCGTTCCAGCAGTAGCAAGTGTTACGGCGATTGATCGCCCGTGCGGCCAGGTTCGGTGACGGTGATGAACCAGCGGACGGCGCGCGCGTACTGTTCGAGTTCGCGAGCCGTACGGCGGAGCCAGAGATACGCGGGGTCGGAACGCGCGGTGCTATCGGCGGTCGCTTCGAACTGTTTCAGCCAGCGGGCCACGGCCGCAAGATCGTCTTCGACGCCGTCCCACCGCGTGCGAAGCGTGTCTTCGGAGGCATCGGGTAGGCGACGCAAGACGGGCGGTGCTTCGCGGGTGCTGAAGGCCATGGCGGTTTCGAGCCGGGCGAGCGCGTAATTGCTCGTACCGGTGATGAAACTGCCGAGGAGCTGAACGAGGCGCACATCCATAAGCTTGCGCGGTTTGACGTTCACGACAAGGGTGGACGATCCCGTGCAAAGCACAGTCTATGCAGTAAGGGGCGTGCTTTGTACGCCCGGCTTCTCGTCATGGAGTGTGGATTCGGTTGTCGGACGAACGTCGGTACGTAATCATTGGAAATGGCTTCGCCGGCACCACGTGCGCCGAGCAACTTCGCAAGCTCGATGCGTCGTGCACGATCCATCTCTTTACCGACGAAGCGTATCCGCTCTATAACCGCATCGCGCTCCCCCCGATGTTGCGCAAACAGGTGACCGAGCAGAAGGTCATCATCCGCGATCAGGCGTGGCACGACAAGCACCAGATCACGCTGCATCTGCGCACGCGCGTCGATAAGATCGTCGCCGAAGAGAAGTACGTCGAAGCGAACGACGGCCATCGGTATCCGTACGATGCGTTGCTCGTGGCGACTGGCGGCCGCCCGAACAAAGCCGAGAACCCGGGCGCCGAAGGCGCGCATAACATCTACAACTTCCAGTACATGGACGACACGAAGGCGATCTCGCAGCAGCTCGAAACGGCGAAATCGGCCGTGTCGATCGGTGGCTCGTTCATCGCGTACGAACTCGCCGAGGCGTTCGTCTCTCGCGGCGTGGAAACGCATTGGATCGTGCGCGGGCCGCGTTTCTTGCGTCGTATGCTCGACGAAATCTCCGGGCTTTACGTCGACGAAGCCGCCAAGGCCGACGGCTGCAACGTGTACTACAACGAGGAAGTCGCCGAGTTCACGCGCTCGAACGGCGCGATCACTGCGGTCGTGACGAAGAGCGGGCTGACGATCGCCGCTGACGCCGTGGGCATCGGGCTCGGCCTCACGATCAACACCGAAATCGTGGCGGGCACCGGCATCGAAGTGAAAACCGGTATCGTGTGCGACGACCGCCTCGAAACCGGCGTCAAGGGGATCTTCGCCGCGGGCGACGCCGCCGAATTCTACGATCCGATCGCCGAGATGAACTACCGCATGGGGACCTGGAATAACGCGGGCGCGCACGGGAAAGTCGTCGCGATCAACATGGCGGGCGGCGACGAGCGCTATCACGACGTCCCCGAGTATTCGTCGAAGATCTTCACCGATCAGACGATCACGCAATTCGGCCTCTCGCCGGAATATCGCAACGATCTTACCGTCGTGCGCAAATACGATCACGACCAGAAGCACTATCGCGCGCTCTTCATGCACGGCGAGCGCCTCGTCGGGGGGCTCTTGATCGGTAAGGGCAACCGCGCGGGCAAACGCAAGTACGTCGAAGCGATCAAAACCAAAGCGACGTTCCCGAAATCGGAGCACGAATCGCTGCTCGACTGGACCGCGTAGAACCGGTCCGCGAGGGCCACGATCACCTCGCCGTCCTCGACGGGCTCCGAGGCCTTGCGATCGTGTTCGTCGTCGTCACGCATTCGTACATCACGGGGTTCCGACCGAACGTAACGGTCGGCCCCGTGCATACGGATTTCGGCGTCGACACGCTCGTCTATGCGGGCTCGCTCGGCGTCGAGCTCTTTTTCTATCTCAGCGGCTTCGTGTTGTTCTTGCCGTATGCGCGCGCGGCGTGCGGGGAACGCGCGCTCCCGACGCTCTGGCATTTCATCGATCGGCGCGTCATCAAGATCGTCCCTTCGTACTATCTCGCGCTTGCGTTCGTCGCCGTGTTGTTCTACCTACCGCGCGAGACGGAAGCGGATCGCACGCTCGAGCTCTTCCGTCACGTAACGTTCGCGCATCCGTTCTGGCACGCAAGCATGTTCGCGTTCGTCGCGGCGTTTTGGAGCCTCGGCGTAGAAGTGCAATTCTACGTGCTCTTCCCGGCGATCGCCGCGCTGATGCGCCGCTGGCCCGTGCCGACCTACCTCGGCCTCCTCGGCATCGGCGAGAGCTACCGCGTGTATCTGCACGTCACGCAGCGACACACGGATTTCTTCGATGTGTGTCAGTTGCCGGCGCAGATCGATCTTTTCGGGCTCGGCATGCTTTGCGCGTACGGGTACGTGCGTTTTCGGAAGCGACTCGTCGGGCGGTTCGTCGCGCCGATCGCGACGGCGCTCGCCTGCACCGCGGTCGGCGTCGGAACGTGGCTTCTCAACGACTTCGCCTACGTTACCAAAACGCTCGCCGTCGCGGATCATCAAACGTGGCAGAACGACCACCGGCTCGTCGTCGGGTTCGTCGTCGCGACGCTCGCGATGAGTTCGCTCTTCGCCGTACGTTCGTGGCGCGCACTCGTCGCGAACCCGCTCCTCGTGTGGCTTTCGACGATTTCGTACAACGTGTACTTGTGGCATGAGGCGATCATGGTGCAGTGTTCGCAGACCGGGTTTCCGTGTAGTGGCATCCCGAAACCCTGGCTTACCGATACGGCTTGGGGCGATCATTATTTCGCGGCATACGTCGGCCTCTCGATCCTGATCGCAACGGTCGTTACCTACGGGTTCGAACGGCCGCTCCTCCGTCTCGGAACGGGTGGCGCCGTACGCGCGCTCATCGCCCGAATGCCGTTCGCAAAGCGCGGAGACGCCCCCGCGAGCTGAGGCGTTCCGGCGAGCGCTACCGTACCTTGCGCGCGGCGAAAAAAGAAGCCGAGGCACGCTCGACGCGACGGCGAATTCTTGCGGGATGAGCGCCGTTGCGATTCCGCCGCCAACGATTCCGTCTTCCCCCGAGCTTCGCGCACGCTTCGCTGCGATCGTCGGCGAGAACAACACGATCACCGAGGGCACCGAACTCCGGACGTACGAGTGTGACGGCTTGCTCGGCTTCCGCGTGCGGCCGGCCGTCGTCGTGCTTCCGGCTTCGACCGCCGAAGTCGCCGCCTGCATGCGCCTCGGTGCGGAACTCGGGATGCCGATCGTGCCGCGCGGTGCCGGAACCGGGCTCTCCGGTGGCTCGCTCCCGATCGGCGGCGGTCTCGTCATCGGGCTCTCGCGGATGAAGACGATCCTCGCGATCGACTACGCGAACCGTACCGTCCGCGTCCAGCCCGGTGTCATCAACCTCGACATCACGCGCGCGATCGCGGATGCCGGGTACTATTACGCACCCGATCCATCGTCGCAGAGCGTCTGCACGATCGGTGGCAACGTGGCAGAGAATTCCGGCGGCGCGCATTGCCTCAAATACGGCTTTACCGTGAACCACGTCCTCGGGTTGACGATGGTGCTCCCGAACGGCGAGATCGTCACGATGGGTTCGCAAACGGGCGAAGCCGATGCGCTCGGCTACGATCTCACGGCGCTCGTCGTCGGCAGCGAGGGCATGACGGGTGTCGTCACCGAGGTGCTCGTCCGTATTTTACGGGTTCCGGAAGTTACGCGCACGCTGTTCGCGACGTTCCCGTCGACGGACGAAGCGGGCGATGCGGTCTCGCGGATCATCGGTAGCGGGATCGTACCTGCGGCGATCGAGATGTGCGATCAACTCGCGATCGAAGCGATCGTCAAGGCAACGCACGTCGATTGGCCGCTCGATGTCGGCGCGCTTCTCCTGATGGATGTCGATGGCAGCGCCGCCGAAGCGCAATCGCTTGCGGAGCGGGCCGAAGCCCACCTTCGCGCCGCAGGCGCGATCGAAGTGCGCGCACCGCGCGACCTCGCGGAGCGGCAGCTCGCGTGGAAGGGCCGAAAGGCCGCGTTCGCCGCGATGGGCCGCATCTCGCCGAACTACCACGTGCAGGATGGCGTCATCCCGCGCAAAGATATCGCACCCGTGTTACGAGAGATCGCGCAACTTGGGCGCGAGAACGGCCTGCGCATCGCGAACGTCTTTCATGCGGGCGACGGCAACTTGCATCCGCTCGTGCTCTACGATGCACGCATCGCGGGCCAGGAACACCTCGCCGAAAAAGTCGCGGGCGAAATCTTGCGGATCTGTTTGCGGTATGGCGGAAGCGTGACGGGCGAACACGGCGTCGGTCACGATAAAGCGTGTTACCTCGGCGAGCAATTCACGGCCGACGATCTCGCGACGATGGCACTCGTGCGCGAGACCTTCGATCCCGAGCGCCGTTGCAATCCGGATAAGATGTTCCCGACGCCGCGGCTCTGCGGCGACAAACCCGGCGCGTACGTCGCGCATGCGACCGAGATCAGTGGCGAAGCGGGGCGCGGATGATCGACGCGCCGCTGCGCATCGCGGGCGTCGAACCCGGGCGCGTCGTCGTACCGCGCGACCGGACCGAACTCGCCGCCGCCGTGCGCGATGCCGCCGCTGCGAACGCGCGCTTCGCGTTCGTCGGCGGGGGTACGGAACTCGCGCTCGGTAACGCGCCGCGCGCGCTCGATGTCGCGTTTCGCACCACAGCGCTCGATCGCGTCGTGGAATATGCTGCCGAAGATCAAACGATCACGGTCGAAGCGGGCATCACCTTCGCCGAACTCGATCGCATCCTCGGCGAACACCAGCAAATGCTTCCGATCGACGTGCCCGATCGCGCGCGATCGACCGTCGGCGGTGCGATCGCGACGAACGCTTATGGCGCGCTCCGGCACCGATACGGCACGCTCAAAGATCTCATCGTCGGTGTCGAACTCGTGCGTCCGGATGGCGTCGTCGCGCACGGCGGTGGCAAAGTCGTCAAGAACGTCGCCGGGTTCGATCTTCCGAAGCTTGCCGTCGGCTCGCTCGGCACGCTCGCCGGCATCATGACGGCGACGCTGCGTGTTTTTCCGATCCCAGAAGTGACGCGAACGGTGCGCTATTCCGGCACGCATCCCGCGTTCGTCGCGACGCTCGAAGCGCGCCAACTCGACGCACAGAGCATCGTTTGGTATGCCGAAGAAGATGCGGATGGCGATGGCACTTACCACGGTACGATCGTGACCTTCGCGGGGTCGCGCGTCGGTACCGATGCGCAAATCGATCGCTTGCGGTCGATCGCAGCCGAGCTGGATCCCGGCGAAGAACTGCACGACGTCGGCACGGATGAACTTGTCTATTACGCGAATCTCGAAACGATGGTCCGCTCCGGTGGCGACTGGCGTTTGCGTTCGGTACGACTTCCCGAAACGATCGCGGAAACGCCGAGTTTCGAACGCGCCTTCGCAACGGGCGCGATCGCTTACGTCGCCTATCCGACGATCGGTACCGCACTCGTTGCGATCGACGGCGGCGAACCGCCACACGTCGAGACGATGCGCGGCGATGGCGGCGCATCGGCGGTCGTGATCCATGCGATGCCCGAGCGATACCGCGCGACCACCGATGCGTGGGGGCCGCCACCGCCCGCGTTTGCGGTGATGCGCGAACTCAAAGCGCGGTTCGATCCACGCGGACTCTGTAACCCCGGCCGTTTCATCGGCGGACTTTAAGCAAGGAACGATCATGCAAGCCCCGGATGCACCACGCTCGTACGACGATCTGCTCTCGGATTGCGTACACTGCGGATTCTGTCTCCCCGCTTGCCCGACGTACGCGTCATGGGGCAACGAGATGGACTCGCCACGCGGTCGTATCGACCTCATGAAAGGCGTCGAAGAAGGCACGATCCCGCTCGACGAAACCGTCAAGGGACACATCGATGCGTGCCTGGGCTGCATGGCTTGCGTAACGGCATGTCCCTCGGGCGTACGGTACGACCTGTTGATCGAATCGACGCGGGCGAAAGTCGAAGAAGCGCTTCCGCGGACCCCGAGCGATGGCGCGTTCCGTGAGATGATTTTCGCAACGTTCCCGTATCCGAATCGCCTGAAGTTGCTCGCGTTGCCGCTCTTCTTGTACGCGAAAACCGGCCTGCAAAACGTCGTGCGCAAGTCGGGCCTCCTGAAGCTGCTGCCCGCGCGACTCGCGCAGATGGAAGCGCTCATGCCGCCACTCACCGCAGCCGATCTGGGTGCGTCGCTGCCCGCGTTCGTCGCGGCGAACGGCACCGCGCGGCTCCGTGTGGGCATGGTCGCCGGATGCGTGCAGCGGACATTTTTTCCGAACGTCAACGGTGCGACCGTGCGCGTCCTCGCTGCGGAAGGCTGCGACGTCACGACCCCAAGCGGCCAGGGATGTTGCGGTGCGCTCTCACTCCATAGCGGCAGACTCGACGAGGCAAAGCGTTTCGCGCGCGCGCTCATCGAGCGTTTCGAAGCGCAGCCGATCGACGTCATCGTCATCAACGCGGCCGGTTGCGGCTCGACGCTCAAAGAGTACGGCGAACTCTTCGCAAGCGATCCCGATTTCCACGCGCGGGCGGAATCGTTCGCAGCGAGGGTTCGCGACGTCAACGAATTGCTCGCGACGCTCGCGCCGCGCATGCCGCGGGGCCGCATCGACGCGCGCGTTGCGTATCACGATGCGTGCCATCTCGCCCACGCGCAGCGCATCCGCGCGCAACCGCGCGACCTGTTGCGCGCGATTCCGGGGATCGAACTCGTCGAGATTCCCGATGGCGATCAGTGTTGCGGGAGCGCCGGAACCTACAACCTGTTCCAGCCGGATGCATCCGCGGCGATCGGCGAACGCAAAGTCGCGAACGTGTTGCGCACGAAGCCGGATCTCGTCGCAAGCGCCAATCCCGGCTGCACGTTGCAAATGCAGTCGATCCTTCGCAAGCAAGGTGCGACGCTACGCGCGGCACACCCGATCGAAATTCTCGACGCGAGCATCAACGGTACGCCGCTCGCGTAGGCGCTACGGTTTCGGCGGTGGCGTTCCCACGGGAGCCGGCGCACGCCGGTTCGGGATCGTGACCTCGTGGCGCACCGCCTTGAGGGTGACACCGACGCCCGTGATGTTCACGGGGATCGCGACGGTGCCGCCGGAGCCCGTACCGCTTCCGGTTGCGTTCAGGGTGCACGCGGCTCCGGCAGGTGGAGCGTTGGTCCCGTAATCGGGAGCGGCTTTGGCGTTGATGGTGACGGTCGTCGAGGTGGAGCCGTTGCCCGTTACGGTGAACGTCGGCGCTTGGCCGCCGGTGGCATAGTTCGTCGCGCCGGACGAGCGCGAGCAGTCGAGCGTCACGCTCGAGAGCGTGCTCGATGGGGCCTGGGTGAGCGTAACGCTGGCGGTACCGGGCGCGCTGATCGAGAGGCTCGTCGGGTTCGAGGTGAGCGGCCCGAAGACGGTATAGGTGACGCTCGCGGTTCTGCCGTTACTATCCGTTGCGGTGATCGTGCCCGTCCCCGGACCGACGAACGTTCCGTTGACGGTCGCGGAGAATGCGGGTTGCTGAATCGATACGGTCGACGTGCCGAGGGTAAGAACCGAAGCCGGGCTCGCGACGAGGCCGATCGATCCGGTGTATTGCCCCTCGGAGACGCCGAGCGTGAATGGCTGCGCGCTCGTGACGATCGGATTTTGCGCCGATCCGGGCGAGAGCACGATGCTGCCCGCAACCGGCGTTGGCGTTGCCGTTGGCACGGGCGTTGCGGTAGGAGTCGCGGTTGCCGTGGGAGTCGCGGTTGCCGTAGGAGTTGCGGTTGCCGTGGGAGTCGCGGTCGCGGTCGCGGTCGCCGTGGGGGTTGCGGTTGCCGTTGGGGTTGCGGTTGCCGTGGGAGTCGCGGTTGCCACCGGTGTTGCGGTAGCGGTTGCCGTTGCCACTGGCGTTGCGGTCGCGGTTGCCGTCGCTACGGGGGTTGCCGTTGCCGTCGCCGTTGCCGCGGGCGAAGCGGAGGGCGACGACGCGGCGACAACCGCAACCACGGTACCTACTACTGCGGCCGTACCGGCCGCGCCAGCGACCGCTCCACCGGCGCCGGAGCCAACGCCCGCACTCCCCGCGCCCGCACCACCACTTGAAGCGCCGCCGGCGCCGCCGCCCGCGCTGCTACTGCCGCTCGACGAACCCGCGCTCGAGCCGGAGCTTGAGCTCGAGCTCGAACCGGAGCTCGCTCCGGACGACGCGCTGCTGGAGCTGCTGCTCGAACTCGACGAGCTCGAAAACTGCGATGTGCCCGGCGTGTTGCTCGCGCTGTTGCTCGCAACGCTCGACGAAAGCGAGCCGTTCGCGGAGCTCGTGATGGTGAGGGTATTGCCCGTGACGATCGTTGCGGAGCTCGAACCGAACGTTGCGGTCACGTCGCCGACGGAGCACGAAAGGCATACGACGTTCGTCACGTTGCCGAATTGCGTGATGATCCCGACCGTGCCGCGGATGGCGATCTGCGAGGTCGGCGTCTTGAACGTGTAGTTCGATTTGCCGCCGGCCGGGCGCTTGATATCGAATTTCAGCGCGCCGTTGTTGAGCGTGATGAAGTTTTCTTTGCCGGAGGCCGCGGGGTTGAAGGCGCCGACTTGCACGCTCGTGCCCTCGCCGATTTCGATTTCCGAGGAATCTTTGAGTCGGAGAACGCCGCGCGATTTGGCACGCGTGACGACATACGAATCATCCGGCAGCACGATGTTTCCGAAGATCGGGCGAAACGCGCCGCGCTCGTCTTTCTGATATCCGACGGTCCCCGCGACACGAACGAGCTCTTTATCACCGGTATCGGCGACCACGGGCGCTGGCATCGCATCCACGACGAGGAACGATGCGAGAAACGCCGCGCGTAAAATGCGCGCTGCTCGGCGGCTCGAGTGCATCCGTGCCGACATGATTTCTCTCTCCCGACGGGCCGAATTCGTGGCAGCGCCGCCGCACACGATGGGCGGAGTCCTCCCCAGCCCGTGCTCCAACGCAACCGGGTTTCGCCTTAAAGAGAGACAACCTTTCTCGCATGACCCCATATGACCAGTTGGCACTTGCGTGGCGTAGTATGCGCGGGACGCGCGCGTTTTCGTTGCGTCACGTCGCATGCGTCGGCGCGCCCCGCGTCCTGCTCGTCGCAGAGTGTGGGCCGAGCACGGCCCCGACGATCGCCATCCACGCGGGCGTGCACGGCGACGAGCCCGCAGGCGCCTGGGCGCTGTACGAACTCGTGCGCGATGGGCTCCTCGACCCACGATTCGCGTATCGCCTGTGGCCGTGCGTCAATCCGACCGGCTTCGCCGCTGGGACGCGTACGAATAGCGATAACCACGATATCAACCGGAGCTTCAGTCGTGGCGGGACGACGCCCGAAGCCCGCGCGATCGTTACGGCCAACCGCGACCGGCATTTCGTACTGTCGCTCGATTTGCACGAAGACCACGAAGCAACGGGATTCTACGTATACGAGCCGACGCGCGATCGCACGGCGCACTACGGCGCCCTCGTCGTCGCGGCGATGCACGCTGCCGGCTTCCCGGTGCAAGAGTTCGGTACGTCCTTCGACCTTGGGAACCCACCGGGCGCGGAGTCGGTGCAGTTCCTCTCACCCGGCCTCGTCATCTCGAATGCCCGAGCGGAGAGTGCGTTCTTCGCGGGAGCATTACCGTGGAGTCTCGCGGTCATGCGAAGGGCCGCGGACGCCGCCCTGACGCTCGAATCGCCGCGAACGCTCTCCTGGGAGCATCGCATCGCAACCCTGCGCACCGCGGTCGTTACGGCGATCGCGCACGCGGCCGAGGAGTGCTTCACGTAAAGTCCATTCGTGGACTATTTTCTACCGCGGCGCATGACCGTACGCGGGTCAGCGCGAAATTCGCGACTATGGCGCAACGTGATACGCTCGAAGTCGACGTCCTTTTCGTCGGCGGTGGCCCGGCCTCGCTCGCAGGAGCGATCCAACTCCGTCGGCTCGCAAAGGCGGCAGGCAACGACGAGCTCTCGGTCATGGTGATCGAAAAGGGCGGTGAGATCGGCAATCACGGCCTCTCCGGCGCCGTACTCGATCCGAAGACGCTCAAAGAACTCTTTCCGGAAACCTGGAACGAAGCGCCGCTCGATGCGCCGGTAGTGAGCGATGCGCTTTGGTTCATGACGCCGACCGGCCGCATCGCCGCGCCGTTCACGCCGCCGATGCTCAAGAACGACGGGAAGTACGTTACGTCGCTCAACAAGCTCACGAAGTGGCTCGGCGAACAGGCCGAAGCCGAAGGTGCCGATGTGTTTCCGGCGTTTCCGGGCCAAGAGCTCCTTTGGGACGGCGACCGCGTCATCGGGGTGCGCGTCGGTGACAAGGGCGTCGATCGCGACGGGAATCGCAAAGGCAACTACGAGCCGGGCCCGGATCTCTTCGCGAAGATCGTCGTCCTCGGCGAAGGGCCGCGCGGTACGCTTGCCAAGACCGCGATCGCGAAGCTCGGGCTCGACCGGGATCGCGAGCCGCAAGTCTATGCCGTCGGCATCAAAGAGCTCTGGCAATGCAAGCCGGGCACGGTCACCCCGGGCATGGTCGTCCATACCTTGAACTATCCGTTACCGACCGACACGTTCGGCGGCGGCTGGATCTACGGGATGCAGGACGACACGATCGATATCGGGCTCGTGACCGGGCTCGATTACGCCGATCCGACGACCGATCCGCATAATCTCTTCCAGCAGATGAAGCAGCACCCGGCCGTGAAGCCGCTGCTCGAAGGCGGCAAGCTCCTGCGGTACGGTGCGAAGGCGCTGCCCGAAGGCGGCTTGCATTCGATGCCGCAGCTCTACGCGGACGGCTTGCTCCTCGTCGGCGATACCGGCGGATTCCTCAACGGGCTCAAGCTCAAGGGCATCCACCTCGCGATGAAGTCGGGTATGCTCGCCGCGCAGACCGCATTCGATGCGCTTACGGCCGGGGCTACCGATGCGGCAAGCCTGAGCGCATACGACACCGCGTTCCGTGAATCGTGGCTTTTCGAAGAGCTTCATGCGGCGCGAAACTTCCATGCCGGCTTCGCATCCGGGATGTGGGGTGGGCTCCTGAACTCCGTGCTCGGCATGGCAACCGGGGGCCGCGGGTTCGGGATACACGACAAACTTTCGGGGCATTTCGGGCACGACCGGCTCGTCAAGATCACCGAACGCGAACCGCGTGCCGTGCATAAACGCGTCGCTCCCGACAACGTGTTGACGTTCGACAAACTCACCGATGTGTTCAACTCGGGGACGCTGCACGAAGAAGATCAGCCCGCGCATCTGCACGTGACCGATACGACGATCTGCGCGGATCGCTGCACGGCCGAGTATGGCAATCCGTGCCAGTATTTCTGCCCGGCCAAAGTCTACGAACCGCTCTTCGCGGAGAAGGACGGGCGCGTCGAGGGGCACCTGCAGATCAATTTCACGAACTGCGTGCATTGCAAGACGTGCGACATCATGGACCCGTATCAAATCATCACCTGGGTGCCGCCGCAGGGCGGTGAGGGCCCCGTTTACACCAACTGCTGATGGCGGCCGAGGTCGCGATCCTCGGCGCGGGGCTCATCGGGTTATCGCTCGCACTCGAACTCGCGGATCGCGGCGTCTCGGTCTCGGTCTACGACGTCGGAACGCCGGCTCGAGGTGCCTCATGGGCGGGTGCGGGTATGCTCGCGCCCTTTTCGGAGGACGATGGCGATAAGCACGACGCCGCCATGCACGCGCTCTGCGTCGCTTCGCTCGCGCGCTATCCCGCTTTCGTGGAGCGGCTGCGCGAGCGGTCCGGCGTCGACCCGAAGCTCGCCCTTACGGGCACCGTCCACGCAACGGCGGATCCGACGCAGCGCGATGCGCTATACGCCGCGGCCGAGCGCGCGCGGATGCGCGGAGCGAACGTGCGGCTCCTCGATCGCGTGGAAACGCTCGCCGCAGAGCCGTTGCTCGGCCCCCGAACGATCGGCGGCGTAAGCTATGGCGACGAAGGCCATATCGATAATCGGCGGCTCGGTCGGGCGCTCGTCGCCGCGTGCACGCGTGCTGGAGTGACGATCGAGCGCGATTGCGAGGGGGTCGCGCTCGAAACGAACCCGCGCCGCGTTCTCGGCGTGCGCACCACGCGCGGCTATCGCGCGGCGGGCGCGGTGGTCAACGCATGCGGCGCTTCGGCGGGCGGCGTTTCGGGCGTGCCGGATGCGCAACGCGTTCCGGTCGAACCCGTTGCCGGAGAAATGCTCGCACTCGCCGTTCCGACGGGAGCGGTGCACGGCCTCGTTTGGGTCCCGGGCGCGTATCTCGTACCGCGCGCCGATGGCCGTCTCCTGATCGGTGCGACGGTCGAGCATCGCGGCTTCGACACGCGCGTCACGGCTGCGGGGCTCGCGAGGCTCCTCGCGGCCGCGATCGCCGCCGCACCCGCGCTCGGGGCATTCGCTGTAAGCGAAACGTGGGCGGGATTGCGCCCCGGCTCGCGCGACGGCCGGCCGTATCTCGGGGCGACGGGCCTCGGCGGCTATGTCGTCGCGAGCGGCCATTACCGGAACGGGATCCTGCTCGCGCCGATTACGGCCGCCGTTATCGCGGCGGTGCTTTGCGGTGACGTGCCGGCGATCGATCTTACGCCGTTCGCACCGGAACGACACCGGTCGCGCGTCGAATCCGCCGCTATGCGCATCACCGTCAACGAACGTCCGCACGAGCTCCCGGAGGGCGCGACTCTCGCCGCGCTGCTGGAAGAACTGGCCGTCCGCGAACGCGGTACGGCCGTCGCCGTCGCGGCAACGGTCGTTCCCCGCGCGCGCTACGCGGAGCACGTGTTGCACGATGGCGATGCCGTCGAAATCATTACGGCCGCCGCGGGCGGATGAACGCGCTTTCTCAGCCGCATCCACGATAGGTTCCCGTATGGTACGCGGCATCACGTTCGCCTCGTATCAAGGGAGTTTGCCCCATGCCGACATTGCCGACATTGCCAACGCGCTCCGTCGTCGCGCTCGCCGCGGTCGCCCTTACGTTCGGATCGCCCGCCATCGCACAAGTCGCGGGACCGCGTCCGATGCAGCACCGGGAGCACGCGATGCCGAATCTCGCTATGGCTGCGCCGTCCGCGCTGCAAATGGCCTATGACGCGATCGGACGCGCGCAAGCGATCGATGCCGCAAGCCCGTCCGTCGCAAGCGCGAAATCGCACTATACGGCCGGCCTCGCGCGTTTCGCGAAGAACGATGCGGCCGGGGCCTTCGGCGAAGCGCATGCGGCGATGGCCTACGCGCGGCTCGCGCTCGACGCGCATGGCTCTAGCGCGCCGAGCGGGATCGCCGCGCCCCCGCCATCGGTTGGCGGCGATACGAATCGGGACGCATCGCACGCGTATGAATTGCTCGCGCAGGTCAGCCGAAGCAAGGCTGCGCTCGGGAAAGTCGGCGCGATCGCGGCTTCCGCCGAGGCCACGAGCCTGCTCGCCGCGGCGTCGGCCGCGGAGACGGCGGCCGAGCGCGCCGCGAGTGCGAGGAACTATGGCGAAGCGGAGCGGCAAGGGCGCCTCGCGATGGGCATCGGCCACACGCTCGTCGCCGTTGCGTCGATCGATCACGCAACCGAGGTGCGCGCGGCGATGCCCGATTTCGGACCGCCCGGCGGCATGGGCTTCGGCGGGCCCCGCTGGGGCATGCATGGCGGACGCCCGCCCGCCCCGCCGCGCGGGTAGGGCCCAAGCGCGGGGCCGCGCAACCGCAGCCCCCTCGCGCCCCCTCTATAGGAGCCATGAGCGACGATCTCTTCCATCTCGGTAAGCACACGTTCGCGTCACGGCTGATCGTCGGCACGGGAAAGTATCCCTCGATGGCCGTGATGCAGGCGGCCCATATCGCAAGCGGCGCCGAGATGGTGACGGTCGCGATCCGGCGGATCCATATCGACGATCCCACGGGCAAGACCATGCTCGATTTCATCGATCGTTCGCGGTTCACGCTCTTGCCGAACACGGCGGGCTGTTACACCGCGAAGGACGCCGTGCTAACGGCAAAACTCGCGCGCGAAGCACTCGAAACCGATCTGATCAAGGTCGAGGTGATCGGCGATCCGGACACGCTCTACCCCGATGTCCGCGGAACGATCGCCGCATGTGAAGAGCTCGTCGCCGATGGCTTTACCGTCCTGCCGTACATCACGGACGATCCGGTCGCGTGCAAGATTCTCGAGGAAATCGGATGCGCGGCGGTGATGCCGCTCGCCGCGCCGATCGGCTCGGGTCTCGGCGTTTGCAATCCGTACTCGATCCGCATCATCAAGGAGCGCGCGAAGGTACCGGTTATCGTCGATGCCGGCGTCGGCACGGCGAGCGATGCGGCCCTCGCGATGGAACTCGGGGTCGATGCCCTTCTGATGAACACGGGAATCGCGGCTGCAAACGATCCGGTTGCGATGGCAAACGCCATGCGCCACGGCGTTCTCGCCGGCCGTCTCGCCTTCCAGGCCGGCCGGATGCCGAAACGCTTGTACGCGAACGCCTCGTCGCCGATGGTCGATCTCATCCGCACGACTTAAGCGATCGGCGCCAAGCCCGGCGGGTTTTGCCGCACGCGTGCGGCAATCTTCGTAAGTATGGCGATCCCCGAACTTTCCGTCTCCGAGTATTCGCGCCGCGTGCATGCGGGCGAAACGATGGTGCTGCTCGATGTCCGCGAGCCGCACGAATGGGCGACCGCGCACGTCGCGGGCTCGCTCGATATCCGCATGAGCGAGGTCCCCGCGCACCTCGAAGAGCTTCCCAAAGACGTACCGCTCGTAGTGATGTGCCATGGCGGAGCGCGGAGTGCCCGAATCGTGCAATTCCTCGCCGCACAGGGCTTCCCGAACGCGATCAATCTCGCGGGTGGGATCGATTCTTACGCGCGCGAGATCGATCCGAGCATCCCGCTCTACTAGCTCCCGCGCTCCGGTTCTTCGGGGGCCTTCGGCGCACGGAGCTGGCAGAACCAGTGCCGGCGACCACCGACGTCATCGGGATCGGCATGTGCCCACCGGCCGACGATCGCATCGACGTCGACGAGCTCTGCCGAGAGAATCGTAAACGGGCGCACGACTTCCGCGATCCCATGCCGATCGTAGTAGCCATGCGGGATACCCGCTTCCTCGCCTTCGCCCGGAGCGAAGGTCGATTCGTCGAGTAGGTCACCGAACCCGAAGCGTGCGTCCTCGATCGAGCCGAGCGTAACGTGGGCGATCGCGCCCGGCTCGAGGACGCGCGCGAGTTCGGCGAACCCCGCGCGGAGCTTTGCCGTCGTGCCGTGGAGGTACGCATGGGTCGCGATCGCCGCGGCGTGACTCGCCCGCGCGGGCGGAAGCTGCGTGTACGGTACGGCGTCGTCGATCGCCGTTACCGCGAAGCCCGCCGCGCGCAGTGCCCGTGCGTTGCGCCCGCGTCCGGTGCCGACGTCGAGCACCGAGCCCGCGATCGATTCGGTGCGCATCCGCTCGATCAACGTAAGGGTCAGCGGGTGCGGTCCTTGCTCGTCGAAGTTTTCTGCGGCGCTCGGCGAAGTTGCCATCATGACCCCTCTCATCATCGTCGCGGGCGGCGATGCGTTATCGATTCGCGTCTGTGAAGAATTGTGCGGGACCCAAGGGCACCGGGTCGTTTTGCTATGGCCGTACAACCCCGATCTCGCCACACGATGTGAGAAGATGGGTTGCACGTTCGTCGACGCGACGCCCGATGATATGGACGGCCTGCTGCGCGCGGGCGTGAGCGAAGCCGTGTCCATCATGGCTTTGGGCGTCGACGATCCGTTGAACCTCCGTGTTTCGCTGCGCGCCCGCGATCTCAATCCGCGCATCCGCGTCGTGATGCGACAATTCAATCGGACGCTCGCGCGCAAAATCGAACAGAACCTGCACGATTGCACCGTGCTCTCGCTCTCGGCAAATGCCGCCGCGACCTTTGCCGGAAGTGCTGCGGACATCTCGTGTTTTTACGGGTTGCAGTTCCCCGAAGACGACGGGGTGCTCATGGGCTTCATGTGCCGGCACGCTTTTGCATTCGGGTTACGCGAAGGAACGGTTGCCGAAGCCGAACGCGCGCTCGGCGCACGCATCATCGCGATCGACGAAATACCGGTTTACGATACGTCGCGGCGCATCGCTCCCGAAGACGAGTTGATCGTCTTCGCGCGCCTGGGCACGCTGCTCGATGTCGATCGGACGACGGCATATACCGAGCGCCGCCGTTCGCATTTCGATCGTGCGCGACACTGGCTGTGGCGCCGCACGCGCGACGCTCGGCGTATCGATCCGATCATCCGTCGGGTCGTCATCGCAGCCCTGATCCTCGCGATGCTCTCGACGTTCTATTTCAGCATCGCGTTAAAGAAGGACGTCCTGACCGCGGCATACTTCGTCATTACGACGTTGACGACCGTCGGCTACGGCGACATCACGCCGGTAGACGCGGGGCCCGTCGCGAAGCTCGTCGCGATGACGACGATGCTCGGCGGGGTCGCGCTTTCGGGTATCTTCATCGCGTTTGGAACCTCGGCGATCACGCGCGCACAATTCAATGCCACGCGCGGCTTGCGCAAGATCCGGCGTCGCAAACATATCATCGTTTGCGGGTCGGGCAATGTCGGCACCCGCGTCATCGAGTACTTGCGTATGCTCGGCCGTCGCGTGGTGGTGGTCGAACAAAATCCGGACGCGACGCTGATCGAGATGGCGGCGAATCGTCAGGTGGATCTGCTGACGGGCGATGCATCGAAAGACGCCGTCTTGGATCTTTGCAATATTCGGGAAGCCCATGCGCTCGTCGCGCTCACCGACAACGATACGGCGAATCTCGAAGTTGCGCTCGGCGCGCGCGCGCGAAACGCACACGTTCCCGTGATCCTCCGGGTGCAGGACGGCAACTTCGCGGGTTCCATCGCGCGGCAATTCGGCATCTCGACGACGTTCTCGACGAGCGCGCTTGCGGCACCGGCCTTTGCCGGGCTCTCACGCTTTCCGGGTACCCGTGGGCGCATCAGTTTTGGGGATGACGATTACACGGTCGGCGAGCGTCTCCCCGGGCAAGGGCCGCCACCTGCGGAACGTTGCATTCCACTGTGCGTGCAACGTGCAGGAAGTACCGTGCACATCAACGATTTTTCCGAGATGCGGGCTGATGACCGGTTGCTCTTCCTCGTACCGCTCTCGCAATTTCGCGCACGAGTGAGTCCGACCAGTGCATCCGTTCCCGCCGTACCCGCATAAGCGATCATCCGAAAGAAGTGCATGCTCGAAGCTGGTGCTACGCTCCCGAACGTTTCCGTCGCCGACGACACCGGAACGACGATCGCCCTTGCCGATTACGCCGGCAAACGGGTCGTCTTTTGGTTCTATCCCAAAGCGGACACACCGGGTTGAACGAACGAAGCGTCGCAGTTTCGCGATGCATTTACCGCATTCGAAAAGCATGGCGTCACGATCGTCGGCGTGAGTCGCGATAGCGTGGCAGCGCAAGCGAAGTTCAAAGCGAAGTACGCCTTGCCATATGCGCTACTCGCCGATGTCGAAAGCGTCGTATGCGATGCGTTCGGTACGATCGTGGAGAAAAACATGTACGGGAAAACGTCGCTTGGCATCCAGCGTTCGACCTTTCTCGTTACCGCAAACGGTACGATCGAGCGGGTGTGGCCGAAAGTGTCGCCTGCCGATCACGTTGCCGAGGTGCTTGCATCGCTCTGACACCGTCGCTTCGCCTGACGATCGCGGGATCGAGTGCCTCGGTCCCGCGGCCCGGGCGCGCCTGCAGTTGTTATCTCATCGAATACGCCGGCCAGTCGGTGCTCTTCGACATGGGCACGGGGTCGCTTGCGAGCCTGCGCCGCGTGACCGAGTACGATCGCATCGATGCCGTCGTTATCTCGCACATGCACGCCGATCACTTCATCGACGTCATCCCGTTGCGTTATGCGTTGAAGTACGGACGCAAACAACGCGCATCGCGCGTGCATCTCTACCTACCGCCCAATGGCGAAGCGATGCTACGTGCCATGATCGCCCCGTTCTCGGGCGAGCCCGGTGCGTTTCTCGACGATGTTTTCACGATCGTCGAATACGATCCGAACGGCACGATCGCGTTCGGTGATGCCACCATCTCATTCGCTCCGACGGTCCATTACATTCCGACGTACGCGCTGCGCTTCCAGACCTCCGCCGCAAGCGTCACCTACTCGGCCGACACCGCGCGCGACGCGATCATCGGAGATTTCGCCCGCGGTACCGACATCCTAATCTGCGAGGCGACGCTTCTGCCAGGTGAGAGCGAGGGGCCATATCGCGGGCACGTAAGCGTCCGCGACGCCGCCGAGATGGCGCAGGAAGCCGGCGCCAAACGGCTCGTCCTCACGCATTACCCGAGTGAGGCGGAACACGCGGAAATGCTCCGTATCGCGGGAGAAGCGTTTACGGGCACCGTCGCCGTTGCCGACGACGGCGCGGTTTTCGAAGTCTAGTTCTCGTTCTTCGCTTCGCCGCGCGGCAAGGCGAATTGGATCAACGCATTGACGGGTGCGAGTCCGCGGCTGATGACGGCGTGGACGTTGACCTTCAAGTGGAGTTCTTCGAGGCGCGCCTTCGCGGCGAGTACTTCGCGCGCGCTCGTCACGACATCTTCGAGCAGCAGCACGCGCTGGCCGGGTTCGAACGATCCCTCGACGTACTCGTTTGCGAAAGCGCCATACGATTTCGGCGTCTTGCGTACGACGATCATCGGTAAATCCGTCATCGCGGAGACGGCGGTTGCGATGATGACGCCGCCAAGTTCGGTCCCACCGATGAGATCCGGCTTGCACTCGGCGACGATCGGCGCGAAGAGGCGGGCGATGCGTCGTAGTACGCGGGGATCGGAGAAGAGGCGAAACTTGTCGATGTAGTAGTCGCTTCGCGCGCCACCGGAGAGCAAGTAGTCGCCGCGCGTGAGTGCGCGTTCGACGATGACCTGTTGCAGCCAGCGGAGTTCGGGGATTCGCGCGATCGCGGAATCCATGTTGGTCGGCGGGCGGTCGTCACGCATGCGAAATCAAATCTCCCATTGCCAAGCGTTCCACGGCTCGCTCACCGGGTTGGGCTTGAAGTTTTTGAAGTTCTTCCCGATCGCGTGAATCTGGCGGGGGTTCCAGATCCACGCTTCCGGGACGTTTTCGGAGAGCGCACGCTCGATCGTCGCGTAGAGCTTTTTGCGCTCGGCACGCGGATAGGTTGCGATCGCGAGCGCTTCGGTTTTGTCGACGGCCGCGTTGCAGAAACGATCGTAGTTATTGCCGCCGGGGGGAACGGCCGCGCATGTATATTGGCTGTGGTTATCGGGATCGAGGCCTGCGACCCAGCCGCTGATGTTCAAGTCGAATTTGCCCGTTTGGTAAATACCGCCCATGCCGAACGGTGCGAAGGCGAGCGAAGAGGGATAGGTTTTGATCTGCGCGTCGATGCCGATCGCTTTGAGATACGCTTGCACCTGCACGGCCAGTTGCTGCCGTGTCGCATTCGACTGGTTGTAAACGAGTACGAGCGAGAGTTTCGTCGTGCCGTTGGTAGCGATGCCGTCGGGGCCGGGGCGGTACCCGGCCGCGGCGAGGAGCGCCTTTGCCTTCATCGGATCGTACGCCGCGGGCTTGAGCGATCCGTCGTGCGCCCACATCGACGGTGGCAGATCTTGCGATGCGGAGATCGCCGAGCCATCCGTGAATTTTGCAACCATCGCATTGCGGTCGATCGCGAGATTGATGGCCTGGCGAACGCGAAGATCGCTTAACCCCGGGCGCTTGTTGTTGATCTGGATGCGCTCGATTTGATTGAGGCTCACCAGCACGGGCGTTATGCCATCGATCGTTTTGATGGTACGGTAGAGATTGGGCGATGCTTGAAAGAGCCAGTCGATCTCGTGCGCGCGGAGGCCGTTGATTTCGGTGTTTTCGCTCGGGATGAAGCGCACCGTTATCGCGTGAATCTTCGGCTGTCCTTGAAAATAGCCATCGTTCGCTGCGAGCTCGATGTGATCGCCGCGCACCCATTTGACGACGCGGAAGGGACCCGTCCCGATCGGCTCGCTGTTGAACGGTACGGTATTGATATCGGCGTATTTCGCAAGCAGGTGTGCCGGAACGATGCAATACGGATCGTCGCTCTCACCGAAGACGGTGTCGACGAATGGCGCGAATTTCTCGCGCAGGTGAAAGACGATGGTCGAATCGTCCGGGAGGTCGATCGAGCGAACCTTCTCGTAGCCGACCCGCGAGGCGATGTTGTTTTTCGTATTCATGACGGCGTCGTAACTGAATTTCACGTCTTTACTCGTGAACGGCTCGCCATCGTGCCACTTGACGCCCTTGCGCAATTTGTAGGTGATCGTCAGGCCGTCGGCGCTAATCCCGCCATTTTCTTGCGTCGGGACCGTTTCGGCAAGATCGGGAACGGGTTTCCCGGTCTCATCCGCTGTCACGAGCAAATCGAAGCTCAGGCGCGCGATCATCGACTCCGTCGTGTTCGCGGAGAGAAGCGGATTGAGCGTGTTCGGGCCGTCCTGGACCCCGATGCGAAGCGTACCGCTCGCGCCGGTAGCGGCAGTCCCGGATGTGGATTCTGGCGCATTCGACGCGCAGGCGGCAAGCATTGCGGCGCACGCGAGCGCGCCGACGATCCGATTGAACACTAGTGGTCTCCCGTCGCCGAAGCGAGCGTCATCGCCGTTTCGGAGCAGTCTTCTTCGCGGGCGTTTTCGTCGCGCTACTCTTCTTCGCCGGTACGGCTTTGGCAGCGTTCGCTTTCGTGGCGACGGGCTTCGTTGCGGTAGCCTTCGCAGCCGGTTTCTTTGCGCTCGCCTTCGGCGGTGCGACTTTCGCTTTCGCGGGCGCGGATTTCGCCGCCGCCGGCTTCGCTTTCACCGGCGCGGATTTCGCCGCCGCAGGTTTTTTGGTCGCGGGCTTTGCCGCCGTTTTCGCAGGCGCGGCTTTTGCGGCGGGCGGTTTCGCGGGCGCGACCTTCGCGGCAACTTTCGTCGCCTGCTTGGTAGCGAGCTTCGCGGCGGGTTTCGGTGCCGATGCCGTCTTACTCGCAGGTTTACCGACGACCGATTTCGCGGATGTTTTTGCCGCCGCTGCGGGCGCTTTTACCGCCGATTTCACGGGCGTTTTCGTGGCGATCGCTTTTCCCGTTTTCGGCGCTACGGTTTTCGGCGATGGCTTGGCTTTGGTTTCGGGCGGCGAATCGGGCGGTTCGATCGCCGGGGCTGCGGCGGCATCGGGCGATTCGCCAACCGACTCGTTTGCAGCGTCTGCGGAAAGGTCGACACGTGGGGCCGTGCGCCGCGAACCGGTGCGCGCTTTCGTCGGGCGATCTTGCGCGTCTGCCGCAGGCGAGACGGTCGTACGCGCGCTTCCAGCGCGTGAGGATCGCGCTTTTGGCTCCGATGCGGGCCGCTCGGCTGCCTCACGCTCGCCCGTTTCGCGCTCCGCCGAGGCGAGCGCTCCGGAGCCCGTATCGGGAACGACGTCGGCCGCGGGTGCGGGCGTTGCGGCGATGGGTTCTTCGCGGGCGGGCGGCACGACGGGCACGGGTTCGGCCGGCTTTTCGGCGCGAAGTTGCACGCGCGCGAATTTCCCGCCGATCGGAAAGACGAGTTCGTTTACGTCGGCGTCGTCGAGCATCTGCAGCACGACATCGTACGCGTTTCCCTGATCGCGCGGGCTATGCGCGTCCGAGCTCGCGGTGATCGGTACGCCCTTTTGCTTCGCTTTGCGCAAGAGGCGCGTGTTCGCGGCGATGAACTTCGCGCGGTTCTCGTGATCTTCGGGATGGCGATACAGAAAGCGCGAGTTGATTTCGATCGCCATGCCGCGGGCGAGCAAGGCATCGAGGACGGCGTCTTCGTACCCTTCGAGCGTCGCGTCGTCAGGCCAGTGGCCGAAGACGGCAGGCACGTAAAAGTGGCCGAGAATCGTGCCCGGAAGGCGCTCGATCGCATCGAGTACGGCTGCGATGTAGAGTTCCCAGGCTTTCGCGGTGCCGACGTGATCCCAGAGTGCGATGAACTCGGGGTTGTCGAAAGCCCAGGGCCACGCTGCCCCGTGTTGCGGGTGGTCGATCGCGAGGAAGTGGATCGACCGAATCATCCCGTCGGGTTTCATCGAATCGACGATGTTTTGCGCGTCGGGGCGACAACGCGGGTCGTTATCGACCTCGGCACCGATCGAATAACGCATCCCGCGGCGCATACCGTCGTGCACGACGCGCGCGTGCGCGACATCGACGTTCGCCGTCTCTGCCGCGCCGTAGAGATCGCCTGCTTGCGCGAGCTTCAAAGCGCGGCGGACCAAATTGACGGCGGCCGGATCTTCGAACGTGAGGTAGTTCATGTGATCCGAAACCATGAGAAAGCGCGGATACCCGCGGCGACAGGCATGGAAAAACCACAAGAACAGCATGCGCGCCGAGAGCGGGATCGGGCGCTCCTCGGCGTAGGGCTTGTGTTCGCCCTTGGCATGACCGTGGACATCGGGAATCGCGGTACGACGCGGATCGCGGTTATCGTTCAACTTCTCGTATTCCACGCGGGATCCAAAGCTTGTCGCCGGGGGCGCCTTTGCTCGGGGTCGGGCGGCTTTCCATCCAAGATGCGAGGGTCTCGAGGAGCGTCTCGAGTGCCTTCTTCATGAGTTCGAGCGTCATCGACGCCGTTCGTTCGGCACCCGCTTCCATCGCTTGCGTCGGTAACGACGGCACGTGGAGGAAGGCGACGGGAATCGGTGGCGCGTGCGATGCCGTAATCGCTAGGGTTTCGTACAACCACTGGTTGCACAGGAACGTTCCGGCGCTATTGGAGACGTACCCCGGGGTGCCGGCCGCCGACCAAGCGGCGATGATCTCGTCGAACGGCAAGCTCGCGAGACGTGCATCGGGGCCGCCACGCTGGATCGCGTCGAATTTGCGACTAACGCCAACGTTATCGGGGATCTCGAAATCGAGGATGTTGAGTGCGACGCGCTCGATAGCGACGCTCATGCGCCCCGGAGCATGCCCGACGCCGACGATGCACGCGGGCGATTCCTCGGCGATCGCGCGCTCGAGCCGATCGCGCAACGATCGCGTTTCGACGGGAAGGACTCGCACGGCAATCGACTGCTGGGCGATCATGCGGCCTTCGAGCGTCCGTGCTAGCAGCTCGCTCGGGTTGACCTTGTGACCGCCGAACGGTTCGAAGCCCGTTACCAAAACGCGCTTTGACACAGCCCGCACGTATACGGTGCGGAAGCGCCGCGTCCTTCCGCGAAGGCGATGGCTCGGGATGTGCGCGATCGCCGCAGGGTCGCGTCGATTTCTCTCGAAGCGAGGCGACATATGCTGTCCGCGGCAACCTTCAGACACAGAGCTATGAAGGATAACAGTCGGATCTAAAGGGGGTGGTCATCGTTTCTTTAGCCAGTTGTAGTCTTCAATCCAACCGTAACACGATGATCGGAGGTGCC
>JBBISR010000008.1:0-145122 GCA_037441145.1 Armatimonadota bacterium
CCCTGGCCTCGCTCTCACAAGTCTCGACCACCGACAACCCGGGCACGATCGACGTCACTCCCAACGCCGCGCTCAAGGGCGGCAATCAGGCCTGCACGCTGCACGTGAGCGACGAGGGTGCGAACGGCCCGGGCTCGACCGGCGCGAAGAACGTGCTCGTTACGATTGCCGATGCGGTGTGCTCGCAATCGATCCCGCTCGATCGGATCGGCGCGGCGATGCGGGTCAACAACAACGACTACGTTTCCACGGGCATCTCGTGCGGCCAGTACGACTACCTGCTCGGGGGAAGCGCGGCGGTACGCTTCGATCAGAACCCGACCGCGCCTGCGGATCAAACTGCGGCAGCACAGTGCAAAGCCGGATCGCAGCCGATCTGCAAGCTCCCTTCGGGCTCGTATTACTGCCAGCCGAGCGCGCAATTCACGATCGCGGATTGCTCCCTCGTGCAATTCGGCGCGCCGGACTCGGCGGTAACGACCGGAAATCAGGGTGCAAATGCCTATCCAGGCGAGTGTACCGATTTCGGCTCGGCTCCGGGCAATAGCGCTTGCACGACGATCCTCGCGGGCGGAAACGGTGGCGGCGGAACTACCGCAA
Organism: Armatimonadota bacterium; assembly: GCA_037441145.1. GTDB lineage: Bacteria > Vulcanimicrobiota > Vulcanimicrobiia > Vulcanimicrobiales > Vulcanimicrobiaceae > JBBISR01. Next base: position 601 of record JBBISR010000008.1, read on the forward strand.
CACCTCGCCCGGTCATCAAACCAACCCTCGTCGATATTTTTTCACAGGACGCCGAAGAAACATGGAGCGACTGCTTTGTATCGAGTGCGACATCGCAAGCTCAACCAGATCCGAATGCGATTCAAGTGTACGTATTCGACGAGGGTCTATGGCCCCATAGCGCACAGCTTGCAAAAACTAATAAAACCGTCAGCGTTCCGAACTCCGTTTGTCCAAATTGGGTCCTGATTTAGGGGCCATTCACATTCAGTACCTCGAAACTACCAAAATAATTTCCGAAGTTGAACCCAATTGACCCCGTTATCTGGACGTTACAAACTGAGCTCGCCGCTGTTGTCTTTGCCAGGGAAAGGTCGAACCCTCCACTAGTTGGACCGTTGATCGCATTTGCAACGGCGAGAGTTCCCACTACGCTGTTGCAAACTACACCTACAGATGACGGTGTTGTACCCAAACTATTTGCTTGTGTAATCGTCACATGAACGGTCTGGCCAATAGCTGTAAAGACAATCGGCGGGCCGTTCTCGCCAACAAAACCGCTCGAAAGCGGCGCCGCGAACGTTGGAACGAAATTCGGTGGGGACGTTGCGTTATAGCCGTTGATGCCGGCCCATGATGCCGTTACCGGGCCTGGGGTGACCGACGCGACGGGGGTTGGCGTGCTGGTCGGTGGCGCCGTCGTTGGGGTCGCCGTCGCAATGGGCGTCGCGGTTGCCGGCGTCGAGGTCGTGGGCGCGACCGCGGAGCCCGACCCGCCACCCCCGCCACCGCATGCCTGCAAGGCGAGAACGAGTGCGGACGCCGACACGGCGACGAAGCCACCCGTGAGCTTCGCAGAAATCGAAAACATGAAGACCGTCCTTCGCGCGGAGAAACGCACCCGTAATTTCGCTTGAGCTGGAACGTCGAAAGGACGCGCCTTCAGCGTATCCCGGGGAGGGCATTAGCCAAAAGCAGGCATCGTCACCTGCTCCACACACGCGGGTTCCGGCTCGGTCGTATCGCGACGGTAAGAGGCGCGCGATGCACGATCGCGCGTGTCGGGCCAGTGCTCCCACGGCGTCAAAGAGGGCACGTCCGATTCGGTGCCTACGGCGCTTGCCTTCCGAGGATGTACCTTCGGGAAACAAAATCAGGGGCCCGAACGTACTCTGCCAGAGAAACCGTATCGCTTTTTACCGCTTGCCGGGAGGCATCGTGATCGCTCTTTTCCGCGGTGGTGCGGCATTGCTCGCAGCCGCCTTTCTTGCGACGAGCTCGGGTGCGCTCGCACAGTCGGCGCCTTCGCCGGGCGCGGTGACCGTCACGCGAACCACGCTCAAAAACGGCTTACAAGTCGTCGTGCTTCAGGACAAACTCGCCCCCGTCGTATCGACGTGGCTCAATTACCTGACCGGTTCGAACGAAGAGCCGATCGTCGGGCTCGCGCACGCGCAAGAGCACATGATGTTCCGCGGTTCGAAGACGCTCTCGGCCTCGCAATCCTCGGATACGACCGCGATCACGGGTGGCGCATTCAACGCGGATACGCAGGGGCAAGTCACGCAGTATTTCTACGAGATGCCGAACCAGTATCTCGATATCGCGCTCAACCTCGAAGCCGCGCGCGCGCACGATATTCTCGATACGCAGAAGCTTTGGGATCAGGAACGCGGCGCGATCACGCAAGAAGTTACGCGCGATAACAGCGGCGCAACGTACCGCCTCTTCGACAAGATGCAGGCGCACATCATGGCCGGCACGCCATATGCGAACGCCGGGCTCGGCACCGTTGCGAGCTTCAAGAAGATCACGGCGACCGATCTCAAGACGTTCTACGATAAGTGGTACCATCCGAATAACGCTATCTATGTGATCGCCGGAAACGTCGATCCGCAAGCGACGATCGCGAAAGTGCGCGCGCTGTTCGAAACGATTCCCGCAAAGCCGCTGCCACCGCGTACGCCGGTCAACTTGCAGCCGCTGACGGCCGCGACGTATACCGAAGACAGCGAGATCGCGGTACCGATCGCGTTCCTCGGCTATCGCGTCCCGGGTTACGATAGCCCGGATTACGCCGCATCGTCGATCCTCAACGATACGCTCAACAGCCAGCGCGGCGCACTCTTCGATCTCGTCGCAACGGGCAAGGCGCTGCAGACCTTCGCGCAATCGGAAACCTATCCGAAAGCGGGGTTGACGCTCGTCGGCTCCGCGCTTACCTATGGCAAGAAGGGTGAGGACGGCATCGCGGACGTGAAAGCCGTCATCGAAAAACTCAAGGTCGACGGCATTCCGCCCGCGCTCGTGGAAGCGGCGAAACGTCGCGAAGTCGCGGCCGCGCAGTTTGCCGGCAATTCGGTCCAGGGGCTCGCGACGCAGTGGAGCGAGGCGCTCGCGGTTCAAGGCCGCACGCCCGATCAGAATCTCGCCGCGCTGCAAGCGGTAACCGTCGACGACGTGAATCGCGTCTTACGCACGTACTACGACAACACGACGGCGACGGTCGCGATCGCGACGCCGAAGGAAGCGCTGCAGGGCACGGGCCAGGGCAAAGCCTCCGAAGACAACACCGTCGTGCCGACCGAGCACACGGGCTTGCCCGCATTCGCCAAAGGCGTCCTCGCAAACCTGAAGGTCCCGGAGAAGACCATCTCGCCCGTCGCGATGACGCTCTCGAACGGCATCAAGCTCGTCGTGCAACCCGAGTCGATCACGCACACGGTCGTCGTGCGCGGCAGCATTAAGAACAATACGGATCTGCAAGAGCCGCCGGGTAAAGAAGGTGTCGATGCGATTCTTTCCGGTTTGTTTAATTTCGGAACGACGACGTACGATCGGCTCGCCTTTGCCGCGGAAACCGATAAAATTGCGGCGAACGTCGGCGCGGGAACCGGTATGTCGCTCGGCGTGACCACCGAGAACTTCGACCGTGGCGTCGAGTTGCTCGCCGATGTCGAACTCCACCCGGCGCTTCCCGCGGCTGCGTTCGCGATCGTCCAACAACAAGAAGTCGGCTCGCTCGAAGGGACGCTCAAGAGCCCGGATTTCATGGCGCAGATCGCGTTGTCGAAAGGGCTTTATCCGGCAAACGATCCGACCCAGCGTTACGCAACGCCGGCAAGCGCGAAGAGCGTCACGCTCGACGATGTGAAAGCGTACTACGCCTCCGTCTATCGTCCGGATCAAACGACGTTCGTCGTCGTCGGCGACATCACGCCCGAGCATGCGAAAGCCGCATTCGAAAAGGCGTTCGGGAGCTGGAAAGCCGTCGGGCCGAAGCCGGAAACCGAAGCCGCACCCGTCGGTCCGAATCCCGTAAGCGCCGCAACGATCCCCGCAGTCGGGCGGATCCAATCCGACGTGACGCTCGCGCAGACGATCCCCGTGACGCGCAGCAATCCGGCGTACGCGCCGCTGCAGCTCGCAAACGCGGTGCTCTCCGGTGGTTTCTACGCCTCCCTCCTCTACCACGACCTACGCGAACTGCACGGTTACGTGTATAACGTCGGTTCGGATATGAGCTTCGGCAAGACGCGTTCGACGTTCGAAGTCACATACGGCGCCGATCCGAAGAACGTCGCGCGTGCCGAAAAACTCGTGCGCGACGATCTTCTCGCCTTACAGAAACAGGCGTTACCGCTCGACCGCGTGACGCGCGCGAAGGCGCTGGTTCTCGGCGAAGTTCCGTTGCGGACCGAATCCTACAGCGGCCTTGCGAATCAACTCCTCGGATACGCCGTGAACGAGGAACCGCTCGATCGCGCGTACATCACGGCGGGATTGATCCTCAGCACGACGCCCGAACAAATCCGCGCGGCGATGGCGAAGTACATCCGCCCGACCGGTTTCGTACGCGTCGTCCAGGGGCCGGCGGGCAAATAGCCTAGCAGCTGCGGACGTAGCGTCCGAGCTCGTTGACGAGTGCCCGAAGGCCGGCCGGCATCGCATTTGCCGGTACGGTCGTCGGGTCGTCGATCACGGTCGTGCGTTCGCGATGCCTGGTCGTATCGCGCATCGTAATCGAGAAGCGCTCGTCGGTCGGCGCGTTGCCGAGCCCATAGTGCGGGTTCCAATGCTCGTTTTCAGCCGTGGCATCCGCTTTCGCGAGCGCGAGCGATCGCTGCAGGGAGCCGACGGGGCGACGACACGATTTTGCGAGTCTGCCGTCTGTGGTAATGCGTTCGAGCCGATAGGCCGCGCCGCTTGCGACGGTGAGTCGCCGCGTTTCGCGCGACATCGGCGTCGTCACCTCGACGCGGATCAGAAAGTGCTCGGCCGGTTCCGGAATCGGGGAAGCGCCGAGACACGCCGCGGCGAGTATGGTTGCGACCGCAGCAGAAACGAAAGCCGGTACGGCCGCTCCGCGCGACGACGCGCGCCTCAATCGTCGAGGCCGACTTGAAACGACGGCGGTGGGAGCTTGACGTCGTGTGCGAAGCCTTTGCGCGGCACGATCGCGGTTCCGATCGCGAGAAACTCGATCACGTGCGTGCCCCATCCGTGCGATTTCTCGATGATGTTCATGCCTACGATGCCGGCCGCGCCGAGACGCTCCGCTTCGTCCTGCATGCGTGACATCGCGAGCTCGCGCGCCTCGTATAACGCCTGCGTGTAATTCGGCATTTCGGTATTGACGCCCATCTGCATTATCTGCTGGCCGAGGCCGCGATGGGCGACGTGATAGACGCAATTTCCGAGCACGAGTTCGGCGGGTACGTAGCCGATGGTGTACAGCTTGTAGAAATCTTGCGCCGAGAGATCGCTCGTGAACGGGCGCTGGTGGATCGTCCGATGATCTTCGCCCGCCGGTGCTTTGACGGCCGTGCCGATCGCGACGAACTCCGCGAGATTTTCGGCCCAGTCGTAGCTTCCGACCTCGATGCGCACGCCGACGACGCCATCGGCGCCGAGCACGTGCGCTTCTTCTTCCATGCGCGTCATCGCGAGCTCACGCGCTTCGTACATCGCTTGCGAGAGATAATCGAGCTCTTGGTTCGCGTAGTAGTTCGCCATCTGAAAGCCGATGTGATAGATCGAGCTTCCCATCACGAGGCCGAGCGGCTCGACTCCCGCCTGTTTGAGCAAGACGAATTCGCTGACGGAGAGGTCGCTCGTCCAAAGCGGTTTCTCGCCGCCCGCGCCCGCCATGCGCCGGAGGCGCCGGATCGCGCTATTCGGGACGCCGGATTCGGTCGTGTCCATGCGCTGTTGCGGCGCTTTGCCGCCGAGGCCGAAGAAGCTCATCCGTCGCTCGATTCGTGGCTTGTAGTGCGGTTAGGAGAAGACGCGGGCGAGCGTTTCGCGCGCGCGCGTATCGCGTTCGGCATAGGCACCGAGATCTTCGTAGAGCGCCTCGGTCCAGTCATCGAAGGTACACGGCTCGGTTCGCAGAGTTACGCCGCGCACCACTTTCGCCACGCTCGGGCTAAGGCCGGTTCGATCGGCGGCGAGCGCGTACCGCAGTGTTCCCGTGCCGACGGGTACGTCGAGCGCGATGCGTTCGATCGGGCCGCGCCCGAGAAATCCGCCGCGCTGCACTTGCACGATTTGTGGAAAGGCGCGCGCGAGCCGTTCGCCGATCGCCGTGAGCGCGGCGCGCGCATCGACGATCGTGCGATCCATGTCGAAGAGCGTACGGATGAGTACGGTCGGCGACGATGTCCCGGTCGTCGTCACCGGTGTGACTGCAGGTGCATCGCCGAGCCGTTCGCGCAGAAACGCGCCATTTGCCGCGAGCGCGTCGTGTTGCGTGCGCGCGACGGCTTCGATGCGCGCGGCGACGGCCGCATCGAGCGCGGTCAACTGTTCGCGAAGGTGATCGCGCGGCGTCCGGCCGTCGAAGCCCGGATATGCACGCGCTTCCGTCGGCACGGCGGCGTACGCGCGTAACGTGTCGGGAAGATACCGCTTCCGCGTTTCCGCGATCACGAAAGCATCGTCACCACCGTGGGCTGCGAGGTCGAGCGATTCCGCCTCTTCGAGACGCGCCTCGATGCTCCGTACGAGCGCTAGCGCCTCTTCGGGTAGCGCGTCCATCGTTAGTGCGGTCGGGAGATCGCGACGAGTTCGTTCGTCATATGGTCGGTTACCCACAGCCGCGTGCCGTCATACGCAAGCGCGCGCGTGCGAAACGGGAAACGCGCGACGTCCTTGACGATCGGCGTCGCGCCGCGGGCGTCGACGGTTCGCAAACGGTGATCGCCCGAATCGTTGCCGAGCGAGCAATTCAGGTAGAACACGCCATCGATCACGCAGACGCCGTGGTTCGGCATCCCGACGTCGATCGTCCGCTCGTACGTCATCTCGGGCGTGAGGACGCAAATGCGCATCAGGTGTTTCTGCGTGAGATAGAGCACGTCGCCGTCGTAGGCGAGGAACGATCCCGTGTCGTCCGGGCACGGAAAGCGCTCGTGCTCTTTCATGCCTTTGCCCATGACGTACCGGCGGATGAAGCGATTGTCGTCGTCGCCGTTCTCGCTCGTCACCACGCGGAGCGCGTCGCCCGTCACGCACATCCCGATCGGTCTGCCGGGTATGGCGTTTTCTTCGAATACCGTACCGTGCTCGGTGTCGAACCCGTAGATGCGGCCGAGTTCGATCGAGCCGATCCAGAGATTCGTGCCGTCGGCGGCGAGGCCGAGCACGCCCGGCGCGGGCGCGGGGATGCGCAGCAATTCGTCGACGTTTGGTAGTACGGAGGTGTCCTGCATGGCTTGCGCCTTCGCGTAATCCAGGCCGGACCTCTCCCGCACGGCGAAGATGCCGTGGTGACGCGCTTTTGCTTCGTGGTGCATCCGCTTTCGTTCGAGGACGTCGTACGGTACGAACCCGGTGCCGCGGGCAAAGGCCGCCCGCTCGTGCGCAAGATTCTCGAATGGATGCCGCCGTATGCCGTTGCCCACGTGACCGGGGTGCGCGCGCTCGACGGGCGCGAAACCGAAGGCTGGTTCGTTTGCGCGCCGCTCATGCCCGAGGAGATGCTCGCGCTCCCGCGCGAGGCCGTGTACGAACGCATCGTCGGGGCGATCCGCATCGGCGAATCCCTCGGCGCGACGGTCGCCGGGCTCGGGGCGTTTTCCGGTGTCGTCGGCGACGCGGGCGTGACCGTCGCTTCGCGCGTCGGCATCCCGGTCACGACTGGGAATTCGCTCACGATCGCGGTTGCGGTACGGAGCCTGTTACGTGGTGCGCGCGAGATGGATGTCGATCTCGCGAACGCGACCGCCGTCGTCGTCGGCGCGACGGGCTCGATCGGTTCGGCATGCGTCGCACTGCTCGCACCGCACGTGGCGCGCGTGATCGGCGTCGGACGCAATGCGACGCGCCTCGCAACGTTGCACGAACGCCTCTCACACGAGATCCCGTGCGCGTTCGAGGTGACGACCGATCTCGCAAGCGCGGTCGCCCGCGCGCAACTCGTCCTCACGGCAACGTCGTCGACGCAAGAACTCATCGGCGCGCCGATGCTGCAACCGGGCGCGGTCGTGTGCGAGGTGTCCTTGCCGCACGACGTGAGCCGCGAGATCGCACGCGAACGCCCGGACGTGCTCGTGATCGAGGGCGGCAACTTACGCGTGCCGGGCGCGATGCGCTGGGAGCGGATGCGCGAACGGGGTACCGATTTCGATCTCGCGCTCCCGCGCGGTACGGCGCTCGCTTGCATGTCGGAGACGATGGTGCTCGCGCTCGAAGAGCGCAACGAATCCTACACCCTCGGCCGTGGTATCGATCTTGCGAAAGTACGCGCGATCGATGCTTCCGCCACGCGGCTCGGCTTCGAACTTGCGGATATGCGGGCGTTCGATCGTGCGATCGGAAGCGACGAGATCGCGCAACGGCGTGCCGCCGCGATCGCCGCGCGCGCCGCATCGCGGATGACCGCATGAAGCGCGTCGTCTCGGTCTCGCTCGGCTCGTCGTCGCGCGATCATGCGACGGAAGTGACGTTGCTCGGCGAGCGGTTCGCCGTCTCGCGCGAGGGCACGAACGGTTCGCTCAAGGCGGCGCTCGCGCGCGTCGGCGAGCTCGATGGAACGGTCGATGCGATCGGCCTCGGGGGGATCGACGTCTATCTGTATGCGGGTTCCAAGCGCTTCGCCGTGCGCGACGGCGTCAAGCTGCTCGAAGCGGCGAAGATCACGCCGATCGCCGATGGAAGCGGGCTGAAGAACACGCTCGAACGCGAGGCCGTCGCGTTCATGCAGCGCGAGCTCGGCATCGTACTCGCCGGCACGAGAGTGCTGATGGTGAGCGCGCTCGATCGTTTCGGGATGGCGCAAGCACTCGTCGCCGCGGGTGCGGATGTGCTCTTCGGCGATTTTATCTTCGCACTCGACCTCGATAAGCCGGTGCGCGAGATCGCGGAATTCGAGGCGCTCGCCGAACGCTATCTTCCTGATGCGTGCAAATTGCCGTTCCAGTTTTTCTACCCCACGGGTGCCAAACAAGATCGCCCGCCCGTGTCGAAGTATCCGCAGTATTACGACGAAGCCGAAATCATCGCGGGCGATTTCCACTTCTTGCGCGCGTTCATGCCCGCGCGACTCGATGGCAAGACCGTGTTGACGAATACGCTTACGGCGCGCGACATCGCGGAACTCCGCGAGCGCGGCGTTGCGCGCCTCATCACGACGACGCCCGATTTCAACGGGCGTTCGTTCGGCACGAACGTCATCGAAGCGGCGTTGCTCGCGATCCTCGGCAAACGCGCGGACATGCTGACCGAAGCGGATTATGCGGAAGTCCTATCGCGGCTCGCGCTGCGCCCGCGCGTCGTCGATCTCGTTACCGCATGACCCTCCGCGAACGGCTTCTCGCCGTGCAACCCCACGACCGGTTGCGCGAGACGAGCGGCCCGCCGCTCCGGCGCGTGCTCGGCGTATGGGGGTTGATCGCCGTGGGCCTCGGCACGATGCTCGGCGGTATCTTCACGACGATCGGGCTCGGCGTGCAGACGGCGGGGCCGGGCGTGCTCGTTTCGTTCGCGCTCTCGGCGCTCGCGTGCGTGTTCGTCGCGCTGTGCTATGCGGAATTCGCCGCGATGGTTCCGGTTGCGGGTTCTGCATATACGTACGCGTACGCAACGCTCGGCGAGTTCGTCGCATGGATCATCGGTTGGGATTTGATTCTCGAATACGGGATCAGCGTCGCGCCGGTTGCCGCATCGTGGTCGGGATACGTGCAAGCGTTTCTCGCGAATTTCGGCGTGACGTTACCGAAGTGGGCGCAGACCGCGCATCTGGCTTTTGCGACGGGCGGCGGCATCGATCTCGCGCACACGCAGGTCGACGTTTGTGCGATCGGCGTCGTGCTCGCGCTCGCACTCACGCTCGCGATCGGCATCCGCGAATCGGCGTCGATCAACGGGTTGCTCGTGGTGGTCCAGGTCGTCGCGATCCTCGTGTTCGTCGCCGCGCTTGCGTCGGCCGTAGTCCCCGGAGCGTTTCATCCGTTCGCACCGACCGGCTTCGGCGGCATCGTGAACGGTGCCGCGCTCGTGTTCTTTGCGTATATCGGGTTCGATACCGTGACGGTCGCATCGGAAGAAGCGAAGAACCCCGCGCGCGACGTTCCGCGCGCGGTACTCGCCGCACTCGCCATCGGCATCGCGATGTATTTCGCGATCGCGTATGTAACGGCGGGAACCGTGCCGTGGAAGGCGATCGATCCGAATGCGGGGATGGCGGATGCCGTGAAGCACGCGGGCAACGCGCCGTGGCTCGTTGCGATCTTGTTCGCCGGGGCGTTCGCGGGCACGACGACGGTCATGCTGACCTCGCTCCTCGGGCAGATCCGCATCTTTTACGTTATGGCGAAAGACGGAATGTTACCGCCCGCGATCTCGCGCGTGAACGCGCGCACGCGCACGCCGTTTACGACCACGCTCGTCACCGGCGTCGTCATCGCGTTTCTCGCGGGGATCGTACCGCTCGACGAATTGCTCAAACTCGTGAACATCGGCACGCTCTCGGCGTTCGCGATCGTGTGCGTCGGCGTGATGGTGTTGCGTCGTACGCAACCGAACGCGAAGCGCCCGTTCCGCGCGCCGCTCGTGTACGCTACTGGAACGCTCGGCGCGGCGATGTGCGTGTTTCTCATGGTCGGCGGGCTCTCGGGCTGGACGTGGCTGCGCTTCGTCGTGTGGTTTTCGGTCGGCCTCGCCGTCTACGCGCTCTATGGTTTCCGACACTCGCTCTTACGGCGCGGCGCGACGGAAGCGAGCCTCTAAACGAGCGACTCTTCTCGCGTCTTATTGATTTTATCGAGAAACATGATAAACTGGGTTAAGTTTGCTAAGATTCATAAGGTCGCTTCTGTTGGATCCCGTGATGAACCCTTACAATCCCGGCGCGGGTACCGAGCCACCGAATTTCATCGGTCGCGAAGAGCTACTCCGAAGCTTCGACATCTCGCTCGCGCGCACGATGCGAGGTGCTCCGGGAAAAAGCCTGATGCCGATCGGCCTCCGAGGCGTCGGTAAAACGGTACTCCTGAATAAGTTCGTTTTTAACGCACAGGAGCGCGGTTGTAAAGTCGCCTTCATCGAGGCGCCTGAAACCGCTACGTTCCGACTCATTCTCGCGTCGCAGCTACGTAAGGTGTTGGCCGATCTCGACCGAGGGGGGCCGGTTTCGGCGGTTATTCGAAATGCGATGGGAATACTCAGAAGTTTTAGCCTGACGATCGGTCTTGATGGAGCGGCCAGCGTCGCGTTCTCCGGTGCTGCAATTGAGGGGGTTGCCGACTCAGGGCTCTTTTCGGAGGATGTCACGGACCTTTTTGAAGCGGTTGGAAGCGCAGCGCGTGAGCGGTCGACAGCCGTAGTCATCGCAATCGACGAAGTCCAATATCTCTCGGAAGAAGAGTTCGCGGGCGTCATTTCCGGGATTCATCGGACAACGCAGCTCGGCTTGCCAGTAATGCTCGTTGGGACCGGGCTACCGGCACTCCCGATGCTTGCCGGAAACGCGAAATCTTATGCAGAGCGATTATTTGATTTCCCGAGAATTCGCTCGTTAGATGTCGCTGACGCTCGTCGTGCGATCGCCGAACCGGCGAACGCCATGGACGTCGTTTTCTCCGATGAAGCACTAACGTCGATGGTCGAGGTGACTGAGGGATATCCGTACTTCATTCAAGAGTGGTCTTATGAGGTCTGGAATGCCGCGGAGCGCTCGCCGATCGAGGTAACCGTTGTCAACGCCGTGCACCCGATCGTGCAAGCAAAACTCGATAAGAGCTTTTTTTCCGTTCGATTGGATCGCCTCACTCCAACCGAGCGAAGGTACCTCCGCGCAATGTCCGAGCTCGGGCCAGGCCCGCATCGTTCCGGCGACATAGCGGCTGCGTATGGCGCATCCGTCATAAGCGTCGCGCCGATCAGATCGAATCTTATCCGAAAAGGCATGGTCTACAGCCCCGCTCATGGCGATACCGCGTTCACCGTCCCTCTTTTTGATGGGTTTATGCGACGCACGTTGCCGTTCGAACCAGCGAAGGTGCGGCGAAACACCGCAAACTAGCGCTGCTCGCACCATGCGAATCATGGGAGCCCGAGTTCGCCGCGCGGAACCGGCGCATAACATGCGGCGCGTGCTCTCGCTTCGAGACTTGCTGTTTCTTGCGTCGGCGTCCATGGCGCCCGCGTTTTCGCTCGCGACGACGCTCGGGCCGATCGTCGCCGCGGCCGGCGGCGCGACGCCCGCGATCCTCGTTGCGATCGCGCTCTTGATGGCGTGCATCGCGGGCGGATACCGGCTGCTGGGGCGGCGCCACCCGAATGCCGGTTCTTCGTATACGTGGGTCGGCCACGCGTTCGGACCGACGGCGGGAGCGTATGCCGCATGGACGCTCCTCGTTGCGAACGTCTTTGCGGTGCTCGCGACCGCGTTGCCCGCGGCGACGTATACCCTCGATTTGCTCGCGCCGCGCCTCGCGGGCGATGCTCGCATGACCGCGCTGATCGCCGTGGTGTGGATTCTCGCGGCGAGCGGCCTGCTCGTCGTCGGCTTGCGCCCCACGGCGTTCGTGGCGGCGGGGCTTCTCGTCGCCGAATTCGTCGTGCTCGGTGCCACATCGCTGCTCGCCGCGCTGCGCGAACCCGTCGCGCACGCTGCAACGGCAAGCGCGATCCCGGCCGCATCCGGTGGCCTAACTGCAAGCATCGCGAGCCTCGCCGCCGCGCTCGCCGTGGGCGTGTGGCTCGCCGATGGCTGGGAAGTCTCCGCCTCGACCGCGGAAGAGGCGCACGGCACGAGCGATACGCCCGGGAACGGTGGCTTCGCGGGGCTCATCGTCACGATGGTCTTGCTCGTCGTATGTAGCGCGGCATATCTGCGCCTCGGAACGGTCGATGCGTTCGTCGCACACACGAACGATGCGCTCGCGTTCGTCGGCAGCTCGCTCGGCGGTGGCTGGAGCCTCGCGCTCGCGATCACCGTGCTCGTCTCGATCGCGAGCACGCTGCAGACGACGCTCGTGTATCTCTCGCGGAGCGTCTATGCGATGGGCCGCGATGGCCTACTGCCCGCCGCACTCGGTAAACTCGACCGGCGCGACGAGCCGGTCACAGCGGTGGCGACGATTGCCGCACTCGGGGTTGCGGGTGCGGTTGCGACGGCCGTCTCGCCCTCGGCCAAGGCGGCTTTCGACGTCATCCTCGGTGCGACGTCGGTCTTCATCGGGCTGCTCTTCTTGCAGAGCTCGGCGGCTGCGGTGGCGACCTTCCGCACGAGTCGCGGTGCGGATCGCTTCTGGGGTTTCACTCTGCCGCTCGTCGGCTGCCTCGTGCTCGCCCCGGTGCTCGCGATCGCGGCGCTCAAGCCGGACGGCCCGAGCCGCACCTTCATCATCGCCGCAGCGCTCGCCGGCTTGCCGTTTGCGATCGTTGCCGGGCGACGCTTGCATCGCATCCAAACAGGGTAAAGTGTGGCCCAATCGGAAAAGTGCGCGCTACGTTTCTGCGGTCCATTGCGGCCTCGCGGATCGCGCTCGAGGAGTCGCAATTGAACGAGAAAGAGATCCTTCTCACGAAAGAGGGTCTACAGAAACTTGAAGACGAGCTGGACGAGCTCAAGACCGTTCATCGCAAAGAAATCAACGAACGCATCCGGCAGGCGAAAGAGTTCGGCGATATCAGCGAAAACGCGGAATACGAAGACGCGAAGCAAGAGCAAGCGTTCGTCGAAGGCCGCGTTCTCGAACTCGAGATGAAGATTCGCAATGCGCGCATCATCGACGAGAGCGATTTTGTGGCCGATGCCGTCCATCTCGGCGCTACCGTCAAGGTCAAAGAAGTGAAGACGGGCACGGCGCACGAGTTCACGATCGTGGGCTCGACCGAATCCGATCCGCGCAACAACCGCCTCTCGAATGAATCCCCGCTCGGCAAAGCGCTGATGGGGCAGAAGAAGGGCGCGACGATCGACGTCGTCACGCCGCGCGGCACGGTGCAGTACAAGGTCGACGCGATCAACAAAGTCACCAAGGTCAAGAAAGCAAGCTAAGACCGTGCAACCCGACGATCTCGGGAAGCGCGAAGCGGAACTGATTGCGGCGAGGCGTGACAACCTCGCCGCGCTGCGTTCGCGCGGCATCGATCCGTTCGCCGCTACGCGCTATTCCGTAACCACGACCGCCGCCAAACTCGCGACCGATTACGCGCACCTCGAACCCGGAGCGGAGCACGAAGAAGCCGCAACGCACGCGTTTGCCGGCCGTCTCATGTCCGTGCGCGGGCAAGGAAAGGCGATCTTCGCGGACGTCATGGATCGCACGGGACGGATGCAGATCTTCGTGCGCCCGCAAAACGTCGGCGACGACGCCTTCGCGATCTTCAAAGACGTCGAGCGCGGCGATGTGATCGGCGTCTCGGGCGAGATGTTCCGCTCGAAGATGGGCGAGCTGACGCTGCGCGTTCGCGCCTTCGAAGTGCTCTCAAAATCGCTGCGGCCGCTCCCCGATAAGTGGCACGGGCTGACCGATATCGAGAAGCGCTATCGCCAGCGTTACGTCGATCTCATCATGAATCCGAACGTGCGCGACGTGATGTTCGCACGCTCGCGGATCGTCTCCGAGATGCGCCGTTTCTGCGACGACCGCGGCTTCTACGAGTGCGAAACGCCGACGCTCGTGCACGTCGCCGGTGGCGCCGCCGCGCGCCCGTTCAAGACGCACCATAACGCGCTCGACATCCCGCTCAACTTACGCATCGCGACGGAGCTCAATCTCAAGCGCCTCATCGTCGGCGGCATGGAGCGCGTGTACGAAGTCGGCCGCACGTTCCGCAACGAGGGCATCGACGCCACGCACAACCCCGAATTCACAATGCTCGAACTGTACGCGGCCTACTGGTCCGTGCACGAGATGATGGAATTCAACGAGCAGCTGATCGCGCATCTCGTGCGGATGGTGCATGGCTCGGAGAGCTGCGTGTACGGTGAGGACACGCTCTCGTTCGCGCTGCCCTTCCGCCGCATCGGTTATCTCGAAGCGATGAAGCAATTCGGCGGCCTCGAACGCGCGGACGTGATGGATTTCGCGAACGCGCAGGCGGTGCTCGCGCGTCTCGGCGTCCCGAAATCGCCGACGCACGCGCACGCGCTCGACAAGATCTTCGAACGCGTCGTCGAGCCGCATCTCACGCAGCCGACGTTCGTGTACGGCCTGCCCGTCGTGATCTCGCCGCTCGCGAAACGGATGGCGGACGATCTCGAACTCACCGAACGCTACGAGCTCTTCGCCGCGCAGATGGAGATGTCGAACGCGTTCACGGAGCTCAACGACCCGGACGATCAGCGGCAACGCTTCGAATTGCAGATCGCGGAACGCGCGGCGGGCGACGACGAAGTGCCGCCGCCGGATTGGGATTTCGTGACCTCGCTCGAGTACGGGATGCCGCCGACCGCCGGAATCGGCATCGGCGTCGATCGCCTCGTGATGCTGCTGACGAACAACCAATCGATTCGCGACGTGCTGCTCTTTCCGTTGCAACGCCCGCAAGGGTGAATCTGCCGCCTCCGCGCACGCTGCTCGCGCGCGTGGAGGCCGATGCGCCGCGCGCCGTACTCGTCGCCCTCGCGCTTGCCGTCGCTCCCGTCTTTTTCGCCGCCGGCACCATGGCGCAGCGCGGACCGCTCGCGGTGTTCGCACAGGCGATGCAGTGGGTGCCGATCGTGCTCTTCGATTTACCGCTCGCAATCGTGGCGAGCGTCGCTGCGACGATCGCGCCCGCGCAGCCTATCCGGCGCGTCGCAACGATCGCGCTCGCGTGCGAACTCGCGCTCTTCGCCATCGGGGCGATGCTCGGGCCGGGGACGATCCCGCATCGCAAACCACGCATCCCGAAAGCGCAACTCTCGCAACCCGCGATGAGTCCTACCGGGCGTCCCCCACGCATCGTAACGATGAGGAGTCAGCATGTCATTGGATCTCACCACGTCCTTTCCGCGTAGCGTCAACGACCACGTCGCAGGCGTCGTCATGCTCGGCCGCACGATCGACAAAGCAAAGGCCCTCGCGCACGGCAACATCGGCGAGTACCACTACAACTGCCCGATGGACAAGGTTCTTTTCGAAGCCTTCGGGATCGATCACGAAGCGTTTCTCGATAAGGTGAAGACGGCGAAGGACGATTCGGAAATCGAAGCGTTCGCGCACGAGCACATCGCGAAGAAGTCGGCCGACGAAATCGCGTCGTTCAACGCGCACTTCGTGCAGCACAAGCCGGAACCGGGCAGCGAAGGCGAAGCGTACTTCCTCAACCTCCGTAACAGCCTCGATGCTTCGCGCACCGACATCACGACCTGGGCCGATCTTCTCGATCTCGACGAGAAGCGCACCGTCCCGCACCGCGTCGCTGCGTAAGAGCGACGACGTCGCTGGGAACGGCGACGATCTCCGAACGTATCGTGCCGTCGTCGAGTACGACGGCACGAACTTCGTCGGCTGGCAATTCCAGCCGAAACACCGCAACGTCTGCGGAACCCTCGAAGCGGCACTTACCGAACTCTTTCGCGATCCGGTGAAATTGACGTGTGCCGGGCGCACGGACGCAGGCGTGCACGCAACCGGGCAAGTGGTGTCGTGGCGGAGCCGCTACGCCTTTCCCGTCGAGCGCATCGCGCTCGCCGCAAACGCGAAGCTCCCGAACGATCTCTCGGTGCGTGAGGCGTCGGTCGTAAACGATGGCTGGAATGCGCGCTATCACGCGCGCCGCCGCATCTACGAATATCTGATTTGCAATCGCCCGATGCGTTCGGCCTATCTCGCGCGCATCGCGCATCACGTGTATCGCCCGATCGACCCCGTGCGTTTTCGGCGCGCTGCGGAAGACTTGCTCGGCGAACACGATTTCGTAGCGTTTTGCGGCGTGTTACCGGATCGCGGCGGTACGATCCGCACGATTCGCTCGATCGATTACGAAACGGCGGGCGATCTGATCCGCATCCGCATCACGGGCGATAGCTTCTTACATCGGATGGTCCGTAATACCGTCGGCACGCTCGTCGAGATCGCGCAAGAGCTACGGCCGCTCGACGACATCCCGCGCATCATCGCAAGCCGCGATCGGCAACAAGCGGGCTACGCGGCACCGGCCTGCGGCCTCGCTCTCGTCGGCGTGCACTACGACGATTTCACCTCGTTCCGCGAGCGACCGCTCGCGGGCTCTCTCGGCTGAGATCGCGCGCGACTACCTGCGCTGCATCGAGGGCATGCCGCCGTCGACGTTTGCGATCTCGCGCGATGGCATCACGCCGCCGTTGAGCGTGACGGCGCGTTCGCGAAGCGCTCGCGCGGCGCTTTCGATCGCGGCATTCGCATCGAGCGATTGCGTTGCGCCCGCTTCGAGTTGTCGCGCGGCCTGATCGATTTGATCGTACGCATTGCGCTGGCGCTGCACCGCGGCGTTTACTTGATCCGTGAGCCGTTGCATCGCGGCGATCGTCTGCATCATTTGCGTGTTCGACGTATCTTGCTCGTCGAGCGAACGCGCGGCTTCGCGCATGAGCATGTTCATCTGCTCGACCGAGTTCACGATCGCCGACGACCCCGCGGCCTGTTCGCGCGCGGCGGTCGAGATTTGCTCGATAAGCCGGCTCGCTTCCGCGACGGCGTTCGAAATATCGGCGATCGCACGCCCCGCGAGGTCCGCCATCTGCAATCCATCGGTCGCCTTCGCACCCGAGGCGGTCGTCGAGCGTACGACCTCTTCGGTCTTCGCTTGAATGTCTTTGATCAGCATGCCGATTTCTTTGGTCGACGATGCCGAATTCTCGGCGAGTTTCCGCACTTCGTCGGCAACGACGGCGAAGCCGCGGCCATGCTCGCCCGCGCGCGCGGCTTCGATCGCCGCGTTGAGCGCGAGGAGATTCGTTTGATCGGCGATCGTGTCGATGACCTCGACGATGTTGCCGATGCGCTCCGAGGCCGAACCGAGTTCTTCCATCTTCTTGACGACCATCGCGATATCGGAGGCGATCTCGCGCGTGGAGGTCACGAGCCGTTCGACCGCTTTGCCGCCGTCGCGCGCTTTGGTATCGGCCTGGAGCGAGAGCGTGTTCGCCTCCTGGGCGTTGTTTGCGACCTGACCGATCGAGACGGCGAGTTCGCCGATGGCGGACGACACGCTGTTTACCGTATCCGCGAGATTGCCGATATTGCCGGACACGAGCCGGATCGAACTGACCATCTCCTCGATCGCCGCGGATGAATCGACGACGCTTCGTTGTAACGTCATCGCCGAATCGGAGGCGGCCGTCACTTCGCTTTGCGCGACCCCGGAAGCCGCACGCGTACCCTTGATCGCGCCATCCTGCGCGCGGAGGGTCGTCGCGAGCGCTACTTGTTTTTCGAGGATTTCGCCTGAGGCGGCGGCGAGTGCCGGATAGGCGAGCTGCGCTTTCTTCGCTGCGGCCTCGGCAAGCGCGAGGGCCCGCTCGGCATCCTCGGCGCGCGTATCCGCGCCCCCGGTTGCGCCACGCATCAACCAAGCGCAAGCGACGCTTGCCGCCGCAAGGACGGCGACGGACGCCGCCGCGATCTTGCTCGTAACATCTGGGGCGAGGATCGCCCCGGCGAGACCCGCGAGAAAGATCAGGGCTCCGAGAACGGCCGCGAAGATTGCGAGGCGGGCGGGTTGCATGGTGCTCCTACTGCTCGTCGTAGCGATTTACGAGGATCTTGATTTGCCGGTCCCGCGTGCTCCGCACGAAGGTGATGTTCACGTGGTGGGCACCGAATGCGAAACGGAAGACGAAATCGAACGATTCCGCCGTCTGCCCACCCGAGGCGACGAAGCGTTCGAAACGGCCCTGAAATTCTTGCACGGCCGCGCAGGGTGCGACGTCGCGGAAGAAATTGCGCCCGATGACGCGGTCCTTCGGGATGCGCGCCATGCGCGATTCGTACGCGTTGTACTGCCGGATCGTCGCGTCTTCGTCGACGGCGATGAGCCCGAACGGCAACGCGTCGATGTCCCCCTCGGAGAGTTCGAGAAACTCCGCAGCATCGACGTTCATACTTAGACCCGGGTTCGCCACGGTATCCGGGGTTCCCAGGTCGAAACGCACAAGAGATGCATGGGTTGACGCAGGACGACATCGATCGCCTCGCGGCCGATGGCCGCGTCGATCGGATCAAGCGCCGCGAGGTCGTGCCGCTCGATGGGCCCGTCGTCGCGATCGTCGTCGAGGGCTACTTTCGCGTATTCCGGAACGCCGCGTTCGCGCGCGACGTAACGCTTTTTCTCGCCCGCCACGGGGACGTGCTCGCTCCGAACGCGGCGTTCGGCGAACGGTCGGCCGAGAGCGGTGCCGAGGCGTTGAGCGACGGGCACATCTTGCTCGTCTCGGCGGAGCGGTTTACGGAGCATGCTTCGCGCGAGCCCTCCATCTACGTACGGATGGGCGTCGATCTCGGGCGCCGCGTGACGCGCGTGCAGAAGAAGCTCGAAGAGTTCAGCCGCGCGGGTGTGGAGGCACGCGTCGCCGGCGCCCTGATCGACCTCGGTGAGAATTTCGGGAAGCAAGCCGTTGACGCGGTGTGGCGGATCGACGTTCCGCTCTCGCAAGAGGATCTCGCCCGCCTCGCCGGCACGACACGCGAATCGTGCTCGACGGCGCTTGCCGAGTTCGCGCGACGCGGTTACGTCCGCGGCAGCCGCCTCAAGGGGCTCGCGATCGTCGATGCCGCCGCACTTCGGGAGATCGCGACCTCGCGGCTCGACGGCTAAGGCCCGCCCGAAAGGCGCTTGGGCGTTTGACATCAGACGCGTGGGTCCGTATAATCCCGTAGTTGCCGCGAAGAGTTTCTTCTCCGGCGTCGATCGCTTGAGCGCTTGTGGCGCTCGCTTCCCTCGAGTGGCACGAGCCGCGCGGCATAACGTCAGGAATTCGATGCGTACCTTCAGCCAAAAAACCGCCGAAACCAAGCACGATTGGTACATTGTGGACGCCCAGGGGCAGCGCCTCGGGACGCTCGCCGTGAAGATCGCGCAAGCGCTTTCGGGGAAAAAGAAGCCCACCTGGACGCCGCACATCGATAACGGCGACAGCGTCGTCGTGATCAACGCGGATAAGGTCGAGCTCGGCGGCAACAAGTGGACGCAGAAAGTCTACTATCGTCACACCGGCTACCCCGGCGGGCTGAAGACGGAAACGGCGCAAGAAGTTCGCGTGAAATATCCGGAGCGCCTCATCGAGCGCGCCGTCCGTGGGATGTTGCCGACGAACCGCATGCGCGACGTCCAACTCACGCGCCTCAAGGTCTACCAGGGCGATGCCCATCCGCACGGCGCGCAGCAGCCGGCGTCGTTGAAGTAAGGATCTCCGTGCATTCGCAGCAAGATAGCTTCCAGGGAACCGGCCGCCGTAAGCGATCCGTCGCACGCGTGGTTCTCGCGCTCGGCCAGGGCGTCATCACGATCAACAAGCGCACGATCGAAGATTACTTCGGTCGCGATAGCCTCAAGCAGATCGTCCGCCAGTCCCTCGAGGTCACCCAGAGCCTCACACGTTTCGACGTTTCGGTGAAAGCCCACGGCGGCGGCGTTGCGGGCCAGGCCGGCGCCGTACGTCACGGCATCGCCCGCGCACTCTTGCAGATGGATGCCTCGCTCCGCGAGCCGCTCCGTCGTAACGGTCTGCTCACGCGCGACCCCCGTGAAAAAGAATCGAAAAAATACGGTCGTAAGCGCGCCCGCAAGCGCTTCCAGTTCTCGAAGCGCTAGAACCGGTGCCGCTCCGGCGGCTCCGCTCGGCGAATGATCACACGAAAAGACCCGCACCGGTTTGGTGCGGGCCTTTTCGTTGCTCGGTCGTGGCTGCTACGACGCCGTTCGACTATTTGCGGCGGAAGCCGGCGACGATCGCCTTTCCGGCTGATGCCGAGAGCGCGGAAGTATGGCTTCCGGCGGCCGGGATCGTGCTCGCAACCGCAATCGCGGCAGCCGACGTTTCCGTGCCGCCGATCGAAAGGCCGAAGGACACCGCGGGTGGGCGGAAATTCTCGTGCCGCGCGAAGCTCGCAACGAAGGCGCGATTTCCGGCCTGCGGCCGGGCATCGGCGACGATCGCCGCTTGGGAGCGTGGCGCGCGATCCGGTGTGCCGGTATCGCCGATGACTTCGGTGAGGTTGCGCAGCACGATCCCGCGCGGCCGTGCGAACGTCGTGGTCGTGGCGTCGGTGCTGGCGATCGATGCGTAGCGCACGCGCACCGTCGGTGCGGGGAGCGTCGGTTCGGTGAGAACCGGCCCGCGCGTATCGACGCGCCCGAGCGACGTGCCGAGCCTCGGGATAGCCAGCGATTCGAACCGAACGGCAGCGGGCCGGCTCGGCGTACCCGCGGCAAACGAAAGCGTACCGATCGCCGGTGCCAGCCGGCGGAGCGGTCCCGAGGACAGGGCGAGCGGCTGCATTTGCGGCGTTGCCGGGAAGACGAAGCGCACGAGCGGGCTCGCATCCGACCACAGGAAGAGCACGGCGGCCATTGCACAGGCGCAGGCGGAGAGGGCGATGCGCCGCGCGCGCGACGGCGACGCGGCCCGGCCGCCGGTCAGCACGTGCTCCATGCGCTTGAGCGCAAACGCGGGTTGTGCGAGCAGGCCGAGCACGGCTGCGGGCAGGCGGAGTTCGACGCCGAGGTAGCGCGCGATCGCTCGCGCATACGCGCGGCGCTCGTCCGTCGCCACCATCACGACGTCGTCGCACGCAAGCTCGCGATCGCGACCGATCGCACGTGCGGCAAGAAACGCGGCCGGATTGTAAACGGCAAGCGCGAGGAGCGTTCGGGTCGCCATGTTGATAAGGGGATCGTATCGCTGCAAATGCGCGAGCTCGTGCATGACGACGAGCTCGCGTTCGCGACGCGCGAGTGCGAGGGCGCTCGTCGGGAGCACGATCGTCGGGCGACGCACGCCGAGCGAGAGCGGCGAGTGCGATGCCGTGCCGATGCGGACTTCGAAGGCGCCCCGAAAACCGATCGTCCGTGCGGCCGCTTCCGCATCAGCGCGCACGAAATCCGGCGCGCCATGGGTTCTTCCGCGGAGCCGCGCGAGCCCGACATAGGAGAGGCCGACCATGCCGAGCGCCCCGAAGGCCGTGAGGCCGAGTGCCAGCGCGACGAGCACGAGCACATGCACGTTTGCGAGAATCGTCGCTTCGTGCAGTCCGGTGGGAGCGATACCGCTCGCGTGCGGATGGGGCACGAGGCGTGCGGCCCGGTCGAGCATCGGCAGCAGCGCGATCGCAATCAGCACGCCGAACCAGATATCACCGCGACGTGCGGCGCTTATGCGCGCGCAACGCAACGCGAGGGCCGTGCAAGCAACGAGGACCGACCCGCCGACGACGGCCTGGACGGCCGCGGCAAGCACCTCGTCGAGCGTCATACCAAGGATTCGTCGTCGCGGAGCAGTTCGGCGATCTTTTGCCGCGTCGCCGCATCGAGATTTCCATCCCGCACGAGCGCGAGTGCCAGATTCCCGGCCATGCCATCGAAAAAGCGCGACACGATGTGATCGACGGCTTTCTCGGCCGCCCATTCCGGGCCGACGGCCGCTTCATAGACGAAGACGCGCTTCGCCTCGGTGTGCCGTACGTAACCCTTGGCTTCGAGCGTGCGCAACGTCGATTGCACCGTGTTGAACGCGATCACGGGCTCGCCGACAACGTTCGCCGAGACGTCGGCGACCGTGGAAGACCCGCGTTCCCAGAGGACGCGCATCAGCCGGAGTTCGGCATCGGTAAAGATCGGCGACGGTTTGCGCGGCACGGTCCGCCGAATATACCAAGTGCGACGCCGTGCGTCAATTCAAATGCGATAGATCGACACGAGGTCGTCGCGTCCTTTGATGCGCGCGCTGAGCTGCTCGTTCGGCATCGCGATCCCCGCGCGCGACCAGGTCTCCTCGTCGCAGTAGATCGCGCCCGGCATCGCCGCCCCTTGCAGGCGATGCGCGAGGTTGACCGCATCGCCGATCACCGTGTAATCCATCCGTTCGGCCGAGCCGATGTGCCCCGCGACGACGTCGCCGCTTGCGATCCCGATCGACATCTCGAGCGGGCGCGCGAGTCGCGGCCGGATTTCATCGAGCGCGTTTCGCATCGCAAGCGCCGCACGGACGGCGCGATTCGCATCGTCCGCGCGAGCGCGGGGCGGTCCGAAGACCGCCATCAGGCCGTCGCCGTAAAATTTGTCGAGCAAGCCATCGAAGCGGAACACGGTTTCTACCGTTTCTTGAAAATAGGCGTTCAGTAATTCGACCACGGCCTCGGCCTGCATGCGCGAAGCGATGCCCGTAAAACCGCTGATGTCGGCGAAGAGCACCGTCGCGGCGCTGCGCTCGCCACCGAGCCGTACGGTCTCGGGTGATGCCATCAGCGAAGCGACGACGTGCGGCGCGAGGTAGCGCGAAAACGCGATCTCGATGTTTCGGCTTCGCGCGAGCTGATCGACGTGGCGCCGCTCGAGCACGCGCTGCTCCGTGAGATCCGCGATCGCGATCGCGACGCCGACTTCCGCTTCGCCGATCTGCATCGATGCGATGCGCGCTTGGAGTTCGAGGGCGCCGCGTGTCGGATGGTGCGCCGCGATATCGATCGGGACGAGCCCGCCGCCTTCGCTTGCGAGAAACGCGGTAACGCCGGGCATCAGCGCTTCGAGTGCGCTTGCGGGTTTGCCGATCATCGCGCGCGGATCGATGCCGAACGTGGCGGCGGCGGCCTCGTTAAACGTTGCGATGCGCGCTGCGGCATCGAGCGTGATCACCCCGCTCGTGATCGCGCGCAAGACCGCCGCTTGCGTTCGCTCCAAGCGCGCAATCTCGCGCCGGCGCGCGCGCTCTTTTTCGAACAGGCGTGCGTTCTCGATCGCGAGCGCCGCTTGGTTCGCGAGCGCTTCGAGCATTTCGGGATCGTGGAGTCCGAAGAGGTCGGGGTGCAGGCGCGAGTCCAAATATGCGACGCCGATACGTCGTTCTTTTACGGTCAGCGGCACGCAGACGATCGAGCGCAGGTTGAGCGAACGGACCGAATTCTGCGCGCTGAAGCGCGGATCGTTTTGTGCATCCGTCGTGATGACGAGTTCGCCCGTGCGAAAGACCGTGTTGACGATCGATGAGGAAAGGCGGCGGTCGTCGTCGCCGATATTGTGCTCGACGACGATTTCGAGTTTCCGTGTTTCTTCATTTTCCAACATGAGAAAGCCGCGCTGCGCGCGCAACGCGTCGACCGCAACGTCGAGCACCGATCGGAGGACGACCGTGAGTTCGACGGAGGCGTTGACGATCTGCGCGACGCGCCGGAGGATGAGCGCGTGTTGGCGTTCGCGATCGCCCGCGCGACTGTTCGCCGTCGCTTTATGCGCGAGCGCCGTCTGTTCGATCGTCGCCGCATCGAGAAGCGCGGCGAGGCGCGCGATCGCGCCGGCATCGGCAGTACGCCCATGCAGGCTTGCGATCAACATTCGCGCTTCGTCGAGCGGCGCGGGAGGCGAGCGACCGTCCGTCATCTCGGACCGTGTTCCTCTCGGACACGATTCGTTCATCCTACGGTAAAATATGGGCGCTAGCGTGGGCGCATGGATATCGAACGCAGCGCCCTCATCGCGCGCGATCGGCTCACGCAACGTGCGATGGAAGCCGTCCGCGCCCCGGCAAAAGAACATGCCGCCGCCGCCGTCGCGCGTGCCGCGATCTTTAGCGATGCGCTGCTCGGCGCGGTGCGCGCGCGGCTCGCCGAACTGAAAAGTGTGGCGAAATGAGCGAGTTCGATCTGTTGGGTGCGGCCGCGAACGGCATGGCGCGCGAACGCATCGCGCTCGATCTTGCGGCGCGGAACATCGCACTCGCCCAAGCGAGCACGCCCGATCATCCGCAGCACCGGCTCGCCGCCGTCTTCGCGCGAGCCGTCGACACCGCGGACGAGGACGGTGACGTGGGCGAGAGCAGCACAGACGACATCGCCTACGCGGTTCGCCCCGGTGCGGAAAACGCCGATGCGATCACGGAACTGATCGCCGCGCTCGACGCGCAACGCGGTTACGAATCGAATGCCTCGCTTTTCGATATCGGAAAACGCCTCGCGGAGCGCACGCTCGAAGTCGGTCGCTCGTGATCGTCTCGGCGATCGTTCCCGATCTCGCGCCGCGCGCGATCGCGCAACCGAGCGGCGATGCGGGCGCCGCGGCCCACGCCTTCGGCACGCTCTTGCAATCGGCGTCGCAAGCGCTCGCCCGCGCGTCGGATGCGGAAACCGCATTTGCCGCGGGAAGCGGTGGCTTGCAAGAGATGGTCGTCGCTCGCGCGCACGCCGATATCGCGCTACAGGTTGCGGCGACGGCGGCTTCGCGTACCGCGCAAGGCCTGCAAACGCTCCTCGGGATGTCGGTGTGAACGCGCAGGCGCTCTTCCGTCGCTTTCTCGCACTCACCCCGCGCACGCGTCACCTGGCGATCGCGTGCGTCGTGCTCGGCTTCGGCATACTCTCGTTTGCGTGCGTGCTCGCTCGCGATACGCGCGTCTCGCTCTTCGCGGCACCGTTGCTACCCGATCAGGTCGCGGAAGTCGAAGAGCGACTTGCCGCCTGGAACGTGCCCGCGATCGTTACCGCCGACGCCATTCGCATCGATGCGAACAAGCGCAGCGATCTGCTCTTACGGCTTGCGGTCGCGGGCGTACCGCACGCGCACGTTGCGTCGTCGAGCGAGCAACTCGGCAAAGCGGGCGCGCTCACGCCGCAAAGCGTGCTCGCCGCGCAAGAACGCGAAGGGCTCGCGGGCGATCTCGCCCTTGCGCTCCGGGGGATCGCGGGCGTGAGCGACGCGCGCGTCATCGTCGCTCCGGCACGCGCGGGGACGTACGCCGACGAACGCGACGCACCCGCGACGGCGAGCGTGCGGCTCGTGCTCGCACCGGGCGCGCACATCGAACCCGCGCGGGTGGCCGCAATCGCAACGTTCGTCGCAAACGCCGTGCCGGGGCTCGCGGCCGAACACGTTGCGATTCTCGACGATCGCGGCGAAGCGCTCGATGCGCGCGAGACCGCCCCGGGTGGAGCGGAAGTGCAGGCGGCGTTGCAATCGGCGATCGACGCGGCATTCGGCACGGGAGCGGCGATCGTGCGCGTGCGCGTCGATCGCGACGAGCGCAGTACCTCGGTGCACGAGACGCGCCGCCAACCGCTCGGTACGGGCACGATCGCGCGCGAATCGAGCGACGAACGTTTCGCATCCGAGAAACGACGCTACGCGAAAACGACGGCGACGGAAGACCGGGGAAGCCTCATCCGCGACGAGCGCGTCGAAGGCGCGGCGGGACGCGTCGCGCGGATCTCCGTCGCCGTTGTCGTCGATGCCGCGCGCCGCGTCGATCTGCGCGCCGTGCGCGCGCTTGCGGATGCGACCGCCGGCATCGACCGCAAGCGCGGCGATGTCGTAAGCGTGCTGGCGGTGCCGTTCGGCCGCTCGGCCGCGCCCGTTCTCGGCGCCGGACCCTGGTGGCTCGCGTTCGCGGGGAGCGCGCCGCAACTGCTCGCGCTCGTCGCCGTTCTCGCCGTGCTCGTGCTCGGCGGCCGGCCCGCGGCGCGCGCGTTCGTGCGTATCGTGGAGCGCGCCGAAATGCGCGCGGCGACGAAGGCCGTTGCGGGCGCGCCGCCCGATCGCGTGCGCGTGGCACTGGCGGGCGAACCCCCGCACACGGCCGCCGCGATCATCTCCGCGCTCCCTGCGGCGACGGCGACCGCGGTGCTCGATCTCTATCCGCCGGACGAACGTGCGGCGATCGTTCGGCGCCTCTCGCGGGAGCGAAACCCGTTGCTCGAGGATGTCGATCCGATCGCCTACGTGGCGAGCCGTCATGGGTGACGGCTTCGTGCCGATCGCCGCGTATCTGCGCGGGGAGCGATCGGAAGAAATTCCGCCCGCGCCGTCGGTTCCGGCCGCGGACCCCTCGGCGGAGCCCGCACCCGAGTGCACCGAGGACGCGGATGCCGAAACGACGGCCGCGATCCGCGATGGCGCGCTTGCGGATGCGCGGCGCTTTCGCGCGACGCTCGCGGATGCGTGCGATGCGGCGGTGACCCGCGTGGTGCACGCGGTCGCGGCCGACGTGCTCGCGCGCGAATTGATGCTCGCGCCCGCCGCGATCGCGGCGATCGTGCGCGACGCCGTCGCAAGCGTCGGTCCCGTCGTACGCGTACGGCTGCATCCGCGTGAAGCCGGAGCGATCCGCCTTGCGGGCGTGGATGTCGTGCCGGATCCCGAGGTGCGCCCGGGTGACGCGTTCGTCGACGTGACGGATGGAACGTACGACGTATCGCTCGGCGCGCGCCTTGCCGCCGTGCTCGGAGCGTGGGCGCTATGACGGCGCGGGGAACGGTCGTCGGCGTGCGTCCGACCGCGATCGCGATGCGGCTCCCGGGTGCGAGCGTCGGCGCGATCGTGCGCATCCGCACGCGCGGAAGGGCGCCGCTCCTCGCGCGCATCGTCGGCACGCGAAGCGGTGAGGCGGAGGCGACGCCCCTCGGCGATGCCAGCGGCGTTCGCGAAGGCGATGCCGTCGACGCGCCACCCGCTTGCGGCGCGTTACCGCTCGGGATGCCGCTTCTCGGGCGCGCGCTCGCCCCCGACGGCGCGTTGCTCGACGGCGGCCCGGCAGCGTGGGGTGCCTTGCGCGAAGCGTCGTTCGGAGCCCCGGCGCCGGGCGAACGTGCGCCCGTGGATCGTCCGCTTTGGACCGGCATCCGCGCGATCGACGCCTTGCTCACGCTCGGCCGCGGTGCGCGTCTCGGGCTTTTCGGGGAGCCCGGCGCGGGAAAATCCACCTTGCTCCAGCAGCTCGTCGCCGGCGTTCGCGCGGATGCCGTCGTCGTCGGGCTCATCGGCGAACGCGGACGGGAAGCCGAGCGGTGGATCGCGCTCTGCGATGCGCGGACGACGATCGTATGCGCCACGGGAGAGCGAAGCGCGGGGGAGCGCGTCCGTGCCGCCGAGATCGCGTGCGCCCAGGCCGCGCGGCTACGCGAGCGCGGGCTCGACGTGCTCCTCGTGCTCGATTCGCTCGCGCGTGCCGTCGCGGCGGCGCGCGAGATCGCGATCGATGCGGGCGAGGCGGTCGGGCGCGGTGGCTATCCGCCGAGCGTGTTCGCGTTTCTCGCGCGGCTCGTCGAATCTGCGGGCGCGACGAACCGCGGTTCGGTAACGCTCGTCGCGACCGTGCTTTCCGACGGCGGCGACGAGCGCGAACCCGTGAGCGATGCCGCGCGGGCGGCTCTCGACGGGCACATCTTGCTCGATCCCAGGCTCGCTCGTGCCGGGCGCTATCCCGCGATCGACGTGCTCCGGAGCGCGAGCCGTGTGATGGGCGACGTGTGTTCCGCCGAGCATCGGGAGGCCGCAGCCCGCGTCCGGGCGCAACTCGCGCGGCTCGCGGCAACCGCCGATGCGCGTTCGCTCGGCATCGCGGTGCCGGATCCGGCAGTCATGCGCGCCGTGGAAGCGGAACCTGCGCTGCATGCTTTTCTCGCGCAGGCCTGGCCGGGTGAAGATCCCGTTCGGACCCTCAGCGAACTCGTTCGATGTGCCGATAGGGGAGAGTGATGGACCTCTTTGCCGAGATGGCGAGCGTACAGAACCGCATCGCCGATATCGTCGGACTTCGCCAAGACGAGCAGCCGGCGCCGCCGCCGATCGCCTCCGCGAATCGGTTCGCGAACTATGTCGCGAAGGCGCTCGGTACGAGCGGACCGCGCGGCGACGACACATCGCTCGCGGCCCGGCCGCCGGCACCCGTCGCGCCCGAGCAGATCGAAGCGCTCGTGCAGCAGAACGCGGCGGTATGGCAGGTCGATCCGGCGCTCGTGAAGGCGATCATCGCGAACGAATCGGGTTTCAACGCAAACGCAACCTCGCCCGTGGGCGCGCAGGGGCTGATGCAACTCATGCCCGACACCGCGGCGGGCGTCGGCGTGCGCGATGCGTTCGATCCCGCGCAAAACGTCGCGGGCGGTACGCGCTACCTCAAGCAGATGCTCGACCGTTTCGGCGGCGACGTCACGCGTGCGGTCGCCGCGTATAATGCCGGCCCCGAAGCCGTCGCACGGTATAACGGCATCCCACCATATGCGGAAACGCAAAACTACGTCACGAGCGTGCTCGGTTCGTACGAGCGCTACCGCGCGCGTTAGCGCGTTTGCTCTCGCGCTCGCCGTCGCCGCGCTCGCACCGGCTACGGCCGGCGCCGATGGTACGCCGAGCACGGTATCGGCGATCTTCGCAGCATACGCGCATGCGTGGCACCGTCCGCGCGACCCGCGCCCGTTCACAACTTCCGGAACGCTCTCCGGTGGCGGACTGACCGGCACGTTCCGGAGCGTCCGCGACGGGACGCGGTTATTCGAGGAACAGATTCTCGGGAATCGGATCGAACGGCGTTGGTCGGGCGATGGCCGGTTCGTCGAACGCGATGCCAACGGCATCGTGCGCGCGTGGCATGGCGTGCTCGCGCGCCGCGCGCGGACGCAGGAATACATCGACGACGATGCCTTTCTCGCCGATCCCGGGCGCTCGCGCGGGCTCCCGGCGGAGATCGTTCGCGGTCGTGCGACGCATCCCGTAATCGTCTCCGCGCGCGACGGCGACGACATGACGCTCTACTTCGCCGACGACGACTATCGGATCGTGCGCGTCGCGTACGAAGAAGCGGACGGCGTGACGACGGTCGATTACGACGATTTCCGCGACATCGGTACCGAGAACGTCCCGTTTCGCACGACCGTTTCCGATGGCGATCCGGCATTCGATCTCACGGCGACGATCGCGGATGCGCGGTTCGCGGACGGCGTGGACCCCGAAACGTTTGCGATCCCCGCATCGCGGACGCTCGACGCAGCCGGCGCGCAAACGGTCCCCATGATCGCGCGCGACGGGCATTTTCTCGTCACCGTCGATCTCGCGGGCGTGCCCTATGCGTTCTTGCTCGATACCGGCGCTTCGAACATCGTCGTCGATGCAAGGGTCGCGGCAGCCGCAGGCTTCGCGGCGGAGGGATCGTTCGAAGCGAAGGGCGCGAAGCGTGTCGGCGGCGTGCAGGACGTTACGATCGCGCGGCTCGGCATCGGAAGCGCGCACCTCGACGGGATCGCGGCCTCGGCGCTCGATACCGGCGGCTTGCGCATCGATGGCATTCTCGGCACGCCGTTCTTCGCATCGTCGCTCGTCGAACTCGATTTCGGACGCCGTACGATGCGCTTTGGGCCGCCCGGCTCGTTCCAGCCGCGCGGCACCAAAGTCGCGCTCGATACGGATCGTGCGCTCTCGGAGGCGCTCCTCACGATCGGTACGGCGCACGTCCCCGGCGCCTTCCTCATCGATACCGGAAACGGCGGCGACGTACTCTTGTATCGCGGGTTCGTCGAGCGACACCCGACGATCGTGCCGTTTACCGCGTCCAATACGCTCACGTATGGGCTCGGTGGCGCCACGCAAACCTACCGCACGAAGCTCGACCGTCTCGACTTCGGGGGCACGGTACTTCGGGATCGCGCGACCGACGTGATGCTCGCGACGACGGGGGCCTTCGCCGATTTTCACGATGCCGGAAATATCGGGCTCGGCGTGTTGACCGATTTCATCGTGACGTTCGACGAAGCGAACGACGCGATGTATCTCGCTCGCGGGAAACGCCGGCGCTAGACCACGGCGCGTACGGCTGTCGCTGACGGCATCGAATCGCCACGTTCGCGGGCGATCTTTTGTTCGCGCATCGGCTTGAGGACGAAGATGGCGAGGAACGCGGTGATGACGTTGAAGACGACGAGCGTGAGGATGATGTTCGACCACGATCCGGTCGCGTCGTGGATTTGGTTCGCGATCGGTACGATCAGTGCGGCCGTACCCTTCGCCGTGTAGAGCAGGCCGCAATTCGTCGACGCGAAGCGCCGACCGTACAGATCGGTACACGTCGCGGGGAAGAGGCTATAGATCTCGCCGGAAGCGACGAACGTCGCGCCCGCGCACGCCACGAAGAGCCACGGATTGTGGGCGGCGTAGAGCAGCCCCACGAGCCCGCAGGCCTCGAGGAGAAAAGCCACGGCCATCGTAATTTCGCGGCCGATGCGATCGGAGATCCAACCGAAGAGCACGCGGCTTCCACCGTTGAGAACGTTGTCGACGAGCAGCGCGAACGGAAGCGTCGCAACGACGAGCCCCATGATGTCGAGCGGTATTTTCGCAACGCCGTAATCTTTTGCTAGTGGCGCGACTTGCGCGGTCATGAAGAGCAGGCCGGTTGCGATCATCACGAACATCGCATAGAGCAGATAGAATTGCGGCGTTCGCAGCATCGCAAGGGGCGTCGTGTCGCGTGCGCTTTGGCGCAGTTCCGAGCCGTTCGCGCGCAAGGCGACCGGCAGATCGCCGTCGTTCGGGAAACGCAGAAAGAGCGCTGCGATCAGGATGACGCCGCCCTGGATGTATCCGAACACCGCAAATGCGGATGCATATCCCGCCGTCTGGATGATCTGCGAGATCGGCAACACCGTGAGCGCGGCGCCCGCGCCGAACCCCGCCGCCGTCATGCCGACTGCGAGGCCGCGCTTGTCGGGGAACCACTTTACCGCCGCACCGACGGCCGTGCCGTACACGCATCCCGCGCCGATGCCCGCGAGGATCGAGCCGAAATAGAGTTCCGGTAGGGTGTTCGCGTGCGCGAAGATCTCCCATGAGGCACCGACGAGCAAACCCGCCGCAGCTACGAACGGGCGCGGACCGAAGCGGTCGACGAGCCACCCGTTGACGGGAACGAGCCACACTTGGAAAAGGACGAAGAGAAAGAATCCGTACTGGATCTGCCCTTTCGTCCAATCGTGCGCATCTTGCAGAGGCTGCACGAATAACGTCCATCCGTATTGCAAGTTCGCGATCATGATCATGGTGATGATGCCGAGGGTCAGCTGGACCCAGCGGTTGCGGAGAGCGGACGTGGCCATCGGTTCGCCTCTCAAAGTGCGTGCGTGTTTGTCCCTCGGAATCGTATCCTGTGGAAGTTAGTTCCCTGAAATTGGCATTTTAGCAACAACATTCTTTCTCCGTTTGCGACGCACGCGCGAGACGGTTATCGTGCGTTCATATTTTGGCGATACCGGCGCGGCATCATCGGGGCGGAGGATCACCGATGCAACCGTCATCTGCAGCTCTTGCCGTCGTTGCGGCACCCATCCCCGCGGCCGATCGCCGCGGGCTCTCGCAAGCGTGGTATTCCGCGCTCCACCTCGCCGGAAGCGATCCCGGGCTCTCGCCACGTCGCTCGGCGCCGAGCGCCGCGAGCGCCATGCAACCCGCGGCGACGCCGCTTCGCGAACCCGGGATACGGCCCGAGGCGCAGTACGCACGCAACACCGCGGCCCGTGTTCCTTCGCTCGTCACGCCGCCGGCGTTGCAAGCCCCCGAACGTCGCGTAGGCCCGACGGCGCTTGCAAAGCGCATCGTTCGTGCGGTGACGGCGCGCAACGCCCCGCGCGCGACCGCGTCGCTGACCGTTGCGTCCGAAAACGGGCGCGTGCAACTGGTCGTGCGGGTGGACGGCGGTCGCACCCGCGTCGTCGCGCTCTGCGCCGCAGCCGATCGCGCCGATGTCACGCGTGCGCTCGGTGCGGCACGATTCGCGCTTGCCAACCGTGGCGCGACGGTTACCATCGACGTTCGGACGGCGGAGTAGGTTCGCGTGTCGTCGCTCGGCCCCGCCTCACTCGATGCTCTCGCCCGGATCGCCGCGCGCGCGAACGATGTCTTGAATGCGTACCGGCCGGGGGCACAAGCCGCGTTCGCCGATGTCCGGGCGATCAACGCGCCGATTGGGAGCACCGATCCCCTTTCGGTCGCCGCCCCACCGAACGCGCTGTTCGTCACGAGCACGCCGACCGGCGAACGCAGCTACACGCGCGACGGGCGCTTCGGCTTGCGCGACGGGCGACTCGTGAGCGCGAACGGCGACGCGATTCTCGGCTTTCCGCCAGGCGCCGCCCCGGGTGCGAATCCGCAGCCGTTGCTTGCCGACACGCGCGATGTCGCGCTCGGGCGAACGGCGAGCGCGCAGATCGGCTCGGATGGCGTGCTCGCGTACGATCGTACCGCGATCGATCCGCGCACGGGCGAACGGCGGCTCGAACGCGTCGCGATCGGTCGGATCGCGCTCGCGCGATTTCCGGCCGGTTCGGAGGTCGCAAACGCGGGTGAAGGGCGGCTGAGCGGGCCGCGCGGCGTGCCCGCGCACCTCGGCACCGCGGCCGACGGAACGTTCGCGCCGCTCGTTCCACGGGCGCGCGATACGGGCTCGGTCGATATCACGACCGCGCTCGTAAAACTGCAGGATGCATATCTCGCCTTCGATGCCTTACGCGCGGCGGGCATGGCGCAGAACGGTACGGCGAAGACCGCGATGGGGCTCGTGAAATGATCGCCGAACTCGCCTTCGGAGCGCCGACATCGCACGGCGGCAAACGCATTCGGGAGACGCGCTTCGCGCCACGGAGTGGCGTCGCGATTTCCACCGCCTGCGTCGTTGCAAACGGGATGCGCGAAACCTTGCGCTCGCTCTTCGGCGGTGCGGTATCGCTCGAACTCGGCGATGTCGCGACGATCGACGCCGAAGCGTGGCGGGCGCTCGCGCGCGATGCCGAGCTCCTCGTGGTCCGCGGTACGGCAGCCGATGCCGCGCTCGTGCTCGACCCGATCGACGCGCGTCGCTTGCTGTTGCGCGCGTTCGGCGAAGATGCACCGGGCGCGTCCCCGACCGCACCGCCATCGTCGCTCGAACGCCACGCGTACGATCGCATCGTCGCGGCGCTGGCGCTAGCGCTCGATCCGCTGTGCGGCGAACGCCGCGGCCCGCCGCAACGCGCGCATCCGGGCGATTCGCCCTGGACGAGCTACTTCGATATCCGCATCCGCGCGCCGATCGACGCCCGCATCGGCGTCGTCGTCGCGCGCGAGAAGATCGCATCCCCGGTCATAGCGACGCGATCGCTCGACGCGCTCGCGAGCGTCGCCGTGGATGTCGACGCGCGCGTTTCGCTCGAATCCATGAGCCTCGCGCGCTTTTCCACGCTCGCAATCGGCGAGATCGTGCGTTTCGACACGAAGGCAGGCCATTCGGCGAGCTTGAACGTCGGCGAGCACGCGATCGCACACGGGACATGGGGAATCGCCTCGGGCCATCTGGCCGTCCAAATCGACACCACCGCACCAGGAGACGCTTTGTGATGGCCCGCGAGAACGGCAAGAATATCGATCTGCTGATGAACGTGTCGCTCGCCGTCACGGCGCAGCTCGGCACGACGAAAATGCTCGTGCAAGATATCCTCAAACTCGGCACGGGCTCCATCGTCGAACTCGATCGCCTCGCCGGCGGACCCGTCGACATTCTCGTGAACGATCGCCTGATGGCGCGCGGCGAAGTCGTTGCGGTCGATGAGAACTTCGGCGTGCGCGTTACGGAGTTGCTCGAAAAGCCGTAAGCCCGCGTTCACGGGGGCGCAACATGTGGCGCGCATACTCGCCGCATGGATGCGCTCCTCACGCTTGCCGGAAACGACCCCCGCTCCGCGGCTCCGCTCGAACTGCTCGCGGGCCTGACGCTCCTCTCGATCGTGCCGTTTCTCGTCGTGCTGTGTACGTCGTTCGTGCGGATCGTCGTGGTGCTCTCGCTCGTGCGCTCCGCAATCGGTGCGGCATCGTTGCCACCGAACACCGTGCTCACGGGCCTCGCGCTCGTGCTGACGTTCACGATCATGACGCCGACCGTCGATCGCATCACGCACGAAGCGCTCGAACCGTACGCCGCGGGCAAGATCTCGCAGAAAGTCGTCGTCGAACGGGCGCTCGCGCCGCTGTCGGCGTTCATGCTCCGGCAGACGCAAACGCGCGACCTCGAGCTCTTCGCCCGCGTCGCACACCGCCCCGCGGGCGTTGCGCCGGAGCGTCAGCCGCTTCCCGTGTTGATCGCGGCGTTCGTGGTCGGCGAGTTGCGGAGCGCGTTCGCGATCGGCGTTGCGCTTTATCTGCCCTTCGTGGCGATCGATCTCGCCGTCGCCGCCATCCTGATGGGCCTCGGGATGTTCATGCTCTCGCCGCCCGTGCTTTCGCTTCCGTGTAAATTGCTGCTGTTCGTGCTCTGCGATGGATGGGCGCTCACATGCGGGAGCGTGGTCGCAAGCTTTCGATAAAGTTCCCGCCGGCCGCAGGCTACAAAGCGAACGCGGACGATGGCTCTGGGGTGCGCGACGCGAAGTAGGCACCATGCGCATTGTGGACTTGCTCGACTCGCGGCCGCGGTTTTTTTCGTTCGAATTCTTTCCGCCGAAAACGAACGACGACGAAGAGCGCCTGATGACGACGCTCCGCGAGCAGCTCGAACCGCTCGGGCCCGCGTTCGTCTCGGTCACCTATGGTGCCGGCGGTTCGACACAAGGCACGTCGCTCAAGCTCGCCAAGCGCATCAAGGCCGAGCTCGGCTTGGAAGTGCTCGCGCACATCACGGGCTCGGGTTCCACGAAAGACGAGATGCGGCGCTTGCTCGACGATCTCGCGGCGGCGGGGATCGAGAACGTACTCGCGCTGCGCGGCGATCCACCCAAGGACACGTCGATCGGCCGTCCCGATGGCGAGTTCCGCAACGCGACCGACCTCATCGCGTTGCTCGCAAGCGAGTATTCGTTCTGCATCGGCGCGGCGTGCTATCCGGAGACGCATCCGGAAGCGATCTCCGCGACGATGGACACCGCCTACGCCGCCGAGAAAGTCCGCCTCGGCGCGCACTTTCTCGTAACGCAGCTGTTCTTCGATAACGCGGCTTATTTCACGTTCGTGCAACGAGCGCGTGCGCTCGGGATCGACGTGCCGATCGTGCCCGGTATCATGCCGATCACGAACGCCTCGCAGGTCCGCCGATTCACGACGATGTGCGGCTCGTCGATTCCCGAATCACTGCAGGCCGCGCTCGACGCGCGGCGTGAAGAACCCGAAGCGGTAACCGATCTCGGCGTCGCGTTCGCGACGTTGCAATGCGCGGATTTGCTCGCGAAGGGCGCGCCGGGAATTCACTTTTACACACTCAACCGCTCGCCCGCGACGCGTGCGGTCGTTTCGGCGTTGATCGCAAGCGGGATGTGGCCCGCGCACGAACCGGTTCCCGTCGCGTAACGCCCCGGTAACATCGTTCCGGCACGCTTCGATGCGTGCAAGCATTCGATGCGCTTCTGCGTGAAACGCTCCTCGTAACCGCCGTCCTCGCGCTGCCCGCGCTGATCCTCGCAACGCTCGTGGGCACGGGCATCGCGATCGTACAGGCGGCGACGCAGGTGCAAGAACAAACGCTGACCGTCCTCCCGAAAGTGATCGCCGTCGGGCTGCTGCTCGTGATGGGCGGCGGGTTTGGAATGCAGCTTTGCGTCGGGCTGTTCCGCGACGCGACGGCGCACGTTGCGGAATTCGTGCGAAACGCGCCGTGACGCAGGTGACGTTTTTGGTGTTCGCCCGGTGTGCGGGGTTCGCGTCGCGCATGCCGGGTCTCGCGCATCCGAGCGTGCCGATGATGGTGCGCGTCGCGATCGCGCTCGTGCTTGCATTTGCAATCGCACCGGGCGTTCAAGCGCCGCCCGAACGCGCGCTGCCGTTGCTCGCCATCGCACTCGCGGGTGAATTCGCGCTCGGCACGGCGTTCGGGCTCGGTGCCAGTTTGGTCGCCGAGGCCGCATACGCCGCGGGCCGCCTGCTCGACGATACGGTCGGTATCCGTGGGAGCGTTCCGAATGCGGCGGTCGCATCGTCGACGGGCTTCGGAAGGCTTTGGTCCTCGGCGTTTCTCGCGGGCTATCTGCTGCTCGGCGGCTACGCGCCCGCGCTGCTCGCTTTTGCCGATGGGTTCGTGCGCATCGCGCCGGGTTCGGTACTCGACGCACGCGCGATGCATGCGTTTGCCGACGCATTCCCGGCGACGTTCGTGCGCACCGCGCTTGCGTTCGCAGGCCCGGGTATCGCGATCGCCGTGGTGTCGCAGCTCGCGCTCGGAGCGGTCGCGCGCATCGTTCCGCGTTTCGGAAATCTTTCGCTTGCGTTTCCGGTGGTGTTCGCAGCGGTGTTGCTCGTGACGATCGCGACCATACCGGCCGTGTTGCACGCGCGACACGATGTGTTCGTGATGCCGGGCGCGCCGTGAGCGAGCAGAAACCGTACGACGCAACGCCCGCGAAACGCGATAAGGCGCTGCGCGAAGGCAATGCGGCACGATCGCAAGAGATCGGCGTCGTCGTCGGTTTCGCCGCCGCGTTTGCGAGCGTCGTAGCGATCGCTCCCACCGTTGCGAACAGCGCGCGCGAAGCGATCCTGGGCTCGTCGACGCGCGTACCGGATTTTCGTTCGGCGTATGCGGTCGTCGGCTACGCGTGCGTACCGCTCGTCGCCGCAGCCGTTGCTGGGATCGGGGTTGCGTTCGCGCAAGGCGGCGGGCTTCGCGTGCGTGCGGTTACCTTCGCGCCGAAGCATCTCGCGCCACACGAAGGCCTCAAGCGCATGTTCGGCCGCGAGGCGGTCGCGGGCGCGGTACGTGCGTTCTGCGCGTTCGTCGCGGCAAGCGTGGTCGGCGGCATCGCGATACGCGATGCGCTCGCGGTAACGACGCGCGGTGCGGATGCAAGCGCGCTCGTCGCGCTGGCAGCGCAATCCGCGATCCGGATTGCGGCGGGCGTCCTCGTCGTCGGTGCGCTCTTTGCCGTCAGCGATTACGCGCTCGCGCGCAAACGCTGGCTCGACGGGCTGAAGATGACGCACGACGAGCTCAAGCGCGATATGCGCGAGCAAGACGGCGATCCGCACACCAAGGGCAAGCGCAAACAATTCCACCGCGCGCTCGTGCGCGGTTCGCTCGCGCGTGTGGCCGAAGCGGCGTTCGTCGTCGTGAACCCGACGCATATCGCGATCGCGCTCGCGTACGATCCGCCGCGCATCGGCGTGCCGGAAATCCTCGTCCGCGCGGCCGACGAAGGCGCGGCGACGGTGCGTAAGCTCGCACGCGAACATCGCATTCCGATCGTCGAGAACGTCGCGCTCGCGCGCGCACTGTATGCCGACGGCGAGAGCGGGCGCGCGATCCCGCAAGCACATTATCTCGCGACCGCACAGATCGTCGCGGAACTCGCACGCACGGGGGTGCTCGGTTGATGGAGCGTTTCGTTTCGCCTGCGGTTGCGGGCGTGGTCATCGCGATCGTCGCGATTCTCGTGATCCCGTTACCGCCGCTCGTGCTCGACGTGTTGCTTGCGGTCAACATCCTCGTTTCCGCAGTCGTGTTGCTCACGAGCATCCGCGTCGAGGAACCCCTGGAATTCTCGGCGTTCGCGCCCGCGTTGCTTCTCGCGACGCTCTTTCGTTTATCGCTCGACGTTTCGGCGACGCGGCTCATCCTCACGCAGGGCCATCTGCCGGACGGTGTCGGTACGATCGTGCCCGCGTTCGGTGCGTTCGTCGTGCGCGGTAACTTGGTCGTCGGCTTGATCATCTTTATGATCTTGATCGCGATTCAGTTCATCGTCATCGCGAGCGGTTCGCAGCGCGTCGCGGAAGTCACGGCACGCTTCACGCTCGATGCGATGCCCGGCAAACAGATGGCGATCGATGCGGAAGTGCACGCGGGCACGCTCGATCCCGAAACCGCGCGCGCGAAACGAACGCACGTTCAACGCGAATCGGATTTCTACGCAGCGATGGACGGAGCGGGCAAGTTCGTGAAGGGCGATGCGATCGCGGCGCTCGTGATTACGGTGCTCAACCTCGTCGGTGGTGTGGTCGTCGGCATGGCGTATCACGGCATGAGCCCCGGCGACTCGCTCTCGACCTTCGCGTTACTCTCGATCGGGAACGCGCTCGTGACCACGCTGCCCGCATTCCTGATCTCGCTCGCGATGGGCATGATGGTCACGCGCGTTGCCGGCACGGGCGCGCTCGGCGCCGATCTCGCCGCGCAGTTGCTCGCGCGGCCCGACGTGTTGCGCGCCGCAGGTGTGCTCGTTGCGGGCCTCGCGTTCGTGCCCGCGCTGCCGATGCCGATCTTTCTCACGCTCGCTGCCTGCGCGTTCGGTGCGGCAGAGTTCGCCGCACGGCGCAGGCGCGCCGCAGGCGATGCGCACGCGGCGGGGCTCGCACGTGCGCGCACCGCGGCGATCCGTCGGCCCGAAACCGCGCTCGCGCTCGTCGGCGTCGATGCGTTCGCGATCGATTTCGGTTCGGCGTTGTTCCCGCTGCTTGCGGCGCCGAATGCGGACGCGTTGCTCGATCGTATCGGCGACGTACGGCGCGCGCTTGCGGCGGAGATCGGGATCGTGCTTCCCGGCGTTCGCTTACGCGACGATCCGCAACGCGCGCCGGATACGTATGCGATCCGCGTGCGCGACGATATCGTGGCGGAAGGCCACTTGCGCCTCGATCGGCTCGTCGCCGTCGCCGATCGCACCGTGCTCGCGCGGATTACGGGCGAGGACACGCACGAACCGGTCTACGGCCTTGCGGCGAAGTGGATCGGTACGAACGAACGCGACGCCGTTGAAACGCTCGGCGCGCTTGCCTTCGATGCGATCTCGATCCTCGGTTCGCACGTCGCCGAATGCGCGCGCGATCACGCACCCGCGCTGCTCGGTCGTCAGGAAGTACACACGCTCGTCGAGCATTTGCGCGCGAGTTCGCCCGCGCTCGTCCGGGACATCGGCACGGAGATCTTACCGATCGCAGCGCTGCATCGCGCTTTCGTGCTGCTCTTGCGCGAACGGGCGTGGCCGCGCGATACGCTGCGCGCGATCGAGGCGATCGTCGATGCCGCGCAGCATACGCGCGAACCGCGTGAATACGCGGAAGCCGCGCGGCGCGCGATCGTGCCGGGTTTATTGCGGCGGGCGGGGGCGACACAGTTGCGTGCGCTGCTCGTCGCGCCGCGGTTCGAGGAGACGCTCGTGCGCGCGCTCGGCGCGGGCGGTGCGCCCGATCCGCACCTCGCGATGCACGTGCGCGATCGCATCGCGGCGCAAGCGAAGGATGCCCGACCGGCGCTCGTGTGTACCTCGACGCTGCGGCCGATGCTCGCCGATCTGCTCGACCGCTTCGCGATTCGCGCCGACGTGTACGCCTATGGCGAGATCCCGCCGGAGATCGGGGTCGCGGCCCTCGGTACGATCGACGACATCGGTGCGGGCGAGCGGCTCGCCTCGTAGCAGAGGCGCTACGGGGCCGGAAAGCCGCTCGCGCACGAGGAGCACGTGCCGGTGATCACGAGCGCTGCATCGACGCGCTCGTAGCGGTGCTCGCTTGCGATCGCATCGGCGAGGCGCGGCACCTCCTCGACGCGGACGTTCCGAATGTCGTCGCAGTGGTCGCAGACGAGGTGATGGTGTTTGTCGAGCGCCGCTTCGTAGCGTGCCGGGCCGCCGCCGTGGGCGAACATCTGCACGAGGCCGATCTCGCGCAGAATCTCGAGCGTACGATAGACGGTGCCGAGGCTGACGCCTGCAAGGACGCCGCGCACGCGTTCGTGGATCGCCTCGGCGCGGAGATGCGATCCGTCCTCGAGCGCGTGAAGGATCGCGGCTCGTTGCTTTGTGAGCCGGTATTTCGACTGGAGCAGGCTCGCATCGACGCCCTTGGCATCCACGGAAAGCGCCCTCGTTCCTATCGGCCGCGACGCGTTTGACGCGTGCCACGGAGCCTGCTACACTGCCTGGGTTCACCCCTTCCCCGGTCAGCGCGGTTATGTGGAAAAGGCTTCAGACGCCGTTACGTGCGGTCGTCATCGTCGCGATCGTGGCTCTCGCCACGTGGCAGGCGTTCCCGCTTCAGAAGAAGATTCACTTAGGTTTGGACCTGCAGGGCGGCGTCCGCGTTCTTCTTCAGCTTACCCCCACCAAAGAGGTCCCGCGGATCACGCCCGACGTGCTCGGCCAAGTGGAACTCGTGGTGCAGAATCGCGTGAACGGGCTCGGCGTCGCCGAACCCGTGATCTCGCGTAGCGGTAGCGATCGGCTTCTCGTCGAGTTACCGGCCGTCAAGAATCCGCAGGATGTAGAGCGCCTCCTCAAAGAGGCCGCCGTTCTCGAATTCAAGATCGTGCCGCCTGCGGTCAACGACCGGGCAACCGCCGACAAGAAGTACGCGAACGACCCGAACGGCGCGTACAAGGACTCCGGGCCCGTCGTTTATACCGGCGCGGAGTTGAAGGGTGCTCAGGCGGCGCAAGGTCCCGCGGGCCAGCCGCAGATCAACTTTCAAACGAAAGATCCGACGAAGTTCGGCAAACTCACGGCCGACAATTTCCAGAAAAACCTCGGCATCTTTCTCGACAAGAAGTACATTTCGGCACCGCGCATCGACGGCGTGATCACCTCGAACGGCGATATCTTCGGCAGCTTCACCGAAGAAGACACTATCCGTATTTCGAACGAGCTGAACGCGGGCGCCCTGCCCGTGCCGATCACGATCATCGAAAACGATGCCGTCGGCCCGATCCTCGGCGCGCTCGATCTCAAGGCGTCGCTCGTCGCTTCGCTCGCAGGCCTCGGCCTCGTGCTGATCTTCATGATCGTCGTGTATCGCTTGCCGGGCTTCCTCGCGGACCTCGCGCTCGTGATCTACGTGCTGATGATGCTCGGCTTGCTCGCCATCTCCGGCGCCGTCCTCACGCTCCCCGGCATCGCAGGCTTCGTGCTTTCGATCGGCATGGCGGTCGACGCGAACGTCCTGATCTTCGAGCGCTTGAAAGAAGAACTGTGGGCGGGAAAGTCGCTGCGTCAGTCGGTAAAGATCGGCTTCGCTCGCGCGTTTAGCTCGGTGTTCGATAGCCACTTCACGACGATCGTCGGCGCCGGCGCCCTGTTCGTACTCGG
Organism: Armatimonadota bacterium; assembly: GCA_037441145.1. Lineage (GTDB taxonomy): Bacteria > Vulcanimicrobiota > Vulcanimicrobiia > Vulcanimicrobiales > Vulcanimicrobiaceae > JBBISR01. The sequence goes on from JBBISR010000008.1 coordinate 41,994, forward strand.
CACGGGCACGGTGAAAGGCTTCGCGTATACGCTCTTCTGGGGCACGGTGTTTTCACTGGTAACGGCGGTCTTCGTGACGCGTACGTTCACCGATGCCGTGGTCGATAACGATCTCGTTCCCGCGCCTGCAGCGTACGGAGCGTAAAGCAGATGAATTTCCGCAGCCTCAAATGGAACGTCGTCGGCTGGTTCCGTACGGTTTCGCTCATCTCGTACATCGTCATCGGCCTCGGTATCGCCGCGATGGCGTTCCACTGGGTGAAAGACGGCTCGCCGCTCAAGCTCGGGTTGTCGTTCACCGGCGGCACCGACGTCACGGTCAAATTCAAGGCGCCGACGACTTCCGATGCGATCAAGGCTTCGCTTGCGAAGCTCGACGTAACCGACGCCCAAGTCACGGTGCTCGCGAAGGCTTCGGACACGCAGCCGAACGAGCGCTATACGATCCAAACCCAAAAAGATTTCGGCAACAACACCGGTACGCTTTGGTCGAACCTCGGTTCGGTTGCGGCGGTCGATCGCGATCAGTCGTCGATCGAGTCCGTCGGCCCTTCGCTCTCGCACGAGTATCTCTACAAAGCGCTGATCGCGCTCGTCATCGCGATCGTCATCCAGTTCGTGTACATCGCGTTCCGCTTCGGTTGGAATTACATCTTCGGGCTCGTCGTCGTCATCGCGCTCGCACGTGACTCGGCGATGATGATCGGCATCTATGCGCTCGCCGGCCGCCGCGTCGACGACGCGTTCCTCGCCGCCGTGCTAACCGTCATCGGATACTCGGTGATGGATACGATCGTCATTCTCGATCGCATCCGCGAGAACACGCGTATCCTGAGCGATAAGCCCTACGCCGAGATCGTCAACACCTCGATCTTGCAAACGATGGCGCGTTCGGTCAACACGCTCGCAACCGTCGTGGTCGTGCTCATCGCGCTCTTGCTGTTCGGTGGCGTTTCGCTCCAGAATTTCGCGTTCGCGCTGCTCGTCGGCATCATCTCCGGTGGCTACCACTCGATCTTCTACTCCGCTCCGCTCGTCAACGTTCTGCGCGAGCGTCAGTTGCGTCGTGAAGGCGAGCAGCGGACGCTCAAGCGCGCATCGGTCGGGATCGACGGCGTGAAGCCGCGTACCGTTGCCGAGGCTCGTGCCGCAACTGCAAAGCTCGAAGCGGATCGCTCGGCGATCGTCGCCGCCCGCAAGGCGCGGCGTGCTTCGGAGAAGGCATCCGCGCAATCGGCTACCGGCCCCGCAAAGTATAAGAAACGTCGCGTGGTTACGACTGCGGCCACCGCCATCGGCGGAGCGGCGCTGGTTGCCGGCGCTGGCGGCGCGCAGCAGACCGAAGACGACGATCTCGACGAAGAGCTGTATGGAAACGACGCACACGATGTCGAGGCGATGTCGGATTCGGAAGTCGTCGCATACCAGGAGCAGGCCGATCTCGATCCGCTCGACGCACAGGCCACGGGGCAGCACGACCGGGCGTACGAGATCGGGCACGAAGCGATCACGCTGAACCTCGGCGACGATCCCGAACCCGCCGTAGCCGAGCATGCGGAGCACAAGCCCGCCCCGTAACGCTCTGCCCGCTCCGACGCCTTCGGAGGCGGCATTCGAAGCGCTCCTCGCGCGATTCGAACACGGCGACACGCCCGTCCTCGCAACCGCGACGATGGGCGTTTCCGCATTTCTCGACGAACTTTACGCGAAGAGCGGCGACTATCTCTCGCGCGACCCGTTCGCGACGATCGGGAACGCCACGCAGTTCTTTACCAAGGTCGTCGGCGTCTCGTTCGAGGGGCGCCAATCGTCGGTAGCCGGGCTTCGCGTCGGCGATGCGCTGACGCTCGAACGCCAACCGGAGAATGTGTACGACGCAAACGCCATCGTCGTGCGCTACGGTGCGCTCGCGCTCGGATTCCTCAAACGCGAGATCGCCGTGAAGCTCGCGCCGAACATCGATGCGGGAACGGAATATCGCGCGAGCGTTGGCAGTATCACGGGCGGCGGCACGAAGCACTTCGGCGTCAACATCCTCGTCGAGAAGCTGGGTGCGGCGGCGACGCCGCTGACGACGGCGCGCGCGACCGATGCGGATGCGGACACGGTCCGACGCGCGCTGATCGGCGATCGCGAGATGCGTGCCTCACAGCGCATGGTGCTCGAGCGGCTCGCCGCGGGGAAAAACACGCTGGCCGTGCTCGGTACCGGACGCGGGAAATCGTTCTGCTTTCAATTCCCCGCCGCGCTCAATGCCCTGGCGAACAACGAGAAGACGGTCGTGCTCTATCCGCTCCGTGCGCTTGCGAACGATCAGTTCGATGCGTTGCAGCGGCGGCTCGGCCCGCTCGGCATACGCGTGTTCCGCGCGAACGGCGCGATCGACGAGGGCGAACGGGCGGCGCTGATGGCGGCGCTCGAGACCGGTGCCTGGGATATCGTCTGCGCGACGCCCGAGTTCGTGCAGTATCATTTGGATCGTTTCACTACGCCGGAGAGCCGCCCGACACTCGTGGTCGTCGATGAATCGCATCATCTCTATGAGTCGACCCATCGGCCCGCGTACGGCACCGTCGGTGAGACCATCGCCGCGCTCGGCAACCCGCTCGTGCTCGCGCTAACGGCGACGGCTTCGAACGACGTGTTCGATCACGTTCGCGCGACGTTACGCATCGAAGCGTGGGTCATCGATCCGACCGTGCGCGAAAATCTCTCGCTCGTCGACGCACGGAATACCAAAGACAAAGCCGCCTACATCGCGGACGTGTTGCGCATGCCGGGGAAGGCGATCGTGTACTGCAATTCGCGCGCCGAGGCGACGAAGATCGCGGAGAAACTGCATAAGCGGGTCGGCGAGGTGGCGTTCTATCACGCGGGCGTGCCTACTGCGGAACGCGCGCGCGTCGAGGAGCTGTTCCGCGCGAGCGAGATTCGCGTGGTCGTAGCGACTTCGGCCTTCGGCGAGGGTATCGATCTCCCGGACGTGCGGCATGTGTTTCTGTATCACCTGAATTTCGATTTTACGGAATTCAACCAGCAGTCGGGGCGTGCGGGCCGCGATGGCGATGCGGCCGATATCCACTTGCTCTTCGGCGAGCGCGATCGCAACATCAACGATTTCATCATCAACCGCGAAGCGCCGACGCTGCACACCCTGCGGCTGATCTACAAGGGGATGCGCGGCTACGCGCGCGAGGGCGTGCTGCATATGACGAACGCGGATATCGCCGCGACGCTCGACGCCGACGTTGTGGATGCGCGCACGATCGCGACGGCCTTACGAATTTTTTCGGATGCAGAATTAGTGACGGTTGCCGCCGACGACGACGGGCGCGCGATCGTCTTTCACGAGATCGTGGAGAAACGCGATCTCACGCGCACGGCGCGCTTCCAAGAAGGCGAAGCCGAACGGGAAGCGTTCGGTAAGTTCGCGGGCTTGGTGCTCCGCGAAAATACCGAACTCTTGCGCGCGATCGTCAATCGCCCGATCTATCCCGAAGGCGTCCCGCTCGTGCGGTAAACGCCTTACGGTGTGGTCGCCGCCGTTGCCTTCGGCGCGTTCTTCACGTATTTGTCCATCCACGTAACCGTTTCGGCGATCACCGTTTCGATCGTCTCGCGCCCGAGATACCCATGCGCTTCGTTCGGAAGCATCACGAGCCGTGCGACGCCGCCGTTGCCCTTGATCGCCGCGAACATGCGCTCGGATTGAATCGGGAAGGTGCCGGTATTGTCGTCTTTCATGCCGTGAATCATCAGCATCGGTGCCTTGATCTCGGTTGCGAATGCGAACGGCGACATCTTGGTGTAGAGCGGGGTGTCGTCCCAATACGTACGGCGTTCGTTCTGGAAGCCGAACGGCGTGAGGCTGCGGTTGTACGCGCCACTCTCGGCGACACCGGCTGCGAAGAGCGTCGAGTGCGCGAGCAGATTCGCGGTCATAAATGCGCCGTAGCTATGGCCGCCGACGCCGACGCGATTGCGATCCGTCACGCCGATCTCCACGGCTCTATCGATCGCGGCTTTCGCACCGGCGACGAGTTGTTCGACGTACGTGTCGTTTGCGGTCCGCGTTGGGCCAACGATCGGGATCGAAGCGTTGTCGAGCACCGCGTAGCCCGCGAGCGCGAGGTACGCTTCGCGCGCGCCGCCGATCGTCGCGAACGTTTGCGTGGAATTGGTGTTCTGTCCGGCGACGCTCGCATCGTTGAACTCGGCCGGATAGGCCCAGAGGTACGTGGGCAACGCGCCGGAGGTGTAGCCGGGCGGGAGATAGAGCGTAAACGAGAGATCGATGCCGTCGGGGCGTTTGTACGTTACGACGCGGCGCTGGATCGCGCGCAGCATCGGTGCGGGATCCGCGATCGCGGTCAACGCACGCATCGCGCCCGTGCCTTCGCGAAGGAACGCATTCGGGGGCATCTCGGGCGACTGCCGTTCGACGATCATGCGGCCGGTCGCGGGATCGAGCAGCGCCATCGGCGTGTCGAGGGGCGCGAGCCCGGACTGGAAGATGCGCGTCTTCGCTTTGGTCGTGAGGTTCATGCGATCGACGAATGGCTTGCGGCCATCGGCGCCGTAGCCCGCGCCGCGCAAGAAGATCTCGTCGCCGACGCGCATGACCGCGCCGTCTTTGAAGATCGGCGTCCCCGGATCGTTATAGCGATCGTTGTCCTTGAGCGTCCAGAGCGGTGCGAACGCGGGTGCCTGCGCTGCGGTATCGACGAGCGCGACCGTCGTTAGCCGTGCCGTTCGGTCGTTCGTCGCGACCATCGCTTGCGTGCCGCCGCCGACGAACCACACCTGACGCATGCGTTGCTGCGTATGAACGACGTCGTGCGGCTGGCCCGCGAACGGTGCGGCGAGCGTGAACATCGCGTCGCGATCGGTGGCTTTGCTCTCGGGGTTGCCGCCGTCGAGCGCCTGCACCCACGCGAGTGTTGCGGGTGCCGTCGCTTCCCACGCGACGTTGCGTGGGCCGGGCGAAACGCCTTCGGGCGTGATGTTGTCGCGAAGCGGTTCGTCCGCGACCGTGCGCACGACCGTACCGTGCGTATCGATCACGGTCGTCGTCACCGGAAAGCGCTCGTACGGAAAGAGATACGAGAACGGCCGGTGGATGCTCGCGGCGAGCACGAATTTACCGTTCGGCGAAAGTTGCGCTTCGCTGAAGAGTGCGGGCTTGCCGAAGCGCGTAACGGCAAGCGTTGCGGCGTCGACGATGGCGAGTTCGGAAGTTGCGTAATACGCGAACGTCGCTTCGTCGTGCGGTGAGGCGAGCAGATCTTCGTAGGTGACGATCGTTCCCTTGACGCCCGTCGCGTCTTGCGCCACGGGGCCCGTCGGTACGGCGTTTTCCATCGGCGCGGGGCCGCGTTTCGCCGGGACCGCGCGTACGAGCAACGACGCGCTATTCGCGCTCCACGTAAACGGCACGCCGAGCACGCCGTTCACGGCGAGCGATCCAACCCGTGCGATCGTGCCATTCGCGGCGGATCCGACGTACAGCGCCGTTCCCGTTCGCGTCGCGTTGGTGAAAGCGAAGCGTTTGCCGTTCGGGCTCCACTGCAGGTTCGAAACGCGCGCGGCAGCGGGGAGCACGATCGGTATGCGTTTGCCGTCGCTTACGCGCACGAGCGCGAGTGCGGTGCTCGCTGCCGCGTGATGGATGCCGTTCGTTGCGGGATCGATGCGGATGCCCGCCAGGCGCAGCATCGGCGTCGAAAGATCGGCGACGGGCGGATAGCGCAGCGGCGTCGTCAGCATGAGCGACGCGCCGCCCGGCGCGGCCGACATCCCCGGTAACGGCGCTGCGTTGAGCGCATCGAGGATCGCCTTTGGTGGCTTCTGGTACCGCACGTCGTCCGCGCGCGCCGGCGTGGCGTACAAGAGTGCTGAGGCGACGGAGAGCGTGAGGGCGAGCGAACGGCGTAGCATCTTTCGCGGTTCGCGACCGAATCGATCGCGCCTTTGGCAGTGCCGAGAAATGCGTTCCACGAATCCTTCGCCGATGCTCGACTTTGGTGACGTGCGCGCGCGAGGCCCCTTCGCGCTGCTGGTGCGAACGGTGATCCTGAAAGCCGCGTACGTCGCGGCGACGCGCATCGGCGTTTACGTGCCGCGACGATTCACGATCGCGATCGCGGGTTCCAAGCGCGATGGTTCGTACACCGATATCGCCGATGTCGCGGATGCACTTTATCGCGAAGACGGGCTCGTCGCCCGAACGATCGACGTGGCGGTTGGGAATGTCTCAGGGGATCGTGCGGACGTGCGCGTCGTCGTCGTCGACCAGGGTCCGTGCACGTTTGTCGAGAGCCACAACCAGCCGCGCGGCTATGGCCCGTTTCGCGTCGTCCATTGGGACGCGTTGGACCGTTCCGTCGGCACGATCGCGCGCGAGTAACGCGTTCAGCGCGTCGCGCGCGCGAATTGTCTGGAGCGCATGAACGATCGCATACACGCTGATCGACGCGATTTGTACGTATCGCCAAACGGTGTGCTTGGGCTCGGAGCCGAGCGCGATCCACGACAAAATCGCAAATCCGCCGAAAAAAATCGTTACGCCGACTTCCCAACGGTAGCGCGTGCGCAGCCGTTTGATTTCGCTTGCCGTGCTCGGTGCTTCTCTCACGCGATGATCTCGCTACCGATACGTGGACTTGACGCGCGCGGTCTGCCACATGGAGATCGCCACCGAGAGCGTCGAGGTGATCGGTGCGATAAAATGCAGCGCATCCATCGGGCGCCCGATGAAAAATACCGCCCAATTGATGAGGGCGATGACGATGAAGCACCACATGAAGCGCGTTTGGATCAGTACCCGTCGTCTGGCGTCTTCAGCGATGTCGAATGCGCGCATGGTTGCTCGTTCCAGAAATTAGAAGATCGGGGCGTTGCGGATATGCTCGCGGTAATGGGTGGGTTCGAAATACCATTCCGGCAGCGTCGTCGGATACACCACGTCGTAGAAGCGATAGTGCACCGTATCGTGCGTCCCATCGTCGAGCCGCGAGCGCCCGTCGATTTGTGCTATACCCCACTGCGAACCAACGGGCCCGTAAACGATGTCGAAAAGATTCGGCAGAATCTGTTTGTTGTCGAGGTAGAGCCGGTCGTTTGCGAGCGCGCGACGGAGCAGCGCGGTGTCCGCATCGATCCAAATTTCGCGTAATCGATTGCGATCCGGATCGCGTCGCGGTTCGAGGTAGAGGTGGTAGACGGTGTCCTTGCCCATCGTCTCCGAAACCGCGCGCGTGACTTTGTAATCGTACTCGCCGGTTGCGAGCACGCGGCCGATGACCGGGAGCGGCGTACTACTCCCGTCCGCTGCGGGAGATGCGCTCCCGGGACCGACCAGGAGCGGTAGCGCGAAGATATCGGCGGCGGGTGGCCCCGGGTCGATCGCGCCGTTGAAGAGCGGGCGGATGAATTGCAGGTTCCCCATCGGGTCCGTGTCGATGCGGCGCGACATGGCGGCGCCGTCGGATGCGCGGTACCACACGCGCAGCGTGTAGGAGTTCAGGCCGTCGGAGAACCCGTCGAGTTTGCTCTTGCGCTCAATCGAATAGACGGTGAACGCCGGCTTTGCTTGGACGCGAAAGAAGCGTTTCGCTCGTGCGAAAAGTTTATCGCCGTCGAGCTCGCTTTGTGGGCTCGCGAGCGCCGCGGGCGCGCCCGGTGCCACGGCGGCGAGTGCGAGAAACGCGGAGCGGATCACACGGAACGCTCGGGCTCGGTGGGTTTCGCATCGTTCGTAAACGGTAGGCGGACTTTGATCGCTTTGCGCTCGCGCACGACATCGGGCGCGAAGCGCAAGTACACGATCGGCACGAGAAGTAACGTCAACACGAGCGAGCTGACGAGGCCGCCGATGACGACGGTACCGAGCGAGCGTTCCGCTTGCGAGCCGGGATCGATCGCGAGCGCGAGCGGCAACATCCCCGCGATCATCGCGAGCGTCGTCATCACGATCGGCCGGAATCGCTCGCGCGCGCTCTCTCGCACGGCAGCCATCCGATCCATGCCCTCACGCCGTAAGCGGTTCGCGAAGTCGACGAGCAAGATGCCGTTCTTCGAGACGAGGCCGATCAGCAACACCGAACCGATAAACGAAAACAAGTTGAGCGTTTGGTGCGTGAGCGCGAGCGCGCCGAGCGCGCCGACGACGGCTACCGGTACCGAAAACATGATGACGAACGGCGTGCGGTACGAATCGTACAGCGCGACCATAAGCAAATAGACGAGCGCGATCGAGAGCACGAGCGAGAGCGTCATCCCGGTGACGGTATCGCTGACGTTTTGCTGGTTACCGCCCGCGACGGGTGCGACGGTCACGCCGGCGGGCAGATGTAGTGCCGCGACGCGACGGTCGAAGTCTTTTTGCACGTTGGAAAGTTCGGCACCCGCGGCGACGTTCGCGCCGATGTAGATGACCGGCTGGCGATTGATGCGCGCGACGAGCGGTGGGGCCGGGGCTTGCACGAGCGTCGCGACATCGCCGACGTGCACGGTATTACCGGTCGTCGAACGCAGCGGAATGTTCGCGATGTCGGCGAGACGCGTCCGGTCGCGCAGCGGATAGATAACCTGCACGTCTTTGAGGCCGTTCGTGCCGGTGAACTGCGTTGCGATCACGCCGCCGAACGCCGCGCGGATGGCGGTTGCAGCGGTACCGATCGAGACGTTGAGCGCGCGTGCGCGGTCGCGCGCGAACACCACGGAGACTTGCGGCGAGAGCGCCGATGCCGTCGTGGTAACGTCGACCGCACCGGCGGCTGCGCGCATCGCGTTTTCGATCGGCTTCGCGTATCGAATCGGATCGCTGCCGTCGGCGATCGTAAAGACCTCATCGATCGGCTGCTGCGTGCCGCCGTCGATGCTCGTCGCGGGGATAGCGCTGATCGTCGCGCGCGGTGCGAAATTGGCCGCCGCTCGCGCGATGCGCGCGGCGATTTCCGCGGTCGTACCGCGATGACTCGGGGCGAGGAAGACGTTGATCTGGCCCGTCGCGCCGTCGTTGATGTAGCCGGGAAGATTCCCTTGCGAGGTCCCGGCGAGCGCCGTTTCGCCAGCGACATCGGGAAGGCCATCGATGTAGTTTTCGACGGCGAGCACACCATCGCGCGTGACGGCGACGGGCGTTCCGGTCGGGTAGTGCAACGTGACGTAGAGTTCGCCGCGGTCGACGGCGGGGACGTATTCGAACCCGACGATGCCGAGCGGCACGAGCGCGAGCGCGGCGACGAGCGTGACCACGGAGACGGCGAGCACGACGACGCGATTCGCGAGTGCCCAGCCGAGGATTCGCTCGCTGTATAAACGCCGTACGCGGTCGAACGCACCGGTGAACGCATCGACGATCCACCACGGTTTCCACTTCGATAGGAGCGACCAACGGCCGGCGAGCGCCGGCGTGATCGTGAACGATACGAGCAGCGAGGTAAGCGTTGCGACGGTGACGACCAAGCCGAACTCGCGCAAGAACAAGCCGACGGTGCCGGGCAAGAACGAAATCGGGAGAAACACGACGACGTCGACGAGCGTGATGACGATTGCGGCGACGCCGATTTCGCTACGCCCGCGAATCGCGGCATCTTGCGCGCCTTCGCCCTCGTCGTAATGGCGTTCGACGTTCTCGAGCACGACGATCGAGTCGTCGACGAGGATGCCGATGATGAGCGTCATCGCGAGCAGCGAAACGGTATCGAGCGTGAAGTTCGCGAGCTTCATCGCGGCGAGCGTGACGAGCAGCGAGGTCGGAATCGCGATCATGACGACGATCGCGTTGCGCCACGAACGCAAGAAGAAGAACATCACGAGGCCCGTGAACGCGACGCCTTCGACGAGCGTGCGGATCACGCCGGAGAGTTGGTCGTTCGTGTATGTCGCCTGTACGTTGAGCGTCGTGAACTGCACGTTCGGATATTGCTGACGTAAGCGCGGCAATGCGGCGAGCACGTTGTTCGATGCATCGACTTCCGAGGTGTTGCTCGCTTTTTGCACGTCGAGCGCGATCGCTTGCTGGCCGCGCGTGAACGCGTAGACGCGTTGATCTTCGTTACTGTCGGTCACCGTCGCAACGTCGCCGACGCGCAAATAACGGCCCATCGCACCGAAGGCGCTGATCCCCGAAGCCGCCGCACCGCCGCCGCCCGTAACGAGGAGGTTCGTAATCGATGCGGGCGACTGCACGTCGCCGCGTACGTCGATCGCCGTTTCGCGATTCGGCGAATAAGCGATGCCGCCCGGCGCGCGCACGTTGTTCGACTGGATCGTGCTCGTGATATCCGTGAGTGCGAGGCCGCTCGAAAGCAGCTTATCGGGATCGACGTGAACCTGGAACGACGGCGTCACGGAGCCGTTGGTTTGCACGAACGAGACGCCCGTGATCTGTTCGAGCGACGGCACGATGCGGTTCGCGACGAGCTCGGAGAGGCCGCCGGGCGAAAGCGTCGTCGAACTCGCGACGAGCGAGACGACGACGGCCTGACTCGGATCGTAGATCGAAACCGTCGGCGCGGGGAGATCGTTCGGCAGCTGGCGCTGCGCGTTTTGCACGCGGCCTTGGGTTTGTACGAGATCGGAGTTTTCGTCGGAGCCGAGCGTGAAGCGTGCGACGATCGTTGCCTGGCCCGGCTGAATCGCGGTTTCGATCGTTTGCAGATTGGGCGCTCCGGCAACCTGATCTTCGATCGGACGCACGATCGCATCGCGCAGTTCGCTCGTCGACGCGCCGGGGTACGAGAGCGCGATCTGGATCGTCGGCACGGCGTAATTCGGGAACTGCTGCTTCACGAGATTCATGCCCGCAAGGGTGCCCGCGAGGATGACCAGCGCCACGAAAACGGTGACGAGCGTGAGGCGGCGGACGAAGAGCGCGGTCAGCGACACGGTGTGGTTTCTCGGGTGATGCTATGCACGGAGAGCACCCGATGGTGTGGGCGCGGGTGGCGTGGCATCCGCTTGTTTCTTGGTGCGGAAATGACGGGGCGCAAACGCCACGAAGCCGATCGGGACGAGCAAGAGCGTGAGCACGAGCGAGCTCAAGAGCCCGCCGATCACGACGACGCCGAGCGCGCGGCGTACGCTCGATCCGGGGTCGAGCGCGAGCGCGATCGGCGTCATCCCGGCGATCATCGAAAACGTCGTCATGACGATCGGGCGGAATCGTTCGCGCGCGCTCTGCGTGATCGCGGTGAGGCGATCGCTCCCCTCGCGAACTTTCTTGTTTGCGAAATCGACGAGCAGGATACCGTTCTTCGTCACGAGGCCCATGAGCAAGACGGTGCCGATCAGCGAAAACAAGTTCAGCGTGTTGTGCGTGAGCGCGAGCGCGCCGAGGGCGCCAACCGAGGCGACCGGGATCGCGAGCATGATGATGAGCGGAAGCACGTAGCTATCGTAAAGCGCGATCAGCAAGAGTAAGATCAGCGCGCCCGCGAGCATCAGGGCTTGCCCGAGGCCACCGACCGTCTGGCCGAGATTCGCCTGTTGGCCGCCGGCGTTCGGGCGCACGCTCACACCATCGGGCAGGTGCAGGCCAGCGAGGGCCTTCTCCGCGTTCTTCTGCGCGGCGGAAAACACGAAGCCGGGCTGCACGTTTGCCGAAACGTGCACGACGGTCTGGCGATTCACGCGCTGCATCGTCGGCGTCTGCGGGTTGTTAACGAGCGTCGCGATGTCGCCGACGTGCACGATCTTGCCGTTCCGCGCGCGCACGGGGATCGCGAGGATCGTCGCCATCGAGCTCTGCGCCGCGCGCGGGTAGGTGACTTGCACGCTCTCGACGCCGCGATCCGTTGCGAACTGCGCGGCCTGCGCGCCGCCGAACGAAGAACGTACGGCGTTCGCACCCGTCGCGATATCGACGTCGAGTGCGCGCGCGCGTTCGCGATCGAACGTCACGTCGATCTGCGGATTGAGGATCGTCGCCGAGCTATTGGCGTTGAGGATGCCGGGGGCGCTAGCGATCGCGGCGAGCACTTCGCGTGCGTACGGTTCGGGGTTGTCGTCGCGCTGCGAGGTGATCGTGTAATCGATCGGCTGCCCGTTCCCGCCGCCCGTGCCGGTTGCGGGGATCGCGATCGGGCGCGCGTTCGGAAACTGTTGTTGCGCGAGCCGTGAGAGCCGCGCGACATAGTAGTTCGTATCGTGCTTCGGGTTGTCGACCAAGAACACGGTGATCTGCCCGGCGGAACCCGCGGTGATGCCGCCGCCAAATCCCGCGGAATACGAACCCGCCGTGCCGGTTTCCGTAAGCACGTCGGGCTCACGTGCGATCTGTTGCACGAGCGTCGCGACCGCGGCGTTCGTCGTGGTCAGCGGCGTGCCGGTGGGGAACGTCAGTTGTAAGAAGATCTGGCCGCGATCCACGGACGGAATGAACTCGAAGCCGACGAGGCCGAGCGGGATCAGTGCGAACGAACCGACGGTCGAGAGCAGCGCGACCCCGACGACGACGAACGGAAAACGCAGCGCGAACGCGAGCGCGCGGCGCACGTACCAACCGCGCACCGCATCGAAGGCCCGGGTGAAGAGGCGTACGATCGGCCACGGCTTCCAGTCGGAGAGCAGCGACCAATTACCGGCAAGTGCCGGCGTGATCGTGAACGATACGAGCAGCGACGTGAGCGTTGCCACGACGACGACCACACCGAACTCCGATAAGAACTTGCCGACCATCCCGGGGAGAAACGCGATCGGCAAAAAGACGACCACGTCGACGAGCGTGATGACGATCGCGGCGGGGCCGATCTCCGTACGTCCGAGGATCGCCGCCGTTTGCGGTGCTTCGCCGTCCTCGTAATGACGTTCCGTATTTTCTAAAACGACGATGGAGTCGTCGACCAAGATCCCGATGACGAGGGTCATCGCGAGCAGCGAGATCGTGTCGATCGTGAAATGCATCAGGCGCATGACGAAGATCGTCACGAGCAGCGAGGTCGGGATCGCGATCAGGACGACGATCGCGTTCCGCCACGAGTGCAAGAAGAAGAGCATCACGATGCCCGTGAACAGGATGCCTTCGGCAAGCGACATGTATACGCTATTGAGCTGCTGCTGCGTGTAATCGGCCTGGACGTTGAGCACGCCGAACGTCACCTGCGGATATTTCTTCACAAGCGTCGGGATCGCGGCGACGACGTTGTTCGATGCCGTGATCTCGCTTGCGCCCGTGGTTTTCTGCACGTTGAGCGTTATCGCGGTTTGCGCGCCGACATACGAATACGAACGCTTCGCCTGATAACTCGCGACCACGCGCGAAACGTCGCCGACGCGCACGGTGCGCCCGGAAACGCTGAAGGCGTTGAGCCCGGCGGTCGAACTGCCCGTCGGAAGCCCGGCATAGCTGCTCGCGCCCGCGACGGAAGTTGCCGCGGTCCCGGAGCCACCACCTTGCGCGATGCCGACGATTCCCGTGCCACCGTTCGGCCCGGTCAGCGCCGCGCCGCCCGTACTGCCCGCCGCGGACTGCGCGAGCGGCAGGTTTGCGATCGTCGCAGGATCGCTCACATCGCCGCGCACGTCGATCGACGTTTCGCGGGTGCCGCTCGATGCGAGGCCGCCCGGAGCGCGCACGTTGTTTCCATTGATCGCGCTCACGACATCGGCGAGCGTGAAGCCGTTGCCGTTCAGCTTCGCGGGATCGACGTACACCTCGATGCTGCGGTTCACGGTGCCGCCCGCGTTGACGTTCGAGACGCCATCGATTTGCTCGAGGTCCGGTACGATGTTGTTCGTGATGAGCGCCGAGAGTTCTGCGGGGCCGAGCGAACCCGAAGTGACGGAGAGCGTGACGACGTTGGATTGGTTCGGGTCGAACGTCGCGATCGACGGTGCCGCAAGATCGGTCGGCAACGCACCGCGCGTGGATTGCACGCGGCGCTGCACTTCGACGAGATTGCTCGCGACATTCGAGCCGAGCGCGAATTGCGCGGTCACGTTTGCGGTACCGGACTGCACCGAGGTGTTGATGCGCTCGAGGTTCGGCGCGCCCGCGATCGCATCTTCGATCGGCTTCACGATCGCATCGCGCAGTTCGGTCGTCGATGCGCCCGGATACGAAAGCCGCACGCTGACGACCGGAAAATCGACGTTCGGAAAATTCTGTTGCACGATCGTCGAAAACGCGATGCCACCCGCAAGCACGACGAGTGCGATCAGCACGACGACGAGCGACGGACGCCGGACGAAAAGCCGCGTGATCGACACGTGCGCTATCCGCCCGTAGCGCCTGGCGTGGCGTTCGGATCGGGGCTCGCCTTGCGACGGTGGCGACGCGGCGCACCGGATGCACCCGGCGCGGGCGAACCGTCGGCACCGGGGGCACCGGCAGCGTCGGAAGCCGGAGCACCGGCAGCGCTAGCACCAGAAGCGCCTGGCGGCCCGCCGGCGGGGCCGCCACGGCGCCCCGCGATTTGTACGATCGGTTTATCGGGCTGCAGCCCCAGCTGTCCGTTCGCCACTAACACGGCGCCCGAAGGGATGCCGCTGACGATGGAGTTTGCGCCGTCCGTACCGAGTTCGCGGACGTTCGCGACGCGCCCGATGTTGTGCACGTCGAGCAGCACCGTCGTATGCGTATCGTCGAGGAACGCGCTCGTCGGGATACCGATGCCGCGCGTCTCGGGGAGCGCCACGGTTGCCGTGATCGGCACTCCGGATTGCAGGCGGCCGTCGGGATTGTTGACCAGCGCTTTGACCGTGAAGTTCGTGGAGCCGGGCTGGATCTGTCCGAGCACGGCAACCACCTTGCCCGCGTACACGCGGCCGGATCGATCGTCGCCCGCGCGCAGGCGGACGTACGAGCCCGGGACGATGCGGAAGATATCCGCGCTCGAAGCGTTGAGCATCGCGTACACTTGCGCGAGCGCTTGAATCGTAAATGCCGTGCGCGAACCGGGATACTCGCCGGGGTTGAGATTCCGATTGACGACGGTGCCATCGACCGGCGAAACGATGACCGATCGCGCGATCTGCGCGCGAATCTGATCGGCGCTCGCACGTGCGCCTTGCGCTTCGGCCGCAGCCGACTGCACGTTTGCCGCCTGCAAACCGGAACCCGAATTGCCGGTAACGCTTTGGCTCGTGCGAACCGAAGCAAGCGCTGCTTGCGCCGAGCGCACGGCGGTCGCGTCGTTTGCGACGACCGTCTGCTGCTGCGCGTACTGTTGCGCCGGGATGTAGCCGGCGGAAACGAGTTGTCGGTCGCGCCCGAGATCTTGCTCGGCTTGCGCGAGCGTCTGCTGCGCCTGCAGCAAGGTCGCCTGCGCCTGACGGACTTGATCGGGCACCTGACCGTACGCGAGGTTCGCCGTATATTTGGCCTGCGCGACGCGCGCGTCGTCCGCGGCGATCGTCGCTTCTGCGGCCGCGAGGTTCGCGTTGAGATCGGTCGTGTCGAGTACGGCGAGCGTCTGGCCGCGCACCACATGATCGCCTTCGCTCACGAGAACGCTGGTCACGGGCTCGGAGAGGGTCGCGGTAATGCCGACGTTTTGATACGGCGCGATGATCCCCGCGATCGTGAGCGACGGCTTGATCGTGGCCGATTTTGCCGCAACGGTCGGGATCGGTGCGGGCGAGGGAAGCGCCCGGCGGCCCGCTCCGCGGCTACCCCCGGCGGCTTGCCCCCCGCCACATGCGGCGAGCGTTGCCGCGGCCACGACGAGAGCGAGTGGCGGGGCGAAGCGACGGAGACCACGGTTCATAGGTTGCAGACTACCCTTTTACGCTGGGAAAGAGACGAGACTCGTCGTTCGCTTGCGCGCGGCGAAGGCGACGCAGGAGGCGTCCGATCGTTTCGACGGATTGCGTCATGACGTCGGTTTCCGCTTGCACGATCGCGGGTTCGCCCGCGAGATCGCCGATCGCCGCCGCGAGCGCACGCTGTTCTTTGCGCAATGCCGTAAATTCCGGCGGCGTGCTCTGCGTGCGCAGCGATTCGCCGAGTTCGGCAAGGCTCGCATCGAGCAGCGCTGCGAAATCGTCGATCGCGGCGAGCGGCTCTTCGCGCCGCGTCAAGCGAGCGTGCATCGTCAGCGTTGCGGCGCCGAGCCGGCGCGAGGTTGCGAGGATGCCGAGGGCGGCGCGCACGGTGATCGCGGCCGGCCGCACGGGCTCCGCAAGAAAGCGATCGACGGCGGCTTCTGCATTCGTACGCGAACGCCACGTACCAACGAGCGCGTCATGGATGCGCGTTTCGTCGCGTTCGGCCGGGTTCGCGAGCGCGCCTAGGATCAGTGCCGCGTAGTGCCGCTGCGCTTCGACCATCCGCGCGAGATCGAGCCCGATGAAATCGCGCTGCCATGCGGGCCACACGCTATACGCAGCGAGGGCGAGCACGCCGCCGATCGCGGTTGCAATGATGCGCGGCTCGAGCGCGTCGCCTTCCGGCTGGCCGCTGAAGGCGAGCAGAAAGACGACGAAGCCCGTGATGCTTGCGGAGAAGAGCGCGTAGCTGGCTTCGAAGACGGCGAATGCGACGAACGCGAATGCGAGGGTCAGGATCAAATACGTCTCCACGCCGGGGTGTACGATCGCGACGAACAGCGATGCGATGAGCGCGCCGCCGAGCGTTCCCGCGATGCGCGAGATCCCGCGTGCGAGCGTCGCGCCGAAATCCGCACGCATGACCAGCACCACCGTGATCATGATCCAGTAGCCGCGGTGGCCCGGGATCGCGTGGGCGATCAGCGCGGCTGCGACGAGGGTTGCTCCGAGCCGAACGCCATGGCGTGCGAACACGGAGTTGGGCGAAGCGTTCGCAACGAGCGTCGTCCAGGCGTCTTGCAGCGCGGAGACGCGAAACGCCGCGGGTGCGTGACGTGGCGATTCCGTTGGTCCGCTTGCGGGAAACGCCGCGGCGCGCCAGGCGGAGCGGAGCTGCGCGAAGAGCGCGTTGACGTCGTCTGCGATATGCCGATCCGCATCGGGTTCGATGTGCGCGGCGAGCTCGTCGATCGTCGCCCATGCAGCGAGCTCGGCAGGTGGGCGGGCATCTTCGAGCGCCTGCGCGATCTCGCGCAAGATCGCATCCGTCGCGATGCCGAGGCGCTCGCCATCGGCATCCGTGAACGCGGGGTGGCGGCCGGGGAGCGGGATACGGTCGATCGCAAGCGCCGCAAGCGTGCCGCGAATCCCCTCGGCTTCATCGAGGAGCACTTCGAACGCCGCGATATCGCCGCGGCGCGAGAACGGTTGGGGATCGGCGAGCGTTCTGCTCAGTTCGGTAAACGGTGCTTGCGGTGCGGGGCGGAGCGCGAATTCGGGAATGTGCGACGCGTATTCCGCGAGCGACCGATATGCGTTTGCGAGCACGGTCCGCTCGGCGCGGAAGCGCGCGAACGGCCAGATGAGCACGACGACGAGCGTTTGTAGCGCGCCACCCGCGAACACATAGCCCGCCGCCGTTGCCGCTTCGGCGACGCTAAAGCCGAACTGTCCGAAGATCGCAAGCGCGATGCACGAATTGATGCCGATCGCCATCGCCGCCGAACCGAGCGAGGCGAGGATGCCCGCCGCGAGCCCCCACACGGCGAAGAGCCCGACGTCGAGCGCGAAATCGCGCCCCGTCGATGCGCCGACGAATGCCGAGAACGCCATCGCCGCGGCCGTCAGCAGCATCGCTGCGGCGCGCGTGCGATACACGCCCTGGCGCGAAGCGAAGCCGACGAGATTCGCGCCGATCGCCATCGAGACGCCGATGATTTCGCGGTGCGTTACGAGCGTAACGACGAGCGGGATCGCGAGTGCCACGCTCGCACGAAGTGCGAAAAGCCATGCGATGCGCGACCACGCGATGCCGAACGCGTCGCGCAGCAGCCGCCGAACGTACCGCGAGCGCTTGGTCAGATCTGAAAATCCATGACGAAATCGTGTTCCATCGAACTCGCGGGCGAACCGCCGTCGTCGATCCGTACGATGCGTGCCGGAACGCCCGCCGCCGTGGCGTTCGCGGGCACGTCACGAAGCACGACGCTCCCGGCACCGATGCGCGCGTTATCGCCGATCGTGATGTTCCCGAGAATTTTCGCACCCGTGGAAAGAAGGACGCCGTTCCCGATTTTCGGATGACGGTCGCCCGTATCTTTGCCGGTGCCGCCGAGCGTGACGTTCTGCAAAATGGAAACATCGTTTCCGACGACGGCCGTCTCGCCGATGACGATACCGGTGCCGTGATCGACGAACACGCCGCAGCCGATGCGCGCGGCCGGATGGATGTCGATGGCAAACGAGTCGGTCATGCGGCCCTGCACGTAGAGCGCAAGCCGCGTGCGGCCGCTGTTCCAAAGCGCGTGCGCGATGCGGTAGGATTCGAGCGCGTGGAAACCCTTCGCGTAGGCAAACGCCGTGAGGCGATCCGGATACGCGGGATTGCGCACGAAGCTCGCTTCGAGGTCGAGTGCGGCGCGTTCTGCGATCGCCGGATGGAGTGCGAGCACTTCGTGTGCGAGCGCAACGGTATCGGCATCGGTTGCGCGCCCGCCGAAGAGCTTGTCGCCGAGCAGGATGCCGAGGGCCTCGGCAAACGATGCGCGCGTTCCGATGACGTGATCGAGGTATGGCGAAAGCAGCGGCTCCTCGCGCGCTACGGTGGCGGCATCGGAGCGGAGGGCCGACCACACGGTGTCGACGAGCGGAGCCGAAGTCTGCACGAGCACTAGTCTATCACGCGCGGAACGCGGGCGCTGTAGGAGGCATCGCTCGCATGACTCGATCCGCGGTTCTTTCGCTTCACTTTCGTGTCGGAGAAATTTCGCATCTCGTCGGTGCAATGACGCTGTGGTTATCAGCGCGCGAGGGTTCGGCGCTTCGGAGCGACGCCTCAACGTCGTTTTCACGGCGAGGCGCCGATCTCGTATCGTGCTATGCGAGCGCTGCGTCGAGGCGCGTGCCGTGCGTTGCTTTGAAGAATGCGGTGTCGGTTTCGCTGACTTGCGGTGCCCAGGAATCGACCTGATCGGCAGACGTCGGGAGGTGCGTCGTTGGGCCCGCGGCGTTGCGATACGAAGCGTCGTCGTAAGGTGCGTACGCTTTCGACTCGGCGTGCGCGAGCACGAGCGCGCCGACGGCCGCCTTCGCCTCGGCTGCGGATGCTCGCACCGCTTCGGGGAGCCGTGAATCCGCAGTAAGCGCAGCGTATGACGCGAGCGCGGGGCGATCGGCGTGCCACGGCATCCCGGTGTCGTCGAAGCGCGCCATGCCGTCGACGGTGTTGAGATCGTGGCGTACGGCAGATCGTACGCTTTCGTCGTCCTTCGCGGCTGTACCGATCGCGTCATTGACGGAACGAACGGCACGTTCCATCGTGGCGATTTTCTCCGGCGCGAGATCGAGCACGTCGAATGCGGCGGCCGGTGTGTACGCGGTGTCGCCGACGCCGTACTTCTGGTGCATCGTCGTCGCAACGACGGCTTTCGCCATCGCCTTCGGATCGTCGCCGTTCGCCGCAATCGCGTGTGCGACCGACGACGGTACGCCCGGGGCCAACATGACTTCCGGCGATGCTGCGAGATATTTCACGCCGGCGTGCGAGAGCGCGGATGCGAAGCCGAGTGTCGCCATCAGGCACTGATTCGCAACGACGCCGTCGACCGTACGCCCCGCATCTTCCGGATGCGCGGAACCGTGTTGCGCGACGCCATCGGCGATCGCGCCCGCCATATCGTCGGCGCGCATCATCTTGCCGTTAACCTGATTTTCGAGGCCGCCACCATCGCCGCCACCGTGATCGACGAGCTCGATCCACGTTTGCTTCGCGCCCGTCGCTTGCGCCACATCGAGCGTGTGTGCGACGAACGCACCGAGCGCCTTGCGCGATGCCATGTCGACGGGCGGCGCGACCGCGAGTGCGCTCGTCTCGCCGTTACGGATCGTGTACTGCTCGGTTCGCCACACACCGCTCGGTGCGTTGCCGCGCCGCGCAGTCGTATCTTCGACGGTGAAGACGATGGACGGATCGCTCACGCTCGTGCGGATCGCCTGATCGATGACCGGTGCTTGGATGCGATCGAGATTGTTTTCGCCATCGCGGAATATACCGAAAGCGAGCGCCGTTGAAGCCTGCGGCGCGGATGAGACCTGCATGGATAGCCCTCGTACGGAAGTGTTACGAGGGTGCTATCGCGACAGAGATTCGTTATGGAAAGGCCGATCCGGTAGGCGATTCTCCGGCGTTTGCGATCTACGGCGAGAGCGGCGGAAGAATCGACGTTACATCGATTGCTACACCTGCGACCAAGAACGCTTCGCCGTCGTGGAATGTGCGGCCATTTGCGAGCGCCAGGTCGGCTGGCGCCGCGTATTCTTCGACACGACGTTTCGCGATGTTGACGATCCACGCCGGTATTCCAGCCGCGACATACATCGGGATCTTCACGCGGCGATCGTCGCGATACGTCGTATCCGAGACTTCGATGCACGCGTGTGCGTCGGCGGCCGTTGGAAGCCGTTCGTAGTAGCGCATATCGAGGATCGCGATGTCGACTTCCGGGGCGTTCTTGCCCAGCCAACCGGTAACGGCCACGGCGCCCTCGACTTGCACCATGCATTTTTCACCAAGCGCTAGTGTGAGTTTGCGATGAAGTGTCGTAACCGCGTGGCGGTGCGGGCTGTTTGTGGGCGACACGAGGTAGACGATCCCTTCGACGAGTTCCGAATTGTCGGGAGCGTCGCTCGCCATATACTCGGCAACCGTCATCCGGTACGGCTCGGCGTCCTCGAGTGGGGTCATCATGCGGCGATCATATCACGGCGCCATTACAGCCTTGTGAACGACGCACGACATGAGCGCTCGCATGGAGAGCAGTGCCGCTTTAAGCACCCTGCGCCTGCGAGTGCATACATTTTTCGTCGATCAAATGGTCTAATTTAGACCATTTGATGGTCTGTTTTCGGGTTTCCACCGACCTCGTCGCTAGGCCGACTGCGCGCGCGGCGGTTCGGTATCGCGTTCGAG
Organism: Armatimonadota bacterium; assembly: GCA_037441145.1. GTDB lineage: Bacteria > Vulcanimicrobiota > Vulcanimicrobiia > Vulcanimicrobiales > Vulcanimicrobiaceae > JBBISR01. The sequence continues at coordinate 62,956 of JBBISR010000008.1, forward strand.
TGCGAGGAGTTCGTCGAGGCTTTCGGCGAGCGTGCGGCGATCGAGCACACGAATCACGGCGTCGTCGGCCTCACGCGCGATCGATGCGAAGTATTTTTCGGCGCGCGAACTGACGTCGCACAGGTGCGGAATGTCGGTACGCCCGGCGAGGATCGGTTTTTCGCCGACAACCGCGCGGTAAATGTCGCCGAGGGTGATCTCCGAGGCTGCACCCGCAAGCGACACTCCGCCGTGCTTCCCGAGTTTCGCTCGCACGATATCGGCCGCCGCGAGCGGGACGAGAAGCCGTCGCGTCAGGCTTGGACTCGTGCCGAGGCCGGTAGCGAGCGTTTCGGACGAGACTTGTGCGAAGCCGTTTCGCGCGGCATTCGCCATCGTCAAGAGCAGTTGCAAAGCCGTCGAGAACCGCACGTCGAGCATCCCAAGTCCCGCCTTTCGCCCGCAAGAACGTGAAATGTGCCGATCACGGTTGCAATATGCAAGATAATGTGCCAATGATTAGCGCAGTTACCAGATTTGGAGATGGCGATGCACTACAACAAACTCGGCTCGACCGGTTTATTCGTATCCGAACTCGCACTCGGCACCATGACGTTCGGGGCGAGCGGCAATTTTGCGGTGATGGGCTCGGTCGAACAGGCCGACGCAAACGCGATGGTCGCAAGCGCTCTCGACGCGGGAGTCAACCTGTTCGACACGGCCGATGCCTACTCGCATGGCGCCTCGGAGATGATTCTCGGCCGCGCGTTCAAAGAGCTCGGCATCCCGCGCGAGCGCGTGCTCATCGCAACGAAGGCGTTCGACGCGATGGGCGAGGGTCCGAACGCGAGCGGCCTTTCCCGCGCGCATCTGCTCGACGCCGCGACGGCGAGCTTGAAGCGCCTCGGGACCGACTACATCGATCTGTATCAGCTACACGGGTTCGATGCCGCCACGCCGATCGAAGAATCGCTCGAAGCGTTGACGTCGTTGCGCGATCGCGGGCTCGTGCGGTATGTCGGCGTCTCGAATTGGGCGGCGTGGCAGATCGCAAAAGCGCTCGGCATTTCGGCGTTGCGCGATCTGGCGCGCGTTGCATCCGTGCAAGCGTATTACTCGATCGCGGGCCGCGATGTCGAACGCGAGATCGTGCCGATGCTGGAGAGCGAAGGCCTCGGGTTGCTGGTTTGGAGCCCACTCGCGGGCGGTTTTCTCACCGGACGTGTCACGCGAAACACCGGTGCCGATGGCGAGACGCGTCGTGCGGCGCTTCCGTTTCCACCGGTCGACGAAGAGCGCGCCTTTGCGATCGTCGATGCTCTGCAGCCGATGGCGGCGCGCCGCGGCGTGCCGGTTGCGCGACTTGCCATCGCCTGGGTGTTACAGCGGCCGCGCATCACGAGCGTCATCCTCGGGGCGCGCGCGCCCGCGCAACTGAACGACACGCTTCGTGCAGGCGAGATCGCGTTCTCGGCCGAGGAGCTCGCCGAACTCGATCGCGTGAGTGCGCTTCCCATCGAATATCCGGGCTGGATGCTCGATCTTTGGGGAAAGTCGCGACGCGAGCAACTCGCCGCGCAGCGCTCTGCGAGCGCCGCATGAACGCGCTCGAAGGGCGTCTCGCGCTGGTGACGGGGGCATCGGGAACGATCGGCGGTGCGGTCGCGCTGCGCCTCGCGCGCGACGGCGCACGCGTCATCGTGCACTACGCCACCGGGCATGCGGCTGCAACCGCGATCGTCGACCGGATCGTCGCCGAGGGCGGGAACGCGGAAGCCGTGCAGGCCGATCTGGCGCAGCGCGATGGTGCGGAGCACTTGATCGCCGCATGCGACCGCGCGTTCGCGGGCGCGTTTGCCGGCCGCATCGACGTGCTCGTCAACAATGCTGGCGAATTCGCGTTCGGCGCGCTTGAGGAAACGACCGACGACGCATTCGATCGCCTCTTCGCAATCAACGTCCGCGCGCCGTTTCAGCTCGCGCGCGCGGCCGTGCAACGGATGACGCTTGCCGGGTGGGGCCGTATCGTCAACGTCGGTTCCGTCTTTGGCGAGGCCGCGCCGATGCCGGGCATGAGCGTCTACTGCGCGACGAAGTTCGCGCTCGCCGGACTGACGCGCGCGTGGTCGCGCGATCTCGGTGCTGCGGGCATCACGGTAAACGCGGTGCAGCCCGCACTCGTGCAAACCGAGCCGTTTCCCGCAGCCGGTCCCGCCGTCGACGCGCGCGAGCGTTTTCTCAGCGTGCCCGGCTTCGGGCGCGGCGAGGATGTTGCCGAGGCAATCGCTTACCTCGCAAGCCCGGCGGCGCGGTACGTCAACGGGGCTTGCCTGAACGTCGATGGCGGTTGGAGGGCGTAAAGCTATTTTGCGCTAGTAAGACATCTCACTTTTTGGTCTGCAAATTCGCTTGACAAGAACCCCGCAGCACGATAAGCAATGGAGACGGAAAGTTGCTTTTGTCGGGGAAAACGATGCAGACAAGAAAGCGGATCAAGGGGTCTATATTTGCCGTACTTACGGCGCTGGCGTCGCTTTCGGTTCCGATCGTTGCAGATTGCAAAGATAGCCTCAGCAACACGCTTTCAGATAACGGAGTCGATTTTTTGCTCGGGGGGCTTATCGGAGTCGCGATCGGCACACTCGCAACGTCCATCCGCGTGTTCGGCGGGCTGAAACGCACAAGCCGCCGTGAGGCCTAGGCGGCACGTAAACGATGAGATCGGGGGTCGCCCGGTTCATTTTCTAAACGGATCGGATCGTTAGCATCGCGTCGAGATGCCCGAAACATCGGCACGAAACGCTATGAAATCGATGGGCGGAGCAGAGCGAAACGCTTCGAGAACGACCGACGTCTTCGCGAACTGATGTTCTTGGACAGGCGTGAACGAGCTGACGGGAACGCCGTGCCGGGTAACGCTTAACGATTCGCCGCGATCGAGCGAGCGCATTACTTCACCGCTCTCGTTACGGAGTTCGCGTTGGGTGATCGTTCTTTGAAGGGCCACGACCTCAACGTAGCACGCTGTGCGACGACCGGTCTACTCGCTGCGAAACCGCGCTGTGCGTTTGCGCGCTCGGACCGGGAGTGATCTACGACGAAACGACGCGATCGGTTATCGCGGGGTTCGCGCTGGCGGGTGTGATGTTCGCGAGCTCCGCGTACGGTGCGGTCGCGAGCCAGAGCATCGTCGCGCAAGGAAACGCGGCAGAGATAGAACCGATCGTGTACCGATATGCGGATCGCTACAAAGTCCGCGTGCTGACGCCCATTATGGTGCAACGCCTCGAGCTCATCGAGTATCGTCTTAGGAAACCGCTAAAAAGTCGCTTGGTCTTCTCGTTTTCGACGGAACCGATGAGTCTGGAAGCGTCGTTCATCGTGTTTCTCAAGGATCGATACGAGGTCCCGATCCTCAATCGAACCGTACGCACGAAAAATTGTGCGGAGGTAGCGAACGCGTTCTACTCACCGGTGCACGGAGATGTGCTTGTGAGCACCCAGCCTGCCGTTTGTGTCAGCACGTTGCCGATCTGGGAGCACTAGCCGGCGCGCGTCGTCATCGGTGGGCGCGGTGTTATGCGGCTTCGATCGTGAATACCGTGTCGAGGCCGGTGACGTGAAGCGTTGCGAGAAGATCGCGGCGCGTCGCGATCAACACGAACGTGCCCCCACGCAAACTCGCACGTTTCTTCGCCGCGAGCAAGCGGGCGATAATCGGCGCTTCGAGCTTTGCGACGTTATCGAGCCCGATACGAATCGAAGCGGGTCGCGAGCCGTCGGTTGCGAGCGCGTCGAGCATCGCGACCGCACCCGCAGTATCACGATCGAGAAGAAAAGAGTCGTCGAACATGACCGTCGTCTCGTAGGCAGAGAAGTAAAGAAATAGTCGCGGTCGTTACGCACGAGCGCCGATCGCTTTGGGGCAACATACATGACACGGCTGAGAACGTGCGGTGAGATGGCTTACCATCGCGTAGTCGCTCGCGTTCCGGTGCTAGGGCGTTGCGTCCCGTGCCGGAATGCGCCTCTGCGCAAAATGTGATTGCAATCCGATCTTTACGGGGCATGCGTTTCCGCGTTATGCGTTTCGCACGATGCGTCGCGCGAGCGGAAGCAGCGCGCGGCCGCGCCAGCGATATTCGAAGTTCAAGCGTCGAACCGCGTTTGCGAACCGCACGCGCGGAGATTGCGCGGCGGCGATAAAGCGGCGCGTGGCGATGTCGTCGGCCGCATGTGCGGCGCGCATCGCGCGTTCGATCTCGCGCACCGCGGGCACGTGTTTTCCGTGAAAGCGTAACGCTAGCGGCCAGAACGCCCGGAAGTACCGCTCGACATCGATCGCCGTGACGGCGCGTTCATCGAGTGCGTCGCCGGGGCCGCCCAGCGCCGCATATTGGCGACCCTTCTCTGCGTGACGGCGTGCGGGCGCGACGTGCCCGTAATGCCCGTACACATACGGAAGCGCGAGCCGCTTCCCGGTTGCGCCGACGAGCACTTCGTGCACGGGATTCTGCCACCGCAATGTTTCCGAAAAGCGAAAAAAAGCCATCCGCCGTTCGATCGTCGTGTAATAATCGAACGAGCGGAAGAAGTGCCACGTGTAGCCGTCGATGAAGTCGACGTCGCTCGGAACGAGATGCAAATTGCGTGCGATCGTTCGCGCGAGCGGTCCGTGGACTTCATCGGCATCCACGAAGGCGACCCATTCGCCGAGCTTGCGTTCGGCGTGGATCGCGAGCAGACGATTGCGCGCCGTGGCGAAGTCGACGAACGGTGCGCGATCCACGATCAGTGCGCCACGCGCCGCAAAGTCGCATGTCTGCAAAACGCGTGCGTTCGGGCCTTCCGGCATTTCGCCGTTGTCGTTCACGAGTACGATATCCACGACGCCTTCGAGGCTCGCGAGCAGCGCGGGAAGATACGGTTCCTCGCGCGCGCCGACGATCAGGTGTGCGGCAATCACGGGCGGCGCGAGCCCGCGGCGTCGGCGAGTGCGTCGAACGTAAGCGAAGCGGTGTTTTCCCAAGTAAACGTCGCCGCGCGTGCGATGCCGCGCGCCCGTAGTCCCGCGCGCAGCGCCGTATCGTGGGCTACCGAGAGCAACGCTGCGGTCCACGGCTCCGCCTCGCTCGTCGGTTCGACATAGACCGCCGCATCGCCGCAGACTTCGGGAAGCGCACCCGCGCGTGACACTACAACGGGCGTGCCACACGCCATCGCCTCGAGTGCGGGCAGGCCGAAGCCCTCGGCAAGCGACGGCACGCACACGGCGAGCGCGCCGCGATACGCATCGGCGAGTCGTTGATCGTCGAGCGAACCGAACACGATCGGCGAGCGCGCTTCTAGCGGTGCGCGGCGCGTAAAAGCGAGTGCGACATCGCCTGCGGGAAACGCGGCGCGATGCCCGAGCGCAAGCGCGGCGGCGTTTTCCGGGCCTTCGATCGCGCCGACGTAGAGCACGTACGGACGATCGGCGAGCGGCTTGAGCGGCGGCGGTGCGGTCGGCGTGAAGAGTGCGTCGACCCCGAGCGGCGTCCAGCGCGTGCGCGTCATGGGCACGTCCAGATATTCGCGGATTTGGGTTGCGGTATGCGCGGAGTTCACGAGTGCGAGCGTCAGCGTGCGGGCCGAACGGCGGAACGGCTCTTGCTGATCGTGCCGTTTTTTCGCATCGGCATCCGGATACGCGAACGGCACGGCGTCGTGAAACGTGACGACGTTCGGCGCTTCGGTTGCGTAGAACGTGCCATTCCACGGATGCCATACGACATGCACGTCGGGCGGCACCGTGCGCGCGACGGTAAAGTGCAGCGAATCGATCGCATCCGCGATCCGTTTGCGCGCGAACGTCGGCACGCCCGAGACGAGGACGGTGAGTGCGATATCGTCGCGCCGCACGAGCCGCGTGACGACGGCGCGCACGTAGCGGCCGATCCCGCGCCAGTCACTCGCGAGATCGCGGGCGTCGACCGCGACGCGGAGCGCGCTTATGAGGCCGCTCCGAAAGAAGAAAGATGGATCACGCGTGGGGAGTTCGCGTTTTGCGGATGGGTCCCCACGCGCGAGCCGCGCGCCGCTAGTGCAGGCGTGCCGAGTAGGAAACGAAGATGCTGCGATATGGAAGCCCGAGCCGTTCGTATTTCGTCGTCGCGACGCCCGTGTACGGCGCGTAATCGGCGGCCGTCGCATAGCCGTTGAGCGCGACGGGCACGCCTTCGCCGATGATGCCGCGGATATCCGCATTTTGCGAGAACAGGTTATCGACCGTCGCGGAAAGCGTGCCGCGACCGAGCGGAACGCTTGCACGAAGCGAACTCACGTTGTAGGCCGGCAAGCCTTTCGTATTGTTTTCGCCGACCGCACGCACGTCGTAGCGTAGTTCAAGCCCTGGCGTTGCGAGCACGTCGAGTGCTGCATCGAAGGTGTGCAGCGGCACGTGCGCGAGCTGCGCGCCCAGGATCAGCGTGCGATTGGCTTGCAAGAGCGGCACGGGCGCCGAGAGCAGTGCGACCGACGTCGTCGCGTAGTCGTAATCGACGAACGCGCGCCGCGTGACGCGTTGACGGCCTTGCACCGTGAAGCCTTGCGCGCGTAATTGCCCGACGTTTACGATACCGCTCACGCCGAGGAGCGGAGTCGCATTGACGGTGCTGCCGCAAACGCTTTGCACGCGCGCGGTCGCCTGCGCGAGGAACGCGGGATCGATGAAGCCCGTGCCGACTTGCGCGATCGGCACGAGCGTGCTGTAGAGTTTGTCGTACACGTTCGTGCCGTAGAACGTCGCCTGCACTTGCGAATCGCCGCCGAAGCTATGGCTGTAGCTGAGTTCGCGATCGACGCCACGTTCCGGTTTGAGCGCGCTCGATGGCGCGGGGCCGATGTTGTTCAAGCCCGAGCACGTGATGCTCGCGCCGCCACCCGGCCCGCCGGGGAGCGAACCGACGAACGTCTTGCCGAGATAATCCGCCGTCGGCTGCGTGCTCGATGCGCCCGCAGCGATGCGAACGACGTCGCGCGTCGCAAGCGTGTACGCGATGGAGAGCCGGGGGTCCACGGTCGTCACGTGGGTCGTCGTCGAGCGGCGCACCCATGCGTCGAAGCGTGCCGTCACGGGCGACGCGCTCGGGTGATACGTATCGCGTAGGTACGTGCCGTCTTCTTGCACGATCGGCGCGCCCGTCAGCTTCGTTTTCGATTCCGCCAAATACGCGAGGTTCTGATGTGAGAATCCGGCGCCGAGCGTGTGATTGCCGAGGGTGTAGGTATCGCCGATCAGCAAGCCCGTGTCGACGACTTGGGAAACGGTGTTCGTGTTCGTGGGTACGATCGCGTTGCCGGATCGTGTCGTGATGTCGAGGTAACGATTCGTGAAGAGATCGAAGCGCGCGGCGTTGCGCTCGGTGTTCGTCGCGATGCCGAGGTGCGTATCGTTTGCCGCGAATTGCTGATTCGCCGCACCCGCACCCTGGAAGCCCGCATTGAAGCCGGCATACTGGACCGGCGTTTGGCAACGGATGCCGCCATCGGGCTGGCCGTTCGGCCCGGTACCGTTCGGCACGCCGTTTGCATTCGTTGCGGTAAACGTGCCTGCGGGACACGGGTCCTTCGGCGATTTACCCGCGAGCAGCGAGCTCCCGTTTGCAAGCGCGCCGTCGAACGTCAGGAAATCGCCATCGCCGTTTCCCGTCTTGTCTTCGAAGTAGCTACTCGCGAGGCTCGCGAGCGAGATCGTCGTAGCGGGGCTCAGCGCGAGGCGGACTTTCGCAAGGCCGGTGTGCGAGACGGCGGAGGAGTCGTCGTCGTATGCGCCGAGCGCCCGAACCGCGGGATCGGTCGCCGATTGATCGTACGCCGCGGGCGCTTGCGCGAACGTGGCATGGTGGAACGGCCCGTCGAGTCCTGCGGTGCCGTAAGCGAATGCATAGCCGAGGCGGCCGCTCGTGCCGGTCGCTTGCAGCGCCGTCGCGGTCTTGGAAAACGTACCGAAACCTTGCCGGATGGTAAACGTGCGATCGGGTGTGGGATCGATCGTCTGCAGATCGATCACGCCGCCGATCGCGCTTGCGGGGAAGAGCGCCGACGCCGAACCGTAGGTAACGTCGATATTCCGTAATGCCGCAAGTGGCGAAAGCTGGAAGTTATACCCGCCTTTGATACCGTAGCCGATCGGGTGGCCATCGAGTGCGGTCGCGGTCTCGATCTGGCCGATGCCGCGGATACTGATCTGCACGTCGTCGCCGAGTGCGCCCGTATCGCCGCCGATACCGTTGTTCACGCCGGGAAGCGTGCGGAGCGCGTCGGCAGCGCGCACGACGCCGGCGTCGGCGAGCGATTCGGCATTGAGCGTCCGTACGATCGTGCTCGCGCGGGTAAGCGCACCGGCCTGCCGTACCGAGGTGCTGCCGATGACGGCCAGGCGTTCGGCCGTTGCCGCGCGCTGGATCGCAAGGGTAAGCACGAGCGATTGCACGCCGACGACGACCGCGTCCGAAAGGCTCGATTGATAGCCATCGTGCGCGATGCGTAAGCGGATCGTTCCGGGTTGGAGATCGAGTGCGAATGCACCGACCCCGTCGCTTGTGGCGCGATCCGCACCGGCGACGACGGTTACGCTCGAACCGGCCACGGGAAGGCCGGATTGGGCGTCGATGACGACGCCGCTCACGCGCGTCGTTGCGGAAGCTTGCGCGCGCGCCGCGATCGGCGGGGCCGCGCATACGAAGAGTGATGCGACCGCAGCGGCGGCGCACGAAAATAGGATTCGCACGAGTCGTTCCTTCACACGAAAAAAAGCGAGATGCGCCCGAGGGCGCGGTCAGGCGTGGTGAAGGATCGGCGGTCCGCGATCGTCGCTAGAACGGGTGTAGCGCTCGTTCTTCGCAACGGCTATGCGCCGCGCGCGATGGAGTGCATCCGCGCGATCGCGTGCGCGGAGAAGCCGTGCGAGCGCGGCGACGAGGCGAAGGACCGCGAGACGCGCGCCGCCGAGGAAGCGTAAGATGCCGACCATCGCACTACCGAGCGCGAGTGCCACGAGCGTCGTCACGCCGAGCCCAAGCGCGATCGAACCGCCGAAGAGCGCATCGAGGTCGGTACTCTGCCGTGCGAGCGAACAGTCGAGCGCTTCGATTGAGACGAGCATCGGTAGCGCGAGCGCGACGACCGCGGCGAGCGCGAGCGTCGTATGCCGCGGTATCGCACCGCGCAACGTCGCATGTAGTTGAGCGCCGCCATCGCGGCGTTGGAGCGCTCCGAGCACGAGTGCGATCGCGCCGCCGAGCGCGCCCGCAATCGCGAGCGCGGCAAAAGCCGAGCGCGTGTCGTGCACGAGGTCGTCGTACGCGTCGTGGGCGAGGACGATATCGCCCAGCGCGTCGATCGCACCGTGCGCGAGCGCTGCAGCCAGGCACGCCGCAACAACGAGCGATGCGAGAAGAACCGCGGCGCTCGCGCGCGGACGTGCCGGGTGCGAAAAGAGCGTCATAAGCGACGGCGAGGAGCCGCCGACTACGGCATCTCGGCGATGCGAAGCATCGCTCCTATCGCGAGCGCCCGAGGATTAAGGGCTTTTAAGCCACGGCCGTTACGTGCGGACCACGGTGATCGTGCCGTTAAGTGCGTTGAGCGTGATCGAGCGGTCCTCGCCATCGCCCGAGGTGAGCCGAGCGCTCGCGCCGGGCCCGTATCGCGGGCGCTCGACCGTGCCGAGCCCGACGATGTCGCCGTTGAGCACCTTCGCACGGAACGAAGCGCGCGTTGCCGTCGGCAATTCGAGGCGCACGCTGCCGTTGACGGTGGTGATGCGTAAGGGGCGCGTGCTTTGCGGTTTCAGCAAGCGGACGATCACGTCGCCGTTGACGCTCGACGCGCGCGTCACGTCGCTTCCGTCGGCGCGTACGCTACCGTTGACCGTCGTTGCGCTAACGGACCCATCGGTGCGAACGTCGAGCAAACCGTTGACGGTAGCGGCATGCACGTCGACGCCAGTCGGTATTTGGATCGCGAGCGTCACTTTCGTATCGCTGTTGTTTTCGCCGTTTCGCATGTTCGTGTTCGACGAACACGAACTTTGGTTCTGATTCGGATAGCGCACGCACACGCGCAGCCCGGACGGCGAAGGTTCGACCAGGATCTTCACGTCGTTCGGATCGCCCGTGCGCGATTCGCGCTTCGCGACGATCGAAAGCGTGCGGCCGTTCGTGATGCGTACGTCGCCGTTCACATCGGAGACGTCGAGCGTCTGACCGGCCTGGAGCGCCCCCGTATACGTGAAGTCGGGAGCGGTCGCCGCGGCGCTCGGCATCGCGTTCGAGAGGAGGGTCGCGGCGACGATCGCGGCGACGAGAACCGGACGATCAACTAATTGCATAGTTCAAGACTAGTGCAGTGCGTGCGCCGCGTCAATCCCCGCACGTCTAGCCGTTTTCCGGCGGGCACTCCCGGAAATTCGTCAGCCCATCGGGGCCGGTGTGTTTGAGTACGATTGCGATGACCGCGCTCGCGCCCGACATGTCGGTTCCGGGTGGTGGAAGTTGCACGAGTGCGAGCATGTCCGGCTTATTGATGTTCTGGAAGGCAAACGGATCGATCGCTTCGGTCGCGTAGGCGAACTCATAAGGAAACGTTCCGGTATCCGTAGTGCCGTCGGGAAAATGCACCGTTGCCGCCATCGTTTCGAAGACGCGTCCGTTCTTCAGAAATCGCGGCGCGTGCACGGGGTGGAGCTCGACGAAGCCGCACGGGATATCGGCGGGCGCGCCGCCGTTTCCGTTCCCCGCTCCACCCTGCCCGGCACCCCCCGCGCCCGCGAGCCCGCCCGAACCCGTTCCCGCCGCGGTACCCGCATTCGCGCCCGTGCCAATGGCCCCGGCGCCGATACTCGACCCACCAACGGGTGCGGGTTTTGCCGCAACGCGCACGATGTGTGGAGCCCGCTTCGCAGCGGAGCCGTGCCCGAGGCTCACCGTACGCACCTGCGCGGCGCGCGGGGCGGGTTGCGCCGTAGCAACGACGGCTTCCGGTGTCGCGACGACGACGTGGCGGAGCCTCGGCGGATGCGTCGGCACGGGCGTGGGCTGCGGGGTCGGGCGCGGCGTCGGCGTCGCGCGCGGGCGCTCGAACGCGAGCACGCTCACGGTGACCGGCGCTTCGGCAACGGGGGGCTTCCGCGGTGCGTTTGCAAGCGCGAACAGCAAGATTTCGATGGCTGCGATCGCGCATGCGAGCGCGACCGTCATGCGACGTTTCGGATCGTTCGCGATCGCCGAAAAGAAAGAAGCCACGTTGCGCGTGGCTTCGACCGGAAACGTGGGCCGCGCTCCTCGGCTACGAAGGCTTTACGCCGTACGTCCGCACGTACCAATCGTTCATCTGCTGATCGTTCGGGTAATAGCCGTACTTCCGGAAAAACCAGTCGCGGTACGAGGCTTGGCGGCGGCCCTGCTCGCGCATCTCCTCGCGTTTGATGCGCTTCTTATGATTGAGGTTCGGGACGACGACCGCTGCGGCCGCGCCGCCCAGGAGCAAGATGTTGCGAACCGAGGCCGCGCCGTCCGCTAGAGCCGGTGCGACGGTGCCGAGCGAAAGGGTTGCGGCGAGTGCCGCGGAGATGATGGCGTTCTTTTTGTTCATGGCGATCCTCGTTAGCGTGAGCGCACTCGTGCGACGTTCTAACAGAAGAACGCAGGTCGTTCCTGCATGGTTCCCTGCTTGCGGGGCCGTGCGGAAGGGTGCGCGAACGCAAGCACGCGATGGCTAGCCCGACGCAGACGATCGATTCCCTGATTCGCGTGATCCCCGATTTTCCGATTCCGGGAATCATGTTCCGCGATATCACGCCGATGCTCGGTGATGGCGCGGGCTTCAAAGCTGCGATCGATCTGTTCGTGGAACGCTACCGCGATGCGAAGATCGACTACGTGGTCGGCGTCGAAGCGCGCGGATATATCTTCGGCGCGCCGCTCGCGTTTGCGCTCGGCGCGGGTTTCGTTCCGGTACGCAAGCCCGGGAAGCTTCCGTCGAGCACGATCACCGAATCGTATACGCTGGAATACGGAACGAATTCGCTGGAAATCCACGACGATGCCGTGAAGCCGGGCGCGCGCGTGCTGATCGTCGACGACTTGTTGGCAACGGGCGGCACGGCGGCGGCAACGGTCCGCTTGCTCCGCAAACTCGGCGCAGAAGTGGTGGGCGTCGGCTTCTTGATCGAACTCGTCGGGCTCGGCGGCCGCGCGGCGCTCGCCGATACCGACGTCACCGCGTTCCTCACCTATTGAGCATCGTGGCGCATCTTTGGCACGCCAGGGTGCGTTGTAGCGCTACAAGGCATGTGCGCTAGATGACGATCGCCGAACTCGCGAATACCGTTCGTTCTTACGACCCCTCGCTCGACGAGGGCTGGTTGACGAGCGTGTACGAGCTCGCGGCGGCGGCCCACGGTCCGCAACGCCGCGCCTCGGGCGAGGCATACATCGAGCATCCGCTCGCCGTCGCGGGCATTCTCGCGACGCTGGAGATGGATAAGGAGACGATCGCCGCGGCGCTGCTGCACGATGTCGTCGAAGACACCGTCGTCACGAGCGAAGAAGTCAACGAAGTTTTCGGGCCGGAGATCGCGGCGCTCGTCGATGGCGTCACCAAGCTGACGCGCATTCCGTATCAGTCGAAAGAAGACGCGCAAGTCGAGAACCTGCGCAAGATGTTTCTCGCGATGGCGAAAGACATTCGCGTCATCATCATCAAGCTTGCCGACCGGCTGCACAACATGCGGACGCTGCAGGCGATGCCGCCCGCGAAGCAAGAGACGATCGCGCGCGAGACGATCGAAATCTACGCGCCGATCGCGCACCGGCTCGGTATCTGGCGCATCAAGTGGGATCTCGAAGATCTCGCCTTACGCTATCTCGACCCGCAGGGCTACCGCGATATCGCGGACCGCGTGGCGAAGAAGCGCGGCGAACGCGAGAGCGCGGTCGAATCCGTCGTTTCCGATATTCGCGAACAATTCGCCAAGCTCGGCATCAAATCCGATATTCAAGGCCGCCCGAAACACTTCTATTCGATCTACACGAAGATGCGCAAGGGGCGCGATTTTTCGACGATCTACGATCTCACGGCCGTTCGCGTGATCGTCGATTCGGTCAAGGATTGCTACGGCGCGCTCGGCGTGGTGCACTCGATCTGGAAGCCGCTGCCGGGCCGCTTCAAAGATTACATCGCGATGCCGAAGCCGAACATGTATCAGTCGTTGCACACGACGGTCGTCGGCCCGGGCGGCGATCCGCTCGAAGTGCAGATCCGTACGTGGGAGATGCATCGCACGAGCGAGTACGGCATAGCGGCGCACTGGCGTTACAAAGAAGGCACGCGGCCCGAATCGTACGAGGACAAGCTGACGTGGTTGCGCTCGTTGCTCGAGTGGCAAAAAGACATGCGCGATTCGCGCACGTTCATGGAGAACCTGAAGCTCGATCTCTTCGATAATCAGGTCTTCGTGTTCTCGCCGAAGGGCGACGTGTTCCCGATGTCCGCGCAAGCGACGCCGCTCGATTTCGCCTATCAGGTGCACACCGATGTCGGCAATCATTGCGTCGGCGCGAAGATCAACGGCAAGATCGTTCCGCTCGATTACACGCTTAAAAACGGCGACATCGCGGAAGTCCTGATCAACAAGTCGTCGCGGCCGTCGCTCGATTGGCTTTCGCTGGTCAAGACGAGCGGTGCGAAGCATAAGATCAAGCAGTGGTTCCGCAAAGAGCGCAAGGAAGAAAACGTGCTCGCGGGCCAGGATGCGCTCGAAGCCGAGCTCGCGCGCATGCACGTGCGCGTGGATGCCGCGCGCGGCGACGTGATCGAGAAGATCGCGCGCCGCATGAATTACGCGGTCGTCGCCGATCTCTACGCGGCGATCGGGTTCGGCGATGCGAACGCCGCTGCCGTCGCGCAGAAAGTGCGCGACGAAGTCAAGGACAACGTCGTCGATCTCGCCGCGATCGCGCGCCCTGCCGTGGCCCCGAAACGCATCGCGCGCAGTTCGAGCGGCATCCGTATCGCGGGCGTGGACGACGTGCTCGTCCGCCTCTCGAAGTGTTGTAGCCCCGTGCCGGGCGATCCGATCATGGGCTTCGTTACGGTCGGCCGCGGCGTTTCCGTCCATCGCGCCGATTGCCCGAACGTCGCGTACATGAACGAATCCCCCGAGCGCATCTTGCAAGCGTCGTGGGCGGAGTCGACCGAGATTTTGCACTCGGTCGAAATCGACATCGAGGCGAACGACCGTGCCGGCCTCTTGCAAGACGTGATGAACGTGTGCGCGGAGATGCGCACGCAGGTGTCCTCGGTGAACGCCCGCGTCAAGAAAGACATCGCGACGATCGGCCTCACCGCGCAGATCAGCAACCTCGATCACTTGCACACGATGTTGCGCAAATTCGGAAACATCAAAGACGTTCGCGAAGTCTATCGCGTAACGAAGCGCGAAGTTCGCGCGAGCGGCTAGTTTTGCGCGCGCCGCTCGCTCTCGCCGTTGCGCTACTCGCGGCGACCACGGCGACGACGTCCTCGACCGATCCCGTAAATCACGTGCGCTATGCACCGCGCGTCGTCGCCGTCGGCGCTCCGCCGGCCGCGCCTGCGGACGAGCTCGCGCCGTATCGCGATGCCGGTAACGCAACGGTCTACGGTCAGGCGATCGTGGAATTCACGGGCGCATATGGCTATGCGCCGTGTGGCATCGGCTGCCGGCTCTTGCTGCTTCCCGATACGAAGTACGTGCAATGGCGCCTCGCCGCATGGGCGAAGCGCCTCGATACGCAACGCGCCACGCATGCGAACGAAGCTTGGGAAAGCCCGGTCGTCGGAGCGCTCCCCGCGGGATATGCGATCGGCGATGCGGCGATTCGTGAGACCGGTTGCGATGCGACGGGCCGCTACGCGTTCCACAACGTGCCGCACGGGCGCTACGTCATCGCGTTCGCCGTGCACGTGAAGCGCGCGCAGGCGCGGAGCTTCGCGCGAAGCGAGGGCGTCACGTTTCGCCCGTACGATGGTTGGCTCGTGCGCTCGGGTATTCTCGTCGTCGACGACGATCGTGCCCATGTCATCCCCATCTGGGCACTCGTGACGACGGCGCACTTTATCGGGTACGACGGCGGCTGATCGTGGGCGTGACCGTTCGCGGCTAGCGTGCGAGCGGGAACCGCGCGGTCACGAGCGCGCCCCCCGTGCTTCGGTTGGCGATCGCGAGCGTGCCACCGCACCGTTCCACGACGGCCTTGGCGATCGAGAGCCCGAGGCCCATGCCGCTGCGGCCGCGCGCGGGATCGTCGCGCCAGAAGCGATCGAGTCCACAGGCGAGGCCTTCGGCGCTGAAGCCCGGGCCATCGTCGCCGACGGTGATCGTCACCGAGGCGCCGTCGTGCACGAGCGATGCGTCGACGTGCCCGTTCTGCGGCGCGTATTTGACGGCGTTATGCACGATCGCGAGAAGCGCGCGCGACACGAGCGATGCGTCGGCGTCGATGAACGCGGGTGTCGCGGCGGCATGTGGCACGATGGTGACGTTTTTCGCGCGCGCGAGCGGTTCCATACGCAGCGCCGCTTCTCGCGCGATCGGCACGAGATCGAAACGCGCCGTTGCGACGTTGCCTTCTTCGGCGCGTGCGGCGCTCAAGAGGCCGTCGATCAACGCATCGATTTGATCGGCTTCGTCCGCGATCGCTTGCAACGCCGCGCGATATTCGGCGGGCGTGCGCTCGCGGCGCAGCGCGAGATCGGCTTCCGCGCGTAAGACGCTCAGCGGTGCGCGGAGTTCGTGCGATGCATCCGCCGTAAAGCGGCGCTGTCGATCGAAAGCCGCTTGCAAGCGATCCAACATCCGATCGAAGGTTCGGCTCAAGCGGCCGAGCTCGTCCTCCGAACCACCGGCGTTGAGGCGTTTCCCGAGGTCGTGCGCTTCGATTTCGGAAGCGACATCGGCGATCGTTGCGAGGGGCGCGAGTCCGCGCCGCGCGACTTCGCGGCCGATGGCGAATGCGACGAGGGCGATCGCGAGCGTAAGCCCACCGAACACGAGTGCGAGCCGCTTTGCGAACTCGTCGTATTCTTCAAGCGATCGCCAGACGACGGCGTTCCCGTAGCGGTGACCTTTGCGTACGACGGGGATGACGGCGATGTGGAGATCGTCGTCGCCGAGATGGAGCTTGACGAGCGCGTTCGCGCCGTCGCCTGCCGCGATCGCGCGGATCGGATCCGGCGCGGAAACGCCCGCAGCATAAACGATTTGCGAACCGTCGGAGAGGACGAGCGATAGCTGGTGTGCGAGGATTTCGCCGATCTGTTCTTTATCGAGCGCATCGAGTGCGAGACGGCCGTTCGGGCCGACATCGACGAGCGTTGCCGTCGAGTACGCGGCAACGCGTAAGCGCGCGTCGAGACTATCGCCCGTCGTCGAGCGTGCGACGACGAGCGCGAGCGCGGCGAAGAGCACGCAGCCGAGCACGAGCGCGAGCGTGTACGCGAGACCGAGACGATCGCGGAGCGAGAGCGAGCGCTTCATTCGCTCGTCGCGCCGACGTGAATGGCAAGGCGATAGCCGACGCCGCGCACGGTGTGGAGTAAGCGCGGTTCCCCGCGCTCCTCCATCTTCGCGCGTAGGCGGCGCACGTAGACGTCGATCACGTTTGAGGATGCGTCCGAATCGAGCACCCACAGGGCGTCCTCGAGCGCGCGGCGCGTGACGATCGTCCCGGCGTTGCGTACGAAGATTTCGAGATATGCACCCTCGCGTGCCGTGAGATGCAGATCGCGGCCCGCGCGCTCCGCCGTGCGCGTGCCGTAGTCGAAACGCAGGTCGCCGAGCGCGACGACGCTGCCACGATTGGTCGTATCGCGGCGCGCGATCGTGCGCAACCGCGCTTCGAGTTCGCCGAAGACGAACGGCTTGCGCACGTAGTCGTCGGCGCCGGCATCGAGGCCCGCGATCGTATCTTCGACCGCGTCGCGCGCGGTGAGCAAGAGGATCGGCGTACGGATACCACCGGCGCGCAAGCTGCGCACGATCGCGAGACCGTCTTTCCCAGGCAGCATGACGTCGAGCACGATCGCATCGTAATCGCCCGCGCGCGCATAGCTCTCGCCGCGCGGGCCGTCGCTCGCCGTGTCGATCACATGACCCGCCTCCGTGAGGCCGCGGGCGGTCACGTTGCGGAGTTTGTCATCGTCTTCGACCAGTAAGAGCTTCATCGGTTCATGTTCGTGTCATGTTGGGCGTCGATACTCTACCGCATGCAACGCTATGGCCTCCTCGCAATCGCAATCGGCGCGTTCAGCCTTCCGTTCGTGCAGCCGACCCTCGCGCGTTCGAGCGTGATCTCGCTGCCACAGATGGCCGCGGGCCCGAGCCCGCTCCTGCGCGATCTGCTCAAGGTGGAAGACCTTACCGAAACGGTTGCCGAGAGCGAGCTGCAAGGCGCGACCGCCCAACACGCGATCGCCGACGCGCGCGTGCTGTGGCCGAGCGTGCGCAAGGGACTCGTCGCGAAAGATGCGCGGCCTGCGGACCTCGCGCAAGCGGATAGCGTCGTCGCCGCGCTTGCGGGACCGACGAACCTGCGCAAAGCGAACGACGTGACGGGAGCGCTCGTGCCGTTCTTTCCGCTTGCGGGCGAGCGGTTACCGGTCGACGTCCACACGCTCGATTATCTCGGGCGTTCGCTCAAACTCGACGCGGCGAGTAGCGACTGGACGCGGGCCGCAGCCGATGCGAACGTGCTCCGGCGTTCGTGGATGCGGTTGCGCCCGATCGCACTCGCGCGCGGCGCGAAGGCCGTCGTCGCCGCCTTCGATCGCGACGTCCGCGCCGCGCGCGACGGTGTCGCCGCGCGGCGTGGCGCGAGCGTCATCGCTGCGGGTGTGGCCCTTGGCACGGATGTGGACGATATCGAGAAGGCGTTCGGAAGCTAGTCGATGCGCTTCGCAACGCTCGCGTTGAAGAACGCGAAGGTCATCGTGTTTGCGGTGCTCGTGCTCGCGGCGCTCGGGGTGCGCTCGTATCTCGTCGCCCCCGAATCCATCTTTCCCGCGATGTCGTTCGCGCGCATCGACGTGGTTGCCGAAGCGGGCGATCTGCCGCCGGATCGCGTGCGTGCGGCGGTCACGTTACCGTTGCAACGCGCGCTCGGTACGCTGCCGAACGCCGTGCGCGTGCGCGCGAACTCGGCGCAGGGCTCGGCCGATGTGATCGTCGATTTCGATACGAAGAGTAACGTGCAGACGGATCTCGCGAACGTGCAGAGCGCGATCAACGACGTGCGAGCGCAAATCGTCGCCGCGAAGAGCATCACCGCAACCGTCATCAATCCGAGCGGCGAGCCCGTCGTTTCGTATGCGTTTTCGTCGCCGACGCTCTCGCAAGCCGTGCTGCGCACGCTCGTGCAGCGTTCCGTCGTGCCCGCGTTTTACGGCACTACCGGACTCGCGCGCACGCTCGTCGTCGGCGGTCCAACGACGGAATACCGCGTCGATCTGGATGCCTCGGCGCTCGCCGCCGTCGGCGTTTCCGCAACGGACGTCGCAACCGCGCTCTCCGATGCGAACAACGTGACTTCGGTCGGCGCTTCGGAACAATATTACTCGCGCTACGTCGTCGTTGTCGACGCCGCGCTGACCGATGCACGCGCGCTCGGCGCCGTCGCGATCCCGCTCAAAGCCGCGGGACAGTCCGTGCCACTCTCCTCGCTCGGCACAGTGAAACTCGGCGTCGCCCCATTGACGAACCAAGCGTCCACGCAGGGCGGCCATCATGCCGTGATGCTGCAAGCGTACGCGCTACCGGGCGCCGATGCGGTTTCCATGGCGACGGCATTTAAAGCGAAGCTCGATCGGGTGCGCTCGCGGCTGCCCGCGGACGTCACGGTGACGAAATACTGGGATCAGACGACGCTCGTCGTCGATTCGCAGACCTCGCTTCGCGATGCCATCCTGCTCGGCGCGTTGCTCGCCGTCATCGTGATCTATCTCTTTTTGCGAAATTTCCGCATGACGCTCGTTGCGGCTGCGGTTATTCCGCTCGCGATGGCGATCGCGATCTTCGTTCTCGAACGTTCGGGGCAATCGCTGAACCTGATGAGCGTCGGTGGCCTTGCCGTTGCCGTAGGCCTGATTATCGACGATGCGATCGTCGTGATCGAGGGCATCTCGCGCGCGCTCGCGGCCGATCCCACGGGCGATCGCGGCAAGGTGATCGCGGGCGCGATGAGTCGCCTCGCGTTACCGATGGCCGCATCGACGGCGACCACCGTCGTCGTGTTCTTACCGCTCGCGTTGCTCTCGGGCGTAACGGGATTTTTCTTCCGCGCGCTCGCCTCGACGCTCTCGTCGTCGCTCCTCGTTTCGCTTGCGCTCGCGCTCCTCGTTGCCCCCGTCATCGCGCGTGCGCTCTTGCGCAAAGACGGCCACGCGGAGAAGGGCGATAGCGGCGACGCGCTCACGCGCCGATACGAACCGATCTTACGCTGGGCGCTCGCGCATCGCGGTGTCGTGTATATCGGTTCGGCGTGCGTGCTCGCCGTCACGTATCTCTTACTTTCACGTTTGCCAAACGATTTCTTACCGACGCTCGATGAAGGCCAGTTCGAAGTCAAGTTCACGATGCCGCCGGGTGCGACGCTTGCCGCCACCGACGCCGCCGCAACGACGATCGAGAGGATCGCCGCGGCCGATCCGGCCGTCGTGAGCATGGGGCGCCTCACGGGTATCGACACCAACGGCTATACGCCGACACAGCTCAACACGAGCACATTGCGCTTGACGCTGACGACGGGCAAACGGGATGGGTATCCCGCGATCTCCGATCGCTTACGCAAGGCATTCGCCGAAGCCGTGCCCGCGGCTTCGCTCGATATCCATCAGTTGCTCGAAGACTCGATCAACGATCTCACCGGCGCGCCGCAACCGATCGAGATCGGCATCACGGGGCCGTCGCAAACGCGCCTCGTCGAACTCGCCTCCGGGCTCGCCGATCGCCTCACGAAGGTCAAGGGTATCGCCGACCCGTTCAACGGAATCGTTTTTGACGATCCGACGCTCCGCATCACGCCGAACGCTTCGCGCCTCGCGGCGCTCGGGATCACGAGCGGCGACATCGCAGACGCGTTATCGTCGCGCACGCAGGGCACGATCGCGACGAACGTGACGAGCGATCTCGCGCTCGTCCCGGTGCGCGTGCGCGTCGGCGGCGCGGAACCGCAGCCGGGTACGCTGGATACCACGCCGCTTTACACCAAAGGTGGCGCGACCGCACTCGGCACGGTTGCAAACGTCGGCACGACGCCGCTTGCGGTCGAACGCAACGACGAGAACGGTCAACCGATCGTTCGCGTTACCTCGAATATCCAAGGCGCGGCGCTCTCCGCAGTGATCGCGCCGATCAAAGCGATGCTCGCGAAGAACCCGTTGCCGCCCGGCTACGCGGCGACGATCGGCGGACAGTACGAAGCGCAACAAGCATCGTTCCGCGAATTCGTCGCGGTGATCGCGCTCGCGATCGTGCTCGTGTTCGCCGTCATGCTCGCGACGTTCGGTTCGTTCCGCGTACCGCTCGTGATCCTCACCGCGATTCCGCTCGCGCTCATCGGCGTGGCGATCGCGCTGTTCGTCACGGCGACGCCCTTCAACGTTTCGTCGTTCATGGGGTTGCTGTTGCTCGTGGGAATCGTCGTGAAGAACGGCATCTTGCTCGTGGATGTTGCGAATCGGCGAACGCGCGAAGGCATGGACGTGATCGACGCGCTTGTCGAAGCGGGGAGCACGCGCTTACGACCGATCCTGATGACGACGCTCGCCGCGATCGGCGGGCTCGTTCCGCTCGCGCTCGGCATCGGCGCGGGCGCCTCGATGGAACGGCCGCTCGCGATCGCGGTGATCGGCGGTCTCTCGACGGCGACGCTCTTCACGTTGCTCGTGATCCCGGTACTTTACGCGGCGTTCATCGGCAACGCACGCCGCGGACCGATCCGCGGCGCGGTTCCGGCGTCCGTTAAAGGCGCAGCGACGGCCGGCACGCTCGTATTCGCATGTTTGCTCGCGCTCGCAAGCCCCGTGTTTGCGCAGCCGGCGCCCGTCGCAACGGTGGTGAGCGAGCCCGGTATTGCGTTTGCAAGCGTTGACATCGCAACCGCGCAGGCGCTCGGCATCGCGAACTCGCCCGATGTGCTTGGCGCGCGCGCGGTAGTGGAACAAAACCGCGCGCTGCTCGCACAAGCGCGCGGGACCTATGGCTTGAATGCGACACTCGGCTACGCGCAAGCTCCACAGGGTGCGCCGGACGGCTCGATCGCTTCGCGGCTCTCGACCGTGGGGCTGCAAGAGACGTTTGGCGACGTACTCGCATTTCGGCCGTTGCTCGCGCAAGCGGATGCGGCGCTCCGCGCGTCGCTCGCCGACGCCGCGGCGATGGAACGCACGGAACGCGTCAAGATCGTTGGCCTCTATTACGCGGCGCTTAAAGCGCGCGCACTTGCTTCCGCAAAAACGGAAGCTCTTGCGGCGGCGCAGCGCCAACTACGCGCCGCGCAACTGCGGTTCGATGCGGGCGATGTGCCGCGCATCGATGTCGTACGCGCGCAAGTGCTCGCGGCGAAAGCGACGGCGGATCTCGCGAATGCGGGCGCGGCCGACCTCAACGCGACCGATGCGCTCGCGACCGAACTCGGTAAGCCCGCCGATGCGCTCGTCGCGATCGTGGCGCCGGTGCCGAGCGGTCCGGTAGCAACGGCACCTGCGGCACCACTCACCGCCGAGCGCGCCATCGCGCGCGCCCTGGCCGTGCGCCCGGACGTGCTCTCGGCCGAGGCAAACGTCGCCGCCGCGCGATCGGCGGTCTCCGCAGCTTCTACCGCACGCATCCCACCCGTCACGGTGAGTGCGGGCTATACGGTCGGAACCGACAGCACGTTCGCAACGCGCGGCCTGAGCCTCGCGGCGAGTGCCGCGATCCCGATCGGCAACGCGCTCGGCGCGAAGGTTTCCGCGCAACGCGCGCTCGTCACGCAAGCAAGTTCGAAACGCGACGCGCTACGGCGCGCGATCGCGGTCGAAGTTGGCGCGGCCGTGCGTACGGCGAAGGCAACTGCGGATGCGCGCGCGGCGACGGCTGCGGCGCTCGTCGCCGCGCGAGCCGAACTCGCCGCGGTAACGCTCGGTTATGCGAGCGGCGCATCGACGAGCCTCGACGTTTCGAGTGCGGTTGCCACGTATCAGCAAGCCGTCGTCGACGATGTTTCCGCACTTTACGATCTCTTGCAGGCGCAAGCGACTTTGGACTTGGAGGTCCGGGCATGAAACGGTTCTTGGGCTTCCTACTCGCCGGTCTCACGGCCGGCTGCGCCGCGCACGCCGCTCCCGCAAGCGAGGGCGCCGATGCGGGAGGTTCCGCGATTCCAAAAGCGACGGCAGTTTTTGGTTCGTTCACGTCGCGCGTGCATGCGACGGGGCGGGTCGGAGCGCCCGCAGGAAGCGAGTCGAAGCTCGCGTTCGCGATCCCCGGAATCGTGCAAAGCGTCGACGTTCGCGTCGGTGACGCGGTGACGGCGGGGCAGGCGCTGATGGCGCTCGATACGCGCGGACTTGCGATCGACGCTCGGACCGCGCAACAAGATGCCGCCGCCGCCGCGCAACTCTACGCCGGTGGTTCCGTCGGGGCGGCCGGGGTTGCGAGCGCACGCGCGAAACTCGCCGCGGCGCAGAGCCGCTTGCAAGCGTTGCAATCGGGATCGGCGAGCGCCTCGAGCGACGCGGTCTCCTCGGCATCGGCCGTCCGCGCTTCGCAAGCGAAGGTCGATGCCGATCAGCGCGCGCTCGATCGTGCGGAACGGCTCTTTGCGGGCGGTGTTGCCGCAGCGAAAGACGTCGAAGCGGCGCGCACGACGCTCGCGCTCGATCGTGGCGATCTCGATGCGAACGTCAGCAAGCAGCGTTCGACGCAAGCGGGCGTCGGCGGCGCGATCGTACAGGCGCGCGCGGACGTGCGCCAGGCGCAGAGCGACTTGAACGTCGCCGAAGCTGCGGGCCCCGTCGCGCAAGCGCAGGCGGGTTCGGCGGCGGCGAAGTACGCGCAGGCGCAACGGCTCCTCGCGAACGGCGTGCTCCGTGCGCCGAACGACGGTATCGTTCTCCAAATCCTGAAACACGCGGGCGAATCGACGGATGCGACGACACCCGCCGTCGTCGTCGGGCCATCGAGCGATCGAACGATCACGCTTGCGGTTTCGGGCACCGATGGCGCGGACGTCCACGCGGGCGAATCCGTCGATTTGCGGATCACGGCACGGGGCTTGCATGCTACGGGCATCGTGCGCACGATCGTGCCGGCGGTCGATCCCACGACGCAATCCGCGACGGTCGTCGTGCAAGGCGTCCCCGCGGGCGCTGCTGCAGGTGATGCCGTCGATGCCACGATCGTCGTCGGCACGAAGCGCGGCGTCGTCGTTCCCACTTCCGCGATCGTGCAAGATCCGCAGACGGGCAATACGCTCGTTTTCGTATTTGCGAAACAAAAGGACGGCTCAACGAAACCCGTTTCGCGCACGGTCACGCTCGGACCGAGCGATGCACGCTCGACGCTCGTTGCATCGGGCTTGCATGCCGGGGAAACGCTTGCAGCACAGGGCGCCTTCGATCTGCTCGCTCCCGCAGGTGGCGGCTAACGATGGTTGCGTCGCACGCCGCCGAGTTTGATATCGATGGCGTCTCGGTTCGATACGCTGCGGCGTTGCTCGATCGGCCACTCGAACAGATCGAAGGGCTCGTGCGGCGTTCGAACGTCGTGCCGCTCTACGGCTCGCACGGGCGCGGCGGCACGCTGCGGATCGCACGCGGCGATCTCGCGATGCTCGACGTCGCGGCGACGCTCGACGATATTCGCGTTCCGCGTACGGCGCTTGCGAGCATCGTGCGCGATCTCGCGCGCGCAACCGAACTCCATCGCGAACGCGTTGCGATCGTGGTGCGTCCCTACGGCCCGCATCGGTTCGTACGCGACCTCGATCAGCTGCGCGACGCGATCGGCGCGGGTGCGATTGTGGCGTTCGTGACCATCGGCGATATTACCGCGAAACTCGCCGCGCGAGCGCTCGACGTCGTCGAACCGCTCGCACGCGGACGCGCGCGCCGCTCGCTCTAGGCGGGCGGCTCGTCCGAAAACGTAACGTCGCTGTAGCGGGCATCGTAGCTACTTGTAGTCGCGCGTTTCCGTGCATCGTATGTGGTTGCGGTGAAGGACAGATGCGTGAGTATGGGCACGCCTTGCAGCACGGTGTATTCCGCCGTGAGCGCGTTGTCACGTCCTGCGAATGCGACACGTGTCGGTAACGCCGTCGGTTCCGTAAAGTCCACGTTTGCGAAACCGAGAAACGTCTGCACCGGGTCGCGCCGCGTATCGATGCCGTCGAGGCGCTGTAAGGCAAGACGAACGATGGCGCTTTGCTCCGCGTCCGCGTACCGTACTGTGTAGCCGCGGACACTCGCGACGACGACGTTCGTCCCTTCGGCGCGCTGCGTCGGCTGGAACGTGCGATTACGATCGTAGCCCACGCCGAGTGCTGCGTGCGCGCCCGTGAAATCGTAGCTGAAGAAAAAATCCGCGAGGAAATCGAACGTAACGGGAACGCCGGGTGCTGCCGCAACCTCCGTTGCAATTTGCGCGCGTTCGCCGTCGCCATACCGCATTATCGCGCGCCCGTCGGCCGTGCGGATCGTAACGGTAAGCGTGTCGTCGATGACGTGCGCGTTCTCGACTGCATGGACGACGGTACGATATGAAATATACGCGGGTTGCACGCGAAGCGCCATGGCAGCGGCGTTTGCCGCGCGCATGAAGGCTTCGTCGGCGGTTGCTATTCGTGCATACCCGCGGGTTCGCGCTCGAGGATCGGTGCGCTCGGGAGCTTGATCTTCGGCGGCTTGGTGGAGAAACGCGGTTCGATGTGATTTGCGACGAGCAGATAGATCGTCGGCACGACGACGAGCGTGAGCAACGTCGAGGTGATGAGGCCGCCGATCACAACCGTGCCGAGCGGCGCCTGCGTCGAGCTTCCCGCTTCGATGCCGAGTGCGAGCGGTAACATACCGCCGAGCGTTGCGAGCGTGGTCATGAGGATCGGGCGCAAGCGCATCGGGCCTGCCGCGAGCAACGCTTCGCGCGGACTCATGCCCTCGCGCCTGAGTTGTTTCGTGAATTCGACAACGAGAATGGCGTTCTTCACGGCGATACCGACGAGCATCAGCGCGCCGATGAAGGCCGTTAGGCCGAACGCGCGATGCGTGATCATGAGCGAGCCGACGACGCCCGCGAGCGCGAGCGGCACGGACATCATGATGACGAGCGGATCGAGGAACGATTCGAACTGCGATGCGAGCAGCATATAGATGAGCGCGATCGCGAGGATGACGACCAGCGCGAGCGAGCCGAACGTATCCTGATTCTGCTTGATTTCGGGGCCGAAATCCCAACGATAGCCGGGCGGCAAAACCGTTTTATTCATGATATCCGCGGCGGCAGCGAGCACGGCACCCACGGGCTGGCCCGTGACCGGCGCGTCGATGTCGATCCGCCGCTGCTTGTTCTGACGATTGATCTGCGAGGGCCCGAGCCCGAACGAGACGGAGGCGACGTTCGTGAGCGGCACGGAGAGGAGCGACTGTGACGACGTTCCCGTGACGGCGTTCGCCGTACTCGTTCCGCTATTCGCCCCTGCCGCGTTTTGGCTCGCGGAAGCGGGTGCCGTGATCTGCAGACTCGAGATCGCGCCGTAGGAGCGGCGCTGGCTCGGCGCGAGTTCGACGAGGATCGGATATTGCACGCCGCCGGTTTGGTAGTACGACGCGATAGATCCCGCGGTTGCCGTATTGATGATGTTCGCAACGTCGCCGGTTGCGAACCCGAATTGCGCCGCGCGACGGCGATCGATCTTGACGTCGATTTCTGGAAGCGGTGCGGTAACGTTTGTATCCGGACGCACCACGCCCGGGATCTGTGCGATCTGCGGAAGCAGCCCCGTTGCGATCGAGTACAGCTTATCGACGTCGTTTCCGTAAATCTGCAACGTCAGCCCATCGGCGCCTTGCGAGATATTCTGCTGCACGATGTCGATCGTGCGGCCGAACACCTGCGAGCCGACGAGTGCCGCGCGCAGTTTGCGATAGCGCGCGCGCGCCGCCGGTGTGATCGAGGCCTGGGGTGCGGGCACGGCGGCGGCGGTTCCCGATGACGGACGCCGCGCGAAGCCGCCGAGCCGGCGCTGCCATTCTTGCACGAAGTTGCCAGCAGCTTGCCCGCTGATATCGTCGCGGAGCGTAATCGAGAGCGAGGCTTGGTTTGCAACCGTCCGCGCGAAGCCGCCGCCAAAACCCGAACCGACTGTGGCACCGATGCTCACCACGCGCGGATCGCGCTTGAATGCATCTTCCACGAGTTTGGAAACTTCATCGGTGCGGGCGAGCGAGGTGCCCTTCGGCGTGCGCACGTCGAAACGCGCGAAATGCGAATCGGACGCCGGAAAAGATTCGGTATCGACGTAGCCGAGTTTCAGCGCGAAGATCGAGGCGGCGAACGCGGCGACGCCGATGCCGATCACGAGGAGCGGGCGATCGAGCGCACCCGAGAGCAGGCGGCGATAGCCGCTTTCGAACCGCTCGTAGCCGGCATCGAAGCTCTGCGAGAAGCGCGTGTAGATACCGCGTTTCGCATGCGGATCGGTTTCGCCGTGGCCGCCGTGTTTCGCCGTGAGCATGATCGACGAAAGCATCGGCACGGTGGTCACGGCGACGAGCAGCGAGATGCCGACGCCGACCATCACGACGAGCGCGAGCGGCCCGAAGATCAAGCCCTGGAGCCCCGGGATCAACAGTAGCGGCACGAAGACCGTTGCGACCGTTACCGTCGATGCGAGCACGGCACCGAAGATTTGCGTCGTCGCGTTGCGCGCGGCGTCTTTCGGCGATTCGCCCATCGCGAGGTGGCGGAAGATGTTCTCGATGACGACGACCGCATCGTCCACGATCAGGCCGACGGCGAGTGCGAGCCCGCCGAGCGTCATCGTGTTGAGCGATTGATGCAAGAGATACGCCGCGAAGAGCGTGCCGAAGACCGAGACGGGCAGCGAGACCGCGACGATGAGCGTGGAGCGCAGCGAGTGCAGGAAGAGCAAGATGATGAGCACGGCGAGGATCGCGCCGTAGATCGCGGTGTGTTCGAGTGCGGAGATCGCCTCGACGATGAAGCCGCGCTGATCGAAGACCAAGCCGAAGTGCATCGACGGATAGCGCCGATTGATTTCGGCGATCTTGGCATAGGTGCCATCGGCGACGGCAACGATGTTCGAATCCGGCTGCGCGAAGATCGTCAGCGTAACGGCGGGGGTGTTATCGAGGCGCGAGAACGTGCGCTGTTCTTGGATATCGTCGCGGACGCTCGCAACGTCGCGAAGGTACACGGGCGAGCCGTTCTTGATCGCGATAACGATGTTCGCGATCTCGCCCGCGCTCTTGAAGAGCGCCGAGGTGCGGATCGAATACTCGTTGTTCCCGACGGCCGCGATGCCTGCGGGCACATCGACGTTCTCTTTGCCGATTTTGGTAACGACGTCGCTGAGCGAAAGCCCGTTCGCCGCGAGCTTCATTACATCGGGGGCGACCATGATCGCGCGGGTTTGGCCCGCGCCGACGCCGACGCTGCCGACGCCGGGGACGGCGGAGAACTCGTCGCCGATCGTGTTCGTGAAGAGATCGCCGAGATCGCGGATCGAGCGCGAGGGATCGGTGATGTAGAGGCGCGCGACGGGCAGCGAGTTCGGATCGGCCTTGAGGATCTGCGGTTGTTGTAACTGCGGATCGTTCGGAAGCTGGCCGCTCGCGCGCGCGACTTGCTGCTGGATATCGACCGACGCGACGTTGATATCGGTGCCGAATTTGAAGATCGCGCGAACGACGGACTGGCCCTGGAACGATGAGGATTGCAGGTAGTCGATGCCGGAAACGCGTGCGACCGCGTTCTCGATCGGGCGCGTCACCGTCGATTCCATGGTTGCCGGTGCGACCGTTCCGTAATTGACGGTGACGGTCACGACGGGTTGCGCGAACGACGGCAAGAGCGCTACGGCAAGCCGTGGAAGCGCGAACGCGCCCAGGAGCACGATTGCGGCGGCAATCATGGCGACCGTGACGCGGCGGGTAACGGCAAAATTGGCGATCGACAAGCGAGTACTCCTCGGAGGGCTACCCTCGTACGATTGGCCGCTTGTACGAAGGAAGTCCTCGGCCGGTCACAGAGCGTTCACAGACCGGCGACGACGCGGAGCCTTGTTTTTGGAGGCCTTGTCGGTATATACTCCACGGGTTACGCCGGTGCTTGGTCATCGTTCGCGTCCCCACTGCGCGCCGGTTTTTGGCACGCCTCCGGCCTCGTGCCGGTGTCCGAAGAGGGTTCTATCTTGTCCGTTACCGTCGATTACGAAGTCACTTACATTCTCAAGCCGTCGCTCGAAGAGACCGAGATCGACGCCCGCATCACCACGCTCGCGGATTCGCTCCGCAACAACGGCGGCGAAGTCGTCGGCGAGATCGAGAAGATGGGCAAGCGCCGCTTGGCCTATGAAATCGACGACGTCCGCGAGGGCTTCTACGTGGTGATGAAGTTCAAGAGCGATGCCGCGCAGGCCAAAGAGCTCGAGCGCCAGATGCGTTTGAACGACGACGTGATGCGCGCGCTCCTGATCCGCCTCGAGGAGTAAGCACGATGGCCGGCAGCTATAACAAGGTCGTCCTCGTCGGCAACCTGACCCGCGATCCGGAGATCCGGTACATCGCGAGCGGCTCGGCCGTTACGAAGTTCGCGCTCGCCATCAACCGCCGTACCAAGCAGGGCGACGAGACGATGTACGTCGACGTCGTCGCTTGGGACAAGCTCGGCGAGACGTGCAACACATACCTGAAAAAGGGCATGTCGTGCCTGATCGAGGGTCGGCTTGTGATCCGGTCGTTCGACGATAAGGACGGCAACAAGCGCAAGGCGACGGAGATCGTCGCGAACGAGATGCAGATGCTCGATCGCAAGGGCGACGTCCCGCGCGGCGGCGACTACGGGGATGCACCTCGCAACGAGTACGGCGACGGTGTCGGTTCGAACGGCGGCGGCTCACGTCCGCCAGCGGCGGCAGGCTCCCGCAGCTCGACGGCCCAGCGCGATTTCGACGACGAAGGCCTCGACGAAGAAATCCCGTTCTGAATGGCGGAGCAATTCGAGGAGCGGGTGCTCGGAATGCTCGACGCGCTCTCCGTTGGGCTGGTCTCGATGCGCGACGAGCTCCGCGAGGAGATCGGCGGATTGCGTAGCGAGATGCGTGAGGGTTTCGATCGCGTAGAGCGCCGTCTCGGCAACGTTGAAAATCGTGTCGAAGCTTTCGAACGCCGGATTACGGCGCTCGGGGGCTGAATCGGGCAAATCACTTGAAAAAGCGAAGCCGTAATTGTCGCGCTTCGGCTTTTTTGTATACGCAAAAAATGCGGGGCCGATTCCGACGTGCGCATCAAAGTTTGGGCGGGCGTCTTCGTCTAGTAGAACGAAAAGCCCCGAATGGCCGGTTCGCGCGAGATCCCAGAGCAGAAGCGCGCATCGTGGCCGGTTGCAGTTTCGTTTCTCATCGATCCGCTCGATGAGTCGTTTTCATTAGCAGACGTCTATGCGCTTTCCGCACCCCTTCGCTATGCGTTTCCAGACAATAACCACGTCGAAGCGAAGATACGGCAGAGCCTTCAGATGCTTCGCGACCGAGGACACATCGCGTTCGAAGGCAACGGAATGTATCGGAAGCTCGTCGCCGTCGAGCCACGAAGCATTCGGCTCGACTTCGCAGCTGCCGCGCGGCTGACGAGCCGGTCGCAGATTGCGCGGGTAGCGGTGGAAGCATGGGCCGCGCGCAACGTGGGGTGTCGTCGTTGTGGCTCCGACTATATTTTGGTCCCGACGAATACACCGCTACTCGATGCCGTCTGTCGGTCGCATTTTCACGAACTCCAGATCAAAGGCGTTGCCGGCATCGCGGACGATCGGCTGATGGGAGCCGCGTATGCGCCACTCGCCGAACGGTTGGCAGTCGATGCGCTACCGGATTATTTGATCGTTTCGTACGACCGGATGCGCGCCATCGTGACGTTGGCCGAGTTCATCGACGGAACGGCGATCGCCGCATCGCGGGTCGTCGCGCGTACCGCGCTATCGCCGACGGCACGCCGTGCAGGATGGGTGGGAGCGACGATCGATCTCGCCGATCTGCCGCGCGATGTCATCGTGGGTCCTTCGTTTTCGCCCGAGGTCGATCGGTGGGGCCCCACGTCCCTATGATCGATGCGACGTACTCGACGAATCACGTCGCTGCACTCGCGAACCGCGCGTCGATCGTCACTTCGTATAAACCGGCGCCGCTGAAAGCGATCGTGCGTCTCGTTCGCCGCGGCGCGAACGCCGAGATACCGTTGCAAACGCTCGGACACGAGTTCGTTGCAATGTACTGGACGCAGACGATCGTTTTTCGGCTACGTCAGGATTTCGGTATCGTCAAAGAGTCGAAAGTCGTTCGCGCGATTCGCCAAGCCTCGGAGCACGCCGGGGTCCGCGACCTTTCGCGACTTTCTCGTGACCGACGTACGTTGCTCGATGCTCGCGTTGCGAAGATTCTACCGATTAACGTACTCGGGCTTTTTCACATGAATAAGCCCGAGACGATGGGCGATCTTTACTCGTGGTCTCCGGGCGACGACGCAATCTCCATCTCGCCACAAGCATACTTCTTCATCGGAGCAAATAGCGCCGTACTCGAATCGATCGCCAATCTCTGGTGGGCGCGCTTCCTCGAGCGGCGCAATGGTCTCGCGCCGCTCGTGATCGAGAAGGTCGAGGGTGATGGCGTGCGACGCGAGAATCTTTCGGGGCTCATCCGCATCCTGCGGCAATCAGATGGCAACCGGTGCTTCTATTGCGACGACAATCTCGCGGGACCGATCGCGACGCACGTGGACCACGTGATCCCGTGGAGTTTTCTGCTCGACGATCCTCCGTGGGATCTTGTGCTCGCGTGCGCGACATGCAATCTCGAGAAATCCGACCGCTTACCGGCCGAAACGTTCGTGCAAAAATTAGTCGTGGCGAATCTGCGTCGCCGTCTTACGGTGTTTCCACGCGGCCGTGTTTCCCCGTTCCTACAACACGATGATGAGTTCGAGCGTTATCACAAGGCCGCGCTCTCCGTCGAATGGCCTTCGGGCTGGAGTCCGTCTCGATTGTCGTAGCCGAGCGCACGGGGCGCCGATCGTCCAACCGAGGGTTTGAATACATACGCGCACGGCATCCATGTGCGGGCGTGATGCACGCCCGCACATGTCCTAGATCAGATCGGGCGGAACGTGCGTTCGTCTACCGTGGACGGCACGAAGCCGTACTTCGCGTAGAGCGCGTTCCCAGCGGCCGAGGCGACGAACGCGGCGTACGCATCGGCGAGCTTCTTGTGCCCCGCGTTCGCGGAGAGCGGCGTGATGTAGTACGCGACGTCGTCGCGCTTGCTATCGGCCGCAGGTAGCGTGATAAATTCCACGGCGTCGCCGCGCTTGATCGCCGCCAGCGCCTCGGTCTTCCAAACGATGTCCGCATCGGACTGATTCGCGAGGATGCGCGCGGGCGTTTCGCGGTGGTGCACTTCCGTGAGCCACACGTTCGGCGTCGGCTGGCACGCGGCGCACTTTTGGCCGGCGGTGAGCTTTTCGTAAAGCGCGTGTTTCTGCAGGACGGGCTTTGCATAGTAGGTCATGATGCCTTCGCGCAGCACGTTCGGAAGCGAAACGCGCACGTCCGCGCGTCCGAGATCGTCGATCCCGGTGATGTGCTTCGGATTTCCCTTCGCAACCATGACGACGAGCTCGTTGTGCATGTAGGTCGCGTACCGGTCGGCGAGACCGTCGTCGCGGTTAATGGGATGCGCGGCGACGCGAAAATGGGGCATCTCGGGCATATTTCGCGATTACCGCAAGCAGCGCGCGTTACGGAACGATGCCTGCAGCTGGGCGTCCGTTGACACGCGACGAGGACTCGTGGCATCGTTCGGCTATTCTCGCGCGAAAGGTCTGATGATGGCTCACCTCGCTTCGCCCGTTGCCAATGCTTCGGGTTCGGTACGCTCCGTTAACGTTTCCGCGGTTCGCACCATCGTCGTCGATGGCGAACCCGTGACGACGGGAATCCTGAAGGCGCCCGCCGCCGGGCGCATCGCATTACGGGGCGTCAATCTCGCTGGCGACGAGCAAGCCGATCGCAACGTGCACGGCGGGCCCGATCGCGCCGTCTATGCATACGCGCAAGAAGACTACGCGTGGTGGTCGCAAGAACGCGGACGCCCGATCCCGGCGGGAATGTTCGGCGATAATCTCACCCTGCACGGTGTCGACGTCAGCGGCGCGCGGATCGGCGAACGCTGGCGCGTTGGATCGGCGCTGCTCCAGGTCACGTCGCCGCGCGTGCCGTGCTTCAAGCTCGCGCACGTCATGCAAGACCCGCATTTCATCCGTGCGTTCGCGCAGGCGCTTCGTCCCGGCGCGTATCTCGCCGTTGTCGAAGAAGGCGAGATTGCCGCTGGCGATCTCGTGACGATCGTCGCTCGCCCAGAGCACGATTTCACGATTGCCGAAATGGCGCGTATTTTTCTCTTCGAGCGCAAGCGTGTGCCGGAGATGCTTGCCGTCCCCGAGTTGACGGAGTCGTGGCGCGAATGGGCGATCGAACACTCGCCGTAGCGATGAAGTCGTGAACGATCTGCGTTGGGATCGCGCGTGCACGTTTATCCTTGCCGGTAACGCGGTGTCGCTCGCCGCGCTTCTTGCCGAAGCGTCGTACCTCGCACGCGAGTCGTTCGCGACAGAATCGCTGATCGAAGCGATCCCGCATCAGTTCTATCGCGGGGACACGCTACTCCATCTCGCGTCGGCAGCCGTACGGCCCGCGGCGGCAAACGTGCTGGTAGCTGCCGGCGCAAACGTACGTGCGGCAAATCGGCGTGGAGCACACGCGATGCACTATGCCTGCGATGCCCGCCCAGCGTACGGTGATGCGGAGAAGGCGGCCGAACAGGATGCGCTCATTCGAATGCTGCTCGCGAACGGTGCGGATGTCGACGCCGTCGATGCTGCTGGTGTTACGCCGTTGGATCGCGCCGTGCGTGCGCGCGGCGCCGTAGCGGTGCGGGCGCTGTTACTCGGAGGCGCCGATCCGATCGCGCGGGACCGCAAGAGCGGCGCGACGCCGTTGCATCGTGCGATGCGCGCGTCTGGAGCGAGTGGTACCGCCGGCACGACGGATCGGCAAATCGCGATCGCACGGCTGTTGCTCGCGGCGGGTGCATCGTTTTCCGATGTCGACACGCAAGGCCGTTCCGTCATCGATTCGATCGCGAGCGTAGCCTTACGACGAGCACTTACGGATGCAGGCATCGCGCTAACGTAACTTGCCGATGAAACGCGAGCGAAGCGCCCAGCCGGAGCGGGGCGCCTCGCGTATGCGATCGGTGGGCGTTAGTGCGTGCGGTCGAACTGCTCCGCCGTCACGAGTTCGCGATCCGCTGCGTGCAACGCGTCGATCGCGGCGACACGATGGCCGCCATAGTCGTCGCCGTCGCGCTCGAGTTGCACGGCGAGGTTGCGCACGAAGCGGATGTCGCGAGCGAGGAAACCATCGCTACGTGCGCCCGTATGGTTGTTTTCGAACGCGCCGCCTTCGAGCGCATGCCCGGGGGCGAAGCACTTCGGGTTCGCGTTTTCGTTCGCGATCGCGTAGTCTTTTGCGGCGATCGCTTCGCGCCGTGCGTTCTCGAGTGCGGCGATCGCCCGTACACGGTGGCCGCCGTAGTCGTGCGAATCGTGCTGGAGTTGTTCGATCGCATCGCCGGTGCGCGTTACGACGTGCGCGACGTTACGAAACTGCGCGCACGGCCGCGCGGGCGCTGCCGATGCGGGTGCGGCGGCGAAACCGATGACGGTACCGAGGCCGACGGCGAGCGATGCGGCAACGGCGAGGACGTTCTTGTTCGCGAATGATTGCATTTGGGAAAGCCTCCGTTTGAGAAGAAGAGAATGCCGAACAAACGCGGTGTGCGGCAGGTCCGTCGCACGGCTGCGGTACTTGCAACCGAGTTCTAACCTACGGGTGATCTTTGCATGATGTCGCAAGCCGTTCGGCTGGCATCGTCTTTCGTAGCGATCGTAGCGATCGTAGCGATCGTAGCGATCGTTGCGCTCGCGTGCGCGCGGCCGTCGTGCGCGGTAATGGCTGCCGCGCCGACGATTGCGCCTTGCGCGGATCGCGGACCGGAGCTGACGCCGACGCAGTGGGCTGCGGTGCCGCAAATAGCCGGCGAAGAGAAAGTCATGTTCTTGGTCGCGCTCGATGAAAACGGGCAGCAGCTTTCGCATCTCGCGATCGGCCCACCGAGCGAGGTTCGCGTCGTTGCCGAGAGCTTCATCAAACGCGCAACCTTCACGGCCGCAAGTACCGGTTGTGTCGCATATGCAAGCTCGCTCATCGTGACGCTAACGCTCGGGCAAACGCGCAGTAGGGCGGCGGCTACCGACAACGTGCGATCGCTCGTGGATCTCTGCGAACGTCCCGCGCTGATCCTCGATGCTGCGGCGATGCCGCAAGCCTCCGATGCAATAGCTTTCGAAAAATCGGAAAAACGCGCGCATGGCGCGGCCGTCGTTACCTTTCGCGATGGCAAGCGCGATACGATCGGCATCGCCCAATCGACGGGCTCGGATGCGATGGATCGGCGTTTTGCCGCGTTCCTCGAAAACACGACGTTCTTGCCCCCGCGTCACGCGTGTGCGGATACCGCAGGAACGCTCGCGATCGGATTCAGGCCGTAGCGCCGCATGGCGGCTACTTGCCAGACGATACGCCCGCGATGAGCTGTTTCAGCTCGGCGAAAACGCTTTGCACGATGGTGGGCAACGGGTCTTCGCTCGCGACCCACCGTTGAAACGAAACGCGCAAGATCGTAACGCCGGTTTCGGCCGTGAGGCTCGCGGCGAGCTCGCCGACGCCCCGTGCCTGAAGCGCTTCGGAAAACGTCGTCGCGAGCGTCGCTAATTTGATGAGCTCGCGTTCGCGGAGTTCCGGGTGTGCGTTGATGATCGCGTATCGCTGCCGCGCGAGATCGCGTCGCTCCGCAAAGACCGTTTCGAGGCCGGAGATCGCCGCGACGATCGCGTCGATGGGGGCACCGGTGTGCGGTGCATCGGCGATGCCTTTCGCGAGCAACGCGTTGAACGCGCCGTTGCCACCGAAGAGCACCTCGCGTTTGTCGGAAAAGTGCCGGAAGAACGTCCGTTCCGTCAAGCCCGCCCGCGTGGCGATCTCGGCGACCGTCGTGCGCTCGAACCCGCGCTCGCCGTAGAGGGCAAGGGCCGCTTCCTCCAACCGCGCGCGCGTATCGGGCTGCCATCGACTCATGGTTTCAAATATACCTGATGACAGCGACTGACATTGATGCTATGATGATGTCAGTTACTGACATTGCGATGGGAGAAACGGCATGCGTATTTTCGTTACCGGGGCGTCCGGCTGGATCGGTTCGAGCGTCGTCCCCGAGCTCATTGGTTCCGGTCATCGGGTGATTGGCCTCGCGCGGTCGGATGCGTCGGCCGCGGCGCTCGAAGCGGCGGGCATCGAAGTGCGGCGCGGAACGCTCGACGACTTAGATATCCTGCACGCGGCCGCCGCAGAAGCGGACGGCGTGATCCACCTCGCCTTCAAGCACGATATCGCGTTTTCGGGCGATTTCGCCGCGGCAGCCGAAGCCGATCGGCTTGCGGTCGAAACGTTCGGCGCCGCGCTTTCCGGCAGCGGTAAGCCGTTCGTGCTCGCTTCGGGCGTGATCGGCCTCGTCACGGGGCGCGTCGCGACGGAAGCCGATATGCCCGAGCCGCATCCGTATCCGGCGATGCGCGTGCGACAAGAGACGGCGCAAACGACGTTGGATTTCGCCGCGCACGGGATTCGTTCGTCCGTCGTACGTCTCGCGCCGACGGTGCACGGCGCGGGCGATCCGGGATTCATTGCCGCGCTCGTCGGGATCGCCCGTGCGACGGGCGTTTCCGGCTACGTCGGCGACGGCGCGAACGTGTGGCCGGCCGTGCATCGCCACGATGCGGCACGCCTCTTTCGCCTCGCGCTCGAAAACGCACCGGCGCGCGCGATCTTGCACGCAACGGCGGAAGACGTTCCCGTTCGCACGATCGCCGAGGTCATCGGCCGCCACGTCGGCGTTCCGATCGCGAGCATCGCGCCGGAAAAAGCCGCGGAGCATTTCGGGTTTCTCGGTGCGTTCATCGACGTCGATGCTCGGGCGAGCAGCACGCAAACGCAGGAGCTGCTCGGGTGGAAACCGTCGCACCCCGGTCTCATCGCCGATCTGGAAGCCGGCCCGTATTTCGCAACGGCCGCCGTGTAAGCGCGCGTTCGGGGTTAGCCCTCGCGCTCCGACTCTGCTTCGATCATCGATACCGCGAAGTCGATAATTGCTAGATCGGATCGAGCCCACCGAGTGCATCGGGATCGCGGCTCGACGTATAAAATTTGTCGAGGCGGCGTGCGTTGTCGAGCAGCGTCTCAACGTGCGCTGCATCTTTCACGCATTCGCGAAGGAGCGCGACCGGGGAATGCTCGCGAGCGCTGTCGCCGTCACGTGCGACAAGCGCGGCCTTCAATGCTTTTTCCGCTGCCTGCCGCGCATGGAAGCAAGCAACGTTTGGCATTTCGGCTTCGAGGCGAACGGCTACGTTGTGCTCTTGCCGCGCCAGCGCAAGCCAGTACGTTGCGGTCTGAAAACGATCAGGCTACATTCACGCGAACGCATTCGGCCAGAATCGATGCACCGAATGTGGTCGTCGGAAGCACGTCGCGAAGCTCGGCGGGCGTGACAACCGTGATATCGAGCGAGACGGGCACGCGGACGGCGCGTTCGACATCGGTACTTCGATCCCAACGGGACTCGTTCGTATCGCGAACGATGAGCACGTCGAGATCGCTTGTGGGGCCGACGTTGCCTTTCGCAAACGAGCCAACGACGAAAATTTCCCGAATGCTCGGTGCGCCGCGCGCTGCGTACGCGATACGGTTCCATCGGCAACATCGTTCGCGGGCCTTGCGCGAATTCCGGGAGGCGCCGAACGGGTGCTAACGGCGTGCCGTGTCGAAACGCGCGGCGTGCCTGTAGCATTCAGCCGCGCGACGATCGACAAATTCGAAGATGCATCGGCCTCGATCGTGCTCCGCCAGATCGACCGCGCGTTTACCGGTTTCGGTTTGTCCGACGATCCGGGTGGCGTGCTCGGCGATCGACGCGTGCGCTTCCGTCAATATGTTGCAAGCATCGATCAGAGCGATGCGGAGCAGCGCGCACGGCTCGGCGCTGCGTTCGGCGCTTTGGTCGATGCTGCGGCATCGTCCAAGGAAGCGTTTCTTGTTGCAGCCGCCGAGTCCGATGGCTTCGCGTATGTCGATGGCGCGTTTCGCGCAAGAGCGCATCGTGCACCATCGGAACATGACGAGATCGCATCGCTCGACGAATGCGGAAAACACCTGTTGCTTCTCGCGAATGAGGAGCCGGATCGAGCGATGGCCGAAGCGACGACGGCACTCGTTTCGATCTGCCGTGATTCGTTGCGTCGTATCGGCAAGGAAGCACCCGACGAAATACTTGCGGTCGATGATATGGTGCGCGTGACGCTCGACGCGCTCGCGGATACGCCGACGGGCGCTACGCTCGTCACGGTACTTCTAGCCTCGGCGCGATCGCCGGTCGGTGGCGCAACGAAGGAAGCACGCTTCGTCGTGCGCACCACGATGGCGGTTGCGCTGTACGTCGCGGAGTGCACGGACGAGCGTTTGCGCGCGCTCGGCACATCGCGCTAACGCGTTTAACTCCCGATGCGGCTTTCGGGGCCGAAGCCCTCGTCCAGCGAGGCGAAGAACGCCTTTCCATACGGGAGCGTAAGCTTGGGAAATGCCGCCACGAGAGCGTTGTCGCTGGTGACGAGCGCGGACGTATCGTCGGCATCGAAGCGTTCGACCGTGCGCGAACGTGGATCGACGAGAAGCACGAGCGTCACGCCTGCAGCGCGATAGACGCATATTTTTTCCGCGACGTCGTTCGGGCGGTCGTTCGGTGAGAGGATCTCGACGACGATGTCGGGCGCGATCGCCGGAACCTGGAGTTCTTCTGCCGTTACGCCCGCGGCGCGTTCGTACGCGAGATACGCGACGTCGGGGATTAGCGGTCGCAACGGCTCCCCGGGC
This sequence comes from Armatimonadota bacterium, assembly GCA_037441145.1. Lineage (GTDB taxonomy): Bacteria > Vulcanimicrobiota > Vulcanimicrobiia > Vulcanimicrobiales > Vulcanimicrobiaceae > JBBISR01. The sequence goes on from JBBISR010000008.1 coordinate 101,330, forward strand.
GGCGCGATACGGAAGCGCCATTCCGGCACCGCTCGGCCGCGTCCGCGCGCCCACGAGCGCAGCCACTGCAAGACGAGCGCCTGCACTTCGGCATGATCGTAGGTCTGGCTCATTTTTTGCACCGCCTGCCCGAGAATCCATTCGGTCTCGGATTCGGTGATTGGGAGAACGATCTCGTCCCGCATCGTCGCCATCGGAAGCCGCCTTTTTCCCAAAGTATACCGTCCATGTCCATCCATCGCGACGGAGGACGGCGACGGCAATCCTACGGGGTCGGCGAAGGCATGGGTGCTGAAGGTGACATCCATTCGGTGCCGTCGACGAAGTGTGCGGAAAGCACGGTGCAGATCACGGAGCCGTCGTTCGGCGTCGGCCGCTCGGAAAAGACCATCTCTTTGCCCTTATCGCGAAACGTCTGCTTCACGGTTTGGCCCGGTGCGAACGTTCCCGCGCTCGGGATAACGATGCGCGACGATTTTCCAAAATCGATCTGAAAGACGATGCGATCGGCGGCCGTCGTTGCGTTATTGGTAAAGCTCACGTTGAAGAAGTTGTAGCCCTTGCCGTTTATGGTAACCGCGCCGCCGAAGCCGAACCCCGAGCTCATCGTTTTGTACGAGCACCCGTCGGCGACGGCGATCGGGGACACCGGTCCGGTATCCGCAGCCGCCGCGCCGACCGGCTGCGACAGGGCGAAGAGTAGGGCCGCGCTCGCGAGCGCATGCGTTGCGATGGATCGATTCTTCGGCATTTGTCGCTTTCTTAAAATGTGCGTACGGTCACGTTCGTGAGGCCGTGATGCAGGCACGGCGCTTCGGTGTCTGAGTTTCGCACGTTATCGCTTTTGCGGAAACGGACGAACCGTACTTCTTCCCGTACATCTTACCGGGCACGCCGTGCGTTCCACATTCGGCGCCGGAACCAGCACGTACGAGACATGGTCGAAAAGGCCGCCCCATACCGAATGCGATAGACGGGAAACCCGTGGACCGAATCACGCTCGCGCGCTTTGCAACGTTCGTTCTTACCGCCACCCTCGTCGTTACTGGGGCACGGTCGGCATCTGCCGGCTCGGGAGACTGCCCGGCCGGTGGAATCCGGTTCGGGGTCGAGCCGTACGAATCGGCGGCGATCGTGCAGCCCTTATTCGCGAAGATCGGCGACGATCTCAGCCGCAAAATGGGTTGCCCCGTCACGGTGTATGTGGCGACGAGCTACAACGCCGAGATCGAGGCGATGCGTGCCGGAAAACTCGACGTCGGCGAATTCGGCGCGCTCTCGTACGTGCTCGCGCACAAGATCGCAAACGCGCAGGCGTTCGCCTCGTACGACGATGGGCACGGGCATCCGAGCACCTATTTCGCGAGCATCATCACGTGGCCGGGTTCGGGGATTCGTAGCCTCCGCGATCTCGTCGGCCGCTCGTTCGCGTTCAGCGATCCCGTGTCCGCATCCGGACACCTGCTGCCGGCGTATGCGATGCGCAAGGCGAATATCGATCCCGACCGGGACGTTCGCGCCGAATATGCCGGCTCGCATGTCGCCTCATTCGAGGCGATCCGCAATCGCAAGGTCGACGCGGGCGAACTCAACAGTCAGGAAATCGCCGCCGCGACCGCCGCCGGGATTTACGATCCCGCGAACTTCGTCACGCTCTGGACCTCACAGCCCGTGCCGACCGATCCGATCGCCGTGCGCGGCGATCTGCCGGAAGCGTTTCGGAAACGCCTCGAAGCCGCGATCCTCGCGTTGCGGTTTACCGGGCTCACGCCCGACGAACACAAACACCTCATGTCGAAAGAAGCGATCGGCTTCACGCCCGTCGCGGATGCGCGATACGACGTGATCCGCGATCTCGTCGCAACCCTTAACATCGATCTCACGAAGCTGTAGGGTATGGGCGCCCGAGAGCCATCGTTGCTCGACGTGCGGGGCCTTGCGCTCGCCGTGCCCGGCTCGGCGCGGGCGCTCTTGCGCGAGATCGCATTCGACGTGGCAGCCGGAGCATTCGTCGCGATCCTCGGCGCGAACGGTTGTGGCAAAACGACTCTGCTTCGCAGTATCCTCGGCCTCGTTCCCGCGACGCATGGCACCGTAAGCGTAGCGGGGCGCATCGCGCTGATCTCGCAACGCGCGCATCTCGTCAAGCGCCGGAGCGTTCGCGCGAACGTGGCGATGGGCGCGCTCGGGTTCCATCGCGGATGGCGGACCGCACTCGGCGCGTTGCCCGCAACGGAACTCGTTCTCGCGCAGGGGTATCTCCGCGCCGTCGGGCTCGAACATCTCGCCGACCGGCGTGCCGATGCACTCTCGGGTGGCGAGGCGCAACGCACGGCGATCGCACGCGCGCTCGCACAACGACCGCAGATTCTGCTCGCCGACGAACCCGTTGCGAATCTCGATCCGGAAGCGGCGGAAGAAGTGCTATCCTTACTACGCCGTCTCGCGCATGAGGACGGGCTCGCCGTACTCTGCGTGCTGCATCAGCCGGAGCTCGCGCGGCGATTCGCGGATCGCATCATCGGCCTTCGCGATGGCGGTATCGCGTTCGATCGCCCGACGCAAGAGGTATCGCCCGCAGCGATCGACGCGCTCTATCGTTTCGAACGCACGGCGTGACGGACGGCAAGATCGCGAAACGACGCGCGCTCGCGATCGCGTGCTGGATCGCGTTCGCGGCGCTGCTCGTGCAAGCGGCGATCGTCACGGATGCGCGTCCGCAAGAATTGCTCGCGGGGACGCGCGGCATGGCGGATATCTTGCATCGTGCGTTTCCACCGCATTTCGTACTTTGGAAAGAAGCGTTTCGGCCCGCGCTCGAAACGCTCGATACGGCGCTACTCGGCACGGCGATCGGCGTCGCGTTCGCCGTGCCGCTCTCGGTGCTCGCCGCGCGCAACACGACGCCGTCGCCCGCCGCGTATGGCATCGCGCGTGCCGCGATCGCCGTCTTTCGCGCCGTCCCGGATCTCGTGTGGGCGCTCCTCTTCGTTGCGGCCGTCGGCCTCGGTGCGTTTCCTGGCGTGCTCGCGCTCGCGGTGCACTCCGTTGGGATGCTCGGGCGCTTGTTCGCCGAGGTCATCGAGGATATCGATATGGGGCCCGTTGAGGCGCTGACGCTGACCGGCGCGACGCGCGCGGCGGTCTTCACACACGCCGTCGTTCCGGGCGTGGCACCGGGGCTGCTCGGCATCGCGCTCTATCGACTCGATGAGAACATCCGCGCGAGCATCGTCCTCGGATTCGTTGGCGCCGGGGGCATCGGCTTCCAAATGCTCTCGGCGATGAACTTGTTCCAATATCGGGATGTGGCGTTCTATCTCGTCGTCAACTTCGCGCTCGTTCTCCTCGTCGAGCGTCTATCGGCGCTTCTGCGCAAGCGTGTTCTGTAACTAACGCGCGGAGTTCCGCGTGCGAGCGCACGATGTAATCGGGTGCGGGCACATCGGCCGGATAGCGCAGTATGCCGCGATCGAACCATACGGAGGTCATCCCCGCCTTTCGCGCACCGCCGCAATCCGCGTGCGGATTGTCGCCGACGTGCCACACGTTCCGATGCGGAACGCCGAAGTGTGCGAGGAGCGGCGCGAATGCTTGCGGCGAGGGCTTTCGCGCACCGATGAGTTCGCTCACGAATACCGGTCCGCCGAAATCGATGAGTTGCGCTTTCATTTCCTGGAGCGGGCTCCAGCCGTTGGTTATCATGCCGTACGGCAACCCCACGCGCGCGAACGCATCGAGCGTTTCGCGTGCGCCGGGGAGCAGCGTCAGGTGTTCCGCTACGCGTGCCAGCACGGCCTCGCGATATGCGTGTGCCGCCTGTTCGGCAGCGAACCCCGCGCGGGTGAAACGCTCGTAGAACCAACCGATGAACGCATCCGTCGTTCGATCGGTGTTGCGTGCGCTCGCGAAAAAGACATCGAACGCCGTTTCGGCGGCACGGCGTTCGGAGCAGCCGCCGCGCTCGCGAGTGAGCTCGTCGAGTTGCGCGAGTGCCACCGTCCGCTCGAGTGCGCGATCGCTCGTGAGCGTTTCGTCGAGGTCGAGGCTCACGACAAGAACACCGCCGGGGTGCGGTCCACGTTTCATGGCGAGAGCGTACACGATCACGTGCTTCCGGCGAGTCGTACGTTTGCAATCGTACGGGCGATCGTACGGATACGACGTTCACGGCGCGAGCGATAACGGCGATGATGCGAGCTACCGTCGCCCGTCGCGCGGCGATCTCGCTTACACCCGAAAGCTGCAGTATCCGTGCAACATCCGAACCGCCTCCGCCAAACACTCTTCGCTCTCGGCACGCTCTTACTCAGCATGCTCGCGATCGTGACGGGCCGACCGTCTGCCGCGAGCGCCCAATCGCAGGCGTGTGCCGATGTAAACGCGGGACAGATCAATTTGACGGCGCAGTATGTTGCCGGGAAAAATTCCATCTCCGGCGCCTCCACGGCAACCTTGACGACCGTATTCATGGGAGTTTTTGCCGCAGGCGAGAAATTGCAGTTGACCGCCGCTGCAACGACGCCGGCCCTTACGGCGAACTTCGTGGGCTACAAGCTAACCGGTGGATCATTCGTTGGCGCGTTGCAAAGTAGCGCCGTTTCGACCGGTACGGTAACGATTACAGCAGACTCGACCACCTATCAAGGATACGCAACAAGCATCGCACCGGATGCGAGTAATCCGACGGGCACGGAGACGGTCGTCGTAACGTGCATTGGCGCGGCCGATCCGACGCCAACGCTCACCTTCTCCGTTCCGAATGCGAGCGTCGATCTCAATAGCCCGACCATCGTCGGCGTCGGTCAGCTCTTCGATACGGCCTCTTCGAGCATTTCCGGCGGCGGAGCGATTACATACACGAGCAGCGCGTCGAGTGTAGCCAAAGTCGGATCGACTTCCGGGTTGATTGTCGTGTCCGCGCCGGGAACGACGACGATCACGGCGACGCAAGCCGCGAAGGGAACCGTCAACGCACAGGCCACGCAAACGACCACGGTCACGGTGAATGCTGCCGTCGCCGCCGCGCAGAGCGTCGCCACGAAGACCATCGGTGTTGGAAGCGGTGCGGGCCTTCCGTATACTCCGATTGCGGCCTCCGGCGGGAGCGGCAGTTACACATACGCGCTCTACGACGCGACAAACGCGACGCTCGCCACGCTTCCGGCGGGGTTGAATTTTAACGCCGCAACCGGCGCGGTATCGGGAACGGCGACGGTCGCCTCACCGGCGACAACGTACTTCGTGCGCGTAACCGATACTGCGAGCGCGCCGGCAACGGTTTCGAAATCGTTTTCGCTAACCGTGAACGCCGCGACGGCGACGCTTTCGGGGCTCGCGATTTCTGCGGGCACGCTCTCACCGGCGTTCGCATCCGGTACGTCTTCGTACACGGCGTCCGTATCGAATGCGACGTCGTCGATCGCGGTGACGCCGACGACGACGGACGCGGCTGCGGCAGTGAAGATCAACGGTACGACCGTCACATCCGGTTCGGCTTCGGGCGCGATCGCGCTTGCGGTCGGCACGAACACGATTACCACGGTGGTTACTGCGGCCGATGGGACGACGACCCTGACCTACACGCTTACGGTGACGCGCGCGGCGTCGTCGACGGCGACGCTTTCGGCGCTCGCGATTTCTGCGGGCACGCTCTCACCATCGTTCGCATCTGGAACGTCGGCGTACACGGCGTCGGTCTCGAATGCGACGTCGTCGATCGCGGTAACGCCGACGACATCGGACGCGACAGCGTCGGTGAAGGTCAACGGCACGAGCGTTACTTCTGGCTCGGCTTCGGGCGCGATCGCACTCGCGGTCGGTGCAAACACGATTACGACGATCGTCACGGCCGCGGACGGCACCACGCAAACGTACGCCCTTTCCGTGACGCGCGCGGCTTCGTCAACGGCGACGCTTTCGGCCTTCGCGATTTCTGCGGGCACGCTCTCACCGGCATTCGCACCCGGCACGTTTGCCTACACCGCGAGCGTTTCCAATGCGACCTCGTCGATCACGATCACGCCCGCGCCGACCGATGGAACGGCATCCGTGAAAATAAACGGGGTAGCCGTCGCCTCGGGCGTAGCGACCGCAGTCGCACTCTCCGTCGGCGCGAACACGATCGCGATCGTGGTTACCGCCGCCGACGGCACGACGCAAACGTATACGCTGAGCGTGACGGTGGCGCCGCCGTTACCGATCGCGAGACCGGAGACGGTGACGATCGCGCCACCGACCGGTGTCGCGGGCGCACCCAATGCCGGAACGGCGATCGATCTCACGAGCGTCGTGAGCAATGCGGCGAGCATTCTCATCGTCACGCCGCCCGCGCACGGAACGCTGACCGTCAACGGTTTCGTCGTGACGTATGTCCCAACGCTCGGCTACTACGGAAACGACGCGTTCGCTTATGAGGCGGTCGGTCTACCCGGCACGTCGCTGTCGTCCGTCGCGCGTCGCGCGGCTGCGATCGGTTCCGCGGTCTCCATGCCCGTGACGATCACCATCGTCATCGCATCGCCGACGATCGTCGTCGGCCCGACGACGCTGCCGCCGGTGCGCACTGCGACGGCTTACGCGGCAACCGTGACCGGTGCGGGTGGCACGGCGCCATACACATTCAAGATCGCGAGCGGTGCGCTCCCCGCCGGGCTTTCGCTCGATGGCTCGAGTGGTGTGATTGCTGGCACGCCGAGCGCGCAGGGGACGTTCGCCTTCGCCGTCAGCGCAACCGATAGCTCGACGGGAACGGGTCCTTTCACGAATACGCAAACGTACTCGCTCGCCGTTGCCGCACCGACGATCGTGCTCGGGCCGAGCAACGTCCCGGGCGGCCGGCAGGGCGTGCCGTACGCCGGAGCCACGTTCTCCGCGACGGGCGGCACCGCGCCGTATACGTTCGCGCTCGGCAGTGGTAGCTTGCCGAACGGCATGTCGCTCACACCGAACGGCGCCCTAAGCGGCACGCCGCTCGCCTCGGGGACATTCACCATCAGCGTTACGGTAACCGACTCCACGACGGGTATCGCGGGCGTCGCGAGCCAAAGCGTGACGCTCGTCATCCAACAAGGTGCGCCGCCCGTGCTCGTTTCGCAAACGGCGAAAGTACTCGCCGGTCAATCCGTGACGATCGACCCGACCGTCGGCGCGACCGGCGGACCGTTTACGGCGGTCGCGATCGTCACGCAACCGGCGAACGGCACGGTCACGGTCAGCGGTACGAATCTCGTGTACGCCGCAGCAGCGAACTTTAGCGGAACCGCAACCTTCACGTACACCGTGGCGAATGCGTTTGCGACATCGACGCCCGCATTGGCAACCGTAACGGTTAATGCCGTGCCGATCGTCCTCGCGCCGATCGTCGTATCCGTCGCCGCCGACGCGCAAGCGCGTGCGGATATCACGACGGGTGCGACGGGTGGCCCGTTCACGGCTGCAACGATCGTCGCGATCGCACCGGCGCGTTCCGGCACGGCGAGCGTGCAACAAACGAACGGAATTTATGCCATCGTGTTTACGCCCGCGCGGGGCGGCATCTCCGGTCCCGTCGTCATCACCTACACGATCGCAAACGCTTACGCAACATCGGCACCGGGCACGGTTACGTTCCAGGTCGCGCCGCGCCCGAATCCGGCAACCGATGCCGACGTGCGCGGTCTCGTGACGGCACAAACGGACACGGCGATTCGTTTCTCGGAAGCGCAAATAACGAACGTCAACGCACGGCTCGAAAGTCTGCACGCGGGCGGCCCCGGACGTATGGGGAGCACCCTCGCCGCGAACATCGGTGACGCTTTTCCGGAGCATACGTCTGCCGATTCGCCGACCGTGGCGCGCGCGCCGAGTGCCAGCATGCCGACCCTTGCAAACGCGTCCGAACCGACGAATGGGAAACCCCTTGCATACTGGATCGCGGGCACCGTCGATTACGGACTGCATGGGCAGAACGCGGCGCAAAACGGGCAACGCAGCGGGCTCCGCTTCGCGACGAGCGGCGTGACGATCGGCATCGACGATGCGCTATCACGCGCGCTTTCGCTCGGTGCGGCGATCGGTTTCGGCACGGACAAAACCGATATCGGCACGAACGGCACGCGCCTTCGCGCATCGACGCTCTCCGGCTCGATCTACGAGAGCTACCATCCGAACCCGAGCTCGTACCTCGATGCCGTGCTCGGCTATGCCGGATTGCGCTACGACACGCGCCGATTCTACACCGGTGTCGGTGGCGAGTTCGAAAACGGAAGTCGCTCGGGCAACAGCGTCTTCGGATCGGTAACCGTGGGACACGAATTCCACGCTGCGGATTCGTTGCTCGCTCCCTATGCGCGGGTGCAAGGTGTCGACGGCACGCTTGCGGCGTTTACCGAGAGCGGTGGGGTCGGTGCACTCTCGTATGGTGCGATCGGCGTCAACTCACTCCGTGGCGTGCTCGGCTTGCATGGAACCAAGCGGTATGCGAGCGGCGGCTTGAGCTTCGAGCCCGGCTTCCGTTTCGAATACCAGCACGAGTTTGCAAATACCGGAAACTACGGATTGCAGTACGCCGATGCAAGCACGGGCCAAAGCTACACCGCGACGGTCGATGGTTACGGTCGCGATCATCTCGTCCTTGAGATCGCGACGAGCATCCACGTACCACATGGCAGTATCGACTTCTCATATACGACCGAGGCGGCGGACGGCAGCATCACCGTCCATCACATCACGGTGAAGGCGTCGTTCCGGCCGTAGGCGCGGGCTCACGCAAGCGCGAGCGCATCGTCCAGCGTGGCGATGCGCGCGGCTTCGTGCGCGGGCGCGTTCGCGAGGAGCGCGCGTTGCAACGATGCGTAAATCGCGGTCGCGATCGAATCGCGTCGAACGTCGCTCGTACGACACGATGCCGCAAACGCGGCGAGCGAAACGGCGCGCACCATGTCGTCACCCTTCGCGTGCAGTAAGGCGAGTATTTCCAGGCAATCGACGAGCAACGTCGATCCGCGGTCGCTTTCCGCGGCGATGCGTAGCGCGAGGTCCGCGTGCTCGCGCGCGGTCGTCAACGAACCCGATGCGATTCCGTATGCGGCCAGATCGCGCAGCGCGCGGACGTAGAGCCCCCAATCGGCGCTCGTTCGCGCGCTCCCGACGATACGCACGATCAGTTCCGCCGCGCGCGGGATGTTACCACGTTCGAATTCGCACTCCGAGAGGCACACCGTTGCAACGCGCGCATCGCCCGCATCGCCGATCCTTCCGAGCGTGGTGAGGAGCATCTCCCAAGTGTGAACTGCCGCATCGAGGTCGCCCGTCATGCGCTGGAGGTTCGCGCGGGCCTCGAAGATCCGTCGCTGCTGCATTGCGGACGGTGCGGGATTTTGTTCCGCTTCGGCGAGCGCCGCCCGTGCCGCATCGAGCCGGTCGAGCGAGACCATCGTGTTTGCATGGCGCGCGAGCGCGGTCGTGAGGACCAGCGGATCGCCCGCGACGCGCGCGTAGGCGACGGCCGCACCCGACGCTTCGCCCGCCGTATCGGGGCGGCCGAGCTCGCGCGCGAGGACGGCGATCCAAGCGCACAGCCGAGCGAGAAGCGCGGGGTTGCGATCGCCGAGTGCGTCGCGAAACGCCTGCAGGCGTGCGAGTCCCTCGGAGCCATGCCCGATGTGCGTCCAACTGATCCCGTTGATCGCCGCAAGCAGTTCTCCGCCACGCTCGACATCGTCGCTCGCGAGCGCGAAATCCGCTGCGGCGCGCACATCGTCGAGTTCGAGCGCGAAGAGCCGCCGATGTTCTGTGCCGCTGCCCGTCCGTTCGCGAAACGCAGCGCTCTCGGCGAAGAGGCCGTAATAATACGCGAGATGCCGGTGGGCGACGGTCGATGCTTCACCGGCATGGTCGAGTTTTTCGCGCGCATACGCGCGCATGCTTTCGAGAAGGCGAAAACGTTTGGCGCCATCGACGTCGTCCGTTGCGACGAGCGATTTGTCCGCAAGCGCGGTGAGCGTTGCGAGCGTCGCATACGCATCGTCGCCGCTCGTGGCCGCGACGGCCAGCGCCGCTTCGAGACCGAAATCGCCCGCGAACACCCCGAGTGCGCGAAACATCGCGCGCTCCGAATCGTCGAGCAGGTCGTAACTCCAATCGATGAGGTTTCGAAGCGTTTGCTGCCGCGGTACGGCGTCGCGCTTGGTATCGACGAGCAGGCGAAGGCGTTCGTCTAGCCGGTCGAGGAGTTGCCGTGGCGCGAACATCGTCGTGCGCGTTGCGGCGAGTTCGATTGCCAGTGGAATACCGTCGAGCCGCTCGCAAATCGCGGCAACCGTCGCCGCATCGTTTTCGTGTAGCGTAAACCGCGCGTCGGCGGCGCGCGCGCGCTCGACGAAGAGCGCGACGGCGGGAGAGCCGGCAAGCGACGGAAGGCGAACGACCATCTCGCCCGCGATACCGAGCGATTGGCGGCTCGAAGCGAGGACGCGCACGCCCGGACAGTTGCGCACGATCGTGGCCACGGCCGATGCCGCCGCATCGATGACGTGTTCGCAGTTGTCGAGAACGAGGAGGCACGACCGCGTCGCGAGCGCTTGCGTCAGGGCGTCGAGCATATCGCCCCCGCTCGGCAACGTCACGCGCATCGCCTGCGCGATCGTCGACGTCACGAAGCCGCCCGTCGCGAGCGGCGCGAGCTCCACGAACCATACTTCGTCATCGCTCCGATCGCGATCGCGCGCGGCAACTTGCAACGACGTTCGCGTCTTCCCGATGCCGCCGGCCCCGACGAGGGTTACGAGGCGATGTTTATCGAGCGCGGCAAGGATCTCCGCGATTTCTCGTTCGCGCCCGACGAACGACGTCGGTTGACTCGGAAGATTGTGTTTCGCACGCGTTGTCGGCGTGGGTTCATCGAGTACGACGGGGCGAGCCGCTTTGCGCAACGCGCGCATCGCTTCGTCGTCGAGTCCGAGTGCCTCGCCCAGGAGATCGATCGTTCCCGCGTGCGGACGTTTCCGCGCTCCGCGCTCGAGGGCCGATACGGCTTCGACGCTGACGTTCGCGCGTTCGGCGAGTTCGGTTTGGGAAAGCTGCCTTGCGACGCGCATCCGGCGCAAGAGCGCCCCGAACGCATCGCCGGATCGCTCGCTCGCCGCTTCGCTCGCCGCTTGCTGGGACTCTCGCACGGGCCGAGGTTTTCTCTGTGAGAAAAGGCAGTCCTCGCCATCGCGTGCCGGGCTCGCGGCGGCGAGCGGGCTTGTGGTGCTTCTCGCGAAGCGCCCATGAAATCGTTCCGGGAGGTGCTCATGCGTCGTTTCGTCGCCGTCGTTCTTTGCGCGTTCGCGCTCGCTTCTGCGAACCGTGCATCGGCGGCGACCGTATCTCCGGATGTGTCGCGCATGCGTGCCGAAGCGGCGCGGGTGACGATCGTGCGCGACGACTGGGGCATCGCGCACGTGCACGGCAAGAGCGATGCGGATGCCGTGTTCGGTGCCATCTACGCGCAAGCCGAAGACGATTTCAACCGCATCGAATACAACTACCTCGATGCCCTCGGGCGGCGTGCCGAGGCCGACGGCGAGCGCGCAGTATTTACCGATTTGCGGCAACGGCTCTTCGTCGATCCGGCCGATCTCCGCGCGCGCTATGCGGCAAGCCCGGTATGGCTGCGCAAGCTAATGGATGCGTGGGCGGATGGCTTGAACTACTACCTCGCAGCGCACCCTGGGGTGCATCCACGCGTCCTCGCGCACTTCGAACCGTGGATGGCGTTGAGCTTCACGGAGGGCAGCATCGGCGGCGATATCGAGCGCATCTCGCCCGCGGCGCTCCGTGCATTCGTCACTGGCGAGAAGGCGACCGTAGCGCGTGTCTCGCGCGATTTCGACGATCGGTATCCCGAGCCCGCGGGTTCGAACGGCATCGCGATCGCGCCAAAGCTGACGGCGGCCGGGCACGCGCTGTTGCTCATCAACCCGCACACGTCGTTTTACTTCCGTTCCGAGCTGCAGATGACGAGCGACGAAGGCTTGAACGCCTACGGCGCATCGACGTGGGGACAGTTCTTCATCTACCAGGGATTCAACGCGCACGCGGGCTGGATGCATACGTCGAGCGGCGTCGACAACGTCGATTCTTTCGCCGAAACGATCGTCCGCAAGAACGAACGTATCTTTGCAAGATACGCAAACACGTTGCGCCCCGTCCTCGTGCGACCGATCGTCATCGCCTACCGTGCGGCGGACGGCACGCGAGCGCGGCGCAGGTTCGTCACCTATCGCACGTCGCACGGGCCGATCGTGCGAAGCGATGGCGATCGCTGGATCGCGATCGCGCTGATGTACAAGCCGATGGAGGCGCTCGAACAGTCCTTTCTCCGTACGAAAACATCGGATTACGCATCGTTCAAGCGCGTCGCACGACTACAAGCGAATTCGTCGAACGATACGCTCTTCGCCGATGCTCGTGGCGAGATCGCCTACATGCATCCGCATTTCGTCCCCAAGCGCGACGATCGGTTCGACTACACGCAGCCGGTCGACGGTGCGAATCCGGCGACGGACTGGCAACGGCTGCATACGCTCGACGAACTGCCGAACGCGATCGATCCGCCGAACGGCTGGGTATTCAATACCAATGACTGGCCGTACGGCGCGGCCGGGCCACGGTACAGCCCGAAGCGCGAGCATTTCCCACGCTACATGGACACCGCGGGCGAGAACGCGCGCGGCGTACATGCGACGTTGTTATTGCAACGCGCTTCCGGTATGACGATCGATCGCCTCATCGCAACGGCATACGATCCGGGGCTCCCCGCGTTTGCCGAACTCGTACCGACCGTGCTCGCGGCGTACGACGCGTTGCCGGCTGCGGATGCCGCGCGCGTAAAGCTCGCGGAGCCGATCGCGGCATTACGTGCGTGGGACGATCGCTGGGGTGCGGACTCCGTGCCGACCTCGCTTGCCGTGTATTGGGCGGAAGCGCTCGTCACCGACCTCGATACGCACGTGCCGAAGCCCGCAAACGCCCTCGTCCCGCGGCTCGTGGCCGCAAGCCCCGAGGAGAAACTCGCCGCGCTCGAAGCCGCCGTCGATAAGCTGACGGCCGATTTCGGAACGTGGCAAACACCGTGGGGCGCGATCAACCGCTATCAACGCCGCGACGACGCGCTCGTCGCGGCGTTCGACGATGCGAAGCCGAGCATTCCGGTACCGTTCGTCTCGGGCAACTGGGGTTCGCTCGCGTCGTTCGGCACGGTCCATAAGACGACGAAGAAGCGCTATGGCACGAGCGGGAACAGCTTCGTCGCCGTCGTCGAGTTCGGCCCGCGCGTGCGCGCGAAAGCGGTAACCGCGGGCGGCGAGAGCGGCGATCCGGCATCCAAACACTTCACGGACGAAGCACGGCGCTACGCTACGGGCGGACTACGCGACGTGTACTTCTATCCGGAACAACTGCGCGGGCACACGGAGCGCAAATATCACCCCTGATCGTTCGCTCCGATACGCTCCGCCGCGATGAGCGCCGTTCGAAAGCGCGCATTTGGCTTCGCCTTGGGAAGCGCGGCACCGATATCCGCGAGCGCGCGTTCTGCCGTGATGTTGCGAATCTGCATCCCGTACAGCGCGGCGACCGTGGGCGTGCGGCTCTCGGCTTTGACGCAGTGCAAGAGCACGGACTTTCCCTCACTGCGGAGCTGCCGCACGAGCTTCGCCGTATCGAAGAGGACGAAAGCGAGGTGCGGGTTCTCTCCCGTTTCTTCCCGATCGATCAACCGGATGTCGAAGGACTCCGCCGTCGGATGACGTTCCTCGGGCGCGACGCGGCACAGCGAAACGACGGTGTCCACCGGTACCGCCCGCGTGCGGAGCGCGTCGATCCCGCCGATCCATACGCCATCGTCGTGGGGGTGCCGCGCGAGTTCGCGACAATCGTAATTCGCGTAGGTCAGGTCGGCTTTCGGTAGCGGGCCGCCGTTTGCGATCGCATCGGCGAGGGCGATGAGTTCGTACGCTCGTATGTTCGGCCAGCCGTGGAGTATGCGGCGCCAGTGGGCCGGAATCGCCGATGCGCCGTACGCCGCTCCGAGCAAGCCGCCGGCGATCGCAGCGACCGTGTCCGTATCTTTGCCTCCGCGCACCGCCGCTTCCAAGGCGAAGCGAAGGCGGTCGGCGCGAAAGCACTCGCGCTTCGGATCGTCCGGCGGCTCGGGCGTCGTCGCGATCGCGCACCATGCGGCTTGGAGCGCTTCGACCGCCCAGCCGTTTTGCGTGAAATCCGCCGGTCGCGCCCGCTCGGCGATGGCGATGCGCTCGATCCAGATCGGGCGTCTCCCTTCGGCGAGGTGCGTGAGGCCGCGCCGCAGGTCGAGTTCTCCCGAGCGCACCGCATGCCGGATCGCGAGGCACCAGAGAACGCAAGCCTCGGCCGCATCCGCTTCGTAATGCGTGAGCGCGCCGATCGCGGTTGCGGCCTCGACGAGTGCGGCCTCCGCGTCATCTGCCAGATACGCGAGCGCGACCGGCGCCGTGCGCATCAGCGAACCGTTCCCTGCGGATTGCCCCCGCCGCAGATGATAGGCGTGCGCTTCGCGGCGTGCCGAAGCTGCGAGTCCGGCGTCGCTCGGCCCCCTCGTGTTTCGGACCGCATCGAGAACCGCGCGCGTTTGCGTGCCGACATCGGCCGCGCTTTCCATCCACGTAAGCCACCGCGCCACGAGCGCATCTTGCGTTGCGGGCTGCCGAAGATCGCGGCCGTTTGCGGCGAGCTCCGCAATCGCGATCGCCATCGCGGTATCGTCGGTCCACTCGCCCGGCGCCCATGCGAAGCCGCCACCGCCGATCATCGCAACGGGCGTATGCTGCGGGAGCGGTGGGCCGAATTCGTAGCCCGCGCCCAGCGCGTCGCCGGCGGCCGTCCCCAAAAGGACGCCGCAACGACGATCGATTTGCGCGGTGCTCGATTGAAGCATGCGGACCTCCCGTTCGTAAGCTGCCGATGACGCGAATGGCTTCACGGTCGCATCGATCATACGAACGTGAGGTGACACACGGTTGGCGCCGCCCATCGTGCACCACCATGAGTCACCCGCTCGTTCGTTCCGGATTCAGGAAAGGACGGGCGTGCGCTCCATCGCTGCGGCGAACGCAAGGAGCATCGCATCGGCGCCGCGTGGCGCGATGCACTGGATGCCGCGTGGAGTGCCATCGGGATACGTGCCGACGGGGAACGTGATCGCGGGCATCCCGAGATAGGTCGCGGGCGCTTGCGGCGCGGGATCGCCCGTCGAGCTCATCTCGGGTGCGGCGTTCGCTACCGGCAAGAGCGCGATGCCGTCGTCGCCGAGCAGCGATTCCCACGCGGCGTAGCCGCGCGGCCGTTCCGCACGCGCGTCGTCGTACGCGAGATAGCCGATCGCGGCGCCGCGTACGAGCAACTCGGCAAGCGCGGGCGTCGCATGCGGGATGCTGCCGAGCAGATGCGCGGCCTCGAATGCGTTGACGACATACGCCGCCGAAAGCACATCGCGCTCGCGCGGCAGATGCGGGTGGTGCTCGATCGTAAGGCCCGCTTCGGCCGCACGGGTAGCGATGTCGTCGAGTGCTTCGCGCGATGTTTCCGTGACGATCTCGTGGAGAAAATCGCGTGCGACGATCACGCGGCCGGGCATCGTCGCCGCGCCCGCGATTCCCCACGCGCGCGCGACGGCGAGCGTCGTCGCGACATCGCGCGCGAGCAGGCCCACGTGATCGAGCGTCGATGCGAGCGCGAGCATGCCAACGGTCGGCACGAGCCCGAACGTGGGTTTATAGCCGACGATACCGCAGTACGATGCCGGCCGAAGCGTGGAGCCGAGCGTCTGCGAGCCGATCGCGAACGGTACTTCGCCTGCGGCGACCGCGGCGGCACTGCCGGAACTCGATCCGCCGGGCGTGCGCCCCGCCATGCGCGGATTGCGGGTGATCGTCGGGTCCCGAAACGCGAATGCCGTGGAGCGCGTCTTGCCGATGGGAACGGCGCCCGCCGCGCGGAGTGCGGCAACGCACCATGCGTCCCGCGTGGCGGCGGCTGGCTCGCATTCGACCCCGCCACGCGTGGGAAGGCCGCGCACGTCGAAGATGTCCTTGACGCCGAACCGCATGCCGACGAGTGGCCCGTCGGCCGATGCCGTCTGGTGCGAATCCCGCACGACCCATGCATCGTACGGGTCGGAAACGATATCGGCGCTCATCCGCATTGCAGTTGGCGGAGCGAAGCGGAGGCGCCTACGCCGCTAGCGGTTACGACTTCACCACTTTTTGCGCGAACGATGGGTCGACCATCTCTGCGTAGGTCGCGGCGCCGGGCTTGACGTTACCGATCGCGATTTGCAGTGCGAGCGCGTTGTCGAATGCAGCGGGTGAGACGAGCGCGTTTTTCGGATAGACGTTCTCGCGTAACATGCGCTTGATTCCGGAACGAATGACATCGGGCGCGAGCGATGGGAATTCTTTGATCGCGACGTCCGTTGCGCTAGCAGGGTCCGCAGCGATCGACTTGATCGCGTCGTCGAGCCCGGCGACGAATGCTTGCACGGCTGCCGGCCGCGTTTTAAGCGTCGTTTCCAAAGCGTCAAACGATGAGAACGCGTATCCACCGGCGGCACTAGAGCTAAATTCGAAGATCACGCGGGCGCCTTGGGCGATCGCATCTTCCAGATACGGCTCGTACACGGCGGCGGCGTCGACTTTACCCGCGAGCAGCGGCGCGATTTCCGTTCCAAGTAACACCGTCTGCGTCGTTGCGGCGATCTTCTTCGATTCGAGTTCGCGCTGCAAGAGATAGGTCGATGTCGAGGGCGGGATCGCCGTTGCGATCGTCTTGCCCTTGAGATCGGCGACGGTTTTGATCGGCGAATCTTTCATCACGATTATCCACACCGGGACGCCGTCGACGCACGATGCGAACGACTTCATCTTCGCGCCTTTGATGTTCGCGAGCACCATCGTCATCGGATCTTGCAACGAGAACGTCGCCGAACCCGAGAGCACTTGCGCGATCCCGTTCGCACCGCTGCCGGCAGTTACTTTCGTGACGTCGACACCGCGCTTGGTAAAGAAGCCCTTATCGATGCCGATGTAGAGCGGCAAGTACAAGAGCGATTGAAACGCTTGCGCGACGATCACTTTCTCGGGCTCGGCGGCAAAGGCGGGTGCGGCGGCGAGCATACCCGTCGCGGCGGTGGAAGCGATGAACGCTTTGCGATTGAACACGAGATCGAGTATCGCATCGCATACGGGCGAGCGCGATGTGCATTTGGCTAGAACGAACGGAGAAACGCGAGCATCGCCGCGTTGAAGATACCGGGGCGCTGAAGTGGTGCGAAATGCCCGACGCCGGGCAGTTGCACGAACGCGGCACCCGGGATCGCACGCACGAGTTCGGCTGCGTGTTCGTCGCGGACGAACTCCTCGTTTTCGGCATGCGCGATCGCGACCGGCACGGCGATCCGCGCGACGTCGTGCGATTCCCATCGCGGTTCCGCGTGCATCATCGCTTGCACGGCGCGGCGAAAGGGCGCGAAGTCGTGTGGCGTGGGTGACAGACGCGCATAGTCGTGTGCGTGCCGCCGCAGCATGCGGGCGAGAAGGGGCGTTGCCGTGGCGATCTGCTTGATGCCATCGACGTGCATGTTTCCGCCGAAGGCAAAGATATCGGTCAGATGCTCGGGATGGTGCATGCCGAGGTGTAGCGCGACGATCGCGCCATCGCTCCAGCCGACAAGCGCCGCGCGTTCGATCTGCTCTGCCGCGAGAACGGCGAGCACGTCGTTCGCCATGCGCGCATAGGTAAACGGATACCCGTCGCGCGTGCTGCGCCCGTGCCCGCGGCTGTCGATCGCGATCGCGCGAAAGCCAGCGTCGACGAGTGCCGGGATTTGATAGCCCCAATTATCGGCGTTGCCGAAGCCCCCGTGCAGCAGCACGACCGGCATGCCCGTACCCGCACGCGCATACCAAATGCGCGCACCGTCGTGCTCGACGTACGTCGTGCCGACGTTTTCGGGGAACGCGGGTGCGCCGTTCGCTTCGTAAATGCGCAGATCGTCGTCGGATATATCCACCGGGGCATGCCGTTCGCGCGTGCAAGCGCCGTTTCAGCCACGCGTCGTCGTGTCGATCCGTGGCAGACGAAAATCGTTAGGCCCGTCGGTCGCCGATGAGCGCTCTTTCGAGCAAGCCGATCGCGCCGTACATCAGCGCCGCAATTATCGAGAGCGCGAAAATACCGACCCAGACGGTGTTGAGGTCGAACAGGTTGCCAGCCACGAAGACCGCATGCCCGATGCCGGCTTGCGACGAGATGAATTCGCCGACGACCGCGCCGACCAGCGCGAAGCCGACGTTGATGCGCATCGTTCCGAAGATGAGTGGCAGCGCCGCGGGGACGACGAGTTTCGCGAACGTCTGCACGCGCGAGGCACCCATGCAGCGCAGCAGCGTGAGCAAATCGGGATCGATCTCGCGCGTCGCCGCATACGCGGCGATGAGTGCGACGACGGCGGTCGAGACGAATGCGAGGGCGATCTTCGAACCGATTCCCGCACCGAGCCAAATGACGATCATCGGACCGAGCGCGATTTTCGGAACGGCGTTGAAAGCGACCGCGATCGGATCGACCACGCGCGCGGCAAACCGCGATGCCCAAAGCGCGAGCCCCACGAACGTGCCGATCAGCGTCCCGAGGACGAAACCGGCCGTCGTTTCGCCCGCGGTCAGCGCCGTATCGCCGAGAAGCGAACCGTCGGCCCACATGCGCGCGGCCGAAGCCACAACACCCGCCGGGCTTCCGAAGAGATGCCCGTTGATCCAGTTCCGCGATGCGGCGATCTGCCAGAGCGCGATCGCGGCGAGTGCCAGCGCCGCGTGCGTTCCGAGTACGGCGAGCGTCGTGCGGTCGGGAAGGGTGGTGCGCGGGCGCCGCGCCGATCGGGTCGGTCGCGCGACGATCGTGCTCAAACGGTGTGCTCTGCGGGTGCGAGCTCGGCCCAGATACGGCGATGGAGCGGCCCGAACTCCGGCGCCTCGCGTGCGCTCAGCGGCGTGCGCGGCCCGTCGAGGGTGAGCGTTACGTCGTGTTCGGCGATAACGCGTGCGGGCGTCCCGCCGAGGACCACGACGCGATCGCACAACGCTACCGCTTCCTCGATATCGTGCGTTACGAGAATCGTCGTGCACCCGGTTTCGCGAACGATCCGTGCGACGTCGCTCTGCAAGAGCGTGCGTGTCTGGTAATCGAGTGCGGAAAAGGGCTCGTCGAGCATGACGAGGCGCGGTTCGACGACGAGCGTCCGGATGAGGGCGACCCGTTGCCGCATGCCGCCGGAGAGCTGGCGCGGCAGTGCGTCTTCGCGCCCGGCGAGCCCGTAACGCACGAAATAATCGTGTGCGATCAGGCGCGCGGCGCGGCGCGTGTGGCCACGAATTTCGAGGCCGAGCGTGACGTTATCGAGCGCCGTGCGCCACGGCAAGAGCAGATCTTTCTGCAGCATGTACGCGACCGCGTCGGATGGGCCGCCAACGACGATGCCATCGAGCGCTACCGTGCCATGCGTCGGCGCGAGCAGCCCCGCGATGCAGTTGAAGATCGTCGATTTTCCCGAACCGCTCGGCCCGACGATTCCGACGAATTCGCCCGGAGCGACCGCGAAATCGAGCCCCTCGATGACGGTGTGTACGGTGCCGTTCGGCCGCACGAACGACACGGCGACATCCGCAAACGTAAGCGCGCAACCGGTAGCGGAAGACCCGAGGTGTGATGACGCCTGTACCAAGGCCACGATCGTGCCACGCCGCCGCGCGCGACGCGATGTGCATTTGTCGAATGACGCCGCGCTCGTTTGCGCATCTCGTTTCGCGCTCGATGCTTATGGGCGCTCGGCAGTGGCTCGCGCGCCGGAGCTCCCTCGTTTGAGGCCTAGCTCCAGATGAGCTCTTTTGCCTCGAAGCGTGCGGGGATATCTTTGTATCTCGCCGCGATGTCGATGACCGGCTGAATCAGCGCCGGATCGAGCGATGTCGCGGCTTGGGTGCGCGCCATCTTTTTCACATCGGACGGTTCGAGCAGCGTGAATTTCGCGATCGCATCGACGGTCTTGTCGGGATTCTTATTGCCGTATGCGGCCGTCTCGAGCACGACTTTCCGGAATGCCTCGCATGCCGCGCGATTCGCATCGGCCCACGGCTTCATCGCAACCCAAGCCGTAAACATGAAGCGCGGTCCGATCGCGTCAAACGTGCGCGCGAGAATCTTGACTTTCCCGCTTTCGATCGCGTTGCCGAGGATCGGCTCGTTCGCCGAACCCGCAACGACGCGACCGCTCTCGATCGCCGCGGCGATCGCGCTGATCGGGATTTCGACCAGCTTGAGGCTCGTCGAATCGCCGCCGTTCTTATCGACCCAGGTCCGCAGCGCGAGCGTGAAGATGTCGCTCAGCGCGCCGACGGCGATCGTCTGCCCGTTGAGATCCTTTGCGGTTTTGATCTTCGAATCTTTCGCAACCATCAAACCCGCGATCGGGTGATCGATCGTCGACATGCCGCCCGGAGCGATGATCGTAAAGGGGATGTTACGCCCGTGTGCGTCGATCAGCGGATTCAAGCTGACCTTACCGATCTGGTACGAGCCACCCGCGATGCCGGTCGCCACGGCCGGGCCGCTACGCTGCACTTGCATCGTGACGTCGAGCCCGGCTTTGGCAAACGCGCCGTTCTCGATCGCGTAGAGAACTGGGGTTGCCGAGTCTTCCGGCAGCCCTGCGGAAACGATCGTCGTCCGTTTCGTCTGTGCGCTCGCGGCATGCGGCAAGAGCAGCGCTCCGGCGACGGCGGTAAGAGCGGATCGGCGCGAAAGCTCGTAGTTCATCGTTTAAGCGAATTCGGGTCGTGGATGAGGCTGCCTGCCGAGGGTATCACGTCCGTCGAACGAATCGCCGCGCTATGCGTTTAGCGTCATTCATCTTTCAGGGTTCTGCCGGGTTTGGAAGCGTTTCCGACGACGGCCATTCGGTCGTCGATTTTGCGGCGGCGGGGCTCGCTTCCGATCTCGAAGCGTTCATCGCCCTCGGTGACGCGGGGCTCGCGAGCGCCCGGGCGCTCCTCGCAAGCGGTTCGGTCACGACGATCCCGCACGCGGATGTAACGCTGACCGAGCCCTTCCCCGGATCGCGGCGGTTCATCATGTGCGTCGGAAAAAACTATCGCGACCACGCCGCCGAATTTCACAACAGCGGTTTCGATTCCACGGCGGGGGCTTCGGCGGTTCCCGACGTGCCGATCATCTTCGTCAAGCACCCTTCGGCGGTCATCGCGCCGGGCGCGGCGATCGTCGCCGCAAACGATCCGACGGCAACGCTCGATTACGAAGGCGAACTCGCGGTGATCGTCGGTGCACCCGCGTACAAGGTGAAAGCAGAAGATGCGTTTGCGCACGTGTACGGTTACACGATCGTCAACGACGCCACGTCGCGCGAACTGCAGAACAAACACAAGCAGTGGTTCATCGGCAAAAGCGTGGACACGTTTTGCCCGATGGGGCCCTATGTCGTTACCGCGGACGAAGTCGGTGACGTGCGCGAGCTCCGGCTACAAACGTTCGTCAACGGCGAACTGCGTCAAAACGCACCGGTTGCCGATCTGATCTTCGACATCCCGACGCTGATCGCAACGCTCACCGCGACGTCGCGCCTCTACTCCGGCGACATCATCGCGACGGGCACGCCCGCAGGCGTCGGCATCGGCTTCAAGCCGCCGAAGTATCTCAAAGCGGGCGATATGGTGCGCATCACGATCGACAAGCTCGGAGCGCTCGAAAACCCCGTCGCGTAGGCGCTAGTCTTCGCCCGCGCCGGCAAGCGCGAGACACAACGGGATCACGGGCCCAGCTCCGTTCGCGCGGAGCTGGGCCGCGAGCATCGTAAGAGTCCATCCCGAATCGACGATGTCGTCCACCAGGAAGCCGAGCTTCTCGTGCATCGCGGGAATCACGCCGACCGCGAACGTGCCGTCGACGTTCGTGACCTGGTGGTACGAGTTCTCCATCTCACGTTGGCGCGGGGTCTCGCGCGTACGGGCGATCGCATCGACATACGGCACGCCGAGTTCTTCGGCTACCGCGCGGGCGAATGACACGATTTCCGGGTGCGCGCGCGACGGCACCGCCGTCACCCAGGCGGCGTTCGACGACCGCAGGCGGGCGGCGCGTGCGGCGGCCGCGACGATCGCGCGATCGAACGGCGCGCCGTCGCGGAATCGCTCGCGTACGAGCCGCCCGATTCTGCCGACACCGAGCGTCGCGAGCGCGAATCCCGCGGCCGCGAGTTGCGCGGGTGCGATCTTACCGCGCGCTCCCGAGCGCAGCGTAACGCCGTTCGGCCACTGCTTGCGCGGTTCGATCGTCTGCATCACCGTACCGAGAAAATCTTCCGCGCGTACGAGCGTGGCATGCGTCGGCTCCGTGGCAAAGGCCACGATCGGCGAACACACGGAGCATCGGCCGCATGGTTCGAGCACGGAGGGATCGTCGAGTTCGCGCGCGGCGAAGAGCATCATGCACGTATCGCCGTGCATGAAGAGGCGCATCCGTTCTTGCTCCGCGCGGCGCATCGCCATCAGCGCGTCTACGCCGGGGCGATCGTAGGCGAATGGCACGCCCGTGCGGGTGTATCGGATCGGCCGCGTCTCGGCGACGCGGCGTATCGGCGGCGGTGCGAAGGTGCCGAGATAGTCGAGCACGCGACGCACTCGCGCATCGGCGATATTCGCGGACCGCAGAAGTTCCGCATTCGTCAAACCTTGAGGTTCGTCGTGCAGCGCATCGAGGACGGCCTCGACGTCGGCTTGGAGCGGGATCGCCGTGCGGATGAAATAGTCGGCGATCTCGTCGTCTTCCTCGCCTTCGAGCAAGATGCCGTAAGCGGGCGCGATCGCACGCCCGGCGCGGCCGACCTGCTGGTAGTAAGCGATGATCGAGGACGGCCGCTGGTAGTGGACGACGAAACCGATATCCGGCTTGTCGAACCCCATGCCGAGCGCACTCGTCGCTACGACGACCTTCGTTTCGTTCGCGAGAAAACGCCGTTCGAGCGTCGCGCGATCCGCGCTCTGCCCGGTGTAGGCGATCGCGGAGATGCCGTTCTTCACAAGCCATCGTGCGACGGTATCGGCATCGCGTAAGGTGAGTACGTACACGATACCGCTTCCCGGAAGCTGTGGAAGCACGTCGGCAAGCCAGGCGAGCCGCTCGGCTTGCGTCGGAAGTTGCAGGCGCGCGAGCAGAAGCGAGTCGCGCACGAGCGGGCCGCGCGAGACGGTTTCGGTGTGCAGTTGTTCCTTGACGTCCGCGACGACGCGGTCGTTTGCCGTGGCCGTCGTTGCGACGACCGGCACACCCGGAAGTTGCGCGAGAAAACGGCCGATGCGGCGGAATTCCGGCCGGAAGTCGTGCCCCCAATCCGAGATGCAATGCGCTTCGTCGACGATCACGAGCCCGACATTGCCGAGCACGAGCGGCGCGACGTCGGTGAGGAAGATGTCGTTCGCCAAACGTTCCGGCGTGAGAAACAACAGATCGACGCTTCCCGCGCGGAGCAGCCGCTGCGTCTCCGCGTCTTGCTCTTTCGTGTCCGAGTTGATCGCGCGCGCGCGCAAACCGAAGCGTGCGGCGGCATCGATCTGGTTCCGCGTAAGTGCGAGCAGTGGGGAGAACACGATCGCGATGCCGGCCCCGGATTCGCGCAGTAATTTCGTTGCAACGAAATAGACGGCGCTCTTGCCCCAGCCGGTTCGTTGTACGAGCAAGAGTGGATCGCCGCCACGCACGACGTGCACGATCGCCTCGAGCTGGCCGTCGCGAAACGTTGCATCCGCGCCGTACGCCGCGTGGAGCGCGGCGAATGCGCGCGCTTCGATCGCGAGATCAGCCACGCGCGCGCTCGATGCGCATCGCGCGTTCGCGGATCGTTGTAAGCGTCTCGTCGACGAGCAGTTCGCCGTCGCGATAGACGGTGCGCAGGATGTTCTCACGCTCCCCGAGGTGCTCCAGCCGAACCGTCTCGATTTCCGTTTTCACGAAATAATCGTTCCACGCCGTGCCGTTCGCGACGAGCGCGAGGCGGCCGCGCTTCGAGCGCTTGCCGGGGTCGGTTTTCGGATCTTTGTACACATCGATCCAGCTCCCGTCGATTTGCATCGCGGAGAGTTTCATCGCGAACTTCATCGTATCGCGGTTCACTTTCTGCAGCAGGCCGCCACCCATGCCGACGGTGAGGTTCTCGGCGGAGAACTCCGCGCGCTCGACCGCTTCGTAGAGCTCGCGAATCGATTCGAGCTCCATGCCGTCGCCCTGGATAACGCGCACGGCCGGATGCAGCACAATGAAGCCTTTATGGTTGATCGTGAAGCCGAACGTCCGCGCGAGCGAGCGCATGAGGCGTGGCACGATGACGTTCGGATCCCCCGAATCGGGCCGCACGACGACACGCGTTCCGGACGCGATGATTTCGTCGCGCAACGTGACCCCTACGATTTCGTCGACCGCGCGATAGGCATCGAAGCTGTCGACGACAATCGCAACGGTTTTACCGGGGCCACCGAACGCGCGCAGCATATTGCGAAACGCGTCGGCTTCGCCGTTGCGGCCCCATGACGTCACCGTCGAGTGCTCCATCGCCGGAATCGAGAAACCCGCCATCGGTTCGTGATAGAGTTCGCGGCCCGCAACGAGCGCCGCAATCGTATCGGTTCCGCGAAAGTTTACGAGGTGCGCGAGGCCGCCGAGCGCCCCCGACTCGATGCTCGAAACGCCGCGCTCGCCGAAATCGTGCAGCGCGAACGCGATCTTCTCGGCGGGTTCCTCCGCGGTACGTTCGAGCGCCCGATAGATCATTTCGTAGGCGTGCGCGCCGACGGTGGCAACGGTCGTTGGATACCACACATGCAGCAGGATCGTCTCGACGAACGAGGTGAGCCACGCGCAGCGATCGCATGTGTTCTCGACTTGGACGAGGACGTTTCCGATCGGTACGTCCATGCCCTCGGGTACGGCATCGATACGCAACGGGAGTTTTCCGGCGTGATCTCCGACGACGTGCATCCACCCCGCGCGATCGAACGGCATGCCGTGCGCCGTCGCGAGCTCGACCATGCGATCCACATCGTCTATCGTTACCGGATCGGTAAAAAAGCGTTTGAGCAGGCCTTGTAGGCCGAAAAATCGCGTGCGCGTAAACGGGCCACCGCGCGCCTCGATATACGAGCTCGCACGCGTCGTCCCAGGCGGGTATTGCGCGTAATGACTTAGCTTGTACGAATCGGTCGTTTCGAGAATCGAAAACTTCACGAACTCGCGCCGCTAGGTACGCGCGATCACGCGACGACGTGATCGATACGTGGTGGAGCCGTAAGGAAGCCGTCGAGCGCGTGCCAGAAGAGCGCGCGATTGAGGCCGAGGACGAGCGAGTGTGCGGCGCCCGGGATCACGACGAACGCTTTATCGCGGTTGCCCAATCGTGAAAAAAACGCGAGCGAGTCCTCCTCGGTCGCGATGCCATCGTATTCACCGCGTGCCATGAGCACGGGTGCGAGCACGCGTTCCGGTTCGACGATCGGGAGTTTCGTCACCATGTCGAGGTAGGTCCCGGTTGGAACCTCCGTCCCGTATTTTGCTTCCGCGGCAAAGATCGCGTCGCCGACCGCGGGATCGCCCGTGCCCTCCTTATCGCGCGTGAAGATGCTGCGATAGAGCGCAAGCGACGATGGCCGCGTGTTGTGCGTGCGGTAGAATTCGACATCCTTCGCGCGATTGGCAAGCGTGCTCGAACCCTTGCCCGTGTACGAGAACGCCGAAAGCGCGATGCGCTTGACCGACGTCGGTGCGGCTGCCGCGAATGCGGCGACCCGGATCGCTCCCGAGGACTCGCCAAAGAAGTGCGCCGCGCTTTGCCCCGTCTCGCGCGCGATCACCAGCATACCCGCGCGGAGATCGGCGACGCCGCTTGCGATATCGGAGTTACCGCTCGTGCGATCCGACGCGCCGTAGCCTTCGTGATCGAGCGCCCACACATCGAACCCGTACGATGCGAAGGCGTTCATCATCGAGTAGTTCGTCTGGCCGGGCACCGTCAGGTCGAAGGTCGATTGTGCCGCATTCGACGAGCCATGCACGAGCACGAGCACCGGACGCACGGCGCCGGTTCCCGCTCCCACGAGCCGCTTGCGATACATCGCGAGCTTCACGGTGCCTTTGATCGCCGTATATTTCGTATCGACGAATGCAGGCTCAGCCGCTCGACTCGGGAGTGGTTCGGTGCTAAGAGCGGCAACGGTCGCGCCGCCGAGAATCGTTGCAAACCCGCTTCGTTTCATGCATGCGTGTTGCCCAACGCACGCGCGTGCTCCCCTGCTCCCACGCCGAGCGTGAAGGATCGTTGCGGCCGCCCCTCGCGCGAGCGGTAGCTTCGTCCGTACTGCAAATCGTTCGTGCCGTAACGTGTTTCCTGGAGCGATGGAAACGCAGTCGACAACACTTTTCTCGCCGTTCGCGCTCGGTCGTGCGACGCTCCGCAATCGTATCGTCATGGCACCGCTCACGCGCGATCGTGCGACGCCCAAGAGCGATGCGCCGAATGCGCTCAACGTCGAGTACTATCGCCAACGCGCGACGGCGGGCCTCATCATCGCGGAAGCGACGCAGATCTCCCCGTACGGCAAAGGCTATGCGTTTACGCCCGGCATTTATTCGGCCGAACAGGTTGCCGGTTGGAAGGCGATCACGGATGCCGTTCATGCCGAAGGCGGCGCGATCTATCTGCAGCTGTGGCACGTCGGGCGTTTTTCGCATCCCGCGCTGCAGCCCGGCGGCATCCTCCCCGTCGCGCCGTCGGCGATCGCGCCCGCCGAAGCGCGCACGTTTCTCGAGAACGGTGAATTTGTCGCGGTCGGTACGCCGCGCGCGCTCGATCTCGTCGAGATTCCCGGGATCGTCGACGATTATGCGGCAGCTGCGGTAAAGGCGATCGCCGCCGGTTTCGATGGCGTCGAAATTCACGCGGCGAACGGCTACTTACTCGACCAATTCATGAAAGACGGAAGCAACCATCGCACCGATGCGTACGGTGGCTCCGTCGAGAATCGCCTGCGCCTGACGCTCGAAGTGACGGCGGCGGTCGTCGCCGCGGTCGGTGCCGATCGTACCGGCATCCGCATCTCGCCCGTCTCGCCCGCGGGCGGCGCCACAGACAGTAACCCCTCGGCCGTGTTCGTGCCGCTCGTCGATGCACTCGATGCGCACAAGCTCGCATACGTCCACGTCATCGAAGGCCACACGCAAGGCCCGCGCGAGTTTCACGGTTTCGATTTCGTCGAATTACGCAAACACTTCCACGGCCCGTGGATGGTGAACAACGGTTACACGCGCGAGCTCGCGAACGAAGCCGTCGCCTCCGGCAACGCGGACCTCGTCGCGTTCGGGCGCGCATACGTCGCAAATCCCGATCTCGTAGAACGCCTTCGCGTGGGCGCCGCACTCAACGAAGTCGATTGGAAGACCACCTTCGGCGGCACGGAAAAGGGCTACACCGATTACCCCACCTTGGAAACGGCGAATACCCGCTAACGGGACTCGCCGTTGCATCGTAGCGAACGCTCGCACGATGCAGGCTCTCTCGTGATCGAACCCTTTAACGCAGCGCTTTTCGCGGCGGTGCGCACCGGAGATGTGGATGCGGTGCGCCATGCGCTCGCCGCGGGAGCGAACCCGCGCGCGACCGATTGCGGCGAGACGCCATTGCACGCCGCGGCACGACGCGGACCGCTCCCGCTCGTCGAAGAACTGCTCCGCGGCGGTGCGCTCGAATGGCAGCCGAACGCGGATGGCCATACCGCGTGCGATGTCGCGCGCGCGAATGCTCCCGAAGATCGTGCGAAGATCGTCGCGCTGCTCGATCGCGGCACGATCGCCGATCTCGCGTTCCGCGAGGCCGTCGCCGCATTGCACGCGGGCGACGCGGAGCGCCTCGCGGCGCTGCTCGATGCGAAGCCCTATTTGCTGACCGAACGCATCGAGGAGCCCGCGATTTGGCGCGAAGCCAAGCGTCACCAGTATTTTCACGACCCGAAGCTCTTTTGGTTTGTGGCGAACAATCCGCGGCTCGTCGATCCGATGCCCGCGAATATCGGCGCGCTCGCGCGGCTGATGCTCGATCGTGGGATCGCACAAGCCGATCGCGATTACGCGCTCGAGCTCGTCATGTCGGGCGCTGCAGCCCGCGAGCAAGGCCTGCAAGAGCCGTTGATGAGCGTGCTCCTCGCGGCAGGCGCGCGCGCGAGCCCGAAAGCGGTGAACGTCGCCGGTGCGCATCGTGAATGCGATGCGCTGCGCACGTTGCTCGCGCACGGGTACCGGATGAGCGCCCCGATCGCGGCCGCCCTCGGGATGCGCGAGGAACTTCGCGAAGTACTGAAGGTGGTCGATCGCGGACAGGTGCGAGATGCGTTCGCGCTTGCCGTCATCAACGGTCGACATGAAGCGGCCGAGATGACTCTCGCCAAGGGGGCGAACGTCAACGCGTTCTTGCCGGTCCATGCCCATTCGACCGCGCTCCATAATGCGGCAAACGATGGCGACGTGCGCATGATCGCGTTGCTCCTCGCTGCGGGAGCGCACACGGATACGCGCGATCTGCTCTGGGATGGAACGCCGCTCGATTGGGCATTACATGCAGGCCATTCGGCGGCGGCGGCCGCGCTCCGGGGCGGAGGCGCGCGACGCTAGAGCGACGCCGCGGCAGACGCGTGCGAATCGGTCGAGGCGTCCGCAGCGTTGTATGAGAATACCGATCGGTCCGAGAGAAGGAAGCGAATCGTACGATGAGCACCGTGGTCCCGAACGAAACGCATGCGTTCCCAAGCGAACGCGCGTGGCCGGACGAAGGCCTGACCCGCATTCCCTATTGGGTTTTTTCCGATGCCGAAGTCCACGCGGCGGAGCAGACAGAGCTTTTCGAAGGCCCGACATGGAGCTATTGTTGCTTGACGGAAGAAATTCCGAATCCGGGTGACTACCGAACGACGTTCGTCGGAAAAATGCCGGTCATCGTCGTGCGCGATCGGGACGGCGCGATCAACGTGTTCGAGAATCGTTGCGCGCACCGTGGGGCGTTACTCGCGCTCGACACGCAGGGCAACGCGAAGGGCTTCAGCTGCGTGTACCACGCGTGGAATTACGATCTCCACGGAAACCTCAAAGGCGTCGCGTTTAAGAACGGCGTCAAGGGCGCAGGCGGGATGCCCGAGCGCTTTTGCATGGAGGATCACGGCCCGCGGAAACTCCGCGTGGCGATCGTTTGCGGCTTGATTTTCGCAAGCGTTTCCGACGCGGCACCGGAGATCGCGGAGTATCTCGGCGCGGAGATCGTCGCGAAGATCGAGCGGGTCCTCGGCGGTCGAACGCCCGTCGTCCTCGGGCGCTTCACGCAGAGCCTTCCGAATAACTGGAAGCTCTACATGGAGAACGTGAAGGACTCGTATCACGCGAGCATCTTGCATCTGTTCTTCACGACGTTCGGATTGAACCGGCTCTCCCAACGCGGCGGGATCATCGTCGATGCGAGCGGTGGTAACCACGTAAGTTACTCGGCGATCGATCATAGCGCACGGCGCGATTCCGACTATGCGAAACAAAACATCCGCTCCGAGGATGCATCCTATAAGCTCGCCGATCCCTCGATGCTCGACGGGTTCGATGAGTACCACGACGGCGTTACGCTGCAGATCCTCTCCGTCTTCCCCGGCTTCGTGTTACAGCAAATCCAAAACGCGATCGCCGTGCGTCAGATCTTGCCGCGCGACGTCGATCGTACCGATCTGCACTGGACGTATCTCGGGTTCGCGGACGATACGGAAGCCCAGCGCCGCACCCGTTTGAAACAGGGCAATCTCGTGGGGCCTGCGGGTTTCGTTTCGATGGAAGACGGCTGCGTCGGCGGATTCGTCCAGCGTGGAATCGCCGCCGCGAGCGGCGAGCG
Organism: Armatimonadota bacterium; assembly: GCA_037441145.1. GTDB lineage: Bacteria > Vulcanimicrobiota > Vulcanimicrobiia > Vulcanimicrobiales > Vulcanimicrobiaceae > JBBISR01. The sequence continues at coordinate 131,361 of JBBISR010000008.1, forward strand.
TGCCGTTCTCGAGATGGGTGGCGCGCTTGCCGAGTCGACGGAAACGCGCGCGACCGAAACCTCGGTTCGCGGCTTCTGGAAAAAGTATCGCGCGGTGATGGGCTTATGAGCGTGGCTACGGTGAACGACGCCGATTTGCTCGCGCGCATCGCGCATCTCAACGCTGCGTACGCGCGCTGTATCGATAGCGGGAATCTCGCGGCGTGGCCGGCGTTCTTTGCCGACTCGTGTCTCTACACGATTACGTCCGCCGATAATTACGCGCAAGGCCTGCCCGCCGGGCTCATGTACGCGGATACGCGTGGGATGCTCGTCGATCGTGTGTCCGCACTCGCGGAAGCGAACATCTACGAGCGGCACACGTACCGGCACGTGATCGGCATGCCGTTCGTGCTCGATCGGATCGCCGAACGCGACGGCGCGCGCGTAACGTGCGAAACGCCGTTTCTCGTCGTACGGATCATGCGCGATGGTCCGAGCGAGATCTTCGCTTCCGGTTGCTACCGCGACGTCGCGATCGTAACCGACGATGCCGCGCTTTTCGCCGAACGCGTCGTCGTATGCGATAGCACGCGCATCGATACGCTTCTCGCGTTACCGCTATGAGCCGATGCCCCCGGTAGCGCTCGCGATCGGCGATCCGAACGGTATCGGTCCGGAAATCGCCGTGAAGGCCGCACTTGCCGCCGCGCGCGCGGGCGACGAGGTGCCGCTGCTCGTCGGCGATGCGTTCGTCATCGACCGGTACGTTCGGCAATGCGCAACCGACGCCGACCGTGCGCTCGCGATCGTCGACGTACCGTTCTTGCCGCGCGCCGCGTTCGCGCCGGGTACCGTCGATGCGGCGGCGGGTGCCGCGACGGTTGCGTACGTCGGCGCGGCCGTGGAGCTCGTGCGTTCGGGAGCGGCGTCGGCGATCGTCGCCTGCCCGCATTCGGAAACCGCCGTCAACGCCGCCGGGATCGCGTTTACCGGCTATCCGTCGCTGCTCGCCCGCCTCATGCACGTGCCGCCCGATTCGGTGTTTCTGCTGCTCGTCGGGGGCGGCTTACGCATCGTGCATGCAACCTTACACGAGCGCATGCACGACGCGCTCGCGCGGCTCGCGCCGGAGCTGATCGAGCGCGCGGCCCGCGCGGCGATCGACGCGCTTCGCGCGCTCGGCATCGACGCGCCGCGTATCGGGATTTTCGGCATCAACCCGCACGCGGGCGAAGGCGGGCTCTTCGGCGACGACGATTCCCGCATCACCGCCGTGGCCGCGGCGCGGCTCCGCGATGCCGGATTCGTCGTCGATGGGCCGACCGGTGCGGACGTGCTGCTCGTCCGTCGCGAATGCGACGTGTACGTCGCGGCATACCACGATCAGGGCCACATCCCGATCAAGCTTCTCGCCCCGCGCGATGCATCGGCGCTCGCGATCGGTGGCGGCATCGTTTTCTCAAGCGTCGGCCACGGAAGCGCATTCGACATCGCGGGGCGCGGCATCGCCGATCCCTCGGCCGTCGTGCGGACGCTCGGCCTCTTCACCACGATCGGCGCATCGCGTCAGGAGCTCACGACATGAATCGCAACGCTGCCCTCTCCGCTCTCGGCGCGCTCGGCGCCGCGAGCGTCCTACCATCGCATGCGTTCGCTGCCGAGGCGGTTCGGTTTGCGACGATCCCGATCGACGCCGGCGCGGAAGCCTTTTACGCGCTCGACCGGGGCTATTTCCGCAATGCCGGAATCGAGGCCGTCGTGCAAGCGATCCCCAACGGCAGCGCCATCACGGCAGCCGTGCTCGGGGGCTCGGTCGATATCGGTTTCTCGAACATGCTCTCGCTCGCCGCCGCGCACGAGAAGAACGTGCCGATCACGTTGATCGCCGCCGCAGGCCGCTATGCGACGAAAGCGCCGACCTCCGTCCTCATGGTTGCGAAAGACGCGCCGTATAAAAACGCGCGCGATCTCAACGAGAAGACGATCGCGGTGAACGGGCTCAAGAACATCACGCAACTCGCGGCGCAGGCATGGGTCGATAAGAACGGTGGCGACTCGAAATCGGTGAAATTCGTCGAAGTCGCGTTTCCGGATATGCCGCTCGCGCTCTCCGCGCATCGGGTCGATGCCGCACTCGTCGCGGAACCGGTCGTCACCGAAGCGCGTGGCAGCGCGCGCATCATCGGCAAAGCCTACGACGCGATCGCGCCGAATTTTCTCATCGGTGCCTGGTTCGCATCGAAAGCATGGGCCGAAGCACACCCCGATCTCGTGCGGGCGATCGCGAAAGTGATGCGGGAAACCGCGCTGTGGGCGAACCGTAACGGGGAAGCGAGCGCGGCGATCCTTGCCAAATCGACGAAACTGGATCCCGCGACGCTGCAGAGCATGGTGCGCTCGCAATACGGGGAACGCCTCGACGTGCGCGCGATCCAGCCGCTCATCGACGAGGCCGCGAAGTACGGTTACTTGCAAGCATCGTTCAAAGCCGAGGAATTGATCGACAAGAACGCGCTCGCGTAAACACGAACGCGCACGGCATGACGGACAAACCGACGATCGGCTTTCTCGGGCTCGGCATCATGGGCAAGCCGATGGTGCGCAACCTCTTGCGCGCGGGGTACGCGGTCGTCGCGTACAACCGCTCGCCGGGTGCGGTCGCGGAAGTCGTCGCGTCGGGAGCGCTCGCCGCATCGTCGCCCGCCGATGTCGGCGCGCGCGCGTCGATCGTGATTACGATGCTCCCGAGTCCTGCGATCGTGGAAGAGGTACTCCTCGGCAACGAAGGCGTTGCCGAGCGGCTCGCACCGGGAAGCATCACGATCGATATGAGCACGATCGATCCCGCGACGGCGCGACGCATCGCGGAAACGTTAGCGGCGCGTGGCGTTGCCGCGCTCGACGCGCCGGTCAGCGGCGGCGATAAGGGCGCGATCGAGGGGACCCTCGCGATCATGGTCGGCGGTGACGCGGCCGCATTCGAACGCGCGCTTCCCGTCTTTCACGCGATGGGAAAAAACGTAACCCACGTGGGCCCGAGTGGCGCGGGGCAAGTTGCGAAAGCATGCAACCAGATCATCGTCGGCGTGACGATTCAAGCCGTCGCCGAAGCCCTCGCACTTGCGAAGGCGAGCGGCCTCGATCCCGCAGTCGTTCGCCAAGCGCTGCTCGGTGGCTTCGCGCAAAGCCGTATTCTCGAGGTCCACGGTCAGCGGATGGTCGAGGGAAACTTCGTACCGGGTGCGCGTGCGAGCATTCATCGGAAAGATTTGGAGATCATCGACGGCGCCGCGGCGGAAGCGCACAAATCGCTTCCCGCCGCAGCGTTGCTCCTGGAGTTGATGCGCACGCTCGAGCGCACGGATCCCGATCTCGATCACAGCGCGCTCTACACGCTGCTTTAGTGGTGTAAGAAGCCCGTCGAGAACCACGGAACGGCGGCGACGATGACCGTGGCGACGACGATCGAGCTCAGATACGGGATCATGCGCCCCATCGCGTTGTCGGGGTCCGTCCTGCCGAGCGCGCACGCCGCGTAGTAACCGAAGCCGAGCGGCGGAGCGAAGAGGCCGATCCCCATACCGAGCACGGCGACCATCGCGTACTGCACTTCGTCGATCCCATATGCTTTCGCAATCGGGAAAAGAAGCGGCCCGAAGAGCACGACTGCGGGGATGCCCTCGAGTACCGAGCCGAGGACGATGAAGAGCAACACGGAGAGCGCCATGAATCCGGCCGCACCGCCCGGCGCGTGACCGAGCGAATCCGTGAGTTGTTGCGCGAAGCCCGATTGCGTCAATGCCCAGCCCATGGCGGTTGCCGTTGCGATGATGAGCATGATCGCGCCCGTAAGCGCGGCCGTTTCGCGCAAGAGCGGATACATGTCGCGCCACTTGAGTTCGCGATAGACGAGCACGCCGACGAGCAGCGAGTACACGATGCCGACGGTCGAGACTTCGGTCGCCGTGGCGACGCCGCCGAGCACGGCCGCGCGAATCAGTACCGGCAGCAAGAAACCGGGGATCGCGCCGACCATCGCGGTGCCGATTTGGCGAAGGGTCGCGCGCTTCGCGAGCTCGACTTTATCGCCGCGCGAACGCCACAGGATGACGACGAGCAGACACGCGGCGGCGAGCAGTGCGGGCATGAGGCCGGCCGTGAAAAGCGCGCCGATCGAAACGCCCGTTACCGAGCCGATGATGATGAGGACGAGGCTTGGGGGAATCGTCTCCGCCATCGCGCCCGCGGAAGCGAGCATCGCGACGAGGTCGCGCGGATCGGCACCGCGGCGGCGCATCTCGGGAAAGAGCACCGGTGCGACCGCTGCCATATCGGCCGTTTTCGAGCCGGAGATCCCGGAGACGACGTACATCGCGAGCACGAGTACGATGCCGAGACCGCCGCGTAAGTGGCCGACGAGCGATGCGAGCGCGTCGACGAGGCGTTTCGCGATCCCGGCGCTGACGATCAAATAGCCGAGCAAGATGAACATCGGAATCGCAAGCAACACGATGTTCGATGCGCCCTCGTCCATGCGGCTGACGACGACTTCGAGCGACGTCTTCGTGGCGAACACGATATACGTGAGCGTGCCGAAACCGAACGAAAACGCGATCGGCGTGCCGATGGCGATCGCGCCGAAGACGACGAAGAAGAAGAAAATCAGTAAGTTGTAATTGCCGAGCGTCGCAAAGATCGGGCGCGCGAGGAAGAAGGCGCCGAATACGAGCGCGGATGCGAGCAGGACGCGCACGGCGATCGTACGATCCGTTTCGAGCAGTCGCACGATGGCGAGTGCGAGCAAGAGCACCATCCCGACGACGATCGCGGCGATGATCCACGAACGCGGGAGGTTGAGCGCGGGAGTCATGTCGATCAGATCGTCGACGAACAATTTTTGCGATGCCGGAATCATCTCCAGTGCGAAGACGCCGACGATGACCGCAACGACCGCATCGAACCATTGCGTCGCGCGGCCGCCGATCGCGCGAGCGAGTGCGGTGAGCCGCATGTGTTCCTGACGCCGAAACGCGATGACCGCACCGAGCATCGAGAGCCAGAGCATCAGGATCGTCGCCACCTCGTCGGTCCACACGATCGCGTGATGGAACACGTACCGAGAGATGACGCCCGTGCTGAGGATGATAACTTCGAGGACTAGGAAAAGAGCTGCGACCGGCTCGGTGACCCGGCCGATCGCGGTGTCGATGTTTCTCGCGAAGGTGATGCTACGTTACCCCAATTTGCCGGAATATTTTTCGAGCGCCGACCATGCGGCGTCGCCGAATTCGGCCTTCCACTTCGTGTAGAACGGCTGTAGGCGCTTCTTGAAGCCGCTGGTGTCCGCGACGTTGACGGCGAGCCCGCGGCGCGCGAGCTTGTCCGAAAGCGAAGCGTTCAAGCGCGCGACGTCGCCGCGTTGCAAGAGCGCGTACTTGGTCGTGTTCTTGCGCACGATCGCCTGGACGTCGGCCGGAAGCGCGTTGAATGCTTCCTTGTTGCCGAGCAACCAGTACCCGTCCCACATGTGGTTGGTCACGCTCAGATATTTCTGTACTTCGTAAAACTTCGTCGTCTCGATCACCGCAAATGGGTTCTCTTGGCCGTCGACGACCTTCGTCTGTAGCGCCGTGTAGACTTCGGCCAGGTTGATTGGGGTCGGGGAAGCGCCGAGCGTCTTGAAGAGATCGACCCAGAGACGGCCGGGTGGTGTGCGGATCTTGAAATTCTCGAGGTCTTCGACCTTCGCGATCGGGTGCGAGCTCGAAGTGATCTGGCGGAAGCCGTTCTCCCAAATGCGATCGAAGGCGATGAGCCCCTTGGCATCGGTGTCCTTCTGCACGATCTTCCCGACTTCGCCGTCCATCGCGGCGAATGTCGTCTTCGAATCCTTGAACGCGAAACCGACGCCCTGGATCGCCGCGACGGGGACGAGCGAGGTCAGGATGCCACCGGAGAGCGTGAAGAATTGCACCCCGCCGACGCGGAGCTGCGAGAGCACTTGCGTATCGCCGCCGAGGATGTTATTCGGAAAAACCTGGACTTCGAGGCGGCCGCCCGACTCTTGCTTTACCGCGTTCCAGCACTCGATCATCCGCACGTGCAGCGGATGGTTGACCGGCAAATTGTGCGCCATTTTGTAGCTGAACTGCGCGGCGCGCGCCGGTGCGCGAACGATCGCGATCGATGCGAACGCGGCTGCGGTCCCGGCAGTAAACGTACCGCGGGTGAGCGATTGTGACATACGGTGGCCTCCTGAAAACGAGTCTTCGTCCGTGCGACGTTTCTCGCACGCACGACAAGGTCTTGCAAATTCTTTTCATCCAACGCGAATCGGTGCGCCAACCGATTGCCACGGCGCATCGATCGGGATGATCCCTTGATCGCCCCGAATGCGGTCGTACGCGATCTCCGTACCGTCGCCGAGCAAGGTGCCATCCGATTCGAAACGGCGCACCGCTTCGAGCATCCGCTTGCGCATGCGGATGATCGCGACGTCCGAGGTGCCGAGATGTTCTTGCGTGCGGTCGACGGTGACGCCCATCGATTCCTGACACGCCATATCTTGATTGGTGAAGCCGCGGATGCCGGTATAGCTGCCCTGCTTCATTAGCTCGCGATCTTGCTCGAACCAATTCTCGCTCGTCGCAAGACGGAACCAGTGCCGATCGAGATCGACGCCGGGTACGACGTGGTGCGCGGCACGGGTGGCGGCCGTGTCGAGCGGCGCGCCTTCTTGGCTGAAGAAGATCCCGTAGAACATCGTGCGTTCGTCGTCGATCGGCACGAAGATCTGCGCGTGCGCGGGTTTCTCGCGTTCGAGCGGCCGGGGAATCATCGCGGTGAACGGTAACACGAACTGCGTGACGCGGACGTATTTCTCGGAATCGGGATTCGCATTCGGCTTGCGGATCGCTGCGTAACGAAAGCCGTAGGGCTCGTCGTGCGCTTCCATGCGCGGCGAGAGATCGTTCGAGATCTCGCTCCGTTTCTTCCAATCCCAGATGGTATCGCGATGCAAGAACCAGCTATGCGAGGAATCGATCGAGCCTTCGACGCCTTGCAAGTAGTTGACGCGCTCGCCGACTTTGATGATGGCGATTCGGTCTTGTGGCAGCGTCGTCCAGTCGTATGCGGGGAACGCCGGTTCGCGTTCTCTCGGGCCGAGGTACGTCCATACGAGGCCGCCCGCTTCGCGTACCGCGTAGCTACGCGTGGACATGCGATCGCGAAAGGCATAACTCGCGGGTTCGGTCGGCATCTCCATGCACGCACCCGTCACGTCGAACTTCCAACCGTGATACACACAGCGCAGGCCGCCCTCTTCGTTACGCCCGAGCGCGAGCGACGCGAGGCGATGCGGGCAACGCTCGTCCAGCACGCCGAGGCGCCCTCGGCCGTCGCGAAAGACGACGAGCGGTATTCCGAGCACCTGCGTGCGTAGCGGCGTGCCTTCGTTCTCCGCGACTTCCGCCGAGAGGCACGCGGGTATCCAATAGCGCCGCATCATCGCCCCCATCGGCGCGGCGCCGGCCACGCGCGTCAGGATCTCGTTCTCACGTTGCGAAAGCATGGAAATAACTCCAAAAAAATCCGGCTGGCGTGCCGTGCTGGCGATCGCACGCCGCAATGGTTCGATATATGAACTATATCGGGCGGAGGGAATTTTGTCCAGAGATGGCAACTTGCGGAGAAACTTCGTTACGCGAACCATTACTTGAGGGAGACACCGTGGACATCGCTCGCTCGTCGTTTCGCGGGGCCGCGCTCGCGCTCGTGCTCGCCGTCGCATCCGCAACGATCCCGGCTTCCGCCGCCGATACGAGTCCCTACGAGATCGACGTCGTGCTCTCGCTTACCGGCAGCGCGGCGTTTCTCGGCAAGGAACAGCAGCAGGCGCTCGCCGCGGTCGAAAAAGTCCAGAACGCGCGCGGCGGCATCCACGGGCGCAAGGTGCATTTCGTGCTGCAGGACGACCAGTCCAACCCGCAGATTTCCGTGCAGCTGACGAACGGGATCATCGCAAAGCATCCGGCCGTTTTGCTCGGCTCGACGCTCGTAGCGCAGTGCAACGCGATGGCGGCGCTCGTCAAAGACGATGGCCCCGTACAGTTTTGTTTCTCCCCCGGGGTGCATCCCGAGCACGGCAGCTTCACGTTCTCTTCGAGCGTCTCGACGCGCGATCAAGCGACGGCGATGCTTCGCTATTTCCATAAGCGCGGGCTTACGCGCATCGGGCTCTTGACGTCGAGCGATGCGACGGGCAACGATGCCGAGAAGAATTTCACGAGCGCGGTCGCGGTCGATCGTGGGATGTCGATCACGAGCATGGAAAAATTCAACCCGACCGACGTCAGCGTGACGGCGCAGCTCACGCGCATCAAGGGCACGAATCCGCAAGCGATCGTGGGATGGACGACGGGCACGCCGTTCGGCACCGTGTTACGTGGGATCGCGGAAACGGGGATCGACGTGCCGATCGGCGCGGGGAACGGCAACATCATTTACGCCCAGATGGACCAATATAAAGCGTTCGTTCCGAAAGAACTCATCTTCGCGGGCGTGCAGTTCTTCCGCGATCCCAAAACGATCACGGGCCCGCTCAAGGCCGCGATCCAGAATTTCGATGCGGCGCTCGCGCCGACGAAACCCGATCTCGGCCAGGGCCTCGGTTACGATCCGGCGATGATCGTCGTCGATACCCTCCGCGCGCTCGCACCGAATCCGAGCGCGAAACAAGTGCGCGATGCGCTCCTGGCAACGCACGGGTATGTCGGCGTGAACGGCGTGTACGATTTCCATAGCGGCGACAATCGCGGGCTCGGCGTCGGCAATGCGGTGATCGTACGTTACGATGCGGGCCGCACGCTCTTCGTCCCGGTGAGCAAGCCCGGAGGCGATCCGCTCTAAGCATGGGCGACGCGCTCGGCATAACGATCGGCGGACTCGTGCAAGGGTCCGTCTTCGCGATGGTTGCGATCGGTTTCGCGCTCGTCTTCCGGGTAACGGGAACGATCAATCTCGCGCAGGGTGCGTTCGTCGTGCTCGGTGCGCTCGCGATGTATAGCTTCGAGCAAACCTTCGGCTGGCCGATCTGGCTTGCGGCGCTCGGGTCGCTCGGCGTCGCGGCGCTCGTCGGCGCGATCCTCGCCGTCGCGATCTTCGTCCCGGGCCTCCGGCGCTTGCCGCCGAGCGGTATGGTGATGCTTACGAGCGGTATGCTGACGCTCTTCGAAGGCGCGGCGCTCCTGGTCTGGGGGAGCCAATCGTATCAACTGCCGCCGTTCTCCGGTTACAAGCCCGTGAATATCGGCGGCGTGCTCGTGCCGACGCAATCGTTCTGGGATCTCGCGATCACGGCGGTCGTCGTCGCCGCGCTCGCGTTTCTCTTGCAACGCACGACGTTTGGCCGCGCACTCCGCGCATGCGCGGAAAATCCCGCAGCGGCGACGCTCATGGGCGTGAACGTGACGCGCGTGCGGATATTCTCGTATACGCTTGCGGCGATGCTCGGCGCGCTCGCGGGGATCGCGATCGGACCCGTCGTGTCGCTGCAATTCGATGGTGGGCGATTTTTCACGGTTTACGGGTTCATCTCGGTTGCGATCGGCGGGCTCGGCGCGCTCTTCGGCGCGGTGCTCGGCGGCGTGGGAATCGGCCTCATCCAACAGCTCGGCGCGGCGTACGCATCCTCGATCTTCGCGACGACGCTTGCGATCGCGATTCTGCTCGCGGTACTGATCCTTCGGCCCCAGGGGCTTTTCGGAAAAGGCGTGCGCCGCGAGGATACCCACACGGGGCACCGCGCGCACGGTGCGAGCGCACGTTTGCAGCCCAACGTCGCGCGTGCGATCGCTGCGGTGGCGTTCCTCGCGATCGTGGTAGTGCCGCTCTTCGTCGGCGGCGGGTTGCTGAGTTCGTTCGTGATCGCGGGGGTGCTGTTCATCGCGGTGATGGGGCTCGACGTGCTGATGGGTTACACGGGGCAGGTGAGCCTCGGCCACGCGGCGTTCGTCGGGATCGGCGGCTATGTAGCGGCGATCGCGTCCGTACGCCTCCACCTCGCGCCGCCGCTCGGGCTCGTGCTCGGGCTCGTCGTTTCGCTCGTTTGCGCGGCGGTGTTGTCATCGGTTACGGTTCGTTTGCGGGGGCACTATCTCGCGCTTGCAACCCTCGCGTTCGGCCTGCTCTTCGATTCGCTGACGATCGGGCTCGTCGACTACACCGGCGGTCCTTCCGGACTCACGCAAATACCGCACTTCGCGATCTTCGGATACACGTTCGCCGACGGCCGCGCGAACTATTATCTCATTTGGGGCGTGGCGATCGCGATCTTTGCGATTTTGCGAAACCTTCTCGGCTCGAACTTCGGGCGCACGCTGCGTGCGATCCGCACCGATCAGACGGCCGCGACGGCCCTCGGGATCGATGTCCCGCGCTACAAGCTTGCCGCCTTCCTGATTGCGGCGGCGTGTGCTTCGATCGCCGGGAGCCTGTACGCATATTACTTCCAGTTTCTCTCACCCGAAATGGTGAGCACGCCGCGATCGTTCGAATTGCTCACGATGCTCGTCATCGGCGGCGAGGGCACCCTCGCGGGGCCGCTCCTCGGGGTTTTGCTGCTGGTACTCTTGCCGACGGCCGTGCAACAACTCGCGCAAGCGAAGACGCTCTTCGCGGGCGCGATCCTCGTCGGTGGCCTCTTGTTCTTACCGTCCGGAATTCTCGGCGCGATCGCAAACGCGCTCGCGAAAAAGTCGGACGAGCCCGCTTCGCATGCAACGCGAGCCGCAGCGTGATCCCGAAAACGGCGGCCCTCGAAGTGCGCTCGCTCGTCAAGGCGTTCGGCGGCGTGCGTGCCGTTTCGGATGTGTCGTTCGCCGTTGCGAGCGACGCGCTCACGGCGCTGATCGGCCCGAACGGCGCGGGAAAAAGTACGCTTTTTAATTTGCTCACGAACCTCTACCGGAGCGACGCGGGCTCGGTTTCGTATGCCGGGGAGTCGCTCGCGGGGCTCTCATGCGACGCGGTCGCGCGCCGCGGTATCGTGCGCACGTTCCAATCGGCGCGCGTGTTCGCGGGGATGACCGTGCGCGAGAACGTGATGGCGGGCGCGCACGTTCTCGCGCACGTGCCCGCATGGATGCATGCGTTTCGGCTCGGTGCCGCGCGGCGCGAAGAACGCGAACTCGGCGCGCGCGCCGACGCCATCCTCGAAGCGCTCGGAATCGCGGCGTTGCGCGACCGCGCCGCCGTAACCTTACCGCTCGGCTCGCAGAAGATCGTGGAACTCGCGCGGGCATTGATCGCTCGGCCGCGGCTGCTCCTCCTCGACGAACCCGCCGCCGGCCTCAACGACGCGGAGACGGAAGAACTCGCGGCGTTGTTACTCGGCATCCATCGTTCGGGCACCACCGTGTTCGTCGTCGAACACAACATGTCGCTCGTGATGGGGATCGCGGATCGCGTCCTCGTGCTCGATGCCGGTGTCCTGATCGCAAACGGCACGCCCGCCGAGATCCGCGCGAACGACGCGGTGATCGAAGCGTACGTCGGCCGTGCGGCCTCGGGCGAGGTTGCATGATGCTCGAACTACGCGGTCTCGCTGCGGGCTATGGTACGTTTTCCGCGTTGCGCGACATCGCGCTCACGATCGGCGCCGGTGAGACGATCGCGCTCGTCGGCGCGAACGGCGCGGGAAAATCGACGTTGCTCAAAACGATCTCCGGACTCGTCGCGCCGAGCGCCGGAACGATGACGTTCGATGGCACCCCGCTCGCCGCGATCGCCGCACCGCGTCGCGTCGCTGCGGGCATCGCGCACGTACCGGAAGGGCGCGAAGTATTCGGTGGCCTGACCGTCGAGGAAAACTTACGGATGGGTGCTTACGGCGTGCGGCGCTCGCTCGATGCGGCCGAAATCGCGCGGCGCATCGCCGATGCGATCCAACGCTTCCCCGTGCTGGAACGGCGGCTCGGTCAGCCCGCGGCCGATCTTTCCGGCGGCCAGCAGCAGATGCTCGCGATCGCACGCGGCCTGATGGCGAAGCCCAGGCTGCTCTTGCTCGACGAACCGTCACTCGGCCTCGCGCCCGCACTCGTCGACGATATCTTTCGCATCATCCGCGATCTGAAGAGCACGGGCGTCGCCGTGTTGATCGCCGAGCAGAACGCACGCGCGACGCTCGCGATCGCCGACCGCGGATACGTCCTCGAAAACGGCTGCATCACGGCGGACGCACCGGCAGATGCCTTACTCGCCGATCCCGAAATCGTCGCGCGCTATCTCGGTGTCGGCGATGGCACGCTTGCGGGGCGCGATACGGCACGGACGAGCGCGCTCGCCGCACGGCTCTCGGAGATCTTCGATGGCGCCGCTCGATAGCGCGAGCGCCTTCGCGGAGGAGCCGCACGCCAGCATCGGCTACCTGATCCGTTCGGCCTCGCGCCTGATCCTCGCGCGTCTGCAGGCCCTTCTGGAACCCTACGACGTCACGCTCGGCCAGTATTTCGTGCTTCGCGAATTATGGCAGAACGAAGGGATTACCCAACGCGAACTGAGCGTGTCGATCAACGTCCAAGAACCGGGAACGGTCGCCACGATCGATGCGATGGAAAAGCGCGATCTCGTCGTGCGCGTGCGGAGCAAGCACGATCGGCGCAAGATCCACGTATACCTCACCGCGCGCGGGCGCGGATTGCGGCCCGATCTTCTCGGCCACGCGCGCGCCGTGATCGACGGGGCGACGGATGATTTCTCCGACGTGGAGCGCGCGCAGCTGCGCGCATTATTGCAGCGTCTCAAGGCCCGCCTCGAGACGATCGAAAAGGGAAGTACCGTATGAGCCAGAGAGATGACCTCGTTACCGCCAATCGGATCCTGTACGCGCAAGGCGTCGTCGATGCGTTCGGGCACGTCAGCGTGCGCGACGAGGAAGATCCGGAATCGTTTCTTCTCGCACGCAACATGCCACCCGGCCTCGTGGAGGCGGGCGATATCGTCCGCTACCGTTTCGATGGGAGCGCGCGCGACGGCGACGAGCGTCGTCCGTACCTCGAGCGCTATATTCACGGGTCGGCGTATCGTGCGCGCCCGGATGTCGGTGCCGTCGTCCATAGCCACGCGCCGTCGACGATTCCGTTCGGGATCGTACGCGAAGCGCCGCTCGTTCCGGTGTGGCACATGAGCGCGTTTCTCGCAGGCCCGGTTCCGATCTTCGAAATCCGCGATGTCGAGGGCGATGCAAGCGACTTGCTCATCCGAAGCACGGCGACGGGCGATGCGCTCGCGCGGACGATGGGCGAGAACACGGCGGTCCTGATGCGCGGGCACGGTGCGACGATCGTCGGGCGCACGGTGCAAGAAGCCGTGTTCCGCGCCGTGTATCTCGCGCTCAACGCGCAAGTGCAAGCCGATGCGATGCGGTTGGGCACGCCCGTGCATCTCAATGCGAGCGAAGCTGCGGCGGCTACGGCAACGATCGGCGCGCAGATCGATCGCGCATGGAGCCTTTGGGCCGCGGAAGCCCGCTAGACGATGTAAAGGCGCGGAGACGATCACCGTGCGATATCCGCCGGCACCCCGCAACTTGCCGTAAGCGCAACGGTGCCGGATGGCACGAGCGTTTCGGGGGCCATCGATCTGGTGAACGCGGTACCATCGAAGGGTGCGACGATAATCGCCCCCTCGCCCGCAGCGGTCGCACGCCCGTAGACGAACGCCCCCGGGAACTTGCGGTGAGCGAGAAGAACGGTTCTCTTGAGCTTGCATCGGGTTGCGG
>JBBISR010000009.1:0-141817 GCA_037441145.1 Armatimonadota bacterium
GTGCCGCGTCGTAAGACGCGGCACTCCACAGACCGCAGATCCTCAAACCGGCCCTCGGGCCGGTTTTTTCTTTAGATCGGCAGCGTCTGTCGGGTTGCGACGTAGCCTTCGTGCTCCAAGAGCCGTGCTTTCATCGGTAACCCATAACCGTACTGATGCAGATCGCCTTGGCTGTCCACCACGCGATGGCAGGGATAGAGGATCGAGACCGGATTCCGTGCCATTACTTGGCCGACCGCTCGGGCCGCGGTCGGATGACCGATTTCGCGGGCGATCCAGCCGTAGCTGCGGACTTCGCCTGCGGGAATTTCGGCGCTCTTGTGCAGCACCGCTTGCTCGAACGGGGTAAGGTCGGAGATGTCGATCCGTTCCAAATCCACGGCGTGCGAGCGGAAGTAGTTCGCGAGCATCTCGGTGACCCACTCGGGCGCATGTGCTTCGATCAGTGGGCGGCGAAGGCGGTGCGAGATACGTTTGATTTCGGCGGCTTCGTCCGCACGCGCGAATCCGACGAACGTGATGCCCGTCGAGCGAAACGCGACGAGAAGGGTGCCGACCGGGCTCTCGACACGTGCGATGCAATCCGGCTTCGGCGATTTGCGGGCGATGCTGGCACGGATGTGTTCGAGGATCTTCGGAACCATCGTTTGCGGTGGTTCCGGGAGCGGCAGGCAGTTCAAGCAGTACGCCACGCCCTCGTATTGCTCGTAGAGCTTCTGGCACGGCGGGCAAATACGCAGGTGCGCCAAGACGTGTTCCTTGCGCGGCTCCGAGCCGTCGCGAAGTTCATCCCAGAGCGCTTCAACATCACAGCAGCGCATCGGAAGTATCCTCCGCCGTCACGATGCGGCCGACTTGCGGGCCGAGGATACGGCGCAAAATCCGCACGGCACGGTGCACGTGCGATTTCACGGTTCCGATCGGCTGATCCAAGATCTCGGCGATCTCGGGATGGCTCCGGCCTTCGATGAACCGCAGGGTGGCCGCCGCTCGTAAGTGCATCGGCAACGAAAGCAACGCTTGCTCGACGAGCACCATATCGGCGCCGCGTTCGACGACCGCTTCCGGTTGATCGGGGCCTTCCTGCGTTTCGTTGAGGAGCGCATCGGGATCCGCGAGCGCGTCGAGGGCAACGTTCGTCGGCCGTTTCGAGCGCAAGCGATTCCGCGTCACGTTCAGCGTAATCGTGTAGAGCCAGGGCTGCAGGCGCAACTCCGCGCGTTGCTGCGGCTCCATTTTCGCAAGCGCGCGATATGCGCGAACGAAGGCGTCCTGCACGATCTCTTCGGCGTCCTCGCGGTTGCCGGTCATGCGCAGGGCGAAGCCGTACAGCCGCCGCTGGTAGTCGTCGACGACTAGTTCGAAATTCTCAGGACCGGGCGTGTCCTTGTGAACACGAGCCGGAGCCGGCGACGTCGCCGGTGAGGCCAAGCGATACTCCCCGAGGAGTGGTGCGAGCGCTGCCATACGTTGGCATGACCGCGCGACTCCATGCTCCGGTTTCGTTCGCGTGCGAGGGAATGGCTTCCGCCTCGCGGCCGGCTAGAGATCGGCCGCCTTGAGCGTCGTGCTACGGAGGCGCCGCAGGTATTCGATGGCGACGCTGTCGTTGGTCCCTCCGGAGGCGACGGTGCCGTCGATCGCGAGCACCGCCGTCAAGGCAACCAGTTCATAGGTCGTATAGGTGTAATAGGCCGTACCGCGCATGGAGACCGTACCGACGAGCTTGAGGTTGGGGCGATCCGGCAGGGCGCCCGCGAGTGGGCCTGCGGCCTCGAACGCGACGCCGAGCAGGTGCGAGGTGCGCGTGACGCTGGAAACGGCCCGCTTGATCGTTCCATGGAGCGTTGCGCCCGTGATCGGCGAGGGCAGGTCGAACGGCACGGCGCCGACGAGGCGCGTCAGGTCGCGAAACGTCGCTACGTCGAGTTGGATGGCGAAGGGCTGATTGAGTACGGTGAGATAGTCGGGATCTGCGTTCGTGACGTCGTGCTGTTCGCCGTCGGGTGCGAGGGTCGAGACGAATCGCGCGGTGGCAGTCGACCGCGTGCCGCGATCCGTTTTCGTATATGTGACGTGTGCGGTGTAACGGGTCGCACGTCCGACACGTTTGGTGGTTATATGCTGTACGCCCGCGTAGGTCGTTTCGCCGCTGCCATCTTGCGACCCGATGCGGAATCGATCGTGGCCATCGACGCGGAAATCGCCATCGGCGCATGCGGGAGCTACGCAGAAGAGAAACGACGCGATTGCGAGGATCGCACAGGCGAACTGCGGGTGGGACAATCGAATGCTCCGGGTGATACGCGGCACGGTTGCTGTGCCCGTACTATCGTATCGTACAAACATCCGCGCGCGCGCTCAGGTCGCATTTTGCCGTATCGATTTCTCGTTTCGCTCTTCGTCGCCGCCGCGCTCGCGCTCGGTTCTCTTTCGCCGACGGCCGCTGCGGATCGCCCCGCGATCACCCGGACGCTCGATCGGCTGTACACGACCGCGTACGATGAGGCGATCGGGCGTCACGCAACGATGCAGCGCGACGGCACGACCTACGTTTCGACGGGAGATATCGATGCCGAGTGGTTACGCGATGCGAGCGCCGTCGTGCGCCCGTACATCACGCTTGCCGCGAAGAACCCCGGCGTCGCGCGCACGCTCCGCGGTGTCGTCGCCCGGCAAGCGAAGTACATTCTTGCCGATGCATACGCGAACGCGTTCACGCCGAATTACAAGATCGCGGAAGAGAAGTTCGAAGTCGATTCGCTGCTGTATCCGATCTGGTTCGCCGATCTGTATTGGCGCGAGACGGGCGACACCTCGATCTTCACACCCGAAGTCGGGCGCGCGTTCGATCGCGTGCTCGCGGTGTTGCGCGACGAACAACATCACGATAAACGCTCGCGGTACCGCCATCCGCAGCTTGCGAACAATGGCCGCGGATCGCCCGTGCGTTATACCGGGATGGTGTGGACCGGATTCCGGCCTTCGGACGATCCAGCGCGGTATCACTTTAACGTTCCCGTAAATATGTTCGCGGTCGTCGTCATGCGGTATCTCAACGACATCGAGCGCAGCGTCTATCACAACGGGCGACAGGCGGCAAACGCTTGGGGCTTGGCATCGCAGATCCAGCGCGGGATCGAGCAGAACGGTACGCTCGGCATCAAGGGCACGGGCGAGATTTACGCCTACGAAGTCGACGGGCTCGGGCACGCGAACGTCATGGACGACGCGAACGTACCGTCGCTCGTCGGGATCCCGTACTTCGGTTATCTCAAAAATACGGATCCCGTGTATTTACGCACGCGTGCCTTCATGCTTTCGCCTCGCAATCCGTATTACTTTACCGGCCGATACGCAAGCGGCATCGGCAGCCCGCATACGCCGCATGGCTACATCTGGCCGCTCGGCCTCGTGATGCAGGCACTCACCTCGAACGACGAAAGCGAAACCGATCGCGTCCTCGGGTACATCGCGGCATCGGATGTCGGAGATCATCGACTTCATGAATCGTTCGATGCGAGCTGGCCCGAATCGTACACCCGCGCGGATTTTGCTTGGCCGAATGCGCTTTATGCGGAACTCGTGCTGAGCCGGCGCGGTGATATCGCGCTGTTGCGGCCTTAGTCCGCCTTCGGTCGCGAGCGCAGATCGCGATAAGCGATCCCCACGATCGCGGCAAAGAATCCGGTCGTCAGGACATCAAACGGGACTTTGAGCCAGAACAGCTCCGTCGCGGTGAAATGCTGCGATGCCGCAGTGTTGTGGAGCAGTGCGAAGATGCTTACGAGTACGATGCTCGCGAGCATCGCCGGGATCTGCGTAACGCCCGCGACGAGCAGCAGTCGGCCGAAATTCTCGATACGAAGAGCGCGGCCGATTCCGTTACGGATCGACGTCAGGAGCCGTCCGCCGGGTGCGGTATCGTCGATCGCCGCAGCCGCTTCGGAGAACGAGAGTGCCGTCCAAAAAAGGATCGTCGGGGCGGCGAAAAAACCGAAGCCGGTTTCTTCGAGCGAGCCGAAGACGAGCGCGCTCGTCGCGCGAACGATGAGCGTGATCGCGAGATCGATGAGCAACACGGCCCAGAGCACTTCGAACGCTCGGTCGATCGTCGAGCCCCAGGTACGCTTCACACCCGAGTCGCGCGCCGTAACCCCGACGTACACGATGCCGTTGATGATGGCATCGACGACGGTGCTCATCAACGTGAGTTTCCAATCGCGATTCGCGTCGGAGGCTGCGGGGAGCACGACGCCGACGATGTAGAGAATCGCCAAACCGATGACGGCGACCGCAGCGTACAGCGGTAGGTCGAAGACGTACGCCACGATCGCACGCCGGACGAGTGCGAGAAAGGACTGCGGTGCGGCACCGCGCGTTTCGGGGCCGTTCAGCTGCGCACTCCGTCGGCGTGGAAGAATCGTAAATTCGCGTGTCCGGAGCAAACGACGACGCGTTCCGGGGAATCGAAGCGGCGGCCATCGACTTCGACGATAAAGCGACCGCTGCGAATCCCCTCGAGCGTCACCGCGAGCGTACGCTGATGCTTTTCTTCGGGTGCGCGCGGGCCGAGTGCCTGGCGCAAGGCGAGGTCGATGAGCGCGGCAAGCGAGAGCGGCGTTGCAAGTGCGAACGCGGCGGACGCGGAGACGGCGCCGACATCGATAGGAACGGGGACCCGGATCATCACGGGCGACTTTCGTGTCGCAACGACGCGGTCCATTTTCATTTTGGGTGCGGAAAGGCGAGACGACGCGATGGAATAAAAACGTTGCACCGTCGTGCCGAACTCACCGCGTCGCCGTGCAACCCCGTCAAAGAAACGCTCGAAGTCTGCGAGCGGCTTTTCGACGCTTGCCCTCGCGCTCGGCGTCGTCGTCGCCGGGCTTGGAATCGGGGCGCTGGTCTCCGCGTTCACGCATCGCGGCGACGAACGGAACGCCGTAAATTCTGCGACCGCGACCCCGCTCGGCGAGCGGACGTACACGCCGATTCCCGTCGTCGTGCCGACCGCGCCACCGACGCCATTTCGCCGCGCCGCGCGCTCACCGAGACCGGCGCTTGAGACGGCCACTCCGGAGCCTTCGGCGAGCGCCACCGCAGCACCGACGACCCCAACGGATTCGCGGAGCTCCGCGCCCACGCAGACCCTAAAGAACGTGACGCCCAAGCCCACCGTCGAACAGCCAACGGCAACGTCGATGCGCGTCGTTTCTGCCGCTACTCCCGAAAGCACGCCACCGGCGAGAGCGACGCCGAGCCCGACCCCACGCCGCGCAAGCGCTTCCGCGCAGGCATCCGTCGCGCCGGTTGCGACCGCAACGGCAACCGCGCTCGCGCAAGCATCGGCGCCCGATGGCGAATCGGGGTTTCCGCAGGAGGCGGCGGGCGTGGTGCGTCGCTATCTGCGTGCGGTCATCGGCGGCGATGGCGCGGCCGCAGCCGCATTGCTCGACGCTTCGGCGAACCGCGTTTCCGAAACGACGACGCTGGATGCCAGCGCGAAAATCGCATCGGTGCATACGCGTGCGACCGGCCCGAATAGCGCGCACGTCGAGGCCGACGTCACCACGTCTTCGGGCACGTATTTTGCAAGTTACGATGTTGCGAAAACGGCGAACGGTCCGAAGATCACGCAACACGAGCTCATCAAGCCGTAGAGGCAAACGAAAAACGGAGCGCCGTACGACGCTCCGTTTCGTGCACTCGTCTCGCGCGGGCGTTACTCGAGTGGGGCGTCGATCGTGCCGCAAGCGATGCGGCCACCGGAGCCACCGTTCATCGGCATATCCGTGTAGTTATCGGTGTTTGCGTGGATGATGATGCTGCGACCGGCGATGGCGTTCGGACCCGGCGTGAGCGTTACGCCTGCGACGTACGTTGCGAGACGCGCGTTGCCATCGGCATCGACGTCGAGGTTCGGCAGATCGCCCGCGTGCCCGCCGCCATCGGGGCCCTTATGCGAATTCGTGCTCGCCGGATCGAAATGGCCGCCCGCGCCGCCGAACGGGGTGGTGTTGCCCGCGATCACGGTCGGGGCGCACGAGCCCTCGGCGTGCAGATGGATGCCGTGGAGGCCCGGCGGCAAGCCCGTGACTTCCACCGTGAGCTGGACGCCACCGCCGGGGATCTGCACGAACGTCGCGGTGCCGAGTTGCTTCGCACCGGCGGCGGCGCTCAAGAGCACGGCTTGGTATTTCAACGGCTTTTTGGCTTGCGCGGCGACGCCCGCCGAGAGGAGAACCGCGGCCGCGAGTGCCGATGCGGCGATGCTACGTGAAAAAAGTGTCGTCCGTACGGGGTTCATCCCTGTGAGCTCCTCGCGCGTCATCAGACGTGCAGATATTTGGCGAGAACGTCGTGGTTGTTGCGGACCTCGTCCGCGGTGCCGCTGAAGCGGATCGCCCCTTGATCGATGACGTAGCAACGATCCGCGACCGAAAGGGCGGAGAAGAGATTTTGCTCGACGAGTAAGATCGTGATGCCGTCCGCCTTGATCTCGCGGATGATCGCTTCGACTTCCTTGACGATCAGCGGCGCGAGCCCCTCGCTCGGTTCGTCGAGCAAGATGACGCGTGTTTCTTGGACGAGCGCCCGGGCGATCGCGAGCATTTGCTTCTCGCCGCCAGAAATCTCATCGCCCTTATTCGCCGCGCGCTCGCGTAAACGGGGGAACTTCTCGTAGATGCGATCGAGCGACCAGCCGGGTTTGCGTGCCGTGACGGTGGCAATCTTCAGATTTTCGGCGACGGTAAGGTTCGTGAAGATGCGTCGCTCTTCGGGCACGAGTGCGATGCCCTTCCGCGCGACGACCATCATCTCGCGGCCGGTGATCTCCTCGCCATCGAGCGTGATCGAGCCCGAGCGTGGCGGGACCCAGCCGACGATCGACTTGAGCGTCGTCGTCTTTCCGCCGCCGTTGCGTCCGAGGAGCGCAACCGTTTCGCCCACGCCGATCTCGAGCGATACGTCGCGCAAGATATGGCTATCGCCGTAATACGTGTTGATGTCGCGCACGACCAACCGCGGTCGTGCGGGTGCGGCAACGCTCACAGAACTTCGTCCTCGCTGTGGCCGCCGAGATAGGCTTCCTGGACTTTCGCGTTCGCGCGAATTTCCGCGGGCGTGCCGTTGGCGAGCACCTTGCCACCGTGCAGTACGGTGATTTGGTCCGAGATGCCCATGATCATATCCATGTCGTGCTCGATGATGAGCACGGTCATGCGCGCGGTGAGCTTTTTGATCGTGTGTTCGGTCTTCGTCGTCTCTTCGACGGACATCCCGGCGACGGGTTCGTCGAGTAAGAGGATCGCCGGTTGCGTCGCGAGCGCGAGCGCGATGTCGAGCCGCTTCTTGTCGCCGTGCGAGAGATCGCCCGCGCGGATGTGCGAGACGCCGAGGAGATCGACGGCTTCGAGCGCTTCCTCGGCGAGATCGTCGACTTTGGCCAAGCGCGAGGACCGTGCGAAGAACTGCGGCGCGAACGTGCCTTGCGTGCGAGCGAGCGCCGCGAGCCGCACGTTTTGGAAGCACGTATCGTCGTTGTAGATGTTCGCGGTTTGAAACGCTTTCGCGATGCCGAGGTGGACGCGGTGCGGGCCGCTCGCCCCGGTGATCGCTTTGCCTTTGAAGAAGATCTCGCCGCTTGTGGCGCGCGTGGTACCGCCGAGCATGTTGAAGAACGTCGTCTTGCCAGCGCCGTTCGGCCCGATCACGGCGCGGAGTTCGCCCGGCTGCACCGAGAAATCGATGTCGCTGTTCGCGTTGAAGTTGCCGAAGCGTTTTCCGAGGCCTTTGGTCTGTAAGATGGGTTCGGCCATCGGCTACGCTCCGTTCTTCTTGACGCCGAGCGCGCGCAGGAAGCCGAAGCGCGCGCGGGTGGATTTGCCGAGGATGCCGCCCGGAAGCGCGACGATCACGACGACGAAGATCACGCCCTCGATCAAACGCCAGTAGCCGTTACCGGAGAGCACGCTCTCCAGGTACATGATCAGGCCCGTGCCGATGAACGGCCCGAGGATCGTCTGCACGCCCCCGATGACGGTGTAGATGACGAACTGTCCGCTTTGCTCGATCGAAAGCGTACCGAGCGCGACCGATCCGTCGTGCGCGGCGCGCAGTGCCCCCGAGAGGCCCGCGAGCGCGCCCGCGATCGTGAAGGCGGCAAGCTTGTACGTGCGTGGGTCGTAGCCGACGAACGTCGAGCGGTCTTCGTTTTCGCGGATCGCTCCGAGCACTTCACCGTATTGCGAAGCGACGAGCGTGCGCACGAGGAGCATCACGCCGAGCGCGACGAGCGCCGCGAGCGGATACCAGTAGTTCACATCGGAGAGATCGCCGAGCGGGCCGAGCGGCAGACTTGGCAACTTCGTCGTAAGATCGATGTGCGCCGGGCCGAAGGCGAGGAACGGCGTGGGGATCGATTGGAAACCGTCGTCGCCGCCCGTAACATCGCGCCACTGTTCGACGATGAAGAAGACCATCTGCCCGGACGCAACCGTGAGGAGCGCGAAGTAGATGCCGTAGAGGCGCACGACGAGCGAGCCGATGATGAACGAGAGCAGCGCCATCCCGAGAACGGCGAGGATCGCCGCTTCCCAGATATTCGGCGTAAGGCGCGCGAGCACGATCGCCGCGATGTACCCTCCGCCGCCGTAAAATGCGGCCTGGCCGTACGACAAAATCCCTGTGTAGCCGAGCAAGAGATTGAAGCCCGCAGCAGCGACGCCCGTGAGCAAGATCTGTGCGGCGAGATCGGAGTAGCCGCCGATCAGTTTGAACAAAAACGGAAAGACGATCAGGGCGGCGAGCGCGATCGCGATGAAACGTGCGGTGTGCGCGGTGCGCGCGGCGGTGGTCGGCCGAACGAATTTCGCCGGCGCGATGATGGAGCGCTTGGTTTGCATCAGCCGCGGATCACTTCGCTCTCGCCGAGCAGACCCTGCGGGCGGAAGAGCAGCACGAGCGCCATCGCGATGTAGATGATCACGTTCGCGGCGGGCGCGTAGATGATGGTGGTGAGGCTCTGGAGTTCGCCGATCAGGATACCCGCGATGACCGCGCCCCAAAAACTGCCGAGCCCGCCGACCACGATGACGACGAACGACGGGATCAAGAACGTAAATCCGGTATTCGGATCGACGCTGTAGATCGGGCTTGCGGCTGCGCCGACGAAGCCCGCGATCCCCGCGCCAAGTGCGAAGACGATCGTCGATGCGAGGCGGATGTTCCCGCCGAGGAGCTGGACCATGATGCGGTCGCGCACGCCCGCGCGCACGATCAGGCCGTACGAGGTGCGCTCGATGAAGAGCCACACGGCGACGACCAAGACGATCACGCCCGCGGCGAAAAGTAAGCGATATTCGGGATACGTGATCCCGAGAAACGACACCGAGCCGTTGATCGCTTCGGGCGTCGGATAGCGTTGCGTCTGCGCGCCGAAGATGTTGCGCAACGACTCCTCGGCGACGAGCGCGAGGCCGAACGTTACGAGGATTTGCGCGGTTACGTCTTTGCTGTAGAAGTAGCGCAAGAGCAGGCGATCGAGGATTACCGCGATCCCGGCGACGACGATCGGTGCGACGATGAACGCCCACCAGAAGCCGAGACTTTTCGCGGCGACGAGCCCGGCATATGCGCCGATCGCATAGAACGCGCCGTGCGTGAAATTCACCAGGCGAAGCGTTCCGAAAATGATCGTGAGGCCGATCGCGATCGCGACGTAGATGAGGCCGGAAACGAGACCGTTGAGGAGCCCCGTAGGCAGGGCTGCGAGGAATTCGTTCACGTGAGACGGTCCTCGGTTCGGATCGACAAGGCGCGGTTGTCCTCTGGGGGAAGCACGCGGGGCCGGCCTGCTCTCAAATCCGAGCAAACCGGCCCCGTACGTACGGAGACGAACGGGATGAGGCTAGGCGGTTTCCATCTTGCACGAGAGCGAGTTGAGCGGCTGGACGACGGAGTCGCCCGCATGCTCTTCAAGCACTTTTGCGAAGGCCCACTTGTCTGCGCGCTGCGCTGCGGGAACGCCTTCGAGCACGAGCACGGAGTTGACGCCCTGGTGATCTTCCTTGCGCCAGTATTCCGGCTCTTTGGTCATCTGGTATTTCCAGCCTTCGAGTTTCGCGATGACCGCTTCCGGATTGATCGTTCCGGCGCGTTCCACAGCGCTCTTGTACTGGTAAATATCGACGTATGCGACTTCGGCACCGTTCGACGGCGGCGAGCCGTACTTGGCGCGGAACGCGTCGACGAACTTCTTCGCGCCAGGGTACTTCTTCGCGTGGTAATCCCAGTAGAAGGGCGCCGTCGCGATCACGTTATCGAAGTTGTCGCCCGTGCCGCGCGCCATGTATTCGTCGACGAGTGGAACGAGGATCTTGCAGTTCTTGGTGAGGCCGTAGTCTTTTGCCTGATTGAGGCAGTTGACCATGTCGCGGCCGAATTCGGTGATGACGAGAACGTCCGGCTTCGCGGCTTGCGCCTCGGATAGCGCCGAACCGAAGTCCACCGTGCCGAGCTTGAGCTTCACGTTCTTCACGGTCTTCGCGCCCTTGGGCTCGACGATTCCCGTGATGTTGTCGTAGACGCTATAGCCCCACGAGTAATCGGCCGTGATGTGGAACCAGCGGCCGGTGCCGTATTTGCTCACGAGCGTTTTCGCGAGCGACTGCGCCGCCATGTAGGCGTCGTTGTACCGACGGAACGTGTGCTTGTGGCACTGCTGGTTCGAGGTTTCGTCGCCGTGCGTGAGCGCGGCCATGAAGATCGTCTTCTTGTCCTGGCAGAGCTTCGAAACCGCGAGTGCCGTGCCGGTCGAGGAACCGCCGGTAATCATCACCGCGCCGTCCTTATCGATCATGCGGCGGGCGTTGTCCGTCGCCGGGCCCGCTGCCGTCTGATCGTCGCCGACGGTCTTCTTGATCTGCATGCCCATGATGCCGCCCTTGGCGTTGATCTCTTCGATCGCGAGATTGTACGCACGCAACTGATCCGCGCCTTGTTCGAAATACGAACCCGACTGCGGGATGTTGATGCCGATGACGATCTCTTTGCTCGGAGCTGCGATGACGTTCGGGGCGTAGCCGCCGAAGATCGCCGCGCCCATCGCGGTTGCGCCCGCGAGGAACGGTCCGCGTTTGATTCCCGGTTTCGTTTCGATATTCGAGTCGATGCCCACAGTGGCGTCCTTCCGTCTCGTTGCTTTGCTCGTTGCTTTGGTTTTGAAGCGCTGATTTCAAGGAGCGCGAAAGCGTCCGCCGTCGACGTCGTATCGCGAATCGAAGCGAGGTTTCGTTTGGCAGAAATCGCGCACCTGGCTTGCAATCGTGCAGCGGTGAAAACTTTCCTCGCCCGCGATGATGCATCCGCGCAAGTCGTGTGCAAGCTCGTAGCGCGCGCACCCCGCTTGCAGATGCCGCGCCAAACGCACGAGAAAGAGCATCGGCAATCGCGCGTGGGGAAGTCGCCCATCGTGAAATCGTCGTCGCTTTTTTTGCTTCCGTTTCTCGCACCCGCGATCGTAGCGACACTCCTCACCGGGTGTGCGCGCGAACCGGAAATCCGCACGCCGTATCAGGACGATATCGTTTCGTTCTGTACGGAGAGCCGACAGCCGAAGAGCACCGCTGTCGCAAGCGTCCTCACGGCGACGGAAGACATCCCGCCGACGATCCCGGCCGAAAGCGAAGCCCGCATTACGGGCTACGTGCGCGGGACGGGCGGCGTGATCGCGCGGTTCGATGCGCAGACGGCATTCAAGAAGGACGCGCACGGAAAGCGAACGCCGTATACGATCGACATCGGCCCGCAATTATTGATCATGCCGAAGACGGCGGCCCTTCTCGGCTCGCCCGATAAATACGTACGCGTCTACCGCGCCGCGATCGCGAACAAAGGCCTTGTCGGCGTCGACGTGCGCCGCGTCTTCCTCGAAGTCGCGGTCAAGGGCGGGAAGCAGTGGCTCCCGTTCAAAGCATACGATCTGCAGGACGTTTGCAACGAAGGACAGCGCCTGAGCGCGAGGGTTAGCGCGCCGAGCGGCCCGGTTGCGTCCAACGACGCCGCAGGTCCGGACCGATCAGGAATTCGACGGCAAGTCCGGCGAGCACCACGAGCGTAACCAAAAACGCTTGCGCGTTTCGCTCGTATGGAAGACGCGCGCTCAAGAACGCAAACGACGCGACGAAGCACGAGCCACCGAAAAGAAACGGCGCGATGTTCGCGCGGAAGATACGATCGTTCCGCACGCCGTGGACGATGTCGCGGACGACGTCGTTCGGCGAGCGCGTTCCGATGTTCCAAACGACGAACCCGAGCGCTTCGAGTAGGATGATCACGGCGTAAGTCGACGCCGTCGCGAGCATTAGTGCGCGTTTTCCTCGTCGGGCCACGTGGCGATCTCGCCGAGGGCCGCGGACTTCAAGACTTTCAAGCCGAGCATCGCGCACTTCATGCGCGCGGGCGTGATGTCGAAGCCGACGTTTTCCAGCACGACGTCCTGCCCGAGACGCGCGACATCTTCGAGGCTTTGCCCGACGATCGATTCGGTAAGCATCGAGGCCGACGCTTGGCTGATCGCGCAGCCCTTGCCCGAAAAGCGGATATCGGTGACGACGTGCTCGGCGTTCACGGCGAGCTCCATTTCGATCCGGTCGCCACAGAGCGGGTTGAGATCGGCCGCCTTCGCATCGGGTGCGTCGAGATGGCCGAAGTTACGCGGATTGCGATAATGGTCGAGGATGTATTGCTTGTAGAAATCGTCCATCGTTACGCGATCCCGAAAATCGTTGCGGCTTTGTCGAGTGCGACGATCAGCGCATCGACGTCGGCTTCGGTGTTATAGAGATAGAACGACGCGCGTGCGGTCGCGGGCCAGCCCATCTTTTCCATGAGCGGCATCGTGCAATGATGTCCGGCGCGCACGCAGACGCCCTCGGTATCGAGGATCGAGGCGAGATCGTGCGCGTGAATATCTGCGAAGTTGAACGAGATCACCCCGCCGCGCTCGTTCGCATCGCGCGGGCCATAGATTTCCAAACCGCGGGATTCGAACGGTGCGAGCTTCGCGAGCGCGTACCGCGTGAGCGCGATCTCGTGTTCGCGGATCCAGTCCATACCGATCGTCGTGAGATAGTCCACCGCCGCACCCATCGCGATCGCATCGGCAATGTTGCTCGTGCCCGCTTCGAACTTCCACGGCAGTTCGTTGAACGACGTTTCCCGGTAGCCGACTTCCTTGATCATGTCGCCGCCCGTGAGAAACGGCGGCATCGCATCGAGCAACGCGCGCTTGCCGTACAGGAAGCCGATGCCGGTCGGCGCGAGCATCTTGTGGCCGCTCGCCGTGAAGAAATCGATATCGAGCGCTCGTACGTCGACGGCCATGTGCGGTACCGACTGCGCGCCGTCGACGAGGACGATCGCGCCAACCGCATGCGCTGCGGGAATGACGCGTTCGAGGGGAAGGATCGTGCCGAGCGTGTTGCTGATGTGCGAGACGGCAACGAGCTTCACGCCCTGGAGTTTCGCATCCAGATCGTCGAGGACGTGGCGCCCTTCGGCATCGACTTCGATGAAGCGCAGCGTTGCGCCGGTCTTTGCCGCGATTTGCTGCCACGGGACGAGATTCGAGTGATGTTCGAGCTCGCTCGTCAGGATGACGTCGCCCGCTTTGAGATTCTGCATCCCCCACGAAAACGCGACGAGGTTGATCGCCTCGGTCGTGTTCCGCGTCCAGATCACTTCGGCCGGTTCCGCCGCGTTGATGAAGCGAGCGACTTTCGCACGCGCTTCTTCGAACGCATCGGTTGCGAGCGACGCGATCTCGTACACGCCGCGATGGATGTTCGCGTTATAGCGCGAGTAATAATCGACGAGCGCGTCGATGACGGCTTTCGGTTTTTGCGAACTCGCGGCGCTATCGAGATAGACGAGACGTTTCCCGCGCGACGTAAACGTTTGCAGGATCGGGAAATCCGCTGCGATGCGCTGTGCCGTACGATCGGGAATCGTCATCATTTTGCTTGTACCGTTGTAGCGAGTGCCTCGCGCACATACGTGCGGAGATCGTTGCCCGCGAAGCGGGCGATTGCGGGTTCGAAGAAGCCGAGCGCGATCATACGCTCCGCTTCCTCGCGCGAGAAGCCGCGGCTCATCGCGTAGAAGACGTGCTCGTCGTCGAGCGCGCCGACCGTGGCGCCGTGAAACGCTTGCACGTCGTTCGCGGCGATTTCGAGTGCCGGGATCGAGTCGACGCGCGCACCTTTGGAGAGGAGAAGGACGTCGTCGCGCAGCGATGCTTGCGAGCCGTGCGCCGCTTTATCGATGCGGATGTTGCCGAGGTAGCGCGCCTGCGCTTCATCGGTTGCGGCACTCTTGACGACGGTATCGCTCGTCGTATCGCCGACGACGTGTTCGACCTGCGATGTGAGGTCGTAGTGCTGGTTTCCGGTTGCGGAAAACACCTGCGCGGATTCGATACGCGCGCCGCGCTCGACGAGCTTTACCGAGAGCTTGTTCGTCGTGAGCGCGCTTCCGAAATCGGCGAATGCGAAACGCACGACAGCGTTCGCGCGCACGATCGCGCTGCGCGCGTTGAACGTCGTCGCGTGCGCGTCGTTCTCTTGTAGCACCGTGTACGTTACGTCGGCGTTCGGCTCGGCGACGACTTCCGTGATCCCGCTCGTGAAACCGGCGTCGGCTTTCGCGACGAGACGCTCGACGATCGAAACGCGCGAACCCGCGCCCACGAGGACGACGGTATACGGGAAGATCGCGCAACGGGTACCGACATACGCGATCTCGATCGGACGATCGAGCGAAACGCCCTCGGGAACATACACGAACGCCCCGCCGCTTTGGAACGCCTGCGCGAGCGTCGCGAACTTATCGCGATCGAACGCGTGGACGCGGCCGGTGACTTGCGCGAAGAGGTCGGGATGATCGCTCTTCGCCTCGCCGAGCGAGCACACGCGGATGCGTTCGTCGATGCCAGGCGCGCGCGTTACCGCAACGACGCCGTCGGTTTGCACGAAGCAGATCGCGGGCTCGTTCGCACCGATCGCGCGAAAGTCGACGGCCGCGCCGGGATCGCGTGCGACGACGATATTCGCGAGATCGAGCCGCGAGAGATCGTGCTTCCAGTTCCGGCTGGGTTTGGGCGGTGCGGGCAGTTCGTGAAAGCGATCGAACGCCGCCGTGCGCTCGGTCCGCGTAAACGCGCCCTCGCCGTAGCGCTCGATGACGGCGTCGAGCGAATCCGCGCCTAACCCGAGTGCCTCCGGCATCGTGCTAAGCGACCCCACCCGCGACCTCTTCACGGATGCGATCGTAGCCTTCGCGTTCGATCTGGTTTGCGAGTTCCGGGCCGCCCGTCTTCACGATCCGGCCGTCCATCATGATGTGGATGACGTCGGCGGGGATGTGCGCGAGGATGCGCGGGTAGTGTGTGATGATGAGGTAGCCGGTCTGTTTGCCTTCGTCCGTCGCGCGCATCGCGTTCACGGAATCGCCGACGGCGCGGAGCGCGTCGACGTCGAGCCCGGAGTCCGTTTCATCGAGGATCGCGTACTTCGGGTTGATGATCGCGAGCTGCAGCATCTCGAGGCGCTTTTTTTCGCCACCGGAGAAACCGTCGTTCACGTACCGCGAAAGAAAGGCCGGGTCCATATCGAGCGTCTCGAGCTTTTCGAAGATCATCTTGCGGAACTTCGCGGGCGGCAAATCCGTGGGGTTCACGGCCTGGCGCGCGGAGCGGATGAAGTTCGCGACGGAGACGCCCGGGATCGCGGCGGGGTATTGGAACGAGAGGAAGAGGCCGGCTTTCGCGCGTTTGTCGGGGGCGAGCCCGATCAGTTCCTCGCCATCGAGCGTGGCGGAGCCGCCGGTGATCTCGTAATTCGGGTGCCCGGTGAGCGCGAAGGCGAGCGTCGATTTACCGCTACCGTTCGGGCCCATGAGCGCCGCGACTTTGCCGGGCTCGACCCGGAGATCGATCCCCTTGAGAATATCCGTGTTCGCGACGCGAACGCGCAGGTCCGAAACCCGCAGCCCTGACTCCAAAACGCTTCTCCTCGACCGTTACCGCGCACATCCGCCGCAACGCCTGGTATCGTACGACGACGCGAGCGAGAAAGTCAAGGAAATGCTGGACTATCTGCGTTAACGTGTGTTACGCTTGTCGCAATCATGCAGGCCGACCGTTTCTTCGACACGACACGAGGACGAATCGTCGCAGCGCTCCGCGGGAATCGCGGGACTTCGGCACACGATATCGCCGCGTCGTTTGGCCTCTCCCCGAACGCGATCCGGCAGCAACTGACGATCCTCGAACGCGATGGTATCGTGATTGGTCACGCGGTACGCCGTGGGAAGACGAAGCCGACGATCGAGTTCGTGCTGACGCCCGCGGGCGAGCAACTCTTTCCGCAGCGCTACGACAAGATGCTCAACTCCGTTTTACGCGAAGCGCGTGCGATCGGTGGCGACGGCATGGTCGCGCAAATCTTCGAGGGCATGGGCAAGCGCTCGGCCGCGAAGATCAACGCGAAGATGGCCGGCGCCTCGGGCACGCGCGAACGCGCGGAAGCCCTCGTCGCGCAACTACGCGCGCAGGGTGTGGAAGCCGATCTCGTGGAGACGGCCGAAGGTTTTGCGATTCGCGAACATACGTGCCCGTATGCGAACACCGTCGGCGAACATCCCGAAGTGTGCAGCGTGATCCACACGATCCTCAAAGAAGTCGTTCCCGGCGAAGCGCGTCACGCGGAATCGCTCGCAACCGGTGGCACCGAGTGCCGGTTCGAATTGCATGACGGCCCGCGCGTCGCCGCCGTCTAGCCCGGTAGTAACCCGTACCCGCAGCGCCCCGTAAAGCAAGAAAGAATCGCACCATGGATTTTCCGAAGTTTCAACGCCTCGTCGAAGAGCGCACCGGCTTTCGTACGATGGAGAACCCGATGGCCTCGGGCGATTACTTCAGCGATTCGTGCGGCGATATGTACACGTATTATTTGAGGGTCGGTCCGGGCGACGTGATCGAGGACATCTCGTATTTCACGACCGGCTGCGGTTTCGGCACGGCGACGTGTTCGTTGCTCGTCGAGCTCGCAAAGGGCAAGACGCTCGATCAGGCGCTTGCGATCACCGATGCGGATATCGAAGCCGCGCTCGGCGGCTATCCCGAGAAGAAGAAAGATTATCCGGAGCGTTCGCGCCTCGCGCTCAACGCCGCGATCGCGGATTATCGCGCGAAGCGCGAAGCGGGCAAGATTACGGACGCGATGCTCGCCGAAGCGCGCGCGACCGTCGCGTCGTCGGTCGCCGCGAGCGATCTCAAGGGCACCGGAAAGACCTCACAGGACGAAGCCCAGGAGCCGACGGTGCTCGCCGACGCCGGGAAGATCACGATCAAGCTCCACTAGCCCGCTTTGTGCGCGCTTGTCGTACCCATCGTACGGCGAGTACGCTGATTGCCACGAACGCGGCGAGGCCGGCGATGGCGGCGAGCAGGCCGCGGCGCGTGAGGTATCCGAAGCCGCCGTTCCGCGTGCATGCGCGAAACGCCGCGATCGTGAGTTCGGTGGCCGCGCAGAGATAGAGCCTGCGATTGCGCGGCGTTATTTGCGAAAACGTGGAACCGACGGCGAGGCGGCCGAACGCGTCGAGAAGCGCGGGATCGGCGTCGAGCCGCCGTTGTAACGCGAGAATACTTGCCGTAGGAACATCGGCCATACCGAGTGCGCGCGTGCCACCGCGGTTCGCCCATACGGACCTGTCTACGATCGTCGGATCCTCGTTACGCGCCCATTCTTCGAGCGAGCGGATCGTCGCGTCGGCGTCGATGCGCGCGACGAGAAACGACGGCGAATTTTGGTACACCGGGGAGATCGCGGGCGCAACGACGATCGGTACGCCGCTGCCCCCCGTACGCGCACGCGCGACGCGGAAGCCGAATCGATGCGCGTGTCCCGCGATCGCGAGCGATACCCGACGCTCGGGATCGGCGAGTAGCGAAAGATAGCGATCGTTCATATCGGGCCGGAGATTCGGCACCGTCACGAGCCCGTGCGTGAGGTAGCTACTCGAATACGTGTCGATGCCCGGCGGGATATGCGCGAACACGATCGCATGCTCGGCGGGCGAGCGAGGCAAAAGCGTCGCGAGTCGCTCCACGGTGCGTTCGGGCGCATCGTAGGACGCGCCGCACCCGCCGCTCGGACGAAGCGACCAGAAAACGTCGTTGATGACGACGGCGCGGCCCATGCCGGATGGCAAGCGGGCGCTATACGAGCCGTCTTCGGCGAACGTCCGCGCAAACGTGGGCGCGGCACCGTTGCGATTGACGAGCGGTTCCCACGCGCGCGCGGTCATGCGTAAAAAGGCGTTGCCGATCGGGCCCCGATAATCGCCGCAGTCCGAGTCTTCGTTGCCGAGAACCAGCACGAATTGCGCGCGCGGGAATGCGCGATCGAACGAGCGGGCGATGGAGTGCATCGTCGCGATCGCGCGCGAGCCATCGAAGTGGTGTGCGAGAAAGTCCCGGCGATCACGACGACGGCCGGATTCGGCGCCGCACGTTGCATAGCGGCGATCGCCGCAGCGAGAAGGGCGGGATCGCTGTCGTGGTTCGCGGTGCCGTCCGCCATCTTGCCCGTCGGATCGAGATGGATATCGGAGAGCACCAACCACGTTGCGTCGGCCGCCGCGACGGCGGGCTGCATCCCGATAAGGAGAAGCAACGCCGCCGCGACGATCGCGCGCAACGGGTGGGGCATGCGCGTTACTTCGCGGCCGCGGCTTTCGGTTTCACGGCTTCGATTTCGAGTGCGAGATCGATGTCGTTACCGACGACGAGGTTGCCGCCGGGCGTCATGCCTTGGAAATTGATGTTCCAGAGGCGGCGGTCGAGCTTACCGGTTGCGGTGTACGCGATACGCGGGTTACCGCGTGAGTCGGAAGCTTTACCCTCGATATGGCCGTCGAGTGTGACCGGCTTCGTCACGCCGTGCATCGTCAGGTCGCCCTCGATCTTGAACGATGTGGGATCGGCACCCTTACTGATCTTCGTGCTCTTGAACGTCATCGCGGGGATCGCCGCGACGTCGAACCAGTCGTGCGATTTCAGATCTTTATCGCGACCGTCGTTGTTCGTATTGATCCCGGAAATGTCGAGATCGGCGGTCAACGCGGTCGGCACATCGGAGCCCGCGGGGATTTCCGCCGTCGCCGATTTGATGGGGATCGAGCCTTTGACGTGGCTCAGGCCGAGGTGGGTCACCCCGAAGCCCGCGGAACTATGCCCCGCGTCGATCGTGTAGGTCTCGGCCGAGGCGCCAAGCGGCACGATGGCTGCGGTAAGAAGGGCCGCGACTGCGGCGGCGATTGGCGAACGAAACAAGGGGAGATACCCTCCGGCGTACGTTGGCGATTGCGTGACGTTCAGACGGCCGAAGTCGCGCGAGCGTCCCAGAAATGCAACGATCCGGAACGCGCGGTTATCGCGCGAGGTACGGGTTTTCGGTACGTTCCGCTCCGACGGTCGAGGCCGGGCCGTGGCCCGGGACGACGATCGTGCTATCCGCATACGGCAAGATCTTTTCGCGGATCGAGTGCACGATATCGGCCATCGACGTCCCGCCGAGATCCCATCGGCCGATCGCGCCGCGGAAGAGCGTGTCGCCGGTGAGGAGCGTCGTCGGTGCGTCGGTGCGCTCGAGCGCGAAGGTCGTCGAGCCCGGCGTGTGCCCGGGCGTATGCAACACGCGTAAGGCGAGCGAGCCTACGGCGAGCACATCGCCGTCGCGCAAATCGCCGTCGAGCCGAACGGGCGCAAGGGCCTCGCGCATACCGACCCAGCGTGCCTGCTCGGCGAGTTGTGCGTAGAGCGGTAGATCGCCCGGATGCAAGAGCGCATCGCCGCCGACGCGTTCGCGCAGCGGCCCGAGGTGACCGATGTGATCGAAATGCGCGTGCGTGTGCACGAGATACTTCACGCGCAGATCGCGCGCTTCGAGCCGAGCGACGATCTCGTCCGTATCGTCGCCGCCATCGACGACGATCGCCTCACGCGTGGTTTCGTCGGCGAGAATCGTGCACGTGCATTGGAGCGGGCCGACGGCGAAATGTTCGAGGATCATAAATCGATGTTGAAATCCCGGTAGGTGCGATCGTAATACCCGAGCGGATCGCCTTCGCGCGAATCGCATGCGACGACGTTCGCGA
Source organism: Armatimonadota bacterium (assembly GCA_037441145.1). Classification (GTDB taxonomy): domain Bacteria; phylum Vulcanimicrobiota; class Vulcanimicrobiia; order Vulcanimicrobiales; family Vulcanimicrobiaceae; genus JBBISR01. The sequence continues at coordinate 20,227 of JBBISR010000009.1, forward strand.
CGAAAATCGTGTGCGTACCCGCGGAATATTCTTCTGCGACCGTGCAATCGAAGTGTGCGAGCGCGCCCGCGAGCACGGGCGCCCCGGTAGCGCCCGGCGCATGCGCGATGCCCGCAAAACGTTGCGTCGGCTCGCCCCCCGCAAAGCGCTCCGCGATATCGCGTTGTTCGAGCGCGAGGATGTTGACCGTGAAGAGCGCGTTCGCGGAAAGCGCCGCGTGCGACGACGCCGTGCGGTTCACGCAAATCAACACCATCGGCGGTTCGGCCGAGACACTCGCGAACGCGTTTGCCGTGAAGCCCGCGATTGCGCCGTCCGCGCTTCGGGTCGTGATCACCGTGACGCCCGTTGCGAAGCGCCGCATCGCGCTCCGGAAATCGTTATTCGAGGCGAGCACCGATACCGATACCGGTTCCGATCGGGAGGATCGTCGCGTCGAGCTGCGGGTGGTTCAGAAAGTGCCGGTTGAAGTCGCGCAGTTTCGCCGTCACGTCGCCGTCGTCGCTCGCCGGTTCCTCACCGACCGCGCCCGCGAGCATCTTATCGACGATGAGCAAGCCCGAGCGCTTGAGAAACGGGATGCACTCGTCGATCAGATCGCCATCGAGCAACACTTGCGCGTCGATGAAGATGATGTCCACGTTGCGCTGCGGGAAATTCATGATGATGTCTTGCGCGGGCTGGTTGATCACTTCGATCGCGTCGAGCCGCCCCGAACGCTTGAAATATTCGAGGGCGATCGTCGAACGTTCGATATCGGGATCGACCGTCCAGATATGCCCGGCGGGTGGCATCGCGAGCGCCATGTAGAGCGTCGCAAGCCCGTAGCCCGTACCGAATTCCAAAATACGATTCGCCTGCATCGCCGTGACGAGCGTGGAGAGAAGCCGTCCGACCGCACGGTCGACGACCGGAACCTCGTCGTAGCGCCCCTGTTGTTCGACTTCGAGCAAGAGTGGCACGGGTTCGCGGTGCATGCGTGCGAGATACGCGAGGTCGCCCATGGCGCATAGTTTGTCGTCCGTCGCTCGCGGGAACCTGCTTGCATCGGATGAACTGCCGTAGTGCGCCGTCCAACTCACGTACCGCAAACCATCGTTTAGGAGAATCGCATTGGCTACTCTCGCGCAGGCGACGTACGCTCCGAAGAAGTGGGACCTCGCCGGTCTCCAGGGCATCTCGGACAACACGCTGCAGACCCACTTCGGCCTGTACGAAGGCTATGTGAAAAACACGAACCTGCTCAACGAACAGATCGGCGAGCAGATCAAAGCCGGTAAGGCCGCGGGCGCAAACCCCGGTTATGCCGAGCTCACGCGCCGTCTCGGCTTCGAGTACAACGGCATGCGTCTGCACGAATACTATTTCGACAACATGACGAAGAACGCGGGCGGCGATCCGTCGTCCACGCTCACGAGCGTGCTCTCGGAGAGCTTCGGCGATTTCGATACTTGGAAGAAAGATTTCGCGGCAACGGGCGCCATGCGCGGCGTTGGCTGGGCGATCGCCTACCAGGATCCGTGGACGGGACGCATTTCGAACCACTGGGTGACGCTGCACGAAGATGGCAACATCGCGGGCTTCAATCCCATCGTCGTGATGGATGCATGGGAGCATGCCTTCATCCTCGATTACAAGCCCTCGGAACGTGCGAAATACATCGAATCGTTCTTCGCGAACATCGACTGGGCAACGGTCGAATCGCGGCTCCGTCCGGCGCAAGCCGGCAAGTAATCATGGCGTTACTGCGGCTCTTCCCGCTCAATACGGTGCTCTTTCCCGGAGCGAACCTGAATTTACACGTGTTCGAGCCGCGGTACCGCCAGATGATCTCCGAATGCCTCGCCGGCAACGAGGCATTCGGCGTCGTCCTCATCCGCGACGGCGCGGAAGCGGGCGATGCCGACGTCATGCCGCACGACGTCGGTACGACCGCCGAGATCGACGACGTGACCCCGTTGCCCGCAGGGCGATATTACATTTCGACGATCGGTCGGCGCCGCTTCAAGATCACCGATGTGATCAAGCGCGAGCCGTTCATGCTCGTCCAAGTCGAGTATCTCGATGAAGACGAGTCCGATGGCGAATTGCGCGAGCTCGTCGAACTCGTGCGCGGCGAGTTCAACGAATATCTGCGCCTCCTCGTCGCGTTTTCGGGCTCACCCGCCGACGTCGACGTGCCGCGCGATCCGGTCGATGCATCGTACTTGATCGGCGATACGCTGCAAGTTGCCGATGCGATGAAACAGCGCTTACTCGAACTTCCGTCCACGCGTCAGCGCTTGACCGTCGAACTCGAATTCCTCAAGCGCCTGCTCCCGCAACTCCGCTCGCTCGTCGAACGCAAGACCAAAGCCGCGGCAGAACAACGCAGCGGCGCTCCGGGTGGCGCGTTTCGCACGCATCAGGAAACGTTCTTCGGGAAGTACTTCAGCCTAAACTAAGGCGTTCCGCAGCATCGATCACGCTTCGCATCAGCGCGACGTTCGTGACCGGGCCGACACCGCCGGGCACGGGCGTGATCGCGCCCGCGATCGCCGCGACTTCATCGAACGCCACATCGCCGCGCAACACGCCATCGACGACGGTCGTCCCGACGTCGATCACGATCGCCCCCCGCGCGATCATGTCCGCGCGGATGAGGCCCGGCACGCCCGTTGCGGTAACGACGACTTCCGCATCCCGCGTATAGCGCGCGAGGTCGAGCGTTTCTTTGTGCGTTACGGTCACGGTCGCGTCTTGGGCCATGATGAGGAGCGCAACCGGAAGCCCAACGACGTTCGAGCGGCCGACGACGCAAACGCGCTTCGCAACGAGCGGCCACGCCGAGGTGCGTTCGAGTAAGATCATCACCGCGGCAGGCGTTGCGGGGACGAACGGCGTGCCCGATCCGAAGGCGAGCCGGCCCTGGTTCATCGGGTTCGCGCCGTCGACGTCCTTCGCGGCGGGCATGGCATCCGCGATGCGGCGGATCGCGAGATGCTTCGGCAGTGGTTGCTGGAGGATCACGCCGTGCACGCTCGGATCGTCGCCGAATGCGAAGAGTCGCGCCCGCACGGTGCGTTCGTCGGCTTCGAGCGGAAGCGCATCGACGGCGACGTCGATCCCCGCGGCAGTCCCCGAGCGCACGAGGCTCCGGACGTACGTCATGCTCGATGCGTCTTCGCCGACGATCGCGACGACGAGTTTTGGAACGATGCCGCGTTCGCGGAGGCGGGCACTGCGGGCGGCGCATTCGGCGCGGAGTTCGGCTGCGACGGCGCGACCGTCGATGAGACTTGCGGACACGACGGGGCGCATTCGTCGCCCAAGCGAGCGGCCCCCCGATGCGGCGAGGCGAACGCTGCGGCATGGAACGCGTGCGTCGTGAGATCGCGCTCGGGTGCCGCTTCGACGAAGCGGAGTTCGCCGCGGCGTTTGCCAGTTTTCGCAAGCTGTATAACACGGGGCCGCAACGTGTCGCTTGCGCGCCGGACGTGCTCGATCGCTTCTGCGTGGTGTTCGCGAAGGGCGGCAACGGCGTGCACGCGGCGATTATGCGCTACGACGATGTGCCCGTGGTCGCGGCGGTACTGCGACCGGGCATCGTCGCGATCGAAGGTGAGGTCAGCTCCGATCGGATGGGCGACTGGTAGCGAAGGCGAGCACGCGCGCGGCGAAGAGATCGGGTTCCTCGATCGCGGGGCAATGCGCCGATCGTTCGCATACGAGCGATTCGGCCTGCGGATACACGCGCTGCGCGGCCTCCAAGCCTTCGACTGCGATGTAGCGGTCGAAGCGGCCCCACACGAGCAGTACCGGGTTTCCGAAGCGGGCGAAATGCGCGTGCAGCGGCTTCGGATCGGCGATCGCTTGCAACGCGCCCGAGTAGACGCGTGCGATCGTGCGCCGAACAGAGCGATCGGCGAGCGTCGTCACCCAACGCGCGCGATCTGCGGGCGTGACGGATGCGGGATCGAGCACGCTCTGCGCGACCTGTCGGCCGACGTACCAGGCGTTCGGGCGCACGCGCGTCATCATCGCCTCGACCAGCGGCGAGCGCATGATCGCGAATAGCCATCGCGGCATCGTAAGGAAACCCGCGGGATCGACGAGGACGAGTTGTGCGATACGGTCCGGGCGGCGGGCGGCGAGGTCGGCCGCGATCATGCCGCCGAGCGAGTGCCCGAGGAGCAGCATTTGGCGCCCCGGCGCGATCGTGTCGAGTACGACGTCGAGCGCCCGTGCGAACGTCGCGAGATCGTACGCAGCGTCGGGCTTTCCCGAATTGCCGAATCCCGGAAGATCGCAGCCGATGAGGCGGATCGACTCCGGGATGCGCGCGGCGAACGCGGACCACGCGCCCTCCGTCCAATGCGCGATGCCGTGGATCGCGAAGAAGATCGGCGCGTTCTGATCGGTACTGCCGCTCTCGTACACGGCGATGGGAACGCCGTCCGCATCGATCGTACGGCTTCGCCACGTCGCGTTCGGCGCTACGGCGTTCGCTGCAAGGGTTTCCATCGTGATCCCGTTCGCGCTCATCGCTATGCCCTCCGCGCCGTGCGCGGGGCGTGCTCTCGCTCGCCGCGAAGGCAGTACACGATGAACCCGGTCGGTCGATTCGCCGCAGTTGCGGCTTGCGCGATACTCACAGCATGCGGTCGAGGCGACAACGGCGCCGTCGGTGCCGGTCCCGGTAACCTCGCGGGAGCCCCCGCGACGAGTTACGAGGTGAAGCGCATCGACGGTCGCGCCGATAGCCTCGCGAACTATCGTGGCTCGATCGTCGTGGCGAACCTCTGGGCTTCATGGTGCGCGCCGTGTCGCGAAGAAATGCCCGAGTTGCAACGCTTCGCGCAAGCCTATGCGAAACGCGGCGTCGTCGTGCTCGGGATCGATCAGGGCGAGGGCGCGCATGCCGCGCAAGCGTTTGCGAAAGAACGCGGCGTGACGTTTCCGATTCTGCTCGACGAAGAGCAACGCTACGGGCGCCGCTATATGTCCGTTGGCTTGCCGACGAACTTCGTCGTCGATCGCGGTGGCAAGATCGTGCGCGGCATCGATGGCCAGGTCACGTTCGCCGTGCTGCAATCGATCGTCGATCCGCTGTTGCGTGCGAAAGCGCCGGTAACCGCTCGATGACGCCCGCTGCGGCGATCGTAGCGGCGCTTGGCGCGCTCGCGCTGGTGCTTGCCCAAGAATTCGTGCCGACGACCCCGCTCTATCACACCTGGCAGTATGCGGCACTCGTCGCCGCGACGGTCGTCGTGCTCGGGCTTTTCGCATGGTCGCGCTTTCGTGCGGGCGAGCGCGCCCTCGCCCTTGCGGCCGTCGGGATGCTCGTCATCGGCCTGGATGGCCTCACCGCAGGGCTGATCGGGCCGGACACCGAGACGATCGTGCGGGCACCGGGCGCCGTACAGCCGCTTCCCGATCTCAAAGCCGCGGCGTTTTTCGCGCAGGCCGACGCTCCGGAGATCGCTGCTGGCAAAGCGACCGTGCTGATCCGCCGCCGCGGCGAAGCGGACATCGCGATCGCACCGGGCGCGCGTGCCTACCTCGGCACCAGCATTTTGTGGACGCAACCGCAGCGTGCCGCGTATATCGTCGCGCGCGAGGCGAACGGCGATCGACTCACCGTCACGCAGCCCACGGGCGGTTCGTTTCTCTCGCCGGTTCTCTTGTTTCCCAAAGAGCAAAAGATCAAGGACAAAACGTATCGCTACGATCAGTTCGCGTTACCGGCGAAACATCGCGTGATCAACGCGTTGTACTTTTCTGCGGCCGATCTCATCGAATCGAGCCACGGGCCCGTCGGTACGCAGAAGAATACGGATGCCGTACTCTTCGGCGTAAACGACGATCGCGGCGGCAACGTCGCGCTCGGTTTCGGCCCGAGCGGGAAGGACACGCTCGTCGGCGACGTGCACCTGAACGCGACCCTGGGGACCTACCCCGAACTGACGATCGCATCCGGTGTCGAACCGATCGCGTTCGGCTGCGGGCTCGCGCTCACGCTCTTCGCACTCGGCTGGTACCTCGTACGCGCGCGTGGCCCGCGAGCCCGCGTCATGCCGAACGCCTAGCGTTTTCCCCAATGCCGAACGCCTAGCGTTTTCCCCAATGCCGAACGCCTAGCGTTTTCCCCAATGCCGAACGCCTAGCGTTCGAGCATCGCCATGCCAGCGGCACCGTAGCGGTCCCCTGCGGTACGGCCTTTGAGGGTGTCGAGCTCTGCGAGGTCGTTTGCGTCCAGGGTAATCTGCGTGGCGCCGAGATTTTCTTCGAGATATGCGACGCGCTTCGTGCCGGGGATCGGTGCGAAATTCGGGTCTTGCGCGAGCACCCATGCGAGAGCCACTTGCGCGGGTGTTGCCGACTTGCGTGCCGCGACCACGCGAACGACATCGACGAGCTCGGCATTGCGCGCGGCGTTCTCGCCCTGGAAGCGCGGATGATTGCGGCGCGAGTCGCCCGCTTCGAGTGCTTCGGTATTTACGGCGCCGGTGAGGAAGCCACGGCCGAGCGGGCTATACGGCACGAGCCCGATGCCGAGTTCGCGGAGGACGGGGAAGAGCTCCTCGACGCCGCGCTCCCACAGCGAATACTCCGTTTGCAGAGCGGCGATCGGATGCACGGCGTTCGCGCGCCGGAGCGTCTCCGCGCCGACTTCCGAGAGCCCGAGATAGCGCACTTTGCCTTCGACGACGAGCTCGTGCATCGCGCCGACCGTTTCTTCGATCGGCACCTTCGGGTCGCGGCGGTGTTGGTAATAGAGATCGATCGTATCGATGCCGAGGCGGCCGAGCGATGCTTCCGCAACGCGCTTCACGTTTGCGGGCGTGCCGTCGGCCTCGCCCGGCGTGTCGGAGCCGATTTGAAAACCGAATTTGGTTGCGATGACGAGCCCGTCGCGGCGGCCCGCAATCGCTTTCCCCAAAAGCACTTCGTTCGTGTACGGCCCATAGATTTCGGCCGTATCGAAAAACGTGACGCCGAGGTCGAGCGCGCGATGGATCGTACGGATCGCCTCCGTTTCGTCTGCCGTTCCGTACGCCCAGGTCATGCCCATGCAGCCGAGGCCGAGCGCGGAGACGGTGAGGCCGTGCGTGCCGAGCGTGCGTTGTTCCAAGATCGTTAAAACTCCGTCGAACTGGTGAAGCGAAAGCCATCGAGGCGCACGGTCGGCGCGACGAGCGAATACGAATAGCCGCCCGTCCGCACCGCATCGTTTGCAAACGTCGCGCGCCCGAGCACATCGAGGATCGAAACGTTGAAGCGCAGGTTCTTGACGCCGTGCGCGATCGCGCCGTTTTCGATGAGAAACGTGCCATCGCGCGTCATGCCGGTGACGATCGTACGCCGCTGATCGACGTTGCGAATATACCAGCATCGCGTGACGAGCAAACCGCGTTCCACGCCCGCGATCAGCTCCGCCGCCGTTTGCGTGCCGTTTGCGACGACGACGTGCCGCGCTTGCGGGCCGTACGCGTTCGGTGCGGGAAGCGCGTGGCCGGTATTCGGGCGTTTGAGCCGCTTGGCATAGCGCGCGTCGGTGACGATCCCGCGTACGATGCCGCGTTCGATCAGCGGCACGCGCAGCTTCGGTGCGCCTTCGAAATCGAACGGCGCGTCGATGTTGCGCGCATCGCTTGCGTCGTCGGCGAGGGAGAAACTCTCGCCCGTGACGCGTGAGTCGAGCGCGCCGCTTGCGAACGACGAGCCCTCTTCGAAGGCCTGCGCCGAGAAGTGCGGGGTCAAGTACGACAGCAGTTCGCCGAACGCCGCGGGTTCGAGGATCACGGTCCAGTCGCCCGATTCGACCGCACGCGGGGCGCGCGATGCGCGCGCTTTTTCCGCGGCACGGGCGGCAAGCGCGGGCGCATCGAGCGCGGCGAAGGCGTTGCTGTAGCGCTCTGCATACCCCGTGGCATCGGGTGCGTTCATCTTGATGTTGATCGCGGCATCGGTGCGCTCGTACGATGCAAGCGCACCGAGCGAGTTTGCGATCGTGATGCCGTTCGTTGCCGTGCGGACGTAGCCGGCAGCCCAGAGGTCCGATGCTTCCGCGACTGCGAAAATGTGTGCGGCGCTCGCTGCGCGTTCATCCGGAGTCGCAAGCGATGTGGCGGTATCCGTTCCATCGGCGTGCGCTGCGTAGTTCGCATGCCCCGGAAGTGCCATCGCATCCGGGTCTTGCGGCGCGAACGCGGCGAGTTCGATCGCACGCGCGAGCGTCGCATCGAGCGTCGCCGGATCGTACGCGTTGCACCGCGCCACCCCAGTCCGTCCATCGACGATCGTACGGATGGCGATGGTTCCGTCGCGCTGGTCGATGTTCTGATGGATCGCGTTCTGCGTGAATCGCGTCAGCGCGTTCGCTTCATCGGTTACGACGACTTCCGTGAGATCCGCGCGCGAGCGTGCGATGAGTTCTTGCGCGAGCACCTCGCGTTCGGCTTCACGCATCGTAGCCGACTCCCACCGCGACCTTGCGAAAGCGCGCGGGCGACGCGGCTTGCGTCGTCCGCCCGACCTGCATCGGTTCGCCCTTCCCGCAATTCGGCGTTCCCCACGGCATCCACGAAGCGGCATCGCCGATCGCATCGCATGAGCCCCAGAACTGCGGCGTCACGCCCGCGTACGTCGGATTCTTGACCATGCGCCCGCGTTTGCCGTTCTTGATCTCCCAGCCGACTTGGCAGCCGAATTGGAAATTCAAGCGGCGATCGTCGATCGACCACGAGCGATTGGCCTCCATGTAGACGCCATCGGCGATCCCGTCGAAGAGCGCCTCGAACGGCGTTTCGCCCGGCAACAAGTTCAAGTTGCACATGCGGATCATCGGCACGTGTTCCCAGCTTTGCGCGCGAACGCAGGCGTTGGTTTCGCGCCCGAGCATGCGCGCCGTATCGCGCGACATTTCGAATCCCGCGAGCATCCCGTCGCGCACGATATCCGAACGGCCGCTCTTCGCCCCTTCGTCGTCGTACGCGCACGTCGCAAAGCCGTCGGGCATCGTGTTATCGATTTCGATCGTCACGAGCGGCGAGCCGTACCGCAGCGAGCCGATCGCTTCGGGCGAGAGAAAACTCGTACCGGAGAAATTCGCCTCCCAGCCCATGACGCGATCGAGTTCGGCCGCATGCCCGCACGATTCGTGGATCTGCAGCGAGACTTGCGAGCCGCCGAGCACGATATCCATCACGCCCGAGGGGCACTGCGGTGCCGTTAGGAGTGCGACGGCTTCCTCGGCGATCCGGCCCGCGTTCTCGCGAAGCCGCGCGCGCTCGATCACTTCCCAACCGCCGCTGAGGTACAAGCCGCGGTCGCCCGGAAACGCGCGCATCTGCGCGTCGTCGTTGCCGACGGCGAGCGCGGAAAGCGCGCTGCCACTTTGATCGATACGCTGCGCGATTGCGGAGCCCGTGGTGCTAAAGAACTCTTTATCGGCGCGCCAAAGATCGACCCATGCGCGCCCGACGGTGATCCGCGGATCGACGTGGAGCGCGCGTTCGGCGGCGAGGAGCAGATCGACGCGCGTGGCCTGGTTCACCGACGCCGGATCGATGGCGAGCGGCGTCGCATAGCGATCGACATAGCGATCCGTCGGCGCTTGGCCGAAGCGTTTCGTCCCGATCGCCGCACCCGCGCGCGCGATCGCGACGGCACGCGATGCGGTTGCATCGACGCCGGTGTCGCTCGCATCCGACGATGCCGCGAATCCCCACGCGCCGTCGACGAGCGCACGGATTCCATAACCGGAACTTCGTTCGTCGGAGAGAACGGCGACATCGCCGTTGCGCACTTCGATCCGCTCCGAACGCGTGTGCTCGAAGCGGATATCGGCGTAGGTCGCACCACGGAGTCGCGCCGTGTCGAGTGCCCGCGCGGCGAGCGTTGCGTATTGCATCGCACGATGCTACGGCATCGCGCGACGTGCATCCGTTTTCTCGGAACTACGCGGAGATGACTTCGACTGCGGTGATGATGTCGATCGGCAGCGAGAGGTTGCGTTCTTCGCCGTGGAAATAGACGGCAAGCGCGCTCGGCGTCAGGATATCGCCACGGAAACGACCGACGAACGACTGCCCGTCATCGAGCGTCATGCGCACGCGCGAAGCTTCGGCGAGTGGCAAGAGTTGATCGATGTGCATACGAGCCTCCAATACGAACGCGAACGACGGGGTTCGTCTTGGAGTGTAGGCCAGCGTGCCGCAGGCGAACGGTGCCGCGTGTCACCGGAGCCCGACGATCGTCATGACTACCCCACCCGCAGCGGCGAGGGCCGCGACGATCGGCAAAAACGGCGCTTTCGCGACGGCAGAAATCGAGACGAGCACGATCGCGACTTCGAGCAGTGTCACGGCGATTTCGAGATGCTCGCGGACGTGCAGCAGATGGTTCGAGCGCTCTTCGTCGACCTTTGCTTGCTCTTCGAAGGCGCGCGCCTTGACGAGGAGCGGCTTTTTCTTTGCCTTTTGCTCGTCCGCGACGGCCTGCAGCGTCGCAAGGCGTTTCGGATCGACCGTTACGCCGGCGGCGATCAGCGCTTCGTATCCGTGCTGCTTGATCGAGTCCGCTTCGTATTCGTTGTAGATATCTGCGGCGCGTGAGACGGCGATGATCGCATCGCTTTTCGCATCGAGTGCCTGGCTTGCATGTTGGTTGGTGAGCAGCGTGACGAGTGCCGCGAAGACGGCGAGAATCGCTGCGGAAATCGGGACCCAACGGTTCGCCTCGGCGTGATGTGCGGGTTGCATCGCATGCTCGTGGCGTTCGTGCGCTTCCGCGAACGATTTGGTCGGATCGAAATTTGCGTCCATGCGGAAGCATTCTCGTCGCATGCCGGGTGGACCGTTCTCGGAATTTCGTTTATCGCAAGAACCGTCGATGCAGATGTTATCGGCGCACGACGGAGAGCATCGCGCTCGTCGCGAATCGCTCGGCAATCCTACATGCGGGTTGCCAACCGTGCATGTTGCCGTTCGTTTTCGAGAGGACGAGAATCGTGCAACGAATCCTAGCGTGCCTATCGCTCTGTGCGGTCACGGGGGGCCTCCTTACGACGGATCCCGCGCAAGCTACGACGACTCCAAAACCGGCCGTGAAGGCGACGAAGAAACCGGTCGTGGCGATCAAACGCTCGCCCGTCGCACCCGCCGACGAATATTTCGGCCGCCTGAAGATGAGCATCCTCGGGATCCGCAATACGATCAAAGATCTCGGGATCAAGATCGACACCTATCCCGATAAAGCCGAGTCGATCTTCGGCACGGCGGACCTCACCGAAGACGCGATCCGCGATTGGCAGCAGAAGTACCCGAAAGATAGCTGGCTCCCGGGCACCTATTACGCGCTCTCGCATATGTATACCAAAGTACCGACCGATGAGGCACGCAAGCGCGCCAAGCGCGCGATGGCGACGCTCGTCGCGAAGTTTCCGCAATCGAAATTCGGGCGCGACGGAAAGCGCGAACTCGCAAGCAACGCGGTCGGCGCACCGATCGCCACGATAGCGGCGGATGCCCCGAGCCCGAGTGCTACGGGAAGCGGCCAGATCGCAAACGGGCCGGCGACGCCACAACCGAATCCCACGGCGGCTGCGGTAACCGACGGTTTCACGACCAACAAAGCGATCACCATCACGACGCCGGCTCCGAACCCCACGACGAAGCCGTAGCCGCTCGCGCGGCAACGCCGACGACGAGAAAACCCCCGGAGCGATTGGCTCCGGGGGTTTTTCTTAGGAGATGTGATGTCCGGCCGAGCCGGTTGTTTGGAAGAGCTAGAACTTGAGTCCGAGGCCGATGTACGGGCCGCTGTAATTGGCCTTGTTGATCGGCGCGTAGTTCTTGCCGCTCACGTAGTTGCCGAGGAAGCCGCCGTCGAGGAAGATACCGCTGTTGCCGATGTTGTACGTTCCGCCGGCCTGGTACTTGAAGTAACGGTACTGGAGCTTGTTCGGCTGGCTCGCAACGCCGTTGAAGCGCGTCACTTGGTCGTTCGGCCAGGTGAAGTTGCCGCTGATCTGCGGGTAGTAGAACGCGCTACCGTAGACCGAGAACGGCTGGTCGAGGTCCGGAAGCTTCTCAGCGCCGAAGCCCACGCCGCTCTGTGCGGGATAGCCGTAGTTGCTCGTGCGGTACACGTACCCGATGCCGACGTAGATACGCGGATCGAGGACCTTGAGACCGAACTTGCCTTCGAAATCCTGGTCGCGTGCGGTGAACGCCGGAACCGAGGACTGTCCGTAGCCGCCGATGACCGTCACGCAACCCGTGTCCGAATTCGGAACGTTGCAGGGGCCGCCGTTATTGTTGTGCGGGTACGAAAATTGGCGGTAGTCGCCTTCGAGCATCCAGGGGAGCCCGATGAGCGGGAATTCGACCGCGCCGCGGACGTCGAACGAGGCCTGCTTGCCGGTGTTGCCGGGCGAGAACTCGTTGTAGACCTTGGGCGAGACGATGTAGTCGCCGGCAACGAAGTGTTCGAACTTCGAGGGCTTCGCGGCAACCGGGGTCGGGGTTGCCGTCGGTGCCACGGTCGGCTTGACCGTGGGCTTTGCCGTCGGGGCCGGGGTCGCCGGCGGCGGCGACGGGGGGACGAGCGCTACGTAGCGCACGACGACGGTCTTCTTGGCCGGGATCCACTGGACGTACGCGCCCATGCCTTCGCTGATGACGCGAATCGGCACGACGATCGCGCCCTTGTAGATTTCCGGAGGAACGTCGAGCGGGCGCGATTCGCCGTTGATGACGACGTTCTTATCGCCGACGCGGACCTTGACGTCCGAACCGGGCTTGGAGACATCGGCCGTCTTGGTCGCGGGATCGTAGGAGACCGTCGCGCCCATCTGCTCGAACATCGAGCGTAGCGGAATGAGGATCGTGTTCCCGCGTACGAGTGCTGCGAGCACGCGATTCGCCTTGAGGCGATCGGGTTTCGAGTAGACGTGACGATCGTTGAACAGGATCGGCACTTCACCGGACGGGGGGTTTCCGAAGTCGGCGGGCGGTGCGCCTGCGGCTTGCGCGATTTGCTGCGCCGAAACCGCCTGTAGCCCGCACCCAACGGCGAGCGTCGCCGTCATGATGCCGGACATCAATCGTTTCAAGATATCTCCTAATGATCGGTGTCGTGAGACGCAAATAGGTAGCGCGAAGTCCGAAGTCTTGCGACGCAACCGTAGCCTACGTGTTCACGGGAAGATGATTCGAATCACCAAGCCGACACCTCGGCTCTTAGTGTTGTAACGCAGGTAAGCAAGCGCCGGTTCCATGTGGGACGGAAAAGAAGAGCGGTGTCTGTTCAAAACGAGGCGCTTGACGCTGTCGTCATCGGTGCAGGAGTTGCCGGATTAACGGTCGCCGCCCTCCTTGCAAGAGAAGGTCGGCGGGTACAAGTTTTCGAGCACCATACGGTTCCCGGCGGATGCGCCTCGTTTTATCAGCGCGCGGGATACCGATTCGACGTGGGTGCCACCCTCGTCGGTGGGTTTGGAGCCCGCGGCGTGCATCGGACGATCTTTCAGTTTCTCGACGTGCAACTGGACGCCGTCCCGGTCGAACCGGCGATGGTCGTCCATCTTCCGGACCGCAGCGTCACGCGGTACGGCGATGCGCGATGGCCGGAAGAACGACGGCGGGCCTTCGGCGACGGGCCGGAGCCCTTTTGGAGACTCCAAGAAGCGATCGCCGATCGCGCATGGGAATTTTCGACGCGCTTCCCCGCGCTTCCGACCGATGTTCCGGGAGCGATCGCGCTCGCGTGCGCCTTTCGCCCCGCGCAGATCCCGCTTGCGGCCACCCTCGGGCGTACGGTTTCCGCGATCATGCCGCGGGAACCATCGCCGGCGCTTCGGGCTTTCGTCGATGCGCAGCTCTTGATTACGGCGCAAGCGGACGCCGCCACCACCGATCTCGCTTACGGCGCGACCGCGCTCGATCTCGCCCGCGAGGGCACGTATCACCTTCCAGACGGTGTCTCGTCGATCGCCGTAGCGCTAGCGCGCGTCGTTCGCCGTGCCGGCTCCGCCATCGCGTATGGAACGGACGTCGCGCGCATCGCGACCAAACGCGGGCGTGTCACGGGCGTCGTGCTCGCCGACGGCACCGCGATCGCAAGCGATGCGGTGGTCGCCGCGATCCCCGCGGAAAGCGTGCTCGCGATGCTCGCGGCGGGGGGTGCCGCAGATGCCGCTCCCGCGCTCCGGCGCCGCACGGCCGCACATCCGCAGCGATGGGGGGCGTTCATGGCATACGTGGGCATGCCGCCGGGCGTGATTCCCGAAGATCTCGCGCTGCACCATCAGCTCGTCGCCGATGTCGACGCGCCGCTCGGCGAGGGCAACACGACGTTTCTCTCGTTCTCAGAAGCGGATGCCAAGCGACGCGCGCGTAACGGCGGGCGTGCCATCACGATCTCGACGCACACCGATATCGCCCGGTGGGAACGCGCGCATGCGAATGGAACGACGGCGCGGGAGCGCGCGCGCATGGGTGCGCTATTGCTCGCGGCGCTCGACCGCGTCGTTCCCGGCGCATCGCAACGCGCCGAGCTCGTCGAACTCGCCGATCCGCACACCTTCGCGCGCTACACGGCCCGGCCGCGCGGGCTCGTCGGCGGAACGCCCCAGACGACCGCGACGGCGAATCTCCGGGCGCTTTCCCATACGAGCGGCGTCGCCGGGCTCTTGCTCGCGGGCGACACGGTCTTCCCGGGTCAGAGCACCGTCGGCGCTTCGCTGAGCGGCGTCGCCGCCGCGCGGGCACTCGGCAGCAGGATCGGTTAGCTGAGTTTTTCCTCGAGGCGGGCGAGGAACGTGGCGCGTTCGACGATGTAGCGCTCGTGCGTGCCCTCGGCGATCTTTTCGCGCTCGTCGAATGCCATGAGGGCAAACTGCACGCGGCGGCCTTCGGCTGCGATGATCTCGACTTCGACGCGAATCAGGATGCCGACGGGCGTTGGGGCGAGGTGCGCGAGCTCGACATGCGCCCCGAGCGTGACCTCACCCGGTTCCAATAACGGCGCGATACACTGCATTGCCGCGTCTTCGACCATTTGCATCAAGCGCGGAGTCGAGAGCACGTCGACGCCTTTGTTGCCTGCGGCTTCCGCAGTCATCCATTCCTCGACGCGCGTCTGGCTTTGATAGGTCCGTCCGAGCTCGATCTTACCACGCATCCGGGGCCTGCATACGGTCGGCGTGCCGCCCATTCCCCTCGAAAAGCGTAACCAGCGAATCTTATTGCGGGTTCGCGCGGTATCACGTCGGGAAGGGTCGGTCGCCGTGGCGAGCCGACGGTTGTCGTTTGTCTTTCGTCGGCTCGGCGCAACGCTGTAGGAGAACCATGGGAAATCGGTATCGCACACTCGTCGCCGTCGCGCTCGTCGCTGCGGTCAGCGCATGCGCCAAGGGTGGCCCGCCCGCCGGCGCTCGCGGGGGCGGCCCGCCGCCTCTGACCGTGGACGTCGGCATGGCATCTCGGCAGAATATCGCGACGTACCTCGCGCTCGACGGCCAGGTCGCGCCGCTGCAAGAATCGACGCTCGCCTCGCAGCAGTCGGGGCTCGTCGCATCGGTCGAGGTGAACGAGGGCGCACGCGTCGGCGCGGGGCAAGTCGTCGCGAAGATCGACGACTCGACGTTGCGCGCGCAGCTTGCCCAGGCCCAGGCCCAGGTGCTCCAGGCCCAGGCGACGCTCGCGAGCTCCGGGCTGCAACAGCCGATCACGAGCCAGCAGGTCAGCGGGAACGTCACCTCCGCGCAACAGGGGCTGGCGCAAGCGAACAACAGCCTGCAAAGCGCGAACGCCGCGCTCGAAAACGCGCGGCTTCTGTATAACAGCAACAACGCGCTCTTCAAGCAGGGCTACGTCGCGCAGACCGTGCTCGAACAGTCGCGCGCGAATTACGTCAGCGCCCAGCAACAGGTCGCGAGCGCGAAAAACGCCGTGATCCAGCAGCAAGCCGCCGTCCAAACCGCCCGACAGAACATGGGGCAGACCGGTATCGCGGTCGAGGACACCGCCGCGAAGCGCGGTGCCTTGGAAGCGGCGCGGGCGCAAGTCCGGCTCCTGCAAACGCAGATCGCGCAAACGACCATCACGGCTCCGTTCGCGGGCGTCGTCACCGCGCGCTTACTCGATCCGGGGGCGTATGCTTCGCCGAATGCGCCGATCGTACGCCTCTCGCAGATCGACGCCGTCTACGTCAACGTCAACGTTCCCGACGACTCCCTACCGTATGTGCGCAAGGGCACGATGGTCCAATACACCACGTCGAGCCTCGGGAACCGTACGTTCACGGGTACGGTGTTCGACGTGAACGCCGTGCCGACGCAGGGCACGCTTTCCTATCGCGCGCGTATCCGGCAAGAGAATCCGGATTTCCAACTGCGCGGTGGCATGCTCGTTTCGATCTCGGTTCGTAAGGAATTCCATGCGGGCGCGATCGTCGTGCCGCGCAGTGCCTTATTCCAGACGGATCAGGGCGCGAACGTCTTTACGGTCGACGCCCTCCCGCCGCCGCCCGCGGGCGCCGGTGGTCCGCCGGCCGGTGCGGGTGGCCCGCCTGCCGGTGGCCCGCCGGGCGCGGCCGCTCCGCCGCCGCCGAAGATGGCGAAGGCGCGCGCGATTCCGGTCGAGGTCGGCCTCCAGACCGATAATTTCGTCGAAGTGCACGGCGCGGGGATCAACCCGGGCGTCCCGGTCATCACCACGCGGCCGGACGCCTTGCAAAACGGTAGCACGGTCGTCTACACCGCCGGGGCTCCCGGTGGAAGCGCGGCTGGGAAGCGTCGCCGCCCGGCAAGCGAGCGGGTTCGCTAAGCATGAAGGGTTCGACTCTCCGTGCCGCGTTCGTCGCGGTATCGCTAGCACTCGCCTTCGCGGCCGCTCCCACGAGCGCGCTCGCGCAGCCGAAGCCCACCGGTACGCCGAGCGGTTCTGCGACCGCGTTCCCCGTGCCGACGCCGATCCCCACGCCCGTACCGATGGCGCAGCGTGCCCTCGCGACGGCGGCGCCGACCCTTCCGCCGGCCGAGTCCTCGCGGTCGCTTCCCTATCCCGCGTATGGAACGCCCGCGCCCGGCGTGAGCACGACGCAAAACCTCGCCGACGTGCCGCAACGCGTGACGTTACAGCAAGCGATCGCGATCGCGTATGCGAAATCGCCCGTGCTCGCCGCGGCGCGCGCCGCCGTCGACGTGCAGCGGGCCTCGACCGACCTCACGGCGACCGGGCTCAAGCCGAACGTCGCGGGGACCGCGAGCGTAACCGAAAGCCGTACGGAATCGGGGACCTCGGCGATTAGTGCCGGAACGTCCGCGACGGGCACCGGGTCCGGCTCGGGCACGACGACGAACACGAGTTTCTCGGCGGGATCGAAAGCGTCGCTGCGTACGAGCGACGCCGTCGGTATCTCGATCCGACAGCTGATCTTCGACGGCGGCCGGATCGCCGCGCAAATCCGTGCCGCGCGGGCAACCGCCGATGGCTCCGTCGCCACCTACCAGCGTCAGTTGCAGACGGTCGCGTTCAACGTCGCAACGGCGTATTACAACCAGCTCGCGGCCGCGCGGAATACGAGCGTCGCCGTCGCCTCGGTGAACCTCGATCTCGTACAAGAGCAGCTCGTCAACGCGCAGATCCGCGCGGGCGTGGTCGCGCGCGCCGATCTTGCAACCGCAGAACTCCAAACCGCGCAAGCGCGGCTTGCGGTCGTCCGTTCGCAGGCGACGGAACTTACGGCAGAGGCTTCGATCGCAAACGCCGTCGGGCTCGACGCGAACGTTACGATCCTCCCGATCGACGACGCGGGCGATCCGCAAACCGTGATCGCGAATTCGTTGCCGGTCGCCTCGTACGATACGGCGCTCAAACGCGCGCTCGCCCTCCGGCCCGACCTCGCGACGACGCAATTCGCCGTAACCTCGGCCCAGGAAACGATTCGCGCGAACCGCGCGCTCCGCTCGCCGACGCTTAGCGCAACCGGAAACACCCAGTATGCTTCGACGGACGTGAACGGCGGACAACTCCGCAACGCGTCGAGCATCGGTGCGTCGCTCTCGTTCCCGATCTTCGATCAGGGCGTGACGAACGCTCAGGTGCGCATCGCACAGGCGAATCTGGATCTCGCGCTAGCGCAACTCAAGACGCAACAGCTCACGATCTCGCTTGCCGTCAAGCAGGGCTTGGTCGGGCTCGTAAGCGCTCGGGCCGGCGTCGATCAGGCCAACGCCGAGTACGCGAAGGCGCGTGTCGTGCTCGAATCGACCCAGGCCCAATACAAGGCCGGCGTTACGACGCTCGTGCAGCTGCTCAATTCGCAGGTGAGCTTCATCCAGTCGCTGAGCGACCAGGTCACCGCCGTTTACGCGCTCCGCCAAGCCGAGCAAACCCTACTCTTCGCAACCGGCGAAAACGGATTCACGCCGACGTCCGATCCGCTCGCACGCAAGACCGGGACGTAGGTCACCGAAGGGGGCCGCACGCGGGCGCATACTCCGGGGTATGACGAGTGCGGCTCCCTCCATTTGGATCGACGATCCGATCAACGCGGCGATCCTTGCGGTCTCCGAAGATCGCCTCCAAGGCTTCCAATTAGACCCGTTCGGTGAAGTCGCCGAACGTGCGAATCTGCCCGTCGCGACGGTTCTCGAACGCGTCGTCGCGATGCTGGAGGGCGGCACGATCCGCCGCGTACGGCAAACGCTGATGGCGACGAACCTCGCGAAGGGCGCGCTCGTCGCCTGGGAGATCGATCTCGATCGCCTCGACGCGGGCTTCACGTTTCTCTTCGAGCGCGATCCGTTCTCCGGGCACGTCGTCATCCGCACCACGGATACGGCAACGGCCGGGAGCACCTATCGGCTCTGGACGACGCTGAAAGTACCGCAGGGCTTTTCGATCGAGAAGCACGCCGAATACTTGCGCGAGAAGATCGGTGCGAAGCGCTTTCGCTTGATGCCGGCGGAGCGATTGTTCGCGCTCGGCGTCGGCCACGTCCGCCGCCGCGGGATGGAACCGGGCAGCCGCGCCGAGGTCCCAGCCGAAGTGCTCGATACGACGATCGTCGAGCTCTCGGCGCTCGAATGGCAAGTGCTCGCGGCGCTCAAGCGCGAGTTCGCGCCGCACGAGTTGGTCCGCGATTTGTGGGCCGCACGGGCGCAAGAAGCGGGCGTTTCGCGCGAAGAGTTCGCGCGCGTGGCGACCGGGCTCAACGAGCGTAAGGTCATCGGCCGTTTTTCGACATTTCTCGAACATGCGAAACCGAATAAGGAAACGCAAGAACGGGTGACCCGATACAACGCGCTCTTTCACTGGCGCGTGCCGGTCGGGATGGAGATCGAAGCGGGCAAAGAGGTCGGCCGACATCACATCATGACGCACGCCTACTGGCGCGAGGGTGGCGAAGAATTCCGCGGCGTGAACATCATGGGCGTCGCTCACGGTACCGATAAAGAACTCGTGCTCGCGCACAAGGCCGCGATCGACGAACACCTGCGCGAAGCCGGGATCGATCTTTCGTATACGAACGTGTTTTGGGGCGGGCGGAGCGAGATCAAGCCCTCGGAAATCGCACCTGCGGCATACGTCGCGTTTTGCCATGAGCATGGCCTCGATCCGGAAGCGATGCGCGCGTAAGGCGTATAGGGAGTTACGCGATTCCCCCGAAACGGAGCGCGCTATATGCGTAGCTCCGTTTTCTTGCTCTCTTGCCTTCTCGCACTCGGCGCCTGTTCGCCAGCGGTCGAAACCGCGAGTTCCGCCGACGGCGCGGTGCGCGGCAATGCGTGGACGCACCCGGGCGTCCTTCGGTTCGCGACGAACGCCGATCCGAAAAATCTCAACCCGGTGCTCGCAAGCGCGACGCCGACGCTCGATCTTTCGATGTTTCTCTATTCGTGGACCGTCCGCTACAACGACAAAGCGGAACCGGTCCCCGATGCGATCACGGAAATTCCGACGATCGCGAACGGTGGCGTGAGCAAAGACGGCCTGACGATCACCTACAAGCTGCGCAAGGATATGAAGTGGCACGACGGCGAGGGCGTGACGTGCAAGGACATGCGCTTCACGTGGCAAGCCGTGATGAACCCGCACAACAACGTCGGATCGACGGACGGCTTCTCGAGCATCAAAGACGTCGATTGCAGCGATCCGTACGTCGCCGTCGTGAAGATGAAGACGGTCTACGCGCCGTTTCTCGACACGCTCTGGAGCGTCAACGGAAACGCGCCGATCCTCCCCGAGCATATCCTCGCGAAATATAACGACGACAAAGGCTCGTTCAACACCGCGCCGTACAACTCGGCGCCGGTCGGCAGCGGCCCGTTCAAATTCGTTGCGTGGCAGCGCGGCAGCGAAGTACGCATGGAAGCGTTCCCGCAGTTTTATCTCGGCAAGCCGAAGCTGCACGAAGTGATCTTCAAGATCATGCCGGATGAGAACACGCTCGTGACGCAGCTACGCACGCACGAACTCGACATGGCCTTTCACGGCACGGGCTCGGGCTATCGTCAGTATCTGCAAATCGCGGGCGTGACGACGATCGCGCCGCCGATCTACACCTACGATCACGTCGACTTCAACTTGAAGCGGCCGATGTTCCAAGATCTCCGCGTGCGCGAGGCGCTCGCCTATGCGATCGATCGCAAGGCGATTCGCGAGAAAGTGTTCCTCGGTCTCGGCGACGATGCGGAAACCGATCAATCGCCGCGCCTGAGCAAAGCCTACACCCCCGATACGGCGCATCATCCGTACGATGTCGCGAAGGCGAAAGCGCTGCTCGATCGGGCCGGTTGGATCGTCGGCCCGGATGGCATCCGCGTGAAGAACGGAGCAAAATTCTCGTTCACCCTCGCGACGCAAACCGAATCGACGAACGGGGTCAAGACGCAGGCGCAGGTCCAGCGGTATTGGCACGACGTCGGTGCCGACGTGCAAGTGAAGAATGCGCCGACGAGCGCGTTCTTCGATAACTCGGCGAACGGCGTGCTCACGGGCGGCAAGTACGATACGGCGATCTATGCATGGTCGGCCGCTGCGGACCCAGACGACGCGCCGATCTACGCGGCGCGCAATTTCGCCCCGCATGGTCAGAACTATCTGTTTTGGAACGATCCGCAAGCGGAGGCGGCGTTCGCGACGGAACTCGGCAACGTCGATCCGGCGAAACGTATGCCCGCGTTCAAGATCATCCAGCAACGGCTCGCGAGCCAGGTTCCGACGATCATTCTGCAATTCCGCAAGGAACCGATCGCGTACAACACCGATCTCAAAGGCTTTACGTTTAGCCCCGTGATCTCGCCCTTCTGGAATCCGTGGGAGTACACGATCTGATGCTATCGCACCGCATCTGCGGCCGGATTCTTGCCGCCGCCGTCGCGGCGACCTGTGCGTTGCCGCTAGCATCGGTGCGCGTAGATGGGCAAACCTCGATCGTACCGCACGTGTTGCGTATCGGCGACACCCAAGATATCCAGGGCTTGAATCCCCTCATCATCTCGTCGACATCCGTCCACGAAATGGCGCAGTTGACGATGGCGAAGTTCGTCCGGTACGACCACGATGACAAGCCGGTTCCCGAGTTGCTCACCGTAGTTCCGACACTTGCGAATGGCGGGATCGGCCCCGACGGACGGACGATCACCTGGCATCTGCGCAAGGGCGTCAAATGGTCGGACGGTGCGCCGTTCGATGCCGACGATGTCGTTTTCACCACTAATGCCATCAACAATCCGAAGAACAACGTAATCGGGCGCGACGGCTGGGATCTCATTACGAAGATCGACGAGCCGGACAAATTCACGGTTCGATTTCACCTGAAGAAGAAGTACTCGGCCTATCTGCCGACCTTTTTCGGAACCGCGGGCGCGAACCCGTGCGTGCTCCCGAAACATCTTTTGGGCGCGCTACCGGATATCAACACCGCACCCTACAACGCGCTGCCCGTGGGTATCGGGCCGTTTCGGTACGTCAAGTGGAACCGCGGCGATTCGGTCGTGATGGAAGCGAACCCGTATTATTTCCGCGGCAAGCCGAAACTCGAACGCATCGTCTATAAGTTCGTCCCCGACCGCAACACGGTGACATCGCAGATGAAAACGGGCGAGATCGATCTCGCGCCGCTCGTCGGCCAGGGGTTTTACGAGCAGATGAAAGCGATCCCCGGGCACACGACGATCCGGATGCCGGGCTATTACTGGTCGCATATCGATTTCAACGTCACCCGGCCCGCACTGCGCGAAGTCGCCGTCCGCCGGGCGCTCAAGCTCGCGATCGACCGGCCCCTCCTGGTGCAGAAAGCCTTTCACGGCCTCGGTTTTCTCACCGAACAACTGCAGCCACCGAAGTCACCCGTCTACACGGCATACCCGAGCGAAAAACCCGACATCGCAAAGGCGAATGCGCTGCTCGATGCGGCGGGCTGGGTGCGCGGTACGGATGGGATCCGCGCGAAGGGTGGCGTGCGACTCGATCTCGATTACGCCGTCTATACGGGTGCTCCGGATATCGACGTACAGAACGAACTCATCCGCGCGATGTGGAAACCGCTCGGCGTCTCGTTCACGATCAAAAAATATGCGCCGGCGTTTTTTTTCGGTGCGTTCGCAGACGGTGGCATCATCTACGGCGGAAAGTACGACGTGACGGCGTTTGCCTACGGACTCGATCCAAACGGCGACTACTCGAATTTTTTCGAGTGCAACCAAGCTCCGCCGAACGGACAGAACAGCGTCCACTACTGCGATAAGGCTACCGATGCGCTGTTGGAAGCCGTCAAAGCGGAATACGACGTGAGCAAACGTCGTTCGCTCGTTGCGCAAGTGACGAAGAAGATCGTACGAGACGTCCCGATGGTTACGGTGAGTCTGCGCGAGAACATCTTTACCTGGACGAACGCGCTCAAAGGCTTCGCACCGAACGCGATCACGCCGTTCGACGACATGATGCTCGTCGACATCTAACCGCCGGTGAACCAACGACAGGCGTACGCGATCCTCGATTCGCTGCCGAGCATCGTCTGGTCGGGCGATCGAACGGGCGCGATCGATTGGTTCAATCGTCGCTGGTATGCCTACACGGGGCTCGATGAAGCGCGGTCGCTCGGGATCGCATGGCGGGATGCCGTGCACCCGAACGATCGCGGCTGCGCGCAGCTCGATGGGCGTGTCCGCTTGCGTGCGCGCGATGGGAGCTATCGTTGGTTTCTCGCGCGAAATGAAGGCGATCCCGGTGCATCGGGCAGGCTTCTCGGCTCGTATACCGACATCGACGCGGAGCTGCGCGCTACGGAAGAACTTGCATTCTACGCATCGCTTGGGGAAGCGCTCGGAAACGCGCGCGAGCTCGCCGACACGCTCGCGGTCGCCGTTCGCGCGATGGTGCCACGGTTCGGGGACTGGGCGTTCATCGATCGCGTCGATCGCGCGGGCGTGCGCCGAATCGCCGCCGTGCATCACGACGATCCCGCAAAGGCGAAATCGCTCCGCACGCTCGTCGGCCGGAGGTACGCTTCGGCAAAGAATGCCACGCCCATCCCGCCCTTCGATCGTGAACAAAGCCCGCGGATCGTCCTCGGCGAGCACGCCGGATTCGTGGCCCCCTTCGCCGAGCCATGGGCGGAAGCCGTGTTCCGGGAGGTCGGCTTCCGCGCGACCGTCGTCATCCCGATCGCGCTCGAAGGAGCGATCGCGGCGCTGCATGTGGTGCGCTCGCAGGTGGGGGAGATCGACCGCGACGATGTCCCGTTGCTCGTGGAAGTCGGGCGCCGCATCGGGCCTGCAATGGTGCGCGCGGAGGCGTTCGAGCGCGAGCGCAAGATCGCGACGACCTTCCAGCAAGCCGCGCTGCCCCTTCGACTCCCGCTGGTTCCCGGAGTCGATTTCGCCGCGCTGTATCAGCCGGGTTCGTCCGACGTGCAGGTCGGCGGCGATTTTTACGATGCCTTCGTCGTCCCCGACGGTCGGGTCGTGATCGCGATCGGCGACGTTTCCGGAAGCGGACTCGGCGCCGCCGTGATGATGAGCGACGTTCGTCAAAGCATCCGCGGAGCAGCTGCCGTGAATCCGGAGCCCGCGATCCTTCTCGATGCGGCCGACCGTGCCGTGCGCGGGCCCGATCACGGCAAATTCGTGACCGCATGGGTCGGCGTGCTCGATCCGGTCGAGTTCACGCTCGCGCATGCCTCGGCCGGGCATCAACCGCCGCTCCTCGCCACCCCGGACGGAGCCGTCGTCGAACTTGAGGCCGGGGGCTTGCCGCTCGGCCTTCGCGGCCTCGGGAAACTCGACGAAGTCGCGCGCGTCATGCCGCTCGTACCGGGAAGCATGCTCTTGCTCTACACGGACGGCTTGACCGAGTCGACGCACGATCTTGCGGGCGGCGAGCGGCGGCTTCGCGAGGCCTTCGCGGCGACGGCGATCGCGCCGCCGGAGCCGACGATCGAGCGATCGGAGTGGCTCGTCGAAACCGGCCGCGGCCGCCCATGGCGGCTCGCGCTCGAAATGCGCGAACGGATGCTCGACGGTGGGCACGGCACGGACGACGTCGCGATCTTCGTTGCGGAATTCATCGGCTCGCTCGAAGCGACGGGCGTCGCCTTCCGCGCTTGCTTCTTGGCCGACGACAGCGTGGCGGCGGGCGAGGCGCGCGCTTCGATTATCGCGCTGCTCGAAGCGTACGGTACGAGCGATCGCGGACGCCGCGCAACGGAGCTTGCCTTTGCGGAACTGGTGGGAAACGTCGCGCGCCACGCGGGCGGGGAAGCCGACGTGGTACTCGACATGTCCGGCGAACAGCCGGTACTCCACGTTTGCGATCGCGGCGCGGGTTTCGGCTACGCTCCGAAGCGTGCGGTCGATGCGTGGAAGCTTGAAGGACGCGGGCTCCTGATCGTCGGCCGCCTTGCGGCCCACTTCTCCGTGAGCCTGCGCTACGGTGGCGGAAGCCATGCGCGATTCGTCGTGCCGGAGCGCACGCACGGCGCGTTCCGTACGAGCGAGCCCGCCCTTACGCCATAGCGCTTTTCGCGGCTCGGCCGGTGGCGAAAATGGCCGCGGCGAGTGCGAGCGTTCCGCCGAGGGTGATCGCGCGCAGAAGCGACCACACGTAATCCCGCGCGGCCAGGCCGCTCGTCTGCTGTTCGCTTGCCCAAACCGTTGCGGCGCTTGCGGCAGTGGGAGCGTGAAACGCGCCGAGGGCATCGGGCCACGTCGGCGCGGGATGGAGGCTCGCAAGCGGCAGGAGTAGGGCGCCGAGCGCGACCGCACCGAGGCCGCCGAGGCGAACGCGTGGGTCTGGTTCCCGTGCGAGGGCGGCGAACGCGAACGCGACGGCGAGGCCGAGCGCGAGGATCTGTCCGTGCGCGTTTTCCCGTTGCACGAAGCCCAGCCAGTCGATTCCGGCGAGCACCGTCGCGAATCCGGCGAGCGCTGCCGTGCGGCCACGGGCGCGCATCGCAAGCACGAGCACCGGGAGCAGCGCGAGCGCGAGATCGTGTTCGTGAAAGAACGGCACGACGAGCGGAAGCATCGCGCATGCGAACGCGACGGCGAGCACCCGATCGCGGCGGAGCGCGATGCAACCGATAACCGCCGCCAGCAGCGCGGCGAGCGCCACGAACATACCCACGAGGCGTGCGGTGGCCTCCGATGCGCCTGCGGCGTACGCGATCGCCGTCGGCGTCGTTTGGATCGTGATAAACCGCTCCGCATCCCCGTGTGCGGCGAGCGTGTGGAGATAGGCGAGCAGGCCGGGAACGCCGCCGCCGAAGCCGAGCGTCGCCGCCACGAAGAGCGCGAAGGCGCTCGCACAAACGAGGAACCCACGACGCGAGAACGCGAGGGGTATTAGGGCGAGGGCGAGGTTCGGTTGGAGCGCCGCGAGGAACGCGGTTCCAACGGCCGCGATCGGCACCGTCTCGAAAAGCAGTACCGTTGCGGCGACGCCAGCCGCCGCGGGCAGCGCGGCCTGGCCGAGCGCGAAGGTCGCGACGATCGGCCCGAAGGCGAACCCGAGGATCGCAACCGCCCCGAGCGTGACGGGCGTACGTGCCGCGCCGCGTCCGAGCGCGAGCCCGCTTGCGAGCAGCGCGAGGAACGCGCCGGCCAAGAGCGTGCCCCAAAGGACGAGGGCCGCGGGCCACGGGAACGCGCCGAGCGCCGCATACATCGGGCGAAACGCCGCGGGGCCGACGAACGGAAGCAGTTCGTCGTGCGTGACGTCGATCGCGGGCACGCGGCGTTCGGCTTCCCAAATCGCTCGCGTGTACGGATCGTGCCCGGCGTCCCAGGAAACCCCGGCCGACCAGTACGCTTCGAAATCGCGCATCGGCGGGCCACCCGTCGGCGGCGGCTTACACGCGGTGAAGGCCAGGATGAGTGCGAGCAGTGCGAGCCCGAGCATCGCGCTGCGGCTCGCGAGCACGCCCCGCACGCTAGGTCGAGGCGGCATAAAGCACGATGCGTTCGACGCGATCGTCGTTGCCCATCGCATAGGCGATGCCGCCCGCGAAACGCGCTTCGTACGCGGTCGTGTAGACGAGTTGCGCCGGTCCCCGTTCGGCGGGATAGAAGGGCGGCTCGATCGCCGAGAGCGCGGCGCCGATGCCGAGTTCGCTTGGCACGAAACGGAACGCGCCGAGGCCGCGCGGTTCGAGTGCGGGCGAGGAGGCCATTTTCGGGAGATAGTGCTCTACCCCGGTCAGGCGGTCGCCGGAATAGATCGCGGAGAGGAAGAGCCGCTCGCCCGCGGGGCCGCGGACGCCATACGTATGCCAACCGGGGGCCGGAAACGCGAAGCCCGTACCGAGCGCGCGCTCGACGGAGGCACGCGTCGTCGTCGCGAGCGAGAACGTGTAGCGCTCGTTGAAGAGTACGATCGGCTTGTCCGATGGTGCGGGCGGATCGTTTGCGAGCGCCGCGCGTTTTTCGACCAGCGATGCGAGAATTTCGACCGCGCGTAACGTCGCGAAATCGGGCGGCTTGTCGCTCATCCGGCTGTGGGGATGTTCGGCGTCGTCAGCGCCATGCCGATCGCGAGCAGGGCCGCAAGCGCGAAATACGCGCCGCCGAGCAGCAAACGATCGCGCGCGGGAACGGCGAGATATGCTGGGTCGAGCTTGCCTTTCCACGCCGCCCATGCGCGCGGAAGAAACGCGATCACGAGCACGAGCAAGAGCAGCGACGTGATGCCCGAGAACGTGTGCGTGAACGTAATCGCGGCGACCGCACCGACGATGCCGATCAGCCAAAGCCGCGGTGAAAGCACGGCGATCACGCGGCCGCCGTCGAGCGGCGGCACGGGCGCGAGGTTGAAGAGGTTCAGGAAGAAGCCGATGTGCGCGCACGCGAGCCAGAATTGGTTGCCCGTAATCGTGCCGTACGCAAAACAGACGAGTGCGGCGGCGCTGCCGAGGACCGGGCCCGCGATGGCCCCGATCGCATCGCGCGTGATCGTGCTCGCTTGCGGCACGGTCACGAACGCACCCACGAATGGGATGAACACCGGCAACGAAACGGGCATCCCCATCGCGCGAAACGCGTAGTAATGCCCGAGTTCGTGCATCAGTAGGAGCAAGATGAAGACGATGCCGAGCTTGGGTCCGAAGGCGGTTGCGTAGAAGAACAGCGACGCACCGATCGAGAGGAACGAGATCGCAAACTTCGGGAGAAACAGCAGCCACTTCAGCGCGAAGAGCGTGGCGAAAATCGCCTTCGCTTTCGCCGCGAACACCGCGATGCCGACCGCGCCCGGGCCCGCGTTCTTTCGGATAACATCGATCGTACGCCGCGGGCGCGGCGGGGGCTGCTCGGGCGTCGTGGTCGCTGGTAGTTCTGGCTCGACCGGTTCCCGCTGATGCTCGATCACGATCGTCCTCTTCTGCGCGCCGGGTGCGCCCTCCGCGATTGGTACCCGGAGCTGCCACCGCTCGATCTTCGCACCCTCGTCCTCCATTGGACGGCGGGCGACGATGCGACGGTCTACCCCGCCTATCACTTCGTGGTTACGCCCGGCCAGGGGGAGCCGAGGGTCCATGCCGCCTCGCCGCTCGCCGCAAACGCACGCGACGTGCGCATCGGCGAGGATGCGTATGCCGCGCACGTCGCAGGGCGCAATAGCCATGCGATCGGGATCGCGCTCGCCGGGATGCGCGATGCCCGCCCCGAGGATTTCGGGCCCTATGCGATCGACGAACCCGGTATCGCCGCGCTTTGCACCGTGGCTTCGGTGCTCGCGCGCGCTTATGCGATTCCCGTGACGCCGCACCGCGTCTTCACGCATGCGGAAGCCGCCGTGTGGGATGGGTATTTCGGCGCGGGCGAGGAGGAGCGGTGGGATATCGCGCGGCTCGCTACAAGCCCGGAGCCACTGCTGCCCGCCGACGCGCGGCGGGTCGGCGACGCGTTACGCGCGCGCATCCTCGCGTGTGCGGAGCGCGGATGACGGCGGACGACGCGCGACGTATCGCTGCGGAATTCGGCGTCGCGGTCGATCCGACGAAGCCGGCGGTGCGCTTCGCGACGGGCATCACGAACGAGGTGTGGCGCGTCGGCGAGGTGACGGTGCGCCGCTACGGTCGGCTGCATGTCGCGCGCGCCGCGCTCACGTTCGAGCATAACGTGCTCGCGCATCTCGCCGCGCGGACGAGCGTGGTGCGGGCCCCGCTCGCGCACGCGAATGGGGCGACGCTTCTGCTCGACGAGGGCTCATACGTCGGCGTGTTTCCGTACGTTCCGGGGACGACGGGCGCGCGCGATGCGGCTGCCGCCGATGGAAACGCGCGGGCGCTCGCGCGAGTGCACCGCGCCGCGCAGGACATCCATCTCCGCACGGGTATGCGCTCCTCGCGCACGCTCGGGCAGTTCGCGTGGTTGCGCGAACGGTTTCAGGGCTTTGCGAACGATCCGGCAATCGCCCGCGCGCTGCCGTGGGACGGGTTGATCGCGGCGCTCGCGACGGCGACGGTGTGGGTGGCGCCGCACATCACCGAGCTGCCGCACTGTGTGGTGCACGGCGATCCGCACCCCGAGAACATCGTGCGCGAAAACGGTGTGACGACGGCGCTCATCGATTTCGATTTCGCCCACGAAACCGAACGGGTCTACGACGTCGCGGCCGCCGCCGACGAGCACGCGCGCGCCGACGACGACGCGCCGCTCGATCCCGCGGCGTTCCGCAAGTTCGTCGCGGCGTATCGTGAAGAAGCGCCGCTCGCCGAAGCCGAACGCCGGAGCATGGCCGCGCACCTCATCCGCCGGAATGCGATCCAAACGTGGCACGCGATCGCCGGGGTTGTCGGGCGCGATGCTGCGGCGCTTCGGCGCGCGGAGCGGTATGCGGCGCGGTGCCTTGCCGTACGCGGCCTTGCGGCACGGGGCGTTTTCGATGATTGAGGCGCGTCGTGCCGAATCGTCTCCGCGGTGGAGCCGTTTCGAGGGAGATCGATGGCAGGTCGTAGGGAAATCGACGTATCGGCGCGCGTGGCGCGCGTCGTGCTCTGGACGCTCGTCGTTTCGGGAATGCTGCTCGTCGTGCTGATGGCATGGCATCCTTGGGTCCATCCGTGGTTCGGGGTGCCGCGCGCATGAAACGCATCGTCATCCTCGGCGGTGGGTTCGCGGGCCTCGCAACCGCGCGCCGTCTCGAACGACAGCTGCGCCCGGGCGAAGCGGAGATCACGCTCGTCAGCCGCGAGAATTACCAGCTCTTCACGCCGATGCTGCCGGAAGTAAGTTCCGGGAATCTCGAACTTCGGCACATCGTCACGCCGCTACGCGCACAGCTCAAGCGCACGCAGTTCGTGCTTGCCGAAATCGCAAATATCGATATCCCCGCGCGCACGGTGCGCTTCTCGCACACGATCGCGGCCGACTTTCACGAGACGATCGCGTACGACCATCTCGTGATCGCGCTCGGAAGCGTCACCTCGACATTCGATATTCCGGGCGTTGCCGAACACGCGCTTCCGCTCAAGACGCTCGAAGATGCCGAGACGCTCCGCAATCGCATCATCGCCGCGCTTGAGACCGCCGACATCGCAACGGATCCCGTCGAACGTGCGCGGTTGCTGACGTTCGTCGTCGTCGGCGGGGGCTATACGGGCTGCGAAGCCGTTGGCGAGCTCGTCGATCTGTTCCGGTCGATCGTTCGCTATTATCGTTCGATACGCATCGAGGAAGTGGCGATCGTGCTCGTCGAGGGCGGGATGAAACTGCTCGGCGATTTACCGCCGAAGATGGGCGAATACACGGGCAAGAATCTGCGCGAGCGTGGCGTGCGCGTGATGATGGGCGATCAGGTGAAGGCGCTCGACCGCGATGGCGTCACCCTCGCGAGTGGCACGCGTATCGAGAGCGCGACGGTCGTTTGGAGTGCGGGCGCGCGGCCGCCGCAGATCGTCAAGGACTTGCCGCTCGAGCACGCGCGCAACGGCGGGCTCTTCGTCGATCGCGCGATGCGTGCGATCGGGCACGAGGACGTATGGGCGCTGGGCGATTGCGCGTGGGTGCCCACGGAGAAACCGAATACCTGGTATCCGGCGACCGCGCAGCACGCGATTCGCGAAGGCCCGGCGCTTGCCGATAACCTCATCGCGACGCTGCGCGGCGAACCGACGAAACCGTTTCGCTACGATTCGCTCGGGACGATGGCCTCGCTCGGCGCGCGGCGTGGCGTCGCGCAACTGCCGGGCGATTTCATCCTCACGGGCTTCATCGCGTGGCTCATGTGGCGTGCGTATTATCTCTCGCGCTTACCGGGGCTCGACCGACGCTTACGTGTGGCCTTCGACTGGACGCTCGGGCTCTTGTTCCCGCGCGATATCGCCGAAATGCGCGTCTATTCGGCGAAAGCGCGCCGCATGGCCGCGACGGATGCCGGGATGATGCCACCCGATCCCCTGCGAAGCGAAACGCCGTGATCGAACAGCGAACCCTTATGTGGCGGTCGTGGACGGGCGACGGGCTCGCGCACGCGCGGATGCGTTTCGGCGAAAACGGCATCTCGGTCGACGGCGTGACGATCGCCGTACGCGACGGTCGGCCGTTGCGTCTGCGATATGAAATCGCATGCGACTCGCGCGGGTTCGCGCGTGCGCTTTCGGCGGAAGCGATCGGCGTCGCGCAAGAGCGTTTCGCGGGCCAAGCGGATGAAGAAGGCACGTGGAAGCGCGTCGATGGCGGCATGCTCGATGCGCCGCTGTACTCCGCATACGATGTCGAGATTTCCGGTACGCCGGCAGGCGTGACGTGCGCGATCCGTCGCCTCGCGCTCGAGGAAGGGCAGAGCGCCGAATTGCATGTCGTCGCCCTCGATCTGCCGACGTTACGGGCCTCGCGCGGACAGCGGCGGCTAACGTGTTTATCGCTCGGCGCGGACGGGAGCCGGTACCGTTATGACGGCCCCGAGATGCGGCCGACGGAGATCACCGTCGAAACGGATGGAACGGTGATCGAAGCCGAAGGGACGTTCCGGCGTATCTGGCCCGCACCCGCACGGGAGATGCTACCGCCGCTGTAGCCCGCTTAAATCCAGGGGCTCTCTTCGCCCGCGTACACGTTGCCGTAGAGATCGTGCTCTTCGGGGATCGGTTCGCGCTCGATCGCATCCGTCGTATCGTTCACGAGCTGCGTGACTTCTTTGCGCATCGCCTCCGCGCTCGCCGCATCGAGCACGCCGCGTTCGAGGAGGTACGCTTCGAACTTCGGCACGGGATCGTTTTTTCGCGCATCCGCAACTTCGTCTTTACTGCGATACGTGCGATCGTCGTCGTCCGTGGTATGCGAGAGAAAGCGATAGCACTTGGCCTCGACGAGCGTCGGTCCATCGCCGGCGGCGGCACGTTCGCGCGCTTCATGGACCGCGGCGTACACGGCGAGCGGATCGAAGCCATCGCAGATGACCGCGGGCATCCCGTAGCCTTTGCCTTTGGCCGCGACGTCCGGGTTTTTCATCTGCATGCCGATCGGTGTGGAGATCGCCCACTGGTTGTTCTCGCAGATCATCACGATCGGCAACTTGTGCACGGCGGCGAAATTCATCGCCTCGTGCCACTCGCCTTGGCTCGTCGCTCCTTCGCCGAAGGTGCAGAACACGACGCGATCGGTTTCCTTACGCAGCTTGAATGCGTACGCCGCGCCGACGCCGTGCGTACACTGCGCGGCGATGATCGAGCTGATCGAAGCGATGCCCTTCGACTTATCCGTGACGTGGTTGATGATCGAACGGCCCTTCGTGCGATCGGTCGCGCGCGCGAACTGCGAGCGGAAGAGATCGTCGAGCGAGAAGCCGCAGGCGAGCGTTATTCCGGTATTGCGATAATACGGGTAGAGCACGTCCTTGCCGCGCACGAACGCCATCCCGGTGCCGGCCTGCACCGCCTCGTGACCTTCGGAGCCCATCGCGATCGCGATCTTGCCTTGCCGATTGAGTTGGAACCCGCGCGTGTCCACGGCACGCTGCGTGAGCATGTTGCGGAAGAGATCGCGGAGGCGGTCGTCCGAGAGCGCTGGCGCGCTTGCAGCGGTTTGCATCCTTGCGCTTTCGACGGGGGACGATCCGTTCCGTCACGCACTTCTAGCGCAGATGGAGCCACGCAAATCGCTCGACCGCGATGCACTCTGCGATATCGCTTTTCGCGTTTTCGCCGAGCGCGGGTATGACGGCGCTTCGATGGACGATGTCGCGCGCGCGGCGGGGATCACCAAGGCCAGCATCTACCATCACGTCGCCGGGAAAGAAGCGCTCCTCGCACGTGGGCTCGATCGCGCGCTCGTGGCCCTTTCCGCGATCCTCGAAGAGCCACGCGCGAACGACGGACGGGCGGTCGATCGCTTGCGCCATATCGTGCGCCGCGTCGCGGAAACGACGACGCAGCTGCTCCCCGAGCTCGCCGTACTCTTCCGCGTTCGCGGAAATTCGCTTACCGAACGCGATGCGATCGTGCGTCGCCGCGCGTTCGACGACCGCATCGCGCTCCTGATGAGCGAAGCGATCGCGGCGGGCGAGGTGCGGACGATGGTCCCGCCACGGCTCGCGACGCGGCTGTTGTTCGGGATGTCGAATTCGATCGTCGAGTGGTACAAGCAAGATCCGCTACGCGATCCGGCTCAGGTCGTGAATGCGGTGGTCGCGCTCGCGTTTGCGGGGCTCGACGTCGTTCCCGATACGAGCGATATAGCGTAGCCAGTGCGCTCCGAGACCGGTTCGAAACCGAGCGAGCGATAGAGCCGTTCTTGCGCGCTATCCGGCTCGGCTGCAATGACGATCATCGGCAGATCGCATGCGAATGCGAAGGCCTGTAGCTCGCGCATACACGCGGAGAAAAAACCGCGTCTCCGCCAAGCGGGTGCGGTAACGGGCGTGAGGCATCGTGCGAGCGATCCATCTTCGGCGATGGCGATGCCGGCGTAGGCAACGAGTTCGCCTTCGATCCGTATCCCCACGAGATGCATTTGCCCGCTACGGGAACCCGCGCGCCACCGCGCTGCGGACCACCGGTGGAAAGCGGCCTGGTCGGTGGGTGCGTCGCCCGCGAGCAACATTGCGATCGTCTCCCATGCAGCATCGTCGTCGGATGCGATCGGCGTTACGCGCGCGTCATCGACGTTCGCATCCACGGGAGCGCTTCGCCAAACGAAGATGCGCTCGCGGTTGACGATCGTTCCTGGCGGAAGGTCCGTGAGCGCCGCGCCGATACCGGGTGCGCGCTCTTCGAGGATAATGAATCGTAGTACGTCGGGCCGGCCAGCGAATCGGCTTCGCCCGTCGGCGACGAAACGCGCGAAGCGCTCGTCGTCGAGCGGGACCGAAACCTCATAGCCGTGACCGTACCAATAGTCGGGGCGCGCGGGCGTGTCGCGGAGTACGGCGTCCGTAACGGGCTCGCGCACCGTATGGGCGTGCGATACCGCGGCATCGCTCCTCGCGCCGATGTCGGAGAGCGCGTTTCCTACCAGATCTCGCACGGCGATGCGGCGACCATCTTATCGGTCTTCTTGCAGTGAAACGCCGCTGCGAATTCGGGCATGTTCTGCAAGGTTCCGAAGATGCGGTTACGGCCGATCGAGTGCTCGTTCGATTGCCCCTGGAGGGAAAGCGACTTATCGGTTGCGTTCTCGGCCCAGATCTTTGCGAAAGCGAGGAAGAAGCGCTGCTCCGGCGTGTAGCCGTCGATCGTGCGGCGCGGCTTGCCCTTTTGCGCTTTTTCGAAGGCGCGATACGCGATCGTCAGGCCGCCGAAGTCGGCGATCGCTTCCCCTTGGACGAGGACGCCTTTCTGCTTCTGCGTCCCGACGACGGTGAGCCCGTCGTATTCTTTCACGATGCACGACGAGCGCTTCGCAAACGCCGTCGCGTCCGGCTTCGTCCACCAGTCGCGTAAGTTGCCCTTCGCATCGTACTGGCGCCCCGTGTTATCGAATCCGTGCGTCATCTCGTGACCGATCACCATGCCGATCGCACCGTAATTCGGTGCGTCGTCCGCGCTTGCGTCGAAGAACGGCGGTAAGAGGATCGCCGCGGGAAACGTGATGTCGTTGTTCGTTGGGTCGTATTGCGCGTTGATGAGTTGCGGTTCCATCGCCCAAAGCGAGCGGTCCGTTTTCTTGCCGATTTGCGCGATGCCGAACGAGAGCGCGAATGCGCGCGCGTTTGCGAGATTGGCGACGGGATCGTCGCCGATCGTTAGTGCGGAGTAGTCGCGAAAGCGATCGGGATAGCCGATCTTCTCGCGGATCGCATCGAGCTTGATGAGGGCCTGCTTCCGCGTTGCCGCCGTCATCCACGGGAGGTCCGCGACGTCGGCACGCAAGGTCGTGCGCAGGTTATCGACCATCGCGACGGCGCGGGCTTTGGCGGCCGGCGGAAAGGCTTTCGCTACGAAGAGTTTGCCGAGCGCTTCGGGCATCGCGTTGCTCGTTGCGGCGAGGCAACGCTTCCACCGCGGGAGCTCCTGTTTTTGCCCCGTAAGCGCCTTCGTAAAGGCGAATGCCGCATCGTCGAACGGCTTGCCGAGCACCCGCGTGTTCGCGCTGACGTACTGCATCTTCAGGTACGCTTTGAGGTCGGCGACCGGGAGCGTTTCGAGCAGGCCCGAGAGTTTGTGGAAGTAGACGAGCGTCGCGACGTCGGTCGTGCCCGTCGTTGGCACGTGCAGGGCGGCGTAGTATGCGGGGAAGTCGATCGCGGGCGCGAGCTTCTGCACCTGGGCAAACGCGAGGAGGTTCTTCGGCCCGGATGATTTCTGCGGATCGAAAATATCTTCGCGCTTCATCGATGCGCGGGCGAGCGCGGTTTCCACACCGACTGCGGCCTTCGCTTCGGATGCGGCCGTCGTCGCGTCGCTTCCCGCGAGCGTGAGGATCTGCGTACCGTACGCGAGGAGCGAGGCGCGCTGCGCGGCATATTGCGGCGCAAGATAATACTCGCGATCCGGAAGCGTGAGCCCACTTTGGATGAGCGATGCGATCTGGCGGCTCGAATCGCGCGGATCGGCGGTGTTCCCGATCGCCATGAGCGGTGCGTGCGGGAAGTCGACCGCTGCCGCCGTTGCGATCAGCGGCGTCACGTGGATCAGTTCGCGTTGGAACCCGGCGCGGTCGGAGACGGCGGCGATCGCCGCGAGTTCATCCGAGATCGGGGCGACGCCGCGCGCGGTCTGCGCATCGACGTCCATACACGCCCGGTAGTAGCCGCCGATGCGCGGCGTATCGCCCGTCGCCGCCGTATCCTTCGCGGCGCTCTCGACGACGGTGCGTAAGATCGCCTGATTGCGGTCTTGCAACTCGTTCCACGGCGACCACGAAGAGTAGGCGGGTGGCATCGGATGATGCTTCATCCAGCCGCCGGTTGCGAAGCGCGTAAAATCGTCGCACGCCTTACACGTGGGGTCGAGATCGGCGAGGTCGACCCCGGCGTTCGGTCCGCTCGCCGCGCGGAGCGGGCCACCCCCGATTACGAGTGCGATGGCGGCGAGTGCCGCGGCCGAGCGAAGCAGGGTGCGTATCATGCGCGCAGGTTCGGTATGCTTTGGTTGGTTTCCGGCTAGCTCACTTCTGCCACGCGTTTGCGGTGTTCGCGTTACGTCGCGACGCGGAAGAAGCCGCCCATGCGCTTTTGGATGAAATCTCCGCGGCGC
Source organism: Armatimonadota bacterium (assembly GCA_037441145.1). Taxonomy (GTDB): domain Bacteria; phylum Vulcanimicrobiota; class Vulcanimicrobiia; order Vulcanimicrobiales; family Vulcanimicrobiaceae; genus JBBISR01. The sequence goes on from JBBISR010000009.1 coordinate 56,356, forward strand.
GCTTATGCCACGGAAGGAATCTTGCCGCTTGCGCGAATCCGATGCATCGAATCTGCGCACCGCTTCCTCGTCAGGAGATCGCTTGAGCATCGATCCGGAATCCGGCGTCAGACGGCGCGCATTTCTCGCGGGCATCGCTACGGCGGGTGCGGCGGCAGGCGCGGCCGCGGTTCGCGGCACCCGCCCGGCGGAAGCGGCGAAGGCTTCCGGAAACGTCGCCTTGCCATCACCGCGCTTGATGGCGGCGGAAACGGAAATGGTGCCCGCCGGAAGTAGCGAGCACGTCAAAAACGCAGGCTCCGATTACATGGTCGATGTGGTGAAGAGCCTCGGGCTGACGTATCTCGCCTCGATGCCTGGCTCCACGTTTCGCGGCATCCAGGAATCGTTCGTCAATTATGGCGGCAATGCGAAGCCGGAGTGGCTGACGGTCGTCCACGAGGAGATTTCCGGCGCGATCGCCCACGGGTACGCGAAGATCGCCGGGCGCCCGATGGGCATCGTCGTGCATAATACGGTCGGGTTGCAACACGTTTCGATGGCGCTCTACAACGCGTGGGCCGACCGCGTGCCGATCTTCATCCTTATCGGAAATATCGCGGATGCGGCCTCGCGGCGCCCCGGTGCCGAATGGAATCACACGGCGAACGACGTCGCGGAAATCGTACGCGGCTACATCAAATACGACGATCAACCCGCGTCGCTCGTGCACTTCCGCGAATCGGTGCAGCGCGCGTTCTCGCTTATGATGACGCCGCCGATGGGTTCGGCGATGATCGTCGTCGATGCCGATCTCGCCGAAGCGCCGATGACGGCGCCAGCACCGCCGATCCCCGTGCTGCATCCCGTGCGCATGGCCGTGGCCGATGCGGAGAGCATCGCGACCGTCGCATCGATGCTGGTGAACGCAACCGATCCGGTGCTCGTGAGTGGCCGACACGCGCGCACCGCGAATGGCATGGCAAACCTCGTGCGCCTCGCCGAACTCTTGCAGGCACCCGTCGTCGATACGCTCGGCCGCATGAACTTCCCGACGGACCACTACCTAAACCAGAGCTACGATCCGGCGGCCGTTCGCGCGAGCGACCTCATCGTCAATTTGGAAAACGACAATCTTTTTCAGGTGGTTGGAGATGTCGTCGATCACGTCGAGCGTGCGACGCGTTCGAAGATCAAGCCGGGGACGAAAGTCGTCGACATCAATTCGGAACTACTTGCGGGAAGCGGAAACTATCAGGATCGGCAGCGCTTCTATCCCTCGGATATCTCGATCGGTGCGGACGCCGAAGCATCGCTCCCGTCACTCATCGCGGCGGTCGAAAAAGCACTGACGCCATCGCGGATCGCGCAGAACGACGCGCGCGCCGCCAAGTATCGCGCGGCATTTCTCACGCGGCGGGCGACGGATAAAGAAGCAGCGGCGGTCGGGTGGGATTCGTCGCCGATCAGCGTCGCGCGGATGTGCATGGAGCTCTGGAGTCAGATCAAGCACGACGATTGGTCGCTCGTTTCGCAGTCGACATTCCTTGGCGCGTGGCCGCAGCGGCTCTGGGACATGAACAAGTTCCATCACTACATCGGTCATGCGGGCGGCGCGGGCGTCGGATACCAGATGGGCGCAGCGGTCGGCGCGGCACTCGCGAATCGCGAATTCGGACGGCTTTCCGTGAACATCGTGGGCGATGGCGAGCTCAACTGCATGCCGGGTGCGCTGTGGACCGCCGCGCATCATAAGATTCCGTTGCTAACGATCGTGCACAACAATCGCGCTTGGCATCAAGAGCTGATGCACGTCACGCGCATCGCGGATCGCCGCGATCGTAATCCGGCGGGCGCATTCATCGGGACCGTGATGGACGACCCCGCGATCGATTACGCGAAGATCGCGCAAGGCTATGGAGTCTATGCCGAAGAGCCGATCACCGATCCCACGCGGCTCGGCCCCGCACTCGCGCGCGCGATCAAGATCGTCAAATCCGGCAAGCCCGCGCTACTCGACGTCGTCACGCAGGGGAGGTAACATGCGCATCACTTCGATCGTCGCCGTATGTGCGCTCGCATTGACACTTGCGGGCTCGGTCGGTGCGGAACCGTCGCGCGATGTCGCCGCGGGCTCTGCCCTGTTCATGAAAAACGGTTGCTACGAATGCCACGGCACGGTCGGCCAGGGGAATCGGAATGCGGGCGTGCAGCTCGCGCCGCACACGCTTCCGCTCGCGGCGCTGACGCAACAATTGCGCAAACCGCGCGGCGAGATGCCGCCGTATAGCACGGCACTGTTGAGCGATGCGGATGTCGGCAAGATTCATGCGTATCTCTCCTCGATTTCCGATGGCAAGCACGCCGCGCAGATCGCGCTGCTTTCGGATGTTACCAACGGCAATGCGAGTGCGGGCATCGCGAACGATCCGCTGGCCGCGGGCCGCATCGTGTACGCGCAAAATTGCACGGGGTGCCATGGCGCATCGGGTGTGGGCGGTGGCATCGGCCCGGCGCTCGTGAACGAGAAGGCGCGCAAAGATCTGGCGGCAACCATCGCCGTCATCAAGAACCCGAAGATGCCGATGCCCGCGCTGTTCCCGAAAACGCTGAGCGAACGCGACGTCGCCGCCGTAGCGGCGTACGTACAATCGCTATAGATCGTGCGCGTCTAACGGGGAGCCCGGCTCGCGTGCGGGGACCGTACCAAGAAGGGAGCAGTATCGCATAACGCAACAAACGGCTATGCGTATCGCGTCGTTCTTGCTTGCCGGCACGGTCCTCTTGGCCGCATCGCTTCACGCGGCAGGTGCCGCGCCCCAACCGCCACTTTCGCGCATCGCGCCGAAGGCCGTCGATACGTTGAAGTTCCGCGTTCTCGGCCCCGCGATTTCCGGTGGGCGCGTCTCGGCGGTTGCCGGAAGCGACACCGATCCGTTTCTGTATTACGTCGGCGGCGCCGGCGGCGGCGTCTTCAAATCGACGAATGGCGGCACGAGCTTCAGCTCCGTCTGGGAGAAGCAGCCCGTCGGTGCGATCGGCGCGATCGCGGTTGCGCCGAACGACGACAAAACGGTGTGGGTCGGCACGGGCGAAGCGAATCCGCGCAACGACGTCTCGTTCGGCGACGGCATGTGGAAGTCGACGGACGCGGGCAAATCGTGGAAGCATCTCGGCCTTGCGAACACGTCGCAAATCGCGCGCATCCTGATCGATCCGCGCAACCCGAAGGTCGCGATCGTTGCGGCGCTCGGCGATCCGTGGAAAGACTCTGCCGACCGTGGCGTGTACCGCACGAGCGACGGCGGCGCAACGTGGACGAAATCGCTGTACGTCGGCCCGTCCTCGGGCGCATCGGACATCGCTTGGGATCCGAAACATCCCGATACGATCTTCGCGGGCATCTGGCAGTATCGTCGCGAGCCGTGGGTGTTCACGAGCGGCGGGGCTGCCGACGGCGTGTATCGTTCGCGCGATAACGGGCGCACGTGGACGAAGCTCTCCGGACACGGGCTTCCCGGCGGCATGATGGGGCGCATCGGCGTCGCGGTCGCCTATGGCAAGCCGAACCTCGTGTGGGCGGAGATCCAATCGAAGAGCGGCGTGCTCTGGCGCTCGACCGATGGCGGCGAGCGGTGGCAACTCGCAACCGCCGATACGCTTGCAGGCCAGCGCCCGTTCTATTTCAGCCATCTCGAAATCGATCCGACGAATGAAAAACACATCGTCGGGCTCTCGATGTATTTAGTCGAGTCAAAAAATAGCGGCACGACGTTCAAGAAGCTCGCGACGAACCTGCACGTCGATAACCATTCGCTCTGGTGGTCGCGCGACGGGAAGCGGATGATCGAAGGCAACGATGGCGGATTCGTGATCTCGAACGATGGCGGCGCGACGTGGAATTGGCCCGCGAACGTGCCGCTCGCACAGACGTACCACGTCGGTTTCGGCGCAACGCCGACCTACACGATCTGCACGGGGCTCCAGGACAATAGCTCTTGGTGCGTGCCGAGCGATACGAAGAACGGCGTCGGCGTGCTCGACCGCGACTGGTACGCGATCGCGGGCGGCGACGGCGTGTGGGCGGTGCCCGATCCGCTCGATCCAACGCTTCTCTGGACGGACACGCAAGACGGCGCGCTTTCGATCTACGATACGAAAGCGAAGCAGTCGATCGACGTTTCGCCCTTCCCGAACGATGCATTCACGAGCCTGAAAGGAACGGCCGAGAACGCTTACCGGTTCAACTGGAATTCGCCGCTCGCGTTCGATCCGACGGACGGCCACATCGCGTACTTCGGTGGTAACGTCGTGTTCCGCACGACCGATCGCGGGCGCACGTGGACCCCGATCTCGCCCGATCTGACGCGGAATGAGAAGCAGCATCAGCGCGTCTCCGGCGGCCCGATCTCGCTCGATGTCTCGGGTGCCGAATACTACGACACGATCCTCGATATCGCGCCCTCGCCGATCGACGCGCAGACGATCTGGGTCGGCACGGACGACGGCCTCGTACACCTGACACGCGATGGTGGCACGACGTGGAATGCCGTCACGCCCGCCGGGTTACCGAAATACGGACGCATCGAAGCGATCGACGCAGGACGTTTCGCCGCCGGTACCGCGGTGCTCAACGTCGACCGGCACGATCTCGGCGATCGCGCACCCTACGCGTATCTCACCGATGACTTCGGGGCGCATTGGAAATCGATCGCGGCGAACTTGCCCGCGGGCTACCCGGTGCGTACGATCCGGCAAGATCCGAAGAACGCCGATCTGCTCTACGCGGGCACCGAACAGGGGCTGTTCTATTCGCTCGATCGCGGCGGTTCGTGGACGCGCTTGCAAGCGAATTTGCCGACCGTTCCCGTGTACGACATCCGCGTGCAGCCAGCGCATAACGATCTCTTGCTCGCAACGCACGGGCGCGGCGTGTTCGTGCTCGACGATCTCGCACCGCTGCAAAATCTCGCAACCGCGCATCGTGCGGGCGCGTATCTCTATCCGATCCGCACCGCGTACAAGTATGCGAATTTCGCGCCGATCGAAACCTGGGATGCGGGTTCGCTTCCGAACAACATCTTCGTCGGCGATAATCCGGCGGGCGGCGCGACGATCGCGTTCTATCAAGTGAAGAAAGCGAAGACGCGTCCGTCGCTCGAGATCCTCGACGCGCAAGGCACCGTGGTCCGCCACATCGCGGGAACGCACGAAACGGCCGAGGGCGGCTTGAAGCCGAACATTTCGAACGACGTCGGCATCAACCGCGTCGTCTGGGACGGCACGGCGGATGCGCCGGTAAAATGGCACGGCGCGTCGTTCCAATTCCGTGGACCCGATAGCGGCGCGGATGTCGTGCCCGGTACGTATACCGCACGGCTCCACATCGATGGCAAAACGTTTACGGAAACGATCGATTACCAAAACGATCCGGCGAGCCCGTTCGACATCGGCGCGCAGACGGAGCGTTACGCGTTTCTCACCAAGGTGAACGCGGCATTCTCCGCAGTCGACGTCGCGCTCAACCGCATCGACGCGCAACGTCGCGCACTTCGCGGCAAGACCGACGCTGCGGCACAAGCGAAGCGTCGCGCACTCGATCGTCTGCTCGCGCGCTTGACCTCGAACCCCATGCACGACGAGGATACGATCGGGCGGCCGAACATGATCCGCGAGCGTCTCCAGGGCCTCGCGGGCGCGATCGGCAGCTCGTTCCAACCGCCGACCGTCGAGCACTTGAACGACATGAAGGTCGTTATGGCCGAGTACGATGCGGCGATGGCGATGGCGCACGCGGTGCTCGGCGCGTGAGTGCGTTCCCGAGTTGCACGGGCGATACGATCGCGGGCACGACGCGTGCTTTTCCCGCGAGCTTCGCCGGCAAGACCACGCTTGCGGTCGTCGGGTTCAAGCCGGATCATGCGCCGAAGGTGATGACGTGGGTACCGTTCGTGACGCCGTATCTCACGCCGGGTGCCGCGACGCAGGGCTTCGTGTTCCTGATCTTGCCGAGTCAGGCGAAGATGATGCGCAAGATGATCGAGCCGACGATCCGCGCCGCGGTCACGGAACCGGCCGCGCGCGATTCCGTCGTGCTCGTTTACACGGATGCGAAAGCGTTTCGCGCGACGCTCGCGATCCCGGACGACAACGATCTTGCGGTGTTCGTCGTTGACGGCGCGGGCGAGATCGTCGCGCGTACGAGCGGTTCGTTCGATGCGGCGAAAGGCGCGGAACTCGCGCGCTTCCTCGCGACGTAATCGCGCGCTACCTACGCGAGCGCGCCGAGCATCGGCGACGACGCTACAGCGAACGGCGCGATGTCCGTCGCGCGCTCGCCGACGGTGAACGCGGCCATAAGCGAGCGAAGGCGTTCGGCGTGTGCTTGGAGCGCGACTGCCGTTGCCGAGACTTGCGCAACGCCGGTCGCGAGCTCGGCCGCTGCGCTTGCCGACGCCTGTGCCGCAGTCGATTGCGTACGGGCGGCTGCGGCGAGCGGTGCGATCCCATTGGTCGCGCCGAGTGCGGCCACGCGCATCTCGTCCGTCGCGGCGCCGTTTTGCGCGACGGCCGCGGCGATGTTGCCCATCGTGGATGCAAGCGTCGCGCTCGAGGAACGCATCTCGCCCGCATCGCGCGCTAAGTCGCTAGCGACGCGGCTCGTATCGTCGACGGATCGTGACACGATGCCGAGTGCCGTCGCGACGCGATCGGTTGCCGTCTTGTTCTTTTCGGTGGATGCTGCCGAGCCGCGCATCGCCGCCGCCGCGCTATCCGTTTCGCCGCGCATCGCGCCGATGATCGTGCCGATTTCACGGGTCGCTTGCGAGGCGCGCTCGGCGAGTTTCCGAACTTCGTTCGCGACCACCGCGAAGCCGCGGCCGTGTTCGCCCGCACGGGCGGCCTCGATCGCGGCATTGAGCGCGAGCATGTTGGTTTGATCGGCGATCAGCTCGATCGTTTCGACGATCGCCTTCACATCGTCGGAACGGCGTTCGAGCGAACCCATCGCACCGGCGGCAGCATCGGCATCGGTGCGAAGGCGATCGAGCGTTGCGATCGTGGCATCGATCGCGCGCGATCCGGCGGCGGCTTCTGCAGTGGTCTCTTGCGCGCTCTTCGCGAGCATGCTCCCGTGTGCGTGGATGGTGCCGATTCGGTCGTCGAGCCCGCGCACGGTCAGGAAAACCGTCTGGATCGCCGACGTTTGCTCGGCTGCTCCCGCCGCGATGTTTTCGATCGCGCGTCCGAGTTGTTCGACCGCTGCCCCGGTCGTAGCGAGCGTGACGGCCTGCAGCCGCGCATCGTTTGCGACGTTTGCCGCGGATTCGGCGATGCGCTCGACCGCGATCGCCGCCTGCGCCGATGCCGCAGTCACGTCGGTGCTGCTCTGCGCGACCAGCGTCGCCGTCGTCGTGACGCTCGCAACGATCGATCGCAGGTGCGCGAGTGCCGTCGCGGTCGATTCGCCGATCGCGCGCACCTCGTGGGCGAGCAGATTATAGCTACGCGTGAGCGTGGCTATCTCGTCGGATCCGCGCACCGGAAGGGTTGCGTTTTCGCACAAATAGGATTGCGAGAGATCGCCGCGCGCGAGACGATGCAGGACGGCTCCGAGACCCGCAAGGTCGACGGCAACGATGTGCTCGACCGCGTTCGTCACGCGCGCGAGACGTATCCGTAGCCGGCGCGAAAAGAGGATCGCGATCGCGGCCGTTAGGACGAACGCCACACTTACGATCGCGACGATTGCGGAACGCGTGCGGGTGACCGCGATCGTGTAGCGCTCGTGCGCGTTCTCCGACGTGACGGTGGCTTCTGCGGCAAGCGCCTCGGTCAATCGCCGCGCTTCTCGCATATCGGCGTTTTGCTGCCCGAGGTTCCGAGCAAGCGGCCCGCTTCTGGCGATCGCGATGCGTCGTTCGACGATCGGTTGGAGCTGCGTCGCCTCACTCGCCGTCGTCGAGCCCGGTGCGGCGTTTGCCTTGAGATAGAACAGATCGTCGGTTGCCGCGATGCCCTCGGCGTTTGCGGCCGCGCTCGCATCGGCAACGCCGAGCATTATGCCGCGAACCGCGGAGTCGAGTGCGGCGAGCCGTACGGCCACGTCCCGTGCGCGGTCGCGAAGCCCGTCGGCTTCGGCTGCATCCGTCGTTGCGCGATCGGCTGCGGAAAAGCCATAGAGCGTGGTGCCGACGACCGCCGCGAACAGGACGAGCGGCACGGCGAACCCCGCGATGATCTGCGTTTGAATACTCGTGCCGAACCGTCGATCGTTCATGCGTGCATCGTACGACGCCGATTGCATTTTGCAGGTAGGGCAGATTACGTTTTAGCGGATCGCCCAGCCGTAGGCGACGGTGCCCGCGCCGATGACGACGAGCGCACCCGCGCCGACACGTGTGATCGTCTCGCCGTGGGCGAGGAGTTTCCGCGAAGCGAGAACGATGCCGGCGAAGAGCGACGCCGCGAACAGCACCGCCGTGTAGCCGACGGTGTACGCGATCATCGCGAGTACGGCGCGTACGGGATCGCCCTCGCTCGTCGCGGCACCGAGGACGGTCACGAGGACGGGGCTCGCGCACGGCGAGGCAACGAGCGCGAAGACGAGTCCGGCAACGAACGGGCCGGCGGGCGAAACGTGCGTGGCGATTTGCGGAGTCGGTAACCGCACGATGCCGGCCATCCAGAGCCCCATCACGATGGTCAGCAAGCCGACGCCGATATTGATCGGCGATCGATAGACGACGATTACGGCGAAGAAGAGCGAGGCGGTGAGGCCGAGCATGACGTTGACGACGCCGACGCCGCCTGCGAATCCGCCCGCGATCGCCGCCGCGCGTGCGCGCGATGGCGCGCCGACCGCGCCCATAAAGGCGAGGTTGAGCGGCAACGTTCCGAGGATGCACGGCGAAAGGCTCGCCGCGAGGCCGCCGATGAACGCGACGAGATAGAGCCGCGGGCCGGCGAGTGCGGTCGGGCCGAGCGAACGCGCGAGTGCGTTCTGCCACGATCCGACGAGCAGTTCGATCCGGGTGCCGGCATCGCTATGGACGAGCGTCGCGATGCCCGCGATTACGAGTGCCGCAACGACGGCCGCCGCCCATCGCCGCGCGATCGGGGCGGCGAAGCCCATTTACTTTACGCTGCCGAGCTGCGCGCGAACGGCGGCGATCGCCCGTGCGTAGTCGGCCGGATCGTTGTCGTTATACAGCGAGGTTGCAACGACGCCCGTTTTCGGATTTACGATCGCGACCGTCGACGTCGCGGCTTTGTCCGCGTCGAAGATCTTCCCGAGCCCGAGCTCCTTGGCTCTTTCGGCGGATGCGGCAGCCGTCTTCGCGTCGGTCACGTCGAAGGCGACGAAGGTGACGCGATCGGCGAATTTCTTCTGCACGGCGTCATAGGTCGCGGCGGTCGCCTTGCATGCCGGGCACCAGTCGGCGTGAATGCGCACGACGACCGGCTTGCCCTGCAATTTTTCCGGCAGAGGTCCCATGGTCATCACATCGGCCTTGACGGTCGTCGGGTGCGAGACGAAGATGCTCGGGTTTTCGGTTGCCGTCGTCTGCGCGAGCACGAGGCTTGGAATCGCGGTCGATGCGAGGATCGAGAGTGCCACGAGAGCGTTACGAAACATGGGACGCCTCCGAAAAGCGAGCGAAATGCGCGTAGGAGCCACGATCGTACGCCGTGGCGCGTGGTTGTGTCGTAAGGCGGCTTACCTCACGGTCATCGCTTCGTGGCCACGCGCACATGTATCGCACGGAGCGAAACGCCAACGCGTCGCCGAAGTGCACGAGCATATGATGCATCTCGCCGATACCTCGCCCTCGACCAACTGGTTCGCCCAGCACCGTGGCTTGCTCGATATGGCGGTCGCGACGATCAAGAGCCGCGGCTTTTGGAGCGCGTATCCCGAGTCCGCGAGCCCGCGGGTGTACGGGGAGACGGCTGCGGCAGACGGAAAGGCCGCGTTCGAAGCGTTGCTCGGGAAACCGTTCGTGCTCGATCAGCCCGGCACGATCGGTCAGGTGAGCGACGAGCGCTCGGCGTTCGGGCTTGCGATGGGGATCACGTATCCGAAAGCGGATCTCGACCTGCTCGTCCCGGCGGTTCGTAACGCGATGCGCACGTGGGTGATGGCCTCGATCGAGTCGCGGGTCGGCGTGGCCCTGGAAGCGCTCGCGCGCATCAATAAAGCGAGCTTTGCGATGGCGCATGCGACGATGCACACCACCGGGCAAGGCTTCATGATGGCGTTCCAAGCGGGCGGCCCGCACGCGCAAGATCGCGCGCTCGAAGCGGTTGCGTATGCGTACGACGCGATGACCGCCGTGCCGGCGACCGCGTATTGGGAGAAGCCGCAGGGTAAGGGCGAGCCAATCCGCATCGATAAACGCTTCGATATCGTGCCACGTGGGATCGACCTCGTGATCGGCTGCACGACGTTCCCGGGCTGGAATTCGTATCCGGGGATTTTCGCTTCGCTCGTGACGGGCAACGGCGTGATCGTCAAGCCGCATCCGCATGCCGTGCTGCCGCTCGCGATGACGGTGAAGATCTTGCGCGACACGCTCGCGGACTCGGGTTACGATCCGAACGTCGTCGCGCTCGTCGCCGACGAACTCGCTTCACCGATCGCGAAACAACTCGCCGAACGGCCGGAGATCGCGATCGTCGATTACACCGGTGGTTCGGCCTTTGGGACGTGGCTCGAAGAGCATGCGAAGGCGATCGTTTTCACGGAAAAAGCGGGCATCAACGCCGCCGTGATCGACTCGACGGACGATCTCGCGGGCATGACGCGCAACCTCGCGATGTCGCTCTCCCTGTACTCCGGTCAGATGTGCACGACGCCGCAGAACCTGTTCGTGCCGCGCGACGGCATCGTCGCAAACGGCGAGCATATTTCGTTCGACGAGGTCGTCAAGGCGATCGTCGGCGCGATCGACGGCCTGCTCTCGGCGCCCGAACGCGCGGTCGAAATCCTCGGTGCGATCGCAAGCGATGCAACCCTCGAACGGATCGAAACGGAAGCCGCGGCGGGCGGCGTCGTACGCCCGAGCGCGACGCTCGAGAATCCCGCGTTCCCGAACGCTCGCGTCCGCACGCCGCTCGTCATCGCGCTCGACGCGAAAGACGAAGCGCGGTTCGGTCGCGAGATGTTCGGTCCGATCACGTATATCATCGCAACCTCTGGGACGCACGAATCGCTCACGCTCGCAACGCGCGACGCGCAAGCGCACGGCGCGATCACGGCCGTCGTCTACTCGACGCATCCGGGCGTGCTCGCGGCCGCGGAGGAACATGCGCGCGAAGCGGGCGTGTCGCTCGCGGAAAACCTTACGGGTTCGTTGCTCGTGAATCAATCGGCCGCGTTTAGCGATTACCACGTCACGGGTGCGAACCCGGCAGGTAACGCCTCGCTCACCGATAGCGCGTTCGTTGCAAACCGCTTTCGCGTCGTCGAGACCCGCACGCCGCGCGCTGCCGCGCCTTCCACGAACTAACCGTGGCGACGGACGATATCGCGGCACCGGCATTCGCCGGCTACGCCGACGCGGATGCCCTCGCGCGCGCGTGCGCCGAGGCGATGCTCGGGCGCGATCGCGTGTCGCAGGGTCTCGGCATCCGCATCGTCGAGGTGCGCGAGGGCTACGCGCATGTCGAGATGGACGTCGTCGCGACGATGATCAACGGCCACGGTACCGCGCACGGCGGCGTGACGTTCTCACTTGCCGATAGCGCGTTTGCGTTTGCGTGTAACTCGCGCAACGAAGCGAACGTGGCGCTTGCCGCGACGATCTCGTTCACGGCGCCCGGGCGAGTCGGCGATGTGCTGTCGGCGAAAGCGCAAGAGCGAGGTGGCAAGGGGCGCACGGGCGTGTACGATATCGATGTCACGAACCAGGACGGCGCGATCGTCGCGGTGTTCCGCGGCAATAACTACCGCATCAACAAGACGGTCCTGTAGCCGCTCTTGCGTTTCCCACGGTAGCGTGATAAGAACTACGCACATGCTTCTTTACTGGTATCGCAATCGCCGAGGCCACACGCTCATCATCTGATGTGAGTGTTCTTCGGCGGGCGCTAGCCACCGATAAACAGCGATGATAAACGAGCTTCGAGTACGGTGCTCGTTTTTTATTTCCTTGAAAGGCAAGGTAGCCCGTGGAAAACCTGGCAGCGTATCTCGACGTCGCGCCGCTGATCGATCGCGATGCGCCCGCGATCGTCGCGTTCGTCGAGGCGCGACTTGCCGATGTCGACGACATCGAAGCGGCACGGCGCGTCTTTCACTTCGTGCGCGATGAAGTCTGGCATTCGTGGGATATCCAGGGGCATCGCGTCACGCGCACCGCGAGCGACGCACTCGCATACCGCGAGGGTATCTGCTATCCGAAAAGCCATCTGTTCGCAGCGCTTCTGCGGCGGCGCGGCATCCCGACCGCGCTCTGCTATCAACGACTCACGCTCCTCGATGACGCGAGCGCGGGGTACGCGGTCCATGCGCTGAACGCGCTTTTCCTCAATGGGTGCTGGCACCGTTTCGATGCGCGCGGCAACAAGGCGGGCGTGCGGGCCGAATTCTCACTTACCGAAGAACGGCTCGCGTTTCCGGTTCGCGCGCTGTTCGACGAGATCGACTATCCCGAATTGTACGCCGAACCGCATCCGGCGATCGTCACGACGCTCGAACGACATGACGATGCGCTTATCATGTATCGCGAAGGCCTTCCCGATCGGCTCTGAGACGCGGCTTCCCACTCTACGATGTTTGCACGTTTTCAAAAACGGAGAATCGAAAATTGTACGTCCCTCCGCACGCGCGTGAAGAGCGCCTCGACGTCTTACATAAGGCCATCGCCGAGATCGGTTTTGGTACGCTTTGCACCGTTACCAATGGCGCGCCCGTCGTCACGCATCTCCCGATGATGCTTCGGCCGGACGCCGCGGGGGCGACGATCATCGGTCATCTCTCGCGCGCGAACGAGCAATGGCAAACGGCGAATCCCGCCGCGCTCGCAACGTGGGTCGGGCCATCGTTTTACGTTTCGCCGAGCTGGTACGCACAAAAGCGCCTCGACGGGAAGGTCGTGCCGACGTACAACTACATCGCGGTCGAAGTCCGCGGCGCGATAACGTTTTTCGACGACCCGAAACGCTTGCTCGCGCTCGTCGACACGCTCACCGCGAAACACGAAGCGGATCGCCCCGCACCGTGGTCGAGTGCGGATGCACCGCCGAGCTATATCGAAGCGCAGCTCCGCGGGATCGTCGGCTTCGAACTCTCGGTCGCCTCGATCATGGGCGCGTGGAAACTCAATCGCAACAAGTCGGAAGCCGACCGCAATGGCGTTGCCGACGGCATCGCGAGCGCGGCCGACAGCCGCGTACGCGAACTTGCCGCCCGCGTTCGTACGGGCAGCTAGCGTTTAGTATCGGCCGAGGATGCGCGAATCGCCGTGGACGGAAGCGAGTGCTTGCGTGAGCCGCGCGTCGTCCGCGCCCTCGAGCTCCACATAAAAGCGATAGCGAAATGCCTTCGCGTGTGTCGGCCGCGCGACGAGCGAACGCAGGTTGATGCGGCGATCGGCAAATGCCGAGAGCGCATCGCGCAACGTGCCGGGTGCATTCGGAAGATCGAGCGCCACGCACGCTCGGCTCCCATCGTGCGACGTCGCATCCGTACGCGCGAGCAAAAAGAAGCGCGTGAAATTTTCTTCATCGTCGTGAATCGCGCGCGCCAGGATCGAGGCACCGTAGTGGGTGGCCGCAAGCGCCGACGCCACCGCGACGACACCGCGATCGCCGCTTGCCATAACCTCGGCAACCGCGCCCGCCGTATCGGCGACGACGGTGCGCGTCCATGTGGGCCGTGCGTCGAGATACGCACGCACCTGTTCGAGCGCAACCGGGTGCGAACGGACCTCGCGTACGTCGGCAAGCACGGTCCCCGGGATACCGATCAGATTTTGTACGACTTCGTAGATCAGTTCGCCGACGACGGCGACGTGCGGATGGTGGAGCGAAAGCAAATCGTACGCGCGCGGTATGCTGCCGGAGATCGCGTTCTCGACGGGCATGCACGAAAAATCGACGTCGCCGTTGGCGACGGCCGCGACGAGCTCGTCAAACGTCTCATACCCTTGCGTTTGCGCATCGGCGACGAGCGTGCGCGCCGCATCCTCGCTAAACGCTCCGGGCATCCCTTGAAAACCGACCCGTGGCATCGTGCTAGCTCCCGAGCGCCGCGAGCGCCGCTTTCGCATCCGGTGCGTGTTTATCGTTCGGCGCAACTTTCAAGAAGCGCTTGAACGCGCTCGCCGCCTGCGTGCGGCGCCCGATCGCCTGCGCGATGACGCCCTGGTTGAAGAACGCTTGCGGAAAGTTCGGCGATTCGCGAAGGACGGTATCGAGTTGCGCGAGCGCTTCGAGATCGTGGCCCGAACCGTGAAGCGCGACCGCGTAATCGGTGCGGGTGTCCGGGTTTGCCGGATCGAGCGTGACCGCTTGCTTGTAGTAATCGGCGGCTTGCGGGAATTTCCCGACGTCGGAATACATGTTCGCGAGCGTCACGATCGCGCCGAGGTCGCTCGGATTCTTCGCAACGCGGGCTTTGAGTGCGACGAGCATCTGCATGACGGGCGCTGGTGGCCCCCCCGCCGCAGAGCCCGACGGTGCGCTACCCGGCTGCGCATCGCTCTCGGCGGGAGGAGCGGCCGCCGCGCCCGCTGCTGGCCCGGTGCCGCTTTGCGGCATGTCGACGGTGCCGGGTGCGTCCGTGGCTGCCGGTGCCGGTACGGCGGTCGCCGCGATGCGCGCATCGCCTTGCTCCCGCGGCTTCGCTTCGGTACCGAGCGCCGCGCCCGCGGTCCCGAAGCCGACTTTGAGAAAGTAGCCCATGATGCCGAGGAAGAGCACGGCGATGACGGCGAGGATCGGATAGGCGAGTCGCGGCGGAAGGCCGCGGGCGGGCGGAGTCGACACGTTTGCGATTTTTGCGGTACGGCGTGCCCGTCCCCGCGTCGGCATCGCGGAAAGCAGATCGCCTTGCTCGAAGCGATGCGCGTGCTGCCCGATGTCGCCTCGTTGCAATTGCTCTTCGCTCAGCTCAACTACCAGCATTTCGATGGCGAGATCCCGACGTACCGGATCGCGTACAACGCGCGTTTTTCGAACGTCGCGGGACGCATCACGTATCGCCCACCGCTGATCGAACTCTCGCCGAAGCACCTCGACGACAAGCCGGACGAGCTCCGCGATACGCTGCTCCACGAGATGATCCACGCGTGGCTGCACGGGAAGAAGATGAATCCCGGCCACACGCCCGCGTTCAAGGCAAAAATGCGCGAGCTCGGCTTGCGCTCGATCTATCACGACCTCGGGAAGATGGCCCCGCGTACCGAGAGCCCGAAGCGCTACATCCTCCGCTGCGAGAAATGCGCGATGGAAGTGCTGCGCAAACGCAAGCCACAGCCGCACTTGATGTGCGCGCGTTGCCGGAAGGTCCTCGTCGTGTTCGAAGTGCTCGAGATGCGGCGGCTCGATTCGGTCGCGCCCGCGCGCGAGCGTTCTCCGGATCGGGAGCGCTCGCCGCTACATCCGCTCTTCCGGACGCTTTTCGGCGAATGACCTCAATCGTCGGCAACGATGCTGTCGGAAACATGAAGCAGCGTAAATTCGTGCGCGTGACGCAATGCTTCGTTTTCGAGCAACCGCTTCGTTATCAATTGCAGTAAATAGATACCGAATTCCGGGTGGTGACGGTAGAGTCCGAGGAGTTCTTCGCGCGTGATGACGAGGAGGCTCACGCCATTTGGCGTCGAGGCGCCGAGCGTGCGCGTATGCGTTGGGGAAAAGACGCCGATCTCGCCGAGGAGCGTTCGCGGCCCGAGGAGCACGCCGATTTCGTCGATTTCGATCGAACCCTTGAGCACGCAGTACACCTTGTCGGCGCGATCGCCTTTGCGGAAGATCGTTTCGCCCGGTCCGAAGCGGACGCGCTTCATATACGGCGCGAGCCATTCGAGCGAAAGATCCGTGCGATCCAGGGCTGCCGCAACCGCACGCTGCGTCAGCACGATCTCGCGGAGCCGGATCGCGTTCAAGATCAGGAGCGCCGCGTGCAGGATCAGCACCGGCCACATGCGGAGCGATGCGCCATAAATCACGAAAACGATGTTGCTCGCGATTGCGACCTGGCGTAGCCGCATGTGCGAACGCATGAGATACGCGAGAAACGTGATCGCCGAAGCGACGTAGCCCAAAGAGAGAAGGGAAGTCTCCACGGCTCGGCCGCTTCCTGCCGCAAAGGGAGCGGCCCTTGTCTACCGCTGCGTATGCGTGCCGCTCACTGAGGGAGGACGTGTCGCGCGATCATGCCGATCGCGGCAAAGATCAGACCCACGCCGAGCAAGCGTACGAGGAGCGGGCTGCTGACGCGTTTTGCGATCGCGGGGCCGAGCGTTCCGCCCGCGACACCGCCGACGACGAGCGGCACGGCATACGCCCAATTCACGTCGCGGGTAGCGATGTGCGCGAAAACGCCGATCGGCGCGGTGAGTAGTACGGCGTACGTCGAGGTCGCCGCGACGACATGCGGCTGCATGCGGCCGTAGATCAGGAGAAACGGTACGAGCACGACGCCGCCGCCGATACCGAAGAGGCTCGAAAAGAAGCCCATCGCCAAGCCGACGCCCGCGGAAACCCACGGATCGCGCACGATCGCACGCAGTTCGATTTCGTCATATTTTTTTGGGCGCAGGACGTTGATCGCAAGCGTAACGAGCGCGATCGCATAAAGCACGTCGAAGCCCGCGTTGCTGACCTTGTGCACCACGATGACGCCGAGTACGCTGCCCGGCACCGCGCCGAGCGCGAGTCGATTGCCGATCGCGAGGTCGACTTTCTTTTGCCGGATGTACGCGATGCCCGCGGCGATCGAGGTCGCGAACACGAGCAACAACGACGTTCCCGCCGTTTGCCCGGGCGCGATATCGAAGAAGAGGCGCATGATCGGGATGACGACGAACCCGCCGCCGAGCCCGACGATCGAACCGAACACGCTCGCCGCGAGGCCCATGAGCGCGAGGATCAGGGTATGGAGCGCGTCGAGCATTCCGTGCGCTAGTGGTCGCCCGCGATTACGGCTTCGAGCACGATCGTCGGATCGAGCAGCGTCGAAGGATTCGCTTCGCCCGGTTGGAGCTTGCGAACGACTTCGAAGATCCGGAGCGGCTTGACTTTGCCCTTCACGAGCACGGGCGGTAGTTCGTTGACGACGACGAGATCTTTGACTTCATCGTAGGTCGTCTCGCTGATGATCGTCTGCCCGCCCTTGGCGACGTTGTAGAGGCGCGCGGCGGTGTTGACGTTATCTCCGATGACGGTGTAATTGAGGCGCGTCGACGAGCCGAGGTTGCCCATGACGACTTCGCCGGTGTTCAAGCCCATGCCGACCGTAAATGCGGGGCGCCCCTGCGCGGTCCACGCCGCCGCCATCTCGATGATCTTTTCTTGTTGCTCGATCGCGGAAAGAACGGCCTCGCGCGCATCGTCCGGGTGCGGGTTCGGGGCCGAGTGCACGGCCATCAAGCAGTCGCCGATGAACTTGTCGACGTACCCACCGTGCTTGAACACGATCGCGCACATCTCTTCGAAATACTCGTTGAGCTGGCCATAGATCTGTTCCGGCGTCATGTTCTCCGACATCGCCGTAAAGCCGCGGATATCCGAGTAGAAGATCGTCACCTTGACGCGTTTACCGCTGAGCTGGAGGCCTTTTTTCGGATCGTCGTGCGAGAGCATTTCGGTGACGAGCGCGGGGCTCACATGCTTGCCGAACATCTCGCGAATCGCGCGTTTGTCGGCGCCTTCGGTGACGACGCGATAGAGTGCGACGAAGAGCGCCGCCGCGATCATCGACGCGTCGACTTGCACGAGGTTCAACCACTGCAACGTGTATGCGTACACGCCGACGGAAACCGCCGTATACACGACGACGAGCGCGAGCGACACTCCGACGCCGACCGTCGGCTTGAGTTGCGTTACGACGAACGCGACGAGCAGCGGCATCAGGATGATGAGCGTGATGTCGAGCCAGATCGGCACGCGGCGCACAAACTTATGCGTCAGGAGCTGATCCATGAAGCGCAGGTTCGAGAACACTCCGGGAAAGCGGCCGTTGGGCGTGACGACGAAGTCGCCTTGCGCCTGCGAGGTCGTGCCGATCACGACGATCGCGCCTTGCGCGAAACCTTTGAGATCGTCGTCCGTGAGGTCGCGGTAGGCTTGTACGAACGGCAGCGTCTGCGAGATGCGCATCGTCTCTTCCGCAGCGCCCGCGCGCGTTGCGACGTCTTTGCTCGCCTGCTGCACGAACTCGTTGGTCAGAAACGGCACCATGAGCATCTTGCCGTTACCGTCGAGCGGGATGCGTTCGTCGCCGAGTCGCGCTTCCCAATTATTGACCAACTCGAGGCGCGTTTTCATCGTGAGCCCGACGACGGCTGCCGCGAGCGACGTGTAGCGGTCGACGATCTTCCCGTTCGCGTCGAGCGATTCGATCGAGGCGGGTTGACCCGTCAGCCAGCCGCCGACGTTGTCGACGGTGGTGTATCCGGACGATGCCACGTGCGGCCGCAGGCTGTCCGCAATCGGGTTGATCGAGAGCGAGCCGCCGGAGGTCGTATCGATCGTAAACGGGAGCACGGTCGGAACGTGCTTCATCCCGGCGACGAACGCGGGATCGGTCTTCGGCTGGCCTTCGAGAAACACGACGTCGAAGGCGACCGCAGCGGCACCCGCTTTTCCGAGGCGGGTCAGGAGCTTGCCGAAGATGCCGCGATCCCAGGGCCACGCACCGAGGCCGCCTTTGCTCGTTTCTTTGAGCGACGCTTCGTCGATCGTGATGAGCCGGAGCTTCTCGTTATCTTCGTCGCGATCGGGCAGATGCAGATGCAGCGCCGTGTCGATCTTGTGATCGCGCGTCCAGAAGAGCGCGTCGTTCAAGAACACGAAGTCGGCGATGCGGTTCGCCGTCGGTAACGCGTTCTCGGGCGCGAGATAGAGCGCAACGCCGGTGATCGCCGCGACGAGCGATAGTGCGAACGCGATCCCGAGGGTCCGTAACCGGCGAATCTTCACGAGCGTGCCTCTCCGAGCGAAGCGTGCGCACGGCCGTGAAGGCCCCGCGCTTAGTCGCTAGTTTTGGACGCGACCGATATATCTCCGGTCGCGCGTGTCGATTTTGATCACGTCGCCCGGATTGATGAAGAGCGGTACGTTGACGCTTGCGCCGGTTTCGAGCTTCGCGGGCTTCGAGGCGCCGGTGGCCGTGTCGCCTTTGTAGCCGGGGTCGGTTTCTTCGACTTTGAGTTCAACGTGCGCGGGGAGTTCCGCGCCGATCGGCGTGCCGTCGTGGAACTGCACGTTGATCTTCATACCGTCTTTGAGGAAGTCGGCCGGATCGCCGATGACGTCGCGCTCGATCATGATCGATTCGAACGTTTCGTTATCCATGAAATGATAACCGTCGGCGTCGTTGTAGAGCATGTTGAGTTCGCGATTGTCCACGGTCGCGCGCTCGAGTTTCTCGCCCGCACGGAACGTTCGCTCGACGGTCGCGCCGCTCTTGACGTTCTTCAAGCGCGTACGCACGAAGGCGGAGCCTTTGCCGGGCTTGACGTGGAGAAACTCGATGACGGTCCACAACTGGCCTTCGATCAGGATGGTGACGCCGTTGCGGAAATCGTTGGACGAAATCATGACCGACCACCATACGGCGCACGCCCTGCCGGTTCTTGCCGCAAGCGTTGCTTGTCGCGATGGACCGGCATGTGTAGGATGAGGGCGACGGAGGTTGCCCGATGCAGACGGCTGTTGACGAGATCGTCCTTCCCGAGACGAAACCCGAAACCGAGTGGATTCTCGGCGAAGCGGTGCAGAAAGTGAGCCCGACGCGGCGGCACGCGCGCTTGCAAGGTGCCGCTCGGGATTGGCTCCTCGACTGGGCAGCGGGCCGAGGTGATGTGCTGACGGAGTGGAGGTTCCGCGTGACGCCCGCGGGCGAACGGACGCGGCCGCTCGTCCCCGATGTCGCGTATCTCGCCGATGCGCGAACCGTCGGCGTCGACGAGGCCGCTTTAGAGACGCCACTCGTGGCGCCGGATATCGTCGTCGAGATCCTCTCGCCCGACGACCGGCCCGTGCGGGTGCGCGAGAAACTTCGCGTGTATCGCTCCGCCGGGGTCGCGCTAGTCCTCCTCGTCGACCCGGAACGCCGGACGGTCGAGCGCTACGACGCGGACGGCTCACACGCGCTCGTCGGTGAGGCGAACGCGACGATCGACGCGTTCCCCGGCCTCACGCTCCCGCACGGCCCCGCATTCTTCGCCGTCCTCGACCGCCCGCGAGCGCAGCAGTAGCACGAGCGTGCGTCGGAAGCTCTACCGGGAAAACGGCTGGATGCCGGCCACTCCGGCAATCGTTCTAACGTCAGCGGTCGAGCCTTGTAGCCACGGCCGTGCCGCTCGCCATCAACAAAACGCGTTTTTGGCTTCAAGCTTCGCTCGGCATCGGGGCGCCGGATGCTAGTACGGTTAGCCGCGTTTGAGCAGGCCGAGTTTGCTTTCCGTGCCAGCGCGTAAGCGGCCGATATTTTCGCCGTGCTTCCAGGCGATGAACGCGGCGGAGAGCAGGCCGTACCAGAAGCCGGCGGGGCCGGTCAGAAACCAGAGCACCGGTGCCATCGCGAAGCTCGCGAGCATCGAGCTCACCGAAGCGTACGAGCAAGCGTACAGTGTCGCGATCCAAACGACCATGAACGCGAGCCCAGCGGGCCACGCGAGCGCGAAGATCGCCCCGAAGTTTGTCGCCACGCCCTTGCCGCCGCGAAAGCGGAGCCAAGGCGAGAAGCAGTGCCCGAGCATCGCCGCTCCTGCGACGAGCGCCGCCGTAGCCGTGGTGTCGAGCGAGCCAAGAGGCGTATAAACGCTCGGATGTTGCGACATGATGAAGAACGTCGGCAGAAATCCCTTGAGGCCGTCGAGCACGAGTACGATCGCGCCCGCTCCTTTGCCGAGCGTGCGCAGCGCGTTCGCCGCGCCGATGTTGCCGCTCCCTTGCGTACGAATGTTCACGCCGTACATGCGGCCGACGATGAGACCGAAGGGTACGGACCCGACGAGGAACGCGAGGACGAGGAAAACGGCAAACGGCATGACCGTCACGAGATATGTGCCGTCTCCCGTTTGTGCGTGGAACGCGATGCCCATCCGCCGTTATTCGCCCGAAGCGTTGAGCTCGACGCGCGTGCGCGGACGGAAGTCGAAAGCGATCGGCACGCCTTCGAATTCGAAGTTCGCGCGGATCGTGTTTTCGATGAAGCGCTTGTAAGAGATGCGGATCAGATCCGGGTCGTTGCAGTGGAACACGAAGAGCGGCGGATGCACGCCCGGTTGCGTACCGTAGAAGATCTTAAACGGCTTACCGCCCGAGATCGGCGCGGGGTGCGCGAGCGTCGCGTCGCGGATGATCGCGTTGAGTTTCGCCGTGGCAACGCGGCGGTCGAGATTCGCCGCAACCTTCAGTACCACGGGCATCAGCGTCTGCAAGCGTCGTTTCGTCAATGCGGAAAGAAACGTGACCGGTGCGAACGAGGCGAACGGAATCTGTGCGTGGATTTCCGCAGCGAGTTCGGGCTGCGAGAACTCGCCCTGCTCCATCACCAAGTCCCACTTGTTGCCGCAGATGACGAGGCCTTTGCCCGCTTCGAGCACCGCGCCCGCGAGGCGCCGATCTTGGTTGAGCGGGCCTTTCATCGTATCGATCATCAGCACCGCGATGTCGCAGCGCGAGATCGCGCGCATCGTGCGCAAACCGCTGTAGTACTCGATCGAACCGTGCCGGTTCTGATTGCGTCGCACGCCCGCCGTGTCGATCAAGCGCATCATCTGGCCGTTGTATTCGAAGACGGTATCGATCGCATCGCGCGTGGTACCGGGTACGTCGGAAACGATCGCGCGTTCTTCGTTGAGCAAAGCGTTCAAGAGCGACGATTTGCCGACGTTCGGTTGCCCGATCAGCGCGATCGCGAGCTCGCCGTCGGTCGCGGAGCCCGCCGCGTGTTCGGGGAGCCGATCGACGATCTCGTCGAGCAGATCTCCCGTGCCTTCGCCGTGAATCGCCGAAACCGGGTACGGTTCGCCGAGGCCGAGGCGCGAGAATTCACCGTGCACCGAGGCGAGGGCCGACGGCGATTCGCACTTGTTCGCGACGAGCACGACGGGGCGCTTCGTCTTGCGTAAGACTTGCACGACGTCGTCGTCGCCCGGTGTCAGGCCGGTCGTCGCATCGACGACGAAGACGATGACGTCCGCGTCGCGCGCGGCCTCCTCGGCCTGCTGGCGCGTGCCCCAAGCGATCGCATCGTCGGGGAGCGCCTCGATATCGATACCGCCCGTGTCGACCATGCTAAACGTGCGGTTCCGCCACTCGGCGAGCGCGTAGAGCCGGTCGCGCGTGACGCCCGGCGTGTCCTCGACGATCGCGAGGCGCTGCCCGATCAGGCGGTTGAAAAGTGCGGATTTCCCGACGTTCGGACGCCCGACGATCGCGACGGTTGCGGGACGCGAGGCGCGCGAAAACGCGGGCTCGGCATCGAGCGCGCTCGCGTCGACGTCGGAGAGGAACGTATCAGCCATTACGCTTACGTTCGCGCTCGGGGGCGCGGACTACTCGAAAGCGGTGCCGAAGTGAAAACGATGCCCTCGATCCGTCCCGTTGCCGTGCTCATGGCGCTCGCCGTTCTCGGCGTGGCGCAGGCGCCCGTGGCGCAGGCCGGGGGCGTGTACGTCGCCACGTTGCCGGACGGCGCGGACGTTTGGCTCGACGGCGCATACGTCGGCCGGAGTCCGGTTCTCCTCGACGGGATGCTGCCCGGGAAGCACACCGTCACGGTTTCGCGCTTCGGCTGGGATTCGCAGGATACGTCGCTCGACGTCGCTTCCGGCGCACTCGCGGGCACGCTGATCCAACTCCGGCGTGCGGTCGGGAGCCGCGCGGGCACGGGGCGCCTGCAACTGCACGTTCCCACCGGCGCAACGGCGCTTCTCGATGGCAGCGCGCTCGCACTCGACGCGCACGGCGGAGCGATCGTCCCGGCGGGCGAGCATGCCGTCGTCGTCCACACGCGCGGCGGCCGCTTCGACCGCTCCGTGCGCGTCTATCCGGACATGACGACGGATGTCGTGCTCGCGAGCGATACGGCGCCGGTGGCGACGGGGAAATCGAGCGTCGTCGCTCCCGCCGAGGACTACCTTCCCGCAGCATCGTTCCACGTCACCGGTACGCGGGTGCTCGTGAAATACAAAACGCACGTCGTCGTCGCGCGGGTTGGGGAGACGCAGTACGTGATGGACGGCAAGACGGTCTCGTTCGATGCCGCCCCGGCGCTCGTACACGATAAGCTCTACTTGCCGCTCGCCTTGCTCGTGCAGGTCACGGGCGCGAAAGAGTAGCGCGCCCGGGCCACGAATCGCATCGGGTGGCCTCCATTTACATCGAGACGCACGGTTGCCAGATGAACGACGCGGATTCGCAAGAGATCGCGCGCCGCGCCTCGGCCGCCGGGTACGACCTCGTCGACCGCCCAGAGAACGCTTCGGTGCTGGTGCTCAACACATGCACCGTGCGCGATAACGCGGAGCGCCGTGCGTACGGCCGCATCAGTCAGTGGAAAGCCGTGAAGACGGCCGATCCGAGCGTGCGCGTGATCGTGACGGGGTGCCTCGCGGAACAAGACAAAGACCGCATGACGCAGCTCGCACCGCACGTCGATGGCGTGTTCGGCACGAAAGAACTCGCGCGCGTCGGTGAGGCGCTCGCGGCATGGCGCCCCGATTTCGCCGAAGACGACGAAGACCAGACGGCCGACGCGCGGGCGCTGCTCTATCCGATGGGCGGCGTCGGCGCCGGGATCGCGGGCGCATACGATGTGCTGCGCGCGTTCGTCAACGTGCAGCGCGGCTGTTCGTATTACTGCACGTACTGCATCGTACCGCACGTGCGCGGGCGTTTCGACCATCGGCCGATCGGCGAGATCGTCGCGGAAGTCACGGCGAAAGTCGCCCTGGGCGCGCGCGAGATCATGCTCGTCGGGCAGACCGTGAACGCGTATAAGGAGCCCGCGGCCGGTACGGATTTCGCCGATCTGATGGAGACCGTCGCCGGAATCGCGGGCGTCGAACGCCTGACGTTCGTCACCTCGCATCCGAAGGATCTGACGGAGAAATTCTCGCGCGCGATGGCGCGCTTGCCGTCGGTGAATCCGCGCTTCCATCTACCGTTTCAATCGGGGTCGAATCCGACTCTGCGCAAGATGAACCGCAAGTACACGATCGAGGAGTATCGCGAGAAGCTCGCGATCTTCGACGCGCATAACCCCGGCTGGGCGATCACGACCGATGTGATCGTCGGCTTCCCCGGCGAGAGCGAGGACGATTTCGCGCGCACGCTCGCCTATGTCGAAGAACGGCAGTTCGCGCAGTCGTATATGTTCATGTATTCGCCGCGCCGCGGCACGCCCGCCGCGCTCTGGGAACAGATACCAGCCGAAGTCGCGCACGAACGGCATATGCGGCTCGCAGCGGTGCAAGATGCTGCGTGTACGGCGTACCATACGAAGAAAATCGGTACCGTCGTCCGCGCGCTGATCCACGGCCCATCGCGCAAAGACCCGAGCCGCATGTCCGCCAAAACGCTCGATAACGTCACGGTGAATTTTCCGACCATCGAAACCAGTGCAAACGTCGGCGAACCGTGGATCGACGTGCTCGTGGAATCCGCACACGTATGGGGCGTTCGCGGGACGCCGTTACGACGCGCGACGGCGTTTGCCGACGCGGGCCACGCGGTGACGCCGATCCCGCAGACGCTGGATTTGATCGCGCTGGTCTGACGGCTGAGATGCGGTTCTCCGTCGGCATCAATTACTGGCCGCGCACGAGCGCGTTTGCGATGTGGCGGCGCTTCGATGGCGGCGAGATTCGCGAAGATTTCGCGCGCATCGCCGGGATGGGGCTCGATACCGTGCGCTTTTTTCTGCGCTGGGACGATTTCCAACCGGCACCCGATACGATCGATGCGACGATGCTCGACCGCATGGAAGCCGTCGTCGCGTGTGCCGCCGACGCGGGCTTGCGTACCATGCCAACGCTCTTTTGCGGGCACATGAGCGGCGTCAATTTCATCCCCGCATGGGCGCTCGATCCGGCGACGCCGGCGGGTCGCTTCCGCACGATCGCGGGCGATGGGGAATCGCCGTACGGTATCGGGCCGATGTATCGCGGCGCGTTGCTCGATGCGCAGCTCGTCTTCGCGCGTGCGGTGGGCGAACGGCTGCGCGGAAGCACGGCCGTCGTCGCGTGGGATCTCGGTAACGAGTTCAGCAACCTATGCGAACCCGCGAGTCACTACGAATCCGCCGCCTGGAGCCGGAAGCTCGCGCGCGCGCTCACCGAAACATCGGGTTTGCCCGTAACGGCGGGAACGCACGGCGAGGACCTCACGCGCGACCGTAACATCCGGCTCGCAAATCTCTGCGAGCGGTTCCCGTTCGCGACGATGCATGGATATAGTGTCTACAGCGGCTTCTCGCGCAGTCGTCTCGATCCCGAAGTCGTACCGTATCTCGCGATGCTCGCGGCGGCGTTTTCGTTCAAGCCCGTACTCTTTTCGGAATTCGGCAACCCGACGTGTCCGCCGAACAAGCTCTCGCCCTACGAACGCGTCGCGCTTCCGGATGAGCCGCCGCTTCCGACGATCGCGCCGAGCGACGAACTCTTCGCAACGTACGCTTGTTTATCGGAACACGAAAATGCTGCGTATTGCACGGCCGTGCTCGAACGCTTGCACGCGGACGGGCGGCTCGGCGCGTACTGGTGGTGTTGGGCGGATTACGCCGCGGAGCTCGCCACCGAAGCGCCGTTCGATCGCGCCCCACACGAGATGTCGTTCGGCATCATCCGCAACGACGGGAGTGAGAAGCCCGTTGCGGCAGCGCTCGCGGCGTTTGCACGCGAGGCGCGCGAGGTGCGCAAGCCCGACGACATGCCGATGATTTCGAGCGAATACTGGTACCGGACGCTGCCGACGAGCGCGCAGACGATCTACGAAGCGTACCTCGCAACGATCGACGCGCGCCGCGCCAGCCGGTAACGCCTACGCGCGCATGTCGTTGTGCCCGGTGATGTACTGGGAGAAGATGGTCGTCTGCACGCCCGCTGCGGAATGGACATCGGCGCGGTAGATACGGTCATCGTTTCCGACCCAAAGGACGGTCGTTTCCGTCGTCGGTGAGAAATCGCCGAGGCGATACGTGTGCATTTCACGTCCGTCCGCGAGCGTCGCGAGTCCGGTGTCGCTCCATGTGCGCGCGTCGGTCGGCTTCGCGAGCTCGACGCGCACGGTGCCCTGTGCCGGCACGACACGATTGAACTCCACGCGCACGACATCGAGCGTCTTACGAACCGAACCCGCAAATGGGATCAGGCCTTGTTTGTTTAGCGCGGCCGCGTCGATCGTCCCGGGCGTACGCGGGACCAGCTGGATCATTCCGGGCGCGAAATAATCGGCGCCATAGCTCGAGCTTGCGGTCGTCACTTCGGCGTGCACGGATCGCGTTTGCGCGCTCGCTGCGACGACGCGCGCGAGTTGGTCGAGAAGCTCGGCCGCGGAGACGGGTTGCGCGAAGCAAAGCCCGGCGAGTAGGAACGCGGCGGCGATTTGGGTTTTCATTGCAGACACACCTCAGTCGATGCAGGGGGCGCGAGTCATTCGCTACCCCGTCAACGAATCTTGCGCGCGATCGTTTCGCCGCGCGAGATTGCGCCGCGTCGGGAGAAGCGTCCGCCACCCGAAGCGAGAAGAGCGCCGGAAGATGACGAGAGGCACGTGACGCAAGCCAAGTATTCTCCGATGCTCGAACAGTATTTCGAGATGAAGCAGCGCTATCCGGAAGCGATCTTACTTTCGCGCGTCGGCGACTTCTACGAAGCCTACGGCGACGACGCGCAGACGATCGCGCGCGCGCTTTCGATCGCGCTCACGGCGAAGGACGCGGGCTCGGGCCAGCGCGTGGCGATGGCGGGCGTGCCACACCATGCGCTCGATGGCTATCTCGCGCGCCTCGTCGCGCAACGGCGCGTCATCGCGATCGCAGAACAACTCGAAGTCCCCGTTGCAAACAAGCTCGTTCGCCGCGACGTGACGCGCGTCGTCACGCCCGGGACGATCGTCGAAGAGCAACTTCTCGAACGCGGAAAACACAATTTTCTCGCCGCCGTGACGGCGCACGAAGACGTCATCGCGATCGCGCATTGCGACGTGTCGACGGGTTACTGTGCCGCGACGTCGTTTGCGGGCGAGAGCGCGCTCGACGATGCGCTGGCGGAACTGGCGCGGCTCGATCCCGCAGAGGTCGTCGCCGACACCGCGCCCGACGTGCGCGCGGCGATCGCCGCGACGCTCGACGGCACGCAGGCACGCATCGCACCGCCCGCGCTCGCCATCGTCGCCGTACGCTTGCGCGAGCCGGTCGAGGGCTTCTCGCTCGATGAGTCGCTCGCGATGCACCGCGCGCTCGATGCGCTCGGGGCGTTCATCCGTCGCGTCGGATCGCCGCTGCAAAGCGCGCCCACCGCATCGCCGTTGCGCGCGCCGAAGTTCTACGCGCAACGGACGTTTCTCGCACTCGACGCCAACACGCGCAAACACCTCGAACTCGTGCGCGCGCTCGGTGCGAACGCGAAGGCGACGCTCCTCGCGACGATCGATCGCGCGCGTACGGCAATGGGTTCGCGCATGCTCGGCCGCTGGTTGCAGGCACCGCTCGTCACGCGCGATGCGATCGCGCAACGCGCGGACTGCGTTGAGGCGTTCGTCCGCGAGCCGGGCCGCGCGGCAGCGCTGCAAGAAATCCTCGACGGTTGCTTCGATCTCGAACGCATCGCGCAGAAAGTTCGCTTTCGCCGGGCGCTGCCGCGCGATCTCGCGTCGCTACGACGCACGCTCGGGCTCGTCGATCCGATCGCGGACGGTCTCCGCAGCGAGCGGTTTCCGCGCGCCTTGCAACTCCTCGCCGATCGCTTCGTCGATTTCTCCGACCTCCTTGCGGACTTGCAGGCGAGCCTCGTCGACGAACCGCCCGCGACACTCGCCGATGGCGGAGTGATTCGGCCCGATACTTCTGCCGAACTCGCGGAATGCGTCGGCTTGCGAACCGACGGACGGACGCGCATCGCGGAGTTGGAAGCGCGCGAACGCGAACGCACCGGCATCAAGAACCTCAAGGTCAAGTATGCGAGCGCGTTCGGGTACGCAATCGAAATAACGAAGAGCGCGTTGCATCAGGTGCCCGCCGATTACACGCGGCGGCAAACGCTGACCGGTGCCGAGCGTTTCGTAACGCCGGAATTACGCGAACTCGACGTCGCGATCGCGAGCGCGCAAGCGCGGCAACTGCGCTTTGAAGCGACGGCCTTCGATGCGTTGGTCGAGCGCGTTGCGCTTCGCTGCGACGATCTGCTCGCTGCAGCGGAAGCGATCGCGGAGATCGATGCGTTCGCTTCGCTCGCGCAGGTCGCGGGCGAACGCGG
The DNA here is from genome assembly GCA_037441145.1 of Armatimonadota bacterium. GTDB lineage: Bacteria > Vulcanimicrobiota > Vulcanimicrobiia > Vulcanimicrobiales > Vulcanimicrobiaceae > JBBISR01. The sequence continues at coordinate 84,996 of JBBISR010000009.1, forward strand.
CTACGTACGGCCGACGTTCGTCGACGAAAGCATCGTCACGATCGTGGATGGGCGCCATCCCGTGATGGAGGCGTTACTCGGCTCGACCTTCGTGCCAAACGATCTTCGTCTCGATGGCGAGAGCGCGCGGTTCATGGTGTTGACCGGCCCGAACATGGGCGGTAAATCGACGTTTTTACGGCAGACCGCGCTGCTCGTGATCCTCGCCCAAATCGGAAGTTTCGTCCCGGCGAAATCGGCGGTGCTCGGCGTCGTCGATCGCATCTTCACGCGCATCGGCGCGGGCGACGATCTCGCTTCCGGGCAGTCGACGTTCTACGTCGAGATGGCGGAGACGGCGAACATCCTCCGCCGCGCGACCGATCGCAGCGTGTTGTTGATCGACGAAGTCGGGCGCGGCACGGGTACGGTCGACGGCCTCTCGATCGCGCAAGCGATTTGCGAATTCTTGCTCGAACGCGAACGCCGAAGCCCGATGGTGCTCTTCGCGACGCACTTCCACGAGCTCACGGCGCTCGGCGAACGCTGGCCGCTCGTCGCGAACCATCACATCACCGCGGTCGAAAACAATGCGCGTAACGGTGCGCCCGTGTTCTCGCATCGCGTGCTTCCCGGTTCGTCGTCGCGATCGTTCGGCATCGAGGTCGCGCGCATGGCGGGCCTGCCGACCTCGGTTATTTCGCGCGCGAAAGAGATCGCGAACGCGCTCGAAGGCCGCCCGACGCTCGAAGCGCAGGCGCCGCTCCGTGGCCGGCTCGCGAAAGCGTACGCAACGGAACAGCCGTTGCTCTTCGACCTCGGTGCGTAGCGCGGTGTCGATCCGCTTACTCGATCCCGAGGTCGTCGGCCAGATCGCCGCGGGCGAGGTCGTCGAACGGCCGCTCTCGGTCGTCAAGGAACTTGTCGAAAACAGCATCGATGCGGGCGCGAAGCGGATCGCGGTGCGCGTACGCGGCGGCGGGCTCATCGAAGTGGAAGTCGCCGACGACGGCGCGGGGATCGCGCCGGGTGAGTTGCATCTGGCGGTGCAGCGCCACGCGACGAGCAAACTGCGCGAAGCGAGCGGACTATTCGACGTTCGTACGCTCGGCTTTCGCGGCGAAGGCCTTGCCGCGATCGCCGCCGTCGCCAAGGTGACGATCGTTTCGCGGCGCGCGAACGACGACATCGCATCTTCGCTCGAAGCGCACGGCGAAGAAGTCGGGCTCGTAACGCCGCTTGCCGGACCGATCGGTACGCGCGTCGTGGTGCGCGATCTCTTCGCAAACGTGCCGGCGCGGCGCGAGTACATGCGCTCGCCGGGCACCGAATTCGCGCGCATCGCGGCATGGCTCGCGATGCTCTCGCTCGCGTATCCGGAAGTTGCGCTCTCGCTCGAACACGAGGGGAAAGCGAGTTTTACGTTTCCCGCAAGTACCGATCCGTCGCTGCGGCTCGCGCATGTGTTCGGGCGCGACCAAGCGCTGCGGCTCGTACGCCTCAACGCGCATGCGCCGGATGCGCTCGCACAAGTCGATGGCTTCGTTAGCCAACCCGGTTTCGATCGGCCGGATCGGCGCATGCAGCTGCTCTTCGTCAACGGGCGCCTGCTGCGAACGACGGCGCTCTCGGGCGCGTGGGCTGCGGCATATCGCTCGTTTGCGATGGTCGGGCGACATCCGTACGGCGTGCTGTTCGTCGATGTCGTCCCGCAAGACGTCGACCCCAACGTGCATCCGACGAAGAGCGAGGTGCGCTTGCGGTACGCCGAGCGCGTGGTCGACGCGACGAAAGCGGCGATGCGCGCTGCATTACAGCGCGGGACCGAGGAGCGTTTGCGGGCGGCGATTTCGTACGCACCGACGGTGCAAGTTGGGAGTGCTGCGATGGGCGCCGCCGTGCCGCTCGGGTTTCCGACGTTGCTCACTCCGGTCGCGCCGCAGTTACGCGTGCTCGCGCAGGTCGACGAAACGTACGTGATCGCGACGGACGGGAACGCGGTCGTGCTCGTCGATCAACATGCGGCGCACGAACGCATCGTCTACGAGCAACTCGCACGCAACGCGGAACGCCGCGCGCCGAGCGAACCGCTTCTCGTACCGTACACCTTCGAACTCGCGGGCCCCGAAGCGGAGCGGCTGGACGCATCCCTCGAAGCGCTCGCCGCGACCGGCCTTGCGATCGAACGCTTCGGCGAGCGCGCGTATCGGATCAGCGCGACACCCGCCGATACAACGCACGCGGGAAAAACGCGGCTCTTCGATGTCGCGGGCTTTCTCGATGGGTTGACCGAGGAAACGCGCGGGCTCACGCACGAGGAGCGCGTGTGGGCATCGCTCGCATGCCACTCCGTGGCGCGCGCGCACGAGCCACTCGGGTTCGCGGAGATGAGCGCGCTGCTCGAACGCTTGCCCGCGTGCCGCAATCCCATGCACTGCCCGCATGGACGGCCGACGATCTTGCGCTTGGAACCCGCCGAACTCGCGCGCCTGTTCCGCCGGTGAATTCGGGCGTTCTCATCGTCATGGGTGCGACGGCATCTGGGAAGACGGCGCTCGCCGAAGCGCTCGCGGAGGCGTTCGATGCGGAGCTCATCGGCGCGGATTCGCGCCAGGTGTATGCCGGGATGCCGATCGGGACGGCTGCGCCCGTTGCGACGCCCGGCGGCCCGGCGTACCATCTCGTTTCGTTTTTAGCGAAACACGAACGGTACTCGGCTGCGCGCTTTGCGGAAGATGCGATGGTTGCCATCGCTGCGATCCATGCGCGCGGGAAGCGCGCGATCGTCGTCGGTGGAACGGGATTCTACGTGCGTGCGCTCGCGGGCGATCTCGCCCTCGCGCCCGAGCGGGACGACACGATCCGCGCGCGCATCGAACGCGAAAAACTCGTGCACGAACCCGGAACCTTGCACGCATGGCTACGCGCGCTCGATCCGGTCCGCGCGCAAGCGGTGCTGCCGAACGATCCGTACCGCATCGGGCGCGCGCTCGAAATCGCGCTTCTTCGACGAACGGGAGCGCGCAACGAGGAGGCGCATGCAACGGGACGCGAGCGGCCCGTACGCGCGAGCATAGGCGAAGAAGCGGCATCACCACCCGTGCCCGCGCAAGCGTCGACGCCGTCGCCAGCGCGATCGCTCCGCACTTGTGGCATCCCGTTTCGCAAGATCGCGCTGCATTTGCCGCCAGAGGAGCTTGCCGCGCGCATCGCCGCGCGCACGAGCGACATGCTCGCGCGTGGCTTTCTCGCCGAAGCCGAGGCGGTCGGCGCGGATGCCGTCGCCGCGAACGCGGTTGGCTATCACGAAGCGCTCGACTATCTCGCGGGATTTTCCACCTACGATGAAATGCGCACGCACCTCGAACGCGGCACGCGCCGCTATGCCAAACGCCAGCTCACGTGGCTGCGCGGCGAACCCGATCTCACATGGGTCGATCGTAGCGATGCGTTGCGTGAAGCAAGCGCGGTGGCGAGGACTCTTCCGGGATGGGTTTGAAGCGCGACGAGATGGTCACTTCCCGGGATTCCGTGCGCGCTCCCCAACTCCAAGATTCGTATCTCGCGGAATGCCTGCGGCAATCGGTCCCGGTCGTCGTGTATCTGATGAACGGTTTCCAGCTCCGCGGCCTCGTGCGCGGTTACGATGCGTTCACGATCGTTCTCGAATACGAGAAGCGCGCGCATCTCATTTACAAGCACGCCGTGTCGACGATTTCGCCCGAGGGTCCGCTCACGGGCGTGTTGCCGACGGTCGGGCAAGCGACGAAAGCGTGATCGTCGCGCTCACGCGGATGCACGGAACGGAGAATCGCTTTTTCGTGCTCGACGGACGCGAGACGCCCGTTCCCGATCTAATCGCCCTTGCGAAAGTCGTCTGCGCGAACGATGCCGCCGATGGCTTACTCGCGATCCTTCCCTCAGCGCTCGCCGACGCCCGTATGCGCGTGATCAATGCGGACGGTAGCGAAGCGGAGATGTGCGGCAACGGCGTACGCTGCGTCGCGCGTTTCCTTGCCGAAAACGACGGCCGCGACGACCTCCAACTCGAAACCCTCGCCGGGCCGATCTCCGCGCACGTCGAGTCGCGCGACCCATTCGTCGTGCGCGTCGGCATGGGGCCGGTCCACGTCGAGCGGCAATCGGTAGCGATGATTCTCGCGGTCCCGATCCCGTATCGGTACGTCGATGTCGGTAATCCGCACGCGGTCATGTTCGTCGACGACGTCGATGCGATCGATCTCGACGCGCTCGGCACCGCATTCCAACGCTTACCCGCCTTTCCCAACGGCACGAACGTCCACGTCGCAAGCGTCATCAACGCCCGGACGCTTCGCGTGCGGCACTGGGAGCGCGGCGTCGGGCAGACGCAAGCCTGCGGTACGGGTGCGGTCGCCTGCGCTTTTGCGGGTTGGGAAGCAGACAAGATCGTCGGCCGCCCGGCAACGATCCTCGTGCCGGGCGGCGAACTTGGCGTCGCGGTTGCGGACGACGGTACCGCCGAATTGATCGGCCCCGCGATTCGCGAAGAGACGGTCGCGGTCGTCGCCGCTTGAAAGCGAAGCGCCGATGGGCCTAGCGTACACGGACAACAAGGGACGTATTTTCTTCGATCCGGAACGAGCGCCGCTCGCCGATGGCGGCATCGTGCGCCCGCCGGAAGACGACGAGCTGATCCCGCTCCCACGCGGCGCCGTCACCTCGCTGTTACCGGGGCGCCGGCCGCTCGTGCGCGGCGGAAACGCGATGCGCAAACGAACCGCGCTCGCCGTGTTGTTGCCCGCCGGGTTCACGCGCCTGCTCTTGCCCGCGTACGTGACGGATCCGGGTGCGCCGGTGTTGCCGCTGTTCGGTTACGCATTCGCGTGCGAGCGCGACGACGAACTTTTCGTTGCCGCCGCACGCACCGACGAAAGCGACGATTGGCAGCCGCGTGCGTTCGCACCGGGCGAACTCGAAACGGCGATTGCGAAACGTATCGCGGCCGATCCGAGCAACTCCGTGCTCCGTCAGGTCGGGCTCTGCAGCGCCGATTACGGCTGCTTCACGGCGCAGAACGTGTTCCTCGAACGCGGTGAAGCCGCGCTTCCCGTATCACCGAAATGCAACGCGAAGTGCGTCGGGTGCATCTCCGAGCAAGAACCGGAAACGGGTTTTCCGTCGCCGCAGGCGCGCATCGGATTCGAGCCCGACGAAGCCGAACTAGCTCGCACCGCACTGTATCATCTCGAACGCGTGGACGATGGGATTGTCTCGTTCGGCCAGGGTTGCGAAGGCGAACCGCTCTTACGCTCGACCACGATCGCAAAGGCGATTGCAGCGATTCGCGGTGCGCGAAGCAACGGTTCGATCAACATCAACACCAACGGCAGCATGACGCAGGGCCTCGCGCGCTTGATCGATGCGGGGCTCGATGCCGTGCGGATCAGCCTCAACAGTTTTCGCCCAGCGGTCTACGAAGCGTACTATCGCCCGACCGGTTACGATCTCCACGATGTGTTCGCGAGCATCCGGCTCGCCGTGCGTTCGGGTTTGCGCGTCTCGCTCAACGTCCTCACGCATCCGGGCGTGACGGATAACGTAGAAGAGATCGCCGCGATGGATGCGTTTCTCGCGGAGACTCCGGTCGCAATGATCCAAACGCGCACCCTCAACATCGATCCCGAACTGTATTTCGCGCGTGTCGGGCGACCGGACGAAGCGATCGGGATGCGTGCGGCGCTCGCACGCATCCGCGATCGTGGCGTCGCGATCGGCAACTTCACACACACGCACTAGCGCGCGCCGGTTGCATGCCGTTCTGGACGTCCGGCGGCATGGTCCATGATGTCGCCGCCGAGGTCCGCGTTGTGCGCGGTCGTCACGACATCGACGCCGCGATTATCGCCCGTGCGGAGCAGCTTCGTTTCGATCGTTCCGCCGCCGTCGTTTGCTTGGTGTACGGTAACGGCTCCGTCGTCGCCGCGAGATACGGTCGCGCCCGAGAGCAGCGAAACCGTCTGGCCGGACTCGAGCGATTGCGTCACGTTGCCCGTGCGGATCGTGGCGTTTCCAGCGTTGTCGAGCGACACGGTTTGGTTGCCGCTCGTAACGCTCGCGTCCTTATTCCAAGCGATTCCATTCGCATCCGGAACGGTCGTCCTCGTCGAAACGCGGTAGCCGCCCGTAAACGAATCCGAATCCACGAGATCGCGGTGCCCCGTCATGCTGTCGTATTTCGTACTCATCGCGGTGCCATCGGCTGCCGTGCCCGTAGCCGAGAGATGTGGATCGCCGAGCGAGGAAACCGTCGCATCTTGAACCGCGAGTTGCGGGCCTTGCGTGCCGACCGCATTCGGTTGCGTGCTACCGAGGCCGAGGGCGCTCGCGATCGACGAAAGCATGCTCGTGAAAAGCGCGACAAGTGCGCCGAGCGCGCCTTGCTGCCCCTGCGGCTGCGTGCCCTGGGCCGGAAAAAGGTTCGCGAAGAGGCTTGTCCCGGGATCGGTCCCGCCCACCGCGAAACCGCCGCCAACGGGCGGTGCGTAGGGGGAGCGTGCGATACTATCGCCGCCGCCGAACGTCGGCTGCGTCGTCGGCCATGGAGTCGGGAGTTCGGTACCGGCGATCGGCGTACCGAGCCCCGGGAAATTCGGTGCGAACCCGCCGTTCGCCGTGGATTGCGTCGAGAAACTCATCGTCGTCCTTTCGTGCGCTGACGCTACGCACGTCCATCGCGACGAATGGCATTTCCGACAAGGGTTCGAGGCCGAAAATTACGCTACGACGGCCCCATTCGGACCGACGAGGCACGCCTGCAGATCCTTGCGCGCTTCGCGCTTGATCATCGCGATCACCGTATCGCCCGCCTGGACCGTCGTATCGCCCGAGGGGATCACGACGTCGGTTCCGGCATTGCGGCTGACGGCGATGACGACGCAGCCGCGCGGAAGGGCGAGATCGGCGACGCGCTTGCCGTGCGCCGGTGTATTCTTCGGGAGCGCGATCTGTACGAGCTCGAGCCCACCGACGCCGACGCGTGCGAGCGGTTCGAGGCAATCGGCATCGACGCGATCGGTAATGCGGTCGAGGATAATCTCGGTCGATGAGATGACCTGCACCGGATTCTCGCGATCGAGCGATTCGAAGATGAGCTTGTTTTTCGGGTTGTTCACGCGCGCGATGCAGCGCGCTTTCGAATACTTCTTCGCGATGAGCGTGACGACGAGATTGTCTTCATCGTCGCCCGTGTCCGCAACGACTACATCCGCACGCTGCAAGCCCGCTCCGAGGAGCACGGTCGGATCGCAGCCATCGCCGACGATCGCGACGTCCGTTTCGAGCAGATTCGTCATCATCGATGCCTTTTTCGGGTCTTTCTCGATGACGATCGTCTCGTTGCCGCCCTTAAGCAACCCACGCGTTAGGTACGTGCCGACTTTACCGCCACCCACGATGATGATGAACATCAGTTCGATGCCTTTGCAAGGGATGGAACGGCGTTCTGATAGCGCCGCGCGAATTCGGCCAGGGCTTCCGGTGCGACGATCGCGCCGATCTCATCCCCTTCGTGCAAGATCGCATCGTCGGATGCGAGCGTGACGACGGCGCCGCGGCGGACGGCGGCGATGCGAATCTCGCCCTTGCGTTCGATCTCGCTCACGCGCTTGCCACCATCGACGGCCGAGATCGTTGCGGAGAGCGGGCTCATGCGCCCGTAATCGAAAGTCGGGACGCTCACGCCGGGATCGTTCATCAGCGTGTCGCGAATGAGTTGCGCGCCCAAGGTGGTGGGGCAGAACGTCTCGATGCCGAGTTCGCGGTAGAGCTGCCCGCGCGGGGGATCGTAGATGCGCGCGACGATCTTTTTGACGTTGAACATACGCTGGGCGATCAGCGCGGCCATGACGTTGCGGTTATCGCCGTCGGTGACGGCGACGAAGGCATCCGCCTTGTCCGTTCCCGCGCGCTTGAGCACGTCGTTATCGATGCCGGTGCCGACCTCGACTTGCCCGCTCCATCGCGCGCCGAGGCGTTTGAATGCGGCGGGGTTCTCGTCGACGACCGTGACTTCGTGCTTTTCGGCATTGAGCAATTTCGCTAGGGTCGCGCCGACGCGCCCGCAGCCTACGATGACATATCTCATGATGAGCGCACGTCGAATTCGAATGATCCTTGCGGAATCCTCGGCAGGACCACCCTTGATTCGTAAGGTTTCGGATGCCCGTCACGGCAGAACGGCCAAGGCGCGATGCGCCGGCCCTGTCGTTCGTCGGAAGGAGCGGCTACGGCGTTTGCGAATCCTGAGAGCTTTGCTTGGACCATCCCGGTCCGGGTAATCGTGTCGGGGCGTAGCTCAGCTTGGTAGAGCGCTTGCTTCGGGAGCAAGAGGTCACAGGTTCAAATCCTGCCGCCCCGACCATGAAAAACCCCGTGATTACGGGGTTTTTTTCTTGCCCGTCGTTCTGGGTTTTTCGCTCGTAGTCTCTTCGTAGTCACAATTCCGCGACCACGCCGCATCAAGCCGCGCGACTTGCTCGGCGACCATCGACGGCACGAGATGCCCGTACGTCGTGCGAATCATGTCCACCGAGTTACCTAGCATCTGCGCGACGAGAAAGTCCGAGACGCCGCCCTTGAGCGCGATCGTCGCGGCCGTATGGCGTGCGGAGTAGAGCGTAACGCGCCGCAGCGGTAGAATCGGCCCGTGCTCGCCGATCGCCGTGCGCGCGATGATCTCGTCGTAGTGGCGCGTCGTGACGTTGCGGAGATGCGGAGCTACCCCGGTGGGCGTGGGGAAGAGCCACGGCGATCCTGAGAGACCGAGCGCCATCATGCGCGCAAGGTGCGACTTCAACGCGGCGAGCGCATCGGCTGGCAGCGCGATCGTGCGCCGGCTCGAAGTCGTCTTCATCGCCTTGCGCTCTTGCGATCGACCTTCGCCCGAATCGAGCTGCTGCTGGAGCTTCAGCGTCCCCGCGCGCAAATCGAAGTCCGAGCGGCGTGCGCCGAGCAACTCATTCGGTCGCGGACCAACGCGGAAGAGCACTTCAAAGAAGCCGAGGTAGTGGCAGACTTCCGCGCACGGCTTCTCTCGATGCGATTTCCGGATCGCGGTCTTCTCTGGAGCGAGCGCCGACATATCGCGCGCGGCCGTCAAGAAGCGAAGCGCCTCGTCGATATCCCAGAGATCGATCTCGGGCGTGGTGTGCCGCGGTCGTGCGGTAAGCGTCGCCGGATTCGTCGCGATCGCGCCCGCGCGCACGGCGTCGGCGAGCGCCTGGGTCAACACCTGATGCGCGATCTGCCGCGAACGCGCGCCCGTCGCGCGAAGTCCGCGTTCCGGATTCGCGAAGAGTTGCTCGCGTTCGAGCGATGCGGTCCACGCCGTGATTGCAACGGGCGTGAGTTTCGAGAGCGGCGATCGCGCAAGGCGCGACGGGATGATGGCCGCGCGTGCGAAGTGTTCCCAGAGGTCAAACGTTCGGGGTTGCCAGGTTACCTTTCCGCGCGCGAGCCATTGCTCGAGGTAATCCGCGAGCGTTGTGGTGTCGCGCGCCCGGACGCCGCCGTCTATCTCGGCTTGCTTTCGGAGCACACCCATTTTCCGGATGCACTCTTCCGGCGAGCGGCCATACACCGGCCCGAGCATCAAGCGCTTACCCGTGAGCGCATCTGTTCCAGCCGATATGACGTGCCGGTGCAGGCCGGTCCTCGTCGTGCTCCACGAGCCCTCGCCGTTACGCCGTCGCGGGCGCGTTTTTGCCGTCGTCATGCGCGAGCGTGCGACGCGAATCGCCGTTCGTCCTCGGCCCCGCTTGCGGACAAGTGGGGACAAAGGTGGTACGATGTGCGAAGTGACGTTATGACGGTGAATGCCGAAACCGACGTCGCACGCTGTCGGTACGCCGGAAAAACGTAGGTCGTCGAATAGACGGCAGTCGCGAGGACGCTCGCGATGGGATCCTCCGTCCGGGACGGCACGGGGCGCGGCTGAAATGCCAGCTACAGCGAAGGGGCTACACCGCAAGGTGGGCTCCTTCGCCTTTCACGGCGTCCGCTTCGTCACCGCCGCGTCGTAAACACGTCGGGTCCAAGATCGCTCTTGCCGTCCAGGTACTTCCGCAATCGGCCGAGCGGATGCGAGTGCACGAATAGAATGAACAAATCGTCGCGACGGGTGCGCGGCGGCGCGTACGCGCGCGCGACGGCATCGCCGAGGTAACGCCCCTGGTACCGCGATCCGCGCCACGCGACAAGCCAGCGACGATCGCGCGACGTCACATGCGTCGGTACGTCGAACGCGCGCCACGCGATGACGCCGCCAACGCCGAGATACGCCGCGGTGAGCAGCGTGACGACGACGGAGACGGCGACGAAATCGCTCCACACGGCGGCGACGGTCATGCGATCATCCTACTACGACCCGCACCATCCGTGTTGCACCATCGACAACACGGGGTGCAGCTCGATCGCGTTCGGCGCGCGGCCTGTCTGCCCGTGAACGACATCGAAGAAGCCGACGCCCGTGATCTCGACGCGCGGCATCCGACGTAAGCGCCGTAGCCTCACCGCGGGCTCGCCAAACGCATCCGTCATGCGCCGGCGGATATCCGCGTACGCACCGCCGTATCGCGTGCGGCAGACACCCTCGCATGCCGGGTCGGGAACCTCGGCGATTATCGTCGCCGCGCCGGGTTGCACGCCATCGACGATCACGAGATGCAGGTCGTTGTCGTCCTCAATCTTCCAGCCGCGTAGGCAGCCAGCGATCACGTACGTCGTGAACTCGGCGGGTCCGAAGCGCGGGAACGATGCACGCACGCGCGGCCGCGGCAACGCGCCGAGCTCGGAGATCGTCGCGCGCACGGGCGTCGTGCGCACGCGAACTGCGTCGCGATCGGAAAGCGTCTTGATCTGCCAGCGCTCGTCACCGCACGGCGTGCACGTCGCAGCCGACGCGGACGCAGAAAGAGCAAGGACGAGGGCTACGACGAGCGCGCGCATCGGGCCAGGATAGCACGCATCGGCGCGCTTGTGTGCGGCACGACGCACGTGTACCATGCTTCCAAATCGGGAAATTCTTCCCGGTTTTCTGAAAGGGTGCTCCTGTCATGGCCGCTATTCTCGTCGCGATCGCTCTCGCCGCGCTTTCCCTCATGCCGCACAACGTTTCCGGGCCTGTCGGTGCGCGTCCAGCCGCAATTTCCGCTTCGTGCGGCCCTGATGGCAACGTCTCGGGCCCGGTCGGTGGCGTCTGCCCGTAGCCGTCCAAAGCGGTTCCCTTTACTGAAATAAAAGCGTGCCGGGGATCGATTGCCGCGCGTGGTGTATCGTCTCGGAGATGTCTTGCACGGGTGATGGGCGAGCTTTCGCCGCCCGAGTCCTACCTGCGATCAACCCGCCGCGAGAGTCCGACGTCGGTCGGGCGCTTTCGGCTTGGTTTGATGGCGACCACGAACGCGTTCTTGCGATTCTCGACGCGCGGCCGCGCGCGATCGCGGAAGAAGTCGAAGCGCGGCTGCTTCGAGCGCGGGCGCTACTCCGTCTTGGGCGCGTCGATGAAGTAGAACCCGCACTCGGCGACGATGCGATCTATACGTCGGTCGATGAGCGTGCGACGGCGTGGATGCTCCGCGGCTCGGCGCGCTCTCGTAGCGCGGCGCCAACGCTCGGCGTGGTTGAGCTCCGCGCGTTACTTGGGGATCATTCGATGCGCTCGATGCACCGATCGATTCGGGCCGAAACGCACTATCGCATCGCGATCGCGCGCTGGCGGCTTAACGATTTCGCGGGCGCTCGATCAGCGAACGAGGGCGCGCGCGATGCGTCGACCGACATCATCCATGTGCAAGCGCTCGCGCTCGACGGCTACATCGCGGCCGCGACCGATCCGGCGCGCGCGATCGAACCGTTCGTGTTGGCGTTGCGATCGTATCAGCGCGCCGTTGCGCGTGATCGTGCGCTCGAAGCGTTGATCGTCGTCTACACCGAGCAGTTTCGCGCGAACCTTGATCCGCAACGCGCCGCGAGCATCCCAACATCAATGTGCCGGCTCGACGGCGCGCTCGCGGTTCACGGCTGGCAAGTCAAAATGCATCGAGCGTGGGGCGCGGCTGCGCGTGGCGACGTTTCAGCGGCATTTGCGCACATGCGCGAATCGATCGCGCTTGCGCCGACGACGCCGTTCCGCGTCCAGGCGGTCGCGCAGCGAGCCGCGTTGTATCGCGCGCTCGCGCAACCGATCGCCGCGAACGACGTGACCGACGAAGCCGTCGCACTCGCCATCGACGTCGCGTGGGAAGAGCATGGCGATGCCGAGCACCACGGGCTGCTCTTGCTCGCTGCGCAGGTATCGTATTTTGATCCGCCCGCAGCCGCTGCAATGGTCGAGCGCTTTGATCGCATCGCCGATCACGACCGCGATCTTACAAAGTTTAACGCGCTGCCGCTCGTCGTCGCCGAACGTCAGGTCGCGCGCGGCATCGTCCTGCGCGCGACGGGTGACCGTGACAGCGCGATCGCTGCATTCCGTCCCGCGCAGACGCTCTTCGCCCGCACGGGCTTCGCATGGCGCTCAGCGACGGTCGCGCTTGAGATCGATCGCACGACCGCATCTGATAGCGACGTGATGATCGCGTGCGTCGCCTCGCAGCAGTACCCGCATGGATGGTGGCTGCGCGATCTCGGCCGGTGGCGGCACATCATCACCGAGCCCGTCGTTCGCCGCCTTTCCGCAGCCGAGCGCGAGGTCTTGCGATGCATCTTCGACGGCCTCTCGCTTGACGAGATCGCCGCGCGCCGCGATTGCTCGGCGAAGACCGCCGCGAACGTCCAGAGCCGGCTCTACGACGCGTTCGGCGTGCACTCGCGCCGCGAGCTCGTGCGTATACTGCGCGATCGCGGGCTCACGGCAAGCGACGATGATCTCGGGTGGGCATTCGCCTAGACCCGTAGCTCGTTTCGCGCGAAATTTCCCGAGCCGGGAAGTTTTACCCTAGCCAAGAGCGCCGACGCGGCGTAGGCTACGGCGCATGGGTGCATCCACCATTTCCGCGATCCGTAAAAATCCCGATTACGGGCGCCCGGCGTACTCGGTCGGTCAATCTACGCTTGGGCAGACGACGACGCTTTCCGATCCGCTCGGATTCACAGTGTATCGTCCGCCTCTCGCGTTACCCGTACGATATGCGGGCCTCGCTGCCGCGGTCGAGCGCGTTATGGCCGGAGGCATCAGTCCGGTCGTGGTGGTTACTCGTGGTGAGGCGTCTTTCGACACCTGGACTTAATGAAATTCGCGGTGCCGCACTTTGCGGTGCAGCTTTGATCTACGCTCTTTTTGCACCGACGCGCGCGCGCGGCTCACACACTCTTTTAGGAGAAGACCTTGAAAAAGAAGCTGCACGCTGCGGTGTGTTTTCTCATGCTCGCGTTCGTGCCGATCGTGGCGAGCGCGCAGTCGGCGCCGACGCCGATCCCCGCTCCTCCATCGCCCTCGCCGCTACCATCGCTCATGCCATGCCAGTATTTCTCGGTAAGTGCAAACACTGGGCGTCGTGCCGACGCTGAAAACGCGTCGAAGGCTGCACTTGCCGCGTGCGCGGCCGCGAAGCAGACGGCCACGGCGATCCAGCCGCAGACGCCCGCGGATGCGACGTTCGGTGGAACGCAAGCGTACACGTTCCCGAACGGCATCGCGCCGCCCGGGAAGCACACGTTGCTCTGCGTCGTGGGCGATTCCATCTCGCAATTATCGCTCAACATGGACGTCACGTACACGTCCGGATCGCAAGCGAACTGGCCGCACAAAACGGCCGCGCTGCTCGGCGGTACGGATCTGTGGAACATGGGCGCGTCCGGCCATACCGCATCGGATCTCTTCACCGATCTGCGCATGGGCGATCAGCAGCCGGTGCTCCCGAACAACTGCGACGTTCTGGTGCTCGAAGACGGCACGAACGACGAAGGCTTGGGCGTCGCGTTTTCGTACTACCAGACGCTGCTGAACGCTATCGTCGCGTACGAGCCGTCGACGACGAAATACGTCATCTTCACCGTGCACAACTACGGCGATCCGGCTTCGGGCGGTTGCTACCAAGTGTCGCCGCTCGGGCCGCCGTGTAACCCGCTCAACATCACGCCGCTCAACGCTTTCAACGCGAACATCCGTTCCGCGGCGACCGCGCTTGCATCAACGCGATCGGTAACGCTCTTTCCGTGGGACACCGACGCGCGGTTCTATCCGGCGTATCCTTGCACGTCGAACGCGAACGCGTGCTGGCCCGATTACACGCATCCGAATGGCGTCGAGAACACGTTCATCGCGTCCGTCCTCGCGCCGATGATCGCCGCGCTCTCGCCCGGCAAATCGAGCAACGGCGCCGTGCAAACGGTTAACTCGCTCGGGATCACCGACACCGCGACGAAGACGATCGTGCAGGCGGGCGACGGTCACGATCTCGTGCTGTTACCCGGTGTCGTTCCGTCGTCGGCTCCGGCGCAGACCGTATTCAATGTCGACGTGAATCCCGGCACGGGTATCAACGGCGCGCTGCGCGTGTTCGATCAGCGCAACAACATGATCTCGATCACGCCCGGAAGTGTGAAGTTTCCGCTTCAGCAATACGTCGGCGCGGGTCCGCCGAACGTCACGGTGCCCGGCGAGTTCGACATCATCGCTCCGAGTATCAAGCTCGGTACCGCGGTCAACAACCAGACCCTGATTACGTCCAGGGTGCCGACGTTGTACCCGGGCTCGACGACGATCTTTGACCCGACGGCTCTCATCTTCTCGGGTGGCATCGGCGCGCAATCGCTGTCGCTGTCCGGCTCTCCGGTCACTGCTGGAAACCTAAGCCTCGGCGGCGGTCCCGCTTCCGGTAGTATCACGTTCGGGCAGAACGTCGCGACGATCATGCAGCTGTACTACGACTCGGCGCGCATGAATTTTAGCAATATCGGGGGCTCGGCGTTTGTCGCGAGCATCAACGGCACGACCGGCGCGTTCGCGTCGAACGGTTCGATCGCGGCCGGGAATGCGTACGTGTTGCCGGGCTTCCTCGGTACGGCGACCGGCGCGGGAACCGGAGGCATCAACTTCGGTAGCGCACCGCTCTCGGCGGGGCAAGTCAACTTCGACGGCACCACGTACAACTTCATCAAGCCCGGCGGCAGCTCGATCGCCGCGAGCATCAACACGAGCACCGGCCAGCTTGCGGGTGCCGGCACGATCGTCTCGGCGATCGGATCGGGCGGCAACTCGGGGCAGTTCTGCATGGGCGGCGCACCTACGTCGGCATCGTGCATGTTTTTCGATTCTGCAAACGTGCGATGGACGAACGTCGGTGGGACGGCCTACACGATGACGCTCGGCTCGAACTCCGGTAATCTCACGATTTCCGGTACGCTCACGCAAGCGTCGCAGCGTAAGCTGAAGAATCGCATCGCGCGGATCTCGGCGGCGGAAGCGACGCAGCTGTTGCGTGCGACACGCGTCGTGCGCTTCTGCTACATCCACGACCACTGCAAGCCCGGCGAGCAAGGTCGTCATCTCGGCGTGATCGCCGACGACACGAACACGCTACTCGCGCCCGCGCACAAAGCGGTCGATGTCGGCGGTATGGCCGCGCTCTCGCTTCGCGCATCGCAGATCGTTGACGCGCAAGTGCAATCGCTTGCGCGTACGCGGACGGCCGTCGAGGCGCAGCTTCGGAAGCGCGTGTCGGCGCTCGAACGCGCGATCAGCGACCTTCAGCGCCGATTAGCCGTGCCAGTGCTGTCTCCGCACTAAAGCGCGAACCCCCGACCCTGATCGACGGCCAGCGGAAACGCTGGCCGTTTTCTTTTCGCTTAGGAGTTCGTCATGGCCGTTAACACGCTCGTCCCGTTTGTCGAAGGGCAGCTCGTCGCGCCGCTTGATGCGGCCGATGGCTACCGGTACACGGATTCGATCGCGTCGATCCTCACGGCGGCGATCGGCGCGTCGAGTGCGTTACCGACGGCGAGCCCGCTCGCGGTCGTGCCGACGGCCGGGCTCTCGTTCAACATCGGCGGCATCGGCCAACACGTTATCGTCGGCGGTGTCGTGTCGGACTCGTGCCCGCAGCAACCGTTTACATGCGCGGCAACCACCCCACTGCCGCGGATCGATTTGGTCGCGATCCGTCCGAACCGCGTGCAGGGCGCTTCGACGATAGCACGCACCGTGCGACCGGATTCCGCGCTCGCCCCGGTTTTCTCGGGCTCGTGCACGCTCGTTGCAGGCACTGGCACGATCACGCTACCAGCCGGCCTCTCGGCGATCCCGCTCCTCGCGGCGCCCAACGCGACTACCGTCGGAAGCGGCGTGCTGAACGCGTCGGCGTCGCTGACCACGATCACGATCACGTCATCGAATTCTGCCGACACGCGAGCGGTCAACATCGTCGCGTTCCTCGCGGCAGCCGATACTTCGGGCTCGGCCGCGACACTCGGCCTGCTCGAAAATCAGGTGCAATACACGGTCGTGACCGGTACGCCCGCGGCTTCGCCTGCGGTGCCCTCACCGCCCACGGGATACATCTCGTTCGCGTCAATCCTGATCCCGGGCAACGCGACCACGCTCGGCGCGATCAACTACCTCATCCCGACGTTGCCCGCGTTGTCGCTCAATCTCGCGCTGACGACCGTGGCGACGACGGGAAGCGCGACGATCGGTGGCCCGGCAACGATCGCCGGAACGCTTACCGCTACCGGTGCGGCGACGATCGGCACGACGCTGACGGTCACCGGTCTCGCAACGATCGGCGGTTCGCTCGGCGTCATCGGGCAGCTCACCACGAACGCGTCGCTCATCGCGGTCGGACCCGTTACGTGCCAGAGCACGCTCGGCGCGACCGGCAACGTCGTCTTCCTCGGAACGCTCACCGTATACGGTAACACGTCGCTTGGAGGCACGCTCGCGGTCGCCGCAAACACCGATGTCGCGGGTCACGTGACGGTCGGCACGACGCTCGGCGTTACCGGCGCGGCGACGGTGGCGACGCTCGGCGTCGTCGGTAATACGACCGTCGGCGGCACGCTTGGCGTTACCGGGCTCGCGACGATCAGCGGCACGCTCAGCGTTACCGGCTCGGCGACGGTCGGCTCATTAACTGCCACGGGTGGAAGCTCAACGACCGGCGGAACGACGACCGACACGCTGACGGTGAGCAGCACGCTCGGCGTTACCGGTGCCGCGACGCTTTCGGGTGCGCTCAACGTCACGGGTGTCGCGACGTTCTCGAACGTCATCAACGCGAACGGCGGTGTCGCCGCGACGACGCTTTCCGCAACTGGCGCGATCACCGCAACGTCGGCGGCCATTGGCGCGCTCGTCCAAGCGGGCGCGGGCATCGTCTCCGTTGCGGTCGCCGGCGGCATTCAGCTCTCGACGCACAACATCGTCAAGGGGCAGACGTTCACCACGACGACCGGCTCGTTCACGTTGCCGACGTTGCCGGGGGGCGGCGGCGTTTCGTACACCGTGCGCGCGCTGTTCTTCACGTCGTTCAGCACCGGCTCGCAAAACGCCACGCTCACGGGCGGATCTGGCGCAACGTGGTCGCCGTCATCGGTGACGACTGGCAACGGAAATGGCACGCAGGGGATCGCCGCGCTCACCGGCACCGCGACGGGCGGACAGACACCGTCCGTGTCGTGGTCGCAATCAAGCTCGCTCGGCACCGTGCCGGGTTACGTCGAGATCACCGCCTTCACGTCGTAGGGCTTTCCCGCGGACGCGCGGCCGCAATAAGCCGATGCGACGCGCTCGCCGTCGTGTCTCGGGGGTGTTCCATGGGCGAGATTACTGACGACGATCGCCGTCGTCACCTGCGCTTGGTTCCGCGCACCGTGCTGCAATCGGGGCAGCGGTTGCGCGGCGAGATCAACGCATGGCTCGATACGCTCGCACGTATCGCGGGCTTCGGAATCCTGGCCGAGGAGGCAATATGGCACGAATTCTCGCGTGGGCTGCCGATCGAGATCGGTTTCGGGCTGCTCGCATCGGCCCGCATCGCGCGCGCATTCGCACCGCAGCCACCCGCACTCGACAACACCTACTCCTCGGGAGGCGATTGATGCGCTTGCTACGCTGGCTCGCGCCGACGCGCGCGTATTACTCGCGGTACCACCGCATTGTGAATCTCTGCTTCGGGACCGCAATGTGGATCATCTCGATCGCGTACGGATTCGCGCTGATGACGAGCAGGCTTTCGCGCCTGCAAAACATCGAGTTTGCGGCTACGATGATAATGCTGTCGATCGCCGCATGGTGGATCGGACGTGAATCGCGTGTTTGATCCGCTCGCGCTCGTCCGCAAATTCATTCGCCCGACCGATGACGATATCGCAGCTGCGCAGAAGACCGTCGACGGCTTCAACGTTCGCCAATCGACGAACATCCGACGCTTCCGCGAGCAGGTGCTTGGGGCGATAGCGCTGCTCTTCATCGGCATGCTCTGGTGCGCGTGGGATAACAACCGCGCGACGGCCCAGATCGCCGAAATTCAGCGGCTTTCGATCGTGCAGCGTCACGCGGAACGGGAGCGCGATTTGCAACTGCTGCACGTCATCTGCAACGACTTCGTCGGGCAGGATCAATGGCGCATGACGCTACGCGGGATCGATCTTCGTACGCTCCACCGCGGGAGCGATCCCGACCTCGCTGCAGCAAACGTTCGACGAGCGCGGGCGTGCGTTCGCCGCATTCGCGCGTAAGAGCGCTCCGCGACAACGAACGTGCGCGGAGATCGCGCGATCGTTCGGCTCCTAACCACCACCCGCACCGCCACCTGGGCGGTTTTTTCTTGCCGCCCGGAGGCTTCGATGTCGCTCCTATCCGTTCACGATATCGTCGCGCTCGATGCGCGAACGAAGCCGGCGTTCCACGTGCCGTGGCGCGGCGCGCTCCAGCAGTACGCGCCGCTCTACACGATGGCGTCGCGGCCGACGCGACTCGTCACGCCGTGCATGATCGCGTCGATCGTCGAGCGCGAGACCGGTGGCCAGAACATCTTCCAGATCGGCATGCCGCACGGGCCCGACTGCGGCGTCGGGCTCACGCAAATCACGTACGGCGTCGACTGGACGCATCCCGACGCGCCGACGTATCCCGGATATCACGGGTCGCTCATGGATCCGCTGACCAACCTCACGGTGGCCGCGGTATCGTTCCTCGAGCCGCTCGCGCGTCGATTTCCCGGCAACCACGTCGCGATGTTCGATGCGTACAACGACTCGCCGGACGACGTCGCACGACTCGTCGCCGCAGGGCGCGATCCCGACGCCGATACGACCGGCGGCGATTACGGCTCGTCGGTCTTCACGAGCTACGTCAATTTCGTCGCGGCGTCGACCGGCAACAACGTCGATTGGTCGTCGTGGCACGCGCAGTTTCCGCGATGACCGCGCTCTTCGCTTCGCGCCGCTTCACGATCGTGGCGCTCGTGGCCGCCGTCGCGCTCATCGCTGTCGCGTACTTTGCGCGCGGCGAGCTCGCGGTCGCGCTGCACGCGCTCGGCGCCGCGCTCGTTCCAGTCGTCGCCGCTGGCCGCTCGATCCTCGCCCCCAAAGCCGGCTCGCTCGCCGACATCGCGCGCGCGATCATGCCCCACGCCCCGACCTCCATCACCCGTAACCTCACGTCGTCGGCACCGCCGGCAGAACAGGCATACCCCGTGCAAATCGTCGAGATCCTCAAGCCCGTCGCCGCATCGATCGCGGATCGTCTCGTCGCCGCCATCACGGCGGACAAAGACCAGTTGCTCGCCGAAGCGGCGACCGCCGAAGTCTCCGTCGTCCCCGCGGCCGTGAGTGTCGTCGTCGGGCTGATCCCGACCGGCTCGTTCCTCGCTGCGCTCCCCACCGCCAAGACCGCGATCGCGACGGAAGCGACGAAGCTCGTCGAAGATGCGCTCGCCACGCACGGCGGCGCAAACGAGTTGCTCTACACGTGCCTCCTCGACGAGGCGAAGGCGATCGCAACCGCACTCGGCGGCTGATCGCTCAACCGTTCGAAGACCCTTCGAAGCCCCGTATCCGGCTCGCCGGGTGCGGGGCTTTTGGCGTTTCCGTAGTCACAGTCGTAGGCGCATTTATTGCCGCATATGCCGACTATGCCGCATATGCCGAGTTGGAGGAGCGGTATTCGCCCTCGCGAACGCACGTTAGTCGTCTCCCGTCGCTTGCTTCGGGAGTAAGAGGTCACAGGTTCAAATCCTGCCGCCCCGACCATATCTCCCATTTCCAGAGACTTTGTGGCGCCGGTGTTCTCACGTTTCAGCACGGCCGCGGGGGGGGTTTTACGCGCCGCCGAACAAGAGTGCCGCAACCACAACCACTACTACGTGGGTGCCGAACACGTGCTCGTAGCGCTGCTCGAAGAACGCGATCCAGCGATCGAATCGCGTCTCGCAGCCGAGCACATCGCCGTCCCGGACGTTCATGCCGAATTGAAGCGTACGCTCGGCATGGGCGAGGAACGCATGTGGGAGGGGATTATCGTGACGCCGCGCGTGCGTACGATCGTTCACGCTGCCGAAACTTCGGCGGGCGCTCGTGATATCGAACCGATCGACTTATACGATGCCCTCCGTCGCGAAGACGGTGGCCTCGCCGCCGACATCCTCCGGCGTGCCGCACGAGCGCCCGCCCCCGATGCATAACCGCTAGAGGAGTAGTCCCCTGGAAATCTTCACCGTCATCATCCACAAGCTCGGCCTCATCGGACTCTTCGTCGTTATGACGGCGGGCAATATGGGCGTGCCCGTCGGGACCGAAATCGTCGTCCCCACCGCGGGCGCGCTTGCCGGTCAGGGCCAATTTCCGAGCTTCGGGCCGATTCCCGCGTGGGTCGTCGTGGCACTCGTGGCGACGCTCGGCGAAGTCGTCGGCGGCTTCGTCCTCTACAATGTGGGCTACTACGGCGGCGTTCCGTTCGTTCGCAAATACGGAAAGTACGTGTTCTTTCGCGAGGGCGAGCTCGCGCGCGTCCACGCCTTTTACGAACGCTTCGGTAACAACACCGTGTTTATTTGTCGCTTCCTCCCGTTCGTGCGCGGCGTCGCGGCGTTCCCCGCCGGTATTTCGCGGATGCCGAAACGATACTTCATCACCTACACCGCGCTCGGCTCGGGAATCTTTTGCTTCGCGCTTGCCTATTTAGGTGAGACGGCTGGCCACAACCTCGACACGATCAAAACCGTACTGCACGATTTCTCGCTCGTTTTCGTCGGCGTTCTCGTGTTGCTGATCGTTGCCGCGTTTATCGTCTGGCGCGCCCGGAAGCGCTCGGCTGGCAAACACGCCGCGCCGCGCATCGATAAGGGTTAGCACGAGTCGGCACCCGCGCGACGATTGACGGGTTACAACGATCGGCATGGACATCTCGCGCGCGGAGCGCCTCGAACGAACGCTCGCTAGTATCCCGGATGCCCCCGGCGTCTATCAGATGATCGACGAAGCCGGGCGGATCATCTATATCGGGAAAGCGATCTCGCTCCGCAATCGCGTGCGCTCGTATTTCCAGGATAGCGCGGCGCATGCGTATCGCACGCAGCGCATGGTCGAGCGCGTGGTCGACGTGCGCACGATCGTCGTCACGAACGAGATCGAAGCGCTGCTCCTCGAAACGAATCTCGTCAAGCGCCACCAGCCGCTCTTCAACGTGCGTCTGCGCGACGACAAGCGCTTCCCGTATCTCAAAGTAACGAACGAGGCGTTCCCGCGCGTGGTCTTTACGCGGACCGTCCGCGACGACGGTGCGCGCTACTTCGGCCCGTACACCAATGCCAGCGGTTTACGCGAGCTGATCGATCTCGTGCGTATCGTCTTTCCGCTCCGCACCTGTCGCGAGCCGATCGATGGCAAGCGCAAACGGCCGTGTTTGCAATACCACATCAAGCGCTGTCTCGCGCCGTGCGTCGGCTACCAGAGCGAGAACGATTACGAAACGCTGATCGACGAAGTGGTACTCTTTCTCGAAGGCCAGCAAGACGCGCTCTTACAGCGCCTCAACTACGAGATGGCTGCCGCCGCCGAAAACTACAATTTCGAGGCCGCGGCGCGCTTACGCGATCGCATCATCGCCGTGCGCCGTACGACCGAGACGCAGAAAGTCGTGTGGCGTTCGCGTGTCGATATGGACCTCATCGCTTCGGCGCGCAAGGGCGACCAGGCCGCGATGCAAGTGTTCATGGTGCGCGGCGGTAAGCTGATCGCGCAAGAACACTTCATCCTAGAGGGTTCGAGCGATACGACGGAGCCCGAGCTCGTTCGCGATTTCTTGAAACAGTTCTATACGGCGCGCACGGCGAGCGGCTCGATCGATGCGGCGCTCGATGGATCGGGCAGCCCGCTCGCGCTGCGCGATGCGCGCGATAACGAATCGCCCGTCGCGCTGAAAGACCGCGCGCGCAAACGGCTTGCGGGCGCGGCATCGGCGGCGATTCCGAAAGAGATCCTCGTGCAGGCGATGCCCGAAGAAGCGAGCGTCATCGAGGCGTGGCTCACCGAGAGTAAGGGGCAGCGCGTGCGGATCCTCGAGCCGCAGCGCGGCGAGCGCGCCGATTACATGAAGCTCGTGCAGAAGAACGCGGAGCAGAATCTGCGCGCGTATCTGGTGCATCAGGAAGCGCAAGAGACCGCATCGGCAAGCGCGCTCAACGAACTCGCGGCCGCGCTCGATCTGCCCTATCCGCCGCACCGCATCGAGTGTTACGACAATTCGCACATCCAGGGTACGAACGCCGTGTCCTCGATGGTCGTGTTCATCGAGGGACGCGCGAAGAAGAGCGACTACCGGCATTTCAAGATTCAGGCGAAGCTCGGGAACGATGATTTCGCGATGATGCAAGAAACGCTCCGCCGCCGGTTACGGTACTTACGCCCGGAAGCGGAAGCCGAGGGCGCGGCGGCGGGCGAGCTCGATTCGCCCGAGACGCGGATGATCGAAACGCAAGTCGCGAAAAAAGAGCGCTTTCACGAGCGCCCCGATCTATTGTTGATCGACGGCGGCAAGGGGCAACTGAGCGCGGTCGTCGAGATTCTGCACGAACTCGATCTCTGGGGCATCCCGATCGCCGGGCTCGCAAAAGAGAACGAGTGGCTCTTCGTTCCCGGGCACTCGGAGCCGATCGTGTTGCCGCCGGGTTCGCCCGCGCTGCATCTCATCATGCGCGTCCGTGACGAAGCGCATCGCTTCGCGATCACCTACCACCGGACGCGCCGCGACAAGGCGATGAAAACGTCGGCGCTCGACGCGATGGCAGGCGTCGGCCCGGTCCGCAAGAAGCGGCTTCTCGTGACGTTCGGTTCGGTTGCGGGGATCAAGCGTGCGTCGCTCGATGAGATCGCCGCCGTCAAAGGGATGACGCCCGCGCTCGCCGCGCAAATCAAAGCCGCACTCGGCAGCGCGACCGCAGCACCCACGCTTGCTGCAAACACGTCAAACTAAACGCTCGGGAGAGATTCGATGAAGCTACTGATCCGGCTCGTTGTGAACGCCCTCGCGCTGATGCTCGTCGCCTATCTCGTGCCCGGCGTGTTCGTTTCGGGCTTCGTCGGCGCGATCGTTGCGGCGATCGTACTCGGCATCGTCAACGCGGTGATCCGGCCGATCCTGATCCTCTTGAGCCTACCGCTCGAAATCCTGACGCTCGGGCTCTTCACGATCGTCATCAACGCGGCGCTCTTCTGGTTCGTCGGCCATCTCGGTCTCGGGCTCGAAGTCCGCGGCTTCGGTGCGGCGTTCATCGGCGCGATCGTGCTCGCGATCGTTTCGTTTCTCGCATCGTCGCTCTTGCGCGAGCCCGCGCGGCGATGACGCGGATCCTCGTCACGAACGACGATGGCGTCGAGAGTCCCGGCCTCGTCGCGCTCTGCGATGCGCTC
This sequence comes from Armatimonadota bacterium, assembly GCA_037441145.1. Classification (GTDB taxonomy): domain Bacteria; phylum Vulcanimicrobiota; class Vulcanimicrobiia; order Vulcanimicrobiales; family Vulcanimicrobiaceae; genus JBBISR01. The sequence continues at coordinate 108,864 of JBBISR010000009.1, forward strand.
GCCGAACTCGGAACGGTTATCTGCATCGCACCCGATAGCGATCGAAGCGGCGTGAGCCATTCGATCTCGGTGCGCCATCGGGTGACGATGACGCCGGTTCCGGGCCGCGCGGTGCCGACCTATGCGTGCTCCGGAATGCCCGCCGATTGCGTCGTGCTCGGCTCGTATGCGTTCTTCGATGGCGCACCCGATCTCGTCGTCAGCGGCATCAATCGCGGTGCGAACCTCGCCGACGACATCGCGTATTCCGGAACCGTCGGTGCCGCGATGGAAGGGCTTCTCGTCGGGGCACGGAGCGCGATCGCCGTGTCGCTTGCCGCTCCATGGCCCGAGCTCGCGCCCGAGCATCACTGGTCCGTCGCCGCAGGGATCGCACGCGACCGCGCGCGGGGATTGCTCGCGGAGCCGTTGCCCGAGGGTACGATCCTCAACATCAACGTACCGAACGTGCGCGCCGAAGATCTCAGGGGCATTCGGTACACCCGGCAAGGCCGCAAGCGGTACCACGATCGGCTCGCGCACACGGACGAAAACGAGGCGCCGGGATTCTATTGGGTGTGGGGCACGCACGAACGGATCGACGGATTCGACGATGCCGACCTCGCCGCCGTCGAGGACGGGTACGCGAGCATCACGCCGCTTGCCATCGACCGCACCCAGCACGACGTTCTCGCGCGTTTGCGCGTAGAAGGAGCCTCGGTTTGAAGTTTACGGAAGAAACGCTCGCGGCGTACGTCAAGGAACACGGCCACGAACCGGCGCGCATTCGGTTGCGGCGGTATCAGCTCTACATCATCGTCGTCGGGATCGCGCTTGCCATCATCGCGCCGTTCATTACCCTCGTGGTGCTTTTCGCCGCACACCCGGGAAGCACGCTCAAGCCGATGTAGCTTAGCGCGGGCGGACGAGGCTGAAGCGGTCCGTCGTGCGCGCGTACTCGGCACCCGCAAGGCGCCCGATCGGAAGGAGTTTCTCCGTACTGATGCGGCCCTTCGCATCGAGCACCGCATCGTCGATATGGATCGCGACCACGGTGAGCACGACGATGCTGCCGCCACCCGGCTCGCTCGAAACGGTGTGGATGTGCGCGACGCGGCATTCGAACGCGATCGGCGATTCGCCGACGCGCGGCACGCTTACGATCCGCGAGGAAACCGGCGTGAGGCCCGCAAGCGCGAACTCATCGACTTCCGGGCCGACTTGCGCGGCCGTCGCGTTCATCTGCGGCGCGAGCGGCTCGTTTACGACGTTCACGACGCACTCCGGCACCGCGATGAGGTTGCGTAGAGTGTCCTTGCCCTGTGCGTGATCTTCGCGCGCCATCGGCGCGAACGCGATCGTGAGTGGCCGCCCGCAAACGCCCATGAAGAACGAAAACGGGGCGAGGTTGCGCACGCCGTCCGCATCCATGGTCGCGACCCACGCGATCGGGCGCGGCTGTACCGCGCCGACGAGCAACGCATAGGCGTCGCCCCAATCTTCGAATTCCTCGGGTAGCACATCCATAGCGCATGCTTTGCCCGGGACGCCGGGCCGCTCCCGCGAACCGCAGGACGATGATGTTGCGACGGATCGTCCCCGGACTCGCGGCCGCGGCCTGCGTCCTCGGCATGCTCTCGACCTCGGGCGCCGATCCTGCGGAGCGCCTCTCGACGACCGCCGATCGGCAGTCGATCAACCTGACGATCTACAACGGCGCGACGTCGCTCGTGCACGACCGGCGCAAAATCGTGCTCGATACGGGCGCGAATCATATCGCGTGGCGCGACGTAAGCGCGCAACTCGATGCGACGAGCGCGGTCGTCGACGACGTGTCGGCGCCGAGTGGTACGTTCGTCCGCGAGCAAAATTTCAATTTCGATTTGTTGAAGCCCGCGACGCTCGTCGACAAATACGTCGGCAAGGAAGTCACGGTCGTGCACGACGTGCCGGCACTGGGGCGGCCAGCTTCGGAGAAAGCGACGATCCTCGCTAATAACGATGGAATCGTGCTGCGGTATGCCGATCGCATCGAAACGGGCCTCTATGCGAGTCATCTCGTGTTTCCATCGATCCCGGAAAATCTGCGTGACCGTCCGACGCTGACGCTCGATTTGGATGTTGCGAAAGCCGGCGCGCACCAACTCGACCTGGCGTATCTAACGAATGGGCTCTCGTGGCGCGCCGATTACGTCGCCGTCGTTTCCCCCGACGAGCAGAAGATGGCGTTGCATGGCCTAGTCACGCTAACGAATACGACGGGCACGAGCTATTCGAACGCGCGCGTGCAGCTCGTAGCCGGCAACGTCAACCTCACCGTTCCGGCGCCCTCGCCAGCACCGTATTTGGCGCTCGGCCGGGTTTCCGCTCGTCCACAGCAAGAAAATTTTTTCGAATACCATCTCTACACGTTGCCATCGCCGACGACTGTTGCAAACGCACAGACGAAACAGGTCGCGTTACTTTCGGCAAGCGATGTGGCGGTGCGAAAGACGCTCGAACTGCGTGGCTCGACGACGTACTACACGAGCCAAAGCGGCGATCTCGGAGCGAAGCTTCCGGTCGAAGTCTTTCTCGCGTTTACGAACAAGGGGGGCGATCTCGGAGTGCCACTGCCCGCTGGCGTCGTTCGCGTGTACAAGAACGACAGCGCCGGGCTTTCACAGTTTGTCGGGCTCGACTCGATCGCGCACACACCGCGCGACGAGACAGTACGTTTACGTCTTGGCGAGTCGTTCGACGTTACCGCAAACAAGAAACAGACCGATTTTCGCGAGGTCGCGAAGTGCACGTTCGAAAGCGCCTATGCCATTGCCGTGGCGAACGCGAAGGACGCCGAGCAAGATGTTCTCGTGATCGAGCCGATTCCGTCAGCGTGGACGATTACGAACGAGGGCGCGCCGCATCAAAAGACCTCGAGCTCAAGCGCGACGTGGACGCTTCGCGTGCCCGCTCGCAAGACCACGACGCTGACGTATACCGTCCGCACCGACGGCTGCTAGCTGCAGCCAGGAGCCAGCGCCTATTTCGTCCGGCCAGCTTTGATCGCGTAGAGCAACGTGTAGCTACGGGGCGCGAGTAACGTCGGAATCGGCACGTACGAGCCGCCGCCGCGTAGCGCAAGCGGTTGCGCGAATTCGCCGCAGACGCCGGGCGTGCGTTCCGTGGGCAAGCGCGGCATGCGTGTGGTTTCGGGCCGAACGTGGTATAATGAAGCGCCTCCGTTCGGATCTTGAATGCGGGGGCCGCGGGGCTGAGTAGCGTCGACGGGAAGATCCGTGGTCGAGGTAAGCAGGCGGAGTTGCGAGCCCTCCTAAAACGATCGCAAGCGTTTTACACGCAAACAATCAATACGCACTGGCTGCTTAATTAGCTAGCCACGGTATGGGAGAGGTCGCCGGAATCAGCTCCCCATCCGTCAACAGATTCGGCTAAGGTCCCGCTGGCTTCGAACGGGGCTCGAAAATTCTAGAAGCTGCGGTCGGGATGAGTCCGGTTTCGAGACGCTCTCCGATCTAAGACAAACTCGAAGCTGAGCCTGGAGAAAGCAGCGGTCCGGCTTTTCGGACTCGGGGGGCAGTTCCCCGACAGCTCCACCAAATCGATGCTCTCTTTCCGACTGCTCCGAACATACGGAACGCTCGGGAAGAGAGCACATCGAGAAGTAGTACGAGAAGGCGCCGTATCCACGGCGCTTTTTTTCGTCACGGGGCCGGCTTCACGCGTTTTCGCCCGTATTACGACTTCGCGGCGTGCGCTTTCAAGATATCGAGGTCGATGATGTCGAGTGCGCGCTCGTGACAGGCGTCGAGGTCGACCGGCGGCGCCATGCCGTCGAGATATGCGTCGTGCCAGCGACTCGCGCACAAACACCAGCGATCGCCGGGTTTGAGGCCGTCGAACGATGGACCAGGAGTCGATAAATCGTTGCCGACCGCAGCCGAGTATGTGAGAAACCGTTCGTCGACGATAGCGCAGACGGTGTGGGATCCGAAATCGCGACCATCGGTCTCGCAACAGCCGTTGCGTGTCCAGCCGGTCAAAGGATTCGTGCTGCAGACGGCAAGCTCGCCGCCAAGGACATTTTTCGCCATGCCTATGGATTTGGCGACGAACCCGCCCGCCCACTGCCGCTTCTCCAATGCACGCTCGCCGTTTTTCCGAAAGCGAGAATGGTCGCAACTTGGGATCGAGCACCGTATCGAAGGGCGGCGACTCGGCTCGCCCGCCGGAGATGGTGCATGAGCGGGACCTCGAATAAACGCACCGGCGTCACATGGAACGTGCGCTAGAGCTACTTTCGTGACGAGAGCGTGAAGAGGATGCACGGTTCGGAGGACGTTTCTTCAGCATCGCTATTGGCGTTTACGCAACAGCAATTTTTCTTGCTGGATTCGATTCAAGCGGGGATCATCGTGCACGGTCGCACGAGCGAGGTCCTCTACATCAATCGTATCGCCGCCGAGCTGATGGGCATTCCGCGCACGGCGTTACTCGGAGCCGAGCATAGCGATCCGCGCTGGGATTTCATCCGCGAAGACGGCTCGACACTGCCGCTCGACGAGTACCCGATCGCACGCGTTTTCGCTACGGGCAAGGCGATGAAGCGACTGATCCTCGGATACAACCGTGGGACGGATGGGAAAGTCATCTGGGCCATGTGCGATGCGTACCCGATGCACGATCGTGCTGGGGAAATTTCGCGCGTGATCGTGAGCTTTACCGACATCACCGAACTCAAAGAAGCCGAACGCGCCTTGCAAAAATCGGACGAGCGGTTGCGCCTCGTCTTGCAAGGCTCGCAAGATGCATCGTGGGATTGGGATCTCGTTACGGACGTTCTCTATTTTTCACCGCGCTGGTGGCAGATGCTCGGCTATCCCGTGGACGCGTACCCGGCCGACGCCGTTCTTTGGGACCGCATCTTGCACGCCGACGATCGGCCGCGGGTGGATCGAGAATTCGCGTCCGCGCTCGCGGGCGCGGGAACTTCGTATGAAATCGAATACCGCCTCGCACGTAGTGACGGGCGCTACATGCCGGTGCTCTCGCGCGGGTTCATTACGCGCGACGCATCGGGAAATCCCATCCGCGTTTCCGGAACCAATAGCGACCTCACGGAGCGCAAAGCGGCCGAAGAACAAATCTATTTGCTCGCGTTTTACGATGCACTTACGGGCTTGCCGAATCGCGCGCGCCTCGTCGAACAGTTGCAGAAAGCGCTACAGACGAGTGCGCGCACCGGGCGCCAAGGCGCGCTGCTCTTTCTCGATTTAGATAATTTCAAGGTGCTCAACGATACGATGGGGCACGAGATGGGCGACCGTTTACTCCAAGCCGTTGCGACGCGTCTGCGGGATTGCGTGCGCGAGAGCGATTCCGTTGCGCGTCTCGGCGGTGACGAGTTCCTCGTCATAATCGAAGCGTTGCCGAGCGATCCGGATGAGGCCGCGCATGAGGCACTGCGGATCGGGCGTGCGATACTCGCCGCACTCGACGAGCCATACGATATCGGGGCGAACGAGCACTGTACGACCGCGAGCATCGGCATCGCATTATTCGGCGATGGAACGCAAGGCGTCGACGGACTCATGCGCCAGGCCGATCTCGCGATGTATCAGGCAAAAGCGCGCGGGCGCAATATGCTTTGCACGTTCGATGCGAGCATGCAGCGGCACGTCGATGCGCGGCTCGCACTCGATATCGAGCTACGCAAGGCGCTGCAAGGGTGCGAGATGCGGTTGTACTATCAGGCGCAGGTCGTGGACGACGGCACGATTACGGGAGCGGAAGTGCTCGTTCGGTGGATGCACCCCGTACGCGGGCTCGTGTACCCGGCCGCGTTCATTCCCGCGGCGGAATCGTCGGGACTGATCGTGCCACTCGGTACCTGGGTGCTGCGCACCGCCTGCGAGCAACTTGCGGCGTGGGCAAACGACCCGCATCTCGCGCGACTGACGCTTTCCGTGAACGTGAGCGTTCGACAGTTCCGCGAAACGCATTTCGTCGACCAGGTGCTTGCAACCGTCGCCGTGGCCGGGGCCGACCCGCATAAACTCAAATTAGAAATTACCGAAACGCTTTTCGCCGAGAACATGCCGGATATCAGCGAGAAGATGCATGCGCTCAAGGCGCACGGCATCGGGTTTTCGCTCGACGATTTTGGGACGGGCTACTCGTCGCTCAAATATCTGCAACGCTTGCCGCTGGATCAACTCAAGATCGATCGGACGTTCGTGCAAGACCTGACGACCAATCCGAACGATTCGGCGATCACGCTCGCGATCATCAGTCTCGGCGAAAAGCTCGGGCTTCGCGTCATCGCCGAGGGCGTGGAAACCGCCGAACAGCGTGCGTTTCTGTTCGCGAACGGATGCAGCGCGTATCAAGGTTTTTACTTCAGCGAACCGGTCGCATTGCACGAATTCGAGCAGGCGGTCGGCGCGCTTTCACGGCGCGGCACGATGCCGCCGGAGTTGGCGCATCCGACGATCTTGTAAAGCTTGCATGCGACAATGACGCTATGAGCATGGATGGTGCCGGTCTCATCGCCGCAGCGACGGCGTTCGCCGCTCCGTGGGCGTCGCTCTACAGTAAATCGGCGCCGCTCGAACTCGGCGTCGTTGCCACGCACGTCGTTGCGATGCTCTGCGCGGGTGGCCTAGCGATCGGCTTCGATCGCGGTTCGCTCCGGGCGCGCGCCTGGGATGCGGGCGGGCGCGAACACCACCTGCGCGAGCTGCACACCGTGCACGCGACCGTGACCGCATTGCTCGTGGTCTGTCTCGTCAGCGGGCTGCTGCTCTTTGCGGCCGACGTGAAAACGTGGGCTGCTTCCGTCCCGTTCTGGATCAAGATGGCGCTGCTCGTAGCGCTGCTCGCAAACGCGCTGGTGCTTCAGCGAAGCGAAGGCGCGCTTCGCCTGGGTCCGCAAGGTTCGGCCTCGCGTGCCTGGACGACGTTACGTGCGAGTTCCCTCATCAGTCTCACGTTATGGATCGCGGTCGCCGTGTTCGGCGTCGCGCTCTCGCTTGCCAAATAAAGCGCATTCTCCGTAGGAGCCGTATGAACCCGATAACAGAATCCAACCCGCCCTGCGTGGCGAGCTGTCCGATCGATCGCGCCGTCTTCGTACGCACGGCGACGGCCGCACTCGTTGGGGCCGCGGGCGCGCTACTTTTGCCGAACCTCGCCTCCGCGCAAGCGATCGCGCCGACGAAAACCGCGGGTAAGATCGTAACGTATCCCATTCCCGCGAAAGACGGCGCCGCGATCGACGACGCGAACGGCGTGATGATCGCACGCGTGAAGGACACCGTCTTTGCGATCAACGTGATCTGCCCGCATCGCGCCACGCAACACGTCGAATGGCTCGCGGACAAAGACCAGTTCCACTGCCCGAAACACGACTCGCTCTTCAACCCGCAGGGCGTGCTCCTCGACGGGAAAGCGAAACGTTCGCTCGACCGCTACGCCGCGAAACGCGACGGGGCGACGATCGCCGTCGATACGGCGACGCTCTTCCAGGAAGACACGCAAAAAGAGCAGTGGGAGAAGGCCGGCGTGAGCGCTTCGTAGCGCCCACGCCTCGTCCTTACTTCATGACGGGCATGGAGAACGACGCGCCGCCCGCGTTCGTGGGCCAGCGTTCCGTCGTCGTCTTGATGCGCGTGTAGAAGCGCACGCCTTCGGGGCCGTGGATCGCGTGATCGCCGAAGATCGAGCGCTTCCAGCCACCGAAGCTGTGGAAGGCCATGGGTACGGGGATCGGCACGTTCACGCCGACCATGCCGGCCTGCACGGCGTGGGTAAACTCGCGTGCGGCGCCGCCGTCGCGCGTGAAAATCGCGACGCCGTTACCGAACTCGTGATCGTTCACGAGCTTCACCGCATCCGCTGCGGTGGCCACGCGGACGACGCAAAGGACGGGCCCGAAGATTTCCTCGGTGTAGATGCGCATCGTGGGCGTCACATGATCGAAGAGGCAACCGCCGAGGAAGAAGCCCTCGGGGGATTCGCTACTCCGGAAGTCGCGGCCATCGACGACGAGCGTCGCGCCTTCGGTGACGCCGAGATCGACGTATGAGCGCACTTTCGCGAGGTGCTCGCCCGTCACGAGCGGCCCCATCTCTTGCCCGGGCGTCGTGCCCGGACCGATCTTGAGCGCGCGCGCTTTCGTTGCGAGCTTCGCGACGAAGTCGTCTGCGAATGCCGCATCGCCGACGAGCACCGCAACCGAGATCGCCATGCAGCGTTCGCCCGCCGAGCCGTACGCCGCGCCCATCAGCGCGTCGATCGCCATGGGCACATCGGCGTCGGGCAAAACGACCATATGATTCTTCGCGCCGCCGAGGGCCTGCACGCGCTTGCCGCTCTGCGTACCGGTGCGGAAGACCGTTTCCGCGATGGGTGTCGAGCCGACGAAGCTCACCGCGGCAACGTCCTTATGCGCGACTAGCGTCTCGACCGCGACGCGATCGCCGTTGAGGACGTTGAAGACGCCCTTCGGTAAGCCCGCTTCGTTGAAGAGTTTCGCAATTTCCAAAGAAAGCGTCGGATCTTTCTCCGACGGCTTCAGCACGAATGTGTTGCCGCAAGCGATCGCGACGGGAAACATCCACATCGGAACCATCGCCGGGAAGTTGAACGGGGTGATGCCGACGCAAACGCCGAGCGGCTGACGCATCGAGAAGCTATCGATGCCGCGGCCGACTTGCTCCGTGAGTTCGCCCTTGAGTAACGACGGGATGCCGCACGCGAATTCGACGACTTCGATCCCGCGCATGAGTTCGCCGCGCGCGTCATCGAGGGTTTTGCCGTGTTCGCTCGTGATGATCGCCGTGAGCCGATCCGCATCGCGCAAGAGCAATTCGCGCATCTTGAACATCACTGCGGCGCGGCGCGGCGGCGTCGTTTCCGCCCACGCGGGGAACGCGCGCTTCGCGGCGGCGACTGCGAGATCGACTTCCGCAACCGTCGCGAGCGCGAGGCGCCCCGTTACGACGCCGCGCGCCGGATCGTACACGTCGCTCTTGCGTTCGGCTACGCCGGGAACGGCAACGCCGTCGATCATGTGGCCGAGCTCGCGTACCTCGGTCGTGCCGCTGGTTGGAGTCGTAGGGGCGCTCGTGGTCATGTCGGCTCTCCGTCGTGTTGTAGTACCGCGGTCACGGCTTCGCGCGCCGTCGTGAGTTGCGCGCGCATCGCGCGCTCTGCCAGATTTTCATCGCCCGATGCGATCGCATCGACGATCGCCGTGGCATGCGCGTACGACGCCGCCATCCGCTCGGGAAAGCGCATGGCGATACGGCGTAACCGCCGTACCGGGCCGGACAACGCTTCGTACGATCGTTTGAGCGTCGCGTTGGTGGCAAGTTCCATCAGCATATCGTAAAAGCGGTCGAGGTCGGCGGCGTAACCGATGACGTCGCCCGACGCGACGTGGGGTGCGAGGGCGGCGAGTCGTTCGTCGATCCGCGCCCGCCCGACCGCGGTGAGGCGTCGAGCCGCGAGGCGGGCGGCCTGCGTTTCGAGCGCCTCGCGAGTTTCGTACAACTCGGCGACGTCGCGAGGGTCGATCGCGGTAACGTAGGCTCCCGCGCGCACGACCGTGCGGAGCAATCCTTCGCGTTCGAGTTGCGCGAATGCCTCACGTACGGGCGTTCGGCTCACGCCGTAATGGCGACCAACCTGTACTTCCGAGAGCCGGCTCCCCGGCCCGAGGCGCCCCTCGACGATCGCCTCGCGGAGGGCGGGGACGACCCGGCTCGCCGCAAGCGAGTCCGCATGCGGTGTGCCGAGTTCGCCTGCCGGGGTGTGCGGCGGAAGCGAATGCGATGCGGCTACGAGGCCGGGCATTTTTTTTCGGACGCCAGGCGTATTGCAGGAAACGGATTTCGCATGCAGCGTATTTCTTGTATACCGTGCGTACAACCTTGCAAAGCGAATCCGTGTCCGGCCTCTCGATCGCGCGATCGGGAGCGGTCATCACCGTCACGCTCGATCGCCCGCCCACGAACGAATTGAGTGCCGAAATGTTCGCGGCATTCTCGCAGTTGCTCGCTCGCGAAGCGGCCGAACCCAGCGCGAAAGTGCTCGTCCTGCGGGGAGCGGGCGCGGCGTTCTGCACGGGCCGCGACCGCGCGACGGGCGATCTCGCCGCGTCGCGTGCCGAAGGCGAGCGGCTCGTCGCGCTGAAGCGCGCGTTTCGCCAGAGCCCGCTCCTTACGATCGCGCGCGTCCACGGCGCCGCGCGCGGCTTCGGGATGGGCCTTGCCATTCTAAGCGATTTCGCCGTCGTCGCGGAGGATGCGCCGCTCGCGTTTCCCGAGATGCGCGCGGGTTTGCCGCCAGCGGCGATCCTCGCGTACGTCTCGGAGTTCGCGCTCCCGCGCCACGCGTTTCCGCTCGTGCTCTTCGGCGAGACGTTCACGGCCGCACACGCGCAAACGATCGGCTTGATCGGCGACGTCGTCCCGCTCGCAGAACTCGATGCCAGGGTCGACGCCCTCGTCGCAAAGATCCTCGCCATCCCCGGTGACTCGGCGCGCGCGTGCAAGGAGCTCTTCCAAACGATGCTTGCGGGCTCGTTCGAATCGAACGGCCGCCTCGCGATCGATGCCCTCGCCGTTGCGAGCGTTACCCTCATGCGTCGCCCGAGCGACATGAATACCGGAGAGAAATGATGGCAACCGCAGCTCCCGTCAACGCCGGACCGCGCCTCGATCGGCTCCCGACCTCGCCGTATCATCGCCGCGTGATGCGCCTCGTCGCGATCGGGATGTTCTTCGACGGCTTCGATATCTACGTCGCCGCGACGGTACTCGGCGTGTTGCTCAAATCGGGCTTCTCGACGATCCAACAAAACGGACTCTTCGTGATGTTGACGTTCGTCGGTACGATGATCGGTTCGTTTGCGACCGGATATCTCGGCGACAAGTACGGCCGGCGTTTCACGTATCAGGCAAATTTGCTAATCTTCGGGGTCGCGTCGATCGCTGCGGCCTTCGCACCGAATATCGGTGTGCTGATCGTGCTGCGCTTCATTATGGGCATCGGGCTCGGCGCGGAAAACGTCGTCGGCTACTCGACGATGACGGAGTTCGCGCCCGCTCGCGTGCGCGGCCGCTGGCTATCGATCGTCTCGACGTGCGTCGTGCTCGGCCTTCCGGTGACGGCGCTCGTTGCAAGCTGGGTCATCCCGGCGTTCGGCTGGCGGCCGATGTTCGTCATCGGCGGCGTCGGCGCGCTCGTCGTGTGGTATCTCCGCAAGGCGCTCCCCGAATCGCCGCGCTGGCTCGAATCCGTCGGTCGGAACGCGGAAGCGGAAAAGGTCGTCGCCGATTTCGAGCGCTCCGCGGCAACCGTCGGCACCGTTCCGCCGGCGCCGAAATACGTCGCGCCGAAAGCACAAGCGCCGATGGGCTTCGGCACGTTGTTCTCTCCCGCGATCCTTCCGCGCACGATAACCGCTTGCGTCACGCTCTTCGTCATCAACGCAACGGTGTATGGCTTCATCACGTGGATCCCGACGTTCTTCGTGAGCGAAGGGCTGAGCATCGTGAAATCGTTTACGTTCCTGTTGTTGATCTCATTCGGCGCACCCGTCGGTACGATGATCGGCGCGTTGACGGCCGACACGTGGGGCCGCAAGCGCACGATCATATCCGCTTCGCTTGCGGCGATCGTGTTCGGTGCGATCTATCCGTTCGTGCACGATAGCGTGCTCTTACCGCTCATCGGTTTTCTCTTCACCGTGCCGGTGTACGTGCTCGTTGCGGTGCTGTTCGGGGTGTATATCCCAGAGCTGTTCCCCACCGAAATCCGCTTACGCGGTTCGGGCTTCGCGAACACGATCGGCCGTTCGGCTGCGGTCGTCACGCAACAGATCGTCATCGCGCTCTTCATCGCGTACGGCGTCGGTGGCGTGCTCGCGTTCGTCATCGCGCTCATGCTCGTGCAGATCGGCGTCGTTGCCAGGTTTGGGATCGAACCTGCGGGCCGCGTCCTCGAGGAAATCGACGGCACCAACCTCGCCCGCACCACGGCCGCAGCACGGCCCATCGGAGCTTAAACCATGCTCGCACGCTCGCTCTTCTCGACGCCAAGCGTTCTCGATTCCGCCGACGGTATGCTCCACGCCCCGCTCTTCATCGACGGTGCGTGGCTCGATGCCGAAGGCGGCGGGACGATCGAGGTGCGCAATCCGAGCGACGGATCGCTTCTCGGAACGGTAGCGGCCGCCAGCGCCGCAGATGTCGACCGCGCCGTGCGCGCGGCCGATGCAGCGTTCGATCGCGCCGCGTGGCGCGACGCGGGCAACCAGGAGCGCGCGCGCGTGCTCAACCGGTTCGCCGATCTTCTCGAAGCCGAACTCGATGCGTTCTTTCTTCTGGAAACACGGAATAATGGGCGGCCGATCGTCGAGACCCGTGCGCAGATCGCCCGACTGCCGTATTTCTACCGATACAACGCGTCGCTCGCGCTCACGCAACGCTCGAGCCTCATCCCGATCGAAGGCCCGTATCTGCATTACACGCAGCGCGTGCCGCTCGGCGTCGCGGCGCTGATGCCTTCGTTCAACCATCCGATGATGATCCTCACGAAGAGCCTCGCGCCCGCGCTTGCAACGGGAAATAGCGTCGTCATCAAACCCTCGGAGCAGACGCCGTTTACGGCGATCCGGCTCGTCGAGTTACTCGTCGCCGCGGGCGTCCCGCGCGGGGTCGTGAATCTCGTCAACGGTGCGGGCGTCGATGCCGGAGCGGCGCTTGCGAGCCACCCGAAGATCGCGAAGATCGTCTTTACGGGTGGCACGGAAGTCGGTAAGCAGATCGGTATGCACGCCGCGCGAAACCTCGCCGTCGCCTCGCTCGAACTCGGTGGCAAGGGCGCGGTAATGATCTTCGACGACATGCCCCTTGAACGTGCCGTCAACGGCGCCGCCTTTGCCGCGTTCATCGGCGCGGGGCAAACGTGCGTCTGCGGAGCGCGCGTCCTCGTCCAGCGCTCGATGTACGATGCGTTTTTACAAGCCTTCGCGGCAAAAGCGAAAACGATCCGTGTTGGCGATCCGGCGGACGCGCAGACGCAGCTCGGGCCCGTCATTTCCGAACGCTCGCGCACGCGTATCCTCGCGATGCTCGATCGCGCGAAAGCCGCGGGCGCGAAGGTGCTCACCGGCGGGAACGTTCCGGCACATACCGATCCGAACGGCTTCTTTCTCGAACCGACGGCCGTGTACGACGTCGATCCGCAATCGGAGATCGCCCAAGAAGAAGTGTTCGGCCCGTTCACGGTCGTGATGCCCTTCGACGATGAAGCCGACGCCTTACGGATCGCGAACGGAACGCGCTTCGGCCTCGCCGCATCGGTGTGGACGAACGACGTCGCGCGCGCGCACCGCGTCGCATCCAAGCTCACGTTCGGCATGGTGTGGGTCAACGACCACCACCGGCTCGATCCCGCCTCGCCCTGGGGCGGCTTCAAAGAAAGCGGCGTCGGCCGCGAGACGGGGACGGAATCGTTCGATGCGTTTACCGAGCCGCGTGCGGTAACGGTCAACACCAGCGGCGGAACGGCCGATTGGTACGGCGCCCAAACGCCGACGCGACTCAACTGACCGAACGCGACGAAGCGAAGCGAGCAGGTCGCGCTCGCGGTGCGAGCAACTCGGGTCCTATGCTATGGGGTTCGCGTCCACTCGATCTGAACCAGGTCCGCCTGGCTTGCGTTGCCGTCATCGCGATCGCGTGCATCGTTGCGGCAACCGTGCCCGGGTATCGCGCGTTTTGCACCACCCTCGCCTCCGCGTTTGCAGGCGGGCTCGCCGTCACGGCGTTCGCTCCCGTGATCGCGCGACTTATCGCGCCCGCGCGTTACGCGAATATCGCGGGCCTGACCGTTTTGATCACCGGCATCATGGCCTGGATCAATGGCGGGCCGCATCCGAGCAACCCGAACGATTCGCCGGTCGGCCTCGCCTCGTGCTTCATCGCGGGCGTGATGTTGATCGGCTCGTTTCTGATCGCCGATCGTCTCCGCACGATCGCGCGCGAGGCGCCGTAGCCTTAGCGCATGCCGCGCGGCGCGACGCCGCCCGTCGCGTGGTAGCCACTGAGGTGAAAAAGGCCTTTGCCCGTGTCGGTTGCCGGGCGCAAGCGCTCGACGGCTTTTTCGGCACGTTTGGCCGCATGCTCGGCGGTACGCTCCTCGACGAGTTTCGTCACCGAGTCGAGCCGGCGCCGCACGAGCACCAAGTCCGCGCGGGTCTTGCGCATATCGGCCCGCGCGCGCGTGACGGCGATCAACGTACCGAGCATCCCGCACATCGTGACGATCGTACAAAACCAAAGCGGACTCGAATTCACGGGCGGGACTCCTCGGGCGACGGTGCTGTGTCTACGTTACCTTTAGTATCGGCGCGGTACTGCGCGCGTAATCACACCTTCGGTCAAGGCTCCGTATGCTTCGCGTAGAGATTGCAACAAGCGCGGCGCGGGGGCTTGCTCGGCGCGCGGCGCGAATGATCGCGAGGCAATGTCATCCATTCCCGTCTTTACCATGCACCGCGTCAACAAGTACGTACCGCCGAAGCGTCACATCCTTCGGGATATCTCGCTGAGCTTTTTGCCCGGTGCGAAAATCGGGATTCTCGGCCTCAACGGCGCCGGAAAATCGACCGTGTTGCGCATCATGGCGGGCTTGGATACGGAGATCGACGGCGAGGCGAAGCCCATGCCGAACATCTCGATCGGTTACCTCGAACAAGAGCCGAAGCTCGATTCCGACCGCACCGTTCGCGAGATCGTGGAAGAGGCGCTCGGCCCGGTACTCGCGGCGCGGAAGCGGCTCGACGAAGTCTACGCCGCATACGGCGAAGAGAACGCCGATTTCGATGCGCTCGCGAAAGAGCAAGAGAAGCTCGAGAACCTGATCTTCGCCTCGGGTGGCGACGAGCTCGATCAGCAGCTCGAAATCGCCGCAGATGCGCTGCGCCTGCCGCCGTGGGACGCAAAAATCGGCCCGCTCTCCGGTGGCGAAAAGCGCCGCGTCGCGCTTTGCCGCCTCCTGCTCGAAAAACCCGACATGCTCTTACTCGACGAACCGACCAACCACTTGGACGCGGAGAGCGTGGAGTGGCTCGAACAGTTCTTGCAGCGCTTCGCGGGCACGGTTGTGGCCGTCACCCACGACCGGTACTTCCTCGACAACGCCGCCGAGTGGATTCTGGAGCTCGATCGTGGCCGCGGCATCCCGTTCAAGGGCAACTACAGCTCGTGGCTCGATCAGAAGCAGCAGCGTCTCGCGCAAGAAGAAGCCGAGGAATCGGCCCGCCAAAAAGCGCTCAAGAAAGAGCTCGAGTGGGTCCGCCGCGGCGTCAAGGGCCAGCAATCGAAGAACAAGAGCCGCATGGCGCGCTTCGAAGAGCTCAATAGCTACGATTATCAGAAGCGCAACGAAACGCAAGAGATCTTCATCCCCGTCGCCGAGCGCTTGGGCGATCGCGTCATCACCTTCGACAAAGTGCGCAAGAGCTACGGCGACCGGCTGCTTATGGACGATGTCTCGTTCGTCGTTCCCGCGGGCGCGATCGTGGGGATCATCGGCCCGAACGGCGCCGGTAAATCGACGCTCTTCCGCATGATCTCGGGCAAAGAACGGCCGGATTCCGGGACGATCTCGATCGGCCAATCGGTCAAGCTCGGCGTCGTGGATCAGAGCCGCGAAACGCTGGAAGACGAAAAAACCGTTTTCCAGGCCGTCAGCGGTGGCCTCGACATCATGCAGATCGGGAAGTTCGAAATGCCGACGCGCCAATATCTCGGCCGATTCAACTTCAAGGGCGCCGATCAGCAGAAGCTCGTCGGCTCGCTCTCGGGCGGCGAGCGCGGTCGCCTGCACATGGCGAAGACGCTACTCACGGGCGCGAACGTGTTGCTCTTGGACGAGCCGTCGAACGACCTCGACGTGGAAACGCTGCGCGCGCTCGAAGACGCGCTCTCCGAATTTCCCGGCACGGCGCTCGTCGTGAGCCACGATCGGTGGTTCCTCGACCGTATCGCGACGCACATCATCGCGTACGAAGGCGATTCGCACGTGCATTACTTCGAAGGCAATTATACCGAGTACGAAGCGAACAAACGCTTCCGTCTCGGCGACGAAGCCGCGCGTCCGCATCGGATCAAGTACAAGCCGCTCACGATCGGATAGATCGGAGTGCACCGAATGCGGCATGAATCGCGGTCGCGCGCGGTCCAACGAACCGGTGCAGACGATGTATGACTATCTGGTAGTTGGCGCGGGCTTCGCGGGAAGCACGCTCGCCGAGCGACTCGCTTCGCAACTTGGGGCGAGCGTCTTGCTCGTGGACAAACGCCCGCATCTCGCGGGCAATTGCTACGATCCGATCTCGCCCGAGGGCGTGCGGTATCACGCCTATGGGCCGCATATCTTTCATACGAACTCCGAGCCCGTCATGGACTACCTCCGGCAGTTCGCTACGTGGATCCCCTACGAGCATCGCGTGCTCGCCCGCGTGCGCGACCGGCTCGTCCCGATTCCGATCAATCGCACGACGATCAACGCGCTCTACGGCCTCGATCTCGACGAGGCGGGCGCGGCCGCGTTTCTCGCGGCGCGCGCGCAGCCGACGGCGCGCATCGAGACGAGCGAAGACGCGATCGTCTCGCGGGTCGGGCGGGAGCTCTACGAGTTGTTTTTCCGCGGCTACACGCGCAAGCAGTGGGGCCTCGATCCCGCCGAACTCGATCGTACGGTCTGCGGCCGGATCCCCACGCGCACCAATGACGACGATCGGTATTTCGGCGATCGCTTCCAGTGCATGCCGCGCGATGGGTTTACGGATCTCTTCACGCGGATGACGGCGCATCCGCGTATCGAGATCGCGCTCGGCACGGAGTACCGCTCGATCGTCGATCGCGTGCGCTTCCGACACCTCATCTACACGGGCCCGATCGATGCTTTCTTCGATCACCGTTTCGGGACGCTACCCTATCGCTCGTTGCGATTCGCATTCGAAACCGTCGATCGCGACTACGTGCAGAGCGTCGGCTGCATCAACGAACCGGACGAATCGGTGCCATTTACGCGAACGACCGAGTACAAGCATCTGACGGGCCAGATCCATTCGAAGACGATCGTTTCACGCGAATATCCGACGGCGGATGGGGATCCGTATTACCCGATCCCTCGGCCGGACAATCGGGCGCTCTACGAGCAGTACGCGGCGCTCGCCGCACGCGAACGGCACGTCACCTTCGTCGGGCGCCTCGCGGAATATCGCTATTACAACATGGATCAGGTCGTCGCATCGGCGCTTGCGACCTTCGCCGATCTCGCGCGCGACCGCTCCGTCGCATCGTAACGGCACGCCCGTCCAAAAACGCAATCGTAACGTTATGCATAAGGTTTCCAAGATTTAACCCCCTTTCCTAGGGGGTAATGCTGTGAAAACGAACGCGGGAAAGATGACGCAGCAGGCCAGGCTCGTGCGAGCCGTCGGCGAGGTTCTCTCACGGGGCGGCGATTTCGCCGACCTCTGGGAAGAGTGCGCGCTCCCACTTCGCGCGCTTGCCGATGCGGGACACGTTTCGATCCGCCTGTTCGATCAGATCGGGAGCGCCGCACACGGCCCGCTGCGCTCGGCCTACCGTGACGGCGAGCTCCTCACGTTCCCGCTCCTGAGCAAGGACCGGACCATCGGCGCGATCGTCTTCGAAGATCTCCAGCCGCCGGATCCCGCAACGTTTTTGCTTTTGGAATCGTGCGCGTTTGCGATCGCGGCGCGCGTCGATCACGAAGCGTCCGAACACGTCGCCGAGCGCTTCGCGCATCTCGCGTTCGTCGATGCGCTGACCGGGATCGCGAATCGGCGGCGGTTCGACGAAACGCTACGCACCGAGTGGGCCCGCGCCGCCCGCGAGCGGACCTGGCTTGCGATGATCGTCGCCGATATCGATTTCTTCAAGGCGTACAACGACGGCTACGGCCATCAAGCGGGCGATATGTGCTTGCACGAAGTCGCGAGTATCCTCAACGGCTGCGTGCAACGGCCGACGGATTTGCTCGCGCGCTACGGCGGTGAAGAATTCGTGGCGCTGCTTCCGAACACCGATCTCGCGGGCGCGGTCGCCCTCGGGCAACGGTTTCGTGCGGTGCTCGCCGAACGGGCGTTCACGCACGGCGGCTCGTCCCTCGGCTGCGTATCGCTCTCTGCGGGCGTCGCCGCGATGATTCCGACCGTCGACGGTCTTTCGGCGACGCTCGTACGCGCGGCCGATGCCGCTTTATACGAGGCGAAGCTCGCGGGGCGGGATCGCGTCTGGGCTCCGGGCTTCGTCGAAGAGCGCGAACCGATCTATGCGCGGCGTCCGAGCGTTCCGAATAACGTCGTGTTGCCGGAACTGCGGCTCGTCGGCCGCGTTGCGGAGGTCGCCGAAACGCTCGCGCTGTTGCACGATCGACGGTTCGTTACGATCGTCGGTGAGCCCGGAATCGGGAAGACGCGCGTCGCCGTGCACGTCGCACTCGAAGCCATGGTGCGCCACGGCGACGGCGTTTGGTTCGTCGACTTCGCGCCGATCGACGATCCGCTCTTGATCGTTCCGACGATCGGCGCGGCGCTCGGCGTGGCGGCGGGAGACGACGATCTCGATGCGATCGTCCGCGTGATCGGGACGAAGAGCGTGCTCCTCGTGCTCGACGGATGCGAGCGCGCGGCCGCCGCGATCCGCTCCGCGATGGCGGGACTACTCGATGCATGCCCGGAGCTGCGCGTTCTTGCGACCGCACGCGTGCCCATCGGCATCGATGACGAAGCGATCTATCGCCTTCTGCCGTTCCGTTTGCCGGATTCGCGTTCGCGACCGTCCGCCGTCGAGGCTGCCGGGTTCGACGCCGTCGCGCTCTTCGTCGAGCGCGCGCGTGAGAACCAACCGGGCTTTGCGCTCTTGGATGTAAACGCGCCGATCATTTCGTCGATCTGCCGACACGCGGGCGGGATCGCGCTTGCGATCGAACTCGCTGCGGCCCGCAGCGGCACGGAAGGGCTCGAAGCGCTCGAACGCGCGCTCGCGCGCATCGTCGGGCCGCAATCGCACGATCCGCTTCGCGCCGTATTGCGCTTATGCTACGACTTCTTGCTCGGACCCCAGCAGGTGGTCTTGCGGCGCTTGGCCGTCTTCGCGGGGTCGTGGACGCTCGCCGACGCCGAGACCGTTTGCGGCGAAGGAACCGAATCGGACTCCAGCTTCGGGGACGCGCATCGCGCCCTCGTCGACGCGGCACTGATCGTCGATTTACGGGAAAGCGGCCGCTTCCGTTTGTTGCCGACGATCCGCACGTTCGCGGAACGGTTACTCGGCGATTCGGGGGAATTGCATGCGGTTTCCGGCCGTCACGCAACCGCTCTCGTGCGTACCGTCGCGGCGATGGACACCGCTTTCGGGCGCGAACCGAACGCGAACGAAGTACCGTACGAGATCGCCGATATTCGTAAGGCGCTCGCGTGGTGCTTCGGTCCCGATGGAAATCCGGAACACGGTGCGGAAATCATCGCCGCGCTCGCGGGCTATTTCTCGACCGTGCGCCAGAGCGAGGCGCTCCGGTGGACGCGGCGCGCGGCATTTTCGCTACCGGAATCGGCATCGCATCGCTTGCGCGCGCGCGTACTCATGCGCGTGGCGAATGCCGCCGGAGCACTTGCCCCCGAAGCACTCGATGCGGCCGAGCGGGCCGTCGCGCTCTTCGATGCGGCGGGCGACGCCATCGCTACGGTCGATGCGCTCTGCATCCTCGCGCGGGTGATCGGCTTTTACCGTCCGAGCGAGCGCGAACGCGCGTCGCTCGTTGCCGCGGATGCGTTGACGCGCGCGCGCGGCCTCGGCGAGCCGATCGCGGTTCTGCAGGCGCTCGCGACCTACGGTGGTTTGCTCGATCCGCAGCGCTTGATCGAAAAACAAGCCGCTTTCGAAGAGGCGCTCGGGATCGCGCGGCACGCGGGGGACGAACGCCTTCTCTGCGAGGTATCGATGTGGTCCGCAGAGTCGGCCTTCGCGATCGATGCGTTTACCGATGCGATCGCGTATGGGACGCAGGCCCTCGGTTACGCGGAGGAGTGCGCGGCGACGGATCTCGTGATCGTCGGCGCGACGAATCTCGCATTCTACGCTTGCGCCGCGGGCGATCTCGACTATGCCGGCCGCGTCGGGCGGCGGGCACTTGCGCTCGCACGCGATGCCGATGCCGGGCCACGGCTCACGTTCGCGGTCCAGGCGCTTGCGAGCATCGCCGCCGAGCAGGGTGACGACGCGCGCGCGGCGCGTCTGCTCGGCTTCTCCGATGCGCGCGCGGGCGTCGTACACATGCCCCGGCAATTCGGCCAAACCGAGGATATCATGTTCAACCGTACGTTCGATGCTTTGCGCGACCGCATGGGACTCGAGTCGTTTTCACGTGCATTCGCGCAGGGGGCGATGCTCGATGTCGAGCGCGCCGAGCGCGACGCGATGCGTTAGGGCCGCGTCTTCGAGCGGGTCGGGATGAGGAGCGTCGCGGTTTGCGTCATTACGACGCCGTGCTGGTTGGAAACGCGCAGCGCGACGCGGATCGTACCGCGCTTTCCGGAGGACGAGCGGCGCATCTCGATAATCTCGCACGCCAGATGCAGCGTATCGCCGGGCCGGACGGGCTTCGTCCAGCGCAGCTCGTCGACGCCGACCCCGACGAATCCGGTCGTTACGAACATACCGGTTTCGACGAACATGCGCATGCCGAGGGCGGCGGTATGCCACCCACTCGCCGTAAGCCCCGCGAAGACGCTCGACTCCGCCGCGACGGGATCGAGATGGAACGGCTGGGGATCGAACGCCTCGGCGAACGCGCGTACGGCATCGGGCGCAACGACCACGGGCCCGCCCGTGGCGCATTCGCCGACGGAGAAATCATCGAAATAACGATCCATGCCCGCTGAACCGCAGGATGGCCAAAGCGGGATGCGCGTCGCGATTCTCGGGCCGGGCGCGCTCGGCACGCTTTTGGCCGATGCCCTCGCGCCGATCGCGTGCGTTACGTGCGTCGGACGTACGGGCGGCGACGATGCCATCGCAGCCGCGGACGTGCTCTTGGTGACGCTCAAGGCGTACGATACCGCTGCCGGCTTCACGCGCATCGGACCGTTCCTCGGAGCACGGACGACCGTGGTCACGCTCCAAAACGGACTCGACGCCGCGACGGTTCTCGGTGCGCTCGTCGGCGATCCGGCACGCGTCGTACACGGGATCACAACCGAAAGCGCGACGCGCCGCCCGAACGGGACGATCGCTCGCGGTGGCGTCGGCATCACGCAATTTCCACGCGAGCCGCGCGCGGCAGCGATCGCGAGCCTTTTCGCGCAAGCGGGCCTCGCCGTGGAAATCGTGGACGACTTCGCGCGGGCAGTTTGGCGCAAGGCGATCGCAAACGCCGCGATCAATCCGGTCACGGCGCTTGCGGGCGTGCCCAATGGAGCGCTGATGACGAATCCGATCCTTCGCGAACGCGCGCTTCGCCTTGCAGCCGAAGCGGTTGCGGTCGCGCTTGGCGAGGACATTCGCTTCGCGGCGACGCCCGATGCGATCGTGCAAACGGTCGTGCGTGCGAGCGCGACGAATCGTTCGTCGATGTTGCAAGATCGTGATGCGGGGCGCGCGATGGAAGTCGATGCGCTCGTCGATGCCGTGATCCGTCGTGCGGCGCGGGCGGGAATCGCCGTCCCGCAGCTCCGGGCCGCGTCGGCGGCGTTGCGGTCCGCATGAGCCTTCCGATCGACGTCGCGCTCCTCGCGGATGCGTTGCCGCAAATCGTTTGGATGACCGATGCCTCCGGTGCCGTGCTGTATTTCAACGCGCGTTGGTTTGCCTTTACGGGGACCGATCGCTCGGCATCGTACGGTGAAGCGTGGGTCGCGGTGCTCCACCCGGACGATCGCGAGCGTACGGCCGCGCGCTGGGCGCACAGCGTGGCGACGGGCGAAGTCTACGAGACCGAATATCGGTTCCGCGGTGCGGACGGTTCGTATCGCTGGCAACTCGCGCGCGGGCTTCCCGTACGCGATGCCGATGGGGCGATCGGGCGCTGGTTCGGTACGTGTACGGACATTCACGATCAGAAACGTGCGGAAGAAACCTTACTCGTGCTCTCGCGCGTAAACGACGTGCTCAACGGCGGATACGACGAAGCGGAGATGCTCGCCCGCGCCGCCCGCATCCTCGTGCCGACGCTCGCCGAATGGTGTTTCGTTTTTCTGCAACAACCAAATAGCGGCGTCGTCCTCTCGACGCTCGTTCATGCCGATGCGGAGCGCGAAGCACTCGGCCACGCGTTCTTACGGCGGTATCCGATCCGCGCGGGATACTCGTCGGAGACGGTTGCGAGAACCGGGCAAACCCTCGTCTTGGAAGGCCTCGACGATGCCTACTACGCGCGCTATGCCGAGGACGAGCGCCATCTCGCAAACCTGCTCGATTTCGACGTGCGCTCCGCCGTGATCGTCCCGCTACGCGCGCGCGAAAACATCTTCGGCGCCCTGCATTTCGCGCGCACGAGTGCGAGCGATCCGTACGACGCGGCCGATATCCGCGTGATCGAGCGACTCGGCAAGCGTTTCGGCGTGGCGCTCGAAAACGCGCGCAATTACGCGCGCGAACGAACGGTCGCGGCCTCGTTCCAGCGCGCGGCGTTACCGAAATCGCTTCCGGAAATCCCGATGCTCTCGCTCGATGCCGTCTACACCGCCGCCGCCGCCGAATCGCAAGTCGGCGGGGATTGGTACGATGCCTTCGTGCTCGACGACGGACGCGTCGCCGTTTCTATCGGCGACGTTGCGGGCAAGGGGCTCGACGCCGCGGTCGTTATGTCCAACATGCGACAGGCGATCCGCGTCGCCGCTTTCCGTTCCCTCGATCCCGCGACGACGCTCGCCGTTGCCGAGACGGCGCTCGAACGGGAGCATCCCGACCGGATGGTTACGGCGTTCGTCGGCTTCCTCGACCTGCAGGCGCGGACGTTCGTCTATGCATGCGCCGGGCATCCGGCGCCGATCGTGCGCACCGCTACGGGCCCGGTCGCGCTCGATCAGGCGATCGCGCCGCCACTCGGCTTGAGCCTTGCGGGCGCGCTCGAAAACCGCGAAATCGCGGGGCTGCGCGACGGCACGTTCCTGGTCTTCTACACCGATGGCCTCATCGAATCGACGCGCGACGTGCTCGAGGGCGAAGAGCGATTACTCGCCTCGCTGCGTGGCGATGCCATCTTGCATACGGCGCATCCGGCGGCGTTCGTTCGGGATGCCGTCTTGCACGATGGGGTTCGCGACGACGTGGCCGTACTGACCTTGCACCTCGGCGAACGCACGCATTGGTCGTTCGAGGCGCCCGATGCGATGGCGGCACAGGGCGCGCGTGCCTCGTTCGTACGGGCGCTCCGCGAGTGCGGCGGTCCACATGCGGACTACGGCGCGGCGGAGCTGATTTTCGGAGAGCTCGTCGGTAACGTGGTGCGCCATGCTCCCGGCAAGATCGAGATCGACTTGGATTGGACGCAAGATCGACCGGTGTTGCACGTACTCGATTGCGGGATCGCTTTCGATCTCGCGGCGGTGTTACCGGACGACATCATGCAAGAAACGGGCCGTGGCTTATTTCTTGTCGCCGCGCTCGGCGAGGAATTCGAAGTCGAGGCGCTGCCCCGGCGAGGCAATCACATCCACGTGCGCCTACCGATCGCACGCGCCGTCGATGCGCCTTATACCACCAGGTGATGCACGAGCGCGGCGATCGCGAGCGAGCAAACGAACGTCCCCGCAATAACGGAACGAACTACGAACGAGCGAGTCGACATCGAAACCTCCGTTGGGATATGAGTTCGCCCTCACGTACGGCGCGCGAGCGCGCGAAGTTTCACAGGCCGTAACGCATCCGTCGCGGAAAAACGACACCCGTGACGACGCGCCGCGCACTCCCGCTCATCATCGCGTTCGCGACCGCGATCGCGGCGTCGATCGCGTATTTCAATCGGCCGCGGCCGGCGCCGCTCGCATCGACGATTCGCGTCTATTATGCGAAGCCCGATGGCCAGACGCTCGTGCCGTATCCGGTGACGCTCGGACCTGCGGGCGACACGAAAAGCGTACTCTTCTACGCGGCGACTCAGTGCCTGGCGGGGCCTCCGGAGACGATGAAAGCGATTCGTTTTCCAAACGGAACCCACGTGCGTGCGCTCGACGTTCAAGGGAAAACGGTCGATCTCGATCTTTCCGGCGACGTGAAAACTTCGGCGGAGGGCACCTTCGCCGAAGAAGGCGAGTTCAAAGCGCTGGTCTGGACCCTGACGGACCGGCCCGACATCGACACGGTTCGCATTCGCGTGGACGGCGTCCGCGTTCCGACCCTGCCCGGAGGCCATCTTGAACTCGACCAACCGCTTACGCGCGCGAGTTTTTAGCGCCCTTATCCTCGCGTTCGCGTTCGTCGCGGGCGGTATCGGAGTGTCGGCGCAGGATGCGCCGCCATCGTATTGGTTTGCGGGAACGCGCCTTATTTTCGCGACGCTGGAAGCACGTGACGGCGAGAGCGCGGTTGCGGTAACGGACCCCGGCCTCAGCCGATTGCTCGCCCGTGTCGGTGCGACGCTTGCGTACGCTTCGGGCCAACGGTACGTGGCGATCACGACGGCCGATCGACGCTTGATCGCTTTCGCGGTCGGCGATGCGCGCGTACGGGTTGCAAACGCGTCGATTCGGTTGCCGTTCGCGCCCTATCTCGAGGGCGAGAGCGTCTTTTTGCCGCTTACGGCCGTCGCGCGCGCGCTCGACGTATTGCCCGTGCCGGGCGAGGGCTCCGAAACGATCCTGCAGCCGCAGCTCGCGGCGCTCGACGTTCGCGCCGATGGCGGAAAGAGCTACCTCGTCGCGCGCGGGGCGACGGCGCTTCGGCCGACCGTCGTCGAGGATACGCCGGGTCGGCTCACGATCGCGTTTACGGGGCTCGGCTCGGCGCTCGCGTCGACACGCCGCATCGCCTTACCGGGGCTCGTTTCCGCCCAGGTCGCGGTTTCCGGCAGCGCACGCGCGCCGATTACGACGGTGACCTTTGCGACGAGCGCCGATGGCTCGCACGTCGTGTTTCCGGTCGCCGCACCAAACGAACTCGAACTCGGTTTCGCGCCGCGTGGCCTCGCGCTCGACCCGCTTCCGCCGCCGCGCCCGGTGCTCGTTGCCGCGCAGCCTCCGGTGGTGCCGGGCGGTGCGACGGCAACGAGTGGCGTGCACGTACCACCGGCGCCGCCGATTCCGAGCGGTAGCGAAGCCCCGGCATCTGCGTCACCCGGCGCGGTAGCGAGTCCCGCCGTCGTTATAACGAACGTCGCGATCGCACCGACGGAAGCGGGTGCGACCGTCGCGGTCGCGCTCGCGGGCGCGGCGAGCTTCGACTGGCATCGCTTGAGCGACAACCGCTTCTACATCGACATCCACGGAGCGACGCTCGGCGACGCGGGCCGCGACGAGCATCCCAATTTGCCCGTTTTGGAAAGCGTGCGCGTGCGGCAAATCGGTACGCCGCTCGCGCCGATCGTGCGCGTCGCCCTCTCGCTCATCGGGCCCAAACGCGTCGACGTACAACCGAACGACGGCGGCTTCACGTTGATCGTCGGTGCGAGCGACGCGCTCGATGCCGCGCGTTCGGGATACGGGCGCATCGGTGGGCCGGACCCGAACCCAACCGCGATCGCCGCGCCCGTCGATGCAACGCCGCCGCCGGGCTTCGCTTCGCCCGTTCCACTCGCGTCGGAGTTGCCATGGAAGTACGGCAACGCCTCGCCCGTGCCGGCTGCGAATGCGCCGGCAGGCGCGAACCCGCGGCTGATCGTGCTCGATCCCGGGCACGGTGGCTCGGATACAGGCACCGCGCACAGCGGACTCGTAGAAAAGACGATCTGCATGGACATCGCAAACCGGCTGCGCTCGCTGCTCGTCGCACAAGGCTGGATCGTGAAGATGACGCGCACGGACGATAGCGATGTCTATGGCCCGAACGCCTCGGATATCAACGAGCTTCAGGCGCGGGTCAACGTGGCGAATTTCAATGCGGCACGGATGTTCATTTCGATTCACGTGAACTATTTTTCAGACCCAGCAACGCGCGGCACGACGACCTATTACACGAAACCGCAAGATCTGGCGCTTGCGAAAGCGGTGCAGCGCAACGTGATCCCGGTTGCCAATACCTACGATGACGGCGTGCGCCACGGGCATCTCTACGTGACCAACCATACGACGATGCCCGCGGTGCTTGTCGAGACGGCCTTCATCTCAAATCCAGGCGACGTTGCGAAGATGCAGTCGCCCGCGTTCTTGCAGAACATGGCGCAGGGTATCGCCAATGGCGTAAAAGAGTATGCGGGCGTTCCGCGCGCGGCGGTTTCTTCGACGGCGGACGGTAGCCGATGAGCCTCGGACTGTTCGATTCGGGGCTCGGGGGGCTCACCGTCCTCGCCGAGGTGCGCGCGCGGTTACCGCTGCTCGATATCGCATACTTCGCCGATCAAGCGCACATGCCGTACGGCGAGAAAAGCCCGCAGACACTGCTCGCGTTGCTCCGCGATAACCTCGCCGTACTCGATCGCGCGGGCGTCGATGCCGTCGCGATGGCATGTAATTCGTCGTGCGCGGCCGCCGCGCAGCTCGGATGGCCTGCGACCCGCTTTCCGGTTCTCGACTTGATCGACGTCGCTAGCGCCTCCGTCGCGGCTGCGGGGTATGCGCGCGTCGGCGTGATTGCGACCGTTGCGACTGCGGCGAGCAGCGCGTACGCAACGGCGATCCGATCGCGCGCGCCAGGGATTGCGGTCGCGGAACGCGGCGCTCCCGCACTCGTACCGCTCGTGGAAGCGGGGGAACGCCGTTCGCCGCGTGCGTTTGCAGAAGTCGCCGCCGTTTGTGCGACGCTCCCGAGCGGGTGCGACGCGGTCATCCTCGGCTGCACGCATTATCCGCTCCTGCGCGAAGCGTTCGTTGCGGCGCTGGGCCCGGATGTCGCGATCGTCGATCCCGCCGTGGCGCAAGCGGATGCCACCGTCGCGCTCGTCGCCGCAAACGGATTTCATTCGGGAACGGGCGCGACGACGTATTACACGACGGGCGAACCGCAGGCGTTTCGGCGCGCCGTCGCAGCGATTACGGGCGAACGCGCACCAGACGTCGTGGGCATCGCGCCCGCGCTCGTTCGCTAAATTATAAGACGTTGAAAATACGGAAGAAGAGCACGACCGAGATCGCTCCGAGTGCGGTACCCGCGAGCACCTGATTGAGCGTGTGCGCGCGCAAGTACACGCGCGCCCAGCCGACGATCGGAATCAGGACGAGAAACGGCAGCGGCTGCCAGCCGAAGAGATAGAGCAATGCAACGAGCGGCGCCGTGATGCCGAGTGCGTGGGTCGAAATCTTCCAGTAATGCGTGATGTACATGACGACGACGGACGATGCGGTATAGCCGGCCATCGTCGCGATCAGCATCGTCGGTGCGTGGATCAGCCAAAGATCGCCGACGCCCGCCACGAGAAAGGCAACGAAGATGCCGAACACCCGCTGGCGTTCGGTGCGGATCGACATATCGAGATCGCTTATGATCCCGCGCGAGTAGAGCCAGAACACGAAGAGCATCGGGCCGATCGACGTGAAGAAGATGCTGTTGAAGAGCAAGATCCAAAAATCGGTTGCCGTCTGCGTTTTGACGTGCGCGAGGATGACGAAGAGCGCGAGCGACGTCAAGAACGGGTTGAAGATCGTCGAGAGAATCCGCGCGAGATCGGTCCACACGCGCCGCGTGCGGGGAGCGGGGAGTTTCTCGGAATCGGTCCTTCGGATTGGGGTCGCCGTCACGGTGTGACTGGTAGGGCGGAGGTGCCTCGCGCTCCTCTCCATTCCCGTCAACGCGGCGGCTCCCGCGATTAGGGAACCCTACCCGTAGATGTCGAAGAGCGCGGGATGTTGGAACGGATCACCTCTCCCGGCGCCCTGAAAACGTTTGGCCGGGCGGAGATCGACGGACTCGCACAAGAGATCCGCGACGAACTGGTGCGCGTCTGCGCCAAAAACGGCGGGCACCTCGCGCCGAACCTCGGTGTCGTCGAGCTCACGATGGCGATGATCCACGAGCTCGATCTCGACGCGGGCGACAAGATCGTTTGGGACGTCAGCCACCAAGCCTACGTGCACAAGCTCCTGACCGGCCGCGCGGACCGATTCGATACCATCCGCATGGGTGGAGGGCTTTCCGGCTTTTCGATGATGACGGAATCGAAGTACGACGCCTTCGGCGCGGGGCACGCGAGCACGTCGATTTCGGCCGCGCTCGGGATGGCAACGGCGCGCGATCTCGCCGGAGGCAAGGAAACGATCGTCGCCGTTATCGGCGATGGAGCCTTAACCGGCGGCCTTGCATACGAAGCGCTCAACAACGCGGGCGAACGCAAATCGAACTTCATCGTCGTGCTCAACGACAACGAAATGTCGATCGCGCCCAACGTCGGCTCGCTTGCAACGTACCTCGCACGCATGCGTTCGAAGCCGTTCGTGAACCGCGCACGCGAAGTCGCGAAGGACGTGCTCGGCCAGATCCCCTTCGGCGAAACCGCGCGCAAGGCGTTCGCCACGGCCGAGACGGCCGCGATGCGGTTCGTCTCGCCGTCGGAGAAAACGGCGGTCATCTTCGAAGAGCTCGGGTTCCGTTACATCGGGCCGATCGACGGCCACGATTACGACTCGCTCTGCGAGATTTTTGCAAACGCGAAGAAGATCGACGGCCCGGTGCTCTTGCACGTCCGCACCGTGAAAGGGCGCGGGTTTTCGACGGCCGAGAACGACGCGCGCGTGTTCCACGGCGTGGGCCCCGGCACGTATGAAGCCGATACCGGCGTCGTCTTGCCGAAGGCCGCAAATCCACGGCCGACGTTTTCGGCTGCGTTCGCCGATGCGCTCATCACGCTTGCCGAACGCGATTCGCGGATCATCGGCATTACGGCGGCGATGCCCGACGGCACGGCGCTTGCAAAATTCGGAAAGAAATTCCCGACGCGTTTCTTCGATGTCGGGATCGCCGAAGCGCACGCGGTCTGCTTTGCGGCGGGTGCCGCGGCCTCCGATCTCAAGCCCGTCTGCGCGATCTACTCGACGTTCTTGCAGCGCGCATACGACCAGATCATCCACGATGTCGCGATCCAGAATCTGCACGTGGTGTTCTGCATGGATCGCGCGGGCGTGATCGGCGACGACGGCCCGACGCACATGGGCTTGTACGATGTCGCCTATCTGCGGACGATTCCAAACGTCACGATCATGGCGCCCCGGGTGGAAGAAGAGATGCTGCCGATGCTCGAGCACGCGATGGCGATCGACGGTGCCGTCGGCATCCGCTATCCGCGCGGATCGACGAACGGGAAGTATGCGATTCCCGTCGCGCCGATCGTGCATGGAAAAGCCGAAGTGCTCGTCGAGGGCGCCGATGTGGCGATCCTCTGCCTCGGCAATACCTGCGATAACGGGATGGAAGCGGCCGCGCTGCTCGCAGCGGAAGGCATCACGCCGACGGTCGTCAACGCGCGTTTCGTGAAACCGATGGACGAAGAGCTTCTCGTCCGCCTCGCGCAAACGCACGAGCACTTCATCACGCTCGAAGAACACGCGATCGCCGGCGGCTTCGGCTCGGCCGTCGGCGAGGTCGTCCTCGATCATAACCTCGGCGTCACCGTCGAACGGATCGGCGTGCCCGACGTCCTGGTCCATCACAACAGCCAGGCGAAACAGCGCGCGCTCTATGGCCTCACCGCCGAAAACGTCGCGTCGCGCGTCCGCGCGGCGAGCAGCATCGCGCGCGTCTAAACAACTGCGGATAGGTGCCGGTGGGGTGGTCCCACGGGCGAATGCCCGCCCCTTCCAATGGGTCGTCGCGCATGGTATGATGCGCGGCGACCTTTATCTCGCGAGGAGTTCCCGTGTCGACACCCGTCATCGCCCAGGTCGCAGCGCCTGCCGCCCCTGCAGCACAAGCCACGATCAACACGTTCGGGCGCGACGGCATCCCGGGAGTTCCCAAAGCGAAAGGGCCCGCCCCGAAGGTCAGCGGCGTACCCGCGCCCGTGCCGGTGAATGCGCTCAATAGCATCCAGTACCAGGCGCCGCAGCCGAAGACGCCGCTCGCCGAGAAGGCGCCCTGGCTCACGCACGGATTCGCGTTTTTTTTCCTGCTCTCGGCGATCGCGCTCGTGTTCTTGCTCGCGATCCAAACGACGAAGCAGGAGGGCTTGAGCGGCACGCTCGGCGGAGCCGTCCAGTCCGCGTATAAGGGCCGGCTCGGGTTCGATCAGCAGATCAGCCGCGTGACCTCGGTTGCGGCGACCTGCTTCGTGATCTTCGCAACGTTGCTCGCCATCTCCGGAATCTAACGCCGCCTTGGCGCTTCTCGAAGTCGACGGCCTCCGAACGACGTTCAAAACCGACGACGGCGTCGTACGGGCAGTGAATGGGCTTTCGTACTCCGTCGATACGGGCATGACGCTCGGCATCGTCGGGGAATCGGGCTCGGGAAAATCGGTAAACGCGCTCTCGATCATGCGGCTGATCCCTTCGCCGCCCGGCAAGATCGAGGCGGGTACGATCGCTTTCAAGGGCCAGAATCTGCTCGCGAAATCCGATGCGGAGATGCGCAAGATTCGCGGCCACGAAATCGCGATGATCTTTCAAGACCCGATGACCTCGCTCAATCCGGTCTTGACGGTCGGCGAACAGATTTCGGAAGCGACACGCTTGCATCTCGGTCTTTCGAAAGCCGATTCGCACACGCGTGCGGTCGACATGCTCAAGCTCGTACGCATTCCGAGCCCCGAGAAGCGTATCAAGGATTATCCGCATCAGTTTTCCGGCGGGATGCGCCAGCGTGTCATGATCGCGATGGCGCTTTCGTGCGATCCGGCGCTCTTGATCGCAGACGAACCCACGACCGCGCTCGACGTAACGATCCAAGCGCAAATCATCGATTTGATGAACGAGATGCAGCAACGTCTCGGTACGGCGATCGTGATGATCACCCACGATCTCGGCGTCGTCGCCGAGACGTGCCAGAACGTGCTCGTCATGTATGCCGGTAACATGATCGAATACGGCACGGCCGATCAAATCTTCGGCGATCCGAAACATCCGTATACCGTCGGGCTCCTCAAATCGTTACCACGCCTCGATTCGGACGCGCACGAGCGGCTCATTCCGATCGACGGCCAGCCACCGAATCTGTTACGCCCCCCGACCGGGTGTGCGTTTGCGCCGCGGTGCTCGTATCGTATGCCGACGTGCGACGAGTCCGTGCCCCTGTACGATTTCGGTCAGACGCACGTCGCGCGGTGTTTTCTCTACGATGAAAAGACCGCGGGCGAACGCACCCTCGATGTCGGCTCGGCGCCGCGTGCGGAGGGCGTACGATGACGGACGATTTGCTCGTCGTTCGCAACCTGGTCAAGTACTTCCCGATTCACGCGGGCATACTCTCGCGGCACGTCGGGGACGTACGTGCGGTCGATGGCGTCGATTTCTCCATCAAGCGTGGCGAGACGCTCGGGCTCGTTGGAGAATCGGGTTCGGGTAAGACGACCGCCGGGCGCGTGTTGTTGCGGCTTACGCCCGCGACGCGTGGCGAGGTGCTCTTCGAGGGCCGCGACGTGCTCAAGGAATCGAAGAACGATATGCGTTCGCTCCGTAAGGAGATGCAGATCATCTTCCAGGATCCGTATGCGTCGCTCAACCCACGGATGACGGTCGCCGAGATCATCAAGGAACCACTTGCGATCCATAACATCGCGAAGGGAAAAGCGGGCGAAGATCGCGCGAAGGAATTGCTCCGGCTCGTCGGGCTCCAGCCCTATCACGCGAACCGGTATCCGCACGAATTCTCGGGTGGCCAACGTCAGCGCATCGGTATCGCACGTGCGCTTGCCGTCAATCCGAAGTTCATCGTTGCGGACGAACCCGTCTCCGCGCTCGACGTTTCGATTCAGGCGCAAGTCATCAACCTGCTCCAGGACCTGCAAGCGCAACTCGGCCTCACGTTTCTCTTTATCGCGCACGATCTCTCGGTCGTTCGCCACATCTCGCAGCGCGTCGCGGTGATGTACGTCGGTAAGATCGTCGAGATTGCGAGCCGCGACGAGCTCTATCGCAACCCGCTGCATCCGTATACGCAGGCGCTTCTTTCCGCGATTCCGATCCCGGATCCGAACATCGAGCGGCGACGCAAGCGTATCGTCCTAACGGGCGACATCCCATCGCCCGTCGATCCGCCGTCGGGGTGTCGCTTTCACACGCGTTGCCCCGTCGCATACGATCGCTGCTCCGTCGAAATACCCGCGTTCAAAGAATATGGCGCGGGGCATATGGCGGCGTGTCATTACCTCGACGAGCATAACGGAACCGCGCCCGATCTCACGAACGGGCCGGCGGTTTTAGCGCGCTAGCGCGATCGGCGCCGTTTCGGCCTCCGCGAAAAAAGAGAAAAGCCGCGCATCGTGCGCGGCTTTTCTCGTTGCCCTTATCGGCGGAGCGCTAGCTCTTTTTTCGCGTGGTCTTGCGTGCGACGGCCTTCTTTACAGCAGTCGTTTTCTTTCGCGCGCCCACGGTCTTTTTCGCTATGGCCTTGCGCGCGGTGGTCTTTTTCGCGGTCGTTTTCTTCGCTGCGGTTTTCTTTACCGGAGCGGCCTTCTTACGGCTGGTCGCCGATTTCTTCGCCGCGGTTTTCTTTACCGGAGCGGCCTTCTTGCGGGTGCTCGTCGCTTTCTTCGCTGCGGTTTTCTTCGCAGGCGCGGCGGCTTTCTTCGCCGTCGATTTCTTTGCGGTGGCTTTCTTTGCGGCCGTCTTCTTTACGGGAGCCGCTTTG
>JBBISR010000010.1:0-130011 GCA_037441145.1 Armatimonadota bacterium
CGTCCTGCATCGCGCCAACGGGGTCGCCGCTCACGTACTGCGCGATCGCTGCGACCTGTGCGACGTTGAGTTGACCTATCTGCGCGGGCGAGAAGCCACTCGTCCGTTGATAAAGCTGCGCCGTGTGGAGCCCATCAAGCTTCGTGAAATCGATGTTCGCAGCAAGTGTACCGATCAGGTCGGGATTGTATCCGAACATCTCGTTCACAAATTGGCCGAGCACACCACCAGAGCTAGCTGTTGAACCGTCCTGCATCGCGCCAACGGGGTCGCCGCTCACGTACTGCGCGATCGCTGCAACCTGCGCGTTGTTCAGTTGGCCTATCTGCGCGGGCGTAAAACCGCCCGTAGCCTGATAGAGTACAGCGGCCTGATGAGGCACGACTTGCGTGATATCTATGTTCTGCATCACGGCAAGTGAGCGAGCCGAGTCTAGCTTTGAGATGTCGACATTCGCAACGAACGTCGAGAGGCGCGATGCGTTAAACCCAAGCAGTTCGTTAACGGCGTTGTTCGTCGCGTTACCGGATGTGCTTTGGGCTATCGCGGCAATCTGCGCATCATTAAGTGTGTGAAACTGCGCCCCTGAAAAGTTACCGTTCAAAGCGCTGTAGAGTCTTGCCGTCTGAGCTTCCGAGACCTGCGAGAAATCGACCGTATCCGCGATGGCCTGTGCGTGCGGCGCATCAAGCGCCGAGAAATCGACGCTGTTCGCAATGGCAACCTGCCGAGCTTGATCGAGCTGCCCAAAATCGACATTGTTGGTAAAAATAGAAATGCGTGTTGCGTTGAACCCTTGCAACTCGTTGACGGCGTTGTTGAGTGCACCCCCACTTGCTAGCTGCGCGATTGCTCCGATCTGCGCGTCTCCGAGTGTTGCAAATTGCCCGCCACTAAAATTGCCGCCCACCCTCTGGTAGAGCTTCCCGACCTGCGACGGGCTGACCGTTGTAAAGTCGACGCTGTCCGCAATCGCTTGGGCATGTGAATCGTCGAGCTGTGAAAAATCGACGTTACTCGCGAACGCCCCGAGATTCGCGGCGTTATATCCAAAAGTCTCATTCAGGGCGTTGTCCGCGATCGATCCAGGGCACACTCGCCGCTACCGCGGCGACTTGCGCGCTGTTCAGCGCAGCAAATTGAGCGCCGGAAAAATCGCCGCCAGTCGCAAGATAAAGCTTGCCCACTTCCGTCGGCTGCACCTGAACGAGCGGCACATTGAAAAGCAAAACTTTCGCGAGTGCCGGGTTGGACGCGGTGATTTCATCGACAAAGGCGTTGATCGAAGCTCCGGAGTTGTTATCGGAAGCCGCAGAGGAGACATCGCGAGCAATCTGTCCGACCTGACCCGAGTTTAGCTTGGCGATTTGCTCTGTAAGAAGCACGCCTCCGCGAGCCGTGTAGAGCCTCGACGAGTGCTCATCATCGAGTTGCGTGTATTCAATATTGTCCGACAACGCGGCAACTTGCGCGGGATTCGACGCGAGCACCTGATCGACGAGGCGTTGCGCCCCTGGTGTTCCTGCCAAAGATTGCGCGATCGCCGCGACGTCCGAGGAACTAAGGCCCGCGATAAACGCTTCTGAGACGTTGCCCGACGCTGAAGCGTAGACCGAAACATTCGACATGAAGAGCCTCCGTGCGATCGCCTCGATCCCATCCTGGAAGAGGTCGACATCCTTACCGGAGCTTTACATAAGTGATGCCCATCACGTTCCCTGCTCTCTATGCGAGCGGATTTTGCTTTTCAGAAATCACAAAACGTCTGGACGCCTGGCGAAAGGTTGCTACTGCAAGGTTACCGGGCGATTAGCTCATCCAGGGCGGCGAAGTTTCGCTCGGCGAGATCGTGCATGCGGGGGACGGCTTCGCGCAAATGCGTGGCGACGCGTTCGCGTTCGGTCCACATCGCGTCGACGGCACGGTGGATCACCGCGATATCCGCCGCCTTCGCTTCGCCTGGCGTCCAGAGCGCGGGTAACGGGTACTGCAGATCGTCGCAGAGCGCGGCGACCTTCGGATCGTACGGCACGGCGAGAAACGGCACCGCAAGTCGCGCGGCGATAATCAACGCGTGCAAGCGCATCCCGACAACGGCCTTCGCGCGCGCGATGACCTGCGCCGCCTGCGGCAACTCGTAATGCGGCAGTAGCACAGGCGAGGTCTTGCAACGCCGGATCACGGCAGCCGAAGCTTCCGCATCCGAAGGCCCGCCGAGCGGTAAGAAGGCCACCCGCACGCCGTGCGAGTCCGCGAGCCGATCGGCGGCGGCGGCGAACACAGCCGTCGTGCCTTCGGCGTGGGCCCAGCGGCGGATCGAAAACACGACGAGCGGATCGCTCTCGGCACCGAGGCCTTCGGCGGCGAGATCGAGCGGATGTTCGGGGGGTTCGAGAAGAAACACGGGGTCGGCCGTCCGTTCTACGCGCGTCGCCGGGAGCAGGGGGGTCAGCAGTGCGCGGGAGCGTTCGTCGCGGACGGTTGCAACGCCGACGCCACGACAGAATTCCCGAACGATGGATTTGCCCCAGAAATCGAGCGGCCCGATCGACTGCGCGAAGATCATCGTCTTCTTCTTGTTGCGCACGGCCGATCGCAGGATGCCCGCGTAATACAGCAGGCTACGCACACTGGTCACGTTTTGCAAGAGCCCGCCGCCACCGGAGAGCACGACATCCGCGCGGGCGATCGCACGCCGCACCTCCGCGAAATCGGCACGCGACGTGCCGACGACGCCATAAGCGCTCGCCGTTTCTTCCGGGGTTGCCGTGAGCACTTCCACGGTCGCTCCGGGGTAACGGCGTTTGAGTTCTTCGACGATGATCGCGAGTAGCGCATCGTCGCCGAGATTCCCGAAGCCGTAATATCCCGAGAGCAGAAACCGCATCAGGCCGCGACGCTGCGCCGGACCGCGCGATAGAGCACCGTGAGCACCGCGCCGATCAGCGCGCCCAACACGGCGCCGATGACGAGACGCGCGAGCGAGATCGTCAGCGATGTATGCAGGTGCGAGAACGTATCCACGACGTCGGCGAGCCCGAGCCCCGCAGCGAGCGCGATGAGCCAGCCGAAGCGGCGTTTGTCGACGAGCGCGAGCGCCGGTAAGAGCGCGAGCAGCGGGAAGCCGAAACCGAATTCCTTGAAGCGCGGGCGCACGCTGAGAAGCGTCGTGAGATGCGCGCGCAGCGAGAGTTCGAGCGCCGTCGGCGTGATATCGCTTTGGTTGCCACTTCGCGCAAGCAAGACGTATGCGCCACCGGCGAGGACGACGAACGCGACGATCTGCGCGACGCGCACGGGCGAGGCAAACGCCGCGCGCGTGTCCGCGATCTTCGCACCGAATTTCGTCGTGAAGAAATAGAGTACGAGCACGATCAGCGGCGGGACGAAGAGCACCGCCTTCACGCCCGAGAAGCGATCGATCTCTTCCATCGTGAACGGCGTCGAGACGAGCGCGATGACGACGATCGCGCCGCCGAGCGTGACCAGCAACGATAGCCCGAGCGCGCGAACGCCCGCGATGAGCGCCGTGCCGAGGCTCGCGATCCCCGAAGCGCGGAAGAGCGGCGCGAGCGCGAGCACGCCTGCCGTCGGGAACAAGATCCCGCCGGAAAGCGCGATCACCTTGAGCGCGAGCGTCGGACGATGCAGCGCGATCCCCGCGCCGTAGAGCAAGAGCGTCGCCGCAAACGCGCCGATCGCGATGCGGCGATCCGCGATGCCGAAGCTTTCGAGAATCAGTAAGAAGATCGCGGGCACGGCGAGCGCGGCGAGCGCGAGCACGATCTTGTTGAAGCGGAAGCCCGGGATCGGCGTCGCGCGGCCGAGTTTATCCTTACTCTTCGCGATGCCGTCGGCGAGTTCGCGTACGAGTTCGACGTTCGTCGCGAGGATCGAACGCGTGCCCCAGGGCCGCGACCACGGCCTTAAGTACACGACACGCACGTTGCGCTCGCGCACGCCGAGCAAGTACCGCGCGACGATCTGCGTCGGACCGTCCGGGCCGAGCTTGTCGAGTTCGGGTTTCGAGATCGCCTGCACGCGCGTTGTATCTTCGATGACGAGGTTCGCGAGCTCGTCGTTGCCCTTTTGCGTTTGGATCTTATCGTACGTCTCGATCGTACCGAAGTTCAGATGCAGGCGTTTGATCGCGGCGGCGGTCGCATCGACCGCCTTCGGATAGCCGAGCACTTCGTTGCGCAAACCGAAAAAGATGACCGTGCTCGCGCGCCGCTTGTGCACCGCATCGGCAAGGATCGTATCGATCTGCGCCGCGCCGAAACGCTGGTCGTTTTGCAGCCGCGGCACGAGCAACAAGCCGGCGCGTTTCACGATCGCGGCCTGTTCGTCGGGAATACCGAGACCGACGGTGCCGAAGAAATCCGGCGTCGTCTTGAGCGCGATCAGATACGGCGGCTTATCGCCCCGCAGTACGTTGATGCTCTTCTTCTTGAATCGCAGCGGTAACTGACGCATGTAGCGCGCGTACGTCGCACGGTCGTACACGATCACGTACACGGCGTCCGCCGCAACGCCACCACGAACGATCGCGGCGAGTTGCGGATCGGCGAGCGGTGCGAGCCGCGCCGCGTTCGTGAGCTGCTGCCCCGAATACGCGACGGCATTCGAGCCGACGTTCAAGTTCGAACCGAGCTCTTCCGGAACCGCAACCGACGTCAGCCCCGCAAGCTGTAGTTCGTGCAAGAACACCGATGGGTTGTAGTTGTATGATCGCGCGAGCGAGATGAAATCCGGATAGTCCATCACGAGCTCGACGCGCCGGCTCTGCGCCTCGATGCGGGTACGCGCGTACGTCGCGTAGAGACCGGCGAGCAACGCGATCGCGAGCATGAGAAAGAGCCACCGACGATAGGTCATCGCGTCACGATTCGCGTTAGGAACCCGCGTAACTCCTCGGTGACGAAATCCGGCCGGTCGAGCTGCAAGTAATGCCCCCCGGCCGTTTGCGCGTACCGATAGTCCGTGCCCAGACGCGCGCGCAACACCGCATCCAAATGCGGGAAACGCGGCTTCTTCGCACCGCTCGTGCCTTCAAGCAACAGAACCGGCACGGCGATCTCCTCGGCGAACATGCGGCGCGGGAAGCGCGAGGGGCCTTCGAGCGCTTCGAAGATCATGCGCGGATACTCGACCGGCACTTGCAGGCGCTGATCCGCCCACGCACGCTCCATCGCTTCCGCATCCTCGAACGACCACGCGAACATGCGCCGCGAGATCGCACGCGCGATGCCATTGTTCGCCGCGTACGATCGCGCGAGGGGCGTCATGATCCCACGCACGATCGCCGTAAACGGCCCGAAGTGCAAGCCGTAGCCCGCGACGCCTTCGGGATACACGGGATCCACAAGCGCGACCGCGCGCACCGCCGCCGCCGATTCCGCCGCGAGTGCGAGCGCGAGCAAGCCGCCCATCGAGTGCCCGACGACGACCGCCGTCCGCTTCTCGCGCGCGACGATCGCGCCGAGCGCTTCTTGGGCATCCGCGAAATAATCGCCGAGCCCCGCATCATCCACACGCGCCGCTTCGCCGTGGCCGCGACCTTCCCAGACGTAGACCGAACCGGTCTCCGAGAGCGTCGAAGCTTGTGGTTTCCACGACCACGCGCCGCCGCCGACACCGTGTAAAAAAAGGAGCGGGGGCGCATCTGTCGGACTGCCAAAGCGATGGAGCGCCCCGCCGGACGGCAACGGATCAACAACGCGACTCACGGTCGCGCCGTTCGTCGGAACCAAACGCCCCTACTGCACACACCAGCACTCTCGAGGTAGCGTTTCTTGTCGCTCTCGCAAACGGCGCATGGAAGCGTTGAACAGAAAATCGTCGGTATCGGCCTGCTTGGCCACGGCGTCGTCGGAACCGGCGTGGCACGCGCACTGCAAACGCGTGCCGATGCGATCGCGCAACACGGCCGCGCGCCGTTTCGGCTCGTGCGCATCGGCGTTCGCGACCTCTCCAAACACACCGATGTCGCGCCGGGATTGCTTACGGACGATAGCTTCGCGGTCGTCAACGATCCCGCAATCGATCTCGTGATCGAATGCATCGGCGGTACCGGGATCGCGCGCGATCTCGTCACGCGTGCGCTCGAATCGGGCAAGCACGTCGTTACCGCGAACAAAGATCTGCTCGCCGTCGACGGTCCGCGCCTCGCGGCACTCGCCGCCGCGCGCGGGGTTTCGCTCCATTACGAAGCCGCCGTCGGCGGTGCGATCCCCATCGTGCGCGCGCTGACGGATTCGCTCGCGGGCGAAGAGATCGTCGAAGTCGGCGGCGTGCTCAATGGCACGACGAACTTTATCCTCGGCGCGATGGGGGACGGCGCCTCGTACGCTAGCGCCCTCGCCGACGCACAGCGACGCGGCTTCGCGGAAGCCGATCCGACGAGCGACGTCGAGGGCATCGACGCCGCGCACAAAACCGCAATCCTCGCGCAGCTCGCATTCCGGCTCGCGGTGACGAGCCCGCCGATCGCCCGCCGCGGCATAACCGCCCTCACGCGCGACGATATCTCGCTTGCGGCGCGACTCGATATGCGCTGCAAGCTCGTCGGCTGCGCGCGGCTCGTCGATGGCGTGCTCTTCGCCGCCGTCACACCGGCATTCGTGCGCCGCGGCCATCCGTTCGCCGAGCCCGCCGGTGCGCACAACTGCATCCGCGTGATCGGACGGGACTCGGGCTCGCTGACCTTCGCGGGCGCCGGAGCCGGCCGCGAACCGACGGCTTCCGCCGTGATCGGCGACGTCGTCGCGGCATTACGCCGCATCGCAGGCGTTCCGGCGGAAGACCCGGCGCTCACGCCGATCGGGAACGAGCGGATCCCCGCACTCGCGCTGCGTCGCGTCGTACGGCTCGCCTCGTTCCGCGACGTGCGCGCCGCCGCGACCGTCCTCGCCGCGCACGGCATCGCCGCGGAAGTACTCGCGGACGTCGCTGCCGTGAACACCGCGCCGCTCCCGTGCGACGACGATGGTCCGATCGTGCACGCGCTCGCAAGCGACGGCATCGTCGCCGCAAGCATCGTCCCGCTCTGGGACGACGCCGACCACACGTGATCGAAGACGACGTCGCGATCGGCGACTTGCGCTTGCGCTCGGGCGATAGCATCGCGAACGTCACGCAGCGCGTCACGCGCTACGGCACCATCAACGATGCGCGCGACAACGTGGTCCTCGTGCCGCATGCACTCACCGGTTCGAGCCGCGTATGCGACTGGTGGGGGCCGATCGCGGGCCCGGGCGGGCTTTTCGACCCGGAACGCTTCTGCATCGTCGGCATCAACGCGCTCGGCGGCTGCTACGGTTCGACGGGGCCCGCTTCGCGTGCACCGGACGGCAAGCCATACGGCGACCGCTTCCCGATCGTCGACGTGCGCGACATGGTCGCCGCACAAGAGCGCGCGCTGCAGGCGCTTGGTATCGAGCGGCTGGCGTACGTCGTGGGCGGCTCGCTCGGTGGGATGCAGGCGCTCTCATGGGCGCTCGATTTCCCGGAGAAGGTCGGCCGCGCGATCGTCGTCGGCGCACACGAATCGCATACCGCACTCGGCATCGGGCTCAACTACGTCGCGCGCCAAGCGATCGCGCTCGATCCCGCGCGCCCGCCGACCGCCGGGTTACGCCTCGCCCGCATGATCGCGATGCTTTCATATAAAAGCGATCCGCTCTTTACGGAGCGCTTCGACAATCGCCCCGATCGTAAGGGCGGCGACCCATTCACCCGCAAAGGCGATCTCTTCGATATCGAAGGCTACCTCGCGTATCAGGGCGCGATCTTCGAAGCACGCATGGATGCGGCGAGCTACCTCACGCTTACGCGCGCGATGGATCTCTTCGACGTACGCGAGGCGCCGGTCGCGCCCGGTACGCAGATCGATCTGGTCGGCATCACCACCGACTGGCTCTTTCCGCCCGACTACGTGCGGCGATCGGCCGAGCATCTCGCGAGCCGTGGCGCCGATGCGCGCTATCACCACTTCGATTCGCACCATGGCCACGATGCGTTTCTTGCCGAGGCGCCCGCCCTCGCGGCGGTGCTTCAGGGCCTCGTTCCCGCTCCGACAACCTGAGAGCTCGCAGGCTCTCAGGTAGTGCTCCGGAGCCACGCTCGCGCTCGAAAGAGCGGAGCACGCCCGTTCTTGTCGGATGCTGCAAATCTCGGTCGGTACACCGAGAGACGCCCGCCGTTGCGGCAGTGTTCCAGGGCCTCGGTCCCGCTCCGAGGCCCTGGAAAAACAGGAGGGCTCGCTAGAAGGCGAGCCCATCACTGCCGTCGCGTAGTGGGTTTCCCCACTACCGGGTGTGGGCGACGTCTGTATACAATCGCGCGCGCCCACCTCGCGTGTCAGCATCATTCCCGCCGACGAACCGCTTTCCTCGCACCCTCTGTGAGAATTGCGTAAAAAGCGACCCCGGTCACGCGTTCACGCTATTCGGTCACGCCTTCCACTGTGGAGCGCGCTTGCCGACGAAGGCGGCCATGCCTTCTTGCGCGTCGGCGTC
Source organism: Armatimonadota bacterium (assembly GCA_037441145.1). Taxonomy (GTDB): domain Bacteria; phylum Vulcanimicrobiota; class Vulcanimicrobiia; order Vulcanimicrobiales; family Vulcanimicrobiaceae; genus JBBISR01. The sequence continues at coordinate 8,520 of JBBISR010000010.1, forward strand.
GAGAGCGTTCAGACTCATGACTTCTTTCGCGTACGCATAAGCTTTCGGCTGGTCGAGATCGATTTGCGCATAAAACGCCGATTTCCCCATGCCGATCACGGTCGAAGATGCGCCCGCGATCTGCAGGGCGAGATCGCGCACCGCGGCGCCCAGCTCTTCGGGTGGTACCGCGCGGTTGATGAGTCCCCACTCGGCGGCAAGCGTTGCCGAAACCGGCGCACCCGTGAGAAGCATCTCCATCGCGCGCTTCCGGCCGATCGCACGCGTCAGCGCGACCATCGGCGTGGTGCAAAAGAGCCCGATCTTGACGCCCGGAGTGGCGAACCACGCGGTCGTCGACGCGATCGCGAGATCGCAGGTCGCCACGAGTTGGCAGCCGGCGGCCGTCGCGATGCCGGCGACTTCCGCGATCACGGGCTGCGGGATCGCCTGTACGGTTTGCATCAGCGTGACGCACTGGTCGAACGTCGCGCGATACTCGGTGACGGAGCGTTCGAGCATTTCGCGCAAATCGTGCCCCGCGCTAAACGCCGGACCATTTGCGCGTAGCACCACGACGCGAACCGAACGATCTTCGGCGATGCCTTGCAAGGCGTGGGTTAATTCGCCCATCGTCGCGCGCGAGAGCGCGTTACGCCGCTCCGCACGTTCGAGCGTTATCGTCGCGATGCCATCGGCACGATCGAGCGAGATCGTGGTATACGCGTCCGTTTGAAGCATCGGCGATTTACCGCCGGATCCAGGGCAGCAATTTACGGTCGAGCATTTCGAGCCCGAGCGTCATCACGAAGCCGAGCACCGAAACCGCGACGAGCGCGACGTAAAGCGTATCGATATCGAGCAACTGCTGGCTATTGAAGATCGTATATCCGAGACCGGATTTCGCCGCCGTGAATTCGGCCGCGACGCCCAACACGATCGCAAGACCGATCGAAAGCTTCACGCCCGAGAGAATATTCGGCAGCGCTCCCGGTAAGAGCACGCGCGTGTAAAACGCCCACGGTCGGATGCGATACGCGCGCGCGACATCGATGAAGACCTTATCGATCTGTCGTACGCCGGACTGCGTGTTGATCGTCATTAGAAAGAACACGCCGATCGCGATGAGCGTGTACTTCGACCATTCGCCGAGGCCGAAAATAAAGATGATCAACGGCAAGATCGCGATTTTCGGGATCGGGTACAAGAGCGCGATCACCGGGTCGAAGTACGCCCGCACGTACCGGTTGATGCCCATCGCAAGCCCGAGGATCGTCCCCGGGATGCCGCCGAGCAACGAGCCGACGACGATGCGCTGTAATGTCGACCACGTGTTGCTCGCGAGATCGCCGCTCACGGCGAATTTGCGAAACGTCGAAACGATCTCCGATGGCGCCGGGAAGAAGCGCGCATCGAGCACGTGCGAGCGCACGAGCACTTCCCAGAGCAAGACGAGTGAGAGCGGTGCGACGAATTGCATCCAGCGTTCGAGCGAGCCGCGCTTCATCGGAGTAAGTCCCAGATCTGCACGACGTATTCTCCGAAAGCTTTGTCGGCGCGGATCTTGATCGCATCGCGCGGGCGCGGAAGATCGATCGTAATAACGGCCTTGAACGTGCCGGGGTTTTTCGACATCACGACGACGCGGTCGGCGAGCGTGACCGCTTCTTCGATGCCGTGCGTGATGAAGACGACGGTCTTCTTCGTGCGCTCCCAAAGCGCGCCGAGTTCGCCCACGAGATTCACGCGCGTCTGCTCGTCGAGTGCGCCGAACGGCTCGTCCATGAACATCACGGGCGCATCGACGACGAATCCGCGGGCAACGGCAGCTCGCTGTTTCATCCCGCCCGAAAGTTCGTGGGGATACGCGTTATGGAATTTCTCCAATCCCACAAGCTTTAAGATTTCGTCAACGCGTGCCTTGACTTCGTCTTTTGGCACGTCGAGCGATTCGAAACCGAAGGCGACGTTTTCCGCGACACGCATCCACGGAAAGAGCGAGTATTCCTGAAACACCGTCGCCGCGGGAAGAACGTTCTTTGCCGCGGGCGCCGCGAGGATCTCCGTCGTGCCGCTCGTCGCACTCTCCAAGCCCGCGAGGATACGCATAAGCGTGCTCTTCCCGCATCCGCTCGGGCCGACGACGGCCAAGAATTCGCCGGCGGCGACTTCGAGGCTGACGTCGTCGATTGCGAGGAGCCCCGAGTCGTACCGCTTCGTCAAGTGATCGATGCGGATCGCGGGTCGCGCGGCGCGCTCGGGGGCGTCGATCATCGTGCGGGCTTGTACTTTCCGAGCGCCTTGTTCGCCATATCGACCCAGCGCATATCGACGGCCTTGGCGACCTCGTAATCGCCCGTCAAAACGCCGAGTTTCTTGTACACCGCGTAGTCTTGTTCGAGGCTCTTCACGTTCACGCGGCCGTTCGGATCGATGCCCGCGGGCGTCATTTCGCGAAGAACGGACGGGTCTTTGATTTTCTGGACGTCCGAGAGGATGTCGATCACTTCGGTAGCGTTCTTGCCCGCCATCCGGCCGTCTTTGAGCGCGTCGTTGTAGAAGTGCAGTGCCTTGACGTACGCGATCATAAAGCGCTTGGCAACGTCGGGCTTCTTTTCCGCGAACGTGTCCGCGTACAATACGACGGCGAGCTCTTGGTTCGGATAGAATTCGTCGTCGCCCGCGATCCGCTTCGCATAGCCGTCGCGCTCGGCGAGCGTCGCCCACGGTTCGAGCACCATCGTCGCATCGATCGCGCCCGTCTTGAGCGCGGCAACCTGGTCGGGGAATGCTAAGAACACGTGCTCGACATCGTCGTACTTCATGCCGTTCTTGGTAAGCATCGCGTCGAGTTCGGCCATGATGGTCGTACCCTTCGCCGGCTCCGCGAACTTCATGCCCTTGAGGTCCTTGACGGTCTTGTATTTTCCGCTCGTGACGAGCTCTTTGCGGACGAGGAACGGCGAATAGCCGTATCCCTTCGTGGCCGTACCGCGGTCGGCAACGATCTTGAGCCCGAGCCCGCGCACGAGGGCGTTATACAGGCCCGCCGAGGGTGCACCCCCGCCGACATCGAGCTGCCCGGAAGCGAGCGGCTGCACCATCAGCGCGGCCGAGGCGAACGTCGTAAAATCGACTTTGATGTTCTGCTCGGTGAAAAAGCCTTTCTTGTCCGCGATCAAAAACGGCGCATCCGAGATGCTGTTGACCGCACCAACGGAGACCGCATCCGGCGCTCCGGCCGCGCGTGCGGGCACCGCGTCGACGAGGGCGGCAGCAGCGATGAGGCCCGAGCTAAAAGAGCGACGAGAAATCTTCATATCCGTGTGCTTCCGTTTCTGTGGAACTTAGCGCGCATGATCGGCGGGCGACCCGTTTATGCGGGGCCGGTATCGTTCGAATCCGTGTGCACATCGATTACGCAGGGACCCGCATGAGTGCCTGCGGCGGCGAGCGCCGCGGGCAGCTCGCGCAGATTCTTAACCGAGAAGGCGAGCGCACCGAACCCGCGAGCGACCATCGCGATATCGATGCCCGCGATGTCCGATGCCGGGAATGGGCCCGCACTCGAACGGCGATAGCGCTTGATGGCGGCACGTACGGCCGCATACGATGCATTGTTGACGACGACGAAGGTGATCGGTAAGCCAAGCGAAGCGGCCGTCCAGAGCGTCTGAATGCCGAATTGAAATACGCCATCGCCGATCACGGAGACGATCCGTTTTTGCGGTTCTGCAAGCGCGAAACCAATCGCAGCCGCCATCCCCCAGCCGAGCGATCCACCGGAAGTCGTATGATATGCGCGGTTGGAATCGCCGATCACCGTTTCGATCAGCTCGGCACCGCTCGTTACCGGATCGCCGACGATGATGCAGTCATCCGGGAGCTCTTCGGCGAGTACCGCCATGAGGGCCGAAACGACGATCGGCTCGACGTTTTCGCCCTTCCGCGCACGCGTGCGGGCCGCGCGCGAGCGCTCGGTGTGGGCCGCAACGGCTTCGTTGCGAAACGCGGCACGGTCGGCGTTCACCGCGACATCGGCAAGCGCCGCGGAGAGATCGGCGAGCATCGCGGCGGTCGATCCGACGAGCCCCACGTCGACCGGCACGACCTTTCCGATGGCGAGCGCATCGGTGCTTGCGTGCACGATCGCCGCGGTCGGTACGAGCGCTTTCTTCGATGGCTCGAATTCCATCGGCGAAGGCATCCCCGCGAAGAAGAGCACGTCGCACGCAGCGATTGCCGGATGCTCGGGTGCGTAGGTCCCGGCATAGCGCGGCGCGCTTGCAGGCACGCCGGAATCCGCGATCGTCCGACGATCTTCGAGCAGCACGACCGCATCCAAGCGATCGGCGAGTGCGATAAACGCGTCGCTCGCCTTGTTGCGTGCGAGCTCGCTCCCTGCGACGAATACCAATCGCTTCGCGTGCGCGAAGAGGGCGGCCGCGGCCGCCGTCGCCTCCGCACTCGGCCGCGCGATCGGCTGCGGAAACGATTGCGCGACGCGAACCGGGACGGCAGCGTCCGTTTCCACGAGATCTTGCGGTAGCCCGAGGTAGACCGGCCCGGCCGGTTCGGTACTCGCGATGCGCAGCGCCCGCGACACTTCCTCGGCGAGCGCATCGCTGCGCAGCGCGATCCGATCGCTCTTAACGTGCTGGCGAACGTACTCTGCCGGATATGGCGCGGTCGTGAAACCGCCGCGATTGGCGATCACCGTCGATTTCGTGCCGTTGAGGATAACCACGGGGCTATTCGCCAGCTGCGCGCAGTGCAAATGCGCGATGCCGTTCGCAAGGCCGACGTTTGCGTGGAGGTATGCAACCGTCGGCTTGCCCGTCGCGCGCGCATACCCGTCGGCTGCGGCGACGGCGATCGACTCATGCGTGGTGAGGATCGTCCGTGGCCGCTCGTATTCGCTCGATGCGTCGAGAATCGCCGCTTCCGTACTTCCGGGACACGTGAAGATAAGATCCACCCCCGCATCGCGCAAGGTGTCGAGGATCGCACGCGCGCCCGCGCCCTTCACAGGTTGATACGCTTCGCGAGCACTTGCAGTTCGCTCGCTTCTTCGAGCGCGATGAACCCGTGCCCGCGGCCGATCCCGCTCTGCTTGAAGCCGCCGAACGGCATCGCCACATCCGAGGCGCCGAGTTTGTGCACGTTGATAAACACCGAGCCCGCTTCGAGGCGCGCGCCGAGCGCAAAGGCGTGATCCTCGTCGTCGCTCCACACGCTTGCGGCGAGGCCATATTCGGAATCGTTCGCACGCATCACGGCTTCGTCTTCATCGTCGAAGGCGATGATCGGCACCACCGGCCCAAACTGCTCGCACGTCACCACATCCGCCGCGTGAGCGATATCCGTGATGACGGTTGGGGCGATGAAATAGCCGTCGTCCCAGCTCGATGCATCCGCTTTTTTCCCAAGAGCGCGCACCGTAGCGCCCTGCGCGCGGGCGTCGGCGATGAGCGCGTTCACGCGATCGAACTGCGGCTTGTTGTTGACGGGGCCGATCGTCGAGCGCGAATCGCGGCCGTTACCGACAACGATTTCATTCGTATATTCCGCAAATTGCGAAACGAATGCCGCATAGCGCGAACGGTGTACGTAGATGCGTTTGATGCCGTAGCAGATCTGGCCACTCGAAGTGAAGACGGCCTTGCCGATCTCGCTGACGAGCCGCGCGTCGACCGTCGCGCTTGCGAGGACCAGGGCCGGATCGTTGCCACCCAGTTCCATGGTACAGTTCTTGAGCGTGCTCGCGGCTTGCTTGAGGATCTCGCGCCCCGTCGCAGTCGACCCGGTAAAGGAAACTTTACGAACGAGCGGGTGCGTCGTAAGCGCGACGCCGACTTCGATCGCGCTTCCCGTGACGACGTTGACGACGCCCGCGGGCAGCCGTTCGGCGATCGCGTGCAAGAGTGCGACGAGCGTGAGCGGCACGAAGGGCGAGGGTTTCACGACCGCCGTGTTCCCCGCGATCAGGATCGGCGCGAGCATCAGCGCGCACAAAATCGAGGGAAAATTCCACGGCACAATGACGGCCGCGACACCCATCGGCCGCCGCGCTTCGATGATATGTCCGCGATGATCGTCGATCACGAGCTCGGTTGCGAAACGCTCCGCAAGACCGCCGTAATATGCATAGGTGTTGATGCCGCCGCGGAGATCGGCGACCGATTCCCAAAGCACTTTTCCGTGTTCGCGCGTGAGCAGCTGCGCGAGCTCGTCGACGGAGGGCACGAGCGCCTGGGTCGCCGCGGTGAGGAGTCGCGCTCGCTCGATCGCACCGAGCGCCGCCCAGGCAGGCTGCGCGGCGTGCGCGGCGCGAACGGCGGCGTCGACATCGTTCGCGTCGCTCTCGGCAAACGCCCCGACGCGTTCGCGCACCGACGCGGGATCGGTGATCGCGGTCGTGCCGTTACCGGCGATCGGCGATCCATTGACGAACGAGCGCGCGACGCGCTCCACGGTTTCCATGCCCCTCGCTTACACGCTCGGCCGCGAACACTTTCCATACGCCTCATCCAATGCTCGGATGTTACGAGCCACGCGACGCTCGCGAATACAACGGGGTTACGCGATGTATGAGCATCAATCGCGTCATGCAAGTCACGACACCCGGCGCCCCGTTAGAACTGCACGAGCGGCCGATTCCCGAACCGCCTGCGGGGCACGTCCGTATCCGCGTCGAGGCGTGCGGCATCTGCCATAGCGATGCGTTCACGGTCGAAAACCACTGGCCCGGTATCCAATTTCCACGCGTTCCCGGCCACGAGATCGCGGGGCGCGTCGATGCGCTCGGCGCGGGCGTTACGACGTTTGCACTCGGCGATCGCGTCGGGATGGGGTGGCACGGTGGCCATGACGGCACATGCGATTCGTGCCGTCGCGGCGATTTCATCACGTGTCCGTCGCTGCAAGTACCGGGTATAAGCTTCGATGGCGGCTACGCGGATTACGCGCTCGCACCGATCGGCGCGCTCGCGCGGATTCCGGACGAACTCTCGGCGGCCGAAGCCGCAACGCTGATGTGCGCGGGCGTCACGACATTCAACGCTTTGCGCAACAGCACCGCACGCGCGGGCGATGTCGTTGCGATCCTCGGCATCGGCGGCCTCGGTCATCTCGGCGTGCAATATGCGGCGAAAATGGGTTTCCACACCGTTGCGATCGCGCGCGGTGCCGAAAAAGGCACGCTCGCGACCGCGCTCGGCGCGCACGCGTACATCGATAGCACCACGCAAAACGTCGCAGACGAATTGCAGAAACTCGGCGGCGCGAAAATCGTGCTTGCAACCGTTACGGATGCTTCGGCGATGGCGGCCACCATCGGCGGGCTCGCGATCGACGGAACGCTGCTTATCGTGGGCGCGACCCCGGAATCGGTGCCCGTGCCGCCGATCACGTTACTCGGCGCGCGGCGCCACGTTGCCGGATGGCCATCGGGGATCGCTCCGGATTCCGAAGATACGATGCGTTTCAGCGCCTTGACGGGCGTACGCGCGAGCATCGAAACGATGCCGCTGGAACGCGCGAACGAAGCATACGCGAAGATGATGAGCGGTAAGGCGCGCTTCCGCATGGTGCTCGTTACGTAAATAGCGAGCGGCAAGGGGTGCATGCGGGGCGAATAGCCCTCCATGCATCCCTTGATCCGCGTCATCGGCAAGAGTGCCGTCCAAGCCGCCTCGGCGAAAATCGCGGCCGAAATGGCGAAGCCCGAGAATCAGGAACGCCTTGCCGCTGCGGCGGAGCGCCTCGCCGAACGCGCCCGCACGATCTCCCCGCCCGATCCCGCAGTCGTAGAAACCAAAGTGTACGCCGGGATCCGCGCGCTCGGCGGGGCTTTCGCAAACCTTCGCCGCAAGCCGCCCGCCGAATGATCCGCGAGCGCGTCGCCGGCCGGAGCTGGGATGCCAAGGGATCGAGCCGCATCCCATACTGGCTCTACACCGATCCCGCGATCTTCGCAGCCGAACTCGAGCGGTTGTTCTATCGCGGTCATTGGGGATACGTTGGCTTGAGCGCGGAGATTCCGAACACCGGGGATTTCAAGCGTTCCGCGATCGGCGAACGCTCCGTCATCATGGCGCGGGAGAAAGACGGCGACATCAGCGTCGTCGAGAACCGCTGCGCGCATCGCGGCGTGCAATTCTGCCAAAACAATTTCGGAACTGCGAAAACATTCGTCTGCCCGTACCACCAGTGGAGCTACAGCCTCAAAGGCGATTTGATCGGGCTCCCGTTTCGCAACGGCTTCAAGCAAAACGGTCGGGTGAACGGCGGGATGCCCGCCGACTTCGATCTTCGCCAACACGGACTCACGAAACTCAAAGTCGAGGAGTATAACGGCGTCGTCTTCGCATCGTTCGACCCCGACGTCGAACCGTTGCGCGACTACTTGGGTCCCGCGATCGTGCCGTGGTACGAGCGCGTGTTCGCCGGGCGGCAGCTCGCGATCCTCGGCTACTCGCGCCAACGCATTCCGGGAAACTGGAAATTGATGCAAGAGAACATCAAGGACCCCTATCATCCCGGCCTCTTACACACGTGGTTCGTGACGTTTGGGCTGTGGCGCGCGGATCAGCAATCGGAGATGATCGTCGATGCGCGCGGCCGTCATGCCGTGATGAAAAGCCAGAAGAACGATGGCGGCGCGGGCGCGGTAACGGCGGGCGTCACGAGCTTCAAAGAAAACATGAAGCTGCACGATGACCGCGTGCTCGACGTCGTCGTGGAACCCTGGTGGAACGGGCCGACGGTCACGATGATGACGCTCTTCCCAACGCTCGTCGTACAGCAGCAAGTGAACTCGCTCTCGACACGTCACATCATCCCACGCGGTCCGAACGCGTTCGATTTCGTGTGGACGCACTTCGGCTTCGCCGATGACGACGCCGAGATGACGCGGCGACGGTTACGCCAAGCGAATCTCTTCGGCCCGGCGGGTTACGTTTCGGCGGACGACGGGGAAGTGATCGCGTTCTCGCAACGTGGATTCTCCCAGCATGCCGATGCGGAAACGGTATGCGAGCTCGACGGCACGCAAACCGGCGGCGCGGACCACAACGTGACCGAGACGCTCATCCGCTCGATGTACGCATACTATCGCGAGGTCATGGAACTGTGATGCTCGGCGCGCGCGTCGCGGCCGAAGATCGATTCGCGATCGAGGACCTCTACAGCGCGTACGCGGCGGCGCTCGACGGCCGCGATTACGATGCGTGGGTCGATCTCTTCATCGACGACTGCATCTACGCGATCGTCCCGCGGGAGAACGACGACCGTGGGCTTCCGCTCGCAACGCTGTTTTTCGAAAGCAAGGGCATGCTCCGCGATCGCGTCTACGGCATCACGCAGACGCTCTTCCACGAACCGTACTATCAGCGCCATCTGATTACGAATTTCCAGATCCGCGAAGCCGCCGATGGATTCGCGGTCGAAGCGAACTATCTCGTGATCCGCACCAAAGCAAACGCGCTCTCGGAGCTCTATCAAGCCGGGCGCTATCGCGACCAAATCGTACGCACGGAACGCGGTCTCCGCTATCGCGAAAAACGCTGCATCTTCGATAGCGAACTGATCCCGAATTCGCTAATCTATCCGGTGTAGGGATATTCCGCCGACACCGATGTAACGGTACGGAACGTCAGAGAAATGCGTCGCCGGCGCTCATGGATCGCGCCACGCACGATGTCCCTGCGCCGGCTTGCGATGCCGTGACGCCAAAGGGTTCGGGAATCTCCACGCAAGACGACGAGACTTCGCGGAAGGAGCTCCACCGGAACCGCGCTATCGTCTCGCGTAAAATCCATGATCGTAGCATCGAGAAGCGATAGCGAAGCCACGACGGCGCCGAAACACGTCGTCCGATCGATGTGCGAAGCGATTCCTTGGCCTGGTAGATATTCGTTCACGATGACTTGGTCGGGCATGTTATCGAAATGACCGCGCTCGACTAACCGCTTCGCAATCGCCATCGCCCATACGGGTAGCGGGCCGAGCTTGTCTGCGAGCGAGATCGTGCGCATCTTGTAGTCGTAGCGATACCCGTAGTGCTGCACGCGACGCTTTAAATCGAGCGACCATCGATTTGCGTCAAGAATATCGACGACGCGTCGCTCCTCCGCAAGCGTGATGAAGTCAGACACGTATTCCGCGCCAGGCGGTAGCGTTGAATCGGTATGAGTTACGGCGACGCCTGCGAGTAGATCAAGCTGGTGCACGATTCTAGTATAGAACATACGTTCGCCAAGGTAAAGGCTAGATCTGGATGACCTGCCCATATTTCCAGAACACATTTCCCGCGGGAGGCGCGTTATTGGTAGCGACGACTTCGCCGCGTTGATTTCGTGGCGCGTACACCTGCGTCAGGCTCCCGGACGCACCCTCGATCGTGTAGCCCGCTGCGCTAAGCGTGTCGAAGAACAGCCGTTCCGCTTTGTAGGGGCCTGCGGAAATATCTTGCAAGATTACAAAAACAGGGAAGTCTTCGATTCGGGCTAACGCGAGTACCAGGCGCGCGACGACCTCGCCGAAATCCGGCGGTAGCGCCGGTTGTCGAAGAACGTAACTCAATGCAACCAAGGCATGCGTCGAGGAATCGATAAGGCGATTGACGCCATCGATGCGCTCGCGAAATACACCGAAGTTCTCAACGAAAAGGCAGCGCACATCGGCAAAGAGCGACGGGTGTGCAAGATAGCGCTGCGCGATCCCGTGCATATGTGGCGAAGCGTCGAGCCCGACATACCGGCACGCCATGCGTTCTTCCGGGTGCCGCAAACGATAGCGCTGCGCGAGCGCGAGCGCGACCGTCGCCGGCCCGCAACCGATATCTGCGATGAACGGGCGTTGCACCCCGTCGAACAGCGGCCGACTTCCAAGAATCGTTAATAGCGATGCCAGATGCATGTGCTGATAACACAAACAGTAGCAGTGGCACGCTTCATCGGTTCCGAAAAACCGTGCGTTTCGACATGCGCCCGGCGCAGTGTTGGTCGCATAGAATTGGGTCGTTGCGACTACGACGTCGTTAAAAGCTTCTGTAAACACCCTACGTGGGATATACGATGCCGCTCGATACGATAACTCCTCCGACGAGCACGAATCGAAGACGACTCGATCATTACCGTGCTACACTTGGCCGGATGTCCGCCTCGATTACCGATCCGATCGCTTTCACCCCGAACCGCGCGACGCTCGAAGCCGCGCTCGACGAACTCGATGCGATCGGTACGAGCGGCGGTGGGGCGGTCGAGCCCGAGCGGCGGCGGCGAGCCCTTGCCACCTACGAACGCTTCACGAGCGAACCGATCGCGAAAGCACGTGGCCGGCGGCACGACTATCGCAATCTCGCGTACGACGATCTGATCTGGACGAGCGGTCGCACGCGAATGAGCGCGCCGCGCAAGCCCGCGATGGCCGAGGCGCCCGCAAGCGATGCACCCGCACTCGCCGTCGAGAACGCCGGTGGCCTCGTGCATGCCGGTAGCATCTATTTGCAGGCGACCGCAAATAATGCCGACCCGCGCGTAACGCTCATGTCGCTCGCCGATGCGAAGCGCGATCGCGCCGCGCGCGTCGTTCCCGTGCTTGGACGCATCGCACCTGCGGACGACCCATTCGTCGCGCTCGCGACCGCGTTCCAAAACTGCGGCGCCCTCGTCGATATTCCGGAAGGCGTCGTACTGGACGCGCCGCTGCAGCTCATCTTCACGAGCAAACCCGGCGAGACGCATGCGGTATTTCCGCAGATCGTCGTGCGGCTCGGTGCGGGCGCGCGCGCGACGATCGTCGAGCGACACGTGGGCACGAGCGAAACGTTCGTCTGCGGCACGGTCGAAGTCGAGCTCGCCGAACGTGCGACCTGCGCATACGTCGTCGCACAGCAGGCGGACGACGGCGCGCGCATCTTCTTTCGCCGCTCGGCCGTCTGCGCGGAGCGCTCCCACATGAGCTGGCACGCGGCGGAATTCGGCGGCGCGCTCGTCCGCAGCCGCATCGATGCCGACCTCGCCGAAGAACATGCGAGTGTAGCCATCGACGCGTTCTTCTTCGCACGCGGCTTCGATCACGCCGACCTCGGCGTGGTGGTCGAGCACGGTGCCGAGCACACTACGAGCCGCACCGTCATCCGCAGCGCCGCTACCGATCGCGGATTCGGCGAAGTCAACGGCACCATTCGCATCGCCGAGGAAGCGAGACGCGCGGATGCGAGCTTACGGAGCGATGCGCTCGTGCTCTCGCGCGACGCACACGTCGATGCGACGCCCGCACTCGAAATCGCAACCAACGACGTTACCGCGTATCACGCGGCGACGATCGGTTCGCTCGACGACGAGACGCTCTTCTATATCCAGCAGCGCGGCATAGCGCGAGGCACGGCACAGCGCATGATCGCGCTCGCGTTTTTCGAGCCGGCGATCGCGGGCTTTCCGAGCGATGCGCTACGTGACGAAGTACGAACGGTGCTCGACGCCGCGATCGACGAAGGCGTTGCGGCAACGTTCGACCAGTAGCGAACCTAGTGGACGACGCCGCCGATCAACGGATTCACTTCGACGACATCGGGTTTCGTACTCGGGAACTGCTCTTTGTTCTTTTCGAGGTACGCCTGCAGACGGTGTGACTGCGCGACGAACTGATCCTGACAGATGCGCACCGTTTCGATCGTCGTATGCGCGAAGCGCAAGCCGCGTTCGCAAAGCCCACGCAGCGCGGAGTCTTCGAAACGCCAGCGATGCGCGGAGAGTTCGCTATTGACGGCCGTGAATTCGAGAAACGTTTTCATGCGCCGATCGAGCGCCGAATTTTCGACGGCATCGCGCCCGCTGTAGTAAAACACTTCATGGGGACGGGCGATCGTCTCGAACCACAGTTGCGAGATTTCACGCGAAGTCGGAAGCGTCGCGCCGCGAGATGTCAGATGGATGATCGTATCGTCCGGCATGTGCGCGCACGCGGCGATGAAGCCGTTCTTGAACGAGTCCTGATGCACGAGCTGGAGTTGTTCGTGCGGCGCGATCACGTGTAACGCATCGCGATACCGATCGCTCAAGAAACGCTCGAACGCCGACCAGAACTGATAGAGGCCGTAGGCTTTCCCAGAATACCGGCCATCGCGACTATCGCCGATGACGATGCTCGGGCGCACGATCAAATATGGAATGCCGCTCGTGGCAACGAGCCTCTCCGCATCGCGCTTGCTCGTGATGTACTCGGTCGGGTCGCCTTCGGTCGCTTCGTGAAAGCGCTCGCGCACGACGCCATCGACATACCCGCTCGAAAACGCGGTCGACAAGAACACGAAGCGACGCATGGCAAAGCGCTTCGCGAGGCCGAGCAAATCCGTCGTGAGATCGATGTTCGCTTCGCGTAATTTCTGCGAATTGAAATAATCCACCGAGCCCGCGCAGTGCAAGATCTCGCTCACGCCATACGTCGCGCACGCATCTGCAAGCTCGGCGAAATCGAGCGGCACGGTCACGAAGCGCTCGAAGTCGATCGTTTGCGCGACGCCCTCGCGGACGAGTTCTTCTCGGATCGTTGCGAGCACGCTCTCACGCGTGTGCGAGCTGCGGATCGGAGCGACGATCGTGCTCTGCGTTTCCGCCAGAAGCCCAGCCGCAACCAAGCCTCCGAGAAACCCGGTGCTTCCGACTAAGAGCAACGCTCGCGGCTTCACGACCTTTAGATTCCCATCAACGCGCCGGTAAGAAACGCCACGAATTTGCGGCGGTCCATCCCGAGTTCAACGCACATGGCGATCGCCTCTGCCGCGACATCGCCCATCAGATCGGCGAACTTAACGCCGTACCGCTCGGCAAAAACCTCGTCGATGCCCTCACCGAGGGCATCGAGGGATGCGAGCGTCGCTTGCGATTCGTCCATGAACGTTTGCAGGAGGACATCGCCCGCGCCGATGCGTGCGGCCAGTAGCCCTGGCAACAGCGCAAGGGCTTCATCGGCCGCGCGCCCGCCCGCGGTACACAGCGCACGCGTCGTATCGTTTGCCGCCGCGCTCGCGCCGAACGTACGGTATAGCGTCTGCCCGAGCAATTCGAGCAAAAAGCCCTGTACGATCAGCACGTGCCGCGCGTCGTCGCTCGTCGCGCTCGCGACCAGCGTCGCTACCGGGCCGCCGAGTGCCGTTCCCGCGAATGCGTCCGCACCCGTTCGCGCATGGGGCGCGAGTGCGGCGAGGAACGAGCGTTTCGCATCCGTGTCGAGTTCCGGAACCGCTACGGCGTACTGCACGGCGGCGAGCGACTCGAAACGATAGACGAGCGTCCAGAAGAGCGAGTCGACGCGATCGAGCGTGTGTGAGGAGACCAAGCTCGGAGCTACTTCGTTTTCTCGCCGTGGCGATATTTACGGATAAGCGGCATGAACATCCCGACCACGTGTTTGGTGGCGTCCTTCTGCGTGAACCCGACCGTCTCGAGCAGGCGCGTGTAACCATCCATCATCGCGCCCGCCGTGTAGGCCCCCGACATCCCGATCGCATCGAGATATTCGGTAATGTTCATCATCGTGCCGCCGATGCAATCGATGCCTTTGACGTTCACGCGTTCCGCGAGCACGCGAAATTCATCCGTTGCGTCGAAATAGCGAAGCCGCAGATACCGCAGTACCCAGTCGACGTGATAATTCTCATCGGCAAGGGCTGCCGAGAATGCGTCGCGCGTTCCTGGGAATTTGTCGGCGATCGGTAAGAACGATTCGTACGTTGCGATCGCGAGACTTTCGACGATGAACCCCTGAACGACCGTGAGCGCATCGAAATTGCGCTCGGCGAAGTGCTCGTCGACCTGCGAGATCAGATAGCCGAGCTCGTTATCGGCGAATGCCCGATCCGGCTCGATCCCGTTCGCGCGCGCCGCGGCGAGAAACGAGCCGCCGTGCCCGGCTTCCATGCGCGCGAATTTCGTCATGAGCTCGCGATACTCGGGCTTGAGCTCCGCCATAAGCAAATAGATCTTCGCCGCGACCTTCTCACCGAAAATCGCAAGGCCGAGCAGCTTCTCGATCGCGACGCGCTCGGGATCGGCAAGGGGCGCTGGGGCGGGCATCATGACGGCCAAAAGAGTGTCCTCGTGTTCGATATTTGGGCGATGACGGGATCGAACCGCCGACCATCTCCGTGTAAAGGAGCCGCTCTCCCGCTGAGCTAATCGCCCGGGTTTTTCAAGGGTTCGCGCAAATGCGTCTCCCTCCCCGCGGCACGCGCGAGCGTGGGAGAGAAGAAAAGCGCGCGGGGCCTTACGGCTCCGCGCGCTTTCCGGGTGACATCTCCTCGTGAGACGCCGCCAGGGTTTAGAAGTGCAGGCCTACGCCGACGGCAAAGCCGTTATGGCTGAAGCCCGGGCCCGGGTAGTTGAGCTTTCCGAAACCGCGATCGCCGAGATAGCTACCTTCGATGAAGAGCGGAATTCCGGTCTGCTTCTTGAGACCGAGCGCGAGGCCGGCTTCGTACTTGTACATGCTGTACCGGAGCGTCGAACCTGCGCCGACCTGCGGGTAATAGTAGAAGCTGCCGAACGGTGCGAAGCCGCCTTCGAAATCCGGAATCTTTTCGAGGCCGGCGCCGAAGCCTTGCTGGCGCGGGTAGCCGTAGTTACCGTAGCGCGTGATGTAGCTCGCACCGACGAAGATACGCGGGAACGGGAGGCCGACGCCGATGCGACCGTCGATGTCCGTATCCTTCACGTCGAAGCTCGGGACGAAGGTCTGCGAGTTGCCACCGATCGTGGTGACGCAGCCGGAATCGCGAATCGCCGTAGCGGCACCAAACGGTCCGCACACCGGCGGGCCGCCGAAGTACGCAACGTTGCTATTGCGGTCGAATGCGGGCGAACCGCGGTGGGCGCCAGTGAACTGACGCGCATCGACTTCGGCGAGCACGGCGAGGCCGAATAGCTGCTTCGTGAGTCCGGCCTTGCCGTGGAAACCGTAACCCGTGTTACCCGGGACGAATTCGCTGTAGCTCTTCGGGCTGAGGAGATAATCCGCGGCGACGAAGTACTGGTCGCGGTTGACTTTAACGACGGGCGCCGGGGTGGGCGTCGGCGTTGCGGTCGGGGCGAGGGTCGGCTTCATCGTCGGAGCGGCGGTCGGCGGCGCGGTCGGAACCGGCGTCGGCGGTGCTGCCGCTACGTAACGAATGACGACGGTTTTCTTCTCGGGAACCCACTGGACGTACGCGCCCATGCCTTCGCTGAGGACACGGATCGGCACGACGACGGCGCCCTTGTAGATTTCGGGCGGCACGTCGAGCGGGCGAGTTTCGCCGTTGATAACGACTTCCGGCTTGCCTACCGTGACGGCAACGCTCGAGCCGGGCTTCGTAACCGTTGCGGTTTTCGTGCCGGGATCGTAGGCAACCGTAGCGCCCATTTGCTCGAACATCGAGCGGAGCGGGATCAGAACCGTGTTACCACGCACGAGAGCGGCGAGGACGCGGTTCTGCTTCAGACGATCGGGCTTGCTATATACGTGACGGTCGTTGAAAAGGATGGGGACTTCGCCCGATGGGGCGGTGCCGAAATCGGCGGGGGCCATCATGCCGGCCTGTGCGACCTGCGCGGTTGCGGACGATTGCGACGCATTGTTTCCAATATTGCCTTGCGTCGTTACCGTCTGCGCGCTCGCAGTGCCCAGCCCGAAGCACGCCGCGACGATCGCGGCGAGCACCCCGGTGCTCAATCGATTCAAAGGATTTCCTCCAGATTTTTGTGATGGAACCGCTCTCGTTGCAAGCCGTCACGCGGCCGTGGCCGACTCGCTTTTCATGCAAGCACTTCGTAATAATTCGCCGCGCCCGATCGCGTTATCGGAATATCGTAAGTTCGGGCATGCGCTGCATGTGAGGAGCTCGCTTCGATGCTACCCTGCTTCAACGAATGTGAAACATCGGTTTCCGCACGTCGGATAGGTTCCGAGCGCGATAACGCGTCAGCTCGGTGTAGAGTTCCCTCGTCGTGCGACGACGACCACGCCAAGTACGAGCCATGCAAGCGTGACGAACGGATAGATCGCGCCGATCCCCGACGGAATCGGATAGATATTTGCAAGAAAGCACAAGAATAGCGCCGCAAATGCGAAACTCGGCACCACGATGCGAATCGTCCGCTGTGGGCCGTGGGCAAACAGTTTTAGCGCGGCGACTTGCACGCATGCATAGACGAGTAAGAGAGCAAGCGTGCCGATGACGCCGCACGCGGCGAACGTGTCGACGCCGGAGAATCCACCTACCGCAAAGATGCATGCAAGGGCCGTCGCGACGAACATCGTCGCGAGATACGCGCGCAACGGAGTGGCGCTCGATACATCGACGGACCCGAATGCTTTGGGAATGCGCTTCTCTTGTGCGAGCGCGTAGAGTAAGCGAGCGGCACCGGTCGCCGAAGCAAGCGCTGCAGCGAAACCGGACAGCGCCGCACCGAGCGACACGACCGTAGCAAACGGCTTGCCCGCGTACCGAAGCGCGAGATCGCCGAGCGGTGACTGTGATTTTGCAAATACAGAAATACCGCGCGCATCGAATCCGAAACCGAACGCCTCTGCAGAAGCGATCGCAACGTAGAGGATGCCCGTCATCGCGACGCTTGCGATTAACGCACGCGGGATCGTCCTGCGGGGATCGCGCGACTCGGCACCGAGGACCGCGGCACCCTCGAAGCCCGCAAACGACAAGAGGGCGAACACCGCCGCGAGGCCGAGCCCCCCGGGCGCAACGTTCGCAATCGCAAGCGGCGGTGCGGACGGGTGCGCGCCGCCGCGAACGACGATCCACGCACATAAGAGCACGACGGCGACGAGCGAGACGAGCTCGAACGCGAGCATCGCTCGGGTAGCACCCTTCGCCGCGCGAAGTCCGAGTAACGTGCAAATACCCGCCGCAACGAGCGCGATCGGTAACCAGCCGAGCGAGCGGCCCGCGTATTCCGCGGCGGCGCTCGCGAATGCCCCCGCCTCGGCGAGCGACCCCGCAGTAAAGCAGACGTATGTTAGAAGCAGCATCCAGGCGGCGAGCGCACCGACGCGTGCCCCGAACGCGCGCTCGGCGAAGGCGTAGACCGAGCCCGCCGTCGCGTAGGTTCTGGCGAAGACCACGAAGGCATACGCGACGCAGCCGATGACGGCAAATGCGAGGACGAACGCAAGCGGCGTAGCGACTCCCGCCGTCGCCGCTGCGAGCGCGGGATTCACGGCCATCGCGGCCGTCGGCGCCATCATCGCAATCGAGATCGCGGCCGTTTCGGCGAAGCCAAGGGTCCGGCGCAGTTCGGACGGAGGAGGTTTCGATAGCGGAGAGCCCATCCTTCGTTATATGAGGGACGCGTCGACGTGGAGCGTGACGACCCAGTTCGGCACGTCGACGAGTTCGGAGATCTTCAAATCGCCCGCAACGCTCGCAAGTAAGTACGCATCGAGTTCGGAGAGCCCGGTGCGATGCACGATCTCCTCGATCATCTGCTCGGTAGCGACGCGCGCGGCGGCGAACAAATCGGGCCCGATTCCCGTGGTTGCGATCGCGCTTCCCGTGCGCTGCGAGCGCGGATCGGTCACGAGCATCGGATAGCGGAGATGCCGCTCGCGATCGAGGCCGACCCGGATCGTCGCCTGCGCCGTCGTTTCGATCGCCGTGCCGCAAACCTCGCCATCACCTTGCGCCGCGTGACCGTCGCCGAGCGAGAGAAGCGCGCCCTCGACACCGACCGGCAACCGAAGAATCGCTCCGGCACCGACGTGCCGGATATCCATGTTCCCCCCGAACCGACTCGGCGGAATCACCGAATGCGCGCCGGGCTCCGGCATCGCAACGCCGATCGTACCGATCATGGGCACGCAGGGGAGCCGCTTCCCGGTGAAGAGTTCGATATGCCCCGCGCGGATCTCCGAGAAGCGCAAATGCGGCTCCGGGAACCGATCGGCGAGGAGCCCGAAGCCGGGGATATTCGCCGTCCACCCCCACGAATCGACGCCGAGATCGAGGATCTCGACGACGAGCATATCCCCCGGCTTCGCGCCCTCGACGAAGATCGGCCCCGTGACGGGATTGATGCGCGCCATATCGAGCGACGTGAGCGCTGCGGCCTGCGAATCACGCGCGATCTGGCCGCCGGAAGCGTTTTGCATCTCGACGACCACGGTCGCCCCAGGCGCGATGACGAGGGCGGGGTGGAGGCTGTTGTCCCAATGACCGTGGACCTGTGTACGCGGGAGATGCAATGGAGGATGCGGTTGCGGATGCATCTCGCACGATTACGCAGAGAGCGGCCGCGCCCTCGTGCGTATTCGCCGGGGCGCCGAAACGGCCGAGCCGCGATCGAGAAATGAAATTTTACAAGGACAACGCCCAACCAAGGGCATAGCGACTAGAGACGGCAAAGATTGCAGTCCTAGCTCCCCCTGCCATCGTGAGGAAACTTATGCGTATCGGTCAGGCCACACTCGCTGGCCTATTTCTCCTTTCGAGTGTCGGCCTTGCTGCATGCGGCGGAAGCAACACCAGCCTCGCAGTGCCCCCGGCGACGCCGGGCCCGACGGCCACGCCTCTTCCGCCAGCTCCGCCGACGGCTACGCCGACCCCGGTCCCGGTCGGAACCGCGACCCCGGTGCCGACGACCGTCGTCTCGGGCCCGGGTACGGTAACGCTGCCCGCACCGGCCGGCGTCGTCGTGACGCTCGGCGTTCCCGCCGGGCAAACGGTTCCCGCGGGCGAAGTGCTCACGAGCTCCGTTTCGACCACGCAACCCGCCGGTGTCGCCGTCTTCTCGCGCGATCGCGCGACCGCCGCGATCCGCGGACCGAAGCTCGCCGGAGCGACCGCATTCGGCTTCATCCTGCTCTCGCAGACGAACACCTCGGGTTCGAACGTGACGCTCAACGCCGGTTTCCCCGTGACGTTCTCCGCGACCGGCCTCACGGTTCCCGCGGGCTCGTCGGTGTACGCGGCCGTACTCGACACGACCAACTCGTTCGGATGGGCGTATAACCCGCCCCAGATCACCTGCGCATTCGCAGCTTCCGGCCCGACCGCGACCTGCACGAGCAACCAGCCGTTCACGCTCGTAGCCGGCCGCCAGTACGCAATCGCGTTCTACACCAGCGCGACGATCGTGCTGCCGACACCGACGCCGACGCCGGTTCCGACCGCCACGCCGACACCGGTTGCAACGGCAACGCCGACCGCAACACCGGTCCCGACGGCAACGCCGGTCCCCGCACCCGCAAGCTCCACCGTTGCGGTTCCGACCGCAGCGCCGGGCGCCGCTTCGATCCCGGTCCCGCTCTCGGCACCGGCTGGCTTCACGGCCGCACTCGCCGTCCCGTCGACCGTAGTCGTCCCCGCAGGCACGACCCTCGCATCGACGATCTCGGCCGCGCAACCCGCAAACCTGGCAACGTTCTCGAAGTCGCGCGCAACCGCGTCGGTCCGTGGAACTTCGCTCGCCGGCGCGACGCCGATCGAATTCGTAGCGTTCACGAGCTCGGCGAACATCAGCCTCCCGACCGGAACGTCGTTCTCGACCACCTTCGCATCGAACGGACTCCCGGCCGGATCCTCGTACCTGGCGGCGGTCGTCGATACGAGCAACACCTTCGGCTGGATCTACGCCCCCGGCTCGGGCGTCTCGTGCACGAACGCGGGCACCGCAACGGCGGTAAGCCTGACCTGCACCAGCAATCAGCCGACGAACCTCGTCGCAGGCCGCACGTACGGTTTCGCGATCTACAGCGGCGCGACGCCGACGATTGCGACACCCGCACCGAACGCCGTGTCGTTCTCGATCCCGACGGGGGCAACGAGCTCCTTGAACGTCCCGATCCTGACGCCCGGTGGAACATACTCGTTCCAGGTTGCGAGCCTGACGGTGGCCGCGGGTACCCCGAGCGCCAACCTCACGGGTATCGCTTCCGTGTCGCCGTCGGTCGCCGGACTTCCGGCGTTCACGAACGGCAATGCCGTTACATACGTCTCGTTCACGACGCCAACCGCGACGAGCGTATCGGGAACGACGTCGTTCTCGCTTCCCCTCTCGATCTTCCCGACCACGAACACCGCCCGCGTGTTCATCTACTCGGCAGCTACCGGTTACATTCCGTACATCAATACATCGGGGAACGTGTTTTCGACGCAGGGCGCTAGCCTCGGCAACGCGTTCAACTTCCAGGCGAACACGCTCTACGGGTTCGTCATCACCCAGCCGTAAAACGGAACTTGGTTCGGCACGCGGTGCCGGCCCAAACCGAAAAGATGCCCTGGCGGATTTCCGTCGGGGCATTCTTTTCTTTCGTCCACCATCTTTTGGAAAACTGAAATCTGACGCGGCTTGGGGTTGCGGTGATCCTCGGTTCATCGTGCCCTCGCGCATTCGCGCGCTCCACCGACAAGGGCCCCTCCTTCCCGTGGGCTCGGCGAGCAAGGCCCTCGACAGCGCCGTGCGCAATACTGAAGCGCAGCACTTTCACCCCCGCTTTCTCTCGTAGAGGCTTCATATGCGTTTATCTCGAGCTACGCTCGCAGGACTCGTTGGCATTTTCGGCGTGTCACTGACCGCTTGCGGCGGTGGCAACACCGTCCTCGGCGGCCCGGGCACGCTTCCAACAGCCACCCCGACCGCAGGCCCCGTGGCAACGGCAACTCCCGTCTCGACGGCGAGCCCGGTCCCAGCAGCAGTCGGATCGGTTTCGGTCCCCGCTGGCACGACCACCGCGGTCACGACCTACCCGATCCAGGCGCCGGTCGGAACGACCGCCACCGTATCGCTTCCGGCCGGCACCGTGGTCCCGCCCGGCGAAGTCGTCGCGACGCAGGCCCTCAACGGCCCGCCGACCTCGATCAACGGCGTAGCGATCGCACCGTTCGATAAAGCGCGCGCGCTCGCATCGATCCGCGGAACCCGCCTTGCCGGAGCCACCGGCTTCGGCGCCGTGTTCGTCAACTCGTCGAACACCGGCAGCGTCCCGTTCTCGCTGCCCGCATTTACCGCCGTCTCGTTCAGCGTCGCTGGCCTGAGCATCCCGTCCGGATCTTCTGCCTACGGCGCGGTCATCGACACGACGAACACGTTCGGTTACGCATACAACCCGCCGCAGGTCACCTGCGCGGTCACGGGTACGACCGCAACCTGCACGTCGAACCAGGCATTCTCGCTCAAGGCGAATACCCTGTACGGCATCGTTTTCTATTACCAGAGCACGCAGCCGACCCCGACTCCGGTTCCGGCAACCCCGACCCCGACCCCGGTTCCGACCACCGCTCCGGGAACCGGCACGACGGCCATCACGAAGACCGGTCCGGTTGCAATCCCGGCCACCAATGGGCTGACGGCGAGCATCGGTATCCCGAGCTCCACTACGATCGTTGCGAACGAATCGATCACGACCACCGTCGCAGCGACCGCCACGACGACGCCGGCATTCGCCGTCGCCGGTAGCACGCCGTTCGCATACCTCTCGCTCACCTCGAGCCAGAACCAGAACATCGTTGCCGGTACGTCGTTTAGCGTAACCAGCTCCGCCCTCTCGGTTCCCGCCGGCTCGCGTGTAAGCGCGGCGCTACTCGATCCGTCGAACACCGCCGGTTGGCTCTACGCTCCGACGCAAGTCGTCTGCGGCGTTTCCGGCACGACGGCAACCTGCTCGACAACCGTACCGTTCAGCCTCGTGGCTGCCCGCCAGTACACCGTTGCCGTTTACGTCAACGTCATCCCGGCCGGCACCCCGAAGGCACAGGTCGTGCCGCAAAAGGTCTCGGTAGCGATCGCAACTCCGGCCCCGGGCTCGAAGACGAATAGCGTCGCGATCGCCTCGTCTGGCCCCGGTGCGAAAGCAAGCTTGACGATTCCGTCGACCGTCGTCATTCCCAAGGGAACGACGCTGACGTCGAACTCCTCAAAGACGGCTCCGGCCGGCTACGTCGCATTCTCGGCAAGCCGCGCGCTCCAGGCGACCCGTCGCGGTAGCAGTGGCGGTGGCGGCGCGGTCGACGTGATCGACACCGACACGTTCCTCGTGAACGAGTCCCTCACGCTCACCGGCCCGTTCACGATCCAAGAAGAGTTCCAGCCCGATGAAATCGATGTCGTCGGTGGCGACACCGTTCAGGCGGCCGTTTCCGACGGCACGAACTGGTACTATGGCGTCATCCTCTGCGTCCCGAGCACGGACCCGGAGAACGGCGACATCGTCGAAACCTGCACCTATAACGGCTCGGTCACGTTGAAAGCCGGCGTCACGTACGCCGTTGCGATCTACGTCGCCCCCGCCGGCAACGCCCCGAACCCGCCGGCTGCGAACGGCTACGAAGCACTCACGGGCGCAAGCACCCAAGTAACGTTTAGCGACAACACGATCGCAACCGTATCGATCGGCGCCGATTACACCGGCAACCCGATCATCTTCAGCGGCATCGCCGGAACGCTTCCGGCGCTCATCGGCGTGCCGGCCTTCACGACGGGGACGATCTACCAGTACATCTCCCTCGCACCGAGCGACAATACGTATCCGCTCGGCAAGGCCACGCTCGCCGTACCAACAGCGGCCTTCCCGGCCGGTGCGAAACCGCAGATCGCGTTTACCGATGGCTTCGCGTACTACACCGGCCTCGCAACGTCGGCGACCAGCAACGGCATAACCACGTTCACGTACGACAACGGAGCCAATGGCAACTATGGCTTCTCCGAAGGCGTCACCTACGGGTTCGTGATCTACTACTAACCCACACGTCTTCGGGTAAACCCGAAGTGTGAAGCGGAAGGCCTCCGAGCGATCGGGGGCCTTTTCCATTCCCGCCCCGCCCGCTCGACACGTCCTTCCCGTGACGAAGGTGCGCTACGGCAACGCTCCTGGCAACGGGATACCATCGCTCCCGCAGACGATGCAAAAGCAAAGGCCCCGCTCGAGCGAGCGGAGCCTTTGTGCTTGATGGTAGCGCTAACGGGAGTCGAACCCGTCTCTTCGCCTTGAAAGGGCAACGTCCTAACCGATAGACTATAGCGCCACGAACGAGTACTGGGGAAGCGAACTTGGTGGGCTCGGTCGGATTTGAACCGACGCACTACCAGTTATGAGCCGGCTGCTCTACCGCTGAGCTACGAGCCCACGCCCCGCGGTACGGTTCCGTTCGCCAAACGACACGGAAAACGATTCCGGACGCGCGACACGTTAGTTTACCCGTTCCGTACGCGGCGCGCAAGCACCGCGTACGGATTCGATGCTATCCGAGTGCCTTGAACGCCGAACGCCCGGGGTACGATGCCGCGGTGCCGAGATCGCCCTCGATCGCCATGAGGCGGTTGTACTTGGCGACCCGATCGCTGCGCGAGAGGGAACCCGTCTTGATCTGGCCGCAGCCCGTGGCCACGGCGAGATCGGCGATCGTCGTATCCTCGGTTTCGCCCGACCGGTGCGACATGACGGCGCGGTATCCGGCCTTGTGCGCCATATCCACGGCGTCGAGGGTTTCGGAGAGCGTCCCGATCTGATTGACCTTCACGAGAATCGCGTTGCCGCAACCCTCGCGGATGCCACGGCCGAGCCGCGTCACGTTGGTCACGAACAGATCGTCGCCGACGAGCTGCGTTTTCGTGCCGAGCGTTTGCGTCAGCAGCTGCCAGCCTTGCCAATCGTCTTCGGCAAGGCCATCCTCGATCGAGACGATCGGGTAGTTTTTGCAGAGCCCCTCATACATCCCGACCATTTGCGCCGCCGTCATCGCGTGATCGGGCAGATGCGGGAAGTAGCTTCCGTCGCGGTAGAACTCCGTCGCCGCGCTATCGAGCGCGATCGCGACGTCGTCGCCCGGGCGATAGCCCGCGCGTTCGACCGCTTGCATGAGCAACGCGAGTGCCTCGTCGATCGACTGCAAGCGCGGCGCATAGCCGCCTTCGTCGCCGACGAGCGTCGGTTGACCCTGCTCGTGCAAGAGGCGCCCGAGCGCCGCGAACACTTCCGCACCGCAACGAATCGCCTCGGCGACACTCGGCGCGGATACGGGTACGATCATGCACTCCTGGAACTGCAGACCGCCCTCGGCGTGCTTGCCACCGTTGATGACGTTCATCATCGGTACCGGGAGCGTTGCCGCCGCAGGACCGCCGAGATAGCGATAGAGCGGCACGCCGATGCTCACGGCGGCGGCTCGCGCGCACGCGAGCGAGATGCCGAGCAGGGCGTTCGCGCCGTAATTGCTCTTGTTCTCGCTCCCGTCGAGTTCGATCAGTAAGCGATCGATCTCGCGTTGCGCGGTCGCATCCATGCCCTCGAGCGACGGTGCGAGGATCTCGTTTACGGCTTCGACCGCGGCGAGCACGCCTTTGCCGTTATAGCGGCCCTTGTCGCCGTCGCGCTTTTCGACCGCCTCATGAGCGCCCGTCGATGCGCCCGACGGCACCATCGCTTCTTCGACCGCGCCGAAGCTCGTCGCTACGGCAACCGCGATCGTCGGGTTGCCACGTGAATCGAGGACTTCGCGCGCGCGAATCGATTCGATCAGCGGGCGTCCGCCGCCCCGTAACGATTCGAGCGACACTACTTGCTAACGAGCCACGATGCGAGCGCGGCCTCGCGTGGGAAGAGCTCGTTTTCCGCAAAGAAGATCGCGATCTCGCGCTCGCCGTTTTCCGGTGAGTCGCTGCCGTGAACCAGGTTGCGGCCGATCGTCTGACCGTAGTCGCCGCGAATCGAACCGGGATTGGCTTTGATGGGATTGGTCGCGCCGATCGTGGCGCGGCAGCCCTCGACGGCATCGTTGCCCTCGATGACCATCGCAACGATCGGCGAGCCCGTGATGTACTCGACGAGACCGGCAAAAAACGGTTTCCCGTCGTGCTCGGCGTAGTGCCGCTTGGCGCGATCCTCGTCGACGTGCATGAGCTTCATGCCCACGATTGTGTATCCGCGGCGCTCGAAGCGCGCGATGATTTCACCGACCAAACCGCGTACGACGGCATCGGCTTTGCAAAGGATAAGTGTTCGTTCCATGGCCATAGCGCAGGGGCAATACGAGCCGACGGACCGTTCTGCCTCTCTCGACCGAGACCGTATCGAGTCGTTGCTCGCACAGACGCGTTTCCGTCGCGTGGAAGTCCGTGCGGAGACGGCAAGCACGAACGACGATGCGCAGGCGATGCTGCACGATCCGCAGGCCGGCGGCACGACGATCGTCGCGGAATCGCAGACCGCAGGCACCGGGCGCCGCGGCAAGCCGTGGATCGCAACGCCGGGCAGCGCGCTGCTCTTCACGACGATCCTCCCACGCGCGATCCGCACCGATGCGCTTTGGGCCGTCCCGTTTTGGGTTGCGCTCGCCGTCGCCGACGGCATCGCGGAAACGACGGGTATCGCCTGCGAGATGAAATGGCCGAACGATCTCCTCGTCGCCGGTCGCAAAGCCGCGGGGATCCTTTGCGTCACGCGCGTGACCGGCGACTTCGCGCGCGTCGCTTGCGGCGTCGGACTCAACGCCAATCGTCCCCCGGCGACGCCCGAACTCGATGCGATCGTGCCGCCGCCGATCTTTCTTAGCGAACGTGGCGCCCCGATCGATCGATCCCTGCTTCTCGCGGGGATCGTGAAACGTTTCGACGGCCTCCTTTCCTATCTCGACGACCCAACGCGCGTCGCCCGGTTATGGGAAGCCTTCGCGCAGCTACAAGGCACGTTCTATCGCGTGCAAGTCGACGGGGAGGCCGAGCCCGTCTACGGCACCGCAACGCGCCTCGGACCGATGGGCGAACTCGTGCTGACGGTCGGCTCCGGCGAGCGCACGATCGCACTCGGCGAAGCGCACGTCCTCGATCGTACCGCGCGCGAGGAGCGGCCCTGGACGTTCGTGACGCCTACCGGGTAATGCCGCCGAGCGACACGTTCGCTTTCGCAAGTGCTGCGACGGCGGCAGCCTCCGCGGCTCCATCGATCGAGAGCGCGAGGTTCGCCGTCGCAACGACATGCGCCGGCTTCGGGATCATACGCGCCGCAACGCCTGCGTCTTTCAACGTCTTCGTCGCGATCATCGTATCGGCGTTCGAGCCGAACGAGAGGACGATGTCGGCCACGGCGCTTACTCGTCGGTGCCGGTAACGAGGCGGTCGAGGCCACGCGCGACTTCGGTGAGCTCCGCGACGCGGGTTTTGGCATCGGCCATGCGCGCGCCCATCTCCTGGGCAAGCGTATCGATCACGATGACATCCGAGAGTACTTCCGCGTTGAGTTCGGAGAGCGTGTGCACGGCCTCGACGACGCCTTTCGCGGCGATGAGGCCGCCACTCGCGGCCGATGCGTCGCTCGACGTGCCGAGTGCCAGCAACAGATCGCCGGAACGTTCGACGGTCGCGCGCGTCTGCGCGACATGATCGCCCGAGACTTCGCTCCCGACCACGACGACGGCGAGTTCGCGCGCCGAGTCGCGGACCTGCTTGCTGCGTCGCGCGATAAGGCGTGAAAGCCGATCGACGACGGGGATCCCGATGGCAAGCGCGAGGCCGAGCCCGACGAGCGACCACAGCACGATCGCCTGCAACGTCTTCTTTTCGATATCGTCGAAACGTGCTTTCGGAATACCGTACCAGCGCGCGCCGATTACCGCGAGCTGGTCGTCGACGAGCGGAACGATTCGCGCGAGATATGCCGTGCCACCGATCGTATCGATCGTGGTCACATCCTCTTTCTTCGCGATCGCGGCGTCGGCCGACGGATCTTTCGTATCGACCAACCGCGTGCCGTCCGGGCGAGCGATGCTGCCGGCAACGATCGCGTCGCCGAGCAAGAGCGCGGTCTTGCCACCGAGTGCGATTTGCGCCTGGTCGACGACGTCGTAGAAGTGGTTCATCAACACTCCCCCGTACACGGCGCCGATCGTGCGGTTGTTATCGTCGTTTACGGGTGCCGCTGCGATCAGCGCGAGGCCGCGATCTTGCTGCCCTGCGGCGCTCCCATCGTCGTTCTTGATCGGCTGATCGACCTGCGGCGTCAGGGTTTCGGCCGCGAGTTCGCTTTTCTCAAGTACCGCGGCGGTCGCCAAGATTTCCCCATCGAGCGCGCGCGCGAGGTGCGGCGACGGCTCTTTTCCGCCGACGGGCCCGGTCCCCGACCGTGCGATCACGACGCCCTTCTCCGAAACGATCGTGAGAAACGAAAGTCCGCCTTGCCGAGCGATGCCCTCGAGGATCGCGCTCAAGCCCGCGCGTTCGCGTTTCGCCGTGCCCGTGCGAACCGCGTCTTGAATCGCCGACTGCGTGACGAGCAAGCGCACCGACTCCCGCTTTTGATCCCAGTACCCGCCGAAGCCGAGCGCTCCCGTGCCCGCTTCTTGCCGCGCGAGCCGATCGAGCTCGCCGTTCATCGTCGTTCGCGCGGCGATCGCGATGACGAGCGCCGAGAGCAAGACGACACCGATCAACGTCCCGACGAGACGCGTCCGAAGTCCGTATTTCATTCAGAGGGTCTCCTTGGTAACGAGATCGCTCGCGGCATCGGCCGTGCGGTATCGGGCGAGTTCGGTTTGGATGGTCTGCGAATAGCGAAGCATTTGGTCGACGCTATCGACCATGCGTTGCACCGAGGCCGTAACCTCGGCGTTCACATAGGTGAGGACCTCGACGGACGAAGCGTTCGACTCCGAAACCGCGGCGATCCCATCGAACGCCGAGGTCACCTCGCCCGAGTGTCGCGCCATCTGCTGCGCCGCGTTGAGGTTGAGCCCTACGGATTTCGCGATCTCGTCGATCGCGCGGATGACTTGGTAGGAATTTTCGCTCATCGACTGCGTGACGGACGAGATCTGCGAGATTTGCGTGTTCGAGCCGAGTACCGCTTGCACGATATCGCGCAGCGCTTCCGACGCGTTATCCGTACTGCGCGTGCTCTGATCGACGCGATCGCGCAAGCGATCCATCGTCGCGATGACGTCCGAGATCACGGATTGCGTCGAACCGATGTGTCCCGCGATTTCTTTGGTCGCCTGCACGCTACCATCGGCGAGCTTACGAATCTCGCTTGCCACGACCGCGAATCCGCGACCGTGTTCGCCCGCACGGGCCGCCTCGATCGCGGCATTGAGCGCGAGAAGATTCGTCTGCTCGGCGATCCGGTCGATGACGCGCACGATATTTCCGATCTGGTCCGAATTGGTGCCGAGGAGCCGGATATCGTTCGCGAGCTCCCCAATCGTCGCACGGATCGTGTCCATCGCGGCGACGATCGTTACGATCGCGCTCCCGCCACGATCTGCCGTTTGCGATGTCTCGGACGAGATCGTCAACAGCGATTCGACCTGGGCGCCGACCTGTTCGATCGAAGCGGACATCGTCGTTACCGAGAGCGCCGTCGCATCGAGCGAGCGCGTCTGTTCTTCCGCCGAAGCCGCAACCGCATCGATCGACGATGTGAGATCGCGGACTTTTTGCAGGGCGCTCTCGACGATCGCGCGCTGCTCCGCGACGCCCTCGTCGAGCTGTTGCTGTGCGACTTCCGCGCCGCCGAGCACGCCGAGCGATATCTCCGCGGTCTCGCGCAAACCGCCGGCCGCCGCATCGAGTTGCGTCGCCGTGCCACGCACCGATCCGAGCAGCGCGCGGACGCCGAAAATCAGCTTGTTCAGCGTAATGGCAAGTTCCGAAAAGGGACCGTCGGTCACGGCGATATTTTTCGTGAAGTCGCCTTGTGCCACTTCGCGTACGCCCGAGGTCAGCGCCGCAATCCCCGCATTGGCGCCGGTACGCGGGAGGGTGGTGCGTGCGAGATCTACGGGCCCGTCGTTCTCCTCGTTCGCCGCTACCGCCGCGGCGCGTGGGAGAAGCGCGATCGCGGTGCCACAAACGAAGACGAACAGCACTGCTGGCACCGTGCCATCCGGGTGGTAGACGAGGTGCCCGAGTACGGATGCGAGCCCGCAGGTAATCGCGACGACGATCGTAGCGATGCGTCCGGCGAACGCGGCGGTGACCGCAACCGCAACGAGCGCCACCGTTTCGATTCCCGCGAACGCCGTTCCGAACACGAGCGCAAGCGCCGCGACGATAACGGCCGCAGAGGCTACCAGCACCGGTCGGACGCCCATCGAAACAAACTCCCGCAATAGCTCGAGGGCGAAATCATAAGGCCGAGCTTATGAACTTCGCACGTTCCTTAAGCTTCGTGCTCGGTGCCTTCGTCTCTTAGCGCGATTTCGGTTAATTTTTCCCCGCGCGACTTCGCTTCTCGCAAGCCTCGCAGAGATGCGCGTCCTTGTTATCCGTATCGAAGATCGTGTTCGAAAAATACATCGCGCATCGCACGTTGTAGCAGTGCTTGAGGCCGAGCGCGTGGCCGAGTTCGTGAACCGATTCCTTGAGCAACCGTTGGAACGCGACGTTTGCGTCCGGCTCCTCGCCATAGAATTCGGGGCGCAGCCGATGCGTGGAAACGATCGCGCAACGATCGGCCTCATCGCTTCCGCCGAAGACGAATTGGTGCGATGTCTTATACAAATCGAACTCGGTGATCCCGAGCAACAACGCATCGCTCCCGGGATGCATCGCCGCGACCTTCGCGATCAACGATCCGAGAAAGAGCTGTTTACGCACGCCGTTGAGCGCCGTCTTCGGAACGCGAAGGGTTGCGCGCACGCGGGCCGGATAGAGGAAGCGCTCTTCGAGACAGACTCCGAGCCGATGCACGATCGCGGGTTCGATCGCGTTGATCGGGACGATGCTGATCTCTCGCACGATGGCGCGATGTTCGTGTCGGTCAAAATACGGTCCTGGGTTGCTTTGCGATCGGCCGCGAACGGGAGAGCCCATGATCGTCGGAATGGGAATCGACCTCGCCGAGGTAGCGCGCTATCGGTTCGATGCAACGAAGCTCGCGCTCTTCGCACGCAAGGTTTACACCGAGGACGAAATGCGCTACGCACTTCGCAAGCGACACTGGGCGGAACGCCTCGCGGGGTTCTACGCCGCAAAGGAGGCGACGCGGAAAGCGTTCGGGCACGCGATCCCGTGGCGCCTGGTGGGCGTGACGCACGAACGATCCGGAAAGCCCGGGATCGCGCTCCTCGGCGCCGCGCACGCGCTGCTCGCCGAACGCGCCGTTACCGCGGTGCATCTCACGATCACCCATACGGCGACGATGGCCGCGGCCGTCGTCGTGTTGGAAGGTTAGCGCGCGATGCGTGTTTGCACGAGTGCGGAAATGCGCGCGACGGATGCGGCAGCGTGCGCGCGGCTCGGCGAAATCGAATTGATGCGCGCCGCGGGGGCGGCGATCGCGCGTCTCGTCGAACACCACGTCGACGCACCCGCCCGCATCGTCGCATTTGCCGGAACCGGCAACAATGGCGGCGACGCCTTTGCCGCGCTCGCCGAATTAGCACCGAGCTACGACCGCGTGGTGTTTGCCGCACCGGCGGCGGTGCGATCGCCCGCGCGCGCGGACGCGGAAGAACGTGCGCGGCTCGCGGGCGTTCGGATCGAGCCGATGCCCGCGCTCGCGGATGTCGAGGGCCTCGCAAGCGATGCCGCGCTCGTGCTCGACGGCATCCTCGGCGCGAACGCGCGCTTGCCGCTCTCCTCGCAGATCGCCGCGCTTTGCGCCGCGATCCTTCGGAGCGAGGCGCCCGTCGTCGCGCTCGACGTGGCGACGGGGACCGATCCGACGAGCGGTGCCGTGGCGGCGGACGCACTCCGCGCGGTCGCTACGATCGCGCTCGGCGCGCCGAAACTCGGCTCGCTCCTCGGCGACGGGCGCGCGCACGCAGGCGAGGTCTGGGTCGCACCGATCGGGATGCTGGACGACGACGGTCCGCCCGCAACGTTTCGCGCCCTCGACGACGACGAGGCCCGCGCGATGCTTCCCATCCGTTCCGCTCGCGGCGATAAGCGGCGTTCGGGAGCGCCGCTCATCATCGCGGGAAGCACGCAATTCCCCGGCGCTGCGGTGCTCTGCGCGCGCGCGGCGGCGCGGGCGGGCGCGGGCTACGTGACCGTCGCAACGCCGGTCGGCGCCGAAGCGACGCTGCGCGCGCATCTCGTCGAGGAAGTGGTCGTCGCTTTCGATCCCGCCGATACGGCCGCGGCGATCGACGATCTCCTCGCGGTTGCGAAGCGATGCGGCGCGATCGCGATCGGCCCGGGGATGAGCCTCGGCGAAGCGATCGGCACGATCGTGCGCGGCGTCGTGCTCGGGTGCGATCTGCCGATCGTCGCCGATGCAAGCGCGCTCTTCCACTTCGCGAAGTTCTTACCGGAGCTGCACGGCCGCCCGATCGTCGTCACGCCGCACGCGGGCGAGTTCGCCCGCTTGAGCGGCGGCGGCACCGTCGCCGAAGACGAACGCGTCGCGCGCATCCGCGCGTTCGTCGCGAGGCACGGGATCACGACGCTGCTCAAGGGCGAGGTGACGCTCGTCTGCGGGGCCGATGGCTGCGTGCATGTCAACGTCAGCGGTACTTCCGCCCTCGCGACCGCGGGGACCGGCGATACGCTCGCCGGAATGATCGCGACGTTGCTCGCGCAGGGGCTCACGCCGCTCGACGCCGCGCGCCTCGCGGCGTATTGGCATGGCCGTGCGGGCCAACTCGCGGCGGAACGGCGCCCGATCGGCACGATCGCAAGCGACGTCGCCGAAGCGCTCGCGGGCGCGATGGGGCTCGGTACGGCGCGCGTGAGCGGTGCCGTGCGACTGCTATGAAACGCGTCGATCTCGGCATCGTTCTCGCACTCTGGCTGGGGAGCCGGCTCGCGATATTCGTGGGGCTCTTCATCGTCGCACCGATGCTCGGGCCGCTCCCCGGCGCCACGCATCTCGACCACCCCTACGAAGCGGGCGCGCGTTGGGACGGCGCATGGTACGGCGAAATCGTGCGCCACGGCTATACGTTCACACCGGACGGCGCGCAACACGATGTGGCGTTCTTTCCGTTTTTTCCGATCTTGGTAAGTATCGTCGTGCGCGCGCACGTGCCATTCGCGATCGCGGGGATGCTCGTCGCGAACGCGGCGTTTCTCGCGATGCTCTTCGTCGTTTTCGCGTGGATGCAGGAGCGATACGATACCGTTCGCGCGCGCTGGGTGTGCGCCGTGCTGTGCTTGCTCCCGATGTCGCTCTTCTGTTCGATCGCATACGCGGAAGCGCTCTTCATGCTCGCAACGTGCATCGCTCTGCGCGCGCTCGACGGCGGCGACGCTCGTCTCGGGGCGCTCGGCGGATTTTGCGCCGGTCTCACGCGCGGGCCGGGTGCGCTCCTCGCGTTCCCCGTCATCCTCCGCAGGCGCCCCGCGTTGGCGCTCGCGCCGATCCTCGGCGCTGGCGCGTTCGCGGCATATTGCTGGCTGCGCTTCGGGGATGCGCTCGCTCCCGTGCACGCGCAAGCCGCGTGGCGCCACGGCGCCGGTTTCGACCAGCACGCGTGGATGGGGATCTACCTCTCCGGCATGCGCGGGCATGAAACCGACCATCTCGCACTCGGCGCTGCCGCAGCCGCCGTGTTTCTTCTCCGCGATCGCGCACCGCGCGCCGTCATCGTCGGATTTTGGCTCGTAACGATCGATCTTCTCGGCACGTGGTGGCTCCCGCAATTCGAGAACCTCGTCATTTTCGGTGTCGGCGTCGCGGCGAGCGTCCTCGGCGCGCGCACGCTCGGCCGCGATCTCTTCGCGCTCGCACTTGCAACCACGGCGATCGTCCTCTTCTCCGGCGAACCGTTCTCGTTCGCGCGGATCGCGTACGGTAGCGTCGCGTTCCCGATCGCCATCGCATTGTTTTTCGGCCGCGCACGTTACGTCGGCTTCGCCGTACTTACGATTTGCGCCGTCGATCTCGTACGCGTCGCGATCGTGTTCGGCCGCGGCGGATGGGTAGCGTAGCGGCTAACGCTCGCTCGCGCCGACCGTTTCGCGCAGCCACGCCTCATCCACGACGGGGATGCCGAGGCTCTCGGCCTTGGCGAGCTTCGATCCGGCTTCTTCTCCGGCAACGACATATGCCGTTTTCTTACTCACGGCCGACGATACTTTGCCACCGGCTGCGGTAACGAGTTCGGCCGCCTCATCGCGCGTAAGCGTCGGTAACGTTCCGGTGAGCACGATCGTCTTGCCCGCGAGCGGGCCGACCGGCTCGCGGGGCCGTAATGGGGCCGTGAGCTCCACCCCGGCCGTGCGCAGACGCGCGACCACTTCCGTATTTGCACGATTCGCGAAAAATGCGACCACGCTTTTCGCGATCTCCTCGCCGATCCCGTCGCTTCGTAGTAAGTCTTCGAGCGAAGCGGTGGCGAGCGCGTCGACCGTACCGAAATCGCCCGCGAGGATCGCGGCGTTCGTAGCACCGACGAAACGGATACCGAGCCCATAGAGAACGCGTGCGAGGCCGCGCGCGCGCGATGCGGCGATCGCGGCGAGGAGGTTCCCGATCGTCTTTTCGCCGAGCCGCGGGAGCGTCGCGAGCCGATCGCGGTCGAGTGCGTAGATATCGGCGACATCGCGCACGAGTTCGCTCTCGACGAGTTGCGCCGCAAGCGTGTCGCCGATGCCCTCGATATCCATCGCCCCGCGCGTGCAGAAATGACGGATGCGCTCGACGCGTTGGGCCGGGCAGGTCCAGTTCACGCAGCGCGCCATCACCTCGCCCGCGAGGCGTTCGACCGGCTCGTCGCACGATGGGCACACGGTCGGCAACCGATACGGTAGTGCGTCGGCGGCACGCCCGGCCAGGATCGGCCCGACGACTTTCGGGATGACGTCGCCCGCACGGACCACGAGCACGAGATCGCCGATGCGAATGTCCTTGCGTTCGATGTGCTCTTCGTTATGCAACGTCGCCATTTGCACGGTTACGCCGCCGATCTGCACGGGTTCCAAAACGGCGTACGGATTGAGCGTTCCGGTGCGCCCGACGTTCACGCGAATATCGAGCAAGCGCGTCGTCGCTTCGCGGGCGCGGAATTTGTACGCGATCGCCCAGCGCGGGTCTTTTCCGACGGCACCGAGTTGCTCTTGGAGCGCGAGATCGTCGACCTTGACGACGAGCCCGTCGATATCGTAATCGAGCGCATCGCGTTCGCGATCGAAGCGCGCGGTGCAGGCGATGACTTCGTCGATCGTCGCGCAACGTTGGGCGTGTGGGTTCGTAGCGAAGCCGAGCGCGCGCAAGCGTTCGAGGAGTTCCCACTGCGATTGCGGAGGCGTCGCGCCTTCGAATGCGCCGACCGCGTATGCGAAGAACGAAAGCGAGCGCTCTGCCGTCGCCTGCGGATCGACCTGACGCAACCCACCTGCGGCAGTATTGCGCGGGTTCGCAAAGGGTTCTCGTCCTTCGGCGAGGCGCCGTGCGTTCAACCGCGCGAAATCGCTTTTGCGCATATACACTTCGCCGCGTACGTCGATGTGCGCGGGCGGTTCGCCTTCGGTACGCAAGCGAAGCGGAACGGAGCGTACGGTGCGCACGTTTGCCGTCACGTCGTCGCCGACGGACCCGTTTCCCCGCGTTCCCGCAGCGCTCAATCGGCCGTCGTCGTAGCGCAGCGATGCCGAGAGGCCATCGATCTTCAACTCGACGACATACGCGACATCGCGTTCGCCCGCGAGCTTGCGCACGCGCTCGTCGAACGCGCGCAGTTCTTCTTCGTCGAATGCGTTCGCAAGCGAGAGCATCGGGCGGATGTGTTCGTACGCCGCGAACTTTCCCGCTTGCACGGCGCCGACGCGCTGTGTCGGCGAATCGGCCGTGCGTAGTTCCGGATGCGCCTCCTCGAGCTCGATTAATTCGCGAAGCAACGCGTCGTACGCGACATCGGCGATCTCGGGTGCATCGAGCACATGATACCGATAGTTCGCATCGTCGATCTGCGCGCGTAAAGCTTGCGCACGTGCCGGTGCGTCCGGCATCGGACCGCGGCTCATCCGCGCTTCGGGTGCGAGCCGATCTGCACGGGATAGCCATCGGGATCCGCGATCACGGCCATGCGGCCGACGGCGCCTTCATCGTACGGATCTTGCAAGATGGTCGCGCCGAGCGTGCGCGCATCGCTCACGAACGCATCGACGTTTGCGACGTAGAACGCGAGCTGGATCGAGCCCGGGTGCACGGGCGAACCCGCCCGCATCGGATGCAACCCGAGCACGTGCCCCGCGCCGAGATCGAAATCTACCCAGTGCGGCGCGGCGTTCGTACGCACTTTGAGCCCGACGACGTCGCGGTAGAAATCACGCGACCGTGCGACGTCCGCACACACAACCATCGCCATCGCAAACGCCGTACCCATCGCGTGGTGCTTACCCGACCGGCGCGAGCGCGTCCTTCGGTGCCGCTCCGTTCGTCGCTTCGAGCGCCGCGATATGCGCGGGATCGGCACGCAGGCCATGGCCGCGGGGATCTTCAAGCACGGCCTTCAAGTACGTTCCCGTCACGCTCTTCGGGTTCGCGGCGACTTCTTCGGGCGTACCAACCGCGACGATCGTTCCGCCGCCATCGCCGCCTTCGGGCCCGAGGTCGATGACGTAATCGGCCGTTTTGATGACATCGAGATTGTGCTCGATGGTCAGCACGGTGTTCCCGACTTTCACCAAGCGCTGCAACACTTCGAGCAGCTTATGGATGTCGGCGAAATGCAGACCGGTCGTCGGTTCGTCGAGCACGTAAAATGTTTTGCCCGTCGCACGTTTGGAGAGTTCCGTCGCGAGCTTGATGCGCTGCGCTTCGCCGCCCGAGAGCTGCGTTGCCGGTTGCCCCATCGCGATGTAACCGAGCCCGACTTCCGCGATCGTCTTGAGTTTGTTTGCGATGCGCGGGATCGGTGCGAACAGTTCGGCCGCTTCATCGACGCGCATCGCGAGGATATCGGCGATCGATTTGTTCTTATATTTCACTTCGAGCGTCTGCGCGTTGTAACGCTTTCCGCCGCAGACTTCGCACGGCACGTACACATCCGGCAAAAAGTGCATCTCGATCTTGATGATGCCGTCGCCCTGACACGATTCGCAGCGGCCACCCTTAACGTTGAACGAGAAGCGGCCTTGCGTGTATCCGCGCATCTTCGCCTCGGGTGTGAGCGAAAAGAGCTCGCGGATCAGATCGAATGCACCCGTGTAGGTAGCGGGATTCGAGCGCGGCGTGCGGCCGATCGGCGATTGATCGATCACGACCATCTTATCGAGCGTCTCCGCGCCGCGCACGCTACCGTACGTTCCCGCGGCCGCTTGACCGTGCAGATGCTGGTCGAGGGCGCGCACGAGTACGGAATTGACGAGCGTCGATTTACCGCTACCGCTTACACCGGTAACGGCAACGAAGACGCCGATCGGAAAATCGACGTCGATGCCTTTGAGGTTGTTCGCCGTTGCCCGCTTGACGTTCAACCACGCGCGCGGTGCGCGCCGATGCTTCGGCACGGCGATGAACTTCTTCCCGGAGAGGTACGCGCCCGTGAGCGAGATCGGGTTTGCCAAGATCGTTTCGAGCGAGCCCGCCGAGAGGATGTGGCCGCCTTCGGCACCCGCGCCCGGGCCGACGTCGACGATGAAGTCGGCCGCGCGCATCGTATCTTCGTCGTGCTCGATGACGATGAGGGTATTTCCGATATCGCGTAAGGTCTGCAACGTTGCAAGCAAACGATCGTTGTCGCGCTGGTGCAAGCCGATCGAGGGTTCGTCGAGGATGTAGAGCACGCCGACGAGCGACGAGCCGATCTGCGTGGCGAGCCGGATGCGCTGGGATTCGCCGCCCGAGAGCGTCGTCGCGGTGCGCGAGAGATTCAGGTACCCGAGGCCGACGTTCGCGAGAAAGCCGAGCCGTGCGCGAATCTCTTTCAAGATCTGTTCGGCGATGATCGCATGGCGCGGACTCGCCGTGAAATCGCGGAAGAACGCTTCGGCTTTTTCGACCGAGAAGCGCGTGAGCGCATCGATGTTCGCGCCGTTGATCGTTACGGCGAGCGCCTCCGGCTTCAACCGCGCGCCATTGCATGTCACGCACGTGTTCGCGGACATGAATTTTTCGATCTCTTCTTTGACGTATTCGCTCGACGTCTCGGTGTACCGACGCTGCAAGTTGTTGACGACGCCTTCGAAGACGGCATCGTACTCCCAAACGTGGCCGCTCTTCGACTCATAGGCGAATCGCTGCTTGCCCTCGGTTCCGTAGAGGATCGTTTCGAGCATATCCTCGGGCATCTTATCGAGCGGCGTCGTGTTCTTCACGCGCCGCGAACGCAGAAGCCGCTCGACTTGCTGGAGATAGTACGGATTGTTGCTCGGGAATTTCCCCGAACCCATGTTCTTGGACCACGGAAGGATCGCGCCTTGCGCGATCGAGAGCGTGCGATCGGGGATCACTTTCCACGGATCGATCGCGATCTTCACGCCGAGTCCGCTGCAGCCGGGACACGCACCGAACGGCGAGTTGAACGAGAACAGCCGCGGTTCGAGTTCTTGAAAAGAAACGCCACAGTACGCGCATGCGAACGCTTCCGAAAACGTCATCTCTTGCGCGGCGGGCGCTTTCGCGGGCTCGGCCTCGACCTTCGCCTCGTAGAGCACGGTCACGACGCCCGTCGATAAGCGCAACGTCGTTTCGACCGAGTCGGTCAAGCGTTTGCGCACGTCGGGCTTCATCACGAGCCGATCGACGACGACCTCGATCGTGTGCTTCTTTTTCTTATCGAGATCGATCTTCTCGCGGAGTTCTTTGACTTCGCCGTCGACGCGCACGCGCGCGAAGCCCTCTTTCGTAATTTCCTCGAAGAGCTTCGCGTATTCGCCCTTGCGCCCGCGCACGACGGGCGCGAGTAATTGGATGCGCGCCCCCTCGGGCAGGCCCATGATCCGCTCGACGATCTCTTGCGCCGATTGCGCCGCAACTTCACGCCCGCAATTCGGACAGTGCGGCGTGCCGATGCGCGCGTAGAGCAAGCGCAGGTAATCGTAAATTTCGGTGACCGTGCCGACCGTCGAGCGCGGGTTGCGTGAGGTCGATTTTTGATCGATCGATATCGCGGGAGAAAGCCCCTCGATGTAATCGACGTCCGGCTTCTCCATCTGGCCGAGAAACTGACGGGCGTACGAGGAGAGCGATTCGACATACCGCCGCTGGCCTTCGGCGTAGATCGTATCGAATGCGAGCGACGATTTTCCCGAACCGCTCAGGCCCGTCACGACGACGAGCGCGTTCCGCGGCAACGTCACATCGACGTTCTTGAGGTTATGCTCGCGTGCTCCCTTGATCACGATCGAGTCGAGGACGCGCGATGCCGTAGCCATATCGATTATGAGACCCGGGAAAGGTGCGCGACGTTGCGCGCGGCGATCAGCTCAAGCGGAGCGACGCGGCCTGCGGAAGGTGATTTGCGAGCACGAAGGTGAGCAGGCCGACCAGAATCAGGAGCGCGCCGCCGATCCGCAGCCCGAAGACGCGGGCATCCGCATCGAGCGTCTGCATCCGGGTGACGCCGGGGCGCATCGCGGTCTTGTCGGAGGCGCGCTGCGCGAATTCCGCCGAGGCGATGAGGACGAAACCGACGACGACGAGCGCGATGCGCAGTGGGATGGGCATGAATTGCTCCTTACGACGCCGAGCCCTCGGATTCCAGGGTAACGACGCGTTCCGCGCTTTGTAAGTTGATGTATTCGCCGACGACGACGATCGTCGCGAACGCCGCGACCGCTTGCTGCATGATCGCGAGCGCGATCGGCCCGGCGAAGGGGATCGGTTGGAGCAATCCCCCGAGGAGTTGGGCGAGAATCTCCACGCCCGCAAGGACGGCCACGATCGCAAGCGACGGCAAGAGCCTGCGCCACGTCATCCGCGCGGACCGTTGCAGCGCCGCGATCCCCGGCAGATCGTCAACGACCGCAGCGGGAATGGCATACATGAAAAAAAGCACCGTGGCGAGCAACGAAAGAAAAAACGTCGGAATCGCAAGCACGACCGCAACCGCGAAGATTGCAAGCAACCCGAGGGATGCGACGAGAATATTGCGGCCATCCCGCGTGAACGCTCGTGCGCCGTCGGCATACATGGCGGTGCCGCGTTGCCAAGCGGCGGCGGCCATGCCCGTGGTGTAAGCGACGTTCATCACGTACGCGAGCACCGTAGCCGCGCTCGCGAGCACGAACGCTAGGGCATACCGCGCCTGCAGCTCGGGCGTGAGCACGGCGCCCGGCGGAAGCGGTGGGATCGCGAAGATCGCCGCAAGCACGCCGAGCGCGATCCCGACCGCGAGCCCCGGCACGAGAATCGTCGGATTCGCGCGGAACACGCGCCACGAGCGGCGCAGAACGGTATCGATCGATTCGGGCTCCATGTCGAGCGCGACAACGAACATCACGGGAAAGTTCCGTATTTCGTAAAGATCGCGTGCGAACGGCTTGTAAAGCAATGCACCTTTGTTAATATTCGCGTACAAGCCCCCGCGCGAAACATCGGACGGCTAGCGGTTGCCGCGCCCGCGAATATAACGATTTTTCAGCCGCGCGTCATCGGGCGCTTGTTTCGTTATTACACAAGGACCGTCATGACACGTTTTTCTCTTCGTTATCAAGTTGCTCTGGCGTTTGCATTCCCGATCGCAATCGCAATCGTGATCGCGATCACGATCGTTTTTGGGTTCAACGCGATGCACGACGCCGAACAACGCATCATCGATTCGACAACGATACGCTCGAAGGTGCGCGACATTTCGTTGCAGCTCTTGGGCGCGCGCTATGCCGTACGCGGCTTCGCACTCACGGCAAAATCCTCGGCACTTGCAGACCTTACAAAAGCCGATGCCGACCGCGATGCCGACTTTGCATACTTGCGGCTCCACTTGCGGGAAGTGCCGGGCCTCGAACCGATCCTCGCCGAGGTGGCCGCGCGCTCGAGTGCGATCGCGGATCGCCAAAACGAAATCATCGCAATCGGTAAACGCGATCCACGGGCGGTACTCGATGCGTACGCTGGCAAGAGCACCAGTGCCGACGCGAAACGCGTTCGGGCGGCTTTGAAAGCGAACAGTGTCGATTCGGCGGTCCTCGCCCGAGGCATTAGCGATGGTATCAAGCTCGCGCAAAAGAGCTCTAGCGATACCTTTGCCGCATCGGACACCGTCCGATTCCGTTTCGAGCTCGTAATCGTCGGCTTGGTACTAGCACTTATCGCCGCTGCGTGTGCGACGGCGGTGCTCTTCGCAAATTCGCTCCGTAACCGTCTCGGCGTGGTGCAAGCGGCGCTCGAACGAGCGACGCAAACGGATTTTCGCTTCCTCGGCGAGGCACTCGCATCGCTCGCACGCGGCGACCTCACGCTCGCGTACGCGCCCCAGGCCGAACCGATCGCAATGCACGGCCGCGACGAAATCGCGCACGTATCGGAGAGCTATAACGCGCTTGCCATCGGACTGCGCACGATCGCACAAGAATTTACGACATGCATCGGTAACTTGCGAAGCCTTGTGAGCTCGGTCGCGCAGGCATCGAAATCCGTTGCAATCGCAAGCGAGCAAACCGTCGTAACGGCAAATCAGTCGTCGGTTGCCGTCGAATCGATCGCGCTTGCATCGGACCGCGTCGCCGCAAACGCCGCAATCCAAGCGGAGCGCGTCGGTCAGATCAGCGTCGCGATCGAAGAGCTTTCGCGCACCTCGAGTGCGATTGCCGATGGCGCACAATCCCAAGCAAACGTGATGACCGATGCAACGCGCGCCATCGCTTCGCTCGACCACGATATCTCGACACTCGGCACCAGCGGCGAGGAACTTTCGCGTGCCGCCAAGGGGGCATCGAACGAGGCCGATCTCGGCGAAGCCGCCGTCGCCGCGACGCGCACGGCAATGACGACGCTGCGCACCGCTTCGTCGAAAGCCGCGTCCGCGATGGCGAATCTCGAAGAACGATCGGGTGCCGTGAGCGATATCGTCTCCACGATCGACGATATCGCGGATCAAACGAATCTGCTCGCACTCAATGCGGCGATCGAAGCGGCCCGAGCCGGGGAGCACGGACGTGGCTTCGCCGTCGTCGCCGACGAGGTCCGCAAACTCGCCGAACGCTCCGGTATCGCCACGAAAGAAATCAGTTCGATCTTGCAATCGATCGTCCACGAGACGAAACACGCTGCGGAAATGATGCGCAATTCGAGCATCGCCATCGACCAAGGCATGGAGACGACGGAACGCGGTTCGCATGCGCTCGCAACGTTGAGCGCGACGATCGCGACCGCCGTCGGCGTCGCAGACGAACTCGCCGCAAGGGCGACCGCGATGCGCAAATCGTCGCTGACGCTCACCGATAGCGTTTCCTCCATCGCTTCGACGGTTTCGGAGAGCGCGGCGGCGGCGAGTCAGATGCGAACGACGACCGAGGAGATCGCTCGGATCACGCATCCCGTTGCG
This sequence comes from Armatimonadota bacterium, assembly GCA_037441145.1. Classification (GTDB taxonomy): domain Bacteria; phylum Vulcanimicrobiota; class Vulcanimicrobiia; order Vulcanimicrobiales; family Vulcanimicrobiaceae; genus JBBISR01. The sequence goes on from JBBISR010000010.1 coordinate 50,857, forward strand.
TCGACGGCGGAAGGCCAATCGCATGAGGCACAACAGGCGGCATCCGCTGCATCGGAAGTTGCCGCAGGCGTGCAAGAAATCGCGATGACATCGAAGGCATTGCGGGAACAGACCGCGACGCTCGACGAGCTCGTCTCCCGTTTTTATCTCGGAGCGACGGGCTCCGAAATGGCGATCCCGATGTCGATCGCTGCAGCGGCCGGCACCAACACGCGACGGTCGCCGCAGCTATCGGTTGCGAGCTAGCCGCCGTTAGACTCGGCCAGAGAGCGCGGCCGCGACATCGGCGATCGTCGGAACGATGGCGTCGGGTTGCGGCGCGCCTGCGGGCACGGGAATGCGGTGCACGTCTACGAGGACGGCGAACATGCCGACCGCAAGCGCACCCGCGCAGTCACGTTCGTAACGGTCGCCGACCATCGCCGTTCGCTCCGGTGTCGTTCCGAGCGTTTCGCAGGCGAGGCGAAACAAGCGCGGATCGGGCTTCACCATCCCCACTTCGTCCGCGATAAAAATCGCATCCATCCGACGGGTCAGCCCGAGCAGCGCGATTTTCTCGTGATGCGTTTCCGCGAAACCATTCGTGATGATGCCGAGCTTACAACCGCGCGCCTTGAGGGTATCGAGCAACGCGAGCGCGCCCGGTTCGAGATAGAGATGCTCTTTCCGGTATCGCACATACGACGCAGCGCATCGTTCCGCGAGCGCGGGGTCGTCGATTCCACATGCCGCAAGCGCGCCCGCCCAGAGCGACGTGCGCGTGTCCGTCATGCGCGTTGCGAGATGATCGTCGCTCAAATGTTGCCAGAATCGTTGCGCTTGCGCGATGTACGCGGTCGTAAGCTCCCGGGCATCGATCCCACGCTCGCGTGCGACGTCCTCCGCCGTGCGCGATGCGCCCGCTTTATATGCACGCGAATCATCGTGCAGGGTATCGTCGAGATCGAAGAGGACGGTATCGAGCGTTCGCACGTTCACGGACTCCGCGTTCGACGTACGCGTGGAGAATCCATGACGCGGTGCGACTGGGCGACGACGGAACGATCGATTGCGTATCACGATGCCGAGTGGGGCCGCGCGCAGCACGACGATCGAGCGCTCTTCGAATCGCTGACCCTCGAAGGCGCGCAAGCCGGGCTCAGTTGGGAAACGATCCTCGCGAAACGCGCGGGCTATCGCACGCTCTTCATGGGATTCGATCCCGCTCTCGTCGCGCGCTTCGACGATTCCCGAATCGCCGAAATCGCTACCGATGCACGGATCGTTCGTCATCGCGGAAAGATTGCGTCGACCGTCGGCAACGCACGCGCGTTTCTCGCGGTGCAAGAAGCCTTCGGGAGCTTCGATGCCTATCTGTGGGCGTTCGTCGACGGAGCGCCCGTCGTCACGCGTTGGCGCACGCGTGACGAACTTCCCGACACGACGCCGCTGGCGCGCCGTATCGGCGCCGATTTACGCGCGCGCGGGTTTACGTTCGTCGGACCGACGATCGTCTATGCATTCTTGCAGGCGACGGGCGTCGTGGACGATCACTTGGCGACGTGCTTTCGATCAGAAACGCACGCGGAAGGCGCGTAAGCCGAACGCGGCGAGCCCGAACACGAGCCGCTCGCCGTCGATCGATGCACTACCGGCGATCGCCCGTTCGCAGCCGTCGACGGCGAGGACCTCGCGCACGCGCCCGCCGCAGCGCATGCGCACCGTGCCGGCGATACCATCGCATTCGCGCACGCGCACGATCACGCCATCGCCGTCGTCGGCCGGTTTCGTCGCCGTTACGAGCACGCGATCGCCGTCGGGTTCGAAGAGCCGAACGCGTGGCGCGAGCGCATATGCACGCCACGCCGCTTCGAGCGCCGATACCGGCGCCGCATCGTGCGGCACGAGCGCATAGGCGAGCGCCGTTTCCCCGCGATCGGCGGTTGGATCGGGCCACCGCGGCGCGCGCAGGAGCGAGAGGCCGAGATCGGCGCCCGTGTCGGTACCGAGCGCGCTCCAGCCGTAGAGATCGGAGGTCAGCAGCGCGAGGCCGCGCTCTCCATCCGCAATCGACGCGAAGCGTTGCCCCGCGACTTCGAATCTCGCACGTTCGGCGGCCGTGCTCGGGTAGAGCGGTCGCGCGAGCGAACCGTGCGGTTGGCCGAAAAGCGCGTGTTCCGCGCGGATCGCAAGGCGATTCTGCACGCGTACGATCGTGCGTTCTTCGTGCCAATCGACTACCAAGCGGACGCGCAGCCACGGCTCGCCCTCGCGGAGTTCGACCTCCATCGTCGCGGGCGAACGCCCGATTTGGAGATGCACCACGAGCGCATCGTCGTCGATCGTCGCACCGCGTTCGTGCACGCGAATCGGCTTACGCTCGTAACCCCGATCGAGATTCCACGCATCCCACGCTTTCGGCGTATCGTGAAACGCAACGATGCGATTCGCACGCTCCACAAGCGACGGGCCGGCCGTCCCCGCGAGATCGCGGAGCGAACCATCGGAAAACGCGCCCGCGCGCACGATGCCGTTGTCGAAGCGAAAGCGATCGTCGACGATCGTGGGCGCGACGCGCGGCGGTAGTTGGTCGGGAAGGTGCTCTCCGAAACGGACGCGCGGTAAGAGCGAACGCGCGGCATCGCGTACGCGGAGTGCGATCCGCATCGCGCGTTCGTGATCTTCACGCACCTCCGTGTACGCAAGAGCCGTCGACGTACCGGCAAGCACGTCGTGAAATTGCCCGCGCAACACGAGCCGCCACGCCGTTTGCAAATCGCGGGCGAGCGGTTCCACGTTCGCGGGCGCGAGCCGGACCGCAACGCACCACGCCGCGGCTTCTTCCGCCTCATCGAGCGCGCGCTCGAGCGCGGCATTCGCCGCTTTGACATCGTGATGCGTCGTCAACGTGCCGCGATGCGTTTCGAGGTAGAGCTCGCCCGCGACGACGGGCAGTACCGCATCGCGCGCGATGCTCTCCATCCACGAGCCGATGCCGGTGAAGCGCGCGCGCGGCGCGAGCGCCGCGATCTGCGCATCGGTCACGCCGCCGCCACCGTCGCCGTAGCCGACGACGAGCGGTTCGTCGCGCTCGCGCGCGGCGGCGAGACGCGGTTCCGTCACGTCCCCGCCGTAGGCGGCGAGCAGCGCGCCCGTAACCTGTTCGCCGTCCGGGCCGCGCCACACGAACCGCGCGTGCGGGAAACGCGTCGTGTCGTTCCACTGCAATTTCGTCGTCGCGAAATGCGGAACGCCGGCGTGTGCGAGCAACGTCGGTAACGTTGCCGGAAAGCCGAACGTATCGGGAAGCCAGGCTACGGTCGGGCGCACGCCGATCGTCGATTCCGCATACCGTGCCGCGCACGCGAGCTGGCGTAAAAGCGACTCGCCCGAAGGGACGTTCGCATCCGGCTCCACCCAGAGCGCGGCGACGGAGGCATCGATCCGCCCGCCACGCGCGTGCGCTACGGCGCGTGCGAACAACGCGGGATCGGCGCTCTCGACGAATGCCCACAGTTGCGGTTGGCTTTGCGCGAATCGAAAATATGGGGCGCGATCGAGTTGCTGCACGGCGGTCGCAAAGGTCCGTAACGCTTTGCGGCGGGTATCGCTATACGCCCAGAGCCACGCGACATCGAGATGCGCGTGGCCGACGGCCGCGACGTTCGCCGCGGGCACGACTTCCGACGCCGCAGCTCCGGTGACAAGCGGATCGGGAAGCCGATCGATCAACGCGAAACGCGCGGCCGTTTCCGCCGCGATCGCGAGCAGATAACGCCACCGCAAACCATCGCCTGCCGGAAGCCCGGCGATCGGGAGCGAGCGGCGCTCGACTTCGAGCGTCAATTCCGCGTTTGCGGCTTCCGCCCCGAGAAAGAGCGAATCGTGTTTCGCATCGAACGCGCCGACGACCGCGCCCGCCACGCGCGCGAGCGCGCCGGTACGCGTACGATAGCGGATGCGGCCACCGGAAAACGCCGCGGGCAGTTGCGTCGCGAGGAGAACGGTCGCTTCGGTCTCCGCGCGGACGACAAACGCGAGGCGCGTCATTCGCCCGCGAGGTACGCGATGTCGCGATCGGTCATGACGATCGTTCCGGTATATTCGAGCGCGGCTTTTTGCGAATCCGGATAATAACAAACATCGGACGGATCGTTGTTCGCAATCATGAGAATCTCGCAATCCTCGCTCGTATGATTGCGGACGCCGTGCGCACCCGTCGGGCCGACGGGAAACGCGCAATAATCGCCCGCCGCGATCGTCCGTTCGCCATCGGGGGTTCGCAACGTCGCCTGCCCGCGAACGACGACGAAGAGCTCTTCTTCCGCGCTATGCCAGTGGTACGGACAGAATTCGGAGGCCGGTGGAACGCGCGCGAGCTGATAGCCGAGCTTGCGCGCACCGATGCGGAGGCCGATCTCCGCCGCTTGCGCGCCGAACCGCGGATGCTCTGCCCGCGCGACGGGAAACGTGAGCGCGTCGCTTGCGATCACGTTCGCGAACGGCGCGGCTTGCCCGATCGCCGCGGCGATCCGTTCGAAGGCACCGCCGAAAAGCGAAGCGCCGTCGCCGACGAGCAGCGTCTGGACCCCATCGCGCAGCAGCCACAACAACGAAAAGCGCGCGCGCGCCGGATCCGCGAGTTTCGCATCGGGAGGGAGGCGCAATGCGCCTGCGGGCTCGCCCCAGAGCGCGTCGCCAACGAGTGCCATGCGCATCGCCGGGAAGTGCAACGCGATCTCGCCCGGCGATTTGTGCCCGTCGAGCGACACCACCGTGCCGCCCGCGATCGAATCGCCGCTAGCGAGCAAGCGATCGACGCGACAAGCGAGCAACGGCGCGTCGAGCGCGCTTGCGGCGATGCGCGCGCCGAAGATCGCCGCCAGTTCGCCTGCGGCGCGTTCGTGATCGCGATTCGTCACGACGATCCATGCCGCGCCCCCGTGCGCGCGGATCGCCGCGATGTCGTGCTCGTCGAGCGGAAGCGGATCGACGAGCACGCCCCCGTCGACGCCCGCAAAATAATGGCCCGTGAAATACATCGCGCGCTCGGGCTGCCACACGCTCCATGAGAAGACGTTATCGATCGCGAGCGCTTGTAGCATCTAAGAAACTCCGGCGAGGTGCGCGCGCAACGCCGCGAGCACGAGCTCGGGCGCCTCGCGTTGGATAAAATGTCCGACGTTCGGGACGACGCGGCGTTCGTAGCGACCGGAAAAAAACGCCTCTTTACCGAGCGACGATTCCGGCAGCGTCGCGCCGTCGTCCGCGCCCATCAACACGAGTGTCGGTAGCGAAAGCACGCGCGTTCCAGCAACCGTCGCGCGGTCGGCAGCATATCGCGGATCGCTCTCCGCGAACCCCCAGCGCTCGCGGTACGAGTGGAGCGCGACCGGTACGAATTGCGGATTCGTCCACGCGGATGCGGTTCGCGCGCGCTCCGCATCCGAGAGGATAAGCCCGGGTGACCAGATGCGCCAGAGCGCCTCGCAAAACGCGCGCGCGTCGTCCGCGAGCACCGCGGCACCGCGCGGCGTCGCGAAGAACCACTGATACCAATACGCCTGGGTCTGTGCGATCGAGAGCGATTGGCCCGCAGCGTTCGTCCCGTATCCGACCGCAAGGGCCGCAAGCGACGTCAGCCGATCGGGTGCGAGCGCGGCGGCGACGTATGCCGCGCGCGCTCCCCAGTCATGCCCGACGATCGCGAACGTTTCGATCCCGAGCGCATCGGCGAGATCGAGCGTATCGCGGCCGAGCGCCGTCGTCTCGCCACCGATCGTCGCGCCATCGCGGATGCGCGTCGCGCCGAACCCGCGCACATGGGGTACGAGCACCCGAAAGCCGTCGGCAGCGAGCCCCTCCGCGATCGCATCCCACGTGCAGGCGGCGTCGGGAAATCCATGCACGAGCATCACGACCGCGCCGTCGCTCGGGCCGCGTTCTTCGTACGCGCAATCGAGTACGGGTGTCGTCGCCACGCGCAACGCAGACGTGCGCACGTTGTCGCTCAACGCACGCTCGCGTCCGTGGCGAGCAGCCATCGCTCGATCGTTGCGGAAAGCTCGGCAACGGAAACCGGTTTTGCGAGATAGTCGTCCATCCCGCACGCCAAACATTTTTCGCGATCTTCCGGCCGCGCATTCGCCGTCAACGCGACGATCGGCAAGCGCGTCGCGCGCTCGCGCTCCGATTCCCGGATCGCGATCGTCGCCTCGAAACCGTCCATGATCGGCATCTGACAATCCATGAGCACGAGCGCGAACGACTCACGTTCGAGCATCGCGAGGGCTTCCACGCCGTTGATCGCCGACGCCGTTGGAAACCCGAGCTTCGCAAGCTGTTTGAGCGCCAGCTTCTGGTTTACCGGATTGTCTTCGACGACGAGAATGCGTTCGCTCCGGAGGGCTTGCTCCTCGGCGCGTGCCGCCACCGGTGGTGGGGCGGGTGTGGGCGGCGGCTCGGGCGCGAGCACCTGCGCGATTCCACATTCGCGCGGGCGCGCGACGAGCGCCGAAACGACCGCGAGCAGTTCCAACTGACGGATCGGCTTGACGAGGTAGGCATCGAATCCCGCGGCACGCGCCGACACTTCGCGGCCGGGGAGATCGAATGCCGTTACGAGTACGAGCGGCAACGCTTGGAAATCCGGATGCGCCCGGAGCTTTGCCGCGATCTCGAAGCCATCGACGTTCGGCATCATCAGATCGACGATCGCAAATGCGAACGGCTCCCCATCGGTAAGCGACGCATCGAGCACGGCCATCGCCGTTGGCGCGTCCACCGCGACCGAGCTGCGCATGCCCCAACCGGCAACGTATCGCGAGAGCACCTCGCGCGAGGTAGGCTCGTCATCGACGACGAGCGCGCGAAGGCCGGCAAGTTCGTGCGTACGTTGCGGTTGCTTGCTTCCACGGACGCGCGCGAAGGCGAGCGTGAACGCGAACGTCGAGCCGGCGCCGAGGGCACTCCGTATCCCGATGTTTCCGCCCAAGAGCTCGACGAGCCGCTTTGCGATCGAAAGCCCGAGGCCCGTTCCCCCGAACCGGCGCTTGGTCGTCGCATCGCCCTGGCGGAACGGCTCGAAGAGCTCCTCTTGCATCGCGGGATCGATACCGATCCCCGTATCGCGAATCGAGAATGCGACGGTCACGCCCGCGTCGTCGGCGGTTTCGCGATTCGCCGCGATCGTGACCGTCCCGCGTTCGGTGAACTTCACGGCGTTACCGACCAGGTTGATCAACACTTGCCGCAGGCGTCCACCATCGCCGTGCAAGGCGCCGGGGATATTCGGATCGACATAGGTCATGACGACCAAGCCTTTTTCACGTGCGAGCCCGGCGGAAAGCGCGGCGACCGATTCGACGATTTCCAAAACGGAGAAATCGACGTTTTCGACTTGAAGATAACCCGCTTCCATCTTCGAGAAATCGAGCAGATCGTTGATGATCAGCATGAGCGCTTCGGCCGAATCGCGCACCACCACGGCATGCTCGCGCTGCGCGGGCGTTAGCGACGTATCGAGTAAGAGCTCCGTCATGCCGATGACCCCGTTCATCGGCGTGCGGATTTCGTGGCTGATCGTCGCCACGAATTGCGATTTCAAACGCGACGATTCCGTCGCGGCTTCGAGTGCGGCGTAGACGCTGCGCTGCCGCTCTTCGAGCATGAGCGCCATATCGTGGAGGGCCCGATCGAGCGTGGCGACTTCGTCGTCGCCGATCAGGCGCTCTTCGACCGGCGCTCCCGTCGCAAAGATGCGCGCGTGCTCGGCGACGCGCTCGATCCGGCGTACGATGCCGCTGCCGACGACAACCCCAACGAGTAAGGTCAGGAGGACGCTCGTAACCGCGACGATCGCCACGACCGTTGCCGCGCGCGAACGCGTCGCTTCGATTTCCCCGCGATAGCGATCCGCCAACAGCGATTCGCGCGCGTCGAAGACGGCGCGCGCGTCGCGAAAGAGGTCCATGATGTTCTTCCCGCGCCCGCTTATCACGGCACGTTGCGCGAGAACGTTTGCACCCGAGCGAACGAGGTCGGAGGTGCGTTTGAGCGTGTTTTTCTTCTGCACGGCGAGCGCGATCATGCGTTCGACCGCGTCGGCTTGCGCGGAATCGCGCTTCGCAACGTCGCGTAGCGCCGCGAGTTCGGCACCGATCGCCGATTCCAACTTTGCGTACGGTTCGAGATACGTAAGATTGCGCGTGATGACGTATCCGCGCACGGCGGTTTCACCATCGTCGAGCGTGATGAGCAGGTTTGCCGAAGCGGCGCGCGCGTCGGCGGTGTCGCGCGCGCGATCGACGAGATCGGCCGTGCTCCGACCAAAGCCGATGACGATCGCGATGAGCACCAAGAGCGCAAGCGATGGCGCGGTGATCAGGAGCAGGATGCGATCGCGAACGCGCACCGCCTACGAACCGACCAGTTCGCGCAAGGCATGCTGGAAAATCTTCGGTGCCTTCCCCTGGAAGAGCACGCTTTCGTTGCCACCGATCTGTTTGCGCAATTCGAGAAGTTCATCACGTAATGCCGCGGCTTTCTCGAATTCGAGATTGGCGGCGAAATCGCGCATCTTTTTCTCGATTTCGTTTGCCATCGCCATCGCGACTTCGCGCGGAATCTTCGCGCCTTTGAGTGCTTCCGCCGCGCCGTCTTGCGGCGTGCCGAGAATGCCGAGGATGTCGCGCACCTCTTTGCGGATCGATTTCGGCTCGATCCCGTGCGCGAGGTTGTGCGCGATCTGCGTCTCGCGGCGGCGCTTGGTTTCGCCGATCGCCTTGGCCATCGATTCCGTGATGACGTCCGCGTACATCACGACCTTGCCCTCGACGTTGCGCGCCGCGCGGCCGATCGTTTGGATCAGCGAAGTGCCGCTTCGCAGGTAGCCCTCTTTGTCCGCATCGAGGATGCCGACGAACGAGACTTCCGGCAGATCGAGCCCTTCGCGCAAGAGATTGATACCGACCAACACATCGAACTCGCCCTTTCGCAGATCGCGTAGGATCGCGATGCGCTCCAGCGTCTCGACTTCGCTGTGCAAGTAGCGCACCTTGATGCCGTTTTCGAGCAAGAAGTCCGTCAGATCTTCGGCCATCTTTTTCGTCAACGTCGTGACGAGGATGCGTTCGTCTTTTTCGACGCGCTGCCGGATCTCGTCCATCAGATCGTCGACCTGGTGGCGCGTCGGGCGCACCTCGACTTCGGGATCCACAAGCCCGGTCGGCCGGATGATCATCTCGGCGACGGTCGTCGAAACGCCGAGCTCGTACGTTGCGGGCGTTGCCGAAACGTACACGATCTGCTTGACGTGTTTATCGAATTCTTCGAAGAGCAAGGGCCGGTTGTCGAGCGCGCTCGGTAAGCGGAACCCATGATCGACGAGCATCTGCTTGCGCGAACGATCCCCGTGGTACATGCCGTGCACCTGCGGGATCGTGACGTGCGACTCGTCGACGAAGATCATCCAATCTTCCGGAAAGAAGTCGAGCAAGCACCACGGTGTGGAGCCCGTTTCGCGCCCGGAGAGATGGCGCGAGTAATTCTCGACGCCGTTGCAGTAGCCGACTTCGCGCAGCATGTCGAGATCGTAGCGCGTGCGCTGTTCGAGGCGCTGCGCTTCGAGCAGCTTGCCTTCTTTTTTGAATTCGTCGAGGCGGACGACGAGTTCGTTTTCGATCGCGTTGATCGCGTATTTGAGCTTCTCTTCCGGCGTGATGTAGTGCTTGGCTGGAAAGATCTTGAGCTCGTCTTTGGACTCGATGTACTCGCCCGTGAGTTGGTTGACGACGTTGATCGCCTCGATCTCGTCGCCGAAGAACTCGATGCGGTGCACGAGATCTTCATCCACGCCGACGAATTCGAGCGTATCGCCGCGCACGCGAAACGTGCCGCGCACGAGCGAGAGATCGTTTCGCCGATACTGCATGCCGACGAGTTTTCGCAGGAAGCCATCGCGATCGAGCGACTGGCCGATCTTGATATCCGCCGCCATCTCCATGTAATCGGCGGGCGAACCGAGGCCGTAGATGCACGAGACGGAAGCGACGATCAGCGTATCGCGCCGCGTGAGCAGCGACTGCGTCGCCGAGTGCCGCATCCGCTCGACCTCGTCGTTGATCGACGAGTCTTTCGCGATGTAGGTGTCCGTGTGCGGGATGTACGCTTCGGGCTGGTAGTAATCGAAGTACGAAACGAAATACTCGACGGCGTTCTTCGGAAAGAATTCGCGGAACTCGGCGCAGAGCTGCGCGGCGAGCGTCTTGTTATGGCAGAGCACGAGCGTCGGCTTTTGCACGAGCTCGATGACGCGCGCCATCGCCATCGTCTTGCCGGAGCCCGTTACCCCGAGCAGCGTCTGCGCCCGTTCGCCCCGCGCGATTCCGGCCGCAAGCGCATCCGTCGCGCGCGGCTGATCGCCCGCAAGAGCGTAGGGGCTCACCAATTCGAACCGTTCGCTCGCCATGGGTCTCCTTTCCCCGCATGCGTCCCCGCCCCATCGCGAGACGCACGAAATCGCGAAGCCCAGGCGAGGACTCTTGCGTCCGCGGAACCAAAACGGCAGAAGGCGACGCACGGCGTCTTGCCGCTCTCCATTGCCGGGCCACGGCCCGCTTGGATTTGTAGGAGAACCATGATTCAGAAACCGCTGCTTTTCAGCGGCAACTCGAACCGCGAGTTGGCCGAAGCGATCGCGAAGCGCATGGATACGCGTCTCGGGTCCGCACTCGTCGATCGTTTCAAGAACGACGAATGTCGCATCGAGATCAAGGAAAACGTCCGCGGCGCGGAAGTCTTCGTGATCCAGTCGCTGTGCAAGTACGCGACCGGTGGCGTCAACGACGCGCTCATGGAACTCTTGCTGATGATCGACGCCCTCCGGCGCGCCTCCGCCAACCGCATCACGGCCGTCGTGCCGTATTACGGCTACGCGAAACAGGATAAGAAGACCAAAGGCCGCGAGCCGATCTCGGCCAAGCTCGTCGCGAACATGCTCCAGAGCGCGGGCGCCGAGCGCCTCGTCACGCTCGACTTGCACGCGGCACAGATTCAGGGCTTCTTCGATATCCCGGTCGACAACTTGATGGCGGCCCCCGAGCTCTGCAACTACCTGAAAAAAGACGGCTTGCAGGGCGATAAGATCGTCGTCGTTTCGCCCGATGCGGGCGGCGTGCCGCGCGCGGAATTCTTCGCCAAACGCCTCAAAAGCGATCTCGCGGTCATCATCAAACGCCGCCCCGAGCCCGATGTCAGTGAAGTGACACACATCGTCGGCAGCGTTACGGGCAAGACGGCGGTGGTCGTCGATGATATGATATCCACCGGCGGTACGCTCGTGAAAGCGGCGGAAGCCCTCATCGCGCGCGGCGCGACCGATGTTTACTGCCTCGCAACGCACGGTATCTTCGCCGGTGACGCGCTCGCGCAATTCGCGAAATCGCCGATCCGCAAGGTCCTCATTACGAACACGATCCCGCAACAGGCGAGCCTCGTGGAGCACGGCAAGATCGAGCAACTCTCGATCGCGCCGATCCTCGCGGACGCCATTAAACGCATTACGGCAAATCGATCGGTCTCCGAGCTTTTCGGCGCGGACGAACCCGCGGAAGCCCTTTCCACAGTCGCAGCCGTCTCTTAAAGCTACAAAGGAACTCCCCGTGCCAAAAGTCGCCGCCCCCACCTCGATCGTCCTCACCGCGCGCACCAAGCGCAAGACCACGGGTGCGAACGCCACGCGTCAGGATGGCCTCGTCCCGGGCGTCGTCTACGGCCACGGTGCCGCTCCGCTCGCGATCGGCGTCACCGCGAAGACGCTCGAAGACATCGTGATCACGAAATCGCAAGCGCACATCTTCGATGCGACGATCGACGGCGTCGCGGACTCCGTGATGATCCGGTCGATCGAGCGCCATCCGATCAGCCGCCGCGCCCTCTCCGTCGATTTCCAACGCGTCGGCAAGCACGAGTCGATCCATCGCTCCGTGACCGTGCATACCGTCGGCATCTCGTCGGGTGAGAAGAAGCAGGGCGGCGTCAAGGATATCGTCTCGCACGAAGTCACCCTCACGGGCCCGGCCGACGTGCTTCCCGATACGCTCGAAGTCGACATCACGGCGCTTAACGTCGGCGACCACATCACCGCCGCGCAGATCAAGCTCCCCGATGGCGTCCACATGGACACCGACGGCGCGACGATCATCGTTGCGATCGAGGCCTCCAAGACGGCCGACCTCGTCGCGGGCGACGAAGCGGCTGCCGCAGCGGCCGCGCCGGAAGCGGCACCCGCTGCCGACGCCGCTCCCACCGAGGGCTAACCGATTTCGGGCCTTCGCCTCATCGTCGGTCTCGGCAACCCCGGAGCGCAGTACGCGCGAACCCGCCACAACATCGGCTTCATGGTTACGGCCGAGCTCGCGCGGCGCTTCGGGGTCGAGTCCTGGAAGAAAAAAGACGACGCCCGCCAGGTGCTCGTGCGCGAGAAATCGTGCATCCTCGTCGAGCCGCTCTCGTTCATGAATTTGAGTGGCGAACCGACGCAGGCAATCGCGAGCGTCCACAAGATCGCGGCGAAAGACATCCTCGTCATCGTCGATGACCTCGATTTGCCGTTCGGCCGCCTTCGGTTTCGCTGGAACGGTAGCGCGGGCGGGCACAACGGCCTCAAATCGCTCATCGCCCATTTCGGCGAAGGCTTCCCACGTTTGAAGGCGGGGATCGGCCGTAGCCAAAGCGGCGGGGCGATCTCGCACGTGCTCGGTACGTTCGACGAGCAAGAGTCGGCGGGATTGCCCGCGATCATCGGCGCTTGTGCGGACGGTGCCGAGCGCTGGCTCGCGGGCGGCGACCCCGCGCCCACAACCAACGCCTGGAAGGGCCTCGATCCGCCAACGCCGCCGAAACCGGAGAAGCCCGCGGCGCGTGGAGATGCGGATCGCCGATAATCGCGTCTCTTCGGAGCGCGTCATCGGCGTTCGCCCCCGACCGAGAATCGTTCCTCATTTCGCGGCAAATGCGAATCGAACTGAACTCTGAAATATCGTCTGCCGATGCGAAAGGGTGAGCACTTCGCGCAGAGTCGGTGTTTGAATGGACGTCGCTTTTCCACGTAATCCAACCGGCGCGTTCACAGGCACGCTTCTCTTTGCATGCTTGCTGGCGCCGGCGCTCTTGGGCATTGCTCCATCACCCGAGGCGATGCAACGCGAGCGTGCCGACGCGCTTTTCGCCCGCACGAATGCGTCGCGGGCCGAGCACGGCGTGAAGCAGCTCGTGCGCTGCCCCGAACTGGACCGTGCGGCCGAGCGTTTTGCAGGCGAACTCGCCGCAATGAACGTCTTCTCGCATCTCGGGACCGGCAGGTCGACTCTGGCAGCGCGTCTCGCGGGCGCACATGTGCGATTCACGGCCGCTGGCGAGAATCTCGCGATCGCCTTCGATGCCGCAACCGCGCACGAACAACTCCTGGCGAGCCGCACGCACCGCGAGAACCTGCTGGATGCCACCTACAGCCGCGTCGGGATCGGCGCCATCGCTTTGGACGACAAGCGCACCATCTACGTCGAAGAATTCGCAGACTGAACGCGGTCCATACAATCGGTGGAAGGATTCGCCGCTCGCGCTCGTTATTCTGACACATGGCGACATGGCATGGCACGACCGTCATCCTACGGGTCGACGAACATAGCGTTGGTGAAAACGCGAGCACGTTATACGCCGATCTCGGCTTGTTTCTCGAACGCGGCGTTCGGCCGATCGTGATCGCGCCGACGGCCGAAACCGCGCGCTCGGTCGTGCGCACGATGAATCGTACCGTGGATGCGGCGGTCGGCGTTTCCGGTGCCGACGCCGGAACCGTACCCGCCGCAGCCACCGGTTCGATCGGCGCGATCCAGACGCGCTTACTCCGCACGTTGAGCGATGCAGGGTACGTGCCCGTCATGGAACCGAAAGCGATGGGCCTTGCCGGCACCGACGTGCAGGTGGATGCCTCCGCGCTCGCATCGGCCGTGGCGGTCGCCCTCGATGCCGAACGCGCGATCTTCTTTCACGCGGAGGGCGGCGTAACCGATCCGCAGACCGCCGCGACCATCGAAGAATTGACGCCAGCCGAAGCGCTCGCGATTGCGGAGCGGACCGATTGCCCGGAGAGCCTCCGCACGGCGCTTCGCGCGGCGGCACTCGGCGTTCGCGGTGGTGTCGGCGCGGCCCAAATCATGGACGGGCGCACGAAGCACTGCGCGGTCATCGAGATGCTCACCGGGCGTCGACTCGGCACCCAGGTCACGGGCAGCGTCTATCTGGGGCGCGCGCGATGACACGGCGCTTCGCGAGCGCGGCGCTCGCGCTCGTTCTGCTCGCGGCCCCGGCTTCCGCACAAACAAGCACGGCCAACGTCGCACCGAGCGTCGGTGGATTTACGGCAAACGGGACGATCGTGCTGCGGGGTGCGGTGCAGGGTTCGCCGATCACGCTCGGCGGTCCGATCGTCGTCGAGCGCCGCGACGCGCTCTACCGTTTCGATTTGCAATCACTCCAACTTCCGGGCCTCGATGCAACGCTTGCCGCCGCGCTCGGAAGCGTTCTCAATCAAGGTGGCGCGACCGTCGTGTACGACGGCGCAACCGGTAGCACGCGCGCGTGGGCAAACGGAAGTCGCACCTATTATCTCGACGAGAAAACGCCCGTGCGTGGCGTACCGCGCGCCCCGGCTACGGCCACGGCAGCGCCGAGCGACCCACTTGCGATGCTCGGCGCCCTGACGCGCGCGGGGCGCGATCTGCAAACGGCCTCGTTTGCCGTCGACCTCACGGGCCACGGTCAGGTCAACGGCCACCCGGCGACTTCGATGAACGTCGCCATCCGGCGCAAGCTCGCAACCGGTCGCGAGGATGCCGCACGCGGATCGTTTGCGTTCGCGGACGACCTCGAAGGAACGCCGCTACAGGCTTCGGTCGAGGGCACGGGCGGCGCGCTCGCCGGCTATGCCATGAAGATCGATCTGACGACCGTCACGGCGGCGGTCCCCGCGGCCGCCGATTTCACCGCTCCCACCGGCTACCGCCGCGTGAACTCCCTCGGTGAAATCCTCCGGCCGCCCGGCCTCTAACGCTACCGGCAGGGCGACGGGCGCCCTTGGAGTGCGGCGATACGCGTGCCGTACGCTTCGTGATCGTAGAGATAGAGCCGCACGGCCCGCGGCGGGCAAAGTGGCTGCACCTCGTCGTCGACGAAGCGCACGAAACTGCGGATCGCTCCGGCTTTATCGCCGGTGAGTGCTACCGCGGCGAGGTCCGCCCGCGTTTCGAGGGACCGAACGTACGCATTGTAGCCGGGCAGCAGCGCGAGATACGCGATCCCGATACACGCGGCGACGAGCGTGAGGCGCACGAGCTCGTCGTCGTCGCGCCGGAAACCGATCCGGTCGGTTACCGTAACGGCAAGTGCCGTCGCCACGATGACGAGCAACGCGAGCGCGAGCGCGAGGCGTAACTCATCGTTGCGTGCGCCGTGCGCGAGCTCGTGGGCGACGGCAAAGAGGAGCTCGCCGTCCGTCGCGCTTGCAACGAGCGTATCGTCGAGCGCGATGCGCCGGAACGGCCCGACGCCCTCGACGTGCGCGTTCGCTTCTTTCGTGCGGTCGGTAACGCGCTCGACGACGATCGGCATCTGCGGGAGACCGGCCCGCAGCTCCAACGCGGCGAGACGCGGCTCGAGCCTACCCCCGTAGAAAGCGGTCGGCCGCGCGACGGCATCTTGCAGCGCGGGCGCAAGCGCGGCGAACCCGATCGTGAAGGCGCAGACACCCACCGCGACCACCAAGTACCAGGTGCGGAGTGCTTGGACGAGGCGGAGGACGATCGCCGCGATCAGGCCGACCCCGATCGCGATCAGTAGGCCTTCTGCGAGATACCCCTCGGCCCACGACGAGATGCGCTCGGGCGTCAGCTGCGCGATCCGCGCGATGCGATGTCCCCACAGCGCGAACGGGAAGGCGGCGGCGAGCGCGGCGCTTGCAATCGCGGCCCCGAAAAAGAATCGGACGGGGCTCGCGAAGCGGAAATATCGGCGGAGCGCATCGCGCATCCGCGCGGCGACGCCGGTTTGCCACAGCAAAAAAAGCGTCAGGATTTCGGCCGCGCCCCGTAAGAGAAAAAGCGGCCGCGCATAGCCGGCGAGGCTCTCGGCTTCGCGCTGACGGTTGGGATCGACGAGTGCCCGCGGCGGCGCCTGAAGTAGGGTGCGTACGGCGATCGCATCGATGCGCACGTCGGAGCGCGAGCGAGCCGGGGCGGCATCTGCCAACGCCGTCGTCGCGACAAGCACGAAAACGGCGAGCGCGAAAAACGAAAAAAACAGGGCAGAGAGCCGGAACGCACCGCGTCCGGCTCTTGGTGCCACGTTAACCGAGCTTCCGGAGCTCTTCGAAGATTTGCTCTTCGTCGGGCTGTTCGGCGATGTCGTGAACGTCGATATAGCGGATGATTCCCTGCTTATCGATGATGAAGATCGCGCGTTCGGACATTCCTTCTGCGCGAAGGACGCCGTACGCATCTGCGACTGCACCGTGCGGATAGAAATCGCTGAGGAGCGGATACGTGATCCCTCCGAGCGTTGCCGCCCATGCCTTATTTGCATGCGTGTGGTCGATCGAGATACCCACAACTTGGGCATCATAGCCTTCGAAACGATCGAGGTTTTCCTCGTACGAAGGCATCTGGGCCGTTCAAACCGGGGTAAACGCAAACGGATAGAACGCCAGGACGACGTTCTTGCCCTTCATGCTCGAGAGCGTCCACTTGTCGGCGCCGTTGTGCGTCGAAAGCGAAATCTCCGGAGCTGCGTCGCCCACTTTGAGGGTCTTGGACTCGTGTGCCGTAGCCTTGCGGCCTTTGGTGATTGCCATGTTTTTTGTCACCCCCTTCCCTGCAAAATACGTGCCCGCGTCGCTTGAGAGCGGCGCGGGCCACGGGTTGTACCGACTACGAGATCTCGCGGATCGTTCCGGGTTCGATCGGGTCGGTTAATGCGGTAAGGGCGGCCTCCAAGGTGCGCCGCTGTTCGGCCTTATCGCCTGCGGGGCCGACGGGGTAACCGATGCCGTGGCCCGTCGGGTGGACGGCACGCGGGGGGCGCGCCTGCGCGGACTGCGCGGGATCGACGGTGATCAGGATCGTGGGGAGCCCGGCGGCTTCGATGGCGCGTTGTACATGCACGACCGTGCGATGACAGAGCGGTCAACCACCGGTAAGGAGCACGATATCGGTAGCGCTCCGTTCGAGCTTGCGCGCGATTTCGGGAGCGGTTTCTTCGAGCACGCCCTTCATCTTGAGCGTGTAACCCATCATGCCGTAGAAATCCGTGTTGACGGCCTTGATGAAGCCGTCGGCCGCCATTTCGCGCAGACGATCGATCGGGAAGACGGCGTTGATATCCGCGTCCGCCTGGGCGTGATCGTAATGCTCGTGCGAGACCATCAGTTCCGACGCGGGCGTATCGGACGGGATCACGCGATACGACGTGTCGCCCGAGACATCGTACGGCTCTTGGGATTTCAGGTGCGTGCCGCTCGTCGAGACGAGGGCGACCGTGCAATCCTTCAGCTCTTTTTCGAAGGGCGTGTAGGGAATGGCGCGACGCGAGAGTTCCATGACGGTGCCCTTAACTCAGGATGGGGAGGAAGCGTTGCGCGGCGCGGCATCGCCGGTTGCGGCGGAGGGGACGGCTTTCCACTCGTTCGCGACACCCGGCGGCAATTTGTCCATATGCGCGACGAACTGCGCGATCTGCCAACGCTCTTCGTCGCTGAGCGTCGTTGCGAACGCGGGCATCGCCGTGTAGCGGATGCCGTGCGTGATCTTCCAGTAGGTCATCGCTTCCGGATCGTCCGTGACGCCGTCTTTCGCCAGCTGCGGCGATTCGATATAGAAGCCTTGCGCGAGCTTCGACGGCTTGCCGTCGGCCGCGCCATGGCAAACCGCGCAGTTTTGCGCGTAGAGCTTCACGCCTGCGCTCAGCGACGCGTCGTTCATCGTGACCGGATCGGTCAGCCCCGCATCCGCCTTGGTGATCGACGCGTGCAGCGCTTTGTGCGCGACCGATGTTTCGAGGCCGCTCGGCGCGCTATCGGCGTTCGCCGGCAAGTAGCCGTTGACGGCTGCGGCATAACCGCCGCCGCCGATCGCAACGAGCGTGACGATGATCCCGAGAATGAATCCGCGCATGCGTCCTATCCTGTAGCGAGGCGTCGTTTGGCGGCAACCGGATTTGCGACCGCGATGTAGCGCGGGCATTCGGGGCCGTTCGATTCGTTACAATACCCACGAACGCACGTCGCGCCCGCCCGAACGAACAAATTCGGCGCGGCCCGTTTCGAGAGCCGTAACATCGCGAAAGCGAGCTCCCGAATCTCCCACTGCGCGTTGTTGCACGTGCGCAGGCTGAAGAAATCGAGCAGCGCGCGCGCGTTTGCGGTGATGACGATTTGCGTCTCCGCGGCGTTGGGCAGCGCGAATCGCGCATCTTCTGCCGGAGCGCCCGCGGCGAGCGCCTCCTGGTAGAATTCCGCAATCTGGCCCATCAGCGCGTCGTACTTCGCCTTGATCTCGGGCCGCGCGTTGATCGAGGGCGGCGTGACGTACGGGAACGCGCCCTTTATCTTGATGTAACGCTGCGATTTCTGTTCGTACGACATGTGGCGGTGCCGCACGAGCTGGTGCGTGAGCGCGCGCGACACGCCGGAGACACCGAAGGTGAACATCGTGTGCTCGAACGTCGAGAGGTGGCCCGCATCGCGCACGCGCCCGACCATCGCCGCGATATCGCCCTCTTCCCAATCTTGATCGATCGTTTCGATATCGCGTGGGCTATAACAATTACGGGCCGCCGTCGCGACCGCGCGTTCGGGCTCCGGGGAATGCGTGAGTAGGACGACTTTGAGCGCCACGACGGAACCTCCAACGATACTGGAGGCGACGTTCGCCGACCCGAGCAGAGCGCCATGTTTCACGGTGCGAGAACGGTTGTCGAAGCGCGGCCTCGGTTTGTCATCCAATTGCACGGCCCGCTGCGCATCCGGGTCCGGTAGCATGAGCCCATGTTGAAGAGAAGCTCGTTCATGGGCGGCTCTGCCGCTGCTATCGCCGCCGCAGCCGTGGGCGCCCCCGCCATCGCGCAGACCGCACCGAAAATCCTCGTCGGGTACTGGCCGGTCGCAGCTGCGCTGCCGTTTTTCGTGATGGAGCACAACGGCTATTTCAAAGATGCCGGCGTCGATGTCGAGCTCGTCAAATTTGCCGATCAGGTGAAAGTCACGGAAGCGCTCCTCGCCGGGCGCATCACCGCGACCGCAACCGGCACGGGCTCGACGCAGCTCGCAACCGCCGAGATCGCGCAGCCGAATTTCTTCAAGATTATGGCCGCGAACCTCAGCAGCGAGAAGTCGATCCTCGACGAGTTCATCGTTGCCAAGGGCTCGCCGCTCAAGAAGCTCTCCGATTTGAAGGGCAAGAAGATCGCGACGGGCGTCGGGCCGCAGGCGATGATCGAGGCGAAGTTGATCCTCGCGAAGGCGGGCGTCGATGTGACGCCGATCGAGCTCTCTCCCGCGCAGCATATCGCTGCAATCACGTCGGGGCAGATCGACGCCGCGTATAGCTACGAACCCAACGGCACCGTCGGACGCCTGAGCGGCGCGACACAGATCCTCGAATCCGGCGTGCGCGCGAAATATCTGCTCGGCGACGGCGCGGCTCCGTGGTACGGCGGCGCTGCGGTCGTTACTACCGAGTTCATCAAAGCGCAGCCCGCGGCGATGAAGAAATACGTGACGGCGATGAAGCGTGGCTTCGAAGAAGTGCGCAAGAACCTCGACGCATCGCGTGCCGTGTATTCTTCGTACACGACCTTCGACAAGAACCTCGCCGAAGCGATCCCCGCGATCTCGTACACGATCTTCGACGAATTCAAGCCCTCGGACGTGAAGTATTTCCAAGCGAATTTCGATCTTTTCGAAGCACAGAAAATTCTCTCGCGTAAGCTCGAGGTCGCCTCGATGCTCTACAAGGCATGATGACCGCGCCGGTCCCGCCCGCTGTCGACGAGCCGTTCGTCACGGTGCGCGGGCTCGACAAAGCCTTCGGCGGCCAACCCGTCTATCAGAACTTCAACCTCGATCTGCCGCGTGGCAAGATGACGACGGTATTCGGACCGAACGGCTGCGGCAAATCGACGCTCATCAACATGATGGCGGGCTTGATCCCGTTCGACGCGGGCCGCGTGGAGATCGGGGGCAAGGATTTCCGCGCGGCACGCATCGGTTACGTGTTCCAGAATTATCGCGACTCGCTCTTCCCGTGGATGCGCGCACTCGAGAACATCGAGTATCCGCTGAGCGTCCGCGGCGTGCCACGCGCGCAACAACGCGAACGCGTCGATAAGTTGCTCGCGGCGTTCGAGATCAAGCTCGATCTCAAGCGGCACACGTACGAACTTTCCGGCGGCCAGCAGCAGCTCGTCGCGATCTTGCGCGCGCTCGTTGCCGAACCCGAAGTGCTCTTTCTCGACGAGCCGTTCTCCGCGCTCGACTACGAGATGACGCTGTATATCCGCGATAAATTGCAGACGGTGTTTCTGGAGACCGGGCTTACGACCGTCGTTGTTTCGCACGATCTCGAAGAAGCCGTGTACCTCGCCGATCGCGTGTTGCTGCTATCGAAGCGCCCGACGCGCGTCGTCGAGATGATCCATTACGATACCCCGCGCCCGCGCACCACGGAGATCATGTCCGACCCCGAATTCGTCCGCACCAAGGCGCACGCGCTGCAGCTCTTCCGCGCGGAGATGGCGCGATGACGACCCTCGAACGGTCCGCGAGCGAACCGATCGCCGTGCCCGCGCTTCCGATCGCGAAGAAATTCCGCTTTCCGACGAACGCGCTTTTACCCGTCATCGGACCGATCGCTTTCATCGGCGTGTGGTATGCGATATGCGCGGCGCACGTCGTGCGACCGGTGCTCTTACCGACGCCGTTTGTGACGCTCGCCTTTCTCGTCGATTCGTTGATCCACGGCACGATGATGCAAGATGTGCTTGCGACGCTTACGCGCACGCTTGAAGCGTTCGCGATCGGTGCCGTCGTCGGCGTGCCGCTCGGCGTCGCGCTCGGCGCGAATTTGCGGCTCTATCGCAGCGTCGAGTTCTTGGTCGATTTCTTCCGCTCGATGCCCGCAAGCGCGCTGATCCCGCTTTTTATCCTGTTCTTCGGCATCGCCGATGTCAACAAGGTCGCGATCGCCGGATTCTCCGTGTTCTTGATCGTCGTGTTCAACAGCGCATACGGCGTGATGAACGCACGGAAGTCACGCGTGCTCGCGGCGAAGGTTATGGGCGCATCGTCGTTTCAGATCTTCCGCGACGTGTTGCTCTTCGAGAGCTTGCCACAAACGTTCATCGGCTTACGCAACGGCATCAGCACGGCGCTCGTCATCGTCGTCGTTGCGGAAATGTTCATCGGCAGCGAGCACGGGCTCGGGCACCGCATCATCGAGGGCGAGCAAGTACTCCACGTTGCGGATATGTACGCCTCGATCATCGTTGCGGGCATCATCGGCTATCTGCTCAACGTGATCTTCATGCTGCTCGACAGCCGCCTGATTCACTGGAACGGCAAATAAGGTCGCGTTCGCTTGTACGGATATCCGAACGTGCAAAAGTGCCCACACCTTGACGTCAGCAACGTTCTAGCGATCCGGTCATACGCTCTCTCACGCGCCCGCGATCAGCGAGCGTGGCGCAAGCGCTTGCTCGTAGTGTGCGGCGAGTGAGAGGATCGTCGCTTCCTCATAGTGCCGGCCGACGAGCTGTAGGCCGATGGGCAGACCGTTTGCGAGGAGGCGCGTGGGGATCGAGAGTGCGGGCGCGCCCGTGAGGTTCCACGGATACGAAAACGGCGACCAGCCCATGTGCTCGTCGACGGGAACGCCCGCGATCTCCGTGACGCCAATCGCACCCGCCGCGAACGCCGGGATCGGCGCGCTCGGCGTGACGAGCACGTCAATTTCTTGGAAGAGCGCGTGCATCGCGCGCGTCAGTGCGGCACGCGCACCATTCGCGCGCACGTACTCGATTGCCGTTCGTGCCGGAATGTTTGAAAGGATGCGCACGAAAGTCGCATCGAGGCGTTCACGAAGTTCAGGCGTATCGTCGCTCCGCGAAGCGGCGACTTCCGAAAGTCCGATCGTGCGAATCGTGTCGTAGGCATCGGCGAAATCGGGCGCGACATCGTGTACCACGATTCCACTTGCGCGTAGTGTGGAGACGGCATCAGCTATTGCCGCAGCGACTTCCGGATCGACGGGGTTCGTACCGAATGTCGCCGCGAACCCGACGCGGAGCGCGCGGACATCGATCTCGCGAAAGCGCGTCGGCATGTTGTAACCCTGCGGCAACGGTAGCGAGCCCGCGTCGCGTCCGTCGTAGCCGAGGATCGCTTCGAGCAAGAGCGCCGTGTCGGCGACGGTACGGGCCATCGCGCCGGTGTTGGCGAGCGACGGCCACGACGGCGCGAAGCCTGGCGCACGCGGTACGAGACCAACCGTTGCTTTGATGCCGATGACGCCGCAGAACGCGGCGGGCACGCGGATCGAACCGACCGCATCGGTTGCAAGCGCGAGCGGTCCGAAGCCCGCCGCGAGTGCCGCTGCCGCACCGCCGCTCGAACCACCGCTCGTGCGGCTTGGATCGTGCGGATTGCGCGTGAGGCCGAACAGCTCGGAGTCGCCCGCGAGCTTGTGCCCGAATTCGCTCGTCGTCGTTTTCCCGACGATCGCCGCACCTCGTGCGCGCAGGCGCGCGACCGTTGCCGCATCCACGTCCGGTACGAAATGTTCGTGCAAGCGCGAACCTGCGGTCGTGCGCAGACCACGCGTGAAGATCAGGTCTTTGACCGTGATCGGCACGCCGCAGAGCGGATGCGCGTTGGGCTCCGCGAGCCGTGCCAACGCGGCATCGGCAGCGGTACGCGCGCCTTCCGCATCGAGCGTCGCGATCGCGTTGATCTCGCCATCGCGTTCGGCGATGCGCGCGAGCACGCTTTCCAGCGCTTCGCGCGGCGAGAACGAACCGGCGCGATAGCCGGCAGCGAGGTCGTGCGCGGAGAGCTTCCACAATTCCATGCACACAACGATTCGCCGCGCGACGTGCGCCTGCCGTTCGCACGCGACCGATGCGTGCGGAGCATCGTTTCGGCCGAGTGCGGGATTGCTTACGGATTCGCGCTACGCCATGATACGGGCATGATGACGATACGAGGGCCGCGCTAATCGGCGAGATCGTGGCCGCGATGTGCTCCGTCCACGCGCCACAACTCATCACGCGCCCGAAAGACAATCCCGCCGAGCAACTCGATGCGAGCATCGCCGCGATGCGTGCGCTCGGCCGCGTCCTCGACGAAACGAAGCCCGATGCGCTCATCGTGATCGGCATCGATCACGTCGAGACATTCAACTTGCACGCTATTCCGACGTTCGCGATCCTTACGAGCCGCACGGCCGAAGCCGAATTCGCGGGCCGTCGCTACAGCGTTCCCGTGCATCAGCCGCTCGCGCTCGGCTTGCTCGATGGGTTGGTCGACCGCGGCTTCGACATGACGTTCTCGCAACAAGCCGCGCTCGGTCACGCGTACGCGGTGCCGTTCGAGTTCATCCTCGAAAAACGCGAAATTCCCGTCGTTCCGCTTTTCGTGAACGTCTATCTTCCGCCGCAACCGAAACCGCGTCGCTGCGCCGCGCTCGGTGCCGCGATCGCGGATACGATCGCTTCGCGCCCGGAACGCGTTGCGATCCTTGCAAGCGGCGGGATGTCGCACTTCCCCGGAACGTCCGAGTATCCCAATCCGAATTTCGCATTCGATCGCTGGGCGATGGATCGGATCGAACAAGGCGATCTCGACGCGCTCCTCGACCTCACGCTCGAAGAACTCGACGAAGTCGGCAACGGCGAGTTGCTCGGCTGGATGATGCTCTTCGGCGCGATCGGCAATCGCGCGGGCTCGGTGCTCAGCTACCAGCCGCTCTGGCACCACGGGCACGGCGTGGTGCAATTCATCCCGCCCGTCACCGCGGGCGCGCGCACGTGAACGCGGCGCGCCCGAAGTTTCCGTTTCGCGGAACGACGCATCTTTTCTACAAACGTATCGAGCCCGAGCACTTCGATCTGAACGCTCTACTGTATGAACTCAAGCTCGATGCGCAGAAACGCACCGCGCTCCTTGCGGACCCGCGGGCATTCGCAGCGGCCCACGGCGCGGACGAGGCGGCGATGCAAGCGTTGTACGACAACGACATCCTCGCGCTCGTCGCGCGCGGCGGGCACCCGATCATCGGCTGGACCGTGATCTTACTGCTGCGTTACCAACGCGGCGATACTACTCCGGTCGGCGATCCGGCGGCCACACCACGCTCGTGACGTCGGGTTCGCTGTTCGGTTCTTCTTCGTGTAAGTTCATCGGATCGAGCAAACAGCGCATCGCGTCGTAGATGCCCGCGAAGTTGTGCACGCGCACGAGCCGTGCCGTCAGCGTCGGGTCGCTATTGAAGTGCTGGTGCCACGACCAATGATCGACGACGATGAGATCGCCTTCGCTCCAATCGTGCCGCACGCCGTCGATCACGCTATGGCCATTGCCTTCGAGCGCGTAGAGCCAAGCCTCGCCGCCATGCCGATGCTTCTTCTGCCATTTCCCGGGCGCGAGTTGGTTCATCGCAAGCGTCAGGCCCGAAGTTTTGTTTCCGAGGAACTCGTCGAGCATGAACGTGCTGCGCGTGCCCTTCGGGTTGACGAGCAGCGTGAGATCGTCGTACGGCACGTGAATGCGGCCGGTCGTATAGGCTTCCTGGAATTCGTAAATCCGGCGCATACGTCGTGCGGACGGATCGGCTCCGGGACCACCGGGGCTCGTCACGGGCGTTGCGGGCAATTCCGCAAACGGCGTGTGGCCGCGATCCTCGACATACGACGCGCCGATGCACGAAGTCGTCGGTTCCGTCGAAAACGTCACGTAGCGCGCGGTCTTCGTGCCGTTGTTGCCTTGGCGATGCCACGCCCACGCGGGAAGATAGATCGTATCCCACGGTGCGTAGTCGTACCGCACGCCGTTGACTTCCGTCCAGCCGTGTCCCTCGACGATCACCATCACCGCATCCCATGAATGCCGGTGTACCGTCGTTTCGACACCGGGATCGACTTCGTGCACGTAGGCATCGATGATACGCGTCGGCCGATCGCCATCGACGCCGACGTAACAACCGGTGCGCATGCCGCGCGCCGTTTCGTACATCTCGACATCGGCGCGATGCACGATCGCGCGCTGCGTCGTACGCGCGTCGTCGACGATCTGCTTGCGGCGCCGCTGTTGGATGTCGTAGTGCGTGAGGCCGGTGACGGTTCGATTGAGCATTTGAATCCCCTTACGGAGCGGCGATGATGTCTTTTGCGGGAAACGGTTTTTCGATGACGTGGA
Source organism: Armatimonadota bacterium (assembly GCA_037441145.1). Lineage (GTDB taxonomy): Bacteria > Vulcanimicrobiota > Vulcanimicrobiia > Vulcanimicrobiales > Vulcanimicrobiaceae > JBBISR01. Next base: position 76,355 of record JBBISR010000010.1, read on the forward strand.
AGCGCGCGGCCGCATCGATGATCGGCTGCACGTCCGCGGGCGTCACGACGCCGAGCTGACGCGCATGCGTCATCGTACGCAGGACGTCGAGCGGAATTTTCGCGTAATCGCGAATGATCTCGTCCATCTCTGCCGGGTGCGCGTTGACGTAGTCGGCAGCGCGGTGGATGACCTCGCCGAAACGCGCGACCGCTTCGGGATTCGCTTTCGCCCACGCATCCGTCGAGAAGAACACGCTTACGACGAATCGCTTTGCAAGCGAGGAATACGTGGGCGCCAGGACGCGCGCGCCGTTCGCACGTGCGTAACCGAAGTTCGGCTCCGAAACCACGATCGCGTCCGCGCGTTTCTGCTGCAAGAGCGCGGGCGCGGCACTCGTTGGCGATTCGATGAAATGGACTTTCGTGGGGTCCGCACCGTTCGCGCTCATCCATGCCGTCACGCTAAGCGATTGCAGGTCGTTGAGCGAACCGACGGCGACCGTTGCGCCTTCGAGGTCTTTCGCGGTCTTGATCGTCGAGTCGCCGTTGACGAGCAAGGCCGTCGTCGGCTTCGTATCGTTGTACTGGCCACCCGGTGCGACGATTGCGAAAGCGACTTTGCGTTCGTGTGCCATGATGAGCGTTTGCACGTTGCTGAAGCCGATGTCGGCCGCGCGTCCCACCACCGCCGAGGAAATCGCACCGCCGCTCGCCATCCCGTCCGCGTGCACGTCGAGGCCCGCCTTTTCGAACAGCCCCGCTTTGATGGCATAGAACAGCGGCACCGCATCGGCGGAACGCGTCACCGCAACCGTGATAGCAATGCGATCCGCCGCTCGACTCGGTATCGGTGCGATCGCACTTGCGAACGCACCGGCGAGCGCGAGCGCGCACGCGCGTGAGACGATCATGCGAGTACGGCCGTTTCGTGACGCGACGCGCGCGCGGCAAAACGCCGTGGGTCCAGCTCTTCGCAAGCGGCGCGCAAATCGTCGAAGGTGAGCAGTCCCGGATCGCGCGTCGTCGCTTCGCGTCGCGCGAGCGCGACGAGCGGCAGCTTTGCAAGGCGCCGGCCGTCCCAACCCGCGAGCGACTCCGCAAGGGACGTGAGCGCGGCGCGGTCTTCGGCGAGCACGCCGATCATTGGCCACACGGTGCCGAGTGCGACGAGCGCGCGCGTGAGAATCTGCATGGCGATCTCCGAAGTCGCCAGATGAAACGGCACGACGAGATCGGCACGCGAGAGCATCGCCTCGTCGATCGCGTCCACGAAGTTCGTCGTTGCGATAAAGAGCGTTCCCGGGCACCGTGCCGCGATGTGATCGAGCCCCATGAGCACGGCGTCGGTCGCGCGGTGGAGATCGACGGGATTGGTTTCGAACGACGCGCTACTCCGCCGCACGGCGAACGCCTCGACCTCGTCGATCAACACGATCGTCGTCGGCCTACGCATCGCGAATTCCGGAATCGTTTTGGTCAAGAGCTTCGTAACCGCACGCTGGCTTTCGCCGAGCATCTCGCTCGGAAGCGCGTGCGGATCGATTTCGATAAACGTCGTCGTGCCGACATCGTGACCGAGCGTGTGCGCGACCTCGAACGCGAGCCCGCGCGCGAACGTCGTCTTTCCGGTGCCGGGTGGCCCGGCGAAGACCATGAGCCCCTGCGGTCCGAGGCCGATCGCGCGGAGTTGTTCGCGGTGGCGTAACGTCAGCAGCGCTTGGTTCTTAACGCGTTGTTTCACACCGTCCGGAAGGATGATCCGATCCCAATCGCTCTCGCCATCGTGCGCGTGCGGCCCGGGTAGTACCGATACGCGGGCGATTCCCTGCGGCAGACTCGTTCCGTTCTCCATAGCTACTCCCACACCGCGAAACCCATCGCGCTCCCCGTGCCCGCTACCGAACGATAGCACGGCACGTAATCGATCATGCGCATCGACATCCCGCAATCGTTCATGCATGCGGCAAGCGCGAACCAGCTTTTGATCTCGCACGTATTGCCGTAAAAATACGACTCGGGCAGCGCGGCGAGCGCGGCCTCGTCGCGCGCTTGCATGGCGGCGAGCACGGTACGATCGAATTCCTCATCGACGCAAAAGTGCGTCAGACCACCCGAGGCCACGATCCCCACACGTAAACCGGCAGGCAACGCATCGATCGCACGCTTCAGCGCGTGTCCGAACGCAAGCACGCGCGCGAGCCGCGGCGTGTTCGTGCCTTCGCCGACGTTCGTGAAGATCGGAATCGACGGCGGGGGTGCATCGCCCATCAGGCGCCGGTACACGAATCCGAATGCGTGCGGGATACCGAGCGGCTTGCCGTCGCGCGAGGGGATACGCGCCGAACGCGCGACATCGAAATCGTCCGCGATGAGCGAAGCGATCAGCGTGTTCGCCGCGCCGGGAGCACCCGGCCACGTCGCGCCATCGGGTGGCGTATGCCCGGACTCCGCAAGCGCAACGCCGGGCGACATCCCCGTCTTCATCGCTTCGGTAAACGGAATCGACGGTATCGTCGCGCCGTGGTAGATCGCGAACGTTGCGGTGAGATCGTCGTGAAAGACTTCGCTCTGATCGTTCCCGAGCACGATCGCGAGATCGACTTCCGCCGCGCGAAAGTGGCGATTGAGTTCGTCGAGCGCGCGTTGGCACGCATCGTATCGCTCGCGCTTGACTTCATCGGTCGCTTGATCGGCAAAACCGGGGGCACGTGCTGCGGCGAGCGCGTCGAAATCGTACTGCTTGCCGCGATACCAGTGATCGCTTTTCGCGCGATCGGCGCGTTCGCGTAGGTACCACTGATCTGGCGGGATCGTGAGGAGCGGGCCGTGTGACGTCGCGAGCGCGGCAATGATCTGTGCCACCGTGCCGCTCAGAGGTCCAGCGTGTTCGGTGCGAAGACTTCGTCGAGCGCCACGCGCCGCGCGGTGAGGCCCTGCTCGTGAAGATAACGACTCACCGTTTCGAGCGTCGTGCGAGCCGCCCGCATCCCGTACGCCATCGGATCGACGTCGAGCGCCCGCACGGCATCGCCCGTAAGGACACCCGTTTCGCGGTACGGTCGCAGCGACTCCGCAAGCCGCTCCGCTACGAGCGCCTTCGCTTCGACGAACGCGTTGTAGACGTTGAGGACCGCCCACGGATACCGCTCGACGATCGAGCGGCGCACGACGACGCAATGGTTGATCGGATACATTCCGGTTTTTGCAAAATACCGGCGACCTTCGGCGGCGACGTCGCCAAAGAGCGGCCGCGCCCGCGCGTCGCGCGAGAGATCGACGCGACTCCGATCGACGAGATTACGCACGGGAAGGTAGACGAGCAGCGCATCGAGCTCGCTGCGCAAGAACATCTCGCCGAGGTCCGTGTCGGCAGAAATGTGCTCTAAGCGAATCCCCGGCGGCGGCACGAAGCCCGTGGTGCCGCCGTGACTCCGTTCGGGCGAACGCTCCATGAACCACGTCAGCTCGCGCGGATCGACGCCGAACTCGTCCTGCAAGATGCCGCGCGACCACACGGCCGCCGTCTGCTGATACTCTGCAACGCCGACACGTTTGCCGCGCAGATCGGCGGGCGTTACGATGTTCGCTGCCGTGCGCGTGAGGACGCGGGTGTGGAAGAACATCCGCGAGGTGAAGATCGGCAGCGCGACCCATGCCGTGGGCTCATGCGACGTGGCGATCACGAGCGAAGCGATCGACATCTCGGAAATATCGAATTCCGCGAATTTCAGCTGACGCCAAAACATCTCGGATGGGTGAACGCCCGTCGCAACGAGTCGGATCGCCTCGGGCGAAACGCTCCCGTCGAGCAGCGGCGCCGTTCGCTCGTTGATCGAGAGCGCGGCACTAAGTTCGATCGTCGCCATCTGGAGCTATCGTTTCTCGGCCGTTTGTAAGTGATGGTATTTCAAGCGCGTGCGCGCCGCGTCGAGGCGTTCGCCGCCCCGTACCGCAACGCGAATCGCATCTTCGACGCGCGCGATCTCTTCCGCGACGCCGAGCACGCGCTCTTCGTGCGCGCGCTGGATGCAGACGATGCCATCGGCATCGCCGCGCAGCAAGTCGCCGGGCTCGACGCGTACGCCGCCGATCGTCACCGGCACGTTCGTTGCGGCGAGTTCCACGCGATCCTTACCCGTGCGCATCCAGTGCCCGGCGCTGAAGATCGGATACCCGAGCTCCACGCAGAGCGATACGTCGCGACACAGGCCGTCGATCACGGTACCGCCGAGTTTGCGCGTAAACGCAACTTCGGTGAGGATGTCGCCCCAGACGGTTCCGCTCTCGCGACCACCGTTGTCGAGCACGAGCACGCTTCCCGCTGGTACGTCGTCGATGTAATCGCCGACCGTGCCCGGCGGATTTCCCGCGACCGCATACTGCAACGTATAGGCGCGGCCCGCAAGCCGGAAGCGCAGCTCGCGCGGTGCGATCCCGAAACATTGGCCGCCGAGGCCGAGCCGATCGAGCGCATCGCTGATCGATGCCGTATCGAGCGCTGCCGCGCGCGCTACGTTCGCGTCGAGATCGTTCGCGGTCATTCGCGCACCAGCATCGTCTCATACGATGCGCCCATGACGACGCTGACCCGCTCGCCCGCGATGAGCGCGCGTGCCATCGCCGCCTCGCGCGCGGCAAGACGCTCGGCCGTTGCGAGCACGCGCTCGATCTCGGCTGCGGCGACGAACACGACGCCGCTGGAATCGGCGAGCACGTAGTCGCCGGCCGCAACCGTCACGTCGCCGATCGCGACGGGAACGTTCGTTGCAAATTCCGCAACGCGCGTGCGTGCGGTAATCGCCGTGAGCGCACGTGAGAACACGGCGAAATCGTAGCTACGCGCCTCATCGATATCGCGCACCGGTCCGTCGGCGATCACGCCTTCGATGCCGCGCGTTTTCGCAGCGCACGAGAGGATGCCGCCCCACGAACCGGCTTCGACTCCGGTTCGCTGCTCGACGACGATCACGTTCCCCGGACCGCCGAGTTCGACTGCGGTCGAGCCGAGGTGCCGCGGCGGACCGTCGTGGACCGGCGCGTCCGCAGAACGGACCAATTTCACCGTGATGCAACGGCCCGCGATGCGCGGCGCCCCCGACCGATGCGGTAAGCCCGTTACGACGCCCGGCATCCCGAGCGCATCGAGCGCATCCGAAAGCGCGCAAGCGTCGAGCAGCGCGAGGCGCGCGACGTTCGCATCGAGCGTGCGATCCTCGCGCGTGGTGCTCGTCGTCATTTCCATCTCTCCTCTCTTTGGTTTCACGCTTCGTTTTCGCGCAACCATGCGGCGTACTCGGCGATACCCGTCGCGAGATCGTAGCGTGGTTTATAGCCCGTCTCGCGCGTCATCCGTTCGAGATCGAGAAAGTCGTTTGGATCGCTTCCGTTCGCCCGATGGCCCGGCGTCAGGCGCGGCTCGGCACCCGGAACCGCAGCGCGCACGGCGGCCGCGACATTGGCGTTGGTATGCGCCGCGCCGCCACCGATATTGTATGCGCCACCGCCGAGCTTCGGTGCTTCCTGTAACCGCCGTAATGCCTCGGCGCAATCTTTGACGTAACAGTAATCGAAGACATCGGCGGCACGCGGCGGACGGTCGTCCGCAAAGCCTCGCACCGCCGCGTGCGTGAGCCGGCTCGGCGCATTCATCATCGAGTGGTACAGCGGGCCATAGACATACGATATGCGCGCCGAGACGATATCGAGCCCCGTGCGATCGGCGTAATGCGCCGCGAGGATTTCGGCCGACTTCTTGTAAGCGCTCGTAGCATTCGGCGAGGCGATCGGGAGCGGCGCCGACTCGCGCCACGGACCCGGCACACCGTGATAGACGACGACCGAGCTCGCGAGCACCACGCGCTTTACCTTGGCACGTCGAGAACTTTCCAGAACGTGCAATAAACCGTCGACATTCGAGCGATAGTCTTCGGCGGGCCCGAGCGCACCGATGCCGGGAACGGCAAGATGCAGTACCTGATCGACGCCGTGGCGCTCCATGATCTCATCGAGAACGTACGGGCTCGTGATATCGAGTATTTCGCGGTGGAGCCGTTCGCCGAATTCTCGCGCGACGAATGCCGGCTCGCGACGCACCCGGAACTGCGTCGCGACAACCGTTCGGCCGGCTTCGAGAAACGCGCGCGCCGTGTGCAAGCCGATAAAGCCCATGCCCCCCGTAATGAGAACGCTCATGCCGTGGGCGGCACCCAAAACAGTTCGTTCGCCGGAAAGGCCTGCGGCAAATAGCCGAACTGCGCGAGCGCATCGATCGTCGGCTGGAAATTTTCCGGCGCGAGTTTGTCGGCGTAGATGACGCGGTTCATCTGTTCGACGCGAGAGGGATCGATCTGCGCGACGCGCGCGAGGATCGCACCCGAGGCTGCGTGGTTGGCGTTCGCCCACTGCGCGCTCTCACGCAGCACGCCCGCGATCTTGCGCGCGGTTCCGGCATTTTTCTCGAGCCAATCGTCCATCGCGAAATGTGCGCTAATCATCAACTGCTTCGCGATCGCATCGTAGACTTTGCCGATGATGCGCAACTCGGCTTTCGCGAAGGTCAGCGTCGGCTCGAGCACGATCCCCGCGTCCACGCGTCCCGCCGCAAGCGCTGCGGGCATCGTCGAGATCGGTAGTTCCAAAAACTTCAAACTTTTGCCATCGCCACCGTTTGCTTCCATCCACCGCATGACGGAGGCTTGCTGCAAATCCTTGAGCGTCGATACGCCGACGGTCTTGCCGTTGAGATCTTTTGCGGACTGCGCCGACGACGATTTCGCTACCGTCAATACCGTCGTCGGCGATTCCGTCGTGTAGAGCGCGCACGGCGCGATGATGCGAACCTTCAGGCCCCGTGCGTGGGCGTTCGCAAGCGAACCGACATTCGCGCATCCGACATCGAGCGCGCCCCCGGCAACCCCCGATGCGATCGCGCCACCGCCGGTGAAGGCGCTGAGCGCGATATCGATCGCCGCGCGTTTGAACGAGCCGCGATCGATAGCGTAGTAGGCGAGCGCATAGCTCTCGACCGGCACCGTTCCGAAACGCACGCGCGTTTCGCTCTGGGCGAACGTGCGCGTTGCGGGGGCGATCAGGCCTGCGGCGACGATTGCCGCGAACGGTCCGCGCTTCATCGAACCGCGGCTTCCACGGCAACGCCCAAGCGCGGGAAGAGGCGCAGGGCGTTTTCCGTAAAGATCGCGCGCTTCTGCGCATCGTTGAGTTCTTCCAAACCCTCGATTACGGGCTTGAGATCATCGAACGGGCGCCCGGTCGAGGGGTCGATCGCGGAACCACTTCCGGGACGCTCCGTGCCGAACACGCAACGATCCGCGCCGACGGTTTCGAAGAGCAACTTCAGCGACGTGCGATTGTGCAACACGGTATCGAACCAGAAACGCTGGAGTGTCGCATCGAACGACTCGCTCTTCACGCTCGCGCGCCCGGCGAGCGACGCCGTCGCGCGGCTCGTATCGCCGCTGAAGCCGAAGCCGGATTGCGAGAGATCTTTCTTCAACTGCATCTGGCGATTCGAGCGCCAACGCCCGATCTGGTAGGGAATCGAGCCGCCACCGTGGCTGATCAGCAGCTTCAAATTCGGAAAGCGATCGAACACGTCGGAGCGTGCGATCGAGGTGATCGCAAGGCTTTCTTCCGTGACGAAGTGCTCGTCGTACGTTTCGCGCCCGCTGCAGACGCCGCTATGCACATGCGCGGGCAAGTCCATCGCAACGAGCTTTTCGTAGAGCGGATACCAATACGGATCGCCAAGCGGCAGCGTGTGATCGACGCCTTCGCCGGGATCGGGATTGAGCAACACGCCGACGAACCCGAGCTGATCGACGCAATAGTCGATCTCATCGAAGACCGCGTCGCCGATCGGCGATTCGGCGACGATCGGCAAACCCGCGACGCCGCGAAAACGCGTCGGGTGGAAATCGATCGTCCGCTTGATGATCTCGTTGTTCGAACGCGCCCACAGCCGCGCATCGCTCGCGCGACCGCGATTGATCATCATGAACGGCCGTGGCGAGAGCACTTGCAGATCGGTCCCGACTTCGTCCATCAGTTTGACGTTCGAATCGGCGCACGCGCGTAGCTCCGCGTCGTTGACGGAAGCGAGCCCGGAGCCATGTTGACCGCCCGAAACTTGCAAGAGGCTCCGGTACGCGTAGAGCGTCGGCGGCGCGACGAGATGGGCGTGCGAGTCGATGATCACGATTGCGCTCCTTGGAGTACGGCGTACGCTTCGAGTTGGAGGACGACGGGGGCGGTGAAGTGGTCGTATTTCATGACGTGGCGCGCGGGGCGGGAATGCTCGTCGGGAAACATCGCAAGCCACTCTTCGTTGATCGCGCCGCGCAGGTCGAACGACGCGACCGTGATGGAAAGCTTCACGACATCCTCCGGCGTTGCGCCCGCGGCAACGAGGATCGCGCGCAGGTTTGCAAAGGCGTTTGCGACTTGCGCGCGCGCGTCGCTCGGTACGGTGTGCGTGGTGCGATCCATCCCGGAGATGCCGCCCGTCATCACGACGTTTGCGACGCGCGACGCTGCGGGAATGGGCACGTTCCCGTGGCCGAATCCCTCGATCTCGATGCTGCGTCGCACGGTACCGTCGCCTCCGTCGCGTACGTCACCTCCGTCGCCTACCATTTCGCGGCCAATTCCGATGCGAAGGCATCGCGCCATTCGCCATCGCGCGGTACGTAATCGTCGTACGGGCGCACGTTGCGCGAGCACGTGGGATCGACACCGCGCGGCGCGTTCCCCGCGGTCACCGCGTCCGTCGCTTCGAGCAAGAGTTGCCGACAGGCGATGATCGCTTTATCCGACGTTCCGAGGTGTTCGTGCGAACGATCGCAGATCGCGCCCATGCCCTCTTGCAACGCGAAGTCTTGCGTGTTGAGACCGACGATGCCGGTAAACGTTTTCGTGCGTTGCCGCTCGCGATCGATCATATAGTCGTTCGCCTTATTTTTCTTTAAGCGAAAATCCGGAAGCATGTCATCCGGCCCGCGCCCGAACATCGATTCCCACTCGTCCGCGAAGGTCGCATCGAGCGGAACCGATTCGTCGTAGCCGTACGCGAAGTTGAACACCCACGTGTGCTCGTCGTCGATCGGCATCCAGAGATGGCCGTCGATCTTCGGGACGTCCGCGCGCCCGCCCATCAGCCCGGTGATCGAGCCGCGGAGTTGCTGCGCCGGCATCACGTAATGATACACGCGCACGTACAAGCCCTCATCGCCGAGGTCGCGCGTGGACACGTACGAGAATCCGTAGTCGGTCTTGTCGACGTCGATCTTTGGCGCGCCGTCGCGATTGCGGATCCAGTTCTTGTCGCCGAGGCGTTCGTTATGTGCGAACGAGGAGTGCGCGGTGTCGAGACCGCCTTCGAGCCCTTGCAGATAGTTACAATCTTCGAACGTCTTCGAGACGAACCGGTGCGTTGCGGGCGTGCGCAGCCACTCGTAGTCGGGCGGAGCGGGTTGCTCCGCGGGCGGGCCCATGTACGTCCACACGATGCCGCCGCCTTCCCAGGTGGGGTAGGCCGTCGTCGTCACTTTTTCGCGAAAGAGGCTGCCCGGCGGCTCCGAGGGCATATCGACGCACTTACCGCTCGCATCGAATTTCCAGCCATGATAGACGCACCGGAGACCGCAGTCTTCGTTGCGGCCGAAGAACATCGGCGCGCGGCGGTGCGGGCAGAACGCGTCGATCAGGCCGATGACGCCGTCCGTCCCGCGGAACGCGACGAGATCCTCACCGAGCAAACGCACGCGCACCGGCGGGGAGTCGGGCGCCGGCAATTCCGTCGCAAGTAGCGCCGGCTGCCAATAACTACGGAGCACGGTCCCCATCGGCGTACCCGCGCCGACGCGGACGAGGCGCTCGTTTTCTTCAGGCTTCAACATGCAAGAAATATCCAACGTTCGGCGGTCATGCCGGAGAAGGGTACCGCAGCCAACCCATGAACGTCAATGCACCAAACGCGACGCATTCATGCATCTTACGCATCGGTTGGTTGCGTCGTCACGGAGCAATGGAACGACAGCAACTCGAACACTTTCGGGCAACCGCACGGAGCGAGCACATGGGCCGCGCCGCCGAAATCTTGGGCGTAGCGCAGCCGACGCTGAGCCGAAGCATCGCGCGGCTCGAAGCGCATTACGGCGTGGAGCTCTTCGATCGCGTGGGCCGTGGCGTGCGCCTCAACGCCTTCGGCCGCGCGCTGCTCGCCCACGTCGATCGCGCGCTCCTCGAACTCGAAAACGCGGACCGCGAACTTGCCGATCTCGTCGGTCGCGCGGAAGCGCGGATCGGCCTCGGCTTTCTTACGACGTTCGGCGCGTCGATCGTCCCCGGGCTCATCGGCGCGTTTCGCAGCGTGCGCGACACGGCCGATTTTCGACTCTTGCAAAGCCCCGCGCCGATGCTCGCGGATCGCCTGCTCGCCGGGGATATCGATCTCTGCCTGACCTCGCCGCGCTTCGACGAAGCGAACCTTGCCTGGGAACCGCTGTGGGAGGAAGAGCTTATCGCTCTCGTACCGCCCGGCCACGCGCAAGCGAACGCGGCGGAAATCGATCTCGCCGACCTCGCGTTCGATCCGACGATCGCGCTCAAACCCAATTATGGCCTGCGGCGAAGCTTCGACGCATTCGCGCGTGCTGCGGGCATCGCACCGCGCATCGTTTTCGAAGGCGACGAAGTGGCCACGCTCGTCGGCCTCGTCGGCGCCGGGTTCGGCGTCGCGCTGGTTCCCAAGGGTGTCGAACGCGCGCTCGGCGCCGCGATTCCCTTACGCGTGCGCAGCCCGAAGTGCACGCGCACGATCGGCGTCGCGTGGTGCCGCGACCGCTATCTCTCGCCGATCGCGGCGACGTTCCGGGATTTCACCATCGACCGCCTGCGCGCGAAATGACGCACGGGCAAGGAGGTTCCGTCATGCTCGGTTCTGCGAAACGCACGCGCTCCACGTTCCTCGCGATTGCAAGCGCTGCGGTCTTCTTCCCGCGCCGCGCCTCCGCGCAGAGCGCGCCGATTCTGTGTTCGTCGTCGCCCGACGATGACGTGTCGCCGTTTCTCTACGCACAGCAAGCGGGGCTCTTCAAACGCGAAGGGCTCGACGTAACGTTCCAAGCGAGCAACAGCGGTGCCGCCGTCGCCGCAGCGGTCGCCGGCGGCTCGGTCAACATCGGGAAATCGAGCGTGATGGCGCTGATCTCCGCGCGCTCGCGCGGCATCGCGTTCACGTTGATCGCACCTTCCGGGCTCTATAGTTCGGAGAATCCCGTCGTCACGATGCTCGTGAAGAAAGACGCCCCGATCAAAACGCCGCGCGACTTGAACGGCAAGACGATCTCGGTACCGTCGATCGGCGATCTCTACACGATCGCGGGGAACGCGTTCATCGACGCGGGCGGCGGCGATTCGAAATCCGTGCACTATCTCGAACTCCCGAGTTCGGCGGCGCCACAGGCCGTGATCGAAGGCCGCGTGGATGCGGTGACGCTGACGACGCCGATCCTCATGATGGCGCTCGATTCCGGAAAGCTCCGCGCGCTCGGCCACCCGTTCGATGCGATCGCAAACCGCTTCATGCAAGCGGCGTGGTTCGTAACCGAAGACTTCGCGGCGAAGAATCGCGGTACCGTCGAGCGCTTCGCTCGCGTCATGCACGAAGCGTCCGTGTATGCTAACGCCCATCACGCCGAAACCGCACCGATGCTTGCCGCTTTGACGAAACTCGATCCAAGTACGATCGCCCGGATGCCGCGCGCGAACAACGCGCTCGCGCTCGATCCAGCTTTGGTGCAACCCGTCATCGACCTCGCCGTGAAGTATCGCTCGATCCCGCAGACCTTCGATGCGCGCGCGATGTTGTACAAGCCGTTGTCCTGATGTTATCCAACGTCCGCACTTTCGGCTACGGGGTCGGCTGCTAGGGATGCGCCGCGCAACGCGCCATCGACGCCGTAGAACGATACACGATCGCGCCCTTCGTGCTTGCTACGATACATCGCGGCATCGGCGGCTTCGAGGAGATCATCGGCCGTTCGCGCATCGTAGGGATAGGCGGCGATGCCGATACTCGCCGTCACATGCACCGTCGCCGGGGCACCGTCGGGCGTGAGTTCTGCCAGATCGAGATTTGCGATCGCGCGACGCAGCGCATCGGCGCGCTCGATCGCTTTGGATTTCTCCGTTTCCGTAAATACGGCACAGAATTCGTCACCGCCGTTGCGCGCGGCGATTTCATCGTTCCCGTTCGCGCATACCCGGATCGTCTGCGCGATGCGGCGCAACAATGCGTCACCCGAAGCGTGGCCGTATGTATCGTTCCACGCTTTGAAGCGGTCCGTATCGATGAAGACGAGCGCGAGACGCATGCGTGCATCGCGCTCGGCACGCTCCACGAGTTGTGCGAGCCGCGAACGGAACGCGCGTGGCGCGAGCAAACCCGTGAGGCCATCGAATTCGGCGCGTCGCCGATCGGCCTCACGTTCGCGCGCGAGGCGATACGCCGGAGCCGCTTGATCGGCGATCGCGGCGATCAACGACGCGCTCGGGAAAAGTTGCTCCGACGCGCTCGCAACGTAGATCAGCGCCGCGGTTTCGGGCACGTCGTCGAGCGGTATTACCACTGCCGCGCGGTCCATCGGATGGAGAAAACTCGCGTCGAGCACGAGATGATGGCCGCGTAGCATCGCACCATAAGCGGCCGAGTTCGTCTCAAGTGCCGCTCCCGCATAAAATGCCGCCCGAGCGCCGCGCGCATCGACGCACGCAAGTATTCCGGCATCGTTGCGCTCGTAGAACAAGAGCAAATCGATCGCCGGGGCGACGTCCTGCAGCGAAGCACAGAGCGCATCCCGCACGGCGCGCACGGATCTCCGCGATGCATCACTCGTGCGCCGCGCGCTCGCGAGCACCAACGCTTCGCGCTCGTTCGCGGCTCGCGCGGCGATACGCTCCGCGCTCGCTCGCGCTCGCGCCCGCAGCGCGATCACGATCGCCGCCGCTCCGGCAAGCAGGCACGAAACGTCGGCAGTAAGTTCGAAGAACGCGCGCAGGTCCACGGCGTAGCTAGTGCCCGCACTCGAACGATCCTAGCGCTAGTTCAGCAGGCTTCCCGACGGCACGAAGGTCGGGTTGTTCTCGACCCGTGCGCCGACGATGATCTCGTCGGAATCTGCCATGACGCGACGGAGAAACGCGAACGGCACGGTCGGCAAATCGGGATGTTCCAGAATGCGGCGACACGCATCTTTCGCGCGCTCGAAGTGCGAGAAATAGCTCCGCGTCTGCGTCCCCGAGCGAAACGTCACGACGAGACGCCACGGATACCGGCGCTTGCGATCGCGGTTCGGCTTCACGACCCTACGGCGCCGCCTTCGCCGGGAGCGCTTTCGCGGGATTGCCGACGACGCGCCCGGCATCGGGAACGTCGCGGATCACGACCGCGCCCGCACCCGTTAGCGCGCCCTTGCCGATCGAGACCGGGGCGACGAGCGAGGAGTTCGAACCGATGAATGCGTCGTCGCCGATCGCTGTATGGTTCTTGCGCACGCCATCGTAATTGCACGTGATCGTGCCGGCGCCGATGTTCGCGCGTTCGCCGATCGTCGCATCCCCGAGATATGCGAGGTGGCCCGCTTTCGCACCGCGCTTCATCTCGGTCTTTTTCAATTCGACGAAATTACCGATATGCGCGTTCTCGCGTACGATCGATTTCCCACGCAGGTGGGCGAAGGGGCCGATGCCCGCGCCGTGTTCGATCGTGCTATCGACGATGACGCTCTCGCAGATCGTCACGTTGTTGCCGATGTGCGCGGCACCGAGGCGAGTGCTCGGCCCGATCTCGCAGCCCATACCGATCGTCGTTCCGCGGCCGATCGTCGTGTTCGGATAGATAATCGTATCGGCACCGATGGCGATATCGGGTTCGAGATACGTCGTCGCCGGGTCCACGATCGTGACGCCCGCACGCAGATGTTGTTCGCAGAGCCGGTTGTTGAGGATCGTGCGGGCGCGCGCCATCTCGACGCGGTCGTTCACGCCGAGCACCAACCGGTAATCGGCGGCAATGACCGGTGCCACACGCATCCCGCGCGCGACGAGCAATTCGATCGTATCGGTGAGATAGAGTTCTTTTTGCGCGTTGTCGTCGCGCAAGAGATCGATCACGCTGCGGAGTGCGGGCTCGTCGTACGCGTAGATCGCCGCGTTCATCTCGTCGATGTGCAGCTGCTCGGGCGTACAATCTTTCATCTCGACGATCTTCGCGATATCGTTCCCGTTGCGCACGATGCGGCCGAAGCTCGACGGCAACGGCATGATCGCGGTCGTAAGGCCGAGGGCCGCGCCGCCATCGCCCGGATGCACGGCGGCCATCACATTCGCAAACGTCGCCGCGTCGACCAGCGGCATGTCGCCGTAAGCGACGAGCAGCGTGCCTTCGCGCGCGTCCATCGCTTCGAGCGCGATCTGTACGGCGTGACCGGTACCGCGCTGCGGCTCTTGGATGACGGTGCGGATCGTCGGTTGGTGCGTTGCCGTGCCGAACGGCGCGAGCGCGGGGATCGCGGCGTCGAGTTCGCGATTCGTCACGATGACGATCTCCGCAACGCCAGCTTCGGCGAGCGCGCGAAGTGTGAACCAAAGCATCGGCCGCCCGCAGATTTCGTGCAGCACTTTCGGCCGCGTGCTCTTCATGCGCGTGCCCTTGCCCGCGGCAAGAACGATCGCGCGCGTCGTACTCACGCGACCGGAACCGGAACCGTTGCCAGCTTCTGCCATTCTTTTTGCTCCTTCGCCGTCACGCTTCCGAGGGCATCGAGGGCGACGCGGAACCGCTCGCGACAGATGTCGCGTCCCAAAATCTCCATCGCATCGAACAAAGGCACGGAGGTCGGGCTCCCCGTCAGCGCAACGTAGAACGTACGTGCGAGATCCTTGAACTTGGCATCGAGAACGAGCGCGCTCCGTTTGAGCGCGGCGTCGACTGCGGCACGATCGAAGACAAGCGCGCCTTCGAGGATCGTCATCGCGATCCAGAGCGCTTTGCGCGCCGTCTCGGTATCGACTTTCGCCGAGGTCAGCGCCGCAGCATCGACCGTGACGCGCCCGGCGAAGAAGAATCCAAGCAACGGCCCGAGATCGCTCAATCGCTCGACGCGCTGCGCGGCAAGCGCGAGCATCTTCTCGATGCGTTCGGGCGCAAAGGCCCATTCCGCAACGCGCGTTTGCAACGTAGCGGGCGTCATGTGGTGGAGATATTGGCCGTTGAGCCAATCGAGCTTCGGCACGTCGAAGACCGGTCCACCGAGTGCGATATGCTCGAGGCCGAAGCGCGTTGCGACGAGCTCTTCGAGCGAAAACACTTCGCTCTGCCCTGCGGGTGTGGAGGTCATGAAAAGCGCTAAGAAGTTGAGCAACGCTTCGGGCAGATAGCCCATCGCGCGATAGAACAGGATGCCGGTCGGGTTCTTCCGCTTGCTGAGCTTCGATTTATCCGGATTGCGCAGCAGCGGCAAATGCATGAGCTGCGGCGCTTCCCAGCCGAAGTATTCGTAGAGCAAGAGATGCTTTGGCGCGGACGACGTCCACTCTTCACCGCGGATCACATGCGTGATCCCCATGAGGTGATCGTCGACGACGTTTGCGAGATGGTACGTCGGAAAGCCGTCGCTCTTGAGGAGCACTTGCATATCGACGGTCTCCCACGCGAACGCGATCGGCTCGCGGTTCATATCGCGCACGATGCACGCGCCGGAATGCGGCACTTTCATGCGCACGACGAACGACTCGCCCGCATCCGCCCGCGTTTGCGATGCTTCCACCGTTACGGAAAGACAGAGCCCGTCGTAGCGCGGCGGTTGCTGCGCGGCACGCTGCGCTTCGCGCATGATATCGAGGCGTTCCGCCGTGCAGAAGCAGCGAAACGCGTGGCCGTTGGCGAGCAGCCGCGCGACGTGTTCCGTGTAGATGCCGGAGCGTTCGCTCTGGCGATACGGGCCGTGCGCGCCGCCGACATCCGGGCCTTCGTCCCACGAAAGCCCCGTCCAACGGAGCGCCTCGAGGATCGCGATCTCCGACTCGGGCGTCGAGCGCGCACGATCGGTGTCCTCGATCCGAAGTAAGAAATCGCCGCCGTGGCGTTTCGCGAACGCGTAGTTCGCAAGGGCAACGTAAGCCGTTCCGACGTGCGGATCGCCCGTCGGTGAGGGCGCGACGCGCGTTCGTACGCGGCGTGCGCCATTGGTGATCGCGTTCAAGTGGTTCCTATCCGACCGAGATTCGGCGCTTGCCGCACTCGCGTTGTACGAATTCGATGATGGTGCTAAGCGGCGCGCCCGGCGTGAAGATTTCGCTCACGCCGAGGGCCTTAAGTTCGACGGCATCGTCCGCTGGGATCGTGCCGCCACCGAAAAAAACGATATCGTCCGCGCCCTGCGCTTTGAGTTGTTCGACGACGAGCGGGAAGAGCGTCATGTGCGCGCCCGAGAGGATCGAAAGCCCGATCCCATCGGCGTCTTCTTGGATCGCCGTCTGCACGATCTGTTCCGGCGTTTGGAAAAGCCCGGTGTAGATGACTTCCATGCCCGCATCGCGGAGCGCGCGTGCGATGACTTTCGCGCCGCGATCGTGGCCGTCGAGGCCCGCCTTCGCGACGATGACGCGTAGTGGACGCTCGCTCATTTGCGCCTCGCATCGAGCGCGAGGCTCAGCTGCAGCGCTTCGCGCAACATCGCGCGCACCGCGAGTAACGTCGAGCGCACTTCCCGGCTCGGCTGCTGCGGCGGCGGATGCGGCGTTCCGGTCGACATCAGAACGCCGCCGTTTCGACGTAGCGACCGTAGACCGAGACCATCGTTTCGACGATTTCACCCTGCGTCGCGTAGGCGTTCGCAGCCGCGATCAGATGCGGCATCACGTTGTCGTTCTCATCGGCACACGCGCGCTTGAGGCCCGCGAGCGCTTGCGCGACGGCGTCGTTGTCGCGCGACGCACGCAAGCTCTGCACCTTACGCGCCTGCTCGTGCTCGACTTCGCGTCCGATGCGGAGCAGCTCCATCTCCTGCGCTTCGTCTTCTTTGACGAATGCGTTGACGCCGACGATCACGCGCTCTTTGGTTTCGAGCGAACGCTGATAGCGATACGACGCATCGGCAATCTCGCGCTGGAAGAAGCCCGCCTCGATGCCCTCGATCACACCGCCGTACTCCGCGATCTGCTGGAAGTACGCCTCGGCTTGCTTTTCCATCTCATCCGTGAGCGCTTCGACGTAATACGAGCCGCCGAGCGGATCGACGACGTTCGTGACGTTGGTTTCGTACGCGAGCACCTGTTGCGTACGCAGCGCGATTTCGACGGACTTTTCGCTCGGCAGCGCGAGCACTTCGTCCATCGAGTTCGTGTGCAGCGATTGCGTGCCGCCGAGTACGCCCGCCATCGCTTGGTACGCGACGCGAACGATGTTGTTTTCCGGCTGCTGGGCGGTCGCGCTGCAACCGGCGGTTTGCGTGTGGAAGCGCAGCTGCATCGAGCGCGGGTCTTTCGCGCCGTAGACATCGCGCATGCGGCGCGCCCAAATCCGGCGTGCGGCACGGAACTTGCAGATCTCTTCGAAGAAATCGCTGTGTGCGTTAAAGAAGAACGAAAGGCGGGGCGCAAACGAATCGACGTCCATGCCGGCCTTCATCGCCGCTTCCACATATGCGAAACCATCGGCGAGCGTGAACGCGAGCTCTTGGACCGCAGTCGAGCCAGCTTCGCGGATATGGTAGCCCGAGATCGAAATCGTGTTCCACTTCGGCATCTCGTCGCGGCAGAAGCGCATCATGTCGACGATCAAGCGCACGTGCGGACGCGGCGGGAAGATCCACTCTTTCTGCGCGATGTATTCTTTGAGAATATCGGCTTGCAGCGTACCCCCGAGCGCGGCGCGCGGGATGCCCTTCTTCTCGGCGGCGGCGATGTATTGCGCGAGCGCGATCGGCGCGGGACCGTTGATCGTCATCGAGGTCGTGATCGCACCCATGTCGATCCCCTCGAAGAGCCGCTCCATATCCGCAAGCGAATCGATCGCGACGCCGCACTTGCCGACTTCGCCGCGCGCCTTCGGATGATCCGAATCGTACCCGAGCAGCGTCGGCATGTCGAACGCCACAGAGAGCCCGGCTTGGCCCTGGCTCAACAGGAAATGATAGCGCTCGTTCGTTTGTTCCGCGTTTCCGAAACCGGCGAACTGTCGCATCGTCCAGAGACGGTCGCGATAGCCGTTCGGATGAATGCCGCGCGTGTAAGGAAACTCGCCCGGCACGCCGAGGTCGCGCGCGAGGTCGAGGTGCGCGACATCCGCGGGGCCGTAGAGCGTTTTGAGCGGCACGTCGGACATCGTACGATCGACGGCGCCGGAGCCCGGGCCGGACCGGCCGCGCGAGGCGGCAGATTTCTTCGCCCTCGAGGACTTCTGCGCGGCAAACTCCGGCGTTTCGGCGGGGCCAAGCCCCGATGCGCGATTCATCATAGTAGCCAAACGAGTGTCCTCCGAGATATCACGAGCCCACATCGCTTCGAGCGCACCACGGGGTTTCCTTACTTTTCTCGCAGGTGCGTCGCTTCGGCGGTGCCGCGATCGTGCGGACGGAGCGGCCCGCTAATCGAGCGGCTTGCGCATCCTGCGGTGCTCGATCGTGTACCCAGCGCGTTCGTACAGCGCAAACGCCCGCTCGTTCTGCATGGTCACGTGAAGCGTCATCTCGCGCACGCCTCGCTCCCGCGCCCACGCCTCGCCCGCCGCCATCAGCGCACGCCCGATTCCCGCGCCATCCCGCGCGACGGCGAGTTCCGAAATATGCACGTAGGGCGCTTCGGTGAAAAAATCGTGGTGCGTAACGAGGTACACGAAGCCCACGACGCTCGCGCTCGCATCCACGGCGACGAGAAACACCTCGCCCTCGGCGGGCTCGTCGAACGCAGCCGCAAGCACGCGCACGGTTCCCTCCGTGACTTCGGCCTCTGAGCGCCACGCGGGCCGCGTCTCGGCAAAGCGCGCGGCGAGCGTAAGGATTGCATCGCGGTCGTTCGGTTTCGCCCGGCAGATCTGCAACGACGCGATCACGATCGAGCCCGGAGGGTGTGTATTTGTCGAGCCGACATACTCCGGATTTCTTGAAAATCGCTGCGTATTCATGCGCTGGGCTAAATCGACTAACTCTGGGCACTTAAGCGAGCGAGCGCCACCTATGATGGTGCCACTCCGCCATTGAGGTGCCCGTGTGAACGCATTACAAATTTCGTCTGCGCCGCGAAAATTTCGCCGCCAACTCGTTACGAACGCCGTCCTCGCATCGACGATCGCACTCACCCTGAGTGCCAGCGCCACCGCCGATACCGAGCAGCGCGTCGGCAAATGGCATCTGCTTACGACGACTACGTCCTTCTCGACGATCGGGCAGGACGTCAGTCCGAGACCGAGCCAAGCTTTTCCCGATCGCGATGCCGGTCATCCGAATACCAGCACGTCGACGTATGAGGATAAGATCAACAAAATCGCCATGGAGAGCGGCGCGACTCCGTGGGATTGCAACACGGCCGATGCTCCGATCGCGACGCATGCATGCGATTTTGTAGACAACGTATCCGTCCTACAACCGAATATCCACCGCATCGATTTCTCGATCACGAACCATGGCGGACGGGGTGGGATCCGCTTTCACGTACTGCAATACCAGCCTATCGTCACCAAACAAGAAAGCCCTGAGTCCGACTGGATCGTCGGACGCTCGTTCATCATCGAAGTTCCGACCGCTACTTCCGCAACGGTGATCGGGACGTTCCGGAATTCCGCGGTGTTTTTCACCCCTACCGCACCTCTTAGCGCTGAGGACGCGAAGCGATTCAAATTGGTCGAGACAAAGCGCATTCCAAACGACACCGATCCGATCGAGACGCTCTATCGTTTTCAGGTTCTCGATCCCGGGCCCTAACGTCGGCCTTATCTCGTCTGCGAACCCAAGCGGTCGTTAACTCCCGAGGAACGCTTCCGCGCGCTTCGCGAAGTTCTCGAAATCCGTGCGCTGGAGCGAGTGGCCTTGGCCCGCGTACACATCGACCGTGACATGTGCGCCACCGCGTTCGCGGACAAACGTCACGTCCTCGGGATACACCACCGAGTCCGGTTCGTCTGCGAGCGCCATGTACAACGGCTTCGGATAGCCGACGAGATCTTGGCGAAGATCCCAGCGCCCGTCGTCGACGCCGTTTTCTATCCCGATGTTCGCGATCGGTTCGATCGTCATATGCAGCATCGCCGCGACCTTGCCCTCGATCTCGATCGCGGGTAAGGTCGCATACATCTCGCGCAAGACGGGTTCGCGCTCGATGCTCGGCACGGCGAAAACCGGGCGCAAATCCTCGACGTACTCGCTGCCGAACGTACCCGCAGAAACGTGGATCATCGGATCGATCGCGATCACGCGCTCGCACGTCGTCCGCAAGCCGCCGCGGACGACGACCGCGCCGCCCCATGAGTGACCAACGAGCGCAAATGGCGCGTCGTCATAAAGCGCAAGCACGTTCGCGAGATCTCGCAAACTCCGTTCCAGCGTCATCGGTCCGGGCACGCCGTGCGCGTCACCGTGACCGCGCTGATCGTACGCAACGACGCGATAGCGGTCGGCGAAATGCTCCGCGAAGCGCGCCCACGTCTTGCGTCCGCTCGTGATGCCATGCACGCACACGAGTAGCGGCCCGCGCGTGCCCCACTGCTCGACGACCGTCGCGGCGGCGTCGTCGTGCTCGAGGACGCGCTCCGTCGAGCCGATCACTTCGCACCCGCCGGGCGGCGATCCGCAAACGTCAGTTCGGCGATGCCGCTCTTATCGAGTCCGCCGAGGCCATGTGCAACCATCGCGTCGTACTGCGCCTTCGTCGCCGTTGCGAGCGGCAGGATTAGTCCCGCGCCGCGCCCGAGTTCGAGCGCGATGCCGCTATCCTTCGCTGCGTGCGCGGCGGAGAAGTACGTCTCGTGATCGCGGTTCTGCATGTCTTCGCCGTCCGTCGCGAGTACGCGCGAGTTCGCACCCGTTTGCGAAAACACGTCGCGGAGCATCGTGAGATCGAGATCGAGCGCGGAGCCAAGTGCGAGCGCTTCGGCGAGGCCCGCGGTATTGATGTTCATCAGCATGTTCACGAGCGCTTTGACCTGTGCGGCGCGGCCCGCGCCACCGATCCAGCGCAGCGATGCCGACATCTTTTCGAGCATCGGTTTCGTCGTTGCGAACGCGTCTTCGTCGCCCGCACACATGAGATAGAGCTCGCCGTTGCGCGCTTGCGGGATCGAACTCGCCATGCACGCTTCGATGACGCGCGCGCCGACTGCGTGCGCGCGTGCGGTCGTCTCAACGTGCACGTTCGGCGTGACGGTCGCGGTGTTGATGAAGATCTTTCCCGCAGCGCCCGTGAGCAACGAATCGCCCGACGTTGCGAAGATCGCATCCATCGCCGCATCGTCCGTCACGACGGTGACGATCGCGTCGGCGAGGCTCGTCACGTCGGCAAGCGTCGCCGCACGCATGATGCCGAGTTCTGCTGCAAGCTCATCGGCGAGTGCCAGTGCGACGTCGTACACGGTCGTGACGCGCACGCCGACATCGACGAGCCGGCGCGCCATATTCGCACCCATGCGGCCGACGCCGACGAAACCTATCGAGAGCTGTTCCATGCGAGTTAAAGTCCCCGTACCGTAGAGCGTGTTTGCGTGCGTTCGCGAGCGTTGCCGAATCGCTCGACGCCCTCGCTAACACCGAAGTCGGCGAGAAGGTCGCGCGCCGCACGATACGGATCGCCGTACGCCGCACCCGCGTCCGGAAGCTGCGCGATGGCGCGTTCCAGATGGCGTTCGAGCGTGCCGAGCGCGAGCTGTCGGACGCGGTGTGCGAACGCCTGCCGACGCCGCGCGACGATCTCGCCGCTCTCGCGAAGATACTTTTCGTGCGCGCCGATCGCCGCCCACAGCGTGTCGATACCTTTATCCGAAAGCGCTTGCGTGGAAACGAGTTCCGGCACCCAGCCGCGGAACGACAGCATCTCCATCATCGAGCGGATCTCGCTCGTGAGTTGCAGCGCGCTCGGGTGATCGGCTTTGTTGACGACGAACACATCCGCGACTTCAAGGATGCCCGCTTTGAGCACTTGCACGGAATCGCCGCTACCGGGCTGCAGCGCGACGAGTGTCGTGTCGCAAATCTCCGCGATTTCGATTTCCGATTGCCCGACACCGACCGTTTCGACGATCACGACATCGAGCCCGAACGCGTCCATAAGAAAGACGGAGTCGGCGGTTGCGCCCGCGATGCCGCCGAGGTGCCCGCGGCTCGCCATCGAGCGGATGAACACGTGCGGATCGACGAAGTGCTCCGTCAGACGGATGCGATCGCCGAGCAACGCACCGTGCGAGAACGGCGAGCTCGGATCGACCGAGATCACGCCGACGGTCAGATTCTCCGCGCGCGCATGACGCACGAGGGCGGAACACAGCGTCGATTTCCCGACACCCGGTGGACCCGTAAGCCCGATCGTTCGCGCGCGGCCGGCGAGCGGATGCAGATGGCGCGCGAGTTCGGCACCGCGGCCCGATTCCGCAAACGAGATCGCGCGCGCGAGCGCACGCGGCCGCCCCGCGCGAAATTCGTCGAGCAAGTTCTCGATCAAATGCCACACCCGCGCGTCATGCAGAACGCCGTTCTTTCGCAGACATGGAAATGACGCGCGCCGTCACGGCAGCGATCGTTCGCCCCTCGCCGATATCGTGATCGCGCACTTCCGCTTCGCATCGCGCGACGATGCTGCGGTAGCGCACGCTCCGCGTATCATGCGCGGGGTCTTCATCGATGCCGAATACTTCGTATACGGTGATCGTGCAATGCGGATCGGCACGAAGCGCCGTTGCGAGCTTACCGGTTCGCGAGAAGCGTAGGTGAAAGGCGGCGCCGTCGAACACAAACGACATTCCGACCGCGTAAGGCCAGGGCGTGTCGTGGACGGCGATCGTGCCACTCCGATGCTCTGCGAGAAAAGTCGCAATCTCGGCCCAGGACGTCCAAGTATAGCGCGCGCGGCGAGCGTCGCTCGTAAGAAAGGCCGGGGCCGCGCGTTCGTCCATCGGCGCACTTCTTTTCATACCGCGCCACGGATTTCCGTTTCAATTTCCGATCGCGGCGAGCCCGAGGACACGGCAACGAGCGGGGGCAACGATGTCGGGATGGACCTGCGCGGCTACCTCCGATATCCCACGATTTCCGGCGACACGGTCGCTTTCGTTTCCGAAGACGACCTCTGGTCGGTACCGCTTGCGGGTGGAGAAGCGCGTCGCCTTACGACGAGCGCGGGCGAAATCACGACGCCACGGCTCTCGCCCGATGGATCGCTGATCGCGTTCGTCGGCCGCGATGAGGGGCACCCCGAAATCTACGTCATGCCCGCCGCGGGCGGCGCGCCGCGACGGCTCACGTACCTCGGTTCGGACGCGTGCTTCTGCTCAGGCTGGTCGGCCGACGGCAACGACATCTATTTCACGTCGGATGCTGGTTCGCCGTTTGCGAAAGAAACGAATGCGTTCGCGATCGCAGTCGCAGGAGGCGCGCCGCGCCCGTACGCGTTCGGCCATGCGATGACGTTCGCGATCGACGCGAGCGGACGCACGGCGATCGGGCGCAACGCGATCGATCCCGCGCGCTGGAAGCGCTATCGCGGCGGCACCGCAGGCGAGCTCTGGATCGATGCCGCCGCGAGCGGCACGTTCGCGCGCTTCGTCCCCGAGCTCGGCGGCAACATCGTGTGGCCGATGTGGGCGAACGACCGCGTGTATTTTCTCTCCGACCACGAGGGCATCGCGAACATCTATTCCGCGACGCCCGATGGCGCGGACGTGCGCAAGCACAGCGACGAAAAAACGTACTTCGCGCGCTATCCCGCGACGGACGGCGTGCATATCGTGTACGTGGCGGGCGGCGAACTCGCCGTCATCGACACGCGCTCCGGCGTGACGCGACGCATCGACGTGCGCGCGCGCTCAAGCTCGGCACAAGCAACGCGTCGCTTCGTCGATGCGAGCGATTTCGTGGAAACGTTCGCGCCGTCACCCGACGGCACGCAGATGACGTTCATCGCGCGCGGCGCACCGTTCACGATGCCGCTCTGGGAAGAAGCCGTCACCTTTCACGGCGAGACGAGCGCTTCGCGCTGCCGCAACGTCGTCTGGCTGCACGATGGTAAACGAATCGCGTTTACGGACGACAGCGCGGGCTTCGAGCGCATCGCGACGGTCGTTGCAGACCGCGCAGAAGAGCGCGTGTACCGCACGCACGAGAGCATCGGCCGCATCGACGAACTCGCCGCATCGCCGATCGACGACGCGCTCGCGTTCTCGACGCACAAACACGAAGTCGCCTACCTCGCGGCGGGCGAAAGCGTGCCGCGCATCCTCGACTCGTCGCCCGGCGATCTGCCGAGCGGCCTAGCGTTTTCGCCCGATGGCCGATGGCTCGCGTACGCGTGGTCGCCCGCATCGCAAGCTTCGGTCATCCGCATCGCCGACCTCACGACGGGCGAGATTCACACCGTTACGTCGTTCGTTCGCGTCGACTACTCGCCCGCGTGGGATCCGGACGGCGACTATCTGTACCTGCTCTCGATGCGCGATTTCCATCCGGTCTACGACGCGCTGCAATTCGATCTGAGCTTCCCGCAAGCGGGCCGTCCGTACGCGGTCACCTTGCGCCGCGATGTCGCAAATCCGCTGATCGCAAAACCGCAATCGCTGCACGGTAAGGGCAAAGAAGACGACGCCGAGGACGAGCGCGACGACGAGAAGGACGGCAAGGACGAAAAGCCCGAGTCGAAAGCGCCGAAACCCGTCGTCATCGAATTCGACGGCATCCACGGCCGCATCATCGGCCTACCCGTCGAACCCGGCAATTACGGGCGGTTAGTTGCGGCGCGTAAGCGCGTGATCTTCTCCTCGCACGCAACCCGCGGCATCCGGCCGAACGCGCACGGCGACGACGAGGGCGCGGCGCTGCTCGCGTACGACTTCGAAGCGCAACGTGGCGCAACGCTCGCGAGCGACGTCGACGACTTCACGCTCGGCGCCGACCACCGTACGCTTTTGTATGTCTCGCACGAGCGCATGCGCGCGATCGATGCGGGCGCCGATCTGCCGGAAGACGACGACGATGCGAAGCCGCCGATAGAGATGTCACGGCGCACGGGTTGGCTCGATCTCTCGCGTGCGAGCGTGCTCGTCGAGCCGCAACTCGAGTGGGCGCAGATGTTTGCGGAAGCGTGGCGTTTGCAGCGCGAGCAGTTCTGGGACGAGACGATGTCCGGCGTCGATTGGGACGCGGTCTATGCGCGGTACGCCCCGCTTCTGCCGCGCCTCCGCACGCGCGCGGAGCTCTCCGATCTCATCTGGGAGATGCAGGGCGAACTCGGCACCTCGCACGCGTACGAAATCGGCGGCGACCATCGCGTTCCGCCGCAGTACCGTCGCGGTTTCCTCGGCGCGGATTATGCGTGGGATGCAGCACGCGGCGGCTATCGAATCACGGCGATCCTCCGCGGCGACTCGTGGGAGCGCGATGCGGATTCGCCGCTCGCCGAACCCGGTGTCGACGTGCGCATCGGCGATGCGATCGTCTCCGTGGGCGGCCGCGCGCTCGATGCCGAGACACCACCGGAAGCGCTCCTCGTCAACTGTGCCGGGCGAGACGTCGCCCTCGGCATCGTGCGCGACGGCGTGCGTAGCCGGGTCCTCGTGCGCGCGCTCCGCGACGAGCGGATGTTGCGCTACCGCGCGTGGGTGGAAGCGAACCGCGCCATCGTCCACGCGAAAACGGACGGCAAGGTCGGCTACCTGCACATCCCGGACATGGGCCCGTGGGGTTTCTCGGAATTCCACCGCGGCTATCTCTCGGAATTCGAGCGCGACGGCCTGATCGTCGACGTTCGGTATAACCGCGGCGGGCACGTATCGCCGTTGCTGCTCGAGAAGCTCGCCCGCAAGCGCGTCGGGTACGACGTCACGCGGTACGGCAACCCCGTTCCCTATCCGCCGGAATCGGTCGGCGGGCCGATGGTCGCGATCACGAACCAGTTTGCCGGTTCCGATGGCGACATCTTCAGCCACTGCTTCAAGCTCTACGGCCTCGGGCCGCTCGTCGGGAAGCGCACGTGGGGCGGCGTGATCGGCATCAACCCCTACCACCACCTCGTCGACGGCACCGTCACCACGCAGCCCGAATACTCGTTCTGGTTCTCGGATGTCGGCTGGGCGGTCGAAAACTACGGTACGGACCCGACCCACGAAGTCGACATCGCGCCGCACGAATCGGCCGCCGGCGTCGATCCGCAGATGGACAAGGCGCTCGAACTCATGGCCATCGCGCGCGCCGAGGGCGATCGCGAACCGAAGATCGGCCCCCGTCCGCGCCTCCCGCTTCCCTAAACGTCAGCCCGAGGGCGGCGGGTAACGCCCGCCCGCCCGGCTCACGGTTGATTTCGCGCTCCGAGTGTGCTATCGTACGCGAGCCGAAGCAGGCTGCGTAAGCGGTCTCACCGGATGCCTTCGGGCGATCCGGTTCTTCTCTCGAATACCGCGCGTCCCAAAAGCCGCGTCGGTTTCACCAAAGAGTTGAGTTGCTTCGGCAACGCATCTCTTTTTTTGTCCGCTCAAGCCGGAGGCTGGCCATAGCTCGACCACTTCGTATCAACGACCAAATTCGCATCCGAACCGTCCGCGTCATCGATGACGAAGGCGCGCAACTCGGTGTGATGCCCACGGAGAACGCCCTCGCAATGGCGCGTTCGAAGGGGCTCGATCTGATCGAGGTCTCACCGACCGCGGTACCGCCCGTGTGCCGGATCAGCGATTACGGTCGCCTCAAGTACGAACAGGCGAAAAAAGACAAAGACGCTCGGAAGAAACAGAAGAACTACGAGCTCAAGGAAGTGAAGCTCCGCCCGAAAATCGAGACCCACGATTACGAAGTCAAAGCGCGCATGGCCGAACGCCTGCTCGCCGACGGCTCCAAAGTCAAGGTCACGATCATGTTCCGTGGGCGCGAGATCACCTACACGAGCTTCGGGAAACGGCTTCTGGATCGCATGACCGCCGATATGACGAATATCGCGATCGTCGAGCGTGATGCGAAGCTCGAAGGCAAGAACATGTTTTTAATTCTCGCACCGCGCGCCGTTCCGCTCGGGCCTCCGAAGTTCACGCACGTGAAGGACGAGGCCGTGGATGCCGCCGCTGCAGCCGATGCTGCAGAGGAAGCTTCCGGAGCACACGACGAGGATGCCGAGCACCACGAGGATCACGAGCATCGCGACGATGCCGTAATCGAAGCGGGCGCGGAGCAGCCAGTCGAACCGAACGACGAAGCAGTCGCGAACGTCGGGGGATAACATGCCAAAGATTCGTACGCACCGCGGTACCGCGAAACGCGTGAAGGTTAGCGCAAACGGCAAAGTTTCGCACCGTCACCAGTTCTCCGGTTGCGGCCACATCCTGAGCAAGAAGACCCGGAAGCGCAAGCGCAATTTCCGGAAAGATCAGCCCGTGTTCAAGGGCGACCTCAAGCGGTTTGGGCCGCAAATCCCCTACCTGCTGTAATGCGCCCCGCTCGGCTTTGCTGAGCATTCTCGGAGTACTCGTTCATGGCAAGAATCAAGCGCGGCGTCCACGGTATCAAGCACCGCCGCAAGGTCATGAAGCTCGTCAAGGGCTTCCGCGCGGCGCGCCGCCGCAATTACCGCGTAGCGAACGAAGCGCTGCTGCACTCGCTCTCGTATGCGTTTCGCGATCGTCGCGTACGCAAGCGCGACTATCGCTCGCTCTGGATCTCGCGCATCAACGCGGCGGCCCGGATCGAAGGCATCGCGTACTCGCGCCTCATGGCCGGCTTGAAAAAAGCGGGCGTGATCGTGAATCGTAAGGCCCTCGCCGATCTCGCCGTGCACGACGCGGCCGGATTCAAGCAGATGGTCGGCATCGCGAAGAACGCGATCGAAGCGCAGCAGAGCACCGCAGCCTAAACCCAGACCCCGGTTTCATCCCCCGAAAAAGAAACGAGGTGGCGAACGATCGCCGCCTCGTTTTCGTATCCGAGATCGGCGGGCGCCCAGCGGGCGCGCGCTAGCGACGTTGCGAAACGCTGGATTTCCCCGCGCCGATTTCGGAGGCTCGCCGTGTACGGACCGAAAGCCACCCGCCCGCTCACGGCGTTTGCAGCCGCTATCGTCGTGGCACTCGCCGTGCCAGCGCGCGCGCTTGCCGATGCGGCGCCAGTCGCGCCGCAAGTGACCGTTATCGCGGTCACCGGACACACGACGCCCGCCGTTGGCGTGACGGCCCCCGATAGCGCGCTGCAACTCGGCACGATAACGACGACGCTGGATGCGCTCGGCGATGCGAACCTCACCGGCTCCGGCGTGCGCTACGAGCGCACGTTCGGCCAGCAGACCGCCGGATTTGCGTATTTTACCGGTGACGACGCGGCATCCACGGTCGCAAACCTGTACGGGCTCGACTACCTGGTGCGCACGGATGCCGGCATTGTTCGATTCGATGCGGGCAACGGTCGCGATGGCGCGTTCGGCGGATTCGGTTTCGCGAAAACCTCGCCCGGCGTCGGGTATGACCTCCACGTCACGCACACGGGAAAGAACGAGCGTGTAGCGCTCTCGACGAGCGCGACCATCGGCGCGATCGAGACGCGTTTCACCGTCAGCGGTGCGAGCCCGGACGCCATCGACGCCCGTCGTCTCGATGGTGGCCTCGGGTTTGCCTATCGCTTAAGCGCCGGACGCACCCTCGATCTCAAATTTTCGAGCGCACTCGATGGGCTCGATACGAGCGGCCGCGTCGCACTCGTGTTCGCGCAGCGCATGCGCTCGGGCGGCTACAGCGTCAGCCTCACCGCAAAGGACGCGCGCACGAACGACGGTACGACGCGTACGTACGAAAACGACTTCCGCCTCTCGCGCCGCATCGTGCCCGGGCTCAACGCGACGTTCGGGCTCGGTGCCGCAACGACCAGCGCGAGCGACGTAGCGAACCCGCTGGCCGGTGTTTCCGCAAATGCGAAAGCGGGCTTCACCTATGCGCGAAGCGGGATGCGCTTCGCGACGACGATCGATCGCACGGAAACGCGCGCGGTCGGCGGCTCGGTAACGCCGAGCTCCCGCGTCCGTTACGATGTCACTTTCGGGCCATCGAAGAAAATTCCGCTGCACGTCACCGCCACCGTCTCCCAGCGCTACGGCGGCGCGACGAGCCAGCCGCTCTCGTCCGTAGAAATTAAAATCGGTCCGAACCGCTAGCGATCATCGGTAAGCGAAGCGCGCGCCTTTTCTTTTCGATTGGAAAAAGCCGTGAACGGAATGCTTCCACTACCGCATCTGCGCGTCGTTGTCGTTGCGAGCACTATAGACCGGCAAGGTCGACAGCCATCGAGGTTCCGGTAGCCGACACGTTTACCACATCAACCGCCTCGACGAAGATCATCAGGTTGAAGGCCTTGGATCGAGCGCTTGGGACGATGAGGCCGTCGCAGCCGAGGAACGCAGCAGCGTCGCCAATCTCTGCCGTCCGCTCGTAGAGACGCTCGTGATATCGAGCTCGATCGACACCGAGATCGACAAGTCGGTCGATCGTTTCGATCCGTATGACCGACGAAAGATTGACGCTGATCTCGTGGCAAACGTACGTTTTGCGCGAGGGTTTGACTGGCAATAGGCTCATGTAATACGCGAGCTCGGCGATCGCGCCATGCGGTTCGAGCGACGTGTAGAGCACGTCGGTCGAACCGAGATCCCAACGACCGCCCGCACGAGATGCGTCGAGCGGGTCGCGCCCATGCGAGACAACGCGCCACGCCTGGCCTTGGAAGCGAGTGCGCTCGAATCGATCGATCGCGTCGACGAGGTCCAGATCGCGGATTCGTCGGCGAACGGCCATCTTTAGATGAAAACCCCGGCGGCGAGTCGTTCGATTACTGCAAGAACTTCTTTCGTGCGATCCTCGGCTATCAAATCGATCGCGCGTTCATGGTTCAACATCGCATTCCGTGCATGAAGCCAAATCCGCGTCTCTTCCGGTGTGTAAAAATCCGCAAGTCGATCCACAACGTAGCGCAAATCCACAAGCAACGTTTGTACGTCGATCGACGGCGAGGCAGCGTTTGCAAACCATCGAGAAACCGACGCTGGCGATACGTGCGTCACATTAGCAATATCACGCCCTTGAAGTCCACCCTTATTTTGAAGTTCTCCGAGCATCTGAGCAACGGCCGAGCCCACTAGCGCGCCCCTTGCTGAGCTTGAGTATTCCGCTTGATGCGTAATTGTGGTGCGCGCGAACGACGATCTAGCACTGCTTTCTCTTGCACAGCTGTTAGAGTGGGCGCAAAGTTATAGACACGTTTTTGTTGTTCACGAATGAATGTATCGACCTTAGCATCGGAGACCTTGAGGCGCGAGAACGCGCCAGCTTTTTTCTCCGCATTTCGAAGGTCGATGTCGATAAAGTGAGACACGCGTCGGAGATTTGGGATCTCCCCCATTGCTTCGATTGGCAAACGCCGCTGCCGCAGATAGTGCGCCTTCGGATTGTCCCACGTATCGGCGGTTCCGTTGCGACAGCACTGGCGGTCGGAACACGCAATAAGCGCACGTCCGCCAGGAGCGTTCGCTATCGCGTCATATTGTTGCCGCGTAAGTTGTCGATCAAGCCCCGGTACAAGCGCACGCGCTGGAGCTGAACCACCTGAAGATTTTCGCGGAGCTTTGTGATAAGCGTTTCCTTCGAAGCGCTCTTGATCGGCAACGCCGTGAGCGATGCCGCCCGCAGCGCCAAAGGCAAGAAGCGCAAGGGCTGGCAATCCTGCGACCCCATCGACGACGATCGGCATATTGAGTTGCTCAAATCGCGCGATTGTCTCGATCAGGCGCCTAACAATTCCGGCTGAGGCATCCGAACCGAATGGCGAAATGTGCAGCCATAGATTCTCAGTTGGAGCATGTGGCAGATGGCGTAACACGAGCGCGAGCTGATCGTTGTCTTTTAGCGCACGGTGAGCGACTGACAAACGATAATCTATCGCAACCGCGGCGCCGCCTTCGCGGTCGAGCGCTTCCCGGAGCAGTTTACAAGCCATTAGATCGACGGAGAGGTCTTCTTTGCTAATACGTTCGTGATAACGTGTCGGGCTTAAAACCGCGTCAAAGTGATGCTTGATCGCGAATCGTGCGATTTGTGCAAGGGTCTCCCGATTAACGAGATCCGACGGTTCTATTGGACGACCTTCAGCTGCCCATGGCGCACGCGATGGAAGACCCTCGGATCGACCGATACTCGCAAGTTCTGCGATACCGGGATCAAGGATCGTTTCAGCTCGTTTTTGGAGCTCCGCCAAAAAGTCAACTTGCTGCGAGACGAGCCCAGCTTTAAAGACAGCTCGGTCAACTGGAAACCGCTCTGCAGTAAGAAGCCCATCCATTTTGTGGTGGTCTCGGCCGATACGAACGAATTGTGCAATCGGATCGCGACCAGGGAAAAGCTCTCGAACGTTGGTCATCAGAACCTCCGATTTCATGATACACCATCATGAAATCAAAACGCAACACTCGCTCACCTCCCGATTTATAGCCTTCTCTCAAACAACGTGCTCATATTATAGACGCGGTGCGCGTTGCCCAAGCGAGCGACAATGAGAACCATGCGCCCATCTCACACCGCGTGCGTGGTGTCTTCTGTTTGCGGCTCGGCGAGCATGCGACGTAAGAGCGGATACACACGCGGGTAGAGCGAGCCGGGTTTGAGGGGCTCGATCACGTCGTGCGAGACGGGGAGACCCGTCATCGTGTGCACGCGTGCCGCGCTCGCGCGGTGCGCTTGCCACCGCGCCGCGAGATCGCGCGCGGTGCGATTGTTGATCGAGCCTTCGCTCGCGTTCAAGAGCATATCGACGTGTTGCGCGCGGGGTGGCTCGCGCATCGCACGCGCGCGAAGATCGTCGCCGATCGAGGCCATCATCGCGATCGCATGCGTGGGGTATCGCGGGTACCCATGCGTCGGCACTTGCTTCTCTTTGGCGATCGGATTCCACCACATGAACCGATTCGGAAGCTTGCGGATCGCCGCATAAAACGGCTCATGCGCTTCGTGCGGGATCGGCAAGATACCGAGAAACGGCGCAAGCGGGATCGCGCGAAATACTTCGGGCCGTTGGTGTGCGAGGTAACACGCCATGAGCCCACCGAGCGAGTGCCCGAGCACTTCGATGCGGCCACCGAGCGGTACGAGCGCATCGATCACGCCATCGGCGAACGACGTTATTTCGTCGGCGTGCAAATAGCGCAGCGTGGTCGTCATGCGATCGCTGTGGCCGTGACGCGGGATGCGCGGGATGACGACATTCGCGCCTTCGTGAAATAACTCGAGGCCGAGTTTTTCATAGGCAAGTGGGCTTGCGGTTAACCCGTGAAAGAGCACGATCGTACGCGACGCGGGCGCATCGTGGAGATGGATGCGCGAGTGCATCGCATCCGCAACGCGCTCGCCGTCCGCGGCATCGAACCGCGCAAAGCGTTCGCGGACGCTCGTTACCGCGCGTTCGTACGTCATGCGCTGCGCTCCGCAAGCTGGTCGGTCAAGATGACGAGCGAGAACCGCCTTTCGGTCGTCGCTACACCCGGCCGGCGCACGAGGACGCCGAGCGTTGCGAGCATGCCGCGCCCGAGACCGTGCGCCGCGACGAACGTCTTCGCTTCGGCAATATCTCTTGCGACGAGGCTACGCAACAGGGCCAACGCATCGTCGACCGCATTTCCCAGCGCTTCGTCGATTGCGATCGTTCGCTCGAGCGGGCCCATCTGCACGCCGGGAACGTCCCTTGCGAGCATCAGCGCGTAGTCAAGTGTCGCGCACGAGGCGAGCGGCGCGCCGCCGTTTGCTGCCGGATCGGCACGCACGCCTTCCATGAGAAATCGTTGCAACGCGACGATCGCCGCGCCAAGTGGCTCGGTCCTCACCGCGCGCGCGAACGAGCCCAGGCTAGGGCGATCTGCGTTTTCGCGTCGGGTAACTCGTCGCGCTCGACCATCGCCCACGCTTCGTCGACCCCAAACGTGCGCATCTGCATATCGTGTTCGCCTTCATCGGGTTCGGCCGCACCGACCGTCCACTCCGTAACGGCATAAAAATGGAGCAGTTCGTCGCAGAAACCGGGTGCGGAATAGGCAGACCACAAGCGCTGCACGCGCTCGGCGCGATAGCCCGTCTCCTCACGCAACTCGCGGATCGCGGCGGCCTCGGGCGTTTCGCCCGCCTCGATTCCGCCCGCTGGCGCTTCCCACGTCGTCTTGCCGAGCGGATACCGAAATTGGCGTACGAGCACGATTTCGGCAGGCGAAGGGCACACGACGAGCACGACCGCACCGCGATGCTCGACGACCTCGGCGTTGATTTGCCGACCATCGTCGTCGAGTTCGTCCACGCGCACGTTGATGACGCGGCCTTCATAAATCCGGTGACTCTTTACGACGTTCACGGGTGACGCTTTCGCCTTCGCTCCGCGTCGCGCTTGTCGCGCATGGGTAGAACCCCGCAATGCATTCATCTGATGAAACCGCCTCAGCACCCGATCAGGCCGAAGTAACCGACGAGCACCACGCCGAACTCGCCGAAGAAGTGCTCGCGGCCGACGACACCGGCATGATCGCGCACGCCATCATGGTCGTCGAGGACGTGGAGCGCGAGACGACCGCCTAAATGAGCGTCGAGCCGGAGAGTTCTTCGATCAGCGAGGGGCGCTCCGGCTTCCACCCGAGTTCGCGGTGCGCTTTGCTCGCATCGAGCTGGATATCGGCGGCGAGCGCTTCGGCGAAACCGCCCATGCTTTTCGACACCTCGGCAAGCGTAACGCTCGGTACGTCACCGTTTCCGCCGGTCGACCGATGGATCGCGCGCGCGATCTCGGCATAGGTTGCGTGATCGTGCGCGGCGTTATAGACCGCGCGCGCCGGAGCGCGTTCGAGCGCCAGAACGTAGAGCTCCGCGAGTTCGTCGAGGCGCACGAGCGGCCACCGATTCGCGCCATCGCCGACGATGCGCAGGTCGCCCGCTTTTGCTTGCGCCGCCATCATCCCCGGAATCCCGCCTCCGTCGCCGTAAACGATGCCGGGGCGGATGACGACCGTGCGAATCGTGCGACCATGGTCGCTTGCAGAGAGCACGCGCTCCTGATGCTCCTTACGCCACGCGACCATCGCGAGCGGTTCGAGCGGCGCATCTTCGCTCAAGAGCACATCGCCGCGGCTTCCGTAATCCCACGCGCCCGCCGTATACAGAAACGCTTCGTGATCGTCGTGCAGCGCGCCGAGTACCGCGTCGACGAACGCGCGATCTTTCGCAGCACCTTCGGGGCTTTGCTCCTGCGCGAGATGCACGACCGCATTTGCGTCACGAACCATCTCGTGAATCACATTCGGCGTATCGAGCGATCCGTGCACCGCTCGGATATCCGCATGCCGCAGTGCATCGATCGCTTCGGCGTTGCGTGCGAGGCCGACGACGTCGTGGCCGCGTTTCTTCAACGCCTGCGCGACGGCCGAGCCGATATAGCCCGTTGCTCCGGTCAGAAAAATCCGCATGGCATCTCCTACCCAGGTCGCGAGCGATTCGATGCAGCGCTCGGTGCGGCGATCGTGATGCCCTCGAAGACGAGCGCGACGACGCACGCGACGATGCACGACGGGATCAGCCATTTCGTCGGTGCCGCTACGGTCGCGAGCGCGAAGAGCACCGCCGCGAGATACAGCACCGCTTTCGTCACGCGCACGCGCACCTGATCCGGGTCGCCCCGATAGGCGCGACGCATCGCAAGCCCGATCGGGATCGTCAGCGCCGCTAAGAACAGCATCGACGGGAGTTGATGCCGGTGCATTTCTCCAAGAAGCCCGCGCCCGAAAATCGCCGCGATCAGGCCCATGATGGCAAGTGATCCGAGTTCGACAAAACGCCCCATACTTGCATAGAATGCGCGACACGTTCGCCCGTTGCATCTTCGAGCACCGCGTGCGTAGCGCGAGGAGGCTCGCCGCCGCGGCGCCGGAACGTCCGGGGAGTGCCGCAACCCCTCGCCTCCTCGAATCCGCGCATCGCTGCGGTAAAACAACTCCAAACCCCGCGCGGTAGG
Organism: Armatimonadota bacterium; assembly: GCA_037441145.1. Lineage (GTDB taxonomy): Bacteria > Vulcanimicrobiota > Vulcanimicrobiia > Vulcanimicrobiales > Vulcanimicrobiaceae > JBBISR01. The sequence goes on from JBBISR010000010.1 coordinate 111,606, forward strand.
CGCGAGGCCGGGCGTTACCTCGTCGAGGGCCCTCTTCTTCTCGAAGAAGCGCGCCGCAGCGGCGTCGTCCTCGAAGCGTGTTACGCGACGGAGCGCGGCGCGGGCAACGGCGTCGCACAGTCCCTCGAGCGCGATGGCATCCCGCTCTTCATCGTCGACGAACGCACCTTCGCGCGCATCTCCGATGTCGAGACACCGACGGGTTTGCTCGGCGTCGCGCCGACGCGCTATGCGGATCTCTCCGCGATGCTCGCGGGGACCGAGCCGATCTTGCTGCTCGCGGGTGTCGCGGACCCGGGCAACGCCGGAACGCTCGTGCGCACGGCCGAAGCGTTCGGCGTTTCGAGCGTGATCTTCGGAGCGGGCGGCGTGGAGCCGTACGGACCGAAGGTGGTTCGCGCCGCGATGGGCGCGCTGTTCCGCGCGAACGTCGTCGTCGCGCGTGCCGATACCCTCATTACCGAAGCGCGCCTCGCGGGCCGGCCGATCGTCGCAACGGCACTCGACGGCGAACCGCTGCCGCAGTTCGTTTTCCCGCCGCGCACGATCCTCGCCGTTGGAAACGAGCGTCACGGCGTCGCTTCGTGGCTTCCCGGTTGGGACCGCGCGCTTGCGATCCCCCAAATCGGGCAGACCGAAAGTTTAAACGCCGCGATCGCGGGCAGTATCGTCCTCTACGAGCTCGCCAAGCAGACGCGCTTCGCGCCGACGACGGTGACGGATGTTACCGGACTGTCAAGTCTTGGCGAAGGAAAGTTGCTCTGATATACTTCGCCCGTCAGCGAGACCGCCCGCCCGCATAACCTACGGATTAGCAAAGGGACCTGCCGCACATGCGCACGACCGAACTCTTCTGGAAATTGTTCGCGAACACCGGATCGATCAACGCGTATCTGCTCTACCGTAAGACGAACCCGGCGCCCACCGCGTCATAGGTCATGAAAAGAGACGCTCGGCAACTAGGCCGGGCGTCTCTTTTTATCGTACTGAAGGCTTGATGAGCGATCTTACGGACCGACTCGCGGCCCTCGCCGCCCGCATCGATGCGGCGGTTGCCGCAGCCATCGACGAACGGGCCCTCGACGACGTCCGTGTGACCTATCTCGGCCGAAGCGGCGAGGTTACGGCCATTCGCCGGAGCATCGGCGAACTGCCGAATGCCGAGCGTCCCGCAGCGGGCAAAACGATCAACGACGCCGTGGTCGCGATGGAAGCGAGCATCGACGCGGCGCGCGCTTCGCTCGAACGCAAGAAGCTCGACGCGATGCTCACGGATACGATCGACGTGACGTTTCCGCCGAAGCCCGCGATCCTCGGTTCGCTGCATCCGATCCGCACGACGATCGAGGACGCCACACGCTATTTCGAGCGCCACGGATTCGCCGTCATCATGGGCCCCGAGATCGAGACGGACGACAATAATTTCGACGCGCTCAACATCCCGCCGGATCATCCGGCGCGCGAAGGGCACGACTCGTTTTACCTCAAGGGCATCGAACTGCTCCTACGCACGCACACCTCGCCCGCGCAGGTGCGCGCGATGCGTGCGAACCCGGCACCGATCGCGATCGTCAATCCCGGGCGCGCGTATCGGCGCGACGAAATGGACGCGCGACACTCGTACATGTTCCACCAGATGGAAGGCTTGCTCGTCGCACCGGGCGTGCACTTCGGCCATTTACGCGGGATGCTAACCGGGATGTGTCGCGAGCTTTTCGGCGCGGAACAAGCAGTGCGTTTTCGCCCGTCGTTCTTCCCGTTCACCGAACCGAGTGCGGAGATCGATACGACCTGCCCGGGTTGTGCGGGTGCCGGCTGCAAGACGTGTAGCGCTTCGGGTTGGATCGAGATCGGCGGCTGCGGCATGGTGCACCCGAACGTGCTCCGCAACGTCGGTTACGATCCGAGCGAAGTCACCGGGTGGGCCTTCGGCGTCGGCGTCGAGCGCATCGCGATGACGCGCTACGGCATCGACGACATCCGTCATCTTTTCGAGAACGACCCCACGTTTCTCGCGCAGCTCGCATAAGGAAGTCCGAATACCATGCTTGCCCCCATCGCGTGGTTGCGCGACTATGTCGACCTGCCGGACGATCCGCACGCGATCGCCGATGCACTCTCGCTCGCGGGATTTCCGACGCATATCGCGGTGACGCCACCCGTCATCACGGGCGTGGTCGTCGGCACGATCGTCAACATCGAAAAACATCCGAACGCCGATCGTCTGCAAGTGTGCACGATCGACGTAGGTGCGACCGAGATGCTCACGATCGCGACGGCGGCGACGAACGTTGGCGTTGGCCAAGTCGTGCCCGTTGCGAAGATCGGCGCACAACTTCCGGAGATGACAATCGCGCCGCGCACGATGCGCGGCATCGCATCCGAAGGGATGCTCTGTTCCGCGGGTGAGCTCGGCCTCGTTGCCGAGTGGTTCGAAGACGGCATCATGCAGCTCGATTCCGATGCACGCAATGGCGCGGATGTCGTTGCGCTTTTCGGCCTCGCGGATCCGATTCTCGAAGTCGAGGTAACGACCAATCGCGTCGACGCGCTCTCGATGGTCGGCCTCGCGCGCGAACTCTCCGCGCGCTTCGGCACCGAACTCCGCTTCCCGGAAACCTACGTTACCTATGGCGGCGCGCGCGTCGAAGACGGCGTCGTCGTCACGCGCTCGTTCGACTCGCTCGATTTGCGCGTGACGCTCGAGAGCACCGATTGCCGCCGTTTCGTCGCGCAGCGCGTTTCGTATGTGGACGTGCGTCCGGCGAAAGCGTGGATGCAGGTTCGGCTCGCTCTCGCAGGCCAGCGCCCGATCAACAACCTCGTCGACATCTCGAACTTCGTGATGCTCGAACTCGGCCAGCCGCTCCATTTCTACGATTACGATAAGATCGAAGAACAGCACATCATCGTGCGCGACGCGCGCGACGGCGAACCGATCGTGACGCTCGACGGCGAAGAGCGCACGCTCACGCCGACCGCGCTCGTGATCGCGGACAAGAACGGCCCGACGGGCCTCGCGGGCCTCAAAGGCGGCCAGGTGAGCGAAGTCAGCGCGACGACGCGCGAACTCGTCATCGAAAGCGCATGCTGGGTCGGATCGCGCATCCGTCGCATGGGCACCGCGCTCGGGATGCGCACGGAAGCCTCGTCGCGCAACGAAAAAAATCTCCCGATCGGGCTTTGCGATATCGGTGCCGCGCGCGCCGCGCGTTTTCTCGAAATCGAAGGCGGCGCCGTGCACATGCCGCGCGGCTTCGGCCGAACGATGGGCTTCCCGACGATCGTCGACATCACGAAATCGGATATCTCGCGCATCCTCGGGTTTTCCGTTACCGATCGCGAGCTCATGGATTCCCTCGGCAAGCTCGGATTCGGCGTCGACACGATGTTGACGCCCGAACTCATCGAGATCCTCGATCTCGATCCGAAAGATATCGAAAACGTCAAGTCGTTCGAAGTGCGCGTTCCGTATTGGCGCAGCGATGTCTCGATCGCCGCCGATGTCGTCGAAGAGATCGCGCGCGTCATCGGTTACGATCGCGTTGGGCTCGAAGTTCCCGCCGTAGCCCCGCACGCCGTTTCGAGCGCTCCCTTCGATCGCGAACGCACGATCGCGCACACGCTTGCCGCACTCGGGTATCGCGAACTCGTCACGCTCGCGCTCGAACCCATCGGCGTCACCGAGCGTTTCCGTACCGCAGGCATCGACGTGCCCGCGCTCGTCGAGATCCGCAACCCGCTCTCGGACGATCAGCGCTATTTGCGCTTCTCGTTATTGCCGGCACACCTCGCCTGGCTCGCTCCGCGCCGAGCGCTTGCCGATGCACGCGCATTCGAAATCGCACACGTTTTCGCGCTCGGTCCCGATGGCATGCCCGTGGAGACCGCGCTCGTCCAATGGATGCGCTCCGCGAGCGCGATTGCGGCACCGAACGGCGGCACGGAGCCGGGGTATCTCACGATCGCGGCCGATGCGCTCGCGTTCGTTCGCACGGTACTCGGCCGTTCCGCGACGATCGCCCGCGGCACGGTACCGGGCCTCCACCCCGGCAAGACGGGAGCGATCGTCGTCGACGGTATCGAGATCGGCTACGTCGGCGCGATCGATCCGCGCCTTACGCACGCCTACGAAATCGAGCGTCCGACGTACGCAGCGTTCGTCTTCATCGACCGCCTCCCGGCCTCGACGATGCCGCTATTTACGCAAACATCAAAATACCCGGCGATCGAACGCGATCTCGCCGTGGTACTCGATCCGACGATCAACGCAGCCGACGTGGCGGCGGCGGCCCGTGCCGCAGGCGACGACGCGATCCAAAACGTTTCCGTGTTCGATGAATATCGCGGCGCGCAGATTTCCAGCGATAAGAAAAGCCTAGCGTTGCGCATTACGTTGCAGCGCTTCGATGCGACGATGACCGATGCGCAGGCCGATGCAGCGATCGCTGCGATCGTTGCAACGCTACGCGAACGATTCGGAGCGACGATCCGCGAGTGATCGGCTGGCCGGATCTCGTCATCGGCGCGTTCGTGCTCGTCGCGGCGCTACGCGGATTGAAGCGCGGGTTCGTCGCCGAAGCGACCGGCGCGATCGCGATCGGCCTCGGGATCCTCGCCGCCCTCCGATACGACGGCTTCGCCGATATCTGGATCGCCGATCTATTCCACCTGGGCATCGGCTCGGCGCACATCGTCGGAAACGTCGTCGTCGGAATCGGGACCTACGTACTCGTGTTGCTCCTCGCTGCGGTAATCGACCGCGTCGCGAAGCTTCCGATCGTCAAGATCGGAAACGCGGCGCTCGGGGCGGCGCTCGGCGGCGGGAAAGCCGTCGTCTTCGCGTGGGCGATCCTCTACGTGACGATGCTCTTCCCACTCACGGCGGACGTACGCGGTGACCTACAACGTTCGCCGCTCGTGCGCGTGGTAGTCGAAGCCGATCGTCCCGTCGACGACGCGATCAAGAGCACGATGCCGTGGTTCGTTCGGCCGTTCGTGAACCCGATCTTCGCCCGACATACGATCTAGCGCGCGAGCGGCTCGCGATCGTGGCCGAACACGTTATGCGCCGCCGCGACGGCGGTGCCGGAAGCGATGCTCTGGCCCTGCGCGCGCAGCGCCGACTCAAGCGCATCGAGCCCCGCGACGATGTCGCTCTCGGTGAGGTCGCCCATCGTGCCCATGCGGATGAGCTTGCCCGCGAGTTGCTTTTGACCGCCGCCGAAAACGTAGCCGTGTTCCTCGCGTAACGCTTTCCGTAATGCGCTCACATCGACGCCTTCCGGGGCGTGCATCGCGACGACCGTTACCGAGTGCGCTCCCTCCCGCGAAAAGACCGTAAGGCCCATCGCTTCGACCGCAGCCCGAATCGCGCGGGCATAGCGATCGTGGCGCGCCCAGAACCGCGCCGCGCCTTCCGCTGCGTAACGGTCGAGGGCCACATCGAGCGCGAACACGATCGAAATCGGCGGCGTCCACGGAGTCTGGCCGAGGTCCGCGAACTCGCGTGCCTTTTTCAAATCGAAGTAGTACCGCGGCGACGGGTTCGCTTCCATCTTCGCCCACGCGCGCGGCGAGACCGCAACCATCGCGGCGCCCGGCGGGACGGAAAGGGCTTTTTGCGATGCGGTGACGACGACGTCGAAGCCCCACGCGTCCATGCAGAATTCGCTCGCGGCGAGGCCGCTCACCGAATCCACAACGACGAGCGCCTGATGTCCGCGAATCGCCTCCGCGAGGGCGGCCATATTATTTTGCACGCCCGTCGAGGTCTCGTTGTGCGTGAGCATGATGCCCGCGATGCGGCCTTCGGTATCGGCGGCGAGGCGCGCGCGAAGGGCTTGCGGATCGACGCCCGATCCCCACACCGTCGGCAGCGTTTCGACCGTCATCCCGTACGTCTGCGCGATCGTCCGAATGCGCTCGCCGAAGACGCCGACCGGACACGCAAGCACGGTATCGCCCGGGCCGAACAGATTCGCAACCGCGGCTTCGAGGCCACCCGTGCCCGACGCGCCAAGGACGACGACATCGTGCTGCGTGCCGAAGATCGGCTTCATTTTTGCCGCGACGCTCGAAAGCGATGCTTTGAATTCCGGCCCACGATGATCGACCATCGGGCGCGCCATCGCGGCGAGCACGGGTTCGGCGACGGTGACCGGGCCGGGAATAAATAGCAGCTGCTTGCTCAACGTATCCTCTTCGTGACGCGCGCTCGCGCACAGACGCGGCGGCGTGTGGCGTATATTTTTGCTACTTCCGCCAGAGAGTCCCGCGGCGGGCAAGCGACACCTACGGCGAGTCGGCACTTCGCGAGCGGGCGGGAACGCAAGAGAGTGCATGGTAGTTACCAGAAGCCGACCTTGCTTTTACCAGGAGTTTTCTACAAACGATGCGCCACCGTTTCTCGATGATCGTTGCTTGCCTGACATTTGCTGGGACATTCGTTGCATTCGATGCGACGCGTGCGCTCGCCGAGACGTATGACGTCCGATTAAGCTCCGCTGGGGCGCCGACGAACACGTGTCTCGGCATCAAGGAAAACGATCTCACGCACCCGTTCATGGCCGCATGCAAGGATTACAGCGCGCTGCAGTGGCTGATGACGCCTGCGAACAAGGGCGGATTCGTCAAATTCAAGAGCCAACGCACCGGCGCCGATGTGTGCTTGGGCGTTGCCGCGCGGGATACGACGACCGTCGTCATGGCGAAGTGCGCGAGCGTTGCGAATCAGCAGTGGAAACTTACCGCTTCGGCGAGCGACCCACACTCCTACAACGTGACGAGTCAGCTTCTCGGCGCGACGAAGTGCCTCGGCATCAAAGCGCAGGGCGATCGCACGGAGCCGAACATGAATACCTGCCACGATTACAAAGGGCAAATCTGGAGCGTCTCCTACTAACCGGTCGCATCCTTCGCAACGTTCGTTCGGGTTGTCGACGTTGTGTCCACCATACCGCCCCGAATCCGCCTGACCGAGTACGCGAGTTCGGCCGGTTGAGCGAGTAAAGTCGGCTCGGCCGACCTCGCGCAGGTTCTGCGCGGCTTGCCCCAATCGACCGATCCGAACGTACTGCTCGGGATCGCGACGAACGACGATGCCGGCGTCTACAAGCTCCGCGACGATCTTGCAATCGTCCAGACGGTAGACTTTTTCACGCCCATCGTCGACGACCCTTACGACTTCGGCCGCATCGCGGCGGCGAACAGCCTCTCGGATATCTACGCGATGGGCGCGGTGCCGCTCACGGCGCTCAATATCTGTGCTTTTCCGCTCGTGACGTTAGGCGCGGACGTCCTCAAGGCAATCCTCGCGGGCGGAGCCGCCGTGGCGATCGAGGCGGGCGTTACGATCCTCGGCGGGCACACGATCGAGGACGACGAGCCCAAATATGGGATGTCGGTTACGGGAACGGTGCATCCCGATAAATTCGTACGGAATGCGGGTGCGAAGGTCGGCGACGTTCTCGTGCTCACGAAAGCGGTCGGCACCGGCGTACTCGCGACGGGGTTGAAACGCGGGGCGATCGACGCGCTCAAGATGGCCCCCGCCGTCGCATCGATGACGCGGTTGAATGCGCACGCTTCGCGCGCGATGCTCGCCCACGGTGCGCACGCCGCTACCGATATCACGGGCTTCGGCCTGCTCGGGCACGCGGGCGAACTCGCGCGCGCATCGGGCGTCGGCCTGCAAATCGTCGCCGGAGCGGTTCCGATCCTGCCGCACGCGCTCGACCTCGTTCGCGCTGGGACGATCCCCTCGGGGACGAAATCGAACCGCCTCGAGCACGAGAGCTTCACGAGTTTCGCCGACGACCTCGACGACGGCATGCGGATCTTGCTTTCCGATGCGCAGACCTCCGGCGGCCTGCTTATCGCGATCGCGCCAGAACGACTCCGCGCGTTACAGGCAGCGCTGCGCGACGTTGGCGACCTTGCAGCGGAAATCGGCGTCGTCACGAGCGGCTCGGGGATCGTCGTTTCCGCCTAACCGGCGCTTCGCCGACATGATGCCGGATTGGATCTTACGATTCGGCGGAACGATAAGTGCGTTCACCACGCACCGATCAAAGGTTATTCGATGAAGAACCGCTTCGCATTTGCAACCGCAGCCGTTGCCGTGCTCGCACTTTCCCTGCCCGCACTCGCGCAGACGACGCCCGCCCCAAACCCCGGGACGTCGAACGTTCCGATGACGACCAACGGATCGAGCGGTACCCCAACCACGCCGCCCGCGCCGACCATGGCCTCACCGATGCCCGCGATGAGCATGGCCCCCAAGCCCATGACGAGCGCGAAAGCGAGCCCCAAGCCACATTCGATGATGAAGTCGAAGATGATGAAGAAATCGATGAAGAAAATGGCGACGCCAGCGCCCAAATCGACCGGAATGTAGTAGCCTCCGGCGGATGCAAGTAGCCGGTTCGTCTCGCGACGAGCCGGCTTTTCGATTTTTCTCGGCTAGATGAATCGTTCGAACTCGCGTTTCGTGACGAGATAGCCCGCCGCATCGGCCAGCGAGAGATTGCTAGCGCACCCCGTCGACCCTCGGTGCCTGAGTCGGGAGCATCATAAGCGCGACGCCGACGAAAATAACGACGCTCGCGACGATCGAGAGCGGTGAGACGCGTTCGTGAAAGAGCATAACGCCGATCCCGACGGCGATGAGCGGGTTGACGTAAGCGTACGTCGCTGCAAGCGAGGTGGACGCGTTTTGGAAAAGCCACAAATATGCGCTGTAGCCGACGAGGCTACCGAAGACGATGAGCCAGCCCAAGCCGAAAAGCGACGATGGCGTTACGGCGTGAAACTGCGACCATTGCCCGAACGCCGCGGCTTGCACGGCAAGCAAAACGCCACCCACGAGCATTTGCATCGCGGTTGCGACGAGCACGTTATTGACGACTCCCGACCGACGCTGGTAGATCGAACCATACGCCCAGGACATGCTCGCGAGAACGAGCGCGACGAGCGGGATCATGGGGACGAATCCGCTCGCGCGGGGATCGAGCAAGAGCGCAAGACCGATGACGCCGAGCGTCATCCCCGCAGCAGCCGCCATCGTGATCCGTTTGCGATAGATCGCGAAATCGAACGCCGCCATCCAAACCGGTGCCAAGCTTACGACGAGCGACGCAAGACCGGTGGGCAGTCTGAGCAGCGACCACGCGGTGACGCCGTTGCCAAAAACGAGCAGGGTCAGACCGAGGACCACGGACCGCGCGAAATCCGCACGGGTCGGGCGCCCGCGACCGCGAGCTGCCGCGAACGCCCATAACAGTAAGCCCGCAATCGTAAATCGTAACGACGACATCGCAAATGCCGGGATCGAAGCGACCGCAAGGTGCATCCCGGCGAACGTCGACCCCCAAAAGATCCAGACGGCACCGAGGGCTGCGGGAAGCAGTAGCGGATGCGGGGGCGCTTTGATGCGCTGATTGACCACGAAGCGTGTCAACCGCGCTGATCCGAGCGCGGTTGCCGCTACCCTAGCGTTTGCGCGTCGTTGCGGTCGCTGGAGGACGCCGCTTCCGCTCTGCCGGCGAACGCCGCATCGGCACGACGTTGTCCGGGCGGACCGGCGGCGCGCCGAGTAGCACCGGCGTGATGATGCGCTTTCCGAGCGCGTGTTCGAACACTTCGGAAAGCTCCTCGACAAAATGGAATTCCATCGTGTCGCGTACTTCTTTCGGCACGTCTTCGAGATCGATCTCGTTGCGCTTCGGCAGCAAGACCTTCTTGATGCCGGCACGCTTCGCGCCGAGCACCTTCTCCTTGACGCCCCCGATCGGCAACACTTGCCCCGTAAGCGTGATCTCGCCCGTCATGGCGAGGTCCGAGTCGACCTTGATCTTCGTTAGATACGAAGCGATCGACGTCGCCATCGCGATACCCGCCGACGGACCGTCCTTCGGGATCGCCCCCGCGGGAACGTGGATGTGCAGATCGTGCTTCGCGAAGTAATCGTCGGCGAGCCCGAGTTCGCCCTGGCGCGAGCGCAGGAAGGAGAGTGCGGCCGTGGCCGACTCCTTCATCACGTCGCCGAGTTGCCCCGTGAGGACCATCTTCCCGGATCCCGGCATGGCGGTCGTTTCGATGAAGAGGATGTCGCCGCCGACGGGCGTGTACGCGAGGCCGGTCGAGACGCCGATCGAGGCGACGCGTTTCTTGACCTCATTGTAAAAACGCGGCTTCGAGAGGTACTCGACGAGCGCTTCGGGTTTGACGCGCGCCTTGTAGCGCGGGTCTTCTGCGACCTTCCGCGCGATCTTTCGATACACCGTACCGATCTCGCGCTCGAGATTGCGGACGCCCGCTTCGCGCGTGTAATCGACGATGATCTTGTTCACCGCGCCGTCGTTGATCTGCGCTTGCGTGTCGCGAAGACCGTTCGCTTTCCGTTGTTTCGGAAGTAGGTAACGTTTCGCGATCTGCATCTTCTCGAATTCGGTATAACCCGAGAGCTGGATGATCTCCATCCGATCGCGCAACGGACCGCTGATCGTATCGAGTTGATTTGCCGTGCAGACGAAGAGCACTTGCGAGAGATCGAATGGGAGATCGAGATAGTGATCGCGGTAGTTCGAATTCTGCTCGGGATCGAGCACTTCGAGCAGCGCCGATTGCGGATCGCCGCGGTAATCGCCGCCGACCTTATCGATCTCGTCGATCATCATCACGGGATTACGCGTGCCCGCATCGCGCAACGCGCGGATGATCGTGCCCGGCATCGCGCCGATGTACGTGCGGCGATGCCCGCGGATTTCCGCTTCGTCGCGAACGCCGCCGACGGAAAGGCGCACGAACTTCCGCCCCATCGCCTTGGCGATCGATTGGCCGAGCGAGGTCTTCCCGACGCCGGGCGGACCGACGAAACAGAGGATCGGCCCCGTGAGCCGTTTCTTCAGCTTCCCGACGGCAAGATACTCGACGATGCGATCCTTGATCTTTTCGAGATCGTAATGATCTTCATCGAGGATGGCGCGCGCTTTCGGAATATCGATCTGATCGCTCGTTTCCTTGCCCCACGGCAACTGGACGAGCCAATCCAAATACGTACGGATGACCGAATATTCGGGCGAGGCGGTCGGCACTTTCGAGAGGCGATCGAGCTCGCGGTCTGCGGCTTTCTTCACCTCTTCCGGCATTCCGGCTTCGTCGACTTTTTTACGGAGCTCGTTCGCTTCCGCTTGCTGCGGATCGGTTTCGCCGAGCTCTTCCTGGATCGCGCGGAGCTGCTGACGCAGGTAGAACTCGCGCTGATTCTTTTCCATCTCACGCTGGATATCGGATTGGATCTTATGCCCGAGCTCGACGACTTCGAGTTCTTTCGTGATGAGCATCGTGAGCTTGCGTAACCGTTTTTCGGTGTCGCGCTCTTCGAGGATCGCCTGACGATCGTTCGTTTCCAAGCGCATCGTCGACGCGACGAAATAGGTCAGCAGATTCGGATCGGAGATGTTGTTGACTTCCATCTCCATCTCGCGCGGCGCTTGCGGCAAATAGCCTAAGAGCTTTTGGAAGAGCGACGCGAGGTTGCGATGCATGGCAACCAGCGAATCCGTATCTTTCGTGATATCCGGAAGTTCGCGATACGTCGCCGTCATGTACGGTTCGGTCTGCGTGAATTCGTCGATTTCGAAAACGCTCTGACCCGCGACGATGCAGCGTAGGGTGCCGTCGGGGACCTTGAGCATCTTCTGGATCGTGCCGATCGTTCCGAAACGGCGGATGTCGCCCGGCCCCGGATCCTCCGTGTCTTTCTCTTTGAGCACGACGAGACCGATCTGCTTGCCTTCGCGCAGTGCTTCCTCGACGAGCAAGATGCCCGGCTTTTTCACGACCGCAAGTGGGATGACCGTATTCGGAAAGAGCACCGCTTCTTGCAGCGGGAGGATGCCGATCGTTTCGAGGGCGACGGGCGGTTTCGGCGATTTACGTGCTGCCATTTACGCGGGGATCCTTTTGATCGTCATGCGGATTTCGGTGCGATAGCTATCGAAGCGGCGTGCGACGTTCAACGGCAACACGATGGTAAGGATACCATCGCGATACGTCGCCGTCGCGCCATGCTCGTCGGCCGGACTCGGGAGATGCAACTTCTTTACGAAATCCCCAAAGAGGATTTCTTTCTGCAGGATGTCGCCGGAACGCTCTGCGCGGTCGATCCGACGCCCTACGATGTAGAGATCGCGCCCGTCGAGCCCGACGCGGAGGCTTTCGGCATCCGCGCCGGCGAGCTCGACGTGCACGACGATGCGTTCGCCTTCGGTATCGACGTAAACATCGGCATTCGGTTCGAAACGCCCGGGGCGAAGGCGGCGCGCCGCATCCGCAAAGAGCCGGTCGAAATCGGCGAACATTTCCTCAGACCGCATCGCGGCATCCCCTGTTGGTCATTAGCACTCGCAGTAACCCTCTGCTAACGGCAAAGGATGCAAGGGCCTCCCCTCCGGAGCTCGCCTCGCTTACAGTACTCCGAGTGGGATCGTCGCGGCTTCCGCCGCTTGCCCGGCGGCGTTCGGGTGCGAATAATCGTAGATGTATTGCGGGAACATATACCCGGCGTTATTCGGGTCGGTCACCGCGATCGCGAAATCCGGAATCGCCTCGACGCCGGGTGGATTATACGTCGTCCCCTCGATGGTGATCGGCGAGATGCTGACGATCCACGAATTGATCAGCAGGCGCTCTGCGTCCGCGCCCGTGTTCGGCGGAAATTGTTGTCCGCCGTTGGATGCGCCACAATACGTGGACGGCGCGACCGTCGGCAAGACCACCCGGAGGTTCGCCGCATGCGCGAGCGCGATGAGCTGCTGATATCCCGGGATGATCTGCGCCGCCGAGAGGCATGAGAGCTTGATATCGACATCGCCCGCGTACTGGATCATCGTACCGATCCCCGGTAGCGAAGCGATATCGCGATTGAATCGCTCGATCGCGGAAAGGTCGCCCAGCGGCACCTCGTCCGCGGGCAAAAGTGCGTTCGGGACGATCGCCATATTCACGACCGAGGTGTCGTCTCTCCCCGCGGCATGCAGTCGCGCCGCGAGCGCATTCGTTAGGTCGTCGAATCGATCGCGGTCTGCGCCGACACCATCGGCGGTCGAGGAGCCGATGATGGCAACGGTGTCCTTATACGCGCCGACGACGTCGACGCGGTCGAGCACGTTAACCGTAAACGTCGTTTGTGAAAACGCGGCACCCGTCGCGTCGGCGACCTGATTTCCCGCCCCGGCTGGCGTTTGGTAACTCGTCACGGTACTCACACCCGGCGCGTGTCCCTGGAGCGACGGCCAGGAGCCGCTGAGGTATTCGCTCACGGCGAGCACCGTGCCATAAGCAAACGAAAAAGGAAGCGGATCCGAAGTTAGGGTTCCACCGGCAGGGATCGTGGCGGAACCGCGACCGTTGAACAGCACGACCGCATCGCTCCCAGGTGCGATCGACGCACCCACAGATTGCACGCCGACATGGACGGCGCCGAGCGTGAGCGACTGTAGCCCGAGACTATTCGTAAAATGCAAGCGAATCACGCCGCGGCTGCCAACGGTCGGCTTCACGATCGCCCGAAACGTTTGCTCGTTACTCGGAAGCCCAGGTGCGAACTTGCTTCGGGTCGCGACATCGGCCCACGCGGCGATCCAAATACCCGAGGGGAGGATCAGCGTAGGCGTCGGGGTCGGGGTGGGAGTCGGAGTCGGCGTGGGCGTGGGCGTTGGCGTTGGCGTTGGCGTCCCACCGGGTGTCGCCGTTACCCCGGGCATCGGGGACGCGGTTGCGGGAACGCTCGCCGCCCCGCCGCCGCTCCCGCCACACGAAGTGACCGCCGCCGCGACGAGCAATAGAGATAGTGCAAGGAAAATTTTGCGCCAAAGTACAGCCTGCATGCCCATCCATCAGTCGAATCGAAAGTCGAGTTCACTGACTATACGAGCAATCGGTTACAGCCTAATGAAACTACGGTTACACGTCTCTGAATAATTGATGAGATCGCGCTAGGCCGACGCGTCGTTCGTGACTACTGCTGGCTCGGTAGTGCCGCAACCGCAACGTTGACGGCCATCAGACTTTGTGAGTGCCCCTTGTATATGCCCCGGACCGGGCTTACATCGCGGTAGTCGATGCCCACGGCGACCTTCACGAACTCGTCGTTGACGAGCTTGTTGTTCGTCGGGTCGAAGCCGATCCACCCAAACGGGGGAAGATACGCCTCGACCCACGCATGCGATGCGTCCGCACCGAGAATCCGTTCGGCTACCGGCTCCTCGGTACGCCGCTTCTTCGAGAAGATGTAGCCGCTGACGTACCGGGCCGGAAGCCCGCGCAGACGGCAGAGCGCAACGAGCACGTGGGCGAAATCCTGACAAACACCCGCGCGCGTGCGGATCGCATCGTCGACCGTGGTTTGCACCGTCGTCGCCGTCTTATCGTAGGCAAAATTCCCCTTGAAAAACGCACCCGCACGCAAAAACCACGTTGCCAGATCGGGCTCGTTTTCGTCGCCGATCTCGGTAGCGAGTTCGGTCACGGCATCGGTGATCGCGACGTGCGGGCTCGGTGCGAGGAAGTCGTAGAACGTCGGCACGCGCGGATCGCGCGCGAGATCCTTCGCCGTGACGCCCGACGGGACGGCCGGTTCGTGATCGCGCGCGGTGACGACGTGCGAGCTTGCGTGCACCGTAAGCGTTTGGTGATCCGGAAGGATCGAGAAATGCTGGACGTCGTTCCCAAAGCGATCGGCAAACGAAAAAACGCGCACCTTGGGCTCGATGTGGAGCTCGTACCGCATGCAGTATTGCCCGGGATCGCTGCGCGGCTGTAAATGCACGACCGAATAGCTTTCCGACACACGATCGGTGTAGTGGTAGGTCGTGCGATGATCGATCGTATATTCCATGCGGATATTCGCCTATGCCGTCGGGATGCGAGGGAAGAGCGACCGTGCGACGGCCGCGTGCACTTCTTCGAGCCAGACGACCGAGCGCGCGGCGAATGCGACGCCGCCCACCTCGGCTATCTCGTTCACCGCTTCGTAGTCGAGCGTCGCTTGCAGCCGGCCGATCGTGCGCTCCGCCTCGTTTGCATACGAGCCTTCGCTCGATTCCGACAACCGATGGAGCGTAAGGCCGATGCGCCGCGTACAAAAGCGAACGCTGCGCGGAAAACGCTCGTCGAGCAAGAGAAACGACGCTTCATCCGTCGTGAACGCGGCGCTACGATGCGCTTTCGCAAACGGCTCGCTCGCGCAAGCCATTTCGAGTAAGCGTTGCCATTCCGGCGTGGATTCATCGCTCGGATCGTGATTCGCAAGGATGCGCGCCGTCAGCCATCCGCGTTCCATGAACCGCCCGAGCTGCAGAAAGAGCCACTCGTCCGCGTGTGTGATCGTCGCATCCACCACGCCGCCGAACGCTTGGCCCGTATCGCGAATGCGACGTAAGAAGTTCGACGGCCCATCGACGCCGATCGGGCGCAGCGACTGATCTTGCGTATAGAGATAGAGCCCGTTGAGCGCTTCCCAAATCTCGGTCGAAAGTTCGGCGCGAACGCCGAGCGCATTTTGCCGCGCGAGGCGAACGCATGACGCGATCGAGGATGCGTTCGTCGGCGCGAACGCCGCGTATTCGAGCGCCGTGGACGCGATGTTTCCCGCCTGTGCAAGCGGTTCGGGCGCTTGCATCCCGATCGTCCGCAACACCGATTCCCAAAGCGCGGCGCTACTTTCTTGCGTCGTCGCGAAATTTTCGATCGTGCGGTTGTAATTGGTATCGAGGATGCGCGCGATCGCTTCCGCCCGCTCGACGTTACGCGCCATCCAATAGAGCGACTCGGCAACGCGGCTCAGCATTTATACATCACCGAGGATCCACGTATCTTTGCTGCCGCCGCCCTGCGACGAGTTCACGACGAGCGAGCCCTCGCGTAATGCGACGCGCGTGAGCGCTGCCGGCGGAGCGTCGATCTCCTCGCCGTACAGCACGAACGGCCGCAAGTCGAGATGCCGCGGCGCGAGATCGTCGCCGACGATCGTCGGGTGTACGGAGAGCGGTATCACGGGCTGCGCGATGAAGTCGCGCGGGCGGGTTTCGATCGCATCCTTGAACCAGGCGCGCTCTTCGGCAGTGGACGAGGGACCCATGAGCATATTGTACCCGCCGGAACCGGCGGTGTTCTTGACGACCAACTCGCCGAGCCGGGAGAGCACGTGGCGCCGCTGGACATCGTCCGTGCAATCGTAGGTTGGCACGTTCGGTAAGATCGGTTCCTCACCGAGGTAGTAGCGAATCATCGCCGGCACATAGGGATAGATCGCTTTATCGTCCGCGACGCCCGCGCCGACGGCGTTTGCAAGCACCACGTTGCCGGCACGATAGGCGTTCATCAGCCCCGCGACCCCGAGCGCCGAGTCCGCCTTGAAGTACAGCGGATCGAGGTAGTCGTCGTCCACGCGGCGGTAGATGACGTCGACGCGCGAGAGGCCCTTGGTGGTCTTCACGTAGACGACGTTGTCGCGCACGAGCAGATCGCTACCCTCGACGAGCTCGATCCCCATCCGGCGCGCGAGCAGCGTGTGCTCGAAGTACGCGCTATTGTAGATGCCGGGCGTGAGCAACACGATGTTCGGCTCGCCGAGGCCCGGCGCGGCATAGCGCAACGCATCGCGCAAACGCCGCGGGTAATCGCCGACTGGCAAGGGCGCGTAGTGATCGAAGATGCGCGGAAACGAGCGCTTGAGCACGTCGCGGTTCTCGAGGACGTATGAGATTCCCGAAGGCGTGCGCAGATTGTCTTCGAGGACGAAATAGGCGCCGTCTTGGCCGCGAATGAGGTCGATACCGGAAACGTGGATGTAGATATCGCGCGGAACGCGCAGCCCGATCATCTCGCGGTTGAAAAACGGCGAGCTGTACACGAGCCGGTGCGGAACGCGGCCATCGCGGAGGATGCGGCCCTCGTGATAGACGTCGGTCAGAAACGCGTTGAGCGCGCGGACGCGCTGGATGATTCCGCGCGAGATCGTCGACCACTCGTCCGCAGGGATGATGCGCGGCATGAGATCGAACGGAAAGATCCGTTCGGTGCCCCGGTCATCGGCGTAAACGGTGAACGTCACCCCGCGTTGGAGTAGCGTTGCGTTGACCGCCGCGACCCGGCTGCGGAGATCGGCCGTAGCGATCCCGGCGAGCGTCCGGGCGAGCTCGACGTAGTGCGGGCGTGGAACCCCGTCCTGGTCGGCGAATTCATCGAAAAAGTCCGCTCGGGCATACCGGTCGAGAAGCAGTTGCATCTGAGAGCTCTGTTCGTACACGGTCCGCCCATATCAGTCGGCCACTTGGCGAAAAAACGACCGAATCGTTCGAGCGGGCTCCTCTCACCAAAGTGGGAATACAGCCGCTATGTACGTCCAGCGTTACGCGCAAGCGTTCGGAATCGGCATGGTCGCAGGCCTGCGTTCGATGACTGCCCCGGCGATCGCCGGAGCCGCGAAGCGCAATGCTGCAGCGGGCATGCTTGCCACCCTCGCGATCGGTGAGATGATCGTCGATAAACTCCCCTTCGTGCCCGCCCGCACGCAGTGGCCGAGCCTCGTCGTTCGCTCGCTTACGGGCGCGGCGGCAGCCTGGGTGATGCCGCACGACGACGATCGCGAACGACGCTTCGCGGCGCTTCTCGGCGGAGCGGGCGCGATCGCAGGCGCGTACCTTGGGGAAAGCTTACGTCGCCGAGCGGTGGAAGCGTTGCACATGCCCGACCCGTTCGTCGCATTGTTCGAAGACGGCATCGCCGTCGGCGCAGGTGCGTTACTCCGTTAGGAGATGCGGAAAAAAGGCTCCACATCTTCCACAGGTTGCTGTGCACAGTAACCCACACTTAATGATTCGATAACACAACCTTCACATAGCGACGCGCAAGCAAAAGCCCCGCCGGATAAGCCGGCAGGGCTTTTTGCTATTTTCGCGAGGACGGAACCGTTACTGCTTGCCGAGCTTCTGTTCGGCGTTGTTGAGCATGTAGATGCTGTCCGCATGCGGGAGGCCGAGGAAGTGGCGATCGTAGACGACGCGGACATACTGGCCCGCTTTGATCGCCGACATTTGCGTCGTCGTATTTCCGGTTCCGAACACGTTTTTGAATTTCGGCGTGAGGGCGAAGCCGAGCGTCTGCTTCGTTATCGGATCGTAGACCTTGATGTTCGCGGTCGACACGTGGCGGACGATACCGTAGAAATTATCCGGTGGGCGCTTGGCAAGCGACGGCGCGGCAACCGACGCCACGGTGAGGAGCATCGCGATCGCGACGATCGCATGGCGGAAAGAGCGAATGATTGCGTTCATAGCGCTCTCTTACCCGCAATCGCGCCAAGTCGAACGGCCCCCGTGGATTTCGGAAAAGAAAAGCG
>JBBISR010000011.1:0-110668 GCA_037441145.1 Armatimonadota bacterium
CGATCTCGGAAAGTCGTCGGACTTTCGTGTGTAGATCGAGGAGCCGAATCGCGAGTTTCTCGCCATCGATCGTCGGGATCGAGGCGACGCGCGCATCGATCGTGCGATCGAGCGCGGCGAAGGTGTATCGCCCATCGTGCGGGCGTCTGCGGTCGGCGATGTCGATGCCGCTGAGAACTTTGAGTCGGGTGATCAGAGGTTCGAAGAGCTCTTTTTCGATCGCTTCGGCGGGACGTAAGATTCCATCGATGCGAAAACGAAGCCGCCCACCCACGCGCAGCGGTTCGAGGTGGATATCCGATGCGTGCATCGCAACGGCGCGCGCGAAGAGCGCATCCGCCGCACGCACGGCGGGGGCATAAGGCTGCTCGTTCGTTTCGACGAGTGCGGCATAAGCCTCACCGAGGCGCTCGCGAATCGCCGCCCGCGGAGCGGCGGTAGCGGAAATCGAAAGTCGCGTCGCGAGGCGCAAGGCCGTAACGGCTTCGCCGTCGCTCGGATCGGGGATCGCGATGTGCAGTTGCGTCCCATCGATCCGCAACGCCAGCGCGTCGTACCGGAAAGCGAGCGCTCGCGGAACCGCCGCGACCGCCCGTTTATCGAACGAAAGCGGGACTAAAGACGATGCCGCCGCGGCACCCCCGGAAGGAAACATATTCGCCCACACCCACGCGACGGACGGTTCCGAGCGATTCCCTTCAAAGAAAAGGGACCGCTCGCTCGGTAACTCCGCGCTCAGGCAACATTATTGCAACATCCATGCAATCCTGTCGACACAACCTTAAATTTTTCGGGAATGATTTAAGGTAATTGGGCCACTTTCGCCAACCCGCGTGAATTATGCGGTGACGAGCGCCTTCAGCTTCTCCGGCTCCGTCACGACGATGTACGCGGTTCGCATATCGACGAAACGCTCGTCCCACAACTTATTGAGCGTGCGGTTTACCGTCTCGCGCGTCGTTCCGATCATGTTCGCCATCTCCTGATTCGTGAGGCGAAGCGTGATCTTCGTGCCGTTCTCGACGGGCTCGCCAAAATTTTGCGTGAGGTTCAACAACAGCGTGGCGAGGCGGCCGCGGATATCTTGCGACGTCGTAGCCGCGATCAGCGCATTCGCGGCGCGAAGTCGCTCCGAGAGTTCGATGACCAACAGCTTCCCGATTTGCGGACTGCGATCCATCAGATTCAAGAAGTCTTCTTGAAGCAGCACGCCGACTTCGACATCGGTTAACGTCTTGATCGACGCCGATCGGAGCGCCGTGTCGAAGAGCGACATCTCGCCGAAGAAGTCGCCTTCTTTCAAGATCGAAAGGATCGTTTCGCGACCGTCTCCGGCAACGCGCGCAACCGCAACCGAACCCGATGTGATGACGAAGAACGTGCCGCCCGGCTCGCCTTCGCGCACGATGAACTGATGCTTCGCAAAACGCCGCTGCTGCATCGCGGCGGCAATCGCTTGGAGATCGGCTTCGGAGAATTCATGAAAGAGCGGGATACGCCGTAAGGACATCGCGTCGACCATCGTTGACGGATTCGGCACGTCGCACGGCTTCGGCCTTCGCCCGATCGGGCGGTTACCGAGAAGTCAATCTTTTTGCTCGATCGCCTCGCCGTCGACGACGACGACGCCGCGTTGGTTCACGCAGGTAATCACGCATCGGAAGCGTCGTTTTTCCGGCAAGATTTCGACGATTTCGGAACGCGCGGTGATCGTGTCGCCGACGTACACCGGCGCTTTGAAGCGGAGCGTCTGCGCGACCGAGATGCCGCCGTGACGCTGCAACAACAAGCCGTTGGTCGTCGAGAGAAGGCTCGCCGTCAGCATACCGTGCGCGATCTTCTTCTTGAATCGCGTCGTTTTTGCATACTCTTCGTCGACGTGCACGGGATAGTTATCCCCGGTGATTCCCGCAAAGAGCACGATGTCCGCATCCGTAATCGTCTTACTAAACGAGGCGAAATCCCCGACGCGAAATGCCTCGAAGGCTTTCTCGCCGTACGCGCTCATGCGTCGAGCGCTGCGAGACCGGCTTTTGCGACGACGATATCTTCATCGACCGTTCCCGAGCTCACGCCGATCGCGCCGACGACCGCCGCACCGACGACGATCGGAAAGCCACCGCCGATTCCCGTGAGCCGGCCTCCGGCGAGTGCGAGCTTTACCTGCAAGACGGCATCGCCGCCGCCTTCGTCGCCGGTCGGGCGCTTGCGCAGCGCCGCAGACTCCGCCTTTGTGAGCGCGATCGCCGTCGACCCGATACGCGCGCCGTCCATCCGCGCGAAAGCCAGAAGGTGCCCCCCGGCATCGACGACCGCCACGATTTCCGGAACCCCCATCTCGGTTGCCTTTGCGAGGGCAGCGTCGAGAATGCGACGCGCTCCGGCGTGAGTGAGTGCGGGGACCTGGACGACGTTTTCGCTCATAGCGCCGTTGGTTCGCGGCCGAAGGCGAGAGTACCGTCGAGCGTCGCAAGCGAACGTATGCGCGTGCCGACTCCCGATCTCGCCTTCACGAAATGCGCGAATGCCGCCGCAGCCGCGTTTTTCGCCGCCCCCGCATACGTCGTATACCGCGAACAGGCGCGGGTCGAGGTACCCTCGCTCAAACAATCGCGTGACGTCAACCGCACGATCTCCGTGCGTACCGCGAAAGGCGACATTGCGGAACTTGCGGTATCGCAAGATCTCCCGCAGGGCCGGCGCCAGACGCTCGCGCATGCGTTTCCGCTCTCACCAACATTCGATGCGATTTCGTATTTTCGTATTTACGGAGCGGTGACATTTCACTGGGCGCTCGATGCCTATGTGGAAGACGTGAAACCCCTCACGTTTTCCGAGTCCGTCGCGCGACCGGACGTGAACGTGGTGGTCCAATCGTTGAAATATTACTATCCGAAATTCGCCCCCGATTCGGAAAGCGCGGAACAGCCGAACACGCATATCTTGCTCGCGCCATTGCCCGCGCTTACCAACGGCAACCCCTCGCAGCTCTACCTGCACGAAGTGTACTGCGAACCCGATTCTTCGCTGCCCACGCGCGTGGTCTACACGGGTTCCGACGATCGATACCTCGGCGTCGATTTTACAACGATCGACGGTCACCAAGTCGTCCGGGCGGTGAAATTCGAACAGACGTTCTTCGGTCCGCTCCGGCTCGGCCGCGTGCATGCGATCGTGAACGTCGCGTACGACATGTATCAGTTTCCAACGAGCGCGCCCGAGCCCGAGCTCGCACGCCCGTAGTGCCGCTCTTCGTTCCGCCCGTCGGCTGGGAGCGCGCGACGCCATTCGCGCCGCCACCACCCCATCTCATCGCGTACTTCGAGCCATCGACGCGCAGCGGTCGCGAATATCTGGCGATTCTCTCCGCGCATGGTGAGGATACGATCGCACCGGGCGGCGCGGGCAACGACGAGCGTACCGACCCGCGTGCGGCGGATCCGACGGCCGTGACCACGGAACGCGAACGATACACGATGTGCGGCTTGCCGGCAACTTCCGTTACCCGTCGCTTCACGCGCGGCGCGACAGTGCTCGTGACGACCGTTCGGCTCGTCGCGCGCGATCGAACGTATACGATCGACTACGTACGCCCCGCAGCCATCGCAACACCCTCGCTCGTGCGCACGTTTCTGCGCACCGCGTGCATCGCGAACGACGAGCTCACGACGCAACCGCCGGGACGCTGGATTCCGGTCGACGGCATCTCGCGCTATCCGAGCGTCCTCTATGGAAAATGGGATAGCCCGACCGACGTCGACATCCGCGCGAACGTCACCGTCACGATCAAGCCATACCTCGGCACCGCCCTCTCGCTCTTGCACGCGGGTCAGAACGCATTGCGCCGCGACGCGCTGCATACCGCGTTCGGTCCCGTGCACGGCCTACCGAATTGCGGCCCCGACGCGCTTACCCAGCGTCAGGGCGCGGTCGTCGATGGCGTGAGCGTGGCGATCGAGCACGAGATCGTCGTCGTCGCGGGGCGAGCGTTCATCGCGAATTATTTGCGGCCTGCCGCGCACGACGACAGCCCGGCGGCGCTCGCCGCGCTGCGTTCGCTCTGCCCGTAACATCAATCGGGCGCCGCGGCAAGTATGCCACGACGCCCGAGGATGTGGAGGACAGGGAGAGATTCGAACTCTCGGAACGCTTGCGCGCTCGCCTGATTTCGAGTCAGGTGCCTTCGACCACTCGACCACCTGTCCGGGACCACAAGATGGGATTCTACCGCATTCCGCGGCGTTCTGCAAAGAAGGAACGCAATTGTTCTGCGGTCTCTTCCTCTAAGCATCCGGCAACGACCGCCGCACGATGGTTTACCGCAGCCGAGCCCAGCACGTCGATCACCGAACCCGCGGCGCCGCCCTTCGGATCGCGGCAACCGAACACGAGGCGCGTCACGCGCGCCGCGGCGATCGCGCCGGCGCACATCGGACAAGGTTCCTTCGTAACGTAAAGCGTCGAGCCCGCAGGGAGGCGCCAGGAAGCGTATGCCGCACAGGCTTCGCGAATCGCGACGATCTCGGCATGCGCGGTTGGATCGTTTGCGCGCTCCTTCTCGTTGCGGGCCTCGAACGTGGCGTTCGGGGTGACGAGGACCGCGCCGATCGGCACGTCGCCGGCACGCGCCGCCGCTGCGGCAAGCGCGATCGCTCGGCGCACGTACGCTTCGTCCTCGGCATCGTACATCGCGCGATGACTCCAGAAAAAAACAAGCGAGCCGCTAGTACCGAACGAGCGACTCGCATTGTAAGGAGAGAAATTGGTGCGCACGGAGGGATTCGAACCCCCGGTCTCAGCCTTCGGAGGGCCGCGCGTTATCCAGCTACGCTACGTGCGCGAGGGACACTAGGGTTTCGGCTCGTCGCCAGAACTCCGTGCCGAGGTCGGGAGGTGCTTGAAGAGATCGAGCTTGTGATCGACGAGCCCGCGGTAGAATTTGCGCACGCAATCCGGATGCCCGAAAAAGTACGTGCGCGCATATGCGAGATCGTCGCCCGACGAATCCGGAACGTAGTGCGAAATCTCGATTTCCTCCATCTGGCCGCGATCGACCGGGTGGGGGCAGAAATCGCATGGAATCGTCGACATCGTGTGGTCACCTCGGGATTATTTCGTGACTCGGGCAAGATTCGAACTTGCGACCAAGGGCTTATGAGTCCCCTGCTCTACCACTGAGCTACCGAGCCACGGCGTTCCGAAGCCGGAACGAACGCAGATTCTTGAGAACCGTCCGAGACCCTCTCGCTTCGTCGACGAGGCCCCAAGGACTCGCGACGAGCACGCGGCAAAACGTAGCTGAAACGTTCTATGACTGAGGTGGACAAACATCGTGAAACGCTTTTCGCATGCCGTACTTACGGCGATCGCGCTCGTCCTTTGCCTATACGCCTCTGCGACCTTTCGCTCGTCACCGGCCCGCGCCGCGGTGGACGGCGCCGATCCCGCAGCGAACGCGCTGCTTGCCAAGCACCGCGACTTCGTCGGTTGGGACGTATCCGATTCGACCGTTACTTCTTGGATCGCAACGACGGTTCGCACGCCCGAGCGCGTCGCGCCCACGCCAACGCCCGCGCCCGGCGTAACACCCGATCCATCGGCAACCCCACGCGGGCAGAGCGCCGCTCGCGAGTACCGCGTGGGTCTCATCTATCGCGACGTATACGGCGGCGGGAACGAGGGTGCAAACGCAAGTTCCGGATTTACGGGTCAGCGTTTCTGGAACGCAAACGAAAACGGCTTCAGCGTTCGCGTGGTAAACGACGAAGCGAGACGACTCTACTCCGATAATCTCGTCTCGGCCGAAGCGACGACGCTCATCCCGGGCGCGAGGGTCCACGGTCAAGCCGAAGTCGCCGGCGTGAAGACGACGATCGTACGCTTGACACCCGCCAACGGCGCACCGATCGATGCCTACATCGCCGAGGACGGTAGCTACCGTCGTATCGTGATCGATCCCGAATCGAAGTTTCACGCCATCGATTTCACGATTCCGAATTACGTCGAGATCGCGCCCGGCAAAAAAGCGATCGGCTCGACACTTTTTGCGAAACGTTCGCGACCGCAAACGATCGCGTACGCCAAAGTGAACGTTCCGATTCCCGCGACCCTGTTACAGATACCGTCCCCGACCGCGACCTGGACGTTCGATCCCGCGCAAGCGGCGCTGCCGATGACGATTCAGCGCGGCAGCACGTACAACAACGGCGTCGGGGCCGTTGTCGTGAACGCGACGATCGACGGGCATCCCGGCCACTTTTTGCTCGACTCCGGTGCGGGCGGATCGATCGTGTTCAAGCCCTTCGCCGATCAGTTGACCGTCGCGCCACTTGCAGAAAGCGGTTATTCGGGCGTCAACGGCGGCTTCGTACGATCGCAAAAGATCCGCGTGAAAGCGATCGCATTCGGCGCGAACGTCCTACACAATCTCATCGTCGACCGAAGCGACGCAAAGGCGTTTGGCGAGATCGACGGGATCCTCGGCTTCGATGTGCTCGCCCGCGCGATCGTCGATGTCGACCTCACGAACGCGACCGTACGATTTCTCGATCCGGTGAAAGTGGAGCCGCAGGTCGGTAAGGGTGCGTATGCGTTTCCGATCGATCTCGGCGATTTTCATATAACCGTTCCGGTGCAGATCGGAAGCAACCTCACGATCCATCCGTACATCGACACGGGCGCCTCGTTCGACGTGTTGATCTCGGACGATCTTCGCAGTTCGGGCAAAGTCGTCGCATTGACCAATCAAATCGCGGTTGGAGCGTATCGCGTCGACGACGTCGAATATTTCGGTGGTGTCGATGGCACGAACGTGATTCCCGTGCCCTGCGTGCGGCTCACTTCGATGAAGGTCGGCCCCTATGCATATACGGGCGTTCACACGTGTTTCGCAAGCTCGTATGTGTTTAGCGAGGACGGCGGCCTGATCGGCTTCGATTTCCTCAAACACTTCAATTGGACGTTCGATTATCCCGACGAAAAACTCGTCCTTACGCCAAACGGTAAGTAAGAAAAAAGAAACCCGACGTCGCTCGACGCCGGGTTTCGTTACGCAAATGATGCGCGTCTTCCGCGCAATATGCGGTCGGAGGGACTCGAACCCCCAACCTACAAGTTCGTAGCCTGTTGCTCTATCCATTGAGCTACGACCGCATGTTTTATCGTTTACGGCGACTCGTAATAATACGGCGCATCTTGCTCCCGCTCCTCTCCTTGGCGCTTATCGATGCGCGCCTGTATGCCGCGGATCGAGCGAATCACCAACAAAGGAGAGAGAGGGATTCGAACCCTCGATACGGGTTGACCCCGTATAACGATTTAGCAAACCGTCGCCTTCAGCCACTCGGCCATCTCTCCGCGTTTGCGGACCCATGGAACCTTACTCGTACGGCTTCACCATGTCAAGGGGACGAGACGCGCATAATCACGGCGGCAACGTCCCGTGCCGCATCGGGCTTCCGTACGAGCGCGATACCCGCACGCATGATCGCGTCACCTCCATCGAGCAACGTATCGAGCGTTGCCGCAATCGCCGCCGCGCCGCGCGCGGGACGCGCCGCGTCGTTCTCGACGAGATACGTCAGGTTACGCTCTTCTTGTCCCGGTAACGGTTCGACGAGCACCATCGGGACTTCCGCAGCGAGTGCCTCGGAAGAACTCAAGCCGCCAGGTTTCGTCACGAGTACATCGGCCGCGCGCATGTACTCATGGATGTTGTCGACGAAGCCGAGCGCGCGGATCGCGATCGGCGAGCGCAACGCACGCGCGGCGATCTTCGCGCGTAACCGCTGGTTCTTTCCGGCAATCGCGACGAGCAACGGCCGCGAAGCGGCACGCTCGACGCCCGCAATCATCGTATCCATCGCGCCGAGCCCCGTACCGCCCACCATCGCGAGGACGACCGGCCGTTCGCGCGGCAAATCGAGTCGCTCGCGTAACGCGCCGCGCGAGATGCGCCGGTCGGCGAATCGCGGATCGACCGGGATGCCGCTGACGGTTATTCGATCGGGCGCGATCCCGCGCGCGGCGAGGGTTTCCGCCATCTCGCTCGTGGCAACCGCATAGGCATCGATCGTGGGATAGATCCAAAACGGGTGCACGACGAAGTCGGTTACGACCCCGATGACGGGTAACGATGGATCAAAGATCCGCTTATATGCCGCCATCACGCCGCACGGAAACGCATGCGTGCAGACGACCGCGCGGGGCTGCATGCGCGCGATGAGCGGACGCACGCGGTGCGCCGTATATTCGCTCAAGCGCAGCCGCGCCGGATCGATCGCCGTCGCGCGTTCGGCACGCAAGTACATCGCGCGATAGATTGCGGGCGTCCGCGCGACCATGGCGAGATACCCGTCGCTCACCACGCGCGCGAAAATCGAAGCGGCGTAACGATACGAGTCGACGGTTTCGCTCGGCGTGCCCTCTTCGGCAAGGCGACGTGCGACGGCGCTGGCGGCGGCCGTATGACCGACGCCGACGCGTGCCGAGAGAAAGAGTACCGGGCGGGCTATTCTTTGGTTTCCGGTTCCGACTCTTCCGCGAGTACGAAGAAATCGTCCAGAATCTCTTGGGCCAAATCGTCGTCCGCAAGCAAACCACCGTTGTGATCCGTCACGACGAACTCATCGGCGCCTTCGCTGTAACACACGGCAAACGTCGTGTTCTCATCGTCTTCGACGAGCCCGACCACTTCGAATTCGAGCTGCTGACCGTCGTTGGTCTCGATCACGAGCACATCGCGAAGCTCGAGTGGCCCCGATTTCGCGTCGTCGTTCTGACCGTTCTGATTATCGATGATACGCCTCTCTACTTCAGGTATCGCGCCACGTTGGCGTTGTGCTCCGCAAGCGTCTTTGCGAAGGCATGGTGCCCGTCCCCTCGGTACACGTAATAGAAATACGGGGAGACCGCCGGATGGAAGGCGGCGTCGAGCGACGGTTTCCCGGGATTGGCGATCGGCGTCGGCGGCAAACCGCCGTGGAGATAGGTATTGTACGGGGAATCGATCGCGAGATCGGCCCGCGTGATCACGTCTTTGTGCTTCGGAAAGATGTACTCGATCGAGGCGTCGACTTCGAGCGGCATACCGACCCGAAGCCGATTTACCATGACGCTCGCGATCAGCGGTCGCTCGTCATCGGCCTTCCCCTCGCGCTCGACGAGCGACGCGAGAACGACCGCTTGCGGGACGCTCAAATGCAACGCACGCGCGGCCGCCGGGGCGTCTGCCGGTATCTGGCGGAGGAACTCCTCGGTCATCCGCTTCGCAACCGCTTCCGGCGTCACGTCGAGCGGCAGTAAGTAGGTGCTCGGAAAGAGATACCCCTCGAGTCCCCGCACGCGCGACCCGAACACATCGAGCGAATCCCGCGTAAACGCGTCGCGGAAGGCGCTTGCGGTACCGAGTTTCGCGGTTGCAAGCGTACTCGCGACCTCGCGCGCCATGTAGCCCTCGGGCACCGTCACCCACACCGAAATCTGCGCGCCGCCGTCGACCAAACGCCGGAGCACCTCATCCATCGCGAGGTGCGGCGCGAAACGGTATTCGCCCGCGCCCACCGACCCCTCATCGTGCCGAAGACGGGCAAGAATCCGCCACGCGATCGGGTGCGCGATCACGTTGCGCGCGGACAAAATCTTCGTGACTTCCGCAAACGTGGCGCCGCGCGGGATCGTGATGCGCGTTTCGTTCGTCGGCAACGTGCGATCGCCGTACACGGACTCTTTAAACCACATCGCTGCGGCAAACGTCACGAACGCCACGGCGACGAGCAGCGCGACGATCGCGCCGAAGAGCGACTTATACAGATCACGCATTGCGACGGCGCTGCAGATACGTTTCCAAGATCAGGGCAGCCGCCATTCGGTCCACGACGGTCTTGCGCTTCGCCCGCTTCACATCCGCGCCGATCAGCGTTTTATTGACGGCAGCGGTCGTCAAGCGCTCGTCGATGCGCGCGATTTCGCCCGGCCACACCGCCGCAAGCGAAGCGACGAACGCGTCCATTTTCTCCGCGGCGATCCCGCGCGTGCCGTTCATCGCGATCGGATCGCCGACGACGATAACCGTGACCGCTCGCTCGCGTGCCAGATCGCGGATACGCGCGAGATCGGCTTTGAGATTCGTGCGTTCGATCGTTTCATACGGCAGCGCGAAGGACCCAAACGGGTCGCAAACGGCCGTGCCGATGCGCCGCTCGCCGACGTCGAGCGCGAGAATCGAGTGCATCGAGGTCATCGCGGCGCCGGCAACTCGTCGAGCAGGGCACGCGAACGCGGGCGGCGTCCGAGGTGATAGGTCAACAACGCATCCACCGCACGCGCGACGCGCGGTGTCGCTTCGAGCGTCGGGCGCACGTCGCCACCGCGCGCCGCGCCGAGCCCCCGAAAGTTCGCGACGTCGGCGTCATCGAGCATCGCCGCATCGCCACGTCCGCCAGCGCATCGCGCGCACGCAAGGCCGCCCGCGTGCGTATCGACCCATGCCCGGCCACGTTCGAGCGGGCCGCCACAGCGCACGCACCGGTCGGCGGGCGGGGCGACGCCGAGCGCGTGCATCAAGCGCAATTCGAAGCGCGGCACGAGCCGCGTGGGCTCGCCACCGCCGGCGATCGCGGCCGCCGCCCCGACGAGCAATTCGTAGATCTCCGGCATCGGTTCGTCGGACTCGCAGCACGTGTCGACCAGTTCCGCGAGAAGGCTCGCGGTCGCAAACGCGGCGGGTACGACGAGTTCGTTCCAGTGCGAGCGTACGATCTGCGCGCTCGAGATGATATCCAGGTTGCGCCCGCGGTGCAGTGTCAACGTCGCTTCGGTCATGAATTCCATCTTGCCCGCAACGTGGCTTTTCGCACGCCGGACGCCCTTCGCGACCGCGTCGATCTTCCCGCGCGCGACGGAAAAGATCGTGAAGATCTTATCGGCTTCGCCGAGATTGCGCGCGCGGAGGACGAACGCATCCGTCGTGTAGGTGCGGTCGATCTAGCGCACCGGTGCGCTTCGCGACGAGGGTGCTGCATCGGCTAGCGTCGACGGTGCGAACGCTTCCGGCAGCAACGCCGAAATCGACTCGATCTTGATCTGTCCCGCTTTCGAAAAGATGACTTTCATCCCGGCATTGACTTCGTTGATCACTTGCCGGCATGCGCCGCACGGCGTCACGGTGACCCCCTCGGGCCCGGCGACGGCGATCGCTTCGAGCGCCCGCACGCCGGCGCTCACCGCACTGTAGATCGCGATCCGTTCGGCGCACATCGAGAGGCCATACGAGGCGTTCTCGACATTCGCCCCAGTAAACATCTTGCCGTCACGCGAGATCACGGACGCACCGACGGTAAAGTGCGAATACGGCGCGTACGCCGCACGACGGGCGGATATGGCAGCTGCTAGCAGACTAGACGGGTCGCGCGTCATCTTGGGTCTCCAAGGCGTGATCGTGGGCCTTGCCGTTGGTGAGTACGCGAACGGCAAGAATACGGCGTCCCCGCGTGCGATCGATGCGTAACTTCACGCCCTCGCCTGCGGCGACTTCCTCTCCCTCACGCGGAATACGGCCGAACAGTCCGACCGTGAGACCGCCGATCGTTTCGAATTCTTCATGTGGGAGCCGCGTACCAAGGCGAGCGTTCACATCTTCGATGTTGACACCTGCTTCGACGACCGATTCGTCCTCGGCGATGATGCGGATCGGTTCTTCTTCGCCCTCGTCGTGCTCGTCGCGGATCTCGCCGACGATTTCCTCGAGCAGATCTTCCATGGTCACGAGGCCCGCGGTGCCGCCGTATTCATCGAGCACGATCGCGAGCGAAAATTTCCCGCGCTGCATGTCGCGCAAGAGGTCGCTGATGCGTTTGCTTTCGGGGACGTAGGCGACCGGGCGCATGAGCATGCGCAGCGACGTGTTTGCGATCGCGTTGTTCGCAAGCGCGATCAGCAACTCGCGATCGTGCACGACGCCGATCACGTTGTCGACGGTCTCCTCGTAAACCGGCAGCTTCGAGTACCCTTCGCGGATGACGAGATCGAGCGCGCGTTGCGGCGAGGCGCTGACGTTCACGCAGATCATATCCGGCCGTGGCGTCATCACCTCGCGCACGATCGTATCGCCGAATTCGATGATCGAGTGGATCAGCTCGCGCTCTTCGGCTTCGAGGACGTTTTGCTCGACGCCCACATTGACGATCGAGCGGATATCTTCTTCCGTCAGGTACGGCCCGGGGGCGACTTGCTTGCCGCCGATGATGCGGATGACGACCGTCGTAATCGCGAGGAGGGCGAGCGTGATCGGCGTGAAGAGCATCGTGATGATCGAGAGCGGGCGCGCGAGCCGCAGCGCCCATGTCTCCCCGCTCGCGACCGCGATCGTCTTCGGCACGATCTCCCCAAAAATCAAAATGACCGCCGTCATCACGACCGTCGACCAAATCGCGCCGTTCGGGATGCCGAGCTGCAAGAAAAAATACGTCGCAAGAGAGTCCGACGCGAGCAGCACGAACGTATTACAGACGAGGACGGTCGTCAGGACGCGATTCCGGTCGTGCAAGAGCGTTTGCAGGGTCGTCGAGGCCGTTCCATCGCGTTCGGCGAGTGTGGAAACGCGCAGCCGGGTGAGGCTGATGAGCGCCGTTTCCGACATCGCGAAAAAGGCGGCCGCCGCGGTAAGCGCGACGAGCGTGACGACGTAGGGCCAGTTGGGGCTCACGTTCGTGGCCTCTCGACCGTGGGCTGTGCGAAGCGCGTAGGTCGAGGGTGGTCGGTGTTCAAGCGCGCGTATTATATCATATGCGGTCCATGGCGAATGAACACGGAGATAATTCCCGCGACGCCGGAGCCGAGGAACGCGCCGATCACCACCTCGCGCACGGAATGGATGCCGGACTCGACGCGACTTTGCGCGACCAAAAACGCGAGGAAAAGCCCGAGCGCCGCGACGAGGGCCGAATTCGAAAGCAAGCCGACGAAGGTGGCGGCGGCGAATCCGAGCGCGGCGTGCCCCGAAACGGCTCCGCCCTGCAGCGGCGTACCGTGTCCCGCGTACGCCTTGGCGACGATCGTCGCGATCCCGACGACGACGAACGCGATGAAGACGGCATTCGCCGGAAGGCTCAGCGCGGCGCGATAGACGCGATCGCCGCCCGCGAGGATTCCCTCGTAAAATGCGAGATAGCCGACGACGACGGCCGCGAACGCCGCGACGAGCACCGCACCCGCCGCGCAATCTTTCGCGATCTTGGCGAGCGGATGGTGCGCGACCGTCATCAGATCGACGACCGCCTCGATCGCCGTGTTCATCAGTTCGAGCGCTAAGATGACGCCTACCGTGATGACGAGCGCGATCACGTAGATGCGCTGCAAATGCAGGACGAGCGTCGCCGCGAGTACGAGCGCCGCCGCGAAAAGATGGATGCGCATGTTGCGCTGCGTGCGCGCCGCGTAAAGAATGCCCGCGAACGCATAGTGGAACGCACTCCAGAACGGATGCTCCGTGATGAGGCGGACCGAGGGGATAGGTTGCGAGCGCTTGGGCGGGCGCATTACCGGTACGGCCACGGCATCCCGATGACGTCCGCAAGCCGGCGTTCTTCTGCTTCCATACGCGCGCGTTCGTCCGGCTCCATGTGATCGTGGCCGAGCAAGTGCAGGATGCCGTGGATCATGAGCCGGTCGACTTCGGCTGCGATCGTCGCATCGTATTCCACCGCTTGGCGGGCGGCGGTATCGACGCTGACGACGATGTCGCCGAGGAGTCGCTCGACCCCAGCGGGAGTCGCCTCCGAGGGATCGTCGAGCAACGGAAAACTGAGGACATCGGTTGCGCTATCCTTGCCGCGATGCTCGCCGTTGATCGCCCGAATGGCCGGATCGCGCACGAGCGAAAGCGAGACGGACGAGCCCTTCTCACCGACCGCACCGAGCAACGTTTCGAGCGTGCGTTTCAGCGCGCGGCCATCGAGGCCGGACTTACGCGTCGCGTTCGTGAGATAAACGGGCATATGCGCGCACGATCGTGCCGACGAGCGGATGGCGGACGACATCGGTTTCGTCGAGATGCACCACGCCGATGTCGGGGGTATCGGAAAAGAGCCGATCGACGTCGAGCAAGCCGCTATACCCGCCGCGCGGAAGATCGACTTGGGTCGAGTCGCCCGTCACGATCATCTTGCCGTTCTGCCCGAGGCGGGTCAGAAACATCTTGAGCTGTTCGCGTGTGGCGTTTTGCGCTTCGTCGAGGATCACGTACGCATCCCCGAGCGTGCGCCCGCGCATGTAGGCGAGCGGCGCGACTTCGATCGTTCCGCGTTCGAGAAAACGTGCCGTACCGCCATCGTCGAGGAGTTCGCCGAGCGCATCGTAGAGCGGACGCAGATACGGATCGACTTTCTCCTTCATGTCGCCCGGGAGGAAGCCGAGTTTTTCGCCCGCTTCGACTGCGGGGCGCGAGAGCACGATGCGCGAGACTTCGCGATTACGAAGCGCGCGCACGGCCATCACGATCGCGAGAAACGTCTTTCCCGTGCCCGCAGGCCCAACCCCGAACGTCAGCGTGTTATGCTTGATACTTTCAACGAACCGGCGCTGGCCGTCGGTTCGCGGGCGAACTTCCTTGCCGCGATGCGTGGTGTACAGCGTCGCCGGGATCGGCTCGACGCGCGTATCGCGTGCGGCTAGCGCGACGTCGTCGGGCGTCAGCTGCTGACCGCCACGTGCTGCCGCGAGCATGCGATCGAGGATCGAACCGGCACGCGCGACATCGGCGGGTTCGCCGTCGACGGAGATCGCATGTCCCTCGATGCGAACGGTAACGCGAACGAGCGCTTCGAGTGCGGTGAGATTCTGATCGTGGTGGCCGCAGAAACGCAGCGGGTCGGCGAGGCCGTCGAGCGAGATCGTCCGGACGGTTGCGGTATCGGACAGGCGGAAGTGCCTTTCGCGGCGGGTTGGTGTGCGCGGTTCGTTCGGGTTGTGTATCGTGCGCTCTTGCACGCAGATCGGTACCTTGTTAGACGAGGCGCGTGTCCGTCGGGTGCCGGGCCGAGAGCGGTGGCGCGAGCAATTCGCTCGCGATGACCGCGCCGAGTAAGCCGTGCGGACTGCCGAAGGCCCAAAGCACCGGATTCGCGCGTCGGCGCGCGCTTGGGACCGAGGTAGGCCCATCCGCTACGTCGATCGGCGTCGCTACTGGCGGCGGACTCTCGACCCGTCGTTCGGCTTCCGCGGCGGGCGCGGATTTTGCCGTCCGTACGACCGCGCCGCGCGGCGCCCTTTCCGCTCCCACGACGCGTCCGGCGGTCGCGCCATCGATGCGGCGTTGCTGCTTTCGCGTTACGGCAAACGCATTCGGATCCGTTTCCCGCGAACCGAGAACGCTCATGAATACGGCTTTAAATACGGCAGCGAGGATTTCGAAGAGTGCGTCCATCTACCGGAACACCACGCGCCCGTTCTTGCGCACCTTCTTTACGCGCGCTTTCTTGCGCGAGCGAACGATGACATATACGGGCGGCGGCCCCTCGCGGCGCTCGGCCTTGATTTCGCCGAGCCCGCCGAGCACTTCGCCGAGAACGCCGAAGAGTTCGTCCATCGGCTAGCGCCGCGTCGGATCGAGCGGCGGCGCGGGCGGTTCGTCGTCGCGCGCGACGCCCTGCCCGATCGCACCGCGCATCGCGGTATCGGCCTGCATGTTGTTCATACGGTAATAATCCAGCACGCCGAGTTTCCCCGTGCGAAACGCCTCCGCAATCGCGGCGGGAACGAGGGCTTCCGCTTCGACGACGCGCGCGCGCATCGCTTGCGTTTCGGCCTTCTGCTCTTGTTCGGCCGCTTGCGCCGCGTACTGCCGTTCGGCCGCCTTCGCCTGCGCGATGCGCCGATCGGCTTCGGCTTGCGAGGTCTGCAATTCGGCGCCGATGTTCTTCCCGACATCGACATCGGCGATGTCGATCGAGACGATCTCGAACGCCGTGCCCGCATCGAGCCCGCGCGAGAGCACGTTCTTCGAAATCCGATCCGGATACTCGAGCACTTCCTTGTGATCTTGCGCCGCGCCGACGGCCGAGACGACGCCTTCGCCGACGCGTGCGATCACGGTCGATTCGCCCGCGCCACCGACGTAGCGATCGAGATTCGAGCGCACGGTGACGCGCGCTTTGATGTTGAGCTGGATGCCGTTCTGCGCGACGCCCTGGAAGATCGGCGTTTCGATTACCTTCGGTGTGACCGACGTTTGCAAGGCTTCCAGGACATTCCGCCCCGCAAGATCGATCGCGGCGGCGCGTTGGAACTCAAGCGGAATCTGCGCGCGCTGTGCCGCGATCATCGCAAGGGTCACGTTCTCGATATTTCCGCCAGCAAGCAAATGCGACTGAAGCTGCTCGACCGTGATCGCAAGGCCCGCCTTGCGCGCACGCACGAGATTCGTGACGACGATGCCGACCGGAATACCGATCAACCGCATGCGGACGAGCGCACCGATCGAGAGCGAGACGCCCGCAGCGATGGTTCGAATCCACAAGCCGAGTGGAAAATAGTAGAGAAACACGAGCAGGACGATGAGGACGACGACGATCGGCGCGACGAGAGCAAAGGTCACAAACGGCTCCTAGCTTATGAAACGCGAGCGGACGACCGCACGAAAATACGCGAGCCCGTTCACGGACGGCTCCGGGGTTACGTGAGGCGAGCGGACGATTGCACGAAAATACGCGAGCCTTCGACCCGCACGACGCGGACCGCGGTTCCGGCCGTGACGAAATCACCGTCGGTGAGGACGTCGACGCGATGCCCGCCAACGGTCGCGACGCCGGCGGGGCGCAGGTATGACGTCGCGAAGCCGTCGAGCCCGACGAGGCCTGAGAAATCGCTCGCGGCGACGTACTCGGCGCCTTGCACGCCCGTGAAGGCGAATCGCTTGATAAACGCGTTCTGCGGGATCAGGCGCACGACGATCGCATACGTGACGACCGTCAGGACGATCGCGATCGCGATCGCCTGCATCGCGGCCCAAAAAAACGCGAGTCCGAAAGCGAGGAAGATCGCGGCGACCAGTGCGGCGATTCCGCCGACACCGAAGATGCCTTGCCCCGGAAGGACGTGCAACTCCAGCAGAATGCCGCACACCCCCGCGATCGCGAGCGCGACGACGAGGCCGTCGCCGAAACCCGCGTACACATGCGCTCCGAAAAAGATC
The DNA here is from genome assembly GCA_037441145.1 of Armatimonadota bacterium. GTDB lineage: Bacteria > Vulcanimicrobiota > Vulcanimicrobiia > Vulcanimicrobiales > Vulcanimicrobiaceae > JBBISR01. Next base: position 17,189 of record JBBISR010000011.1, read on the forward strand.
GTGAGTGCTGCCGCGCCGACCGTTCCCGCGATGCCATGCAGCGTTTGCATCTCGATCAAGAGCCCCAGAAACCCAAGCGCGAGCAAGATGCCGCTGACCTCGGGATTGGTGGCAAACCGTGCGAGTTGCTCGGCAAACGTGTACTGCGCGGTCCGTTGCGCGGCATCCGAGAGATCGAACGAGCGCAGCGCATCGCCAAGCGACGGTGCGAGAACCGTAGCGATCCCCGCGCGCTTCGCATCTTCCGCGCGGAGGGTGAGAATGGTTCCTTTCGCGTTGTACGGGTCGGCATTCGCATCCACATCGACCATCGCGATCGCGACGCGCGCGTCACGCTTGCGCCGCGTGGCGGTCGTTGCGAACTCGGCGCGTAATGCCGACACCGTCTTGATCGTTTTCGGGATCGGCTCGGCCGCGCCGATCGACGATCCGGGCGCCATCGCGAGTCGCTCGGCGGCGAGGGCGATGAGGGCACCGGCGCTCCAAGCGCGTGCGCCGACGTAGGCGTAAACTGGCACGGTCGCTCCGAGTTCGGCGTCGCGAATCTCGGTCGCCGCCGAAACGAGGCCACCGAACGTATCGATATCGAGCACGACCGCACGCGCGCCGTTCGCCTTCGCATCCGCAATGCTGCGTTCGACGAGGTGGGCCACCCCGGCATCGATCGTCCCATGGATTGGAACGATGACGACCTCACCGCGTTGGCTCGGAGCGGCACACGCGATGTGCGCGGCATCGAGGACGGTGCCGAGGACGAACGCTACGAGAAAAAGGACGCGTCGTACGCTCACGACGCGCCCTACTCCGCTCACGCTCGGAGAGTTACGCCGAAGCGAGTTCTTCCGTGACGATCGTTCGCACCAGATTGCCGTCCGCAAAATCCTTGAGCTGTGGCATCGCGACTTTCATCACGGCGCCCTGCGAGCGATTCTCGGGCGGAATCTCGGCGAGAATCGCCTTCACGCGCGCCCGAACGTCGTCGGCCGAAAGCTGCGCCGGGAGGTACGCCACGAGGATATCGTGTTCGCGCTTCTCTTTCTCGGCGAGTTCCGGGCGATCGCCCTTGGTGTATTCGGCGATCGAATCGTTGCGCTGCTTGACGGCTTTGCGCATGACTTCGAGTTCTTCTGAGTCGGTGAGATCCCGACCGGCCTCGACGCGGCGATACGAGAAGCCCGAGATCGCGGAGCGCAACGTATCGAGGCGCACTTGATCTCGGGCTTTCATCGCGTCCTTGAGGTCGGCTTGAATCCGGTCCTTGAGGGCTGCCATTTTCGGTTTTTAGCTCCGGCGTTTACGCGCGGCCGCCGATTTCTTCTTGCGGCGAACGCTGGGTTTCTCGTAATGTTCGTGTTTGCGTGCTTCGGCAAGAACGCCCGCCTTTTGCGTGGCCTTCTTAAATCGACGCAGGGCCGACTCGATGGTCTCGCCCGGTGCAACTCGTACTTCCAAAAAATTCCCCCCTCTCGCAAGGCGCTCGGCGCCGTAGATTTGCTTGCCCACGCGTGGGCACGACACCCTATATTACCCGATCGGGCGGCGCGGGTCAAATCCTAGTGTCGCGCGGTTAGGATGACGCGGATCGCCGCGCCGGGTACCGTCAACAGATTGGTCGGAACGGGCCCGAGGCCGGTCGCGGTTTGGCCGTTGTAGGGCTGGCCGCCGTTGAAGATCTGGTATTTCCCGACAGCAGCGTTCGTAAGGTTCGTTCCGGCGAGTGTCAGATCGAGATCGTGACCGAGCGCGTGCCCGATCGCGGCATCGAGAAACGCCGTCGGCGGCTGGTGGAGCGGGTTGTTCGCACCGCGGAACACCCCGGCCGCCGCCGCGTGGAATCCGTGCACGGCGACGTCGGCTTGGAGCGACGCCTGCTGTTGCGGGATGTTCGCGAACTGCTGGTTGTTGACGATGAACGTCCCCGATGTCGGGTTCGCAACGGAGAGCGGCATATTGCGCGGGTAGGCGGCGTTGAGTCCGTATTGCGCGACGATCGCCGCGTGCGCGCGCGGGATGCGCTGCGTGAAGCGGATTTCCGCGCCTTCATAGACCGCGTTGCCGACGTTGATCGGAAACGATGTCGCCGTCGTTGCGCAGCCCGGGTTCGCGGCGTTGAGCGGGTAGAAATTCTCGATCGGATCGCGCAGGATCGTCCGGTAGAACGATGCGTCGAGGGTCGAGGTCGTTGCGAATTCGTGCGATGCGCCGAGTTCGTATTCGGTCGCATGCTCCGGACGCTCGCCCGCATTGCCCTGACCCACCTGGACGCAGTTATTATCTGCCGGCGCCAGCTGGTCGAGCGGGAAAACGAAGCGCTCGATCAAGAGCGGCGCGCGAAATCCCGTGCCGAGCGAGAAACGAACCGTCGTTGCGGGGTCGGCGTCGTAGACGGCGCTGAAGCGCCCGTCGAGGCTCGAACCGAAGCTCGTGTAGTTTGCGGAAAAGACCCCCGCGCCAAGCCGCAGACGCTCGCCGACCCGAACGTCACCGCGCACGAACGACGAGACGACATTTTGTCCGATCGACGGGACCACGCCCGGCGCGACGAACGTCTCTTGGCGAAACGCCGTACCGACGCTGAAACTCGAGCGCTCGAAGCTGCGGCCCCAGCGCGCGGATTCGTCCGTTCGCATATCCCGATGCGCGAGATCGTAGAGCGCGTTGCCGATCCCGCTCCCGGCGAGGTCCACCGTATCGTCCGAGCGCGTCGCCGCAACGACGAGCTCGCCCGCGCCGAGCGCGGTGCGCGTCGAGAGCGCGTAAGCCCGGATCGCTTGCGAGAACGTCTGCGGGCCCGGGCCCTCGAGCAAGCGCGTCGCGCGATCGATGCCCGCGATCGCGGCGCTCTGGTCGCGCACGTCGCCGAGCGAAAACACGCGGAGCGCAATGTCCGCGTTCTGCGAAAACGCGTAGCGCACGTTGGCAAGCGCGCTCCGCTGGGCGCTCGCCGATCCGAGCCGTTGCGGCGCGCACGTCGTGCCGTCGAAGGCGCAAACGGTTGCGGTCTCGTTGACGCTTCCCGCTTGTTGTTGGTCGTCGAGCGCGAACGCATATCCCAACTTGCCGCGCGAACCCGTGGCGTTCACCCATGCTTCCGTCCGCCCGAACGAGCCGACCGAATACGATGCCGCGGCGTGCGGAAGCAACGTCGGCCGCAGCGATACCAGCGTGACGGCGCCGCCGATCGTGCTACTTCCGGCGAGGTCTTGTGGCCCGAGCCCCTCGGAAACGCTGACCGTAGAAAACGCCGCAACCGGCAGATGCGAAATATCGATATCGCCGGTGTTGCCGTCGTTGAGCAACTGCCCGTCGAGCGTGAGCATCGTTTCGGAGGGATCGGGACCGCGAAGCGACACGGTTGCGGGCCCACCGCCGCTCGCATTGTGCGGATATTGCACGTCGAGCGAGGGAATCGTGAGCAGGCCGTCCGCGACGCGATCGAACCCGAGTCGATCGAGGTCGCCGCGCGAAAGATCGATCGCGGGGACCGCGCCGCGGACGCGCGTGAATCGACCGTCGACCGTCACGCTTCCGATCGTACGGATCTCCGGAGCGTTCGCCGCTTCGAGCACGACGGCGACGCTCGTATCGTGATCGACCCGTACCGGAGATACCGAGACGCTCGCAAATCCCGAATCGGAGCCGTCGAGCACGTAGGTCCCGGGCGCGATGCGAATGGCAAAGCTACCCTGCGCATCGCTCGTCGCACGAGCGGTCGAGGCGCCGCGCAGAACGACTTGTGCGCCTGAGATCGGCGCACCGGTCGCGGTGCGCACGCTTCCGGAGACGAGGCAGCAGAGGACGGCGGCGAGTGGGATCGCCATTAACCGGGCGGCCAGGACAGCGCGCGGCCCGCGAGCACATGCGCGTGCAGATGATGGACCGTCTGACCGCCATCGCGGCCTTCGTTGATGACGACGCGATAGCCATCGGTTCCGAAGAGCCGGCCGACTTCCGCCGCCGCCGTTAGCATGCGCGCGAGCTCCGGAACCTCACCCGCATCGGCGAATGCCGTGAGGTGCGCGTGATGTTTCACCGGGACAACGAGTACGTGCACGGGTGCTTGCGCGTTCACGTCCTTGAACGCGACCACGTATTCGTCGCGGAACAACTCCTGCGCCGGAATTTCCTTTGCGACGATCTTACAGAAAATACAATCGCTCACGACTTCGTTTCTCCCGGTTTGACGAGCGAGAAATGGTACGTGGTATCGGGGCTAGCGATGAATCCATCGACCGTGGTCTTGAGCGCGACGGGCACGCCCGTATGCACGAGCGGAATCGCCGGCACGTCGTCGTGGACCATCTTGACGGCCTGGCGATAGATCGCCGCGCGCTTCGCCGGATCGGCGTTCGATTGCCCCGCAACCATCAGCGCGTGAAATTTCTCATCTTTCCAAAACGAGTAATTTTGTGCGTGCGGTTTGACGGTGTTGTCTTTGTCGAGCAGCGTATACATGAAATTATCCGGATCGCCGTTGTCGCCGCTCCAGCCGATCAGGCACATCGCGTGGTCGCCGTTCTGCACTTTGGAAAGAAACACGCCGAAATCGAGCGGCATCAGTTTCACGGTGACGCCGATCGTCTTGAGCTCGGCCTGGATCGTCTCCGCGAGCCGTTGCGGCTCGGGCATATACGGGCGCGGTGTCGTCGGATAGTAGAGATCGGTCGAGAAGCCGCTCTCGAGGCCGGCGCTCGCGAGGAGCGCTTTCGCCTTCGCGATATCGTGCGGATAGATTTTCGTGCCGGCGTCCGCCCCGATCATCCCGTTCGGTAACCACGAATCGCCCGGGGTCGTGCCCTTGCCATAGAGGCCCTGGATGATCGCCGGGATGTCGATCGCGTATGCCATCGCTTGCCGCACGGCCGTCTTGTCGAACGGCGGCTTTTCGTTATTCATCGCAAGATAGGCGAGGTTGTTCGGCGGCTGCACGGCGAGGCGTACGCCGCTCTGCGCCTTGAGCGTCTTCGCATCGTCCGGCCGCGGATCGGTCAACATATCGATGTCGCCCTTTTCGAGCGACAGCACGCTCGTCGCCTGATCCGGGATGTCGCGCACGACGATCGTCTGGTACGTCGGCTTCGGCCCCGTATATTTCGGATTCGGCACGAGCGTGATGTGATCGTCGTGCACCCATTCGGCGACCATATACGGGCCGCTACCGATCGGCTTTTGCTCGAATGCTTTCGGGTCGGCCTTGATTGCGGTCGGCGAGCCGATCGCAAACGACGGCATCGCGAGATTCTGCAAGAACATGCCGAGTGGATGCGCGAGCGTGAACACAACCGTCGTCGGGCCCTTTGCCTGCACGTCCGCAATGACGCCAGGGAATCCGGGGCCGAATTGACTGGCGTAAAACGTGTAGGCGAAATTGCCGTGGGTCGGATCGTTGACCAGGCGCCAGCGATCGAAGTTGAATTTTACGGCCTCCGCGTCGAGCGGCGTTCCGTCGGAAAACACCGCGTCTTTCGCAAGCTCGAAGGTCCACGTTTTCCCGTCCGGGCTCACCTTCCACGAAGTGGCGAGCGTCGGTTCGATGTCGAATCCGCCCGCGCGAAACGAAACGAGGCCCTGCAGCACTTCGTGGGTCACATTGAGCGACATACCGTCGCTTGCGTGCGACGGATCGAGAACGACTGCGTCCTTCACGCGCGCCATGACGAGCGTCGAACCGGAGCCCGATCCGCCGCCGGAGCATCCGGTGACGATGGCGGCGAGCGCGGCGGCCGCGAGCACACGGGAAATGATCACAGAGACCTCTTTGCGTTACTTGGTGCGAATCGTGAACGACCACGAACGCGAGGCGACGTTGCCCGCGTTGTCGACGATCTTGACGGTGACTTTGACCGGCCCGTCGCCGAGATCGACGGCGGGCTGGTAGGTGATGAAGTTCGGGGTACGGACGGACGATGCCGTGACGTCGAGCCCGTTGACCTCGATCGTGACGGCGCCCGGATTCACGCCGACGTCGGTCGGCGTCGAGAACGTCGCGTAGATGCTCGGGCGCGCCGAATTCACGGTCTGCCCGCCAGATGGCGCGATTTCGGCGATCGTGGGGCCGGTCGTCGCGATCGAGAGAAGCACGCGCGCATCGGCGCGCGGCGCCTGCACGGTACCGACGGCCAGATGGCCGTACAGCGGCGTCGATCCGAAGTTCACGCCGGGCGGCACGGTGAAGCGGCCCGTGTACGTACCCGATGCCCCCTCGGCGAGCGGTTGTCCGAGGATATACGGACCGACGTCGTAGGTCGCGCGCCCACCGGGCGTACCCACGAGCGTGATATCCACGCCGTCGCCCGCTTTGAGCGCGCGTTTTCCAGCGAACGCGAACGAGGTGATCGTAACCGTGCCAACTGCGGGCGGCGTGGTCGCGACGACCGCGCGCGTGGCGATGATCTGGCGTTTCTCGCTCGTCTTCGGGTTGAGCCGCACGGTGATCGCATCGCCGACCTTGAGATCGGCGACCTGCGCGGGCTGGCCATTGAGCGTGATCTCGGTACTCCGATCGGGGGTCACGACGAAGCCGTCGTCGAGCACGAGCGTATCTGCGGCGACCGCGGCCGCCGTCCCGACGCGCGATGCGTAGAATGCCGTAACCTCGGCGACGCTGCCGTCTTTCTTCAGCAAAACCGTGAGCTGGTCGCCGACGCGAATATCCTCGATCGTACCGTTGCTCGCGGTGTTCGATTTCGTGTCTTGAATCGTCACCCGTGCGTCGGAATTGAGCGAGATCGTCTGCACTTGCCCGCCGCTTGCGATCGTGACGGAGCTCGGGATCGAATTCCGATCGATCGCCGTGACCGCGCCCGTGTAGATCGTCGAGCCGCGGACGGTTTGCGAGATCCCCTTGACGCGGCCCAGCACGGCAGAAGTCACGATGATGCGCGCCGCGCGCTGGTCGTACGAGACATCCGCGCCGATCGCATCTTTGAGAAACGTCACCGGAACGAACGTCGAGCCATCGAGTTCGACGACTTTGCTCGGAAGCGGCACCGCGGTGTTATCGACGTATGCCACTGCGGAGCCACGACGGAAACGGATCGTGCGCGTCGGTGTCGTCGCGATGAACGCATCGCCATCGTTCGAAACGACGATCGCGAGCGCGCCGAAGATGCGAATCACGGGAACCATCAATCGTCCATCGACGACGCGGGGCGAAGGATTGGGTTCGAGCGTCGTATCGTTCACGACGATTTCGACCGGCCGCGCCGCTTCGGCTTTCGCAGGCGCAGGCGTCGCTTTCACGCTCGCAACCGCAGGCGCACGGACGACCGTCGCGGCGACCGTGACGGCGGCGATGCTGCTGGCGATGATGCGAGCGAACGAGGAAACGGTCACAGTAACTCCCGGTAGACGGCGGCGGTCGACGCCGCGAATCGGTCCCAGGTATACGGGGTCGCGCGCGCGACGCCCTCGGCGGCGCGCCCAATCGCCGCTTGCGGGTCGGCTAAAACGTTCGCGAGCAACCGACGCAGCTCGTGCACGTCGCCATGCGCGAAAAGCGCGAAATCCGATGCGAGGATCTTGGGGGCCGCCTCCGTTGTGGCGATAACGGGCGTACCGAGTACGGCGGCCTCGAGCATCGGAATCCCGAAGCCTTCGCGCACCGCTGGTTGGACGTACGCTGCGGCGTTGCGATACCGACTCCAGAGCGAAACCGCGTCGAGCTCGCCGAGAAAGAGCAACTTCCCGTTTCGCCGTGAGAACCGCGCACCGTACCCGTTCGTGTCCTGGCCGGTCACCACGCAATCGACGACGAGCTCCCCCGGGAGCGTCGCCCACGCGGCGAAGAGCGTCGGCAAGTCCTTATGTGGCCGGTGATTTCCGGCGTAGAAGAAGTACGGGCGTTCGCTCGCCACGCGTGGTGGAGTCGCGAGGATCGCGGGATCGTAGCCCAGCGGAACGACGCGCGAACGCTCGCGCGCGATCCCGAAATAACGCTCGAGATCGTCCGCCGTCCGCTCGTCGCCCATGACGAGTCGCGCCGCGCCGCGTAAGATCGCGCGCCCGACCGTGGCGTGCCACACACGATGGCTAACGCCGAAATACTCGGGGTGGCGGACCTGGATGAGGTCGTGGACGGTAACGACGTACGGGCGCGGCGCGGCCAGCGGCACATAGACGTTGACGTAATGCGTCAGCCGCGGGTGCAGCCGCCGCACGACGCCCGGAAGCGCGAACTGTTCCGCGAACGTCAGATAGTCGCCACCCGTCGCAAACGTGCCGATCCGCAAATCGGGCGCGACGCGCGGGAGTCCGTCGACGAGCGCATCGCGGTAGTTGCGCGTCCCGACGGACATCCTAGCCGACGAGCGCAGATCGAGCGCGACATCGCACGTCACAGCAGTTCTCGATAGACGGCCGCCGTGCGTTCGGCGACGCGCTCCCACGTCTGATCGCAAACGGCTTGGCGCGCGCGGGCGGCGTCATCGGCACGCTGCACGGGATCGCGAAGCACGTCTGCGAGCGCTTTCGTCCATCCCGCAACGTCGCGTGCTTCGAGCGTAAGCGCGAGCCCCTGTAACGCACGCGGCAGCGCGTCCTTCGCCGCGATGACGAAAGCGCCGCAGCGCATCGCCTCGAGCATCGGTAGCCCGTAGCCTTCGAGTTCTGCCGGGTGCGCGTAGAGTGCCGCTCCGGCATACGCCGCGCGCAAGAGCGCATCGTTCACGTCCCCGAGAAAGACGAGTTCGCCCGCGGTCCGCGTGTAGCGTTCGCGGAGCGGAACGTCTTCCGGGCCCGTGAGCAGCAGATCGCACGGAAGATCGTTCGGCAGCGCGCTCCAGGCCTCGGCGAGCGTCGCGAGATTCTTGTGCGGCCGATGATTGCCGACGTTGAGGATGTACGGTCGCGCGCGCGCGAGCGGCGGTTCCGTGGGGCCGAAATCCGCATCGACGCCGAGCGGGACGACGCGCACGCGGCTGCGATCCACATCGAGAAAACGTACGAGATCGTCGACCGTGCGCTCGTCGTCCGTGATCACGCGCGCGGCGCGGCGCACGAGCGGACCGACGGCGAACCGGTAATACGGGCCGACTTTTTTCTTGACGAATTGCGGAAAATGCAGATCGATCAGATCGTGGATCGTCACGATCGTACGGACCGGCAGCACCAGCGGCGCGTACGGCCCGAGGATGTGGGTGAAACGCGGCCGCATGCGCGCGAGCGCGAACGGAAGCCCAACTTGTTCCGCAACGTCGAAATTATCGCCCGTACCGACGGTAGCGAACGTAAGATCGGGCGCGACCTTCGGTAAGAACGCGAGCATCGCACGGGTATACGCCTTCATCCCTACGGACATGTGCGAGGTCAAGCGCGCATCGAGCGCGATATCGACGCGCTTCATCGTGCGAGCGCCTTGTACGCGACGACGACCGGATAGAGTGCGGACCACCACGCGACGAACCAGCTGCGCGATCCATCCGCAAACGCACCGCGTCCGAGGATGCCGCGCGCGAATCGTATCGGCGCCCGTACCAGCGCAAGCGCGAATCGCGGGAGCGATGGATCGAGCCCGCCCGCCTCGATCGAGGTAAATATTTTGTATTTTTCAAAATACGAACGGTAACTCGGGTAGGACTCGTGCACGAGCGTGCCCGTAAGCGTCCCGACGTCGCCCGGAACGCGCCAGTGCTCGTGGAGTGCCGCAGTACCGCCGGCGGCGGGCCGCGCCTCGAGCGTTGCGCGGTCGGTGCGCACGAGCCGAACGAGACGCTCACCCGACCAGCCGCACGCGCGTACGACCCGCCCGGCGAGCATCGTATCGCGGATGACCGCATACGCATCGAAACGCGGATCGTTCGGGTCGAGGGCGGCGATCGCGGCGACGAGTGCATCGTCCGCGTACTCATCGGCGTCGAGCATCCACGTCCAAGGCGTCGTCACGGACGAAATCGCGCGCATTCGCGTTTCGACGTAGCCCGACCACGGTTCGATCGCGACGTGCGCGCCGAACGCGTGTGCGATTTCGGCCGTCGCATCGGTAGAACGCGCGTCGACGATGACGCGAAGCGCGCCGAGACGTGCGACCGGTGCTAGGGCTTTGGCGATGCGTGCCGCTTCGTTCTTCGCGAGAACGACGACGGTCAGATCGGCGGGAGTCAGTGCGAGGTCAGTGCGCGGCCGCTCTCGGACGCCGCGGGGTGCGCGTGCGCAAGCACGGCCCCGACGAAATCGCGATACAGCGGCGATGGGCGCGTCGGGCGCGAGAGAAACTCCGGGTGCGCTTGCGTTGCGACGAACCACGGATGCACGTCCTGCGGGAGTTCGATCACTTCGACGAGCTTCGTGCGCGCGACGTGGTGGTAGCCCGAGAAACGCAACCCGTGCTCTTCGAACACGGCGGTGTACTTGTTGTTGAACTCGTACCGATGGCGATGGCGTTCGCTGATCTTCGTTTCGCCATAGGCCGCAAAGGCAAGCGAACCTTCGATCAAATCGCACTCGTACGCACCGAGCCGCATCGTGCCGCCCTTGAGATCCATCTCGCGCTGATCGGGCAAGAAATCGATCACGGGATGTGGCGTCGCTTCGTCCACCTCCGTGGTCATCGCATCCGCGAGCCCGCAGACGTTTCGCGCGAACTCCACGCATGCGAGTTGCATGCCGAAACAGATGCCGAGGAACGGGATCTTATGTTCGCGCGCGTAGCGCACCGCGCGAAGTTTGCCCTCGACGCCGCGCGCGCCGAACCCCGGAGCGACGAGGATGCCGCCCGCCCCCGCAAGGATTTCCGTGCCCGATTCCTCGATCGTGACGCTATCGATCCGCACGATATCGACCGCGGTATCGTGGTAGATTCCGGCGTGATAGAGCGCCTCGACGATCGAGATATACGCGTCTTTCAGCTCGACGTATTTACCGACGAGCGCGATCTTCACGCGATGCTTCGGCGATTCGATCCGATCGACGATCTTCTGCCAATCGGCAAGATCCGGCTTGCGGTCGGTGAGTCCGAGCTTCCGCACCGCGATATCCGCCAAGCCTTCGGCTTCGAGATTGAGCGGGACGCGATAGATCGTTTTCGCATCCGAGTTGTGGATGACCGCGCGAGCGTTCACATCGCAGAAGAGCCCGATCTTCTCCTTGAGTTCCATCGGAAGCACCACCGCGCCACTCGTTCGCACGACGATCGCATCGGGCGTGATCCCGATCGCGCGCAGTTCGCGTACGCTATGCTGCGTGGGTTTCGTTTTCAGCTCGTCTGCGGCGCCGAGGTGCGGCACCAGCGTGAGATGCGCGAACATGACGTTCTCGTCGCCGACGTCGTGGCGAATCTGCCGGATCGCTTCCAGAAACGGCAACGATTCGATGTCGCCGACGGTGCCGCCGACTTCGACGATGCAGACTTCCGCGCCACTCTTGTCCGCGACCCGGCGAACTTGCGCCTTGATCTCGTTCGTGATGTGTGGGATGACTTGCACGGTCGCGCCGAGGTAGTCGCCGCGCCGCTCTTTGGTGATGACGGACTGGTAGATTTGTCCGGTCGTCACGTTGTTCTCGCGCGTCAGCGATTCGTCGATGAAGCGCTCATAATGGCCGAGATCGAGATCGGTTTCGGCACCGTCTTCGGTCACGAAAACTTCACCGTGCTGATACGGATTCATCGTGCCCGCATCGACGTTGATGTACGGATCGAGCTTCTGGATCGAGACGGAGATACCGCGGCTCTTCAAAAGCCGACCGAGGGACGCTGCCGTGATCCCCTTGCCGAGCGAACTCACGACGCCGCCGGTGAAGAAGATAAACTTGGCCATATACGAGAGGCTTCGCTTCGGCAAACGGTGTGCTTCGGACCTGGGTCGGCCGCTTAAACGATCGCCGTGACGATCCGTTCGAGGCCCGCATAATCGCGTTCGACCGTAATCGCGGCGTGCGGGATGACGGCGCGCAAGAGTTCGGCAAGTCCGGCCGCGTTCGCCGGCGCCGCTTCGAGCGCGACGTATGCGTGTTCCGCGAGCAGCGAAGGGATCGTCGGGACGAGGCGACGGTACAGATCGAGCCCATCGGGGCCGCCGTCGCGCGCGACGAGCGGCTCGTACGAGACGGGATCGGGCGCCGCCGCACACTCCGCACTCGGAACGTACGGTAAGTTTGCGAGAATCGCCGCGAACGGCGCGAAACGCGCGAGCGGAGCGGCGAGATCGCCCTTGATAAACGACACGTGCTGCGCGACGTTATTGATCGCCGCGTTATGACGCGCGACGGCGAGCGTGTCGTGCGCCACGTCGATGCCGAAAACCGATGTGCCCGGCAGCTCGCATGCGAGCGTGATCGCGATCGCGCCGCTTCCCGTGCCGATATCGGCGACCGCGGCTTCGGTTCCCGCGTTCGCCCGGAGCCATGCGAGCGCGCCTTCGACCAATCGCTCCGTTTCGGGCCGTGGGACCAGCACGCGCTCGTCCACGGCGAACGTGCGGCCGTAGAACCCAACGGTGCCGACGCAGTACGCGACGGGGATGCCGGTTGCGCGCTTGTGAACGAGCGCGTCGAAGGCGCGTCGCGCGGGCTCGGACAACGCTTCGTCGCCGTGTCCCAAAAGATACGAGCGATCGCGTTCGAGAACGTGGCCGAGGAGGCGCGTCGCATCGAGCTGCGGGCTATCGCTTGCGGTAAGGGTGGCCGTCGCCGCGCGGATCGCTTCGGCGATCGTCGCCGGAACGATCATACCCCTTCACCCGCAAGGAGGCGCGCCTTCTCGTCTTTTTGCAATTCGAGAACGATTCGATCCAGGTTGCCATCGAGGATCGTTCCGATATTCTGGAAATTCTGATTGATCCGGTGGTCCGTGATCCGGTCCTGCGGATAGTTGTAGGTGCGGATCTTTTCGCTCCGGTCGCCCGTGCCGACTTGGCTCTTGCGGAGCGTGCCCATCGCTTCGTCCGCTTCGCGTTGTTTCGCAGCATAAAGCACGCTGCGGAGCATGCCCATCGCACGCTCGCGATTCTGGATTTGCGAACGCTCTTCGCTGCACGAAACGACGACGCCCGAGGGCACATGCGTGATGCGGATCGCGGACTCCGTCTTATTGACGTGTTGGCCGCCCGCGCCCGATGCCTTGAACGTATCGACTTGCAGGTCTTTGGTGTGGATTTCGATGTCGACTTCTTCCGCTTCCGGAAGCACGGCGACGGTCGCGGTCGAGGTATGCACCCGGCCCTGCGTTTCCGTTACCGGGACGCGCTGGACCCGATGGACCCCCGATTCGAATTTGAACCAGTGATACGCATCGTTCCCTTTGAGCGAAAAGACGATTTCTTTGTAGCCGTTGTTCTCGCTCTCGGAAAGCGACGCGACGTCGACTCTCATTTTTTTGCCTTCGGCATATCGCGAATACATCCGATAGAGATCCGCGGCGAAGATCGCGGCTTCATCGCCGCCCGCACCCGCGCGGATTTCGATGAAGATGTCCTTCGCGTCGTTCGGATCGCGCGGGAGCATGAGCTCTTGCAGATGCTCTTCCTGCGCCTTGCGTTCCGCGCGCAGCCGTTTGGCCTCATCTTCGGCCATTTCGTGCATCTCGGGATCGCTGCGATCTTTGAGGAGCTCGTCGTTCTCCGCGATCTCGGCGAGCAGCTTGACGAACTTGCGATACGCGGCAACCGTCTCTTCGAGCGAGCTACGCTCCTTGACGAGCGCGGTAAAGCGCGCCTGATCGAACCCGCCGCTCGTGTCCGCGAGCGAAAAATCGAGTTCGTCGAAACGTTTCGAGAGGGCGTCGAGGCGGTCTAAGAGCTGCATACGTGCCTATGAGTGGTGCGCGAGTGTCGAAACATGAACAAAAAGCGGGCCGCTTGCGCGACCCGCTCTTCGGGAACCGACGGCGTCGCTAGACGTTCGCGGCGGCGGCTGCTTCGGCTTCCTGGGCAGCTTTCTTCGCGAGACGCTCTGCGTTCTCGGTCTTCTTCTTGTCCGCCATCGCAACGCGCTGGTTGAACTTCTCGACGCGACCGGCTTGGTCGAGGAACTTCTGCACGCCCGTGTAGAGCGGGTGGCATTGCGAGCACACTTCGACCGAGATCGACGGCTTCGTCGATCCGGTCGTAAAGGACGCACCGCAACCACACGTCACGGCTGCTTCGGGGAACCACTTGGGATGAATTTTGTCTTTCACGGCCCGAGAATCATACCACAGTGCGGCAAGGGGGTCACGGTGACGCATCGCGAAACCGCGCAAGTCGCGGAACCGACCGAACCGCTCGGTTCGTTCGAGGTGCGTCACCGCTCGATGCTCGGGGAGTCCTTACCTGTCGTGAAAGCCGCTTTCGCCGCCCTTCTGAGCACCGCCGTGTTCGTCGCCGCCGCAGGCATCGGCAACGCGCAGGTCGCGCCGACCCCGAACCCCAATCCGCCGACCCCACCGCCGCCCCCGACGGGCGCCGCGCCCGCGCTTCCGAGCGCCTTGCCGACGCCGATCGGCTCACCCGTCGCAAGCCCGACGCCGGCACCGAAAGGCCGCGGCAAGAAAGCGGCCGCAACCCCGGCTCCGGCCGCGACCGCGATCGATACGCCGGAACCGCCACAGTTCAACACGCTCGATGGCGTATGGGAATTCGTGCTTCAGCCGGCGACCGGCAAGGACCAGGGCAAGTTCTTCTACTCACATATCGCGTTCGCGCAAACGGGCGACAAACTCGTCGGCCAATGGTTTCGGGAGAGCGGTGGTCCGAAGGCGGTTTTGCCGCTCACGGGCACCTTCGACGGCCGGATCTTCAAGCTCACGCTGACCCCGGCCACGGGGGCACCGCTCACGATGAGCGGCTACGTCGAGAATTTCGGCGACATGGTCGGCTTGCTCGATAACGGCGATGGGACCAACACGCCATTTACGGCTTCGCATCGGAAGAAAGTCCGCTTCTACGAGCAGCCGGGCCTCGGCGTGCCGGGCGCTCCGAGCGGCGGCGCCGGGCGCCCGCCGGGCAGCCCCTAACCGAATCTTCCGCCTGCACTTCCGGGGTTTCTAGGCTACGATGAGCGACCGTCAGTTTGGCTTTGCCACACGCGCCCTGCACGCGGGTACCCCGCCCGACCCCGAAACCGGAGCGCGCGCGCAGCCGCTCTATCTCTCGACGAGCTTCGTGTTCGACTCGACCGAGCACGCCGCAGAGCTCTTCGCCCTGCGAACCTACGGTAACATCTACTCGCGCATCGGTAACCCGACCGTCTCGGCGTTCGAGGAGAAAGTGGCGACGCTCGAAGGCGGGCTCGGTGCCGTTGCCACGGCAAGTGGCCTTGCGGCGCAACTCCTCGCCGTGCTCACGCTCGCGCAAGCGGGCGACCATATCGTCGCGGCGGCCGGGCTGTATGGCGGCACGGTCACGCAGTTCGCGGTCACACTCAAGCGCATGGGGATCGAGGTCACGTTCGTTCCCGGCGGGCTCGCGGCCGATCTCGGTGCGGCGATCCGCCCGAATACGAAGCTCGTGTATACAGAGACCATCGCGAACCCGTCGGGCGACGTCGCCGATCTCGCGGCGATCGCGGCGGTCGCCCACGAACATGGCGTGCCACTCGTCGTCGACAACACGTTCGCCTCGCCGTATCTCTGCCGCCCGATCGAGCACGGCGCGGATGTCGTCGTACAATCGGCGACCAAGTTCATCGGCGGTCACGGCACGGCAGTCGGCGGCATCGTCGTCGAAAGCGGGAAATTCGACTGGGGCGCGGGGCGTCATCCGCTGATCGCCGAGCCGAGCCCCGGCTACCACGACATGAATTTCTGGGAAACGTTCGGCGAATACGCGTTTCTCATGCGCGCACGCGTCGAGGTGTTGCGCGACACGGGTGCCGCGCTCTCGCCGATGCACGCGTTTCTGTTCATTCAAGGCTTGGAGACGCTCGCGCTCCGTATGAAGCAACACGTTGCAAACGCCGAAGCCGTCGCACGCTTCCTCGCGAGCCGCGACGAGGTCGCCTGGGTCGCCTATCCCGGCATGCCGGATGCTCCGCAGGCGCCGCTCGTGGCGAAATATCTGCCGCGTGGCGCGGGTGCGATCTTCACGTTCGGGTTGCGCGGCGGGTTCGAGGCCGGGCGCACGTTCATCGATACGCTCGAACTCTTTTCGCATTTGGCGAACGTCGGCGATGCGAAGAGCCTCGTGATTCACCCGGCATCGACCACCCACCAACAGCTCACGCCCGATGAGATGATCGCGGCGGGTGTGAAGCCGGAGATGATCCGTCTTTCCGTCGGCATCGAGGATCTCGACGATCTGCTCTGGGACCTCGACCGCGCGCTCGTTGCCGCGGCCGCAGCGACGAAAGTATCGGCATGATCCTCGATACGGTGGCGGCGCGGCGCGATCTGCTCGATCGCTCGCGCACCGTCGCGATGGTCGGCGCATCGGCGAACGTAGTACGGCCGAGCTATTTCGTCTTTTCGTATTTACGGACGCGCGGTCGGTTCGCGGTGACGCCGATCAACCCCGTCGTCGCCGAGATCGACGGCGTGCGCGGCTATCCGACCCTCGCGGCATACGCCGCAGAAGTGGGGCCGCCGGATATTGTGGACGTGTTCCGCAAGCCGAGCGACGCGCCGAGCGTGGCGCGTGAAGCGATCGCCGTGGGGGCGAAAGCGATCTGGTTCCAATACGGCGTCATCAACGACGAGGCGATCCGGCTTGCGGACGAAGCCGGGCTCGACGTGGTCGTCGATCGCTGCTTGAAGGTCGAATCGGCGCGCTTCGATGGCGGGCTCGCGGTCGCCGGCCTCGCGACGGGGCTGATCTCGGCGAAGCGACGCGTGCGCGCATGATCGCTGCATCGATCCGGCGCGATTTCGCAAGCGATAACAACGCGGGCGTACCGCCCGAAGTGCTCGCCGCGCTCGCGACGGCGAACGTCGGTCACGTTGCGGGTTACGGCGACGATCCGTGGACCGAGGAGGCGACCGCACGATTCCGCGACGCGCTCGGTCCCGAAGCGAGCGTGTTCTTCGCGTTCAACGGCACGGGTGCGAACGTTGCGGCGTTTGCCGCCGCGCTTCGCCCCTATCAGGCGATCGTCTGTCCCGAACGCGCGCACCTCGACGTCGATGAGTGCGGCGCGTACGAGCGGTTCGGTGGCGGAAAGCTCTTGCCCGTACCCGTTGCAAATGGAAAGCTGACGCCGGACGACGTCGAGCGCTGCATGCACGGCATCGGCGATGCGCATCACGTGCAGCCGGGTGCGATCTCGATCTCGCAGTCGACGGAAGTGGGCACGGTTTATTCGATCGCAGAACTGCGTGCGCTCGGCGATTGCGCGCGGCGCCACGGGCTCTTCTTCCATCTCGATGGCGCGCGGTTCGCAAACGCCGCCGTCTCGCTCGGCGTCGGGCTGCGCGAGATGCTGCTCGAAACGGGCGTCGATGCGTGCACGTTCGGCGGCACGAAAAACGGCCTCCTCGCGGGCGAAGCGATCGTGTTCCCACGCGCGCATCCGGCGATCGCCGCGATGCCGTTCGTGCGCAAACAAGCGATGCAACTCGCCTCGAAGATGCGTTTCGTCGCCGTGCAATTTACCGCGCTTTTCGAAGACGATCTGTGGCTCCGCAATGCCGCGCATGCAAATGCGATGGCGCGCTTGCTCGGAGAGCTGACGGCAGCGATCGATGGCGTTGCGCTCGCGTATCCCGTGCAGGCGAACGGCGTGTTCGCCATCCTACCGCACGCGGCGATCGCGCCGTTACAGGCGGAACGGCGCTTCTATCCCTGGGATCCGGCGAGAAACGTCGTCCGCTGGATGTGCTCGTGGGATACGACCGAGGACGACGTGCGCTCGTTCGCCGCGGCGCTTCGCAAGCACGTCGAAGCGGCGGTAGCACCATCGTAGCGATCGCGGGCGCTGCGGAACTCGACGCGCGCATTCTCGGGTGCATCGCTGCGTGGCGCGCGACCGGTTCGGCGCTCGACGATTCCGCGTTCGACGCGCTCGCGCTCGACTTATTCCGTCATCAGTTCGCCAACAACGCGCCCTATGCAGCGTACGTACGCGCACGCGGCGTCGCAGCTCCCGAAGCGATCGCCGACTGGCGCGCGATCCCCGCGGTGCCAGCGTCCGCGTTCAAGAGCGCGGAGCTGGTGACGTTTCCGCTTTCGCAAACGATGCTGCATTTCACAACGAGCGGTACGACCGCGCTTGCGACCGGGCATCACTACCTCGACACGCGCGCGCTCTACGATGCATCGCTGCTCGCGGGGTTCGAGCGGCTCTTCCTCGATGGAACGAAGATCGCGCGCATGCTCACGCTCGTTCCCGAACGTGACGGTTCCTCGTTACGCCACATGCTCTTGCATGTGAGCGCAAGCCTCGATCTCGGGCCCGAACGGAATTTTCTCCACGACGACGCACTCGACGTGACGGGCCTTCTCGACGCCGTCGCCGATGCCCGAGCCGACGGTCGACCGATCGTCGTGGCGGGGACCGCATTCGCGTTCGTCGCCCTGCTCGACGCGCTCGCGGCGGACGGCGGCGACGCGTCGCTTCCCCCCGGCTCGCGCGTAATGGAAACGGGCGGTTTCAAGGGCAAGTCCCGCGTCGTGCCGCAACCGGCGCTCTATGCGGAACTCGGTGCGGCGTTCGCGCTACCAACCTCGGCGATCGTCGCGGAATACGGCATGACGGAACTCTGCAGCCAATATTACGACGCCGCGCCGCGCCCCGCCGACCCCGCGCGCGCGCGTTTGAAGATCGCACCGCCGTGGCTGCGGCCGCTCGTGGTCGATGCGCGCGGCAACGAACTGCCGCACGGCACCGTCGGTATGCTCAAGCACGTCGATCTCGCGAATCGGCCGTCGGTGCTCGCGATCCAAACCGAAGATCTCGCCGTCGCATCGGCAGCCGGCATCGTGCTCCTCGGGCGCGATGCCGACGCTTCGCTCCGTGGCTGCTCGCTCGATGTCGAACACCTCATCCGCTGATCGCGGCGCGCTCCGGCGCGTACCGGCCGAGCGCATCGTCGCGGCGATCGCCGACGCCGCCGCGCGCTGGGCCGATGCCGATTTTCCGCCGCGCGTGCGCGTGCAAGCGCGTATCGAGAAACGCTTGCGCTACACGACGCCCGTCGTCGATTACGCGCTCGATGCCCTCTTCCGCTCGATCGACGCCGCCTCGCTGCGCGCGGTGATCGAAAGCGAACTCGGGTCGCTTGCGGCACTCGACGATTTCGTCGCGCGACCGAATCGCTCGCACGCGCACGCGCGCGCCGTCGGGAACGTACTCGTGATCGCGAGCGGCACGACGATCGGCGTCGCGATCCCCGCAACGATCTTCGCACTTTGCGCGAAATGCGACGTGATCGTCAAGGATCGTAGCGACGGTTTCGTCGCCGAGTTTTTCGAAACGCTCGCACAAGAGCGCCCGGAATTCGCGCGCGCGGCATCGGCCGTCACGTGGAACGCGGGCGTCACACCCGGAGCCGACAACCGCGTGCTCTTCGGCTGGGCACAGGCGGTGGTCGCCTATGGCGACGATCCGGCGCTCGCCGCGATCCGCGCGCAATGTACCCCCGGGGCACGGTTCACCGGATTCGGAAATCGCGCGACCGTTGGGTATCTCTCGTCGGTCGCGACCGCGGACATCGACGATGTCGAACTCGATGGTATCGCGCGCGACGCGTTACTCTACGACGGCGATGGCTGCCTCTCGCTGCACGCGCTCTTCGTCGAACGACCGGACCGTACGTTTCTGGAACGACTCGGCGCGGCGATAACGCGCGTCGCGATCGAGTTTCCGCTCGGCGACGTAACGCTAGAACGCCGCGCCCGCATGGCGCAAGCGCACGACCACGCGCTCTTCAACGCCGCGATCGGGAAGGGCGCGGGCGTGCCGGCGGACGACGGGCGCGCGCTCGTCCATCTCACGACCGAACGCCCGTCGCTTGCGCCGCGCGTGTTGAGCGTCATCGGGGTGAACCATGTCGATGAAGTCGGCGAACTTCTCGCAACATGGAAGCTCCCACTCGAAGCGATCGCGCTCTCGGCGTTCGAAAAGAGTAGCGATGCCCATCGCTTCGCCGAAGGCTCGGGAGCCGTACGCGTCGCGCGATTCGGTACGCTGCAACGCCCCGCGCTCACGGGAAACCACGGCGGCGAACAGCTGATCACGCCATTCGTCCGTTGGATCGAACGCGCGTGATTCCCGGACCGAAATCGCAAGCGATGGCGCGGTCGCTTGCCCGAACCGAATCGCGCGGCGTGACATATCTCGGCGAAGACTATCCGGTCTTTTGGGAAGACGCGCATGGGGCACACGTGCGCGACGTCGATGGCAACGTCTACATCGATCTCACCTCGGCGTTCGGCGTCGCGACGATCGGCCATGCGAATCCCGCCGTCGTCGCCGCGATCGAACGGCAGGCGAAGCGCATGCTGCATGGTATGGGCGACGTGCACCCGAGCGACGTGAAGGTGGCGCTGCTCGAACGCTTGGTCGCCGTTGCGCCGTTTCCCGATGCGCGCGCTTTCCTGTGTTCCACAGGCGCGGAAGCCGTCGAATTCGCACTCAAGACCGCGCTCCTGGCGACGGGAAAGCCCGATGCGCTCGCGTTTACCGGCGCGTATCACGGGCTTTCGCTCGAAACGCTCGCCGTCGGCGGTATTTCTAAGTTTCGCGAACCATTCGCGCCGCTCGTCGATGAACGTACCTCGTGGCTACCGTTCCCGCGCGCGCACGACGACGTCGCGCAAGCACTCGCCGCACTCGACGCGGCGTTCGCGGCGCGTCCGACGATCGGCGTGGTCGTACTCGAGCCGATCCAAGGGCGCGGCGGCGTCATCGTTCCACCTGCGGGCTGGCTTACCGGCGTGCGCGCCGCTTGCGATCGCAACGGCGCGATCCTCGTCTTCGACGAGATCTATACGGGTTTCGGGCGCACGGGAACGTACTGGGCGTGTCAGTCAGAGGGCGTCGTTCCCGACTTACTTTGCATCGGTAAGGCGATCGCGAACGGCGTCCCGCTCTCGGCCGTCCTCGGCAAGCGTGCCGTCATGGATGCGTGGGGAACGTCATCCGGCGAAGCGCTGCACACGTCGACGTATCTCGGGAATCCGCTCGCATGCGCGGCCGCGATCGCGGTGCTCGATGAAGTGGAACGAATCCACGTGCCCCGTGTCGCGAGCGACCGCGCCGCAGAAATCGAAGCCCTCCTCGCGCCGCTGTTGCTTTGCGAAGGGATCGTCGAAGTTCGCGGTCGCGGCTTCTTGTGGGCCGTCGAGTGCGTCGACGGAGCGTTTGCAAATGCGATCGTCGTACGCGCGCTCCATGCGGGCGTGATCCTCTTGCAATCCGGACCGACGGGCACCTCGATCACCTTCGCGCCACCCGTAACGATCGACGCACGCGACCTCGCACGCGCCTGTGGGATCGTCTGCGACATCGTCGCGCTCCTCGGAGTCGCCGCCGCGCCGTAACGCTCCCGGGCGCTGCGATGCCCGCCGTTGAAGCCACGCAACATGAAACCGTTACGCGTCGGCATCGTCGGATCGAGCTTTGGTGGGAGCGTCCACGCACCCGCATACACGCTGCATCCCGCCTTCGAAGTCGTCGCGCTCGCGTCGCCCGCAAATGCCGAGCGCGTTGCCGCCGAGCGGAAGATCCCGCGCGCCTTCGCATCGCTCGCCGCGATGCTCGACGGCTGCGAACTCGATGTCGTCTCGATCGCGTCACCGCCTTTCGACCACCACCCGGCCACGCTCGCGGCGCTCGCGCGCGGCAAGCACGTGCTATGCGAAAAACCGATGGCACTAACCGTCGCCGAGGCCGAGGAAATGCTCGCGGCAACCGAACGCGCGGGCATCGTAACGGGAATCGCGCACGAGTTTCGCTTCGTACCCGCGCGCATCGCGCTCAAAGAACTCGTCGATAACCACCATCTCGGCGCGCTCCGTCAGATCGAATCGACGATCATGGTGCCGCTGTTGCGTGCGGAATCGCAGCGTCCGCGCAGCTGGTGGTTCGAGCGCGCGACGGGCGGTGGGCCACTCGGCGCGTTCGGCTCGCACGCGATCGACGCAGCGACGTGGCTCGCCGGCAGGCCTCCCGCCGCGACATATGGTTTTACCCGCACCGCGAACCGCACGCGGACCGATTCCGCAGGCACGTTCGCAAGCGAAGTCGAGGACGGAGCGTTCGCGTATCTCGATTACGGCGATGGACTCGTCGCGCGCATCACGATCGACGGAACCTCCGTTATCGCCTCGACCCTGCTCGGCGCGCATGGCGAATCGCGCACGGCGGTCGTCAGCGGAGACTCGCTCGTCGATCCGAAAATTTACACGCTCGATGCCGAGGAACAGGACGAGCTCGACGTGCTTGCTTCACCGTATGCGAAATATGCGGTCGTGCATCCGAACGTTCCGGCGTTTCTCGGCTTGCTCGACGAATTCGCGAAAGCGATCGCGGGCGAAGCAAACGTCTTGCCGTCGTTCGCGGACGGTGTCGAAACGCAACGCGTGATGGAAGCGATCGTCCACCGCTAAAGCGGGAACGAAGTTGGCAAGTCCATCGCGGCGAAGAGCCGATCGAGCGGAAACGTGAAGCCCGGCAGTGACGAAAGCGCGAACGTTGCGTCTCCCGTCAAGCGGCGCATGCCACGTCGTTCGTGGATTTCGAGCGAGCGATCGCGCGGATCGACGAGCACGACGGCGTCGCTTCCACCGCGTAAATACACATCGACTTTATGCAGAATATCCCGCCGACGATCGCCGACCGAATAGATCTCGAAGGCGACGTCCGGGGCGAACGGCGGTGATTCTTGATCGTCATCCGAGAGCCCGAGCAATCGCTCGTACCGAACGAAGGCGACGTCGGGCACGAGCGGCCGTCGCTCCTTCTCACCTTTGGGAAGAATCCGGAAGCACCACTCGCTTGCCGCTTGCCGCTTGCCCCGGAGCATCGTTCCACTGCTCGAAGAGCACCATTAGCTGCCCCTGCAAACGCGCATGTCGGCGCTTCGGGCTCATTTTTTGGAGGGCGCGCCCGAGCACCCATTCCCACGCCGGCTTTTCTTCCGGTAACACGATTTCGACCACGGCCACTCCTCGTCGTTCACACGAGTCTATCACGACGACTGCCGCCGTCGGAATGCCCGCTAGAGCGTGGGTGCCAGATCCAAGTCACGAGCGATGACCCGCGCGGTCATCTTTGCCGACATCATTACCGCGGGCGTGCCACCGCCCGGCTGCGTGTTCGCGCCGACGAGGTAGAGGCCGTCGACGTCCTCGCTCTTGTTATGCGGGCGAAAGAACGCGCTCTGCGTGAAGATCGGTTCGAGCCCGAAGGCGTTACCGAGTCGGCTATTGAGCGTATTCTGGAAATAGTCGGGCGTGACGAAGCTCGCGTGCGTGAGGCGTTCGCGCAGATTCGGGATATGGCCGCGCTCGTCGAGCAACCGCACGACGCGATCCACGAGCGGGCCACCGTCGCGGTCCCAATCGATCCCGCTCGCGTTGTTCGGCACGGGAATGAGGGTGTATGCCGCATGGAAGCCCTCGGGGGCGAGGCTCGGGTCCGTTACGGTCGGCACGTGTAAGTACTGCGAGAAATCGTGCGCGAGCACTTTGCGATCGAAGATATCGTGCAAGAGCGGCGTGTACCGAGGCCCGAGCACGATCGTGTGATGGCACAGATGCGCATCCGCTTGCGCATCGCGCTTGAAACCGAAATAGAGCACGACGACGGACATCGATTGCTTCGCCGCTTTCAGGCGCACGTCGGGATGCCACGTACGATACTGCCGCTCGACGAGCGAATACGTCCCGGCGTAATCGCCGTTGGAGCAGACGAGATCGGCCGTGAGTCGCTCGCCGTTCGCAAGCGTCACACCCGTCGCATGCGCGCGCTTCCCGCGGCGCTCGACGTCGATTTTCGCGACCTCGCTCTCGTACCGAATCGTCCCGCCGAGCTCTTCGAACTTCTTCACGAACGCGCGAACGAGCGCGCCCGTTCCGCCCATCGCGAAATGCACGCCCCACGTCTTCTCGACGAAGTGGATCATCGCGTAGATCGCGGGTACGTGCATCGGATTGCCACCGACGAGCAGCGGTTCGAAGCTGAACACCGCACACAATTTCTCGTTTTTGATAAATGCGGAAACGAAGCGGTAGAGCGGCTGGATCGCACCCAGCCGCAAGAGATCGGGAACGATCTTGAGCATCGCGCCGAGCGATCCGAAATACGTGTAGCCGAGCCCGAGAAAGCCCCGTTCGAAGATGGCTTTCGCCGCTTCGTGAAAGCGCTCGTAGCCCGGGATTTCGCCCGGCGCGAGCGCTTCGATTTGACGATGCGTGTTTTCGCGATCGCCATCGTAATCGAAGTGCGTGCCGTCATCGAATGCGATGCGATAGAACGGCAGCACCGGGACGATCTTCACGTACCTGCGGGTCGCGGGGCCGCCCGTCTCACCCGAAGTGACGCGTTTTCCGGCGAGCACTTCGGGCGGAAAATCGGGTTCGTCGAGCTTCGGCGCGCCGACTTCGAGCGCGAAGAGCTCTTCGATGAAGTGCGGAACGGTCAGCACGGTCGGCCCCATGTCGAACGTGTAGCCGTCGACCGCGCGCACGTACGCGCGGCCGCCCGGCCCATCGAGCTTCTCGACGATCGTCGTGGCGATCCCGAGGCTTTGCAGCCGCATCCCTAGTGCAAGCCCGCCGATTCCCGAACCGATGACGATCGCCCGTTTCATACGGAGCTTTCGAGTTATGCCCGTGCCCTTCGGTTCCCCGCAACGCGAACCGCGACTACGGGAGGGTGAACCCCGCGCTCACGCGGCTCACCGCGATGTTACTTGCGCTCGCGCACGGTGCGGCATTGGAGCAGATACCGGAGGCACCGAAGAGATCGCCCGGCGAGATCACGCCGTTGCCTGCTGCGTTATACCAAACGGCGATGCGGTACGTGCTCGCGGCGGCCGGCGGAACGTCCGCGAGCCGGAACGTTCCCGCGTTCGCGACCGTGCCGCCCAGGGGCGTATTAACATCGAGGATCGTCGGCGTCTTTCCACCGCTGTTGTTGTACGCAAAGAACTTGAACTGCTGCGGCGTCGGCACGTACGTACTGCCGGTCGTATCGTTCTTGATCGAGGCGAGAAGGCGATAGACGTTGAGTCGGCCCGCCCCCTGACGCACGGGATCCGACGTGATGGAATCCGCGCTCGCTTGGAGCATCTGCGCCATCTGCGCGGGCGTGATCGAGCGGCTTCCGCCCTTTGCGGCGAGCGCGAGCGCGATTGCGCCACTTACTTGCGGCGTGGCCTGCGAGCTCCCGGCAAAGAGTGCGCCGCAGTCTTGGTTGTTCGAGCACGCGTATGCTGGAACGCCCGCCGTCGTCGTCGAGGCGTTGTAAATCCAGTGCAACAGATCCTTATCGCTCCCGATCGGATCGCCGCCCGGCGCGAGAAGCGTCGGGTAATCGTTCGAATAGCTCGCGACGGTATCGATATTTGCGGCCGACGGCACGCCCGTGTTGTTGTCGTTGAGGCTGCTCGCACCGACGCGGATGACGCCCGGGTACGCGGCCGGGAAGTCCGAAACCGTGCCCGGCCCTTCGTTCCCGTTTGCGGCCACAACGATCACGCCCTGAGCGATCGCGTATGCGACGGCTTGTTGCTCGACCGGATCGATCGCAAAATCCGGCGTGCCACCGAGGCTCATACTGATGACGTCCGCGCCGTTTGCGACGGCGTCGTAAATCGCTTTCGCCTCGTCGGAGGTCTGCGCGGAGTTGGTGCTCTGGTTTGCGGTTGTGAGCGGAGGAAAGATATCGAACGCCATCAGGCTGACGTTCCAGCCGACGCTCGCCCAGCCGGAGTTGTTGTTCGTGACCGCCGTCGCAAGCGACGCGACGTTCGTACCGTGACCGTCGCTATCTTGCACGGCAGCCGCGCCCGTAGTCGTCGTTTGTATCCCGGTTCCGACATCCGTCAACACGCTCTCCGCAAAGGAAAGTTTGCCCAGAAGGTTCGGATTCGTCGCATCGATGCCGGTATCGATCACCGCGATCTTGATACCGTCGCCCTTGGTGTATGCCCACGCATTCGGCATGCCCGTTTGCGCGAGATACCACTGACTGTAGGCATCGTAGTGCGTGTTGTTCGGCGTCAAGGGTGTGGTCGATGTCTTATAGCGCAACTGTACGCGCGCCACGCTCGCAACTTCGGTATGCGAGGACATCTGCGCGGCAAACGCATCGGCGCTCATGCCGCTCGGGACCTTGACGACGCGCGTCAGGCCTTGGGCCGGATTATCGACGATATCGGAGCCGGTCGTTTTTTCGTACGCTTCGACATTCAGCGAGGCATGGCGCCGTGCGTTCGACGCACCGAGCGTAGGTTTATAGGTGACGAAGATCGTTCCATCGGCGTAAGCTTTGCGGCCGCGGTTGGTCGTTACCGGATGGCGCGCGACGTTTGCCGGAACGATCGCGCGGGCGCTCGACACGAAGGATGCGGTCGCACGATCGACGCTCTTGATCGAAGCGGTCGCAATCGATCCGGCCGTGTCGGCGGCCTTGTTGTAAAAGAGGCTATGGGGCCCGTCTTGGTACTGGGAAACGAGCGTCGTGTACGTACCGCCGATCACTACGGTATGCGCGCCGAGCTGCTCCTTCGGCGTAAAATTCGTCGGCGTGACGCCGACCGAAACGCCGTCGACGACGACCGAAAGCCCGGTGGGATTCGAGTTGACGCTAAACGCGCTATCCGATGGAAAAGCCGACGAACCCGGAAGCGAACTCGCGTTCTGCTTCGACGACAAGCTGGTCGGTGAAACATAGATGTTTCCCGCAGCGGAAAGTACCGCGAGGTTGATCGCGTTCCCGGCGAAATCGACACCAGCGCCTGCGAGTTGCGCGTACGAGCCCGTCGCACAGTTCCCGGGAGTGTTCGGCGTGAAGAGGTAGATCGGCGAACCGTTCGTGGTATCGATCGGATACCCGAGCGCGTAGAATCCGGCACCGTTCGCAAGCGGTACGATACGGCTCGTGCCACCCGGGCATTTCGTGTAATTGAGCGAGCTCGTCGGCGTGTTGTAAATCGCTCCCGTCGACGTCACGATATAGAGCGACGTGTCCGGCTGCGAGGCGAGCTTCGCGCCCGCGCCGCCGAGTTGCGTCCACACGCCACCGGAATTGCGATAGATCGCGCCGTCGGCCGCACCCGTCTTCGAAATGACGTACACGTTGTTGTTGAGATCGACCGCAACGTCTTGCGATTGCCCGCCGTACCCCGTGAATGCGCCGGTCGCGAGACTGTAGTTGTAGAGCTGGCCGGTCGAGTTGATGACCCAGAGCGTGCCGTTCGGCGCGGGAGCGAGCTTCGATGCGAGCCCCGGTAACTGCGTGTAGTTGCCGTTGAAATAACGGTAAATGTACTTATCCGGCCCGGCGGGCGAGGTCGAAAGCACGTAAAGCGAACCATCGGAGCCGTACGCGCCTTGGCTCGCGAGCCCGGGAATCACCGAAAACGTCAACGCGCCGACGGCCATCGTCTTGCGCCCGTTCGGGGTCGATGCGAGGAAGTGCGCGAGGTCGTCCGGCGGCTTGACCATCGGCACGGCCGGGATCGACGCCGGATTCGGCGCGCTCGGGCGCAGTGCTTGGAACGCCTTCGCCGAGAGACCATCGCTCGCTGCGGGTTGCTGCGCCGCGGGCGCGGTCCCCGAAACGGCGGGAAGCGACGACGATCCACCGCCGCCACATGCGGCGAAGAGCAGTGCGCTGCAGCTGAGTGCCATCGCGCGAACGAACGGACGGATCATCGAACTCCCCATGCGAGCACGCGCTCGCTTCTCATAACGCTATCATGCTGATGTCATACGTATCGGCACGACTCGAACTTAGTTTACTAAGTAAGTGTGTCCTTTTCGTAATTCCACAGCATCGCGAGCGCGGTGGTGATCGCCCGTTGGCGAACATCCGCACGCGTACCGGGAAACGTCACGCTTTTCACGATCGTTTCGCCGGTTTCGGACGCTAACCCGAACCACACGAGGCCGACGGGTTTCGTTTCGGAGCCACCGGATGGCCCGGCGATACCGCTCGTCGCGATACCGTACGTGGTGCCGAATCGCATCCGCACCCCTTCGGCCATCGCGCGCACCGTCTCTTCGCTGACCGCGCCATGTCGTGCGAGTGTGTCGACGGGCACATCGAGGAACGCCGTCTTCGCGGCGTTCGCGTAGGCGACGACGCCACCGGGAAACACGGCCGAAGCGCCCGGGATGCCGACGAGCGCGTCCGCGATCCCGCCGCCCGTAATCGATTCCGCCGTCGAAACCGTGGCGCCACGGGCCGCAAGCGCCGCGACGATCGCGCCCTCGAGCGTCTCGCCGTCGCCACCGTAGATTCCCTGGCCGATTCGCGCGCGCACCTCGGCGACGACCGGCTCCGAGCGTTCCCCCGCCTCGGCCGCGCTCGCTGCTTTCGTCATGACTTTGACGTCCACGCGCCCGGCATGGGCGAGCATCGCGATCTTCGGATTTTCGAGCGTACGGAAGAGATCTTCGACGCGTCGATCGAGCTCCGACTCGCCGATGCCGACGGTGCGGATCGTCGTCGTGAAGATACCGCCGCGCAAGCCGAAG
This sequence comes from Armatimonadota bacterium, assembly GCA_037441145.1. Lineage (GTDB taxonomy): Bacteria > Vulcanimicrobiota > Vulcanimicrobiia > Vulcanimicrobiales > Vulcanimicrobiaceae > JBBISR01. Next base: position 45,742 of record JBBISR010000011.1, read on the forward strand.
CGCGCGCCGAGCCACGGCACGAGCTTCTCTTCCATCATCGGCTTCATCTCGCGCGGCACGCCCGGCATGCACGCGACGAACTTGCCATCCGCGCGGATCGCGACGAAGCCTGGGGCCGTTCCGTGCGGATTGTCGAGCACGTACGCGCCGACCGGGAGGATCGCTTGACGGCGATTGTTCTCGCCGACCGGGCGCCCGTATTTCGCGAGCATCGCCGTGAGCGCTTCGAGCGACGGCTCGTGCAGCGCAAGCGATACCCCGACGGCGCGGGCGACGGCGTCTTTCGTCAGGTCGTCGACCGTCGGTCCGAGGCCGCCCGTCGTAATCGCGCCGTCGCACCGATCGAGGACGCCCGCGAGCATCGCGGCGAGCCGATCCGCGTTGTCGCCAACGCTATGTTTTGCGTACACGTCGACGCCGCGATCGGCGAGCGACCGTGCGATGAAGCTCGCGTTCGTATCGATGAGGTGCCCGAGGAGAATTTCGGTTCCGATGGTGACGATTTCGACGGATGCCATGCGTCCGTTTTGCCCGCGACGCGCGAGCGCCACCTTCTGCAGCCTGCGGGCGGGCACGCGATCGTGCTTGCGAAAGAGACGACCGCATGCAACCACTCGATCTGCGCCTCGCGCCCCCGCGGCTTCCGCGCGCCGCCACACGCGGGATTCTGTTTCTCCCGCGCTCGATCGATAAGGCACGCGCCGCGTTGCCGGGCGGAAATCTCGGGCTTTACAGCCTCGAGGGCGTGACGGAGCGCATGGTCGAGGCGTTCGGGAAAACGCTCCCCGGCCTCACGGCATGCGTCGCTGCGGCGACCGACGACGACGATGTCGCAGAATGGCTCGTGCAAGGAGCTTCCGAGGGAGCGGCGGCGGCATGGGATGCCTGGATCGCCGTACGCACGCCACGCGGCGGTGGTCGCGAAGATGCGATCGCGATGTATCCCTGGGTCGTCGAGCGCCCGGACTTGGTGTATACGCTCGATATTTTGGTCGAAGACGACCGGCGCACGTTCGCGTCGTAGCGAAGTCGCTTGCCATGGAACCACTCGACTTGAGCATCGCCCCACCGCGAGCGGCGCGCACGCCCGCGGGCGGCATCGTCTTCCTCGCACGATCGATCGATAAGGCACGCGCCTCGTTACCGGGCGGCAAGCTCGGTGCGTACCACCTCGCGTTCGCGACGACGTGGATGCTCGAACATTTCGGCAAGACCGTCGAATCGTTCGTCGTTACGGTCGCGGCCGCATCGAGCGACGACGAAGTTGCGGCGTGGCTCGTCGCCGATTGCGCGCCCGACGCCGTCGCAACGTGGAACGCGCATATCCTCGCGCGCAAACCGCGCGACGGCACGCGCGAAGCGGCGCTCGCCGTCTTTCCGTGGCTCGTCGATCACCCGCACCTCGTGACGATCGTCGACATCCTCGTCGAAGACGATCGCCGCCTTTTCGCTACGGTATGATGTTGGGGTCGAAGCCCGCCAGTTCTTCCTCGAACCACTGCGGGTAACGCACCCGAATCTCCAAATCGAAGCCCGCCGCCGCCTGCATCATCGCCGCGCGGCGTTCGGGTGAGGTTGCGAACCGCGAGCGATTGCGCGCGCGCTGCGCCTGCAAGCATGCGAGAAAGCGCGCGAACTTCGTATCCATCGCCTTCTGCAACGCGGCTTTCAAGATACCGCCGACACGGGGCGATACGCCGCCGGTAGAAATCGTAACGCGCGCCGGCCCCGCGCTCGCCGTCGCCACCATCGAAACGAAGCCGAACTTCGGTTGGTCGATCGTACAGAGCATGAATTTATGCGTATCGGCAAGCTTGCGCAGCCGCGCGGAGAGCGCCTCATCCTGCGGCGTCGAGAGCACGAAGAACGCATCCACGACGTGCTCGTCGCGCAGGTTCGCCGCGTCCTTGATCCACACGACGTCCGCCCGGACATCGCGCAGCGCGTGTTCTTTCTCGATCGCTTCGCGATCGTCGCCGATCACGAGCACGCGACGTCCTTCGAGATTTAGCGAAACGGGAAAGAATGCGGGCGGTAGGGGATCGTCCGGATGCCGCACGTCCGGGGGCAGGAGCTCGATGATGCGCATTTAGTAATCCACCGGCCGGAGATAGAATTCGTTGATCGCCGTCCCCGAGACGAGCGCCGTGGTCGGGAGATGCCGCTTCCAATGCGTCGCGTCGAGCTTGCGGCGGACGAGCGTCACTTCGTCGCGCGTGAAGCCCCGCGCGGCGATCGCTTCATCGCGCCGTCCGAGCAAGATTTGATGCAAGATACCGTCCGCTCGCGCGTACGTGATCCCGAGATCGCCTTCATCGGTTTGATTCGCTTCGAGATCGGCGCTCGGCGCTTTATCGACGAGCGCGGCCGGTACGCCGAGCGCACGCGCGAGCGCCCACACTTGCGTCTTGAAGAGGTCGCCGATCGGGTTGAGCGGCGGCGAATCGTCGGCGTGCCACGTAAAATAGCCCATGAGCCGTTCGGTTTTGTTGCCCGTCCCGATCGGCAACGCACGATGGATTTCGCTGCGATCGAAGAGCGCGAGCATCCGCGTGCGCGCCATGACGTTGCCCTTTCGCCGCGCCGACGCATCGGGAGCGAATTGCAGATAGCCGTCGACGGCGGCGCTGATGTCGATCGTTTCGCTGCGACATCCGAGGTCATCGATCACGAGCTGCGCATCGCTCAGGCTCGACGCACTGGAAAGTCGGTACGGCATGCGGATCGCGACCACGTGTTCCGGGCCGAGCGCGCGCGCGCACAAATACGCGGTGACGGCGGAATCGACGCCGCCCGAGAGCCCGAATACGGCGTTCTCGATATTTCGCCGGACGCGCAACTCGTCGCGTAAGAATGCGACGAGGAAATCGATCGTCACGGCGGGATCGATCGCGAGCGCGGCGAGCGGATCGTAGCGCGGTGCTTCGACGATCGGAAAAACGCTAGCCATGCGCGCGTACGCTCACGGGCAGCGGTAATTCGTCATCGAGCAAGAGATCGGGTAACACCGTCACGAGATCGCCGAGCAGCGGCATGTTCGCGCGCGCGAGGTCGATTTCGGCGAGGTCGATCTCGGCGGTAACGATGCACGGGCCGAGCGCCGCGCCTTCGGCGACCGTCGCACCGCGTGGGTCGACGATCCGCGAGCCGCCGGCAAAGCCCTTACCGCCCTCGAATCCGGTGAGCCCGGCGTAGAGCACGTATACGCCGTGCTCGGCTGCGGCGAGCGAGAGCAGCGAACGCCAGTACGTCGTCGATTCGAGCTCGCCCGCGCCGTTGATCCCGCGCCCGGGCGATGCGCTCGGGACGATCAGGATGCGTGCGCCTTTGAGCGCGGCGATCGTGGGCACGAGCGAGTGCCACATATCCTCGCAGATCAGCATCGCCACGCGGCCGAACGCGGTGTCGAATGCTTGCACGCGCCGACCGCGCGTGAGGAACCGATCCTCGTCGAACACGCCGTACGTCGGTAAGAAGAGCTTCCGATGGACGTGCACGATCGCGGCAGTCCCCGTCGGCGCGAGCGTCGCGTACACGCTCGCGTTATAGAACGTGCCATCTGCGTTTTCGTAGAATCCGCTCGCGATATCGACCGATTCCTTCGCACCGGCGTCGCGCCACGCCGTTGCAAGCAACGCTGCGAAATCGTCGCTCGCAAACGAGCAATCGTACACCGCGCCTTCGAGAAAATACCCCGTCAGCGCCGCTTCCGGCAACACGATCAACTCCGGCGGTCGTTCGAGCGCAAGCACGGCTGCGAACGCATCGCGAAGCATCGCGAGATTTGCCGCGATGTCGCCCTTGCGCGGCTGCATCTGGACGATCGCGACGCGCATGCTAGTGCGCGGCGACGAGCGAGGAATGCGCGTCGACGGGCTCATGACGCGCCGCCTGGATCTCGGCCGCGAGTTCTTCCGCCGGGTACGTCAGGATTTCCGCCATCGTCGGATGGAGATGCGGTATTTTTACATAATCGAAAACGGTTGCATTGAAGTACATCGCGACGATCCCGATGTGGATCATGTCCGATGCGCTCTGCCCCACGATCTGCACGCCGAGGATGCGCCCGTCATCGGGTGCGGCGAGCATCTTCACGAAGCCCTTGGTTTGCGCGATCGAGATCGCCTTGCCCAGATCGTCGAAGGGATACGTCGCCTTGAGATACGGCGTTCCCGCGGCGATTAGCTCGCGCTCGGTCTCGCCGACCACGGCGACTTGCGGATCGGTAAACACCGTATGAGTTTTCGAAATCGTGTAATCGGCGATTTCGTGCGCGTCGTTGAGCGCGTTCCGCGCGGCGACTTCGCCCTGCTGGATGGCGACGTGCACGAGCAGGTATTTGCCGGTGACGTCGCCGACCGCAAAGATGTTCGGATTCGAGGTTCGCATCGTCGCATCGACGGGAATCCCCGTGATGCAATGTGCGTCGACGCCCGCGCGATCGAGCTGCAGATGCTCGCAATTCGGAACGCGGCCGAGTGCGTAGAAGATTTCGTGCGCCGAGGCACTACGCTCTTCGCCGTCTTGCATGAAATGCACGGTCTTGCGGCCGTCGGCTTCCACCGTCACGCGCTGCAGCGCCGCGCCGACTTCGACCGTGATACCCTCTTTGCGAAGTTCGTTCGTCAGCGTTTGGCCGACGTCGTCGTCTTCGCCCGAGAGTAGATGTTTCGCGCGCAAGATGAGCGTCGTCGGTACCCCGATGCGGCTGTAGAACTGCCCGAGTTCGGTTCCGACGTACCCGCCGCCGAGCACGATAAGCGATTGCGGCGGCGTTTCCAATTCGAGCGCGCGGTCGGAATCGATGTAGCCCGCTTCCGCAAGTCCGGGAAGCACTGCGGGTGCCACGACGGAACCCGTCGCGATGATGAACCGCTGCGCCGTAATGACTTCGTCACCGACACGAATCGTCGTCGGCGACTCGAATGCGGCCTCGCCCATATAGAGCGGAAACGTATCGATGCCCGCGATCCGGTAGTCGGCGAACCCTTTGATCACCTCGCGTTTGCGCTCCATGACGCGCGCGAAATCGACCGCGGGCGCGGCAACGTCCACGCCGAGTTCGCCTGCCGTACGGATCTCGTGCATCCGGTCGCCCGTCGCGAGGAGCGTCTTCGACGGCATGCAGCCACGCAGGATGCACAGCCCGCCGAGCGGGCCCTTATCGACGAGCGCGACCGTACGGCCTAAATCGCGCGCCGTTCGTGCGGCAGCGTAGCCGCCCGAGCCGGCACCGATGACGACGAGATCGTACGTGTGCGTTGCGGAGTTGATGGTCGGGTCCTCGGTCGGTTTTTAGGTGGAGCGCCGTCGTTTAGCCGCGGAGGCGAAACGGTTTGGCTCCCAACCGATGGACACTCTCGATGAAGCGGACGGTTCCAGAGGCGGCGTGGATGAAGATCGAGTGCGTCTTCGCTTGATTTCCCGTAAACCGTACGCCGCGGACCAGGTCGCCGTCCGTGATACCGGTTGCAACGAACGCGAGATCGTCGCCACGTGCGAGATCGTCCATCGTCAGCACGCGATCGAGATCGCCGAAGCCCATCGCGCGCGCGCGCTCCGCTTCCTCGTCGCTCCGCGGCTTGAGCCGCCCCTGGAAACCGCCGCCGAGGCACTTGAGCGCGGTTGCGGCGAGCACGCCTTCCGGTGCGCCGCCGATGCCCATCGCGACATGGACGCCCGTTCCCTCGATCGCCGTCGCGATGCATGCATCCACGTCGCCATCGGAGATCAGTTTGATGCGCGCACCCGTCTCGCGCACGGCGCGGATGAGATCGGCGTGCCGATCGCGGTCCAAGATCACGACGGTTACGTCGCTCACCGGGCGTTCCAAGGCGTTCGCAACGGCTTCGAGGTTCTCGGCAACCGGTGCATCGATGTGCACGTACGCGGCGGCTCGCGGCCCAACCGCAAGTTTCATCATATACGAGTCGGGGGCGTGCAGGAGGCCGCCACGCGGCGCGAGCGCCATAACCGCGACCGAATTCGGTAAGCCGTTCGCGACCAGGTTCGTCCCCTCGACGGGGTCGACCGCGATGTCGATCGCCGGGCCGCCCTTGCCCAATTCTTCGCCGATGTAGAGCATCGGCGCTTCGTCGCGTTCGCCCTCACCGATCACGATACGGCCCGAGATGTCCATATCGTTGAGCGCTTCGCGCATTTTCTCGACCGCGGCGCCATCGGCGATGTTGCGTTCGCCACGCCCCATCCAGCGCGATGCGGCGAGTGCTGCAGCCTCGGTTACCTTGACGAAGTCGAGCGAGCTGACGGAAATCTTATGTGACGCGGGCATGATCGTGGCCATAACGTCCGAGCGTACGGCTCTCTTATCCGAAGTCCTCCGCTACCAGGAGCAACACGGTGCCGGTTGAACGTTTCTCGGTCACCCTTGTGGTGCTCGTGTATAGGAGACGCTCATCGCTGCCCGTGCCGTTCCCCCCGTTTCTCCGACGCGCGCTCCGAGCGCTTTTGGTGAGGCGCTGCTCGCCGCCGGCATCGCTGCCGTCGTCGCCGTCGTGCTCGGCGGGCTGACCGCCGGATTTTTCCTCTGGTATGCGCTACTCGCGAGCGGTCGTCTGCAGGGCTCGAACCTCACCGAAATCTCGCTCGTACTGGCGATGGCATTCGGCGGAGTCGCGAGCCTCGGTGTCTGGATCGCGTATGGCCGGTATTTTTCGCGGCGCGCGGGCGTGCCACTCGCGAAATCGCTCCGGTACGACGCTGCCTCCTACCTCGCATTACAGGTTTTATGGCTCGCGCTGATCCTTGGCGGACGCGGCTCGGGGCAGGCGATCGCCGCTGCGATCGGTCTGTTTCTCTTCGCAAAAGTCGTCGGCGCCGCGATTTGCAACGCGACCGTTCGCGACGTTTCGCTAACCTATCTCGTCACCCGCATCCCGATCATCATCATCGCGGAGCTCGCGGCGATCATCATCGGGCAGCGTGCCGGGCAACACACGGCGGTTTCGGAGAACATCGGCCTCGCGGTCTGGGGCCGCTGGGATGCGGTCCATTACATCGACATCTCGACGATCGGCTACCACGGCACGGACAGCGCGTTTTTCCCGCTCTACCCGTTTCTGATGCGCATGCTCGGCACGGTGCTTGGCAATCATCTCGTCGCCGGCCTCATCATCTCGAACGTCGCGTTCTTTTTCGGGATGCTTTTTTTCTACAAGCTGGTCGAGCATCAATTCGATCGAAGCGTCGCCCATCGCGCGACGTTTTATCTGGCGATCTTTCCGACATCCGTGTTCTTCTCGGCGGTCTACACCGAATCGCTGTTCTTCTGCTTGTCGGTAGCGTCGTTTTACTACATCCGCGAGCGACGTTGGCTGACTGCCGGTATCGTCGGCTTCTTCGCGTCGCTCTCGCGGGTGGAGGGCGTGCTGCTCGTCGTGCCGTTTGCAATCGAGTGGCTCATGGCAAATCCGCAAGCATATCGCGGGATGAGAACGGCGCTGCACGATGCCATTCGGCGCCCGTGGCCCGCGATCGGCAAACCGCTCCTGGGCCTAGCGCTCATCCCTGCGGGCCTCGCCGTGTACATGGGTTACCTCTGGATCCTTACCGGCGACCCCCTCTACTTTTCGCACGTGCAGGCACACTGGGGCCGTCATCTCGCGGGACCGTGGGTTGCGTTCGTCCATTCGATCACGCTGATCCTCACCGCACACTCCTCGCAAACGATTGCGGGCCAGTGGCTCGAACTGATGTTCACGGTGCTCATGATCGTGGTTTTCGTATTGGGTCTACGCCGTCTGCGGCCGTCCTATCTCGCGTTCATGGCCGTCTCGATCCTCATCCCGATGTCGACGTCGAGCCTGATGTCGATGCCGCGCTTCGCCCTCGTGCTTTTCCCGATGTTCGTGATGTTCGGGCTGTGGGGCAAACGGCGCGCCTTCAACAACGCGTACGTCGCATTTTCGCTACCGCTCTTGGGGTTGTTTACCGTGCTTTTTGCGGATTGGTATTGGGTCGCGTGAACCGTCTCGACGTGCCGTTACAAGAGCGTGCAAACGCATCGTCGTGGGTCGACCGGATAGCGAAACGGCGCGGTTTGCGGCAATTCGTCAAATTCGGCATCGTCGGTGCATCGGGGTTTCTCGTGAACCTCGTGTTGTTCACGATCTTGCAAAAGATCGTTCCGAACAGCGCAGCCGTGCCACAACATTACACGATTTTCTCGGCGGCGTTTCTCGCCGGCGGCGTTTCGAACTATTTTCTCAATCGTCGGTGGACGTTTCGCTCGGATGGTCACGCCGGGCGCGAAGGCGCGCAGTTCCTCACCGTGTCGTTTATCGCACTCGGCGCCTCACTTCTCGCGCTCCATTTCCTGACGCCGTGGCTCGGAGCCGGGCATCGCTCGTGGTTCGGGTCGGTCTGCGCCGGCATCGTCGTTAACTTCTTCGTCAACAAATATTGGACGTTTCGGCACGTCGCTTGAGCGGATCGGGATGGTGGCGCTACGCGCTGCCACTCGTGCTCCTGCTGGCACTCGTCTTGCGATTCAAGGGCGTTCATGCGCCGCTCCTCGATCATCCCGGTTGGCGGCAAGGCGACACGGCGGCGATCGCGCGCAACTTCGCAACGCTGCAGTTCAACCCGTTCTTTCCGCAAACGGAGTATAACGGGCCGCCTCCGCATTACGTCGAGCTCGAACTGCAGATCGTTCCCTTCATCGCAGCGACACTTTATAAGCTCTTCGGCGTGCACGAAATCTTCGGCCGCCTCATCTCGATCGCGTTTTCGCTCGGAACCGTGGCGGTGCTGTTCTTCTTCGGCCGCCGCCTCTTCGCAAGCGGTACCGCGGGTATCGTCGCGGCGACGTTGTACGCGATCTTCCCGGGCGCGATCTATTACGGCCGCACCTTCATGCCCGATACGACGATGGCGTTCTTCTTGACCGCTGCCGTGTACGCGAGCTTCGTGTGGCTCGAATCAGCAGCGAGCGAACGCTCGTGGCGAAAGCTCGCGATCGCGGCAAGTCTTACCGCGCTCGCCTTCCTCGCAAAACCCGTAGCGGTGCTTGCGATCGTACCGATCGGCGCGTACGCGTTCGCGATGCTCGGCCCGGCGAGGCTCATGCGTCGCGTCGAAACCTATGCGTTTCTCGCGATCGCTTTTCTACCGCTCGCGATCTACGATCGCATCGTCGCTTCGCATGCAGAGTGGCACTGGGCAAGTCAGATCACGAAGCTGCACGTCATCCCGGGTTTCGTGCATGCCTTCACGTCGCTGACCGCATTTAACGCAAAGTTCGATGCGTTTTGGCATGCGCTCGTCATGCTGGGCACGACGATGCTCGGCCCGATCGGGCTCGGGCTTTTGTTTGCGAGTTTCATCGTGCTTCCGAAAAATCGCGCACCGGCACTGCTGTACGCCTGGCTTGCAGCTGCGATCGCCTATACGTACGTCGTCGTTACCGTCGAACGCGTCGATTACTATCTCTATCCGATCCTGCCGCTCGCCGCGCTCACCGGCGGCGGCCTGATCGCGGAGCTCGTACGACGGGCGAGCGAGCCCGACGAGACCGTACCGCGCGCGACGCAGATCGCGCTAGCGGTCGCCCTCGTCGCGACCGTAGCGATCGATCGTGCCGCGATCGCACCGTATTACGCGTACTCGTCGAGCAACTATCGCGCGCTCAAACGCATCGACGCGCGGCTCGCTCCGGGCGCGCTCGTCGTCATGGGTCACTACGATCCGACGCTACTCTACTACATGCATCGCAAGGGCTGGGAAGAGGATCCGTACGACTGGACGCCCTTCAACGAGCAGAGCGCGATCCGCAAGGGCGCGCGCTACTTTATCGCCGTCGAACCGGCACGCTTGAAGCGCAACGTCGAATTGAGCGCGTGGCTCGAGCGATTCCCGGTGATCCGCGATCCGAAGCTGAAGTGGCCGATCTACGAGACCGATTACGCGAAAGTCCTACCCGGGGCCGAGGATCGCTGGCAGGCGTTCCGTCGGCGCGAGAAAGCTTCACGCACGCGTTAGCGCGCGGCGGTTTTCGACGGCTTCGGCGAGCGACGCGAGCACGGGAATCGTGCGTTCCCAATCGATGCATGCATCGGTCACGCTTTGCCCGTAGCGCAAGGGACTGCCCGGCACGCGATCTTGCCGTCCGGCGACGAGATGCGACTCGATCATCACGCCCGCGATCGACGTACTTCCGCCCGCGATCTGCAACGCGAGATCGGCTGCGACATCGATCTGACGCTCGAACTGCTTCTCGCTATTGCCGTGACTGACATCGACCATCACGCGCGGCGCGAGCCCCGCGCGCGCCATCGCCGCACAGACGGTCGCGATGCTCTCCGCATCGTAATTCGGGCGCTTCCCGCCGCGAAGGATCAGGTGGCAATCGTCGTTTCCCGTTGTGGAAACGATCGCCGAGCGCCCGGAACGCGTGGTGCCCGGAAAGTGATGCGGGTGCGAAGCGGCGACGATCGCATCGATCGCGATGCGCGTGTTGCCATCGGTACCGTTCTTGAAACCGACCGGGCACGAAAGCCCCGAGGCGAGTTCGCGGTGGATCTGGGACTCGGTCGTTCGCGCACCGATCGCGCCCCACGCGATGCAATCCGCGATGTACTGCGGCGTGATCGTATCGAGAAATTCGGTTCCGACCGGAAGGCCCATGGCGTTGAGCTGCAGGAGCAGTTCGCGCGCGATGCGCAGCCCATCGTTGATCGCAAAACTTCCGTCCATCGCCGGATCGTTGATCAGGCCTTTCCAACCGACGGACGTTCGCGGTTTCTCGAAATACACGCGCATCACGATTTCGAGCGTGTCGGCATATGCGGTGCGCGCCGCGACGAGCTTCGCGGCATATTCGCGCGCCGCAGCGATATCGTGAATCGAACAGGGGCCGACGACGACGATCAACCGATCGTCCACGCCGTGCACGATGTCGTGCAAGCGCCGCCGGGTGGCGGTGACGAGGTCCGCGCTCTCTTCCGGAAGCGGCAGCGCGCCGATCATCGTTTCGGGCGATGTCAGTTCGCGAACTTCGACGATCCGAACGTCGCTCGTGGGCGGGGCGTTCACGAGCGGTTCTACGATGGTTCTCCCGCAGGATCGGCCGCGGCCACGCCACGCGTCGCGGGGCAGCGCACGCAGAAGTCACCCGACCACGTATGCGCCTCTTTCTTGCACCGCGCCCGAACTTCGCCGCCTTCGGTCGTCGGTGGCGGCGCGTGTTGCGCTCCGCGCAATTTCGTTCCGGTCTTCATCCGCGCCATCGTCGATGCCGAATCGCGCGATGTCCGGCCGCCCCCTGCTCCCATAAGGGCTTGTTTCGCCCTGCGCGGTCGCTCTACCCCGGAGCGTACACGCCGCGTAAGCGCATGAGTTCGCGGTGCAGGCGTTCGTCGCGTTCGAATGCGGCGCGGCCGTGGACCCAAAACGAGTTATCCAACATCACGAGATCGCCGACCGGGAGCGGAAGCGCCGTCGTCGCGGGAGCCGTTTCCATCGAGCGCTCCATCGCCGCGAGATACACGCCTTCGTCGATCGTCGCCGGATACGCGAACTGATCGATGTAGCTCATGCACCAGTTTCCGCGCTCTTTGAAAAATGTCGGGTGCGTGACCGTGACCGAAACGTTCTTCGAGGGCGGGGACTTGTAGGCCATCGGATGCGTTCCGAGCGGATCTTCGGCAAATCGCTTGAGGTCCGCCCAATCGTCGAGGTGCAGGAGCCGCGTCTCGCCGCCACGCGCGAATGCTTCGGCGAACTTCATCATGAGCAGCCAGTCCGTGCGCTCGGTAACGTACGTTCCGTCCGTGTGTAACATCATGTCGCGATACGCTTGCCGAAGATACGAATCGCTCTCGTCCGTGTGTTGCACGGAGAACCGCGCGTAATACTTCTTCGTCATTCCGTCGTCGTTCGCAAGGCCTGCCAGATGCGCGACGGCGGTTCCGAATTTCACGAAATCGTCGGCCTCCGCCGTCGTCCCCGCGACACCCGTCGTAAAACCGCCGGTCGCGCGATCCTGCAATATCGTACGCACGAGCGAGCCGAGCCCGCCGCCCACCGCGGCGTCGAGCTCGCGTGCGAGCACGAACCGCATGAACGGCACGTATTCCAGATTCTGCACGTTGACATGCGCGACGCGCGCGAAAAAGGCGCGGATCGCGATCGGATCGAGCGCGATGTGCCGGAGCCGTGCATGGTGTGGGTGCGGTTCGGCGGTAAACGTGGGTGCGGCAATCATGGGCGCTATCGTACACCCGCCGCGGTTCGTCGTCCACCGGCCCTCGCGCGCCCGTGCACGATCTCCGGCCGATTGGGGTAGGAGGCAGACATGCGTATCGTTGCCGCCCTCGTTTTCGCGCTCGCCGTGCTCTGCCGAATCGGCGCTGCCGCCACGCGCGATGCCGCCGCCGATGAGTACTTCGGGCAATTCAAAATGAGCGCGCTACAGATCCGTATGAAGATCGACGACCTCGGGCGCCGCTACCTCGCCCGCACGATCGCCGATCACGACGTCATCCACGACGCAGTGCTCGCCGAAGCGGCGTTGCGCGTTTGGCGCAATAAATATCCGAACGATACGTGGCTGGCTCCGACGTCGTTCCATCTCGAACAGCTCTATCAAGCGGTGCAGACGCCGGAAGCCCGCAAGCACGCGGGCGCCATGCTCGAATACGTCATCGAATATTTCCCGAATTCGAAATATGGGAAGTTGGCGCGCGAGCGAAAGAATGCGGGGTTCCCAGCCCTGCACCCCGAGTCCGACGTAACGTCGTCTCCCACGCCTGCGCCGCTCGTCACGGTGACACCCGCCGCAACGCCAAGCGCCATGCCGACGACGAGCGCGGCGCCCACAGGCGTACCGGAAACGATGACACCCGCGCCATCGCCAAGCGCGAAAGCAACGAGCACGCCGCTTTCGGCACGTCTCGAACGCGCTTCGCGTAGCACCTGGCCGTAGAAGCGCTAAAGTCGGCCGCGTGCCGCTCCGACCTAAGGGAAAGGCATCATGAACACGAGCAGCATCACAGACGAACTCTTTGCCCTCGGATCGCGCCTTCGCGCATCCGGAAATCTCGCGGAGGCCGCGGACGTTTTCTCGCAGATCGCGCGCATGTGCCCGGGCGATGCGCTCGCACAGGCAAACGCGGGCGCCGTCTGCACCGAGCGCGCTTTCGCGCTCGCAGCGCGCGGCGACATGGCATCGGCGCGCGACGCCTTTGCCGAAGCCGCGCGGTTCGCACCGGGGCTCTTCTCCGCCCACTGGGGACTTTACGAGACGAACCTCGTGCTCGGAAACGAATCGGCGGCGCTCGCACACCAGCGCGCGGCACTTGCGATCACGCCACTCATCACGCGTCACGCACGCACCGAGACGCCTGCGTTTCGCGTGCTCGCGCTCTTTGCGCCCGGTACGTTTCAAGCGAACATCCCACTCGATTTCGTGATCGACGCCGAACGCGCGGCGCTCTACAAACTCCATCTGCTCGGTGATGCGCCGCCGCCGTTCCCAGCGTACGATATCGTCTTTACGGCCATTGCCGATGCACCGGATGCCGCACCGTATCTCGCGGCTGCCGAACGCTTCATCGAAACGGCAAAGATGCCGTTTGTGAACGTTCCGAATCGCGTACCGCGCACCTCACGCGATGCGATCGCCGAACGCTTCGCGACATCGACAACGGTCGTCGTCGCGCCACTCGTGCGGACCACGCGAGACAACGTGCACGCGATGCATCCGGCCTATCCGTTTCTCATCCGTCCGCTCGCGTCGCACGCAGGCGACGACCTGGCAAAGATCGACGACGCGCCAGCGCTCGAACGGTACCTCACGGAAGTACCGAACGTGCCCGAGTTCTATTGCTCCGCCTTCGTCGATTATCGCAGCGCCGACGGCTTCTACCGCAAGTATCGGATCGCGTTCGTCGATGGCGTGCCGTACCCGGTACACCTCGCGATCTCGCCGCGTTGGATGATCCACTACTACAACGCCGAGATGGCCGAAAACGCCTGGATGCGCGATGAGGAACACGCGTTCATGCGCGACATCGATTCCGTGTTCGACGGCGTGCGCGCGGCCGCGCTTCGCGAGATCGCAGGTGCGATGGAGCTCGATTATTTCGGCATCGATTGCGCGATCGGCCCCGACGGACGTTTGGTGCTCTTCGAGGCGTCGATCGCGATGCTCGTGCACATGAACGATCCGGTCGAACGCTACCCATACAAGGCGAAGTACGTTCCGCGCATCATCGCCGCGCTCGAGCGACTCTTTGCCGATCGCATCGCGGAAGCGGCCACGCGGCGCTGATGCTCGACCCGACGGACTGGGCGGCGTTTCGCGCCTTCGCGCACCGCGTGCTCGACGACGCCGTCGACACGCTCGAAGGCGTCGGCGCGGGCCCGACGTGGCAGCCGATGCCGGATGCGGCGAAGGCCGCGCTCGCCGAACCGCTACCCCAGACGCCGTCGTCGCTTGCCGACGTGTATGAGGCCTATCGAACGACGATCGCGCCGTTCGAGAACGGGAACCGGCAACCGCGCTTCGTCGGCTGGGTTCACGGCAGCGGCACGCCATCGGGCGTCCTCGCCGAAATGCTCGCCGCGACGACGAACGCGAACCTCGGCGGGCGCGAACACGCCGCGGTGTACGTCGAGCGCGAAGTGCTTGCATGGAGCGCCTCGCTCTTCGGATTCCCAGCGGAAACGACGGGCATCCTCACCAGCGGGACCTCGCTTGCGAATTTGATCGCGGTCGTTACGGCGCGCTTCGCCGCACTCGGGCCGGAAGTGCGCGCGCGCGGCCTCGGCACGTCGCGCCTTATCGGGTATGCATCCGAAGCGGTGCATCGGTGCGTGCCGAGCGCGTTTGCGATGACCGGGCTCGGAACCGATGCGCTGCGCCGCATCGCCGTCGACGAAGCGGGTCGCATCGATGTGGCGGCGCTTCGTCAAGCGATCGCTCGCGACCGCGCGACCGGGAAGCAGCCATTTCTCGTCGTCGCGACGGCGGGTACGGTCGATATCGGCGCGGTCGACGACATCGCGGCGCTCGCCGATTTGTGCGCGCAAGAGCGGATCTGGTTGCACGTCGACGGTGCGTTCGGGGCGTTCGCGATCTTGAGTCGCGAGCACCGCGCGCTTCTCGCCGGAATCGAACGGGCCGATTCGCTCGCCTTCGATTTCCATAAATGGCTCCACGTACCGTATGACGCGGGCTGCATCCTGATCCGCCATCCGCAGATCCATCGTGCCGCATTTTCGCAACCAGCGAACTATCTTGCGAGCGCCCCGAGCGGCACGGCGGCAGGCGAGCCGTGGTTTGCCGATTTCGGGCCGGAACTCTCACGCCGCTTTCGGGCGCTCGCGACCTGGTTCGCCTTCAAGGAGCACGGTATCGAACGCCTCGGTGCGGCGATCGCGCAGAACCTCGCACAAGCACGGCGCGTCGCCGCACTCGTCGCGCAGACGCCGGGCCTCGTCCTCGCCGCACCGGTCGCGCTCAACATCATCTGCTTCCGTTACGTGGGCGACGGTACGCTCGCCGATCGTGAAGCCGATGCGATAAACGCGGCGATCGTCGTCGATCTCCAAGAGCGTGGCATCGCCGTTCCCTCGACGACACGCATCGCCGGCCGTATCGCGATTCGCATGAACCTGACGAACCATCGCTGCACCGATGCCGATCTCGAACGGATCGTCGCGGCGGTTGCCGAAGGGCCGCGCCCTTAAGAGCAGTTTTCGGCGATTCGCGCCCCGCGCGGTGCGGGATCGGGCCAGTACGCGCGATCGATGAGGCGCGTCGCGATCGGCGGTGGCACGCCGTAGCTCACGAGCGCGCACGCCGAGATAACCACGGTGCCGCCACCGATTTCGTGCCAACCGCTTGCGTCGCGCGCGAGCGACCGCTCGCCGCCGACGCCGAACGATCCGACGTTCGCAAGCCCGAACGCGCCGACGATTTGCACCGACGACACGACGAGCGCGCCCGAGCGCTCCATAACGGCGCGGATCGCCGAAACGTCCGGCGGCCGGCCTTCGTCGTGTAAGGTCGTATCGCAATCGCGCACGTCGCGTGGCGTGAGGAAATGGTGCGGGTGGAAGCACTCTGCCGAAACCATCCGATAGACTTGCCAACCGAACGGATACCGCACGACGAGCGCCACGCCGTTGTTGACCCCGTCGCTCTGCCCCGCGGCTTCCTGGGGATCGCGCAAGACGTACGGAACGCGCGCGAGCGCGCCGCGCACCGTCGGCGTGCCGATGACCGCCGTGTTTCGCGCGAGCACGCGCGCTACGCGAGCACGCACCGCAGCGATTTCCGCCGACGCGGGTGGCGCGGGCGCGGCACGCGCATCGGCCCCGACGATCGCGAAGAGCGTTGCGAGCAGCAACGTCGTTACGGCGCGCATGTTACGGCAGGGGCAGCAACGAGCCGGACGATGTCGTCTTCGTCGCTTCTTTCGCTTCGGCGGAACCGGATTCGACCACCTGACGGTACGCCACGAGCCGATTCGTCGTGCGGCTCATCTCTGCGGCGAGATCGTAGCTGAGCACGATCGCCCGATCCAACTCTTGCGGGTCGTACGTGTAGTCGAAGCGCTTGAGCGCCGCGACGATACGCGCGTCGACGACCTTCAGCGATTCATACGATCGACGTAACTGGCGCGCCGTCTCTTTGTAGGTCGGATAGTTCGAGAGCACGATGTCGCGCTTGATGCGCGCGCGCTCGATGTCGGCGCGCAGTTGTATCACGCGCGCGCTCGTCGGGTCGTATTTCGCGGCAACGGCAAGGGCCGCGAGCGCATCGTCGTAACGCGCGGCGCGGAAATCGCTCGCAGCGATCAACACTTGCACCGAGCGCAACCCGACGCGCGCGCGCTCGTCGTTCGGTGCGATCCGAAGCGCGAGCCGATAGGCGTTCGATGCCTCCGCATAGCTCCCGCGCGCGAGCGCGACGTCACCCTGCCCGATGCGCGTGTTCGCGATCCACTGCGCCACGCCCGAGGAGCAGCCCGTCGTCGCGATCGTCGCAACGAGCAAGCCGAGACGCAGAGTACGAACCACGATTACCTCCAGGACGCTAACGGTGGACGCCGGCAAAGTAATGCGCGAAGAACGCGATGACTGCGGCGGACGGTGCGAGGATGAGCTGCGAGAGCAAGGAGCCGAGTATCGCCGTGAACGCCAGGCCGATAACGAGATTGCGAACGTCGACCATCGGCCGATCGCCCTTCGCGGCTTGGTCCGTGATGAAGGCCGATGTCGGATCGACGATGAGCGTAAATGCGATCGTGGCGAAACCGTTGATGAGGCCCGAAAGCCCGGTCGAAGTCGTTCGCGCATCGAGGTTCAAATCGCTCGCGAGGTATGCCGCCGCGACACCGACCGAATACACCGCGTTTACGACGACGTTTGCGATCAGGAGCTTGCGCGGAACGTTCGCAAACGAGACCTGCCGGAGATCGACCCGTTTCGGCGCACGTACCGAGCGGAGGATCGCGACGAACACTTTGGGATCGAACACGCGGAGCGCCGCGCGGATCACCGAACCCGAGCGTTCGAACGAACCGATGCCGCGGATGAAGAGATAAACGAAGGTCGGTAGCAGCAACGTCCCAAGCGTCGTACCGATCGTGCCACCGAACACGATCGCGCGGAATTGCCACGTCACGCGATCGACGACGTCGGGCGGCACCTCGACGATATGTGCGTCGAGCGCGACGCGCGCCGCGTGATCGGCGATCGCTCCGAGCGCGGGGACGAGGAAGAGCGATGCGAGCCGGCTCGCCGTTCCGAACAGGTTGAAGAGCGAGATCGAAGTCGCAACGCGTCCGGAGCGCACGCCCGCGTACCGCGCCGCGTATGCGCCGATCGCCATCGTCTGCACGAAAGCGTTGAGCACGATCGCGAGCGCGACGGCCGAGAACGCTTGGTTCACGGGCCCGTTCTCAGCGTGCCGAGCGAGGCGCGAAACGCGGAGTCCCAGTAGGCGTCGCGCGAGCGCGCGAGCCGTGCGACGGCCGCCGCGCGCGTGCGCGGAACCGTAACCGTGAACACGTTCCGCGTCGTCGGCTGTGCGAGGTCGCCGGAAACCACGACGCCCTCGCCCGCCACGATCGGGACGGTCACCCACACATCGGTCTCTTCGATCGCCGGGTCGACGAACGCATCGCGCACGACGGCGACGACTTCGGCAACGAAGCGCCCTTCGGAGATCGGACCGCGAAACTTCGTTCCCGCGATCGTGATGCCGGCGACGCGATGCGCGCCCGCGCCATCGACGCGCACGCGTACGACCTGTGCGGGTTCTTGCCGAGCGAGGATGCGCGCCGCAATCGCCTGCGCGCGCGGAAGATCGGAGCCGACGGAACGCGCGACGACGCGAGGATCGCGCGCGGCGCCCGCCGCCGCGCTTGGGAGGGCGAGGGCGAGCACGAGCGCGCTAATAGCTCTGCGCGAAGTACGCCTGCACTTTCGCGGCTTCGCCACAGGCGACGCACGTGGGGCCGAGGGGCTCGGGTTGCAAATTGCGCGTCGCGGCCGAAGTCTCGTCTTTGACCGCTTTCTCGCATACGGGCCGATCGCACCACGCGATCGATACCAACCCCGCACGCTCCTTAAGCGCCGTGATGAATGCCGTGCGCTCGGAAACCACGACGATGTGCGAATCGAGATACGCCTTCGCTTGCGCGAAGAGCTCGTTCTGTATTTCGACAAGCAGCGAACGGATCGCGGAAACGACTCCCTCGACCGGCGCCGTCGACTTCTGACCTTCGGCCTTCACTTCGCGATCGCGACGTACGAGCGTCACGACGCGCGCGTCGACATCGCGCTGCCCGAGTTCGATGCGGATCGGTACGCCGCGCATATCCCAATCCGCGAATTTATTCCCCGGGCTCTTCCCATCGCGGTCGTCGAGTTTCACGCGGATCCCGGCCGCTCGGAGTTCGTCGTGCAACCGCTTCGCTTCCGCGAGCACGGGCGCCGCATCGCCGCGAACGATCGGTACGATGACGACTTCGATCGGCGCGAGCGCGGGCGGGATGCGAAGGCCGCGATCGTCGCCGTGCACCATGATGACCGCGCCGATCATGCGCCACGACATCCCCCACGAGGTCGTCCACGCATACTGCTGCGTGCCGTCCTCGGCTTGGAATGCAATCTCGTACGCGCGCGAAAAATTCTGCCCGAGTTCGTGCGATGTCCCGGCCTGCAACGCTTTGCCGTCGGGCATGAGCGCTTCGATCGAGTACGTATGATTCGCGCCCGCGAATCGCTCGCTTGCCGATTTCTCCCCGGTGACGACCGGTACGCCCGCGATCGACTCGGCGACTTCGCGATAGATGCCGAGCATCTGCGTGACTTCGGCCGCGGCCTCCGACTCGGTTGCGTGCGCGGTGTGGCCCTCTTGCCAGAGGAACTCCATCGTGCGCAAAAACGGGCGCGTTCGCTTTTCCCAGCGCAACACGTTGACCCATTGGTTGATGAGGATCGGCAGATCGCGATGCGATTGCACCCACTGCGCGTACATCGTACCGACGATCACCTCGGAGGTCGGCCGGATCGCGAGGCGCTCGGCGAGTCTCTCACCCCCGCCCTCGGTGACCCAGGCGACTTCCGGCGCGAAACCTTCGACGTGCTCCGCTTCGCGCGCCAGCAGCGATTCCGGAATCAAGAGGGGAAAGTACGCATTCTCGTGGCCCGTCTCTTTGAAGCGTTTATCGAGCGCCGCTTGGAGCCGTTCCCAAATACCGAAGCCGTACGGGCGCAACACGACGCAGCCCCGCACGGGCGCTTGCGCGACGAGTTCGGCCTTGTAGCACACGGCCTGGTACCACTCGCTGAGATCGGCGGCTTTCGGCGGAATCTCTTTCACGAGCGGTTGTTTTTCGGTTGCCATAGTCGCTGGCCTTGGTTCGCTCGGATGGGGCGCAGTCCTCGGCAAAGCGACCGTCGAACGCTTGCGGGGATGGCGAAGTACACGAGAATCTACACGCGAACGGGCGACGATGGGACGACGGGACTCGTCGGCGGGCAGCGCGTCAAGAAGAACGCCATGCGCATCGAGGGCTACGGCACGATCGACGAGCTGTCGTCCGCGATCGGCATGGCGCGCGCCGCAATCGATGAAGCCGTGCGCGCGCGCCCGGCGCAAGAACACGCCTTGGCGATGGATGTCGCGGCGAAGCTCGATGCGTGGCTCGCGTGGACGCAGGACGTACTTTTCAACGTCGGCTCCGATCTCGCAACGCTCCCGCAAGATCGCTGGGAAGGGATGCCGCTCGTCACGGCCGAGGATATCGCCGCGCTCGAACGCGGCATCGATGTGGCGAGCGCCGACCTCGAACCGCTCACGAACTTCATCTTACCCGGCGGATCGCATGCGGGCGCGGCACTCCACCTGGCACGCACCATCGCGCGCCGCTCCGAGCGCCTCCTCATCACGCTCAACGATAACGAACCGATCAGCGGCAACGTGCTCAAATTCGTCAACCGCCTCTCCGATGCGCTCTTCGTCTGGGCGCGCTGGATCAATCGCGCGTTTGATCGCCCGGAGCATCGCTGGAACCCGAAGACCCAGCCGCCGGGCTAGTCGCCCGGCAGCTGCCGGGTACCTACTCTTCTTCGCGGACGGCGCGCAGCATCCGAAGATACACGCGGGCGACCGTTTCGGCCGCTTCTTCCGTATCTTCGGTTGCGAGGCCACCGATCGCCGTCAGCACGCGATCCGTGAGGGCAACGGCGAGCTGCTTGTCTTCCGAGTCGTCCTCGTAGACATCGATCACATCGTCGTCGTGGTCGTGGTCGTGATTGCCGTTTTGCATGGGCGAACGGTCCTCGGTAGCCGTCGGCCTTCCCTGTAGCGATAACGCATTCATAAGGTGCGCCGCACGGACGATCGCCGTGACGGAAATCGCATCCGCGAGCCGCCCGTCGACCGCCATCGCGAGGACCTCCGCAAACGAAAGCGCGGCGCGTTCGATCGACTCCACGCGTTCTTGCTCGGTCGCGACAAAGCGCACGCCTTGCGCGAGAAAGAGCGCGACCGGCGGATCGACGATCGAGGGAATCTCGTACGCGAAACCCATCGCCGTCCAGCGCCGCGCGACGATGCCGAGCTCCTCGCGCGTCTCGCGCTGCGCTGCGGCGAGCGTCGTCTCGCCATCTGCCGCGCCGCCTTTCACGATTTCGAGCACGTTCGCACGCGCCGCGAAGCGCTCTTGGCGCGTGAGGTACGCGGTGTCGCCATCCACGATGACGACGCCGATCGCGGGCGGGAGCGCGACGAGCCCGTGTTCGCCAGAGCTGCCGTTGGGATGCGCGATCGCGTGCGCTTCGAAACGCAACCACGAATTCTCGTAAACGACGCGGTGCGAGCAGCGAATGAATCCAGGCATCGAACGTCGCACTTCTCGCGCTTATGCAAAAAGACTCCCGTGCGCAAGGCAGCTTCGTGCGCCGCCTGTTCCGCACGACGTCGATCGAAGGCCTTCGCGCCGAATCGGAATCGCATAAGGGCCTGCGCCGGGTACTCACGGGCCGCGATCTGATCGCGATCGGCCTCGGCACGATGATCGGCGGCGGGATCTTCACGACGATCGGCCCGGGCGTGCACAAAGCGGGCCCCGCGGTCATCATCGCGTTCATGCTCGCGGGCCTCGCGTCGTTTTTCGCAGCGCTGTGCTATGCCGAACTCGGCTCGATGATCCCGAATGCCGGCAGCGCGTACACCTTCGCATATGCGTCGCTCGGCCAGGTCGTCGGCTGGATCATCGGCTGGAATCTCATCCTCGAGTATGCGATCTCCGCCGCGCCCGTCGCGCAACAATTTTCGCAATCGCTGCAAGAAGCGGTAACCGCGCTGACGGGCTATCACTTACCGGCCGTGTTGCAGAAAGCGGTGCTTGCCGGATCGAGTACGCAGATCGATCTCGTCGGCGCGGTCTTCATCTTGATCCTCACGATCCTCATCGTGGTCGGGATCAAAGAAACCGCACGTGCGAACAACGTCCTCGTCGTCATCAAGATCGCGGCGCTCCTCGCATTCATCATCGCGGGCAGCGCGCTCTTCAAGCCCGAGAACCTCGCGCATTTCAACCCGGTCGGCTGGATCGGGCCGCACGATAAGGACGGCATTCCCACCGGCATCATCGGTGCGGCGGCGCTTGTGTTCTTCACCTACATCGGATTCGATACGGCGACCACGACGGCCGAAGAATGCCGGAAACCCTCGATCGATATTCCGGTCGGCGTGATCGGCTCGCTCGTGATCGGCACGTTGCTCTACTGCGCGGTTGCGATCGTGCTCGTCGGCGCGGTTCCGTGGCAACTCGTCAACCAAGATACGCCGTTGCAATCGGCACTCGCACCGCTCCACGCACCCTGGGCCGAGTGGATCATCCGCATCGGCGTGCTTGCGGGAACGTCGTCCGTCGCGCTCGTCTCGTTGCTTGGGCAATCGCGCATCTTCTTCGCGATGTCGCGCGACCATATGTTGCCACCCGGAATCGCGAAAATCGATCCGCGCTTCAAAACGCCGGCGCGCATGTCGATCATCACGGGCATCGTCGTCGCGATCCTGACGCTCGTCGTGCCGCTCGATACGCTGCTCGCGCTCGTCAACATCGGTACGATGAGCGCCTTTATCGTCGTGTGCGGAAGCGTGCTCTGGATGCGCCGCAAACGCCCCGAACTCGCGCGCCCGTTCCGTACGCCGTTCGCCCCGTTCGTCGCTTGCGCGGGCATCGTACTCTCCGGCTTCCTTGCCGCGGCGGGCTTAGGCGCGCCGACGTTCGTGAACTTCTTGATTTGGCTCGCCGTTGGGCTCGTGATCTACTTCAGTTACGGTTTCCGTCAGAAGATGCCGTACTAGCAAGTCGCGCGAGCTCCCGCCGCGCGACGCCATTGCGCGGCATGAGCGCGAGCACCCGCCGAAACGCGCGTACGGCATCGCGCGTGCGCCCGAGGCGTTTCGCGCACTGTGCGGCAAATGCGCTCATACGCCAGTCCGCAGTCTGCATACCGAGTTCGCGAAACGCATCGCACGATTCGCGCTCGTTGCCGACCGCGTGCGCCAGCCGCGCGCGGTCCAAGCGCAGCGGGAAATTGCTCGGATTGGCAAACGATGCGGCGCGTACGCGGGCGAGTGCGCGCGTTTCGGCAGCGCGTTCTCCCGCGAGCAATGCCGCGAAGCTCGTGCGTTCGGCAACGACCGAATCGCCTGGTACGAGCGCGGCGGCACGATCGTAATAGCGCAAGGCGTGCAGCGGATCGCCGGATTGTACGACATCGTCGCCGCGCGCGATCAAGCCGAAGGCGATCGGTTCGCGGAAGCAGATGACGCTAAGCGCGAGAGCGGCGACCGCGAGCCCGACGCGCCGTACGAGCGGGATGAGCCGGCGGTTCACGCGAGCGCCGCGTAATAGAGGCCGAGACCGAGCATGAGCGCGCCGCTGACGATACCGACGGCCTGCGGGTTCGCAACGTGCGCGAAGAGCCTACCGAGGCGCGAACCCGACGCGGCCGCAAGGGCCAGCGGCACCGCGTGTCCGAGCGCAAAGGCCGCGAGTAAGGATGCCGCATGCACCGCTCCCGCAACGCTCGCGTACGCGACGACCGCGACGACGAGCGGCGTACAACACGGCGAGATCACGAGCGCAAACGAAGCGCCGAGGAGCATCGCGGCACCGAGCGCGGGCTCCGCGGCACGATGCCCACCCGCGATCTGCGAGCACGCGTGCGAACCCTCCGCACGAACGAGCTGCCAGAGCCCGGCGGCGATCGCCGAAATGCTGACGATCGCATAAACATACGGCTGGAGGTCGAGCAACCTTCCGACGAGCGCGGCCGCTACGCCGAAGAGCGCATACGTCGCGATCAGCCCGGCGACGAACGCCGCCGTTACCCGCGCGGGACGCTTCGCATCGGCGACGAGTGCGAGAAGCGCGACGAGCCGTGGCGCCGTGCACGGGCCGATGCTAGAAACGACGCCCGCAAAGAAGACGAATCCGGCCGCGCGTGGATCGCCGAACGCGATGGCGTGCAAGCTTGCATCGACGACGTCCATCGCTAGAACGAAAAGATGCCGCTGCCCGAGTTGTAGACCATCCGCGTCGTCGTGGCGGACCACCCCTGGAGCTTCACCATCGAGGCGTTCACGTGCACCGTCGTCGGCGGGCACGTAACCGAAAAGCCCTTATTTTGGCCTTGATTCGTGAAACCGTAAACGTCGGTGTTGAGCGCGGCGGGATCGCGTGGCGTGTTTGCCATGTAATCCACGTTCGTCGCCGCGTCCTTGAAGATGCCGCCTTGCGTGACCGCGCCGTTCGCCGGATAAAAATTATGGTCGGAGTAGTAGAGTTCCGCGGCGGTCGCGATCTGATTCAAGTTCGCCATGCAGGCCGAGGTCTGCGCCTGCGCGCGCGCGTTCAAGAAGTTCGGGATCAAGATACTCGCGAGAACGGCGATGATCGCAACCACGATCATCAATTCGATCAGCGTAAACCCGCGCTGCGCGCGGCGGTAATCGTGGGCGGCAGCCAAAGCGGCCGTGGAAATGGACATGCGTGCGACACCCTTCGCAAGACGTCGCGCCGTACATGCGGCGCGTGCCTCGGTGAGTGCCCGCGACGTTAGCGATCTAGACCACGAGGCACGCGCGTCGTTTACGGAGCGGCGGAATCGTCCTGCGCGCCTGCGATAACGCCCGGCGTCATGATATCGATCTTCGCGGTGCGGCCGTCGTACTTCACGTTTGCACCAAACGCGCGTGCGAGCAACTCCTCGGGGATCATCGTGCGGCCACGCACGGCAAACGGTGCCTGTGCGAGGGTGATCTTGCCGCCGTTGAAGCGCGCGATCCGCTCGCCGAGGTGCACGACGAGCGTATCGCTCCCGCGCGTGAACACGATCGCGCCGCTTTTGCGATCGAAGCCCGTCGCCGCACCCATGCCCACGGCGATCGCTCGCAACGGCACGAACGATCCATGGGCGACGGTGGTTACCGGCGGAACATCGGACACGACGCGGCGACCATCGACCTGCAAGGCAACCGGGCTCGAGAGGGCAGTCGCAAGTGACACGAGCAGTGCGGTGCACGCCGTGACGGCGACCGTCTTACGGTCCGGAAGCGCCCTATGCGGGCTGGGCGAGATCGACATCGGCATACTCGGGGTATTCCTCACGAATGACTTTTTCGATTTCCTCGCGCAAGCGGGCGAGGAGCTCGGCTTCCGGATACGTCCCCACAAGCTCACCCTTGCGGTAGATCGCGCCTTTGCCCTTGCCCCCTGCAACGCCGACATCGGCCATCTTGGATTCACCTGGGCCATTGACAACGCAACCCATGACCGCAACCTTTACGGGCGCGGTGTATCCCTTTGCTAACGCTTCGACCGTACGTGCGAGTTCCACGACTTCGATTTCCGCGCGTCCGCACGAGGGGCACGCCGTGATATCGAAGCCCTTCTCACGCAGGCCGAGCGCTTTGAGGATGCCCCAAGCGACCGGGATCTCTTCGGTCGGCGGCGCGGCGAGCGAGATACGCATCGTATCGCCGATGCCCTCGTTCAAGAGAATCCCGAGCGCGACCGAGCTCTTGATGGTGCCTTCGCGCGGCAAGCCCGCTTCCGTGACGCCGAGGTGCAGGGCGTACGGCGATTTCCGCTCGCGCAAACGCTTGTCCATCATCCGGTACACTTCGACCGTCGTGTTCACGTCGTGCGCTTTAAGCGAGATGATGATGTCCGTGTGCCCGAGGTCTTCGAGGATCTCGATATGACGCACGGCCGACTCGACCATCGCCTTCGGGGTGAGGCCGTACTTCTGTTCCATCTCGCGCGCGAGCGAGCCTAAATTCACGCCGATGCGGATCGGGGTGCCGCGTTCGATCGCGAGCTTCACGACTTCGCGCGTCTTGACGGGGTCCGTGATGTTGCCCGGGTTCAAGCGCAGCTTCGCAACGCCGGCCTCGATCGCTGCGAGCGCCATCTTGTGATCGAAATGCACGTCCGCCACGATCGGCACGGGCGAACGTTTGACGATGTGCGGGAGCCCCGCCGCATCGCGCACGTCCTGGCACGTCACGCGAACGACTTCGCACCCGGCCATCGCGAGGCCGTACACCTGCTCGAGCGTTTTCTCGTAGTCGGCCGTGTCCGTTGTGGTCATGGACTGCACGACGATCGGGTGATCGCCGCCGATCCACACGCCCTTGGCGTCCGATTCTCCGGACTTGTTCTTCAAGAACACCGGTTTCGACTCACGACGCAAACGAATCACAGTTGGACCATACTCCTAGAACGCACGGCGCGACGTTAGCGCCACATGAAATTTCGGTGATAACTCTGGGGGTTCGCCCCGGTTAGAGGGCGCTCTTGCCGGCGACGATATTCGCGATGTCGTGGTACGTCACGAAGAGCATGAGCGAGATCAAGAGCGCGAAGCCGCCGACATGAACGAGCGCTTCCTTTTCGGGATCGACCGGCTTGCCACGTACCATCTCGAAGAGGATGAAGATCGCGCGGCCGCCGTCGAGCGCGGGAATCGGAAGCAGGTTGAAAAACCCGAGCGATACGGAGAGCGTCGCCGCGAGGCTGAGGTAGGCGGCGATCCCCAAATCCTGCACTTCGCCGCTGACGCGGGCGATGCCGATCGGCCCGGAGAGTTGCCCGAAGGCCGTCGTCGGATGCGTCACGAGTCCGGCGAGCCCACCGAACGTCGCGACGAACATCGTGGTAAAGCCATTCCACGACTCGATTCCGGCTTCGATCGGGCCGACGCGGCGGATCGCCGTCTGCGGGCGAAAGCCGATGTGTCCGAGGTTGCGGTGCGCGACCGGATCCATGCTGCTGACGGGGACGACGGTGAGCTCGCCCGGAACGCCCGCGCGGTCGTACCCGATCCGGAGCGTCTTGCCGGCCGAGTTGTGGATCGTCTCGACGACGGATGCGGCATTCGCAACGGGCTGACCGTCGACCGTCGTGATACGGTCGTTCGTTCTCAGGCCCGCACGCTCGGCGGGCGATCCCGGCACCACGGCGCCGACCATCGCGACCTTCGTATCCGGAATGCCGAAAAGCAAGCCGATCGCGAACAAGAGCACGAGCGCGACCAGGAAATTCGCAATCGGTCCGGCGACGACGATCGCGAGCCGCTGCAGTGGCCGCTTCGCTTGGAAGTTATCGTCGCTCGCGGTCGGCGCGGCGCGAAACTCGCGCTGCTGCTCGGCCTCGTTCGTCTTGCCGTCCTCACCCTGCATCGCGCAATAGCCGCCGAGCGGCAGCACGTTGATACGATAGTTCGTTCCGCTCCGCGGCGAGGTCCACTTCACGAGCGTCGGGCCGAAGCCCACGGCGAAATCGTTCACGCGCACGCCGTTGCGACGCGCGATGATAAAGTGGCCGTATTCGTGCAGCACGACGAGGATGCTCAGCATCAGCAAGAAGACGGCGATTTTCCCGATACCGGCGGGGGAGAACGCGGTGAGTGCCAGGGCCAAGGTCATACGGAGGTTGTCCTTTCGGCGGTTCGTGCGCCGAGGGCAGCGCGTGCCCGGGTTCGTGCGAGGCGATCGGCGTCGCGGACCGCGTCGAGCGTGAGCGTGGTGACGGGGAGGTCGCGGATCGCCGTTGCGATCAGCTCGGGGATCTCACCGAAGAGAATCTCTCCCTGTAAGAACGACGAAACGGCGATTTCGTTTGCGGCCGAGAGCGCTGCGGGTGCGGTTCCGCCGAGGCGGAGCGCTTCGTAGGCGAGGGCGAGGCACGGAAAACGTTCGAGATCGGGCCGTTCGAACACGAGCGACGCCGAAGCGGCTCCCGCCTCACCACCGACCGCGAGCAGCGGATCGGCGAAAATACGATCGGCAAGACGGTCCGGATAGGCGAGCGCGTACCCGATCGGGAGGCGCATATCGGGCGGCGCGAGTTGGCCTTTTACCTGCCCGTCGGTGAAGATGGCGAAGCCATGCGCGACCGAGGTGCGATGCACGAACACGTGGATGCGTTCGCCCGGCGTATCGAAGAAGCGGCTCGCCTCGATCACTTCCAGGCCCTTGTTCATCATCGAAGCGGAATCGATCGTGTTCTTCGCACCCATCGTCCACGTCGGGTGGCGAAGCGCCGCTTCGCGCGTAGCGTTGCGCATCGTGGCGGCGTCGACCGTCCAAAACGGGCCACCGGAGGCCGTAAGGACGAGGCTCGCGATGCGTTCCGTCGGCTCGCCGACGAGGCACTGAAAGAGCGCGCTGTGCTCGGAATCGACGGGCAGCAGCTTCGCGCCGCTCGCCGCCGCCGCCGCAAAGAGCAACTCGCCCGCCGCGACGACGAGTTCTTTGTTGGCGACCGCGATGTCGATCCCACGGCCGACCGCGGCGAAAACGGCATCGAAGCTCACGGCGCCGTCGGTCGCCGCGAGCACGATATCCGCTCCGCTCTCGGCCGCGACGACGGTGAGGCCGCGCGCGCCGTGCTCGACGATCAGCTCGTCCCCGTGCCGTAGGCGGAGCGCTTTCGCGTCTTCTTCGTTCGCGACCGAAACGATCAACGGCCGGTGGATCGCGATTTGCTCGTCGAGCAACGCTACGTTCGCTCCGGCAGCGAGCGCGGTCACGCGAAAACGCTGCGGGTGGCGGGCGATGACGTCGAGCGCTTGCGTCCCGATAGAGCCCGTCGAACCGAGAATCGCAACCGAACGCATGGATACTCCTCTCATCGAACCGGACCGACCAGCCCGACGATGAACGACGCAAAATAGAAACCGATTCCGCCAAAGAGATACGAGTCGAAGCGATCCAGAACCCCGCCGGTACCAACGCCGAGCACCGTTCCCGCGTCCTTGACGCGCGCGTCGCGCTTGATCGCCGATTCGACGAGATCGCCCGCCTGCGCGCTCGCCGAGGTGATCGCACCGATTACGGCCCCCTCCCACCACGGAAGATGGAGCGGCACGAGCGCGCCGACCGCAGCCGTAACGCCGGTCGCAACGACGAATCCACCGATCGCGCCCTCCCACGTCTTCCGCGGCGAGAGTTTGTTGAGCGGGGTTTTCCCGACGGTGACCCCGACGAGCATCGCGGCGATGTCGGTTGTGGCGATCGCGAAGATCAACAGGACGATAAGCCAGCCACCGATGCTCGGGATATCCCGAATCGTGATGAAATACGAGAGCAGTTTACCGATGTAGAGCACGCCGAGCAGCGTCGTGGCGCTCCGCGTAATGTAACCGCCCTTCGAAACGAGCGTGCAATACGCTAACGTCGCAACGACCGTAATCGAGAGCAAGGTGCCTTCGTAGGCACGAATGAGCCCGAGATACGTAAGCGCGAGGTACGCGAAGGTAGCGGTGAAAGCCACGGGCCGCGCCATCGGCGTTGCGTTCGTTTCCGCGAGATTGGCGAGTTCGTAAAGGCACGCACCGGCGATCAGCGCGACCAAAATCGCAAACGAAAGCGACTGCGTTGCCGCGATGAATCCGAGCGCCGCGAGCGCGATCCCAACGAACACGCGCCGCCCGCGCGGTTTCGCGACGACCGGTGGCGTCGCGATCATGCCCCGCCGAAGCGACGCTTACGCTTTTGAAAATCGGCGAGCGCGGCGGCAAACTGCTCGCGCCCGAAATCGGGCCAGTACACATCCGAGAGGTAGAGTTCGGTGTACGCGACTTGATACAGCAGAAAGTTGGAAAGTCGCGACTCGCCGCCGGGACGGATCAGCAAATCCGGATCGGGGATGCGCGATGTATAGAGATACGAAGCGATCTTCTCTTCATCGATCGCCGCGACGTCCATCGCGCCTTCGCGAACGTCCGTCACCATGCGCACGACCGCATCGCAGAGTTCCGAGCGCGCGCTGTAGTTCACGGCGAGGTTGAGGAGCAACCCGGTGTTATTCGCCGTTTTCGCAACGAGGCGATCGAGCGCTTCGGCCGAGGCCTTTGGGAGCAGCTCGTATTTCCCGATGATCTTGACGCGCACGTTGTTGCGATCGAGCTCGGCGAGTTCCGTTTTTGCGAAATAAACGCACAAGTCGAGAAGCAACGAGATCTCACTACCGTCGCGCTTCCAGTTTTCGGTCGAGAAACCGTAGACCGTGAGGATCGGAACGCCCCAATCGCTTGCGGCGCGCGTTACTTCGCGTAGGGCCACGATGCCGCGGCGATGCCCTTCGATCGTCGGAAGTCGGCGTTCTTTCGCCCAGCGCCGATTGCCGTCCATGATGATCGCGACGTGCTGCGGCAGCCCCGCGCGGTCGAGCGCGCTATCGCGTGCGTCGAGGATCGTGGCCATCGCTTACCCCGCGCTCGCGAGGCGCTCGTACGTATCGTAGCCGGCCATCACTTCGAGCGCGTCGTCGCGTTCGCGGACGCGTAGCACGCGGAGGTGGCCGACGCCGAGCGCGGGCCACGGCGGCACGAGCATGCGTAGCGCGATCCGCGCATCGCCGAACGCGGCGCGCGCTTCGTGGAACGGCACGAACGTGACGTCCGCGCTCATACTTCCATGATCTCTTTTTCTTTCACCACGACGAGCGCGTCGACGTCTTTGATGAAGCGATCCGTCATCTTCTGTACGTTGTCGTTACCGCGTTTGGCTTCGTCGTCCGTCGCGGTGCCCGCTTTTACGAGGCCCTTGATTTCGTCATTGCCCTTTTGGCGGATGTTGCGGATCGCAACCTTGCCGTCCTCGCCCTTCTTGCGCACGATTTTGGCGAGGTCTTTGCGGCGCTCTTCGTTGAGCGGCGGGATGTTGAGGCGGATGTTCGAGCCATCGACGTTCGGGTTCATCCCGAGATCGCTCGTTTCGATCGCCTTGCGGATCGAAGCGACGAGGCCGCGATCGAACGCCGCGATCATCAGCGAGCGGCTATCGGGCGCGGAAACGCTCGCGACCTGCTTGATCGGCACCATCGAGCCGTACGCGTCGACTTGCAGGCGGTCGAGAAGTGCGGGTGTGGCACGGCCCGTCCGAATCGAGGCGAAGTCGTTGCGAACCGATTCGATCGCCTTCTTCATCTTGTTCTCGGTTTCGGAAAAAACGCTATCCAACGACACCGGCGGTCTCCTTCTGAATGGCGGCAACGCTCCCGACGAAGGTCCCAATCGGCTCGCCGAACGCGACGCGACGGATATTACCGCTTTGATGCATGTCGAACACGACGATCGGCAGGCCGTTATCCATGCAGAGCGTGAGCGCGGTCGAGTCCATGACTTCGAGACCGAGCTGCAACACTTGCAGGTAATCGACGTGCGTGAAGCGCGTTGCAGATTTGTCTTTGAACGGATCGGCGCTGTAGACGCCGTCTACTTTCGTCGCCTTGAGGATCGCGTGCATGCCCATCTCGATCGCGCGGAGCGCCGCGGTTGTATCGGTCGTAAAATACGGGTTACCGGTACCGGCACCGAAGATCACGACGCGGCCTTTATCGAGATGACGCAGCGCCCGGCGGCGGATATACGGTTCCGCGACCTGATGCATCGCGATCGCCGTCTGCACGCGCGAAGGAACGCCGATGCGCTCGAGCGCGTCCTGGAGTGCGAGCGCGTTGATCACGGTCGCGAGCATCCCCATGTAGTCGGCCGTGGCACGTTCCATGCCGGCCTTCTCGTGCGTCTTGCCCCGCCAGATATTGCCGCCGCCGACGACGACGGCTACCGAGACGCCGGCCGCATGAACGTCGGCGATCTGCCGTGCCATCGCTTCCGTCGTCTCGACGTCGACGCTACCGTTTTCGCCGGCGAACGCTTCGCCCGAGAGTTTGAGGAGAATGCGGCTGTAGGTCGGTTCGATCGTCATGCGCTCTCCCGGGAAGCAAGGTTCGTCGTGCGAGACGCCCGCGTTCTATGCGGGCTCGAGGTCCGTCCGCTCGGGCTTATTCGCCGAGGACGAATTTCGTAAAGCGACGGACCGCGATCTTCTCGCCAAGAACGGAGCTGGTCGTGGCAACGAGCTCGCCGACGGTCATCGAGTCGTCCTTGACGTACGGCTGATCGATCAGCACGTGCTCCTCGAACCACTTATTGAGTTTGCCTTCCGTGATCTTCTCGATCACGTTTGCGGGCTTGCCCGGCGGCACGGCTGCGGCGAGCTCGGCCTTGACTTCGGCGAGCTTTTCTTCCGGGACCGCCTCGCGGCTTGCGTACAGCGGCGACATCGCCGCGACGTGCATCGCGACATCGCGGATGAGCGCTTGGAATTTCTCGTTGCGTGCGACGAAATCGGTTTCGCAGTTGATCTCGATCAATACGCCGATCTTGCCGCCCGCGTGGATGTATGTCCCGACGAGCCCCTCGTTCGCCGCGCGTTCCTGCTTCTTCTCGGCCTTAAGCGCGCCCGATTCCTGAAGGATCGCGGTAGCCTTTTCCTGATCGCCTTCGGCCTTCACGAGCGCATTTCGGCAATCGATCATGCCGGCACCGGTGGCATCGCGAAGGGTTTTTACATCCGCGGCAGAGGCTTTGTACGAGGGGGTTGCGGTCAAGGGACTACTCCAGAACGGCGGTCGATAAGCGTTGAAAGGCGGCGACGGGGCCGAAGCCCCGTCGTCTCTATGCCGTGACGGCTTGGGTTTCCGCTTCCGCGAAATGGGCCTCGGCGCTGGTCTCGCCTGCGGCCGGGGCGGAGTATGCATCGTCGTAATCGGCTTCGTCGTACGCCGATTGCGTTTCCGTGCGGCCTTCGATGATCGCATCGGCGATCGCGCCGACCATGAGCTTCACGGCACGGATCGCATCGTCGTTGCCCGGCACGAGGTGGTCGATTTCGTCGGGATCGCAGTTCGTGTCCACGACCGCGATGATCGGAATCTTCAGCTTGCGGGCTTCGAAGACGGCGATGCGCTCTTTTTTCGGATCGACGATGAACATCGCGTCCGGAAGACGATGCATATCCTTGATGCCGCCGAGGAAGCGTTCGAGCTTATCGAGCTCGTCGCTGAGCTTCGAGACTTCTTTTTTCGGAAGCAGGTCGAAGATGCCCTGATTCTTCATGTTCTCGAGCTCGCGGAGGCGCGCGATGCGCTTCTGGATCGTCTGGAAGTTCGTGAGCGTGCCGCCGAGCCAACGCTGGTTGACGAAGTACGTACCCGCGCGTTCCGCCTCTTCGCGGACCACGTCTTGGGCTTGCTTCTTCGTGCCGACGAACAGGATGACTTTGTTCTCGCGCGCCATCTGCTTGACGGTTTCGAGCACGGCACGCAGGCGCACCATCGTCTTCGAGAGATCGATGATGTAGATGCCGTTGCGCTCCTGGAAGATGTAGGGCTTCATCTTCGGGTTCCAGCGGCGCGTCTGGTGACCGAAGTGGACGCCTGCTTCGAGGAGCTGGCGCATGGTAACGGTAGGCATATCTTTTCCTAGCTGGCCTGCACTCGCCGAGGGCTTCCGTGCCGAACGAGTATATCCGAGGCCATGAACGCTCGGCCTCATGCCGAACGAAGTGACAACCGTTCGAGTATAGCACCTCGATGCAAGCCACGCAGGCGGTACGAGCGCGGAGGTTCTGCAACGAGCGCCAAAGATCGCCCGCCATGGGAGCGATCTTCTTCGACCGCGACGGCGTGCTCAACATCGATTCGGGGTTCATCGGCTCGCCCGACCGGATCGTTTGGATGGAGGGCGTCTTCGAGGCGATCCGCCTCGCGAACGCGGCGGGTTTGCGCGTCTTCGTGGTCACGAACCAGTCCGGGGTCGCCCGCGGCTTCTTTTCCGAGGACGACGTGCGCGCGCTGCACGCTTGGATGGCAGACGAGGTAGCGCGAGCCGGGGGGCGGATCGACGACTTCCGGTATTGCCCGTATCTTCCCGACGCGGAGGTTCCGGCGTATCGGCGCGAGAGCGACTGGCGGAAACCGGGGCCCGGAATGTTGCTGGATCTGCTCCACGCTTGGAACATCGCGCCCGAACGGTGCGCGCTCGTCGGCGACCGGCAGACGGATCTGCAGGCCGCGGCGGCGGCGGGGGTGGCGGGTTACCTCTTTACCGGCGGCGACCTCGCCAGATTCGTGCGCCCGATCCTCACGAATCTCGCAGCGCGCGCCGAACTTCTATAAGATATGGCACAACGGCGTTGGCTCGTGACCGGCGGGCTCGGATTCATCGGCTCGGCATTCGTTCGCCTCACGCTTCGCGATCGCGCGGACGTTGCGATCACCGTACTCGACGCGATGACCTATGCGGGAAATCCCGCGAACCTCGCCGCGATCGAGCACGATCCGCGGTATCGGTTCGTCAAGGGCGATATCACGAATCCCGCCGACGTCGCGCAGGCGATCGGCGACGGCGTCGATGCGATCGTCAACTTCGCGGCCGAAACGCACGTCGATCGCTCGATCCTCGAGCCGGAGGCGTTTCTGCGAACGGATATCCTCGGCACGCACGTCTTGCTCGAAGCCGTCCGCAAATACCAGATCGCCCGCTACCTACAAGTGTCGACCGATGAAGTATACGGACACGTGCATGCGGGCTCGTCGCGCGAAGGCGATCCGATCGCGCCGCGCTCGCCCTACGCCGCTTCCAAAGCGGGCGGCGATCTCCAAGTGCTTGCCTATTTCACGACCTACGGAACACCCGTTCTGGTCACGCGCGGGAGCAACACGTACGGCCCATACCACTACCCGGAGAAACTGATCCCGCTCTTCGTTACGAACTTGATCGACGACCAGCCGGTGCCGGTTTACGGCGACGGCTTACAAGTGCGCGATTGGATGCACGTCGACGACCATGCGCGCGGGATCCGGCACGTGCTCGAACACGGCACGCTCGGCGAAGCGTATAACATCGGGGGCGGCAATTCGCGCACGAACCGCGAGATCACGGAGCGTTTGCTCGCGATGACGGGCCGCGGTTGGCAAACGCATGTGCGGAACGTTGCCGACCGCCCGGGCCACGATCGCCGCTATTCGCTCGATGCGAGCAAAGCGCACGCGCTCGGCTGGAAACCGGAAGTCGATTTCGACGCCGGCCTCGCGGAAACGGTTGCCTGGTTCCGCGCGAACGAGGCCTGGTGGCGCCCGATCAAATCCGGCGAATTCAAAGCGTACTACGAGCGGCAGTATGCAGGCCGGTTATGATCGCCGGACCGTCGCACGATTACGGCCAAGGAGTAGCGCGCATGCAAGACCCGTTCGGGACCCGCATAAGCATTAGTGAATTTTTGCCGATCCTTGCCCAAAGCGAACATCGCCTCGAATTGATCGATGGCGTGATCATCGCTCAAGCCGGGGGGACCATCGCCCACGCACGGCTCGCCGATGCCGTTTACCGCCTGTTGCACGGAGCTGCCGCGCCCGGTTGTATGGCGTATTCGTCCATTATGTCGGTCGAGATCGTCGCAAGGGAGACGCACGTCTTTCCAGATGCCACGTATTCGTGCGAGCCGGTTTCCCCACGCGCAACGATGTTGAAAGCACCGAAACTCGTGGCCGAGGTGCTTTCTCCCGAGAGCGCCCGACGCGACCGTATCGATAAACTCGAAGCGTACCAAAGCGTTCCGAGCATCGGTGAGTACCTGCTTATCGACTCGCGTCGTGTCTGGGTGTGCCTGCATCGCCGCAATAACGACGATACATGGACGACATCGATTCACGAGACGGGTAGCTCGGTAACGTTGCGTTCGCTCGATCTCACGATCGACGTGGATGCGCTCTATGCGGACGTGCTCGGCTAAGGCACGAGCGCTCGCGCGTCGATACCCTAGGCATATGAAGGGCGTCATTCTCGCAGGTGGTCTCGGCTCGCGTCTCCGTCCGCTGACGAAGATCACGAACAAACACTTGTTGCCGATTTACAACAAGCCGATGATCTACTATCCGATCGAGACGCTCGTCCGCGCGGGGATCAAAGAAATCATGATCGTCACCGGCGGCACGTCCGCCGGTGATTTCTTGCGCTTGCTCGGCAACGGACGCGAGTTCGGTTTGAAAGATATCGCGTATACCTATCAAGAGGGCGAAGGCGGGATCGCCGATGCGCTCAAGCTCTGCGAACACTTTGCCGAAGGCCAACGCATCTGCGTCGTACTCGGTGATAATATCATCCAGGACGATATCTCACCGTACGTTCGGAAATTCGAAGAACAAGATTCGGGCGCGCGCATCCTACTCAAAGCGGTCGACGACCCGGAGCGGTTCGGTTGCCCCGAACTCGACGGCGACCGGATCGTGAGCATCGAGGAAAAACCGAAGGCGCCGAAATCGAATTTCGCCGTTACCGGAATTTACATGTACGACCGGCGCGTCTTCGATTTCTGTAAGCGGCTGAAACCGTCATCGCGCGGCGAGCTGGAAATCACCGACGTCAACAACGCGTACATCAAAGAAGGCGACCTCTTTTACGACGTCCTCGACGGTTGGTGGACCGACGCCGGACAATTCGAATCGCTCTATCGCGCAACGCAACTCGTCGCAGAACAACACCTCGACGCCGAACGACAAAGCCTGCTCCCGCTGTAGGCCGCGCTAGACTAGAACTGCCGATGGCACTTTGATGTGTCCGTAGCGATACATGTCCTCGAGGCCCGTCGGTATTCCCCAATCGCCAGCTCCCACCGCGTCGTGGAGCGCCTCGAATTCGCGTGTGTAGTGCGCCGCAAGATCGTCGTTCTGTCGCGTACGGGCTGGCCGATAGTTGTGTTGCAATGCCGCGTTCATGGTGTGCCGGACGAGCTTGGCGACGGCGTCATCGCGAGAAATCGTCTTGACGAGCGCACGATCCGGGCGGAATTCGCCGATATCGAAACGCACGGGCGTGCCGCGCACCAAATCGACCATGATTCCGGCGATCAGCGGCGAGCAGTGCAAACCATCGCGACGCGTGCCCGTCGCGACGAACATGTTTGCAATCGCGCACGCGCCGACCATCGGCAGCGTATCGCTCGACGTCGGCCGCCAGCCGAGTTGCACCGAGTGCAATTCGGCGCGGTAGAAGTTCGTGTTGATCTGATCGATCGCGGCTTCGAGGAGCGTGAGGATGCTCGTGAGTTTCGGCGCCTCGACGGGCCACGGCGAGATAAAATTGCTCGCACCGACGACGATGCTCGTTCCATCTTGCGGAGCGGCGTATGCGCCGCACGAAAGGCCGCGGTTCGGCGTGCGGATGCAATGCGAGAGCGTGTCGCTCCCCGTCGTGATGCGCAAACTCGCGCCGACGCCATAGAATACCCGTTGGAACGAAACCGGAAGATCGGATTTTTCGACGATCGACGTAAACGTGGCGCCCGGGCATACGATGAAGCAGTCCGCGCCGACGATTTCGCCCGTCTCCGTAATCACGCTTTCGAGTACATCGGCGGAACCCGGGGCCATCGCGAGGCGCTCTGCGCGCGCGTCGATCTGCGAAAAGCGAGCGTTTCGTTGTAGGACGCGGTCGAGTGCGGCGACGAGCTGAATCGGATTGACCCACCCCTCGTTCTTGATATACATCGCGCGGATACCGCGCGCGGCGGGGCTCGGCTTGTAGTGCGGGATCGTCGTCGGGTCGATATCGTCAAACGGCTCGTTATACGCAACAAGTGCCGCATGGATCGCGTCGTAGTTCTCATCTTCGAGAACATCGCTTACGGCGTTGTTGACGAGATACGTTCCGAAACCGGCGTTCACGGTCAACCCCGAATCGCGACGCAGTTTTTCGAGCAGGGCGGGCCAGAGGGGCGCGGCCGCACGATTGAAAGCGAACTTCTCACGCTCGTAATGATTTTCGAGCATATGTGCTTCGACTTCGGCGAAGGAGTTGAACATCGCGGCTGCGGCGAGCGAGGCGCACCCCGGACGCGCTCGCGGCGCGACTAACACCACCTGCGCTTCTGGGAATTCCTCGAGGAGCGCCCATGCGCTTTGGAGACCGATCGCTCCGTTGCCGACCACCGCGATTTTCATCGAACGAACCCTTCTAGAACCGTAGCCTGCGCGCTACGATCGCAGCGCGGCACCCAAGCATGATATCGACCGCAGGAACGACCGCCATGAGCGCCGCTCCGCGTCACATTTACGAAAAACGAACAAAGATCGAGAATTCGTAGAGTGGGGAGTCGTGTAGGAGCGCGACCCGGCGCGAATACGTCTTACGGCAATATTCGAACAATTCGTGCGGGTCGGCGTAGTAGAGATCGTCGCGCATGCGGTCGGCGTCGCTATAGATCGTGAGGATGTTGAAGGCAAACCCCCGCGTTGCGAGCCGCGCCATTTCGTCGAGCGTCGCACGGATATGGGTGCGCCAGCGTTCGTGTGATGCGCCCGCCGGCACGTTGAACAGGCCGCTTGCGACCAAATAGTCATGTGGCACGAGCAGACGCGCATCGCACGAAAAACGTGCGCTCTCCGCACCGTGCAGCTCCAGCGCGTGCCGGATCATCGCGACACTGAGATCATAGCCCGAGTACCGCGCGTTGGGCCAACGTTCGGAAAGGTAGATGCGGAGCGCCCCATAGCCGCACCCGTAATCGAGCAGCGAGAAATCGTCCGGCGGCGCTTCCACGATTTTCAGGAGTTGCGCGAAGCGCATCTCCTGCGAGGCGGTCCCATTCCAGCCGACCCCCTCGGCGCTCGTGCCGTGCGCCTCGATCTTCTCATGAAAGAATCGCTCGACGCGCGACCGCAATTCGTCGTCGCTCACCGTATGCTATGCCAGCTTCCGAAGGTAGCAGAGCCCCGGGTAGGTGGATGCGTAAGCGACCTCATGCCGTAGGTCGGGGAGAACGTCGTTGATATACACCTGGCCCTCGGCCGCAATAACATCGCGCGTGAGCTGCCATAGTGCGATGATCCCGTTCGGGACGAGACGCGGCCAGATGGTTTCGATCGCTTTACGCGTCGGCTCTACGGCGTTAACGTCGAGAAACGCGAGCGCGACGATCTCGTTTCGATGTCCGGCGAAATAGCCGGGGAGCGTCTCGCGCACATCGCCCGCGATGAGCGTATGTTTGCCGTGCAAATGCCCGAGCACGTTCGATTCTTCATGGAGGATCAGCAGCCGCTCGAGGTATGCCTTGTAGCCCTCCCCGACGTCGTATGTCCCATCGTGGTGGAGTTCCGTTGGCTTGTCCTCGTCCCCGAACCCCGCGTATCCCGTGAACGTATCGAAGCCGACGATCCGCCTGTTCATATGCAATGGCTCGTACACGGCGCGAAAGTTTTCGCAGAGTACGGCAGTTTGACCGCGCCACGTCCCGACATCGAGGATCGCCCCCGGCAAGCCGACGATCTTCTGATAGATTTCGCCGACCGCGAGGATTCGCGCCAATAACGAACCGCGCACGAAGAGCCCGAGCGAGCGTTCTCGCTCCTCGATCGTTCCCGGGAACGTATCCATCATCGCGTGGATCTCGAAGCGGCTCGCGACGCTTCGTTCGGAACTGTACGAAATCACCGACGACTCATGCATACTCAGAAGTATCGTCCGGCATGAAACGGTCTTGAGCGCTATCGCTCGGAGAAATGCACGACCGATTCGATCACGCGCTCTTGCGCGCCGTCAAGTGTCGAGTACATCGGCAACCGCACGAGCCGGTCCGCGACGTCGTCCGTCACCGGGCACGCTACGCGGTCGAACCCATGCGAGCGCGCGAAATCCGAACGATGCAGCGGCAGATAGTGGAACACGCACGAGATGCCGCGCTCGTGCATGAACGCGATGAAGTCGGTTCG
Source organism: Armatimonadota bacterium (assembly GCA_037441145.1). Classification (GTDB taxonomy): domain Bacteria; phylum Vulcanimicrobiota; class Vulcanimicrobiia; order Vulcanimicrobiales; family Vulcanimicrobiaceae; genus JBBISR01. Next base: position 85,359 of record JBBISR010000011.1, read on the forward strand.
TTCCCGTGCGGTGGGGAGCAAGAGATAGTACATGTGATACGACTGTCCCGCATACACCGGCACGACGGGGCCGCGAAACGCGCCTGCACGCGCGAGCGCGCCGAGTTCGCGATCGTATCGCTCCCAGAACGTTTTGCGCGCGTCTTGCACGCGCTCGCGAGACTCGAGCTGCCCGAGTAAAAATGCCGCAAGGATGTCGGATTGCACGTAACTCGAGCCGAGATCGACCCACGAATATTTATCGACCATGCCCCGAAAGAAACGCGAACGATTCGTCCCCTTCTCGCGAAGGATTTCCGCACGGGCTATGTCGTTTGCATCGTTGAGAACGATCGCGCCGCCCTCGCCGCTGTACACGTTTTTCGTTTCATGGAAGCTGAGCGTCGAGAAGCGACCGAACGTGCCGAGCGGTCGGCCACGGTACGATCCGAAAAAGCCATGCGCGTTGTCTTCGATCAACGCGATGCCGTGGCGCTCGACGATCGCGAGCAGTGCATCGAGGTCACATGCGACCCCAGCGTAATGCACCGCGACGATGGCCTTCGTGCGCGGCGTGATCGCCGCTTCGACAGCCGCTGGATCGATGTTGAGCGTTTGAGGCGAAATATCGACGAAGACGATCTTTGCGCCGCGCAACGCGTAGGCGTTCGCGGTCGAAACGAACGTGAACGATGGGACGATCACTTCGTCGCCCGCGCGCAAATCGAGCAGAAATGCCGACATCTCAAGCGCGTGCGTACACGATGTGGTGAGCAGCGAGGCCGCACCGCCGAGGATTTCGCCGATGAGCGCTTGCGCGCGCCTGCCGAACGGGCCATCGCCCGAAATCTTTCCAGCCGCGATCGCCTCCGCCATATAGGCGAGTTCGTTACCGGCGACGCTCGGGAGGTTGAATGGGATCGTATTCACCAGGGGCTTCTCGTTCTCGGGAAATCCGTGAGTTACCCGCGCTCCCGTGCGGGCACGGACTAATGACGAGCGTTCGACTGCGCGATACGAAAGAGAGATGAAAGACGTGATCGATGCGGCGTCCTGAGCGAACGGTCGTGGTTTTGCAGCCATCGTATATTCCATGGCGTGGAACGTTCGATCTGATCGCACGGGCCGACGTCTTCGTGTTTTACGACGACGTGCAATACGATAAGCACGGTTGGCGCAATCGCAATCAGATCAAAACCAAAGACGGCCTCAAGTGGCTGACCATTCCGGTTCATGCGAAAAACAACGTAACCGATCGCGTACCGATCAACCGCGTCGAGATCGACTGGTCGCGCGACTGGTCGAAAATCCATATTACGTCGTTGCAGCACGCCTACGGGCGCGCACCGCATTTCGCCGCGGCGCTAGAACCGCTGCGCGCGGCGATCGCGATGAAACCCGCGCTGCTCGCAGATCTTACGATCGCGACGACGATCGCCTACGCGCGGCAACTCGGGCTCTCCACGGTCTTCGAGCGGTCGTCGAACTTCGCAAGTCATGGAAGCAAGAACGAGCGGCTCCTCGACGTTTTGCGGGAAGCCGGCGCCACCCGTTACATCAGCGGCCCCTCCGCTCGCGCGTACATCGACGAAGGTGCGTTTCGCGATGCGGGTATCGCACTCGAATATATGACCTATTCCTACAGTTCGTATCCGCAACTCCACGGACCCTTTGAGGGAGCGGTTTCGATCGTCGACACAATCGCGATGCTCGGGCCCGATACGCCGTCGTCGTGGGGCGGGATCACGCAGAGGTAAGCGTCCGCGACGGCACCGGCTCGTATCGCGCGATCGCCTCGTAAACGATCGCATCGAGGGCGTCGCTGTACGCATCCATCGTGTAACCTTGTGCCTGTAACCGATTCCGCTCGCCGTCGGCGCGGCGGAGCGCGGGCGAGCGGAGGTAGGCGACGGCGATATCTACGTAGCCCTGCGGGTCCGATGCATTCGCTACCGGCACGTCGGGGCTCAGATAGGTGCTACCGAGCGAGATCGCCGAGGTGCCCGTCGGGTCGAAATCCGGATCCATTGCGGGCTTACTCGCGACGATCGGTAAGCCCGCAACCATCGCATCCAAGATACTCTGTCCGCCCGTCCACGAAAACGTATCGCAGTACAAATCCGTCGTTTTGAGAAGCGAGAAATACTCGTCGCGTAAGAAGCCGGGGAAACGCACGCGATCGAGCAAGCCCGCCGCCCCGAACGAAGCGCGCAACGCACCCTCGGAGACGGGGTCGGGAAGGCCCGGGATCACGAGCACGGCTTCGGGGACACTTCGTAAAATTTGCGTGAGCGCATCGACGTAAATGGGCTCGACGCACTTACTCATCCGTCCGTACGTGCCGATCAGCAACCGGTCGATATCGACGCCGACGCGGCTGCGATCGAGTGGCGCCGCTTGCTCCACGCGATCGAATGCGGCGCTCGACGGGGGCGCGTAACGCCCAAGCGCGGGCCGAAACGAACGCGAGAAATCGCGTGCGTATTGGACAATCGCATCGAACCGGCCCGAGCGCTGCTCGCTCGTCGAGTTGATGAGCACATGCGCGCGCGCGAGGCCCGCAACGGAGGCGAGTTTGCCGACCGCATCCATCGGCCAGGTGTAGAAGAGTGCCGCGTGCACGGGATTTGCCGCGACTTGCGCGATGAGGCGGGCTGTCCGCTCCATGGGATCGCCGAGCGGCGACGTCCAGAACGGGACGCGAAGAGCGGACAATCGCTCGACGGCCCACGAGTTGCCCGAGGCCGTGTGCGCGGTGGAGTAGACGTCGACCAAATAGCCGCGCGCGCGAAGCCCCTCGATCATCGCGATCGCCATCGTCGTCGTCGCGGCGTTATCGATGAGCGTGCTAACGATGACCGCGACGCGTAATCCAGAACCGGCCGCCGGCACCGTCGCCACGCCTGCGATCGTGGAACCGGCGACATCGTATGCATGCTCGATCTCGGCGTCGTGAAAAAACCGCATCGCCTGCCGCGATCGGGCGTCGCCTCGGCTTGCGAGATGATTTGCATCGATCACCGCGCCTTCGATTTGCGCGATCCCGGCGCGCGAATCGCCCGAGGCGAGCGCTTGCAATCCCAGATACTTGCGCGCGATCAACATCGGTAACGGGTTTTCGGAAAGCGCGGAAAGTTGTTCTAAGAGCGCGATCGCCCCGCGATCCACATATGCATGCTGCAAACACACATCGCCGAGTGCGTCGGCGGCTTGCCGAAGGCGCGTGCGATAGAGCGCGATCGCGCCGAGCTGGCGTACGGACGGGTTTTCGTCGGCAAGCGCCGCCCGCACATCGTCGGGCGTTACGTCTTGCCGGCGCGCCAACGCGCGCTGTAACTCTTCAACCGTCATCGCAAGCGCGTACCACGTATCGTGGAACGGTTCCTCGGGCGCGGAGCCCTGGAAATGTCCGCGACCATTGCCGATGGTTGAGATAAGGGCGCAGACACCCACCCGTCCGTCGAGGAAAGAGCGTTTGAGCGAGATCGATGAGGCGAGCCACGCGGAGCGCATCCGCCGTGCAAGCCAAGAACTAGCAGACCATCCAAAAATCATCGAGGATTTCGGGAAACGCTTCCGCATCGGAGCGTTACCGCCGATCGATGAAAGCGGCGTCTCCGCCGAAGTACGCCGGTACCGACTTACCTACGAGGTCGAACAAAAGCGGCGCGAATTCCTGAAAGCGCAAATGGAGCTCGCTGCCGTGAACGGCCCGTTTATCAATTGGGCCGTCCGCCTCGACGACTTGCACACGCGCAACTGCCGCGTCTTTCCGCATCGTCTCGCGATGGTCGACCATCTTCCGAAAGGTGCCGTCATCGCCGAGATTGGGACCGAGACGGGCCGTTTTTCCGCGCAAATTCTCGAGCGCGCCAAACCGCGGGAGTTCCATCTTGTCGATCTGAGCTTCCGCGAATTCGAGCGCGAACCGATGCGCGCCGCGATTGAAAACGGCGTCGCACGCTTTCACGAAACCGATTCCGTTGCGTTTCTCTCCGCGTGCGCGCCCGCTACCTTCGATTGGATTTATATCGATGCGGATCACTTCTATAACGGCGTGAAGCGCGATATCCGCGTGGCGATCGATAAGGTGAAGCCGGACGGACTTCTCGTCTTCAACGATTACACGCTGTGGTCGAGCCTCGAGTCGTTCGGTTACGGTATCCCGGCCGCCGTCCACGAACTCGCAATCGAGCACGGTTGGGAGCTCGCCTATCTCGCGCTCGAACCGCAGGGCTACTACGACGTCGCGCTCCGACGTATCCCGAACTACCGATCCTAAGAAAATATCCCCCGCGGATTATCGTTTTCCGCATCAGTCGTGCACATCGTTTTTGCAGAGAGATTTTCACCATGAGCGACATCAGCGAAGCAAGTCATCGCGCCCGCATCGCGCGAGCGAACGCCGAACTTGCCAATCATCCGACGATCATTAGAAACTGGGCCAACCACCACAACATCTTCGATTTCGAACCCTTAGATGAATCAAACGTAGCGCCGGAAATCAGGCGCTATCGCGCGGCGTACGATCTCGAGATGAAACGGCGCGCATTTTTGCTCGCATTGCGCGAGTTTACGGTGACCAACGGATCGTTCATGCAATGGGCCGTCAAGCTCGATGAAGTGCACGTGCGCAACTGCCGCGTTGCGCCGAGCCGGATCGAGATGTTGGATCATCTTCCAAAAAACGCGGTTGTCGCCGAAGTCGGCACCGAGTTCGGCATCTACGCAGAACAGATCGTGCACCGCACTCGCCCGCGCGAGCTGCACCTTGTCGACAAAACGTTCGGCTTGTTCCAGCGCGAACGCGTGCAAGGCGCACTCGACGCCGGGATCATCCACTTCCACGAGGGAGATTCGTCGACAACGCTCGCGCAGTTCGCTCCCGCAACGTTCGATTGGATCTATATCGACGCCGGCCACACGTACCAGGAAGTGAAGGCGGACCTTCTCGCGGCGCACGATAAAGTCAAGCCGGACGGTTATCTCGTGTTCAACGACTATACGTCGTGGGCGATCATGTCGGCCGTTGCTTACGGAATTCCAGCTGCGGTAAACGAATTCGCACTTGAATACGGCTGGGAATTCATGTGGATCGCGTTCGAGCCACAGGGCTACCACGACGTAGCACTCCGTCGCATTCCAAACTATCGCACGACATAGCGCCCGTCGTCATCGACGAAGCGCGGCGAGCGTTCGTGCGATCCCGTCGGCGAACGCGACGCGCGGTGCGAAGCCGAGCGCGCGCGCGCGCGTGATGTCGGCGACGAAGTCGCCGGTCTCCACGCTGCGCGCGTCGGCGGGCCATGGCTCGTGCACGACGGAAACGCCACTCGCGCGCGCGATCGCGCCGACCGCGTCGACGAACGCGATCGGCTCGCCGCTACCGATATTCACCACCTCGGCATCGTTTGCTCCCGTCGCGAGCAGTAACAGCGCATCCACCGTGTCGTCGACGTACAGGTAATCGCGAAGTTGCCGCCCGTCGCCGTACACCGTTAGCGGCAAACCCGCAACGGCGCGAGCGGCAAGGCCGCCGAGGACGTTATAGGCGAGATCGGGTCGATGCCATCCCGGGCCATAGGGATTGGTGATGCGGGCGATCGCGAAGGGCAATCCGTACCGTCGGTAATAGAGCGCGAGATACTCCTCGCAAAAATACTTATGCAAACCGTACGGCGAGGTCGGGCGCATCGCCGTCGATTCCGCAACCGGGATCGCGTCCACGCTGCCGTACGAGAGGCGCGATCCGGGAAAGACGATCTTCGGCGGCCGTTCCGCGGCACAGGCGACGTCGAGTAACGCGACGAGCCCCTCCACGTTGTTGCGCAACGACGCCACGGGATCGTTGACGCTCGCCACGGCGCCCGAGAAACCGGTAAGGACGAACACGGCATCGCAATCCGCGATCGCTCGTCCGAGCGTCGTGCGATCGTTCGCATCGCCGACGATGCGTTCGCATCCGCTCGCTTCGGAGACGACTCGCTCGCTGCGCGCGACCGTGCGAACGCGCGCGCCCTCGGCGAGCAAACGCGCGGTCACGTGTGCGCCGAGAAAACCTCCGGCACCGAGTACGGAAACCGTACGCCCGGCGAACGTCATGCGCCGGTGAAGCGGCGCACGCGCGCGGCTCCGCGCGGGTTCGACGCCATAACGCGATGATACGCGATCTCCGTTGCCTCGGCGGCTGCCGCCCACGTATATTCGGTGCGAACGCGCGCGGCGAGTGCGGCCCTGCGCTCGGTACGTTCGTCGTGGCTCGTCCACGCGCGATCGACGGCAGCCGCGATCGAAGCGACGCTCGCGGGATCGCAGTATTCTGCATCGTCACGGAAGTATTCGTGCTCGCCGCTGTTGCGCGTGAGTACCATCGACGCCTCGCTAATCGCCGCATTGAGAGAAGAAAGGCTCACGACTTCATCCCAGCTCGGAAGCGCGACGACCCGCGCGGCAGCGACGAGACCCGCAAGTTCGGTTTCCGGCATCTCGCCGAAGAGCACGACGTTGCTCGGCAGATAGGCGTGCATCAGGTGCGCTTGCGCGAGCGAATGATTCTTCCCGATCATGACGAGGCGATAGTCGCGATTGCGTAGCGCTTGCGCGAGGAGTAACTGGTTCTTCCGCTCTTCGATGCGCCCCATCGAAAGCACGAAATCGCCGAGCGCATAGCGTTTGCGAAACGCGGCGGCTTTCTCGCGACCGTAGATCGACCCGTCGACCGCGCTCGGCGCGATCGCGTACGGAATCGTTTCGTCGAGGTAGCGATAGATGCGATGCACTTCACTCTGCGCATTGCCGATCAAGTAATCGCAGCGCGCGACGATTTCGCGTTGCATCGCCGTGTAGTTCGGTTCGAGATCGATGCGCGTCGGCGGCGCGACGGGGCCTCCGTGATGATCGAGCACCGCGTTGATCGCGCGCTTCGCGAGCAGATCGAGATAGTTTTCGAATTGTGCCGTCGTGCGCCCGAGCGCGAAGACGAGCGGCCACACGCGCAGGCCCCATGCCGTTTCGTCCGCGTGATCGGTAAAGATCGGCATCATTACGATCGGGCCCGGAAAAGTCTCGACGCGCCGGATCTGCCGCAGCGTTTCGGTCGGGATCGTGAGATTCGAAAGATGCAGGATGTCGATATCGGTGGGGATCTCGGGCTCGAACGCCTGCGTGATTTCGACGCGATGCCCGCGCAGGCGCAGTTCTTCCGCCGTCCGACGCACCTGTGTCACGTCGCCCGTCGCGGTATCCGTTGTCGCACGCAGGATAAACAACACGCGCAGCGGGCGCGGATCGACACACGCGGGCTGTATCGCGGAGGGTGCATGGATCGCGACATGCGGCGCGAGATTCGTTCCGACGAACTCGTCGACGAACGGCCGGTACGCATCCATCACGAGGCGCCGGAGCGGCGTGACCGTAAGGCCCGTCTGCTCGAGCGCATCGCGCGCACCGGCACCCTGCGCCGCGACTACGAGCGAGCCGCCCGGTCCGAGCGCCGCGCGCATCACCGGAACCAAGGGCGCGACCAGCGCAGCATCGATGCCAACGGCGACGACGCAATCGGACGCGTCTTGCGAAACGTCGTCGACAGTCACATCGAACCGCGCCGCGAGCTCCGGTTCGAGCGGGACGAACGTAATCGCGCGAGCCACCGCGCGCACGGCTTCAATGCCGAACGCGACGCCATCTGCATATACCGTAACGCGCCGACTCGCGGCGAACGCCGTTACGGCACGGAACCGATCGAGTGCATCGCGTAAGACATCGTGCGCGGAGAGGCCGGGGATCGCGCGCACCGTGTGATCGATCGCGTCGATCGTCGGATCCGCCGAGACGCGATATTCGATCGCCCCTTGCGGATTTGCGTCGAGCCATGGCTCGATCGCCTCGATCACGCTCGCAATCTCGCGTTCGAGCGAGCGGTACGCTTCGGGAAGGACCACCGCGTCCTCATACACCTCAAGACAGATCATCGGCACGTAGCCACGGTCGTCGCGAATGAGCATACTCAGCAAACGCAATTCGCTCGGCGACCACGGAATCGTGTCGATGCGCAAGCGCAGCACGTTCGCGTTGGAAGAAAGCGCGCGCGGTTGGCTCGTCATCGACGCGAAGCGCGGATGGTATCCGAGATTTCTTCTCACGATTTTCTTTATGCCCGCATTCTTTAAGCTTGCGCGTATGCGGAAATAATCGTTGCAAACGTCGCTTCGGCATCGGCATATCGCCCGATCGCCGCCTGCGCGCGGAGTACCCGTAAACGATGAGCGTCGTCATCGGCGAAGACGGCCGCAATCGCTTCTCCCGCCGAACCTACGGAGAGACCATCGAAGGTCGGCACATTCCCCGCAAAGAGTCGCACGCAGGGCGAGTCGTTCGGCAGTAACGGCAGCGCTCCACAGAGCGCCGCCCGTACGATGCGCCCGTAACCGAAGGGCCGCGGACTCGCGTCGATATAGACGGCAGCGCGCCGATATAGCGCGGCAAGCTCGCCAGGAGTCGGATCGGTCAGAAAGATCGCATTCGCGTTCGCAAAGCGACGCATGCTCACGCCGAGGTTGACATCCGAAAGCGGCCCCGCGATGACGACGGGAAGATTCGCGCGGGCGAGCGCCGTGACGATCGGGAGCTGCCGATTGCGCAGCAACACCGCGCCGTGCAAGAGCGCGAACGGGCGATCGCCGACGAGCGCCCCGATGGATTCGCTCGGCAGCTCGTCGAGCGGGAACGGCGGAAGATTCGTGAGGCGCGCGGCGTGTGCGTTCGGATACCGCGCGACGAACGCATCGATCTCGTCGCCGGGGGCCAGGAACACCGCACTCGCGTCGCCGACGAGCGCATCGAAGTGCGCTCGCCGACGTTCGGTTCCGGCGGTATCCTCCGATGCCACGCTGCCGTCGACGACGAAGCGGCCGGCTTCAAACGCCCGCCGATAATGCCGTTCGCGTCCGTCATCGACGGAGAGTTGGCCGACGAGCGAATGCCCTTCTTCCGCCCAGCCGGTCCAGGGCGCGTGCGGTGCGAGCGTGAGTGCGAACGGGCCCCCGCGCTCGCGCCGCCGCGCGAGCGCGGCGTGCAATCCCGCGTCGTCCGCCGATCCGTAGAAGTGCATGAGATCCGCTGATTCGGTCGCCGCACGCGAATACGAAATGGCAAGCGCCTCGATGCCCTCGGCGCACATCCGCCGAACGAGGACCTCCGCGTCGTCCGTGTCCGCATCGCGCGCCACCCACGCATCGTCGCGAAGGGCAACGCGCACGACCCCGCGCGATCCCCCGATCGCCGCCGGGCTCGTGAATACACGCGCCGTGCGTTCGTGCGCTTCCACTCCGCGGACGGAAAACGTACCGACGACGGGCGCATCCGCCGCGTCGAACGTCGTGTACACGTCGAGCGCAACGGGCTGCGGGATATCGATCGCGCGCCACTCACCCTGCGGCACGTTACCGCAGGCGATTGCGAATCGCGCGCTTCCGGCGTCTCCGACGCGATCGACGATCGCGAGATCGGGGCGCGCGACTTCTTGCGACGGTGCCAGGGAAAACCAAGCGGCATCAGCGTCCATCGCATCGTGCTCGACGTACGTCGCTTGCATGCGCAAACCCGCAGCCCAAAGGCCGGCATGCGGGCCACGAGCGCGCGCGCTTTCTCGATGGCCGAAGCGCTGCGCATAAAGCACGGGCGCCGCCGAAACCAAACTCGATCCGTATGGTGCCGCACCGAGATAGCCAAGCGATCGGGCGCACGTAAACGCCGGGCATGGCGCCCACGCTCGCACGTATTCACCGGAAAACGCACGGCCGCGCACGAGCGATCGAAGCCACGGCAGCATCTTTTCTTCGATCTCGTTGATGGCATCATCCGTAACCACGGCGGCAACGGATCGTGGCCAAATAAAGCAGCGGCGCAGGTTCCGCACGAGCGACAGCGATTCGAGAACGATCGCGGTCACGACGACGACCGAGCCGTCATCACGCGCGAACGTCAGATCGATGCCGATCGAGCCCGAGCGATCGCGAAAGATCGATTCCGCGCGCACGACAGCGAGACGGTCCGCGCAGAGGACCGACGCATCGAAAAGCGTCCTCCAGAACTGCAGACGCTCGAAATCCGCAGTCGTTCTCATATGTTCGTCGTCGCGTCGCCACGATGCTTCGCGCGGAAGCCGCCGCGCGCCGCGGCGACGTAATGGTGTATCGGATACTCGGGCATCTTCGGTGTCATACCGAATTTCGTTGCTAACGCGCTCCACGCTTGCGATTTATCGATGGGGTACGATGCGCCGTTCGCACGCAACGATCCACCTCCTGAGTGATGGACGAACGCATCCTCGCACACATCGATGCTATATCCGGCCGAACGGATGCGGATACACAGATCCTCCGATTCGAACGTCCCCGAAGCGAACCGACCATCGTAGCCACCAACGGCGTCCCATGCGACGCGCGAGATGCACACGCAGAATCCGCCGACCGCATCGCAAGGAACGCGAATCCCAAGGTAGTCGCGATGCCGTTCCAACGTGATGGCAACGAGCTGTTCCGTATTGGCATAAGCCGCGCCAACGGTCTGCCCGACATCTCCATTATTCGTTACCGGTGCCGTCATGCCTAACACGCGATCGTCGGCAAACGCCGCGAGCAGCGACTCGACCGCTTGTGGGGCAACGACCGTATCGTCGTCGAGAAAGAGCAAATGCGTCCCCGTCGCGTAGCGCGCACCGAGATTGCGTGCGGCGGCGTTTCCGACGTTGACGGGTGAAGCGATGAAGCGTATCCCCGCGATGCCCGCGATCGCATCACGATGCTCCGCAAGCGATCCGTTATCGACGACGATGAGTTCGTAGGGAATGCGCACGAACTCGCGCAGCGACATGATCGCGTTCGTCGCGTCTTTCGAAAGATTGCACGTTACGAGAACGATGGAAAGACCGACCGTGCCGTTCGCGCGCCGCGAGAGCTCTTCGAGCCGCACCGGATCGGCGCGCCGCGCGAGCGCGATCGATCGACCGAACCGTCGCGCGAATGTTGCGTCATCGCGATCCGGGCCGAGCCGCGCCGTCGGTCGCCGCGTCGCGCGGACGCCGCGCCCGAGCGCAACGGCTTCCGAGACGAGCGCGGCGACGGCACCGTCGATCGTTCCCATCGTGCGATCGACATCGAGATGTTGCGGAAACTGACGCAGCGCAAGTAGCGTGCAGCGTGCATCCGCCGTCAGCGGCATGGAGCGCGGATCGAGCTCTTCGGCGTCGACGACGGTTGCTGCGCAAAGATCGCCGCCGAATTCGACCGTATCGATCAAGTCGCTAAGCCATTCGCGCTCGACGTGTGTCGCCGTGTCGACGACGACCAGGTACCGATCGCCCCGCAGCTCCATTACTTCGGCCAGAGCCGCGCGCGGATCCGTTCGCGCAACCGCACCCTTGGGCGGTTTTCCGGCGGCGGCCCAGATCACTTCGACGATCGGATGCCGTCCGGATGTGGCATGTGCCAACCACGCCTGGGCATCGGCCGGCGCGTCCCCGTGCACCAGCACGGCGAGCGGTGGCACGCTCAGCTGCGGCGGCCCCCCGAAGATCGTTTCGCGCCGGATGAACCCCGCACGCTCGGACCAGCGGTTGTGATCGGGCACGACGGTATCGCGCCAGCGCTCGGCGAGTTCGCGAATGTTGTGTAAGAGGCGGCGTTTGCGCTGGATACCCGATTGCGATTCGAAATGCACGAGAACCGCAGAGGGCTCGTAGATCACGCGGAGTCCGCGCGAACGCGCCTTGTAACAGAGATCGACATCTTCGTACCCGTTCCAATAGACTTCATCGAATCCGCCGAGTTCGAGATACATCGCGCGTTCCATGACCAAGCACGCGCCGGTGACGACGTCGTAGTCGGTACGATGGATCGCCGCCGGATGATCGGGCGCGCGTTGCCACAAAAAATGATACGGCCCGAAGCCCTCGGGGCCGAGGCGCATCGGCCCGGCAACCACACCCGCGTGCTGCAACGTACCGTCGGGAAAGAGCAGGCGCGCGCCGACGATGCCGACGTTTTCTTCTTCCGCGAACACGCGTAACATCGCCGCAAGCCAGCCATCGCGACCGACGGTATCGTTGTTGAGATGCACCACGAAACGCCCCTGCGCCGCGCGCGTGCCTTGATTGCATGCTGCCGCGAAGCCGAGATTCTTCTCGTTGCGGATCACCCGCACCCAAGGGTGCTCGGCAAGCACCGCGGCGGTCGCGGGCTCGGATCCGTTGTCGACGACGATCACTTCGCCCGTTCCCGCGCCCGCAAGCGTGGGAAGAAGCGTCGAAAGACACTGCTGTGTGAGGTCTTCGCGGTTGAATACGGGCATGACGATCGAGAAGTCCACCGCTTGCACTATCGGCACGAACGGTGAGCCCTCTTAGAATTAGGGACAATCCAAGGGACGGCGAAGATAATCGTCACATGCGCGGGTACTTTCAAAACTTTCAGTTGCAACGCGATCCGTTTCTCGATACGGCGGACCCGCTGTTCTACTGCGAGTTGCCGCCCGTCCGCAGAAACGCGCGGCGCATCCTCGCCGCGGTCGAGGAATCGCGCGGGCTCACCGTCACACTCGGCGCACCCGGTACCGGCAAGACCTCGCTCTCGACGCACGTCGAGCAAACGCTCCTACGCGACGAGCGCGTGATCGTCGGCAAGATCCTCGATCCGAGCTTTGCAAACGACGTCGAGTTTCTCCATGGGATCGGGCGCGTGTACGGCCTTTCGTTTCCGCCCCGCTCGAGCGCCGCGCTCAAGAACGCGCTAAAGAACTTCTTCTTCGACGTGGTCGTCCTTGAAGAGAAAACGCTCGTCCTCATCGTGGACGAAGCGCAGAATCTCACGGACGATGCACTCGAAACGCTGCGCTTACTTCTAAATTTTCAAATACCGGAAAAGAAGCTGCTGAACGTGCTCCTCTTCGGGCAACCGGAGCTCGAAGAAAAGATCGTCCGCCGCGGGAACCTCGCCGATCGCGTCGACACCTTCGTGCGCGTCGAGCCGCTCGATCGCGCCGCGTCGTTCGCCGTCATCGAACACCGCCTCATCCGCGCGGGGCGCCCGATCGATGCGCGCACCTTCGGCCCCGAAGCGATGGATGCGCTGATCGACGCGGGCGACGGCCTTCCGCGGCGGCTTGCGAACATCGCGCGCGGCGCGATGATCGAGGCCGCCGAACGCAGCAGCGAGAGCGTGTTCGTCGATCACGTCCACGCCGCGCTCCGCGCACGCGGGATCGCGATTCCGCAGCAGCAGGCGCCCGCAGTCGCAGCGGCCGCGGCACCCGCCGTCACGCCCACATCGCAGGTAGCGCTTGGCGGGTCGTTTTTCTCGCGACTTTTCCGTCGCGCTCCAAGCGCATAGCGCGTGGACGAGCGCTACTTCGACGACGATGCCGCGATGCGGCTCGTGGAACGCCAGCGGACGGCACTCGGTGTCGAGCCACCCGCCGGTCGAAAACGGACCTCGCCCGTCTCCGAGCTCGCATTCGGCTATCACGAAGAGCCGCCGCCGGCACGCGAGGGCGCGACGCTCGTTACCCATCTTACCGCGAGCCCGAGCGAAGGCCTGATCCCGGGCGCCGTCGTGACGATCGCGTGCGCGATCACCAACGACGGCACGGCACGCGCGCGCGACGTGCGCGTCGCAGTGACGCTCCCCGAGGCGAGCCGATACGTTTCCGGATCGGCGAAGCGCGACGGCACGCCCGAACCCGATGCCGAAGCGGAAGCGCTCTTCGGCGAAGGGCGCGCCCTCGGTACGCTCGCGGCGGGCCAGCGCGTTTCGCTGATCGTGCTGCTCGGCATCGAGCCCGGGCTCGCCCCCCTTCTCCTCACGGCGACCGTCACCGCCGCAACCGGAGCGGTCATCGGCGCGCGCTCGCTTCGCCTCATGCGCTCCACACAGCCGAGTGCCTTCGCGCGCACGCTCGCAACCGTCGTAGAATCGCCGGCCGCGATTCCCGCGAGCGAAGCCGCCCCGATCGAAACGCCGTTCTACGAACTCGATGACGAGGAAGCGCTGATCTACGAAGCGGCCGACGCAGCGATCGGCAGCGCCGCGCCACGCCAACCGCCCGTTATCGCAGAAGCAATCGTCGCCACGACGCCCGCGCAACCACCGGTTGTCGAGCAGCCGCCGCTCGCGTTGCCCAAGCCGGAGCCGAGGATCGCGATCGCCCCCTTTACGGAACCCGCGGTGCCGGAAGCCATCGGCGCGGTATCGACACCCGCGCTCGCCGTGCCCCCGCCCGCACGGCAAGAGCCGCTGACCTTCAGCGTCGACCTCCAGGGCGGCGCGCTCTTCTCCGTTCGCCTCTCGCGGGCGCGGCTCACGTTGCTCGGTCAGGTGTTCAACGGCGCGAAGCCGCTCGGCATGATCGGGCACTATCTTTTTCTGAACGCGCTCGCAACGGTCGAACCGATGCCGAACGCAAGCGACGACAGCCTCGCCGCGTTCGCCGCCGCGCAAGAGCAACGACTCTCGCGCGGGCTGATCGCGAAACGCCTCGGCAAGACGCTCGTCCCGGAAGATGTCGCCGCGCCACTCCCCGCCGTCTTTCCACCGAAGCTCAAACGCGCCGAATCGGTCGATCTCCCAACCACCCGCGGCGAGAGCGCGATCTTGCTCTATCGCATCATGCGCCCGAACGAGCTCTCGTTCTTAAGTGCGAGCGTCAATAACGTGAACGCCGCGCCCTTCATGCGCGCCTCGCAACTCTTTGTCGGCCTCTGCGCGCATAACGCCGTGACGCGCGGAGAAAAGCGGCGCGTGGAGATCGCGAACGCCTTGCGATCGTATTCGGCGGCGGCGGCATCGGAGATCAATCGCCTCTTCGTCCGCGCGCGGCTCGCACGCAAGACGGATCTCTTCGATCTCTCGCCGCCCGATCTCGATCGTCAGGCGCGCGCGCTCATCGAACTGCTCGATATGCCCGCGTGAGATTGCTCCTCGGCATCCCGACGCAAGGGCACCCCACGCAACCATTCCTGACGAGCCTCGCCACCCTCGCGATGCCACCAAACGTCGTCGCTTTCGATCGAGCGACCGTCACGGGCAACTTCGTCCCGGCGCAGCGCGAGTTGCTCGTGCGCCGCGCGATCGCGGCAGGAGCGGACGTACTCGCGATGGTCGACGACGACATGGTGCTCCCGCCCGATGCACTCGTGCAACTGTGCGACGAACTCGAACGCGATCCGCAAACGGCACTCGTCGGCGCGCTCTATTACTCGCGCGATGGCCTGCGGCCGATGGCTGCGAACGGCTGGCAGCGCACCGATACGCGGCGCGGCTATATTCCGGCATTCGCAAACGATGCGCGTCCGGTCGACGCCGTTGGCTTCGGTTGCGTCGTCGTACGCGTAAGCGCGCTCGCCACGCTCGCCCGTCCGATCTTTCACGCGCAAGTCTTTCTCGAAGAACACGCCGGCCGCGCGCGCGTGTGTAACGAGGACTACCTGCTCTGCGAACGCTTACGCCACGCGGGCTTCGTAGTGCGTTTACACGCGGGCGTACGATGCGGACATTACGATCGCGCGAGCGACCGCGTGCAGCCGGCGGCGTGGGAAGATCGCACGCAAACCGATCGCGCGCGGATGATGGTGGTGCGTGCCGGGCCGCATTTTACGCTCGTCGATTACGATCCGACGCAACCGATCGCAAACGAAACCTGCGAATCCGGTGCGCTCGACTATCTCTTCGCATCGGAACTCTAGGAGCTAACTCGTAACGTCGAGATATCCCAAACGCGCGTTGTGTTCGGCTTCATGCGAGACCGCGCGACGCATCGGCGCCGATTTGGCAAAGAGTTCGAGCCGGCGCCCGCATTCGTCGCGGTACGCCTTGAGCCGCTCGAGTTGTTCGTCCCGCACGTTTACGAGCACGGCGATGCGGGCGCGCGCTTCGCCCGTCGGATATCCGGCCCGTTCGGCATCGATCAACGCGTTTTGCATCGCATGAAAACCGCGCGCTTGCGCCGCTAATTCTTCCGCGAATGCATCCCACGTTCGTTGCGTCAGCGCCGCTTCCGCGCGACGGATCGATTGTTCGATCGCACGCAGCAGGTAGGCAAACCCGAAGTCGTCGCTATCCGACGGCTGCAAAGCCGGCCGTTGCGGGGCGCGCGGCCGCAGCCGCACTCGCGTTCTGCATCTTGACCATGCGGTGCGCTTCCGCCCACGTCGTACGGTAGGCTTTGAAATCGGGTAACAAGCGCTCGATGCGCTCGGACGATTTCTGCATATTCGCAAGGACGAGTTCGTGATGCCAGAACTCGTATACGCGGAACAGGTTCGTGGCGAGTTCTCCGCCGACTTCGAAATCGAGCGAACCCATGAGCAGTGCGAGCGCACGCTGCGCGCGGCGAAGATCGTCGTGAATCCCCTGGATATCGTTCACCGCATTCGCAAGTTTATCGATCGCCTTGGTCGACGAGATGATCAAAACGTCGAAGATGATGAGCGTGAGCTCTTCCGGGGCCGCGGTGAGGATCTTGGTCTCGAGATAACGGAGTTCGACAGAGCCCGCGTTTTGCACGTGAAAGCGCCTCGTTACGAGTGACGGTGAAAACGAAAGATCAGTTCAACCCGGCGGATTTTAGGGTCGCTTGATCGTTTTGATACTGCGCGGTCAAGGTTTCCGATGTCGTGAACTCCGCGCGGAGCTGATCGGCTTGCGCGTTCGCGCGATCTGTTAGGAGCTTGATGAACGCTTGCGTCGAGCTGATCTGCGCGGTGTTGGCGTTCTCGGAGGACTGCAAGAGCGCGGTCTGCGGCACGGTGCCGACGAGGCCCGAGTTCAAGATCGTCGGAGCTCCGGTGACCCCGGTAAGGTACGCTCCGAGTTTTCCGATGAGCCCCTGCGAACTCGTGAAGAGCGTCGTGATCTCCGAAGGGTTCGCGAAGAGCGCGCTCGTGAACGCGGTCGTGTTGAGCAACGCGAATGCCCCCGAAGTACCCTGGACGGTCTTTTGCGTCACGGAGCCGGTCGTTCCCGGCGTCGATGCCGCCGCGGTCAGCTGCGTGAACGAGGAATCGAGGCTCAAGCCGATCGACGAGAACGTGCGATAGGTTTGGTTGCCCGAGAAGATCCCCGTCGCGAGGTTGACCAGCGTGTTCTTGAGCCCGTCCGCCGTCGAATCGCCGAAGAGCACGCCGCCCGTGCTGAGCGTTTGGCTCGAACCCGTCGTCGAGGTGCTTTGCGATTGCGCGGCGGTGCTCGAGGTGATCACGGGAGCCGACGTCGCTTGATTGAGTTCGTTGATCGCCGCGTTATATGCCGAGACGAACTGGTTTACGGCGGATATGGCTTGCGTCGAATCTTGCGTCACGCTGACGGTAAATGGCTTCGTCGTGTTGCTGACGAGATCGAGTTCGATGCCGGGGATCGCGGTCTTCACGGCATTCGCGTTCGCGACGTACGTCTTGGTGTTTCCCGAGGGGTCCGTCACGCTCACCGAGGCTTGTTTGCCTACGGATGTCACGCTGCCGGATTGCACGGTGAGGCCCGCGGCATCGAGGAAGTTGCTCGTGTCGCCGTACGCGGTTCCGCCGACGACGATACCTTGCGACCCCGTCGCCTTACTCGTGAGCGTGAAGCGTCCGCTTGCCGTATCGAGTTGCGCGACGACACCCGCCGAGGAGCCGTTGATCTTCTTGAGGATCGAGCTCACGTTATCGCCCGTCGCATCGATCGCGATCTTCACGCCGTTGATCGTAATCGTCCCGGAGGTGATCGGGGTTAAGAAGTTCGCATGGTACGGGCCGTTGAGCGGGCCGCCGAGCGAGACGCCCCCGACGCCACCGTTGCTGACGACGGAATTCGCATAGACGGCCGTCGATCCGTTCGCGGTGATCGACTGCGGCACGCCGTTGTTCACGGTCGCCGTATCGAGCTTGAGCACTTGCTGTAAGTTGCCGCTGTCGTTTGCCGACCCGATGGAGATCGACTGGTTCGACGTGACGATCACGCCGTCGAAGTTCGCATCGCCCTTCGTCGTGTCGTACGCGATCGAAAACTGGAACCCGGGCGTCGTCGAGTACGCGGCGGTGACGGCGCTTTGGATGTTGCTTAGGATCGAATCGAGGCTCTGCGAGGCGACGTCGTATTTGACCGCGATGCCGTCGACCGTGATCTGCCCCTGCGAAGAACCGTTCGTGCTGTTGACGGGCGTGATCGACGTATACGCCTGCGCGAGCGGCACGTCTTTTGCCGGAAGCCCGTTATACGCGGGGTTGCTGTTCCCCGCGATGACATCGGCTAGCGTGTGCGCGATCGCGGCGCTCGTGCTCCCGAGGATCGCGGTCGAGGTCGCGAGCGTCGTCGCGTTGATGATGTACGACCCGGGCACGGCCGAGACGCCGGGGATCCCCTTCGCCGTGAGCGAGGTCGTATCGCTCGACGCCCCGTTGTACGCGTTGAAGAGATTCGGATCGGAGAGCGCACCGATCGCGCTTTGCACGGTCGAGAGCAGCGAGCCGATTTTCGCGAACTCGGCGTTTTTCGCCGTGAGGTTCGTGACTTGCGTTTGGTACTGCTTCTGCGGCGCGATCGTAAGCGCCGTGAGCTTGTTGATGATCGCGTTGTAATCGATCCCCGAAACGATGCCGGGAAAACTTACGGGGGATTGATTCGTTCCGTAGGTCGTCGCCGAGGAAGAGCCACCGATGCCAGCCACGAGCTATGCGTTCCGATCCAAAAGTGCGCCGAGTTGCTGATCGAAGAATTCCGCCAGCCGCACGACGACTTCGGACGGCACCTGCTGGATGATGTTGCCGTGCGCGTCGCGGAAGACCGCGATCACCTGGCTCGGGTGCTGCGCGACGCGGATCGACACGGAAACGTCGTCGCCCGCCGGCGCGCCAAAAATCTGTGAGGCGGCCTGCGCGAAGGCTGCGGCGCCGTTGGATTCGCCCGGCTTCCCGGAGGCGGGAGCGCTCTGCACCGGCTGCACGGCCACGGCCGACGGCGGCGGCGGCACGAACGCAGCCGAGCCTTGATCGACATACGGAGCGGCTACGATCGCGCTCGGCGCGGGTTGCGTATCAACGGGCTGAACGTCCATGTTCGTCCTCTCAGGAAGTGCTACTTGTACTATCGGCGCGCGAGGCGATGGAGTTGAGAGATCGCCCCCCAAATCCAGCGTAAAGAGCGAGTACGCGCTCCGTTAGGCCCCGGCGCTAGCGATGCGCTTGAGCGCACTCGGACTCGTTTCGTTCGCGACGCGCAGCGCCGCGAACGGAGCGGGGAGCCCCGCTTGTCCGCAGACGGCATTCGTCGTGCCGAGCCCCGCGAGCCAACCGGACGGATCCGTCACATCGTCGATCGAGATATCCGCCGTGGCATCGGGCGTGCGCCCCTCTTTCGTAAGGAGTTTCTCCGTCCGCGCGCCGAGCGTCGCCGCGTCGAGCGAACCCGCGCAAGCGATCGCCAAGCGAACGTCCGCCTCGGCATCGAACGCGCGCGCGAATCGCCGCACGAGCGCTGCAACCTCGCCCCAATCGAACTCGTCGCGCACGAGAGCGACGAACGAAGTCGCCCGCTCCGGCGACGGTTCGGCTTCGTCGGCTCCTACCGTGGGCGGCGGAATTAACGGAAGCGTCGCGGGGTCGGGGAGTCCAAAAAAATGCCGTTCCCGATCGAACCCCCGCGCGATCGCTATCTGCGGATGGTAGCCGTTTTCCGGATAAGCCTCGGGTAGCCGCCATTTCTGCGCGAACTTCTTCCAATTCTCGCCCATCGTCGCGGCCCAATCGACGTTGTTCGCTTGGAACGAGATGCTCCCGAAGTGATGGATGAACACGTCGTCGCAAACGTAGATGCGATAGCCCGCGGCGCGAACGCGAATACAAAAATCGTCGTCCTCGAAATTCCCGATCCCGTAGCGTTCGTCGATGCCCCCGATCTCGTCGATGACCCGCCGATCGATGCACAAGCAGAAGCCGATCGCCCGATCGACGAACGCGCCGGTTTTCCGAAACGCTGCGCGGCGGCTGGCCGCGTATCGGTGCATCGCATCGATATCCGCATAGTCCGCATCGGGAAGCATCTGCATCCCCGCAATGCGATTCGAGCGCGGTGCGGATACGCCGATCGCCGGGTCGCGCGCATGCGCATCGAGCAAATCCTCGAGCCAGCCTTCGGTCACGACGACGTCGTTGTTCAGCAGCACGACGAACCGCCCGCGCGCCGCAGCGATGCCCTGATTGCAGCCGCGGCCGAAGCCGAGATTCGATGGATTCCAGATGACGCGGATATCGGGAACGGTACGCAGCCACTCCGTCGTCTCCGCCCCGGAACCGTTATCGACGACGATCGTTTCGTATGGAACGTGCGTGTAGGCGCGAATCGATTCGAGCGCCGTCTTCGTGTAGTTCGGAGCGTTCCACGAGAGCGTGACGATCGATACGAGCGGTTCGTCGGACGTGTCTTCGCGCTCTCGTGCGTACGGATGCGGCACCCCGACGATCGCGCGCATGTAGTTCTGGTGCAAACGCGCGGTGAACGCGTGTAGCGCATCGTCGAGCGCGAGCCGCACGTCGAGACGCTCGTGTTGTGGGATGTCGTGCAATGCGAGAAGCGTCGCGCGCGCCCCGCACGACGCGAGCGCGTTCGAGGCGGTCGGTACGACGAACGACGCGGCGTTCGCATCGCGCATAGCGTAGAGTGCGCCGCCGAGTTCGGCGAGCCAACCATCCGCGACGGGCGCCGAGGCGTCGAGAAACGCGATCGCGCGATGGCCCCGTCGTTCCGAATGAGCGTGCGCGACGACCGTCGGCTCACGTCGGTCGATCGTTACCGAAATGCCTTGCGGCGGTTCGTCATCGCACGTCCAAACGATCTCGGCAAGTGCCACGCCACACGCACGGATCGCTTGTGTTACATCGCGCCGATCGCTCGCCGCACCGAAGACGAGCAGCGACATCTCGCGCGCAACTTCTGCGATCATCAGGCGGAGAGCGCTTCGTCGGCGACCGCGCGCGCTTCGTCGAATTTCCCTCGTTGCATCAAAAGCGAAGCAAGCTCGATCGACGCCCGATGACCGCCGCTGGCACGCGCGGCGCGGAACTGCGCCTCGGCTTCGTCGAGCCGCCCCGCACCGACGAGCAAGCCCGCGCGATGCATCATCGCATCGAAGTGTGCGGGCGTTGCGGCGAGCACCGTTTCGATCGCGGTAAGCGCATCCGCAGAGCGCCCGAGCTCGCTTAAAATCACCGACTGCAAGAACATCGAGCGTGCGAACGTCGCTCCCGCCTGTGGGCGCACGCGTTCCAGGAGCGCGAGCGCGCCGGCGCGGTCGCCGCGCTGCACGATGACCGCCGCGTGCGCGTACTTCGCGCCGTCGTTCTCCGGATCGAGCGCGAACGCCGCAGCCGCCGCTTCGAGCGCTTCGTTCGGGCGCTGCATCGCGAGATACCGGTTCGCACGCCGCGCGAAATCGTCGGCAACGATGCACGGCGCGAGCATCTCGGCCTCGTGCAGCGCGGCGAGTTTCGCGCTCTCCCCACGGGCGCGGTAGAGCGCTTCGAACGCATCGAGGATGGTGGCCGAACCGGGCGCGACGAGGCGAAATTATCCAGAACTAAGTATAGCCTCGTAGCTGCGGCCGATACGATCGACGATCTGCGAAGCGGCGATCGCGAGGTTGATGACCGTCTCCCGCGATCCGTCGAGCAAGAGCGCATCGATCTCGACGAGCGACTCGCCGAATCGCTCGCGACGGAGCAGAAAATTGACGAGGTCGAGCCGCGTCGGTTCGCCTGGATGCAACGCGACGAGTTCGCGAAACGCAGCCTCGGCATCATCGTAGCGATGCAGCGATTCGAGCGCGCGCGCGCGGTTGATCATGACGGGATAGACACCAGGCCGGTTGACGAGCGCCTTTTCGAACCACTCCAACGCGCGAACGGGGTCGTTCTGTTTCCCGTACGCGTGCCCGATTTCGGAATGCGCCTTCCACACCGAAACCTCGTCGTCGACGACGAATTGCATCTTGTTATGCGATCCGTCGTCGATCGCTTGGTGGAACGCCGCGCGTGCTTCGTCGAATCGCTCGAGTTTTGCGAGCGCGCGACCGAGTGCGAAATGCGCGTTCGCGAAGTTCGGCGCTTTCTTGAGGCTCAGCAGCGCGGTCTCCATCCCACGCGTCGGATCGTGTGCGTAATCCGTGTACGCATCGGCGAGGATCGAGAGCCCAACCGGTACGAAACCGCGTGCTTGATCGCCGACGAGATCGCGCATCTTTTCGAGCGCGGCGATGCCATCGGCATGCGCGTTGTCGAGCAGCGCCGTGGTACCGAGGTTGTACCAGTTGAACGGGTCTTCCGGATGCGCATCCGTTGCCGCTTTGATGATCGCGAGGTTGCGCGCGGCCTTGTTCCGCGATTTCACGACGGATTTCAAGTAACCGTGATGCACGATCGCGAGGGGCGCTTGCTTCGCTTCGATGCCGTTTGCCGTGTCGTCGATCGTGATGAACTCGTGAATCGGGCTGCGATACCGTAACCGCGGATTGTTCGGAAACATGCGTGCGAGCGCGTGCGAGCTCGCACCCGTGCCCGCATAGTCATCGGCGAGATTGAAGCAACGCACCCAGAGGCCGGTGAGGTGTGCGGGGAGCTTCCCGATTTCGACGAGCGCATCGCGCGATTCGGGCGAAAGTTCTTCGTCCGCATCGAGCATGACGATCCAACGTTTGGTCGCCATCGCCAGCGCTTCGTTGCGCGCCCAGGCAAAATCGTTCCGCCAGGCGCGATGCTCGATGCGCGCACCGTACGACTGCGCGATCGCGATCGTCGCGTCGGCCGAGCCCGTATCGACGACGCAAATCTCATCGACGAACGGAGCGATGCTCGCGAGCGCCTGCGCGAGAAATTGCTCCTCGTTCTTCACGATCATGCACAGCGAAACGCCGGCGGGGAGTTGCACGGTGCCGGCGGGCGGCTCGGGCAAACCGTACGGAAGTTGCGAAGGACTTGCCGACCGCGCGGTTCCAACCGCCTTGGGCGGATTCTTCCGCATGCGTACGCCGTTGATCCGAAGTGCCATCACTTGTCCTTATCGGCTCGCAAGAGCGCAAAAAAAAGGCCCGGCGAAGCGGGCCTTCTCTCGTAGTCGCAAACGACCGTTACGGGAAGAGTCGCAGGACGGACTGGGCGTTCGCGTTGGCCTGTGCGAGGATGCTCGTACCGGTCTGCACGAGGATTTGCAGGCGCGTGAAGTTCGTCGACGCTTGACCGACGTTGAGATCGCGGATCTGCGATTCCGACGCCTGAATGTTCGTCGAGGCGATGTTGTCGTTGTTGATGTCGTAGTTCAGGCGCGTGATGACCGCACCGAGCTGCGCTCGCTCGTTGAGCAGGTTGTTCAAGGCGTTGTCGATCTGGCCGATCGCGTCTTCCGCACCGAGCGACGGTGCGGACGACGACGAGAGCAACAGGTTGACGTTCGAGATACGCAGCGTCTGCGTGTTCGTCGCCGCAAAGCCGACTTGAATGGTCGATCCTTCATCGGCGCCGGACTGAAAGTTAAACGCCGGGGCGTTCGGGTTCGACGTTGCCGCCACGTTCTGGCTTACTTTGATGTACGACGTCACGCCGACGTCGGCGGTGGTGAAATTGCCGAGCGTAACCGCGACGTTATCGAACGGGCTAGCGGTAGTATCGGCGCCGTAGAGGGTCGACGATACGAACCCCCGCCCCGTCGCACTGTCGAAAAACGTCTCTTGTACGGCGATCGAAGCGCCCGTATCGATGACCCGAACGAAAACGGTGCCATCGACGGTGGCGCCCGCGGAGGTGACGCCGATGTCCGTTACGGTTACGTCGTTCGCGCCGGTATTGGTGAAGGTGAGCGCTACCGATCCCGCCGCGGTTGCGACGAACGAAGCGGTCGTGTACGGTTGCAGCGATGCCGTCGGGGGCGCGGCGTTGAGGACCGGAATGCCGTTCGCCTGAACCTGAACCGACGATCCACCAGGGTACGAACTCGATACGAACGAGACGGTATACGCAGCACCGGGCGCAAGCCCCGTAAGCGTTTGCTGGATACCACCCGCGACGGTCGTCAAAACGGCGCCTTGCCGCCCTGCCGCAAGTCCGGTCGTTGCCGCGAGTCCGTTTGCGAGATGGACCCCACCGCCAATTGCCGTGAATCCCGTCGGTACCGGAGCGTTCGTAAAACCAAGAGAATCGGTTGCCTGCGCCTGCGCGAGGAAATTCCCGTTCGTCACCCCAGCACCGATGGTGCCCTCCCCTTGCACGCCAGGGAGCGCGACGTTCGGCGTTGTGAAAAAATTCGCGCTTGTAGCAACGGCCGTCGCGACAAGCAGGCCGTAATTGACCCCTGCCGCCGCTACCGTACCGGCGGATGCAAGCGCCGCGTTCGACGTGACCGTCAGGAACGCCGGGACCCGTGCCTGGAAGCCGGCATGGCTCCCATCGAGCAGCGACGAGCCGTTGAAGCCCGTGTTCTGCGAGATGCGGTTGACCTCTTGAAGCAGCGCGTTGACTTCGACTTGCAGGTTCGCCTTATCCGAAGACGAGGTGATATCCGACGATGCCTCGACGGCGAGTCCGCGGATGCGCTGTAAGATGTCCGTCGTCGTCTGGAGTGCGCCGTCGGCGACCGCCGCCGCGTTGTTCGCATCCTGGACGTTCTTCACGGCCTGGTCGAAGCCGTTGACCTGGGCCTGGAGTTTTTCCGCGATCGCGAGGCCGGACGGATCGTCTGCCGCGGAGTTGATGCGAAGGCCGCTCGCGAGCTGCTTTACCGCAGTCTTGAGGGCATCTTGGTTACGGTTGAGATTGATTCGAGCGCTATCTGCGAGGAGATTATTCGCGATGCTCGAGCCGCCGGCGGCCATAAATCCTCCATGAACCGAGACCGCTTCGCGGAGACACCATCATGCCGCACGCGTTGCCGACACTCGGCGCGTGATGATTCTGCAGCGCTTCCATGAAGCATTCGTACGGAGATCACACTGCGGAAAACGGCAGAGCGATCGCACATCCCGGCACCGGTCGGCGCATGAGAACAAAAAAAGGCCCGCCGAAGCGGGCCTTCTCTCGTTGTCCGAAGCCTACTGGAAGAGGCGAAGGACGGACTGGGCGTTGGAGTTGGCCTGTGCGAGGATGCTCGTACCGGTCTGCACGAGGATCTGCAAGCGGGTGAAGTTCGTCGACGCTTGACCGACGTTGAGATCGCGGATCTGCGATTCCGACGCCTGAATGTTCGTCGAGGCGATGTTGTCGTTGTTGATGTCGTAGTTCAACCGGGTGATGACCGCACCGAGCTGCGCCCGCTCGTTGAGCA
>JBBISR010000012.1:0-91965 GCA_037441145.1 Armatimonadota bacterium
CCTGTTTTACCCAGTTGCGAATCGTGATGTTGGACGGCTCGAATTCTTTCGCGAGCTCCTCCGGGCTGCGCCCGGCAAGCACGAGCGCAACGAGCTTGGTCTTGAATTCGGGCGGGTATGCGTCGCGGTGTCTCTGCGGCATCGTGGACCTCTTTCGCCATTACTGGCAAAGTGTCCACGAAACCGGGTCAACTTCACCAGATCGTTGCGGCCCTTTCGGTGGTTAGCGTGCGCGTTTGTGCTCTGGTCTTAAGTGTGCTCTTGACTCTTGTCAGCATTTACGCGGCTCCGGCGACTGCCGAACCTGCGCACGTCTGTGATCTAAAGACGATCAGGCAGATGGAGCGCATGGCGATGCGAAGTCAAGCAAATCTCGAAGAAGCGAAGCAGGCCATCACCGCCGTCATAAATTGGGAGAGCGCCGCGACCGAACTTCGACGGTGCGCCAACGACGGGTCTCCACCCATCCCCCGTTACCAGCTACGACTCGCGGCGCTGGCTGATCTCGACAACGCGGAGCGCGTGGAGGTCGCGGCGCAGCTTCCGCAGTCGCCGCAAGCGATGGACGTGTACGTAAGGGCGCGTCACGCGCTCATCACGCTGATCCTTGCGGACGGGAACACACCGGCTTCGGTACGTCCGCCGTTGCAGCGTGACTACGACGACGTCTGCATCGGCGGAGCCCCCGTATATCAGCGCGCGCAGGCTCGCGTCCGATGTCGCATCGTGGTGCAGCGTGTGCCGATCATCGAGTCAACATTCGCACAGGTCTACGATGATGGCAGACCACGACCGAAGACGAGCGCAAGTCCAGGAAGGTCGTCCGCCACGAAGCGAACCGCTGCGACGTCAGGGACGCGCGCGGCCGCGAGGACCCCTAGTTGCGATCGAGAGCCACGAACGCTTACCGCGGCGCTGCCGGAGACACCCGACATCGCGCGGGAGCAGGGCCTCACCGGCACGGTCGAAGTGGAGGTGACGCTCGCGGCAGATGGTCGCGTCGTCCGCGCTGCCGTGCGCTCGGGCCCTGACATCCTGCGCGAAGCGGCTTTGACTGCCGCGCGAGCTTCGACGTTCTCACCCGGTACCGTCAATTGCAAGCCAGCCGGTGGCACGTTCTTATACGTCGTGGAGTTTACGAGCCAGTGACGATCATCGGGCCTGTTGTGGGCGCTCACTCAGAAGTTTCCACGCCGTCCTCAGCGCGATCGTCAGCATTCGTTCCGGCGGCGGCTTCGTGTGCCGCTTCCAACGCCAACTCTTCGGCGACGGCCGGTTCCGGGCGCGCTTGACGCGCGAAACGCGCTATCTCTTCGCTGGCTTGCTCTTTGGTTCGTGTCTGTCTCAACGACGCGACCCATCTCCTACCAGGATGCCGTGCATCCCACCATGAGATCTCGCCCTGGTGGCGTCCGCTACCTGGATCGTGATTCCCGAAGCCGTCTATCCCGGCGTTCCATACCGGCCGGAAGCGGTTGATTAGGAACGTCTCGGCCATGTTGATCCACAGCGGCTCGACGACAAGATATCGGCACAAAAAGTCTTCGAGCGCGAGATCTGCACCGTCGTTGATCGACTTGGTGTGTTCCGCCAGGCGCGAGAAGAGTTGCGACCCGACGGTCAGGTTGGACGTGCCCTTGCGACCGCCGGTCGGAACGGCCTTGCCGACGTAGATCGGAATCGAAGCGTCCGGCGACCTCACGAATTCGTAGTCGCGAAGTTCCCCGCGATAGAAAAGCGCATACACCCCGCCGCCCGCGAAGCGCTCGGTCAGGGGAAGCGTGTACGGCCCCCGCCGCATCAGTTCGTCCACGACGTTCTTCGTCAAGTTGTCGTAGTCAAGCGGATTGAACGGCGTATCGTTTCTCACGTCTCGTCGGCGATTCGCCGGTATTTCTCGTATTTCCGCGACAAGGCGGGCGAGGCGCTCGGGATCGGCAGTATCGCATTCCCAGACGATGATCTGTCTCCAGCCCGATTCGACGATTTCCCGAGCAACCACGCTGTCGCGCCGCTCGTTGGCCGCAAACTTCTCTGTCCAAAATGTGACGCGCGTCTTCGGTGTTCGCGTCCGCGCGCAGCCGGGATGGCGATGCCAGAAACAACCATGCACGAAGATCGCGATCCTGCGCGCGGGGATGACGATGTCGGGCCTTCCTGGCACGTCCCGACGCTGCAGGCGGAAACGAAGTCCGGCAGCATGCAACGCCCGCCTGACTCGAATCTCCGGAACGGTGTCGCGCGAGCGCACGAGTCGCATCTGCGCGGATCTCTCCGCATCGGGCGGAGCCTCAAAATGGTCGGCTATGCCGCGTCCTCGACCTGTCCGCCGTCCTCCCGAAGAAGCCGCATCATCCATCGCCCGAGCGCCTCGGAAAGTTGAGTGGGAACGGCGTTGCCCAACTGACGCATGTTCTCGCTCCAGGTACCGTCAAAGCGGTAGTCGTCCGGAAGACCTTGAAGCCGCGCAGCCTCACGTACGGTGAAGTAGCGTACGGTACCGTCGTCGCGCACCATCATGTTCTCGCCGCCGGGAACGCCGTGATCTCCGGCTTTGAGCGCCTTCGCGGGCTCATCGAGAGAAGATCCCGTGTGTCCCGTGTATGCCTTCGCGCCCTCTTGGAGGACATGGTTCGCGCGACCGTTGGGCTTTCCAAGTCCGCGCAAGGCATCGCGCACCGTCACCCATGGGAGAGTGGCGGGTGCCAGTTCCGCGAAGGCCGCCGTACCTGCGCCGTGCCGCCCAGTGATGCGGTGCCGGCGCCAATACTCACCGGTTACATTCTGATCCCATGCGAGGCGCGCCGCGCTGTGCGTTGTTGCGGGCGGCGTGAGCTCGATCCCGAGATCCCTACTAATGCCCGCGATGATCACGCGCTTTCGTTTCTGCGCTGCGCCGAAGTCGGAGGCGTTCACGGGAACCACAATGACGTCGTAGGTCGTTCGTTCGCGCTCAAGGCGAAGAAGATGTTTAGCGTGCGTCTCACCGATTCTACGCTCGACCGTCGGGCGCCGGAGCGACGCGGTTATCCAACGGAGGTATTCGGCAAAGGCGGGTCGCGCGAGTCCCGAGACGTTCTCGAAGATGAACGCGTGTGGTTGGACCTCACGAACAGCGCGCACAGCCTCGGGCCACATGTCGCGTGCGTCGTCGTGCCCCCGATGTTTGCCGCCAATCGAAAACGGTTGACATGGCGGACCGCCAGCAACAAGACGTGCCGTGCCAGCGTACGCCGTCCAATCGATCCTCGAGACGTCGTCTCCGACGACGTTCCAGTCGGCGACGTGTTCGATTCCACGCTCACGGTTGTAACGGAGCGTGGCGATCGCGTGAGGATTTCTTTCGACGAGGAGCGAGTGCTCAAAGCCCGCTCGCGCAAGACCGAGCGCGAGTCCACCACACCCCGAGAAGAGTTCGACGCTGTTCACGGCTTGAAGTCCAACGGCAGCATGGGATCGGCTTCCATTTGCGCGATCAGACGCTCAACGGCACGACGAATGATCCATGCAACCTTCACGTCGTGCTTCTTGGCGAGATTTTCGAGTTCGCGACGCTGCTCTTGTGAGAGCGTCGTCGTGACTCGATAGGCGTCCGGCGCGCTATTCCCCATGCCGCGGCGATTCGCTGCGGCCCGCGGCTCCCCTTTGATCGTTGCTGGCGAGCTAAGGTGCGTGCGATGGGCGTCGCTGTAAAACATGCGACGCTACCGTCGAAGCCGGTGCGCCGCATCGTCATCTCGTTCGCGTGCAGCGGTATCCGTGTGGAGATCGCCCGACACGGAGTAGCGCGCGAGCACCCATGGCCGGAGCATCGCACGATCGCGTGGAGTGAGGCGCTCGATCAGCGCCTTCGCGTCGTCGAGCTGAGGACCAACTGAATCCGAGGCAGTCATCGAACGCGTGTTCGATAGTCAGGCAGTAGTGTTCCTGGGGTCCCGAATAGGAGGGGGAGGGCGGCTTCCTGGCTTTTCTCAGCCTCGAAGCCGATCAGGATGTCACAGGCGTACGATCTCGCGACGCCGCAGCGCGGCCGTGAACTCGGCGACGCCCTCACGGAGCGCGAACTCCTCGAACAGGCCCACATCGCGCGCGGCCGCGGCGAACGTCTCGTCCACCCAGTACGACGCAGTTCCGGCGTCCGCGCGATCGTCGGCCCGCGCGTACGCGACGCGAGCGTCGTCGTAGTCCTCGTGCTCGGGGCATCCGACGACGTGCGGTGAGCCGTCGCAGATGCCGCAGATGTCCAGATCGCCCATCGGCGGGTCGTTTGTCATGTTCATCCTCGGAAACAAAGAGGCCCGGAGCGAGCTCCGGGTCTCCTGCCGTCACGTACCGCGAGCGATACTCGAACGATACTGGGTGTGGGCGACGAGTGGTCGCCTTGGAGGGCTGCCCACGACCTCATGTTGGACGATCTTCGACGGTCCGTCAAGGGAGAGACGGGTCGTGGTAAGGGGGAGGGCGGCGATGTCTATTTTTTCTTCGGCGCCCGCTTACGTGCGGTCGCGGGAGCCGCGGCGCCGAGAAGATCTGGCACCGTCGTCTGGAGCACTGCGGCGATCTGACACATCGTGCGGAGGCTTGGATTCGCCGCGGCCGCCTCGCCTTCGATCGCCTCAATGCGACGCAGCGACACGTCGGCGAGCCGCGCGAGATCTGCCTGCGTCATGTCCATCGCGAGGCGACGGGCGCGCACCGCTCGCGCAAGGTCTTGACGAATGGCGGCGTAGTCGTCCACCCGTCGTCATCCTGCGGATCGGGCAAACGTGCATCCGCAATATAGTGCGGGTTACAGGATCGGAATTGGCTGATCGGTAAGTCGGCTCGCCTTACGGCGTCGCCACGATGGACGGCGTCTTGCCGAGATACCGGAGGTTTCCGATGCGCGGGAAAATTTCGAACTGGCGGATGCTTACGGCATCGAGCCTCTTTCTGTTCGCGACGTGCGCAACTGCGTCAGCGGAAATCGCCGCGGGTGATGTCGTGCCGACCACGATCGTTCGCGTCGCGAATTCTCCGGCGGAGATCACGCGTTGCCAACTCACAAGAGCGGGTGGGAGCGGGGTGTATGGGACGGTCGTCGTGCAAAATCGGACACGCCGTCAGATGGGCGATATCCGGGTGACGCTCACGGCGTATGACGTGGAAGTCACGAAGATGGACATCGAGCACGTGTCGTCGTCGCCCGCGGAACTCGTGCCTCCTGGCGACACTGATCCGTACAAGGTCAACGTCGGCTTCAACCTGAGCGGCCAGGAACGTTTCCTCGCGCGCATATCGTGCCGAATCGAGTCGGCACAATTCTCCGGATATCCGCAAGCGTGGACAACGGCGAAGCGTTGGCCGGAAACACTTCTGCCGATGTCGGCGCCGAGCAAACCGAACGACGGGATGCAGAACGATCGATCCGGCGATACGTCACAAGAATCGTTGACGGCAGGCGCACAGTCATCGTACCGCGCCGTGAAATCGGCTGCACCTCCGAAGGTCACGATCGCCGTCGCGAACGCCTGGAACGACGTCGTCAGCGGCCTCACGCTGATCCACGACACCGTCGTCATCACCGGTGGCGACGTCGACACGCAGGTCCGCGGCAATAATTTCGTGCTCACGATGTCCTTGGCGAGCGGCGCGAAAAAGTTGTTGCCCGGCATCACGCAACAAGTTCCGCAATACGCGAAGATCGATCCGCGCACCGGCAACAACGTCATGGCGTATGAGGTCGCTCCGGCGGAAGATCTCGGCGCACTCGGTACGATCATTGTGCCCGCACACGGCACCGTGCGCACGACCGTCACGTTCATAACGCAGGATCCGCTCGCGAACGCGAACGACAACCGCGCGGTGACGCTGCAATGACGCTCACTGCTAAGTCGGCGATCGTCGCAGCACTCGTCGTAGCGTCAACGGCGGCGTCCTCCGCGTGGCCCAAGCCCTACGCTGGACAAGCCATGCACATGCAGGACGGCGTGCTCGTTTCTTTCGCAAACGGAAACCGCGCCGGTGGACTCACGGTCCGCACCGCCGACGGCAAGACGCAAGACTACGCGACGACGCTCCGCATGACTTGGCTGCACCGGACCATGTCTTGCTATCAGATGCCGGAGCCGAACGAACCGGCCACCGCCTGCGCCTCGTGGCCGAAGAGCATCGTTCCCGGCAAGACGATCGTCCGGATCACCTATTGGGACGCGGTGCATACTGCGGCCGACGGCCCCGGAGTTTCAGGGCCGGAACGCATCGTCAAGGACGTCTCGGCCTTGCGATGACGACAAACCGATTTGCTGAGCATCACGCACTTTCGCTCGAACGTCAGGATCGTACTTTTTCCGTGAATAGAATTGCTGCCGTCATAGCGCTTGGTTCCGCCTCGCTTCTTGCTGCGTGTGGCGGCGGCGGCTCCGGCCCCGCGCCTGTCACGCCGTCGACTCCGCTCGTGGTGAGCACCTCGGCAGCGTCTCCCGGTCCCTCGGGCACGCCGTCGACCGCGCCAGCACCCACGAACACGCCGACCGCGTCCCCCGCCCCGACGGCGACCCCGGTTCCAACCGCGAGCCTTACGGGCTCCGCGAAGGACCGCGTCTCGGGCGCACCGCTCGTCGGCTTCACCGTCACGGTCGGCTCCGTTCCGGATCGTACCTCGTGCAACACCACGCAGTCCTGCGCGACGCCGGTCGCGCCGCTCTACACGGCTGTCACGGCCGCGGACGGCTCCTTCACGGTATCCGGAATCAAGCCGGGTGCCGTCATGGTAGTCGTCGCCAAGGACAACACCTATGCTGCTCTCCATCAGGTCGGAACACTCGCCGCAGGCTCGAATCCGGCGCTCGCGGTGAGCCTCACCGCGCTCGACTCCATCCGGCAGTCGTGGCTCGTGGACTACAACAACCAGCGTGCGACGGTCTCGTTCCCGGTCTCGTTCGCGAACCAGGTCGTCGACGAGTACGCACAAGAGCAGGCCGATCAGTGGGCGGCGGATGTGGCTTCCGGCAAGACGGCGTATGGAGACGCGGGCTACGGTCCGTATCAGGCGGCTTACGGCGCAAGCGCCGGTTCGATGTACGGAGCGGCGGGCGTGCTGACACTGAGCCTCGCGCCGTCGGCGTCGAGAGTCGCAGCGAACGACAACGTGTGGATGGGCGAGAAAGCGAACTGCCCGAATGGAAACTGGATGACGTGCACGTACACCGGGAACACCGGGCACTACATGAACATCTCGAACACCAACGACGCGTTCATCGGGCTCGGATACTCGAACACCCAGTTCACGTACAACGGGAATCCCTCGTATGGGTACGACGTGATGATCGTCCAGAACGTGGCGGGACCGTCGCCTCTCTCGAAGATGCGTCGCCTCTAACACAAGCCTCAGGTCAACAAAGAGAGACGGCCACGCGTGATGCGTGGCCGTCTTTTTTCTTAACTTCAGGCGCGATTGGAAATTTACAAAATAACGGAATCTGTTCGTAGGAGGGAGGGGGGCGCGGCGTGCTTAGCGGCGTGGATCCGAATCAACGACGCCCGATTCTCCCTCCCCTCGTACTTACGGCACCTTGTCGGAGACCGGCTCGGCAAACCTCACGGGCCCGGCACTTCGGGATACTGCGTCCACCGCCGTCCGTCAAGCGACGCCGCTTCCTTGCCGCGTTTGTCCGTTGCGCCTCCGAGTTGCTTCAGGAAGAACGCCACGTCGCTCACGACGCAACGATCACGGAGTTCTTGCGCCCACCGGAGGTCCATCGGTCGAGCGCCTTTGCCAGACTCCCCACCCGCGACGACCCATGCGATGCCTTCGAGCGAGACGCTTTCGAGCGATCCGAGAAGAGGCTCGGCGGAGATCCAACGTACGCTCGCGTTAGCGTTGCGAAGCATGTCCGCCCGCGCTCCGACACGTTCGTCCTCGACGCTGACGCCGAGCCAGATGTGCGACGGACATGGCTGGTTGGGGTAGCGCCGATTTAGGTACCGACGCATGCGTTCGGCGCGCTTTGTCAGCACCTGATACGTGTGGTGCGACGCCGCCTCCATGACGTCGAAGATGCGGTCGATGTAGTCGTCGGGGATGTCTCTATGCCACACGTCGCTCATCGAGTTGACGAAGACCCGCTGAGGCGTGCGCCACGTCGTCGGCTGCATGAGACGGCCGTCGTGCAGCATGATCTCGTTGAATGGATGCCCATACCGTGCGCTCTTCGGATTCCTGATCTGCCGCGTGTCGACGAGCGTTTTCGCGTAGCAGTTGTCGCAACCAGCCGAGACCTGCGTGCATCCCGTCACGGGATTCCACGTTTTTTCGGTCCACTCGATTCCGGTGCTCATAGCGCCGCACCATCGATCTCGGCGGCAGCCGCGGGCCAATTCTCCTCGGCGAGCGCACGCGCGAGCGCTTCCGTGAATTCACGGAGGTCTTGTGAATCGAGTTTCAACCGACGCTTGATTTTCTGACCGTGACGCACCTCGACGGTGCCTTCGCCTGAATCTTCGCTCACCGTAATGGTGACAGATCTGTCACCCTGCGGCGAAACCCACCGGTCCGGGATTCCCCAGTCCTTGTCGAGCGAGAGCACCCAATAACCGCCACGCATTATGCCGCCACCCCGCGAAACGACGCCGCCATGCGGCCGTAGGTGGAGGCTTCAAGCCACGTCATGAGCGCGGGCTCGCTGATCACGATTCGCGCGCCGACGCGCCTGAACGCCATCTCGTGCCGGTGACGGTGGATCGTCCGCGGCGAGACGCCCGCGAGTTGCGCCGCTTTGTGGACGCTGATAGGTTCGCCGAACGGGTAGGTCTTTTTCTTCGTTTTTTCGCTGGTCATGAGTGTCTTTCGAAAACAAAAAAGAAGCCCCGCGGAAAGCGGGACTTCTTTTCGGATGCAGTGGCCGTTCGGGTCTAGCCCGTCGGCAAAGCGATCCTCTCAAATGGTGTCAAGGTGTGTTCCGCGCTTTTCGACTCGCACGTCGAGCGTCGGCTTTTTTCTGATCGCTTGCGGCCTTGGCCGCCGCGACTTTCCGTCTGCCTTCGGCGAGAGCCTCGGCTTGTTCCGTCTCCGTTCTCTCGATCATAGCGCGCACTTCTGCGTGGTCGATCGTGTCGAGATCGAGCTCTTCGTAATTCAGCCTGTGTTCCGCGAGCGCTTCCTGCTCGGCTTCGTACGACTGCAGATCCATCGGGGACATCGGCCTTGGGAACGGCTTCATGACCACGCCGGGAAAACCGAGATCGACAAGATGCTTGAGCCAAACCGGGCCGAAGCCGACGAGCATGTAGGAGTTGTTCGCGCTCTTTGTCTCGGTGACGCGTTTCTTGTCTTCGACGCGATCGAACGTGAAGCGGCCGTCAAAGAAGAGCGCTTCCTGGCATTCGGAAAGCAGCCCCTGGTAGATGTCGGCGTCGGTGTTCGCGGGCACGAGCATCACGATGCGTGGTTGATCCGGATGGTCGCGCATCGCGATGGCCTGCCTGACGAACTCGTCAACGCCGCCCGGCTTGGTCTTGTCGCTGCGATGCGAATAAGGCGGATTCACGAAAGTGCGGTCCGGCCATCTCATCGTCGACCCGTCTTGCGGGTTGTCGGGATCGTCGAGAGCGGCCCACGCCGTCGCCTCGGTCGGATTCGACCACGTCGTCGCTGGGTCGAATGCGATCTCGCCCCCGAACATGTACCGGATGGCCTCGACGAGCTCGCTCGGTGTCAGTCTGACGTCCGGGTCGGACTCGTCGACTGCGCCCTTACCGGACTTCTTGTCGAGAAAGCCTTTGACGGACTCTCGAATGACCGCGTCCATGTTCGCTCCCGGCGCGAGCGCTTCCGCAACGGCCGCTTGCGCGCGGGGCTTCGCGATTTGGAAAAGCGCTTCTCGGTAGATGCGAGGGATTTCGAGGTTTTCGAAAATCGGCTCCGCTCCGGCGAGAACCGTCCGCGCGTGAACTTTAAGCCGCGCGTCAGCCAAGGGAATCTTCCCGGCAAGTACCGCCTGCACGACGTCCCCGTGAGGCGTACCCCACAAGAAGAGCGCGTTGTCGATGAAATGTCGTGGAATCCCGCCCGCCAACATCCGGAGGATGTCACGGGAGTCGCCCCCTATTTTCATCCCCGGCTGTTCCGGACCGCCCGGTTCGTTTGCCGCCGCCTCAAGGTTCCCGCCTATGGCCGCCAGGTTTAGCGGGAGCACCTCTTGTGCTTCACGGTTCCTCCGAGTGTGTTCCGTCACAAGGTCGCCGAAAGTCGACACGACGAGCATCGCTCGCTCGTCGTGCGTCTGCGGACGCGACATGAGGTTGTAGATCACACGGAACAGATCCGGCTCGTCCGTGTCGACCGTCTCCGTCTTGATCTGCACGCCCGGAACGGACTCGTCGACACGACGCCCATCGAGAATCTGGTTTGTCCGCGCATCCCTGAGAACGCGGAATTGAAAATTCGGGGCAATCTGGCGGACGAATGCGGCGCTCGTTCTTATAGCGAGCTGCATTTCTTCGTCACTCATACCGCCTTGAGGAAGCGTTGTTTTTCTCGGCACGACCGCATTGTGCTATGCAGGATCAGCGCCAACCTCCTGTATAGATCAAGCCATGGCGACGACGAAGAAGAAGCCGCGTGCGAACCGCGACGGGACGATCTACAAGCACAAGAAGATCGTCAAAGGGCACGAGTACGTGTACCACGTTGCCGAGGTCACTTTCGTCGACGAGCAGGATCGGGTTCGACGTCTTCGCGCGGAACGGAGCACGGCAAGCGCCGCCAAACTGGCGTTGAACGCGCTCCGCGATCAGGTACGTGCGGGAAACGTGGCGACGCCGGAGGTCGCTCGTCGAACGGTCCTTGACGTCGTCGAGCGCTGGCTTTCGGACGCCGAGGCGCGGGGGCTGCGCGACTCAACGCTGCGATCGTATCGGCAGATCGCCCGCTCCTACGTGATTCCGCACCTGGGCCACCTTCGCGTCTTGTCGCTGACGCGCGCGAACGTGAAGTCGATGCTTGACGCCATGGACGGCACGGGCGCGCGGACGAGACAACTCGCCTACATCGTCGCGAAGTCCGCGCTCGCGAAGCACGTACGAAGCGACGCATACGAGAACCCATTCCCGTCCCGTGGGGGCGTGCGGGTGAAGCGCCGCGAGATGCGCGTCTGGTCCGAAGCGGAAGTCCGCTCTTTCCTGGGCGCGCTCGATGGCGACCGACTCGTGACCATGTACCGCCTCGCGCTCGACACCGGCATGAGGCAAGGCGAGCTGTTCGGCTTGCGCTGGGGCGACGTCGGATCCGATCATGTCGTCGTCCGAGCGTCGCTCGACCAGCGCTCGCGGAAGATCGAGGGTCCGAAGACCGCCACCGGGAGACGGAAGGTGCTCGTGCAGCCGAGCATCATCGCGGACCTCGCGCTCTACAAGGAACGGCAGAAGGGCGCGGAGATCGCAGTCGGGGCCGACTCGCTGGTGTTCACGACGCCCACCGGTGAGGCGCTCCACTCGTCGAACGTCCAGCGACGTTCTTTCGTGCCGCTCATGCAGAAGGCGGGCGTGAAGCCTATCCGTTTCCACGACATGAGGCACACGAGCGCGACCTTGGCACTCGGCCGCGGGGTTCCCGTCAAGGTCGTCTCCGAGCGCCTGGGACACGCGTCGATTCGCATCACCCTCGACACGTACGCGCACGTGCTCCCGACCATGCAGAGCGCGGCGATCGAGACGATGGCCGATCTTTTCCAGGTCGCGCCGCCTCGTGATTTACCTGGCAACGTCCCCCGGCAACCATCTTTCTCAGCGCCACAGGAAAAGGAAAAGCCCTTACATAGTAAGGGCTGAAGTGGTGGAGACTAGGAGATTCGAACTCCTGACCCTCTGCATGCCATGCAGATGCTCTACCAACTGAGCTAAGTCCCCAGGCGACTGAAATGAATACGCGATGGATACCTTGACATCCTGCGTTCGCATCCGCAGCCGCGCCTGCTCGTCCGAGGGAACACGCGCGAACGAAAAGAAGCGTTTTCGGCCGTCGGTGTGATGGCGAATAGGAAAGGTCACGGTCTTGGTCGTGTCGGTCACCCGTTTGCGAGCGCTCGCATTTCTGACGTCGGCCGTCAT
The DNA here is from genome assembly GCA_037441145.1 of Armatimonadota bacterium. Taxonomy (GTDB): domain Bacteria; phylum Vulcanimicrobiota; class Vulcanimicrobiia; order Vulcanimicrobiales; family Vulcanimicrobiaceae; genus JBBISR01. The sequence goes on from JBBISR010000012.1 coordinate 12,088, forward strand.
GCTCGCCGGGTGCGCCGGTGGCACGCGTTCGGCGTCCGTACCCGCTACGGCGCCTCCGGCACCCGTCAAGCCCGCGGATGGCGGGCCGCGCGCGGTACTCTCCGTCCGGGTGACCATCCCGCCGAGCGGCGCTCGCGCGACGAATGGGGCGACGCGTTTTTCGCGCTACGTATCGCCTGCGACCGCCGCGATCGCCATCGGTTTCACCTCGCCAACGGTCAACGCGGGCGCTCCAGCCACGTTTAACGCCAATCTCACCGCGGGCTCCCAGAACTGCACGGCAGTCGGCGTGACGCCCGTCGTCTGTTCGCTCCCGATCGCGCTCGTTCCGGCCGTTTACTCCGCCACGATGACGACTTACGACGCCGTGTTGAGCGGTAGCGTGGCCGCGATCGCTGCGGGTGCCGGGATCCCTACCGGCAACGCGCTCTCATCGGGGCAAAGCGCTACGGTAAACGTGTCGGCGAACGTTGCGAACACGCTCTCGGTCATTCTCGGCGGGATACCCGTAGGCTTCGCATCGTTTGCGGCGAGCGGTTCGCAACTCGTGAGGGGCGGGGCGGCGGGATTCGCGCTCTCGCGATGTGCGACGGGCGTGCAAGGATTTACGGTAGCGACGGTCGACGCCGACGGAAACGTCATCGCGGGCCCGGGTGCGCCTACCGTCACCGCCACGACCGCACTCGCCGGGGTGACGCTGTCCGCGCCGTCGCCCGCGAGTCCGACGCTCTTTGGCATCCAAGCGACGAACTACCCGGCGCCAGGTTCGGGTTTGCTCGCCCTTGCCGCATCGACCGTCAACGTGGCGAGTCCGAGCCCGGCCCCGCTTGCGGCAACGATCCCGATCGCGCTCAGCCCCAGTAACTGCGGTGTCGTAACGACGTTCGCGGGCGGAGCGTTTACGGGCCCCGTCGGCGTCACCGTGGATACGAGCGGTACGGTTTACGTCGCGAATACCTCCGGGCACACGATCGTGAAGATCACGCAGGGCGGCGTGATCTCGACGCTTGCCGGCGCGGGATACCCGGGAAGCGCCGATGGTACGGGCACGGCAGCGACGTTCTACTATCCGTACGACGTCGCCGCAGACACGTCGGGGAACGTGTATGTGGCTGACGCATACAACAACGAAATTCGGAAGATCGTCGCGAGCTCCGGCGTCGTCACGACGCTCGCCGGAAACGGGACGTCGGGCTATGCCGATGGAACGGGAAGCGCCGCGAGATTCGCGACGCCGAACGGGGTTACCGTCGATACCGCGGGTAACGTGTACGTCGCCGACACGGCGAACAACCGCATCCGCAAGATCACGCCTGCGGGTGTGGTCGTTACCCTCGCCGGTAGCGGCACTTCGGGAAACGCCGATGGCTTCGGCATCGCAGCTTCGTTTAACTTCGCAACCCGGCTGACCGTCGATGCGACCGGCAGCGTCTTCGTTTCGGATACCGGGAATCAGCTGATTCGCAAGATCTCACCCCCGGGCAGCGTAACGACGTTCGCCGGGAGCGGCGCGACCGGAAGCGCGAACGGCACCGGCACATCGGCGTCGTTTTCTGCTCCACGCGGGATCGGCGTCGATGCGCTTGGGAACGTGTATGTGGCGGAAACGGACGCGAATCTCATTCGGAAGATCACCGCCGCCGGAGTGGTCACCACCCTTGCCGGCAGCGGCCTGAAGGGTAACGTCGATGGAATCGGCACGGCGGCGTCGTTTAACTCACCCCAGGGCGGCGCGGCGGATGCCGCCGGCAATTTCTACGTCGTGGATAACGGGACCGCGCTCATTCGCCTCGTAAAGTAGCCGCCTTCGGCGTTAGTTCTCGACGGCATACGGCTGTACGACGACGTTTCCCATCACCGTGCCCGACTCCACGGCCTTGTGTGCCGATGCGATTTCCGCGAGCGGATAGCGTTCGGCGATCGGGTGGATCGACACCGACGATGCTTCGGTTACGGCGGCGATGGCCGCGGCGAGTTCGGTCGGCCGGAGTTGATACACGATGAAATACGCGAGCGTCGCGCTCGTGCGGATGAACGCCGCAGGGGTCACGGCCGTTGGCTGGTTCGAGCCGTACACGACGGCCGTGCCGAACTCGCGCAAAATCGCCGGATACTGCATCGCGTTGCCGGCGACATCGACTTCGACGATCGTATCGACTCCGGCCCCGTTCGTCAGCGCCGCAATGCGCGCGACGACGTCCTCGGTTTTGTAATCGATCACGTGATCGGCGCCGGCCGTACGGACGTGTGCGGCCTTCGCAGCGGAACTTACGGTCGTGATGACCGTGGCGCCGGCGCGCTTCGCAAACTGGATTGCGTAGAAACCGACGGCTCCCGCGCCGCCCTGGACGAGCATGGTTACGCCGGGTGCGGCACCGGCACGGGTCACCGCGTGATACGCCGTCATCGCGGGAATGCCGAAGCACGCGCCTGCGGCGAAGGTCACGTCGTCGTGCAAGTGAATCGCGTGCGCGGCCGGGAGCGCGCAGTATTCGGCGGCCGTGCCGAACGGGCGCTGCCACTGCGCGTTGAAAACCCAAACGCGTTCGCCGATGTGCGATGGATCGACGTTCGCCCCCACGGCTTCGATCCGGCCCGCGCCGTCGCTATGTGGGATGACGAGCGGAAATTCCGCGGGCTGCCCGTGCGGCGCGGCATTGCGGCGCTTTACATCGGAAGGGTTCACCCCGGAAGCGTGGATGCGAACCAGCACCTCGCCTGGAGCGGGCTCGGGTTTCGGGTGTTCGCCGACGTGAAGAACGCTCGTTGCAGGGCCGGTCTGCGCGAAGGTAGCTGCTAACATCGCTGCCTACGAACGATGTCGAGCGCGACGCGGTTGCGTTTACGCCAGGTCGGCGAAAAACGCGCGCATCGCGGCGAGCACGAGCGCGTGCGCTTCGAGTTGCGGATAGTGTCCGGTCTCGGGAATCACGACGAGCGCGCTCTTCGGGATCACGTCGACGACGCGTTCTTGCAAGAACGCGGGCGTCATCGGCCGGTCGTTCGATGCGGAGACGACGAGCGTCGGTGCCGCGATCGTGCGTGCTTCGCCCGCGAACGCGGCGTCGACCCACGATGCAAACGACGCACGTGCCGCAACGGGATCTTGCGCGGATGCGGCTTCGCGTAACTCTTGCGCGATCGCCGGCGCGAATGTCCCACCGAACGCGAGCGCGTCGATGAAACGGTGGGTTGCATCGGCGTTCCCCGGCGTCGCATCGAAAAAGGCGCGCGCGGATTGCGAGAGCGGGAGCCCGCTCGCCGGCACGGGCGCGATCAAGACGAGCGCGAGCACGCGATCCGGCCGATCGATCGCGAACCGCTGCGCGATCGCGCCGCCCATCGAATGTCCGACGACGATCGCGGGCTCGGCACGGCCGACCGCATCGAGCAATGCATCGAGGTCACGGCTCGCGCGTACGATCGTATACGGCCCGGGCGCCGCAGCAGAGGCTCCGAAGCCGCGAAGGTCGAGCCCGATGCAGGTGTGCGTTGCCGAGAGCGGATCGCTCAGGCTCCGCCAGAGGCGCGCGCGTGCTTGCCAGCCGTGCACGAAGAGGACCGGTGGGCCACTGCCTGTCCTTTCGTAAGCGAGTGTCGCGCCGTCGTCCGCTACGAAGGTTTCCATCGTCCGCGCTTTCCGATGCGGCGGTGGGGCATCCCCCGTATACAAAAACAACCCCCACGAATCGAGGGGGTTGAGAATTGGTGGAGACTGGGAGATTCGAACTCCCGACATCCTGCTTGCAAAGCAGGCGCTCTACCAGCTGAGCTAAGTCCCCGTATGGCAATGAGTGGTCTTCGCGGTGGTCGCACCCAAAGGCCTGCCGTTCTCTCGATCGACGGCGCACGAGCTACCGGGAAATGCGTTCGGCGAACCGAAGGCGCTCACCGCATGGAAGGCGGCAAGATCTCTTCTAACCTCCTTGCCGGCGGTATTTCGGCGGTCGTAGCGGCGACGTATGCGATCTCGTTTGCCGCACTTGCGTTTGCGGGCCCGCTCTCGCCCGAGATCGCGCAGGGCATCACGATCATGCTCGTTTCGGCCGCGATCGGCGGAGCGATCGTCGCGTTGACGAGCGCCTTTCCGTTTGCGATCGGGGGTGCCGATTCGAACTCGATCGCCGTATTTGCGGCGATCGGCGCGACGCTCGCGGAGCGATTGGGCTCCGACCCTCGCCTTGCGGCGCACCACCTCGCGCTCGATATGATGTTGGGCTCCGTGACGGTCGGTCTCGCGCTCGTCGCGCTCGGGTCCTTGAAGATGGGCCGCTGGATACGATTCATCCCCTACCCGATCGTCGTCGGGTTCCTCGCGGCAACCGGATGGCTTCTCTTCAACGGTTCGCTCCGCGTGATCGCCGGCATTTCGTTGCCCGCACATCCCGAAGCCGCGTTCACCGCAAGCGGTGCGGCGCGCCTGATCGTCGGCGTCGCCTTCGCTGGGTTGCTTTTCGTCTTGCGCCGCATCAAAAACCCGGTGCTCGTTCCCGCCTTGCTCATCGGTGGGACGGCGCTTACGGACGGCATCCTCGCGGCGACGATCGGGATACCGGCGGCGCGTGCGGAAGGCTGGCTCGTCCCGGCGATCGGTGCGCCGCATCTTACGAGCCTCTTCGATCCGGCGGCCTTTGCCGATATTTCCTGGCCGCTCATGGCCTCGACGGCGCCCGCGATCGCGACGGCGGTCGTCGTGACGCTCGTGGCGATTCTCTTTGGAGCGGCGGGCCTCGAAGCGCAAACGGGGCACGATGCCGATCTCGATCGCGAGCTCCGTTCGAGCGGATTTGCGGCGATGGCTTCGGGTTTTCTCGGTGGTAGCTGCGCGACGCTCCTCTCGAATCGCAGCGTCCTCAACGCGAAGTCTGGGGGATCGGCTCGGCTCTCCGGGCTCACGACCGCGGGACTGTGCGGGCTTGCACTTCTCGTGGGCGGCCCCGTACTCTCGATGATCGCGCGTCCGATCCTCGGTGGGCTCTTGCTCAACCTGGGATTCGGCTTGTTGCTGACCTGGTTCGGTGCGGCGTTTCGCCGGTTCTCGCGAGCGGACACGCTTCTCGTGCTCGCGATCGTGGTCGTTACGAGCATCTCCGGCTTCCTCACCGCGCTCGTCATCGGCTTACTGTACTCGTGCATCACGTTCGTGATCCGGTACGGACGCTTTCGCGTCGTCCGTTATTTGCTCGATGCCACGCACAAGCGTAGCCGCGTCGAACGCGCCTCAAGCGAGCGCATGGTGCTCGAAAAGTACGGCGACCGGATCAAGATCATGATTTTGCAGGGCTACGTGTTTTTCGGAACCGCGAATGTCGTCCTCGAAACCGCGCGCCGCGTACTGGCCGAAGAAGGCGCCCCCGTCGCCGCGCTCATCCTCGATTTTTCGCATGTCTCCGGGCTCGATATTTCTGCCGCGAATTCCTTCGCGAAGCTCGTAACGGCTGCGAAGCGAAACGCAACGACGATCTTTTGGTGTGGGCTCGCGCCGATGGCGCACGATCTGCTGACGAAGGCGGGCGATGTCTTTAGCGACGGCGCGGCGCAACGCGAATGCGCCGATCTCGATCGCGCGCTTGAGGCGGCGGAAGAACACTTACTCACGAGCCTCGCCCACCCGAGCGAAGAGTCGGAAAGCGTTTGGCTCTCGCGCGAACTTGCGATCGCAAGCGGTGGCGATGCGTTGTTGCGTTATTTCACGCGCAAAGAGGTTGCGGCTGGTGACTACCTGTTCCATGCCAACGACGTGGCGGATTCGCTCTATCTCGTCGCGCGCGGTCGTCTCCTCGTGACGATCGATGCGGGAAACGAACGGGCGCATTTGCGCACCATGAACGTGGGAAGCTTCATCGGCGAGATGGGCCTTTACAGCGGCGAACCGCGTTCGGCCGACGTGCTTGCAGAGACCGATGTCGAACTGTACTGCCTCACGGCAGCAGCGCTCGAACGCATGACGCGCGACGACCCGGCACTCGCGATGGCGCTCCATCGGCTGCTTTTCCGTCTGCAAGCGGAGCGTTTGCGCTTCGCAAACGCGGAGAACGCCGCACTCCACGCATGAGCGCGCGCCAGAGCAAAGAAAAAACCCCGTCGTTACGGGGTTGTCTTGGTGGGCCATCCTGGGTTCGAACCAGGGACCTCATGCTTATCAAGCATGCGCTCTAACCAGCTGAGCTAATGGCCCGCGAGGGACGCCTCATCATACACAAGCGTCCCTCGCGATGTCAACCGGAATGGCGCGGCTTTAGATCATCCGAATCCATGCCTTCAGGTTCTCGTCGTCCTTTTTTCGCTGCTCCATCATCATCTCGCGCAGGACGTTCATCTCGCGTTGCGCCTCGGCTTGGAGCTGCGATGCGCGATCGAAGGCCGCGATCTTCGCATCGAGTTCCGGATCGCCCGTGGTCGTCGTGCCGCGCCGCGCGGCGAGTTCGAAGAGCGTCAGCCGTTCGAGCAGCGCCGCATCGCTTAGCACGCGATCGAGCGATTCGCGGCGCGTCGTCGGTTTTTTGCTTTGCGATGCGGCGCGCGCGCCCGCTGGCTTGCGCGCTTTCGCGGCGGCTTTTTGGGCGTGTTGCGCTTTCGCGCCCGATGCGCGCACCGATTAGCCGATCGACTTGATAAAGTCGTTCGTGATCTTGTTGTCCGCCTTGCGCTGCTCCATCGCCACTTCACGCAGCGTATTCGATTCGCGCATGAGCTCGCTGCGTTCGCTCATCATGTTGTCGTAGTCGCTCGACTGCGCTTGCATCGCGAGGTTGTAGTACGCGTTTTCCTTGTTCATCTGGTCTTGCGTCGAAATGACGCCAGGCTGCCAGGCATTGGTCCCCACGTTGCCTGCATTCCCAGCGTTGTTCACGGGCGTCGTGGTGCCACCGGTCGCAACCGTCTGTGCGCCACCGAGGAATTGCGTCCACTTTCCCGCGCCGGCGCCCTGCGCGGCGGCGACGATGCCACCCAGCAGGTTCGTCATTTGTAAATTGCTCACGGTCGGTTTCCTTTCACGAACACGGGTGCTTACGGTGCCGGTGCCGCGGCTGCGGCGTTGTCCGGCTCGAGGATCTTTGCGGCGATGGTGCCGAGGCCGTTGACCAGACGCGATGTGTCGTTCGTGTCGGCCTGTGTCTGTGCGACGATATCGCTCGATGCGTTCGGTTGGGTGATGCCTTGCAGCATGCTCGCGGCGCCCATCGCCGCGAGTTGTGGCTGGCCCGTCATGATGCCGGCGCCGGTTTCCACCGCACCGACGAGCGTTTTGAGAATGTTCATGCGATAGCTCCGTTACGTGCTTGCGGGAGAATAGCGTCCGTGCCGCTATCGCGACATTCGGTCGCCACGGCAAGGGCTACGCGTCATCCCCGAGGTCGGCGCTGACGAGTAGCGATTTGGGATCCGCGCCTTTGAAGGTGTGCGAGCCCGCCTGTTGGGTCGGCATCGCGATCTGAACGGTCGCCTGCGGTTCCGTCGCGCTCGCGCCCGCGCCGCCGAGGCCGAAGAGTTGCGCGAGGCTTTGTAGCCCGTTCACGAGGCTTGCGGTGAGCGAGTTGTCGGCGCGCAACTGCGTGCTCGTGACGCCGGCGTTCGCCTGTGCCATGCCCGCGTCGCTTGCGATCGTCGCGCGATGTGCGAGAACCGATCGCGCGTAAGCGGCGCCCGTCGTGCCGCTTGCCGAACCCGTGTTGTACATGGAGAGCGCTCCCCGCACGTCGCCGTGCGTCGCATCGAGATTTTGCCGTAAGAGGCCCGCCGCATAGTCGGCGTTTTGCGCGGGGTCCATCGCGCCTGGGGTCGAGGCGAACGGGTGCCAACGGTCGTCGATTTGAAAGAGGCCGTGCCCGTGGCCGCCGTCGCCGACGACGTTGCGGCCGGAAGATGCACCCGGGCCGCCGGTCTCTTGCGCGGCGACGGCTGCGAGAAGCGTTGGATCGACCCCGTGTCGCCGGGCCGCTGCGGATATGGCGCCGCCGTAGGCGACTCCGGAAAGCATGCTCATGCCCGCAAGCTCGCGACGAGCGTTGCGATTGACAAGGGTGCGCCTGCGCCGTATGATAGGGCGGTTTGCAGGGTCGCCGTCTATCGGCGACTTTGACCGTTGTATGGGTTGTTCATTGATCGTCGATATCGGCGGCGTCATGGGAGCGGGTCAGCCGCTCATCGTCGACGAGGCCGTCACCATCCCCGCTTTCGCGGCGTTTACGTTTACGGAGCCGGCACACGTCGTGCTGGATCTCCGTCGCGTCGGGCGCGGTCTGCAGATTGATGGCTCGATCGACGTCCGCGTGGACGGGCCATGCGACCGGTGCCTCGAAGACGTGTCGGTCGCGACGCGCATCGAGGTCGAAGAACGCTTCGATCCGCCCGGCGGAACGAGCGATCCCTTCGCCGAGAACAACGTCCTCAGTGGCGATGCGCTCGACGTCGGCGATCTAACGCGACAACTCGTGACGAGCGCTCTCCCGATGGGCTTCGTCTGTATGAACGAATGTGCTGGCCTCTGTCCGCAGTGCGGGCACAATCGAAACGACGGTGCCTGCGCGTGCGGCTCCGCAATACTGGAAGGCGATCATGGCGAATCTTAAGTGGAAAACCCCGCGCTCGAAGACGCGCAGCCGCCGGGCGGCAAACTGGAAGCTCAACCCGGTCACGGTCGTCGAGTGCCCGCAGTGTCACGCCGCGAAGCGTCCGCACTTCGTTTGCGCGAATTGCGGCACGTACGACGGACGCCAGGTCGTCGCGCTGAAGGACGAGCACGCCGGACACGAACACGGCTAACGTGGGTTCGCTAGCGGGCGTCCGGATTGCAGGGGTCGGTCACTACACACCGCCCGGCATCTTGACGAACGCGGACCTCGAGCGCATGTTCGCAACGAACGACGAGTGGATCGTCTCGCGGACCGGGATCAAGGAGCGGCGTATCGGCGCTCCGGGTACGGTCACGAGCGATTTCGCGTTTGCCGCAGCGCAAGTGGCGCTCGAACGTGCCGGCATCACGCCGGCCGACCTCGATGCCGTTATCGTAGCGACCGTCTCGGGCGATTATCAGTTTCCGGCGACGGCATGCATCCTCGCGCACCGGCTCGGTATCCGCGGCAAGACCGCGTTCGATATCGAAATCGCCTGCAGTGGTTTCGTCTATAGTCTGACGGTCGGCTCCGCCCTCGTCCGTTCTGGGATGTACCAGCGCGTACTCGTCGTCGGTGCCGAAAAGCTATCGTCGATCACCGATTACGCCGATCGCTCGACCGCGATTCTCTTCGGGGACGGCGCGGGCGCGATCGTGCTCGAGGCGAGCGACGTGGATTCTTATCTCGCCTCGCACCTCGGTACCGATGGCGCCGACCCGACCCGCCTCTTCATCGAAGAGGGCGGCTCGGCACATGCAACGACGACCGAAGGCTACGCCTCCGGCAAATTCGCGATCAAGATGCGCGGTCGCGAGATCTACAAAAACGCCGTCGAGGAGATGGTCGGCGCGGCGAAGAGCGTGCTTGCCGGCGCGAACATGACCGTCGCCGACGTCGATATCGTGGTTCCGCACCAAGCAAACGCGCGCATCATCGATTCGGTGGCGAAGTACCTCGAAGTGCCGTCCGAGAAAGTGTTTCTGAATATCGCAAAATACGGGAACACGAGCGCGGCCTCGGTCGGTATAGCGCTATCCGAGGCGTGGGAAGCGGGGCGCATCGCTCCGGGCTCGCACGTGCTCTTTCTTTCGTTCGGTGGCGGCCTTTCGTGGGGCGCGGTGCTCTGGAAATGGTAAACGCCACGCCACGCATCGCCGCGATCTTTCCGGGGCAGGGTTCGCAGATCGTGGGCATGGGCGCCGACGTCGCGCGCGCCGTGCCGCTCGCAGCCGATCTCTTCTCGCGCGCGTCCGTGGTGCTCGGGTACGACTTGCTCGCGCTCTGCGCGGAAGGGCCGGATCAACGCCTTCGCTCGACGCGTTACAGCCAGCCCGCGATTTTCGTCGCGAACCTCGCGTTGCACGCCGCGGTCGGCGATGTGGTGCAGGTTCTTGCGACCGCCGGGCACTCGTTCGGGGAGTTTTGTAGCCTCACGATCGCGGGGGCGCTCGGCTTCGAAGAAGCGCTTGCCCTGGTAAGCGAGCGTGGGCTCGCGATGCAGGCCGATGCCGATGTGGAAGAGGGCGGGATGAGCGCGATCCTCGGCCTCGATGCCGAGCGCGTGCGCACGATCGCCGCGGAGGCGGAGGCCGCTTCCGGGCGCGTCGTGCGGCTTGCGAATTTCAACAGCCCGACGCAGATCGTTATCAGCGGCGCTCTCGATGCGGTCGTGCTCGCGGGCGAACGCGCGCTCGAAGCGGGCGCGAAGCGGGTGATCCCGCTCAACGTTTCCGGCGCGTGGCACAGCCCGCTTATGCAGCGCGCCGCGCAGCGTTTCGCCCCGTTCGTCGCCGAGACTTCGATCGCGATGCCGCAGTGCACGGTGATCTCGAACGTCGACGCGCAACCGTATCGCACGACCGAGCAAATCCGCACGAACCTCGTGCGCTCCGTGACCGACGAAGTGTTGTGGCACGCGACCGCCGAGGCGTTGGTCGCGCTCGAGCTCGATGCGATCGTCGAATTCGGCGCGACGGCCGTGTTACAACCGATGATGAAGCGCGTTCCCGGTGCGCCGAAGACGCTGCATGTCGGCGATCTGGCAGGCGTCGCGAAGCTCGCGGCGGTTCCGGTTTGAGTTCCGCCGCCAAGGTCGCGATCGTCACGGGCGCGAGCCGCGGCATCGGTCGCGCGATCGCCGTTTCCCTCGCAACGAGCGGCGCGGATGTCGCCCTCGTCGGGCGCGATGTCGCCGCCTTGGAAGAAACGGCTGCGGCCGTTCGTGCGGCGCGTTCCGATGCGCGAACGCTCGTGCTCGCCCGCGACGTCGCGAACGAAGCCGCCGTAAACGATGCGGTCGCGCAGACGATCGCCGAACTCGGCCGTCTCGATATCGCGGTTGCGAATGCCGGCCAATCCAAGGATGGCCTGATCCTGCGCTTCAAGAGCGCCGATCTCGACCACCTCATCGACGTGAACCTCAAGTCGGCGTTTTATCTTGCGAGCGCCGTCGCAAAGCCCATGCTCAAGCAGCGTTCGGGAGCGATTTGCTTCGTCTCCTCGATCGTGGGCCTCGCGGGCAACCCGGGTCAGTCGTCCTACGCGGCGACGAAAGCCGGCCTTCTCGGCCTCTCGACTTCCCTTGCGAAGGAATTGGGGTCGAGGAACGTAAGAGTGAACGCCGTCGCACCCGGCCTCATCGAGACCGATATGACACGCGAGATGCCCGAGGCCGCTCGCGCGCATTACCTCCAGACGATCGCCCTCGGCCGCGCCGGTGCACCGGCCGAAATCGGCGACGTCGTCAGTTTTCTCTGTTCCGACTCCGCACGTTACATCACGGGTCAAACGATCGTGGTCGACGGCGGATTTTTGATGTAAGGAGTCCCCGTGGCAACCGCGACCTTCGATAAAGTGAAGAAAATCATCGTCGAGCAGCTTGGCGTCAACGAAGACGAAGTGACGATGGAAGCATCGATCACCGACGACCTCGGCGCCGATTCGCTCGATCAGGTCGAGCTCGTCATGGCGTTCGAGACCGAGTTCAACATCGATATTCCGGACGAAGAAGCCGAGAAGATCAAGACCGTCGGCGATGCGGTTACCAAGATCGACGCAACCGAACCGAAGGCGTAGGAAAGACACTCCTTGCTCGAAGGCTTGAGCGATCGCCTCGGCGCGATCTTCGCGAAGCTGACCTCACACGGCCGTCTCACCGAGACGGCCGTGAACGAAGTCTTGCGCGAAGTGCGCATCGCACTGCTCGAAGCCGACGTCAACCTCTCGGTCGCGAAGCAATTCGTGGCGAGTATCAAGGAGCGCGCGGTCGGGGCCGATGTCCTCGAATCGCTGACCCCCGCCCAATCCGTCGTCAAGATCGTGCACGACGAGCTCGTCGCGCTCATGGGCGGCGCACAGGCGCGCTTGCAATTCGCCGATGCTCCGCCGACCGTCATCATGATGGTCGGCCTCCAGGGTTCGGGCAAGACCACGCATAGTGGCAAGCTCGCGCTACGGATGAAGGAGCAGGGTCGCCGTACCCTGCTCGTCGCGGCGGACGTGTACCGCCCGGCCGCGATCGCGCAGCTGCAAACGCTCGGCAAGCAGATCGATCTGCCGGTCTACGACGGCGGGCAGGGCGATCCGGTCAAGATCGCGCGCGACGGCGTTGCGGAAGCGAAGCGTCTCGCGATCCCGACGGTCATCGTCGATACCGCGGGGCGACTCCAGATCGACGATCAGCTCATGGACGAGCTCGTCAAGATCAAGGCCGCCGTGAAGCCGACGGAAATCCTCTTCGTCGCCGACTCGATGACGGGTCAAGAAGCGACGAACGTCGCGAAGGTGTTCAACGAACGGCTCGGGATCACGGGCGTCATCCTCACGAAGATGGACGGCGATTCGCGCGGCGGCGCGGCGCTTTCGATCCACAAGATCACGGGCGCGCCGATCAAGTTCGTCGGCGTCGGTGAAAAGCTCACCGCGCTCGAACCGTTCTATCCGGATCGCCTCGCATCGCGCATCCTCGGCATGGGCGACGTGCTCACGCTCATCGAGAAGACGCAGGCGATCTACTCGGAAGAGCAAGCGAAGACGCTCGCGAACAAGATCCGCAAGTCCGAGTTCACGCTCGACGATTTTCTCAATCAGCTCCGGCAAGTGCGCAAGATGGGCTCGATGACCGAGATCATGAAGATGATCCCGGGCCTCGCGAAGGCGCTCCCGAACGTCGAAATCGACGAAAAAGACGTGCGGAAAGTCGAAGCGATCATCTGCTCGATGACGATGCGCGAACGCAATCGGCCGGATATCTTGAACGGCAGCCGCCGCAAACGGATTGCGGCGGGAAGCGGAACGCACGTCTCGGACGTAAATCGCCTCATCAAGCAGTTCGAGGCCACGCGGCAGATGATGAAGCAGATGGGCGGCAAGCGCCCGCGCATGCCGAATCTCTCCTCGCTCGGCATCGGCCGGTAACTCAAAAAGATTGCGCACGCGCGGCTCGGCTGCGAAGCGCGAAGGATAGCGATTCAGGCTTTTGCCCCGCATCCGCATCACTCACTTCAGAACAACGAAAGCCGCAGTCACTGTAATGGTCAAAATCCGACTCCGCCGCATGGGCGCAAAGAAGCAACCCACCTATCGTTTCGTCGTCGCGGACTCCAGCTCGCCGCGCGATGGCCGCTTCATCGAAATCCTCGGGCACTATAACCCGCGCACGAATCCGAAAACCATCGTGATCGACGATGAGAAGGCGAAAGCCTGGCTCGCCAAGGGTGCACAACCCTCGGAACCGGTGCGCCGGATTCTCGCCGCGCGCGGCCTCGTCGACCGTGGATACGTGCCGCCGAAGAAGGTCGATCCCGCAGCGGCAGCCGCCCCGGTCGCCGAAGCGCCAGCCGAAGCCGCTACTGCCCCGAGCGAAACCGCGGCCGAGTAGCAGATGAGCGCCTTCGACGACGAGTTCGGACTCTTCGACGACGAAGTCAAAGAGGACGAAGAACGCAAACCCGTCCTGGGCGCTCGCAAGATCGCCTCGAACGAGACGATCATCGACGATATCGAACCGGAAAACGAGAGCGATCGGCCGCGGCGGCGCTCCGGTAACGGCGAATTCGTGCGCGATAATCGGCCGCCGATGCGTCGCGACCGGCCCAAACGCGATGCGCTCGCCCCGGAAGTCGCTCAAGAGCGCGCGGTCGAGCTTCTGAAGTTTCTCGTGCAGAAACTCGTCGCGAACCCCGATGCGGTCGTCGTTACCGCGACGGCTGGCGACCGAGGCCCGGTCTTGGAACTCGAAGTCGACCCGAGCGACCTTGGGAAGATCATCGGCCGCGCGGGCCGCGTCGCGCAAGCGCTACGCACCGTCGTACGCGCCGGCGCCGAAGGTCGCGTGACGATCGATATCGTCGATGTCGATGAAGCGATCGAAGCCGATGCCCGAGCGGGCGCCGACGACGACGAAGACGACGGCGCACCGCAAGCGAGCGCGCCCGAACCGGCCGCGGAGTCCTCCGGCGCGTAAGATCGCCGCCGGCCGCGTCGCCGGCATCTTCGGCCTGCGCGGCGAGCTGAAGGTCGATCCAAGTCGTGCGGCCGGATCGGCGTTCGTCGCGGGTGCGACCGTCGGCGTTCGCCTGCGCTCGGGTTTGGAACGCGAGGCACGCATCCGCGCCGTCCGCGCGCATCGCGGCCGGCTGTTGGTTTTTCTCGAAGGCGTCGATGATGCAACCGCGGCGGAAGCCTTCGCGGGTGCAGAACTCGCGCTCGACGAATCGGCGGTCGTGCTCGACTCGAACGAGTATTTCGATGCCGATCTCATCGGCTGCACGCTCGTCGACGAAAACGGTGTCGCGCTCGCGAGCGTCGTCGGCGTCGAGCACTATCCCGGAAGCGATATGCTCGTCGTCGGAACGGGGCGAACGCTCGTACCACTCGTCGCGGCTTTCGTCGCGCGCGTCGATGTCGCCGCAAAGCAGATCGCGGTCACGCTACCGCCCGGACTCCTCGACGAACGCGAAGCGGTCGAAGACCGGCCATAGCGCTCGTCCGGCGCTATCGCGCGCGGCCCCTCGGTGGGTGGAGATATGCGCCGATCCCGGCTTCGAGCGCGAGATCGATCGCGCCGCGCACGTCGTTGCGCCCGCCCGCTTCGCGTTCGTAGGCTTTGCGAAACACGGTTTTGCCCGTGCAATCGAGCGCGGCGAGCTCGAATGTCGCGATCGTCGTTTTCCCGTATTGCGGATCGCCCGTTCGTAGCGCGAGGGTGCCCGTCACGATGCCCGTTGCATTGGCCGCGGCGCAGAGTTCGCTCGCGCGCGTCGTCATCGCGGATTGCGTGGCGTCGGCGGATTCGCCGGCGGCGCCGTTGCGCGCGAGGAGCGCGCCGATTTGGTCGGTCGCATACCCACGCGCGTCGGCATCCGCAGTACCGTTGATGGCGACGATAGCGAACCGGCGCGCGTTCGGTTGCGCGGCGGTCGGCGGGTTCGCGGTCGGGGGGATCGCCGTCGGCTCCGCTGTGGGCGGCGGGCCGGTGCGCGGCGGCGCGAGCGACGGCCGCGGCACGGGCGTGATGACGGGCGGTTCCGAAACCGCCGGGCCCGGGCTATCGATCGGCCGCGCGTTCGCGAGGGTACTCGGTGCCGCGCTCGCACTCGGTGCCGCCGTGGGCGACGCTTTTTTCTTTTTCCCGAGCAACCCCCCGAGACCACCGAGCTTGGTGGACGTTCCGCCACTCGGTTGCGCGGTCGGCTCCGCCGTCGCACGCGTCACCGGCGCGATGATCGCACCGAGGTTACGTGCGCTGTGGCGTAAGATCGCCACGCGCAGCGTTTCGCCTTGCCCGGCGGCATCGTTGTACGTGCGCACTTGCGCCGTATTACTGAAAACGACGATCCCGCTCTCGACGCTTACGACTTGCTCGACGACGGAAACCTCATCGCCGATCGGCGTGACGTAACCGGTCACGTAATAGTCCGCTTTGAGAGACTCCGCAACGGTGCGATAGTCTTTCCGCTCCGTGCCGGGAGGCGCGGGTTTCACGACGACGCCGTTTCCCTCGCCGATCTTTGTCGCGAAGAGCACCGCGAGCCGACTCGACGCTTCTTTATCGACGCCGCCGGCAACGCCGAGCGGGAAGACGACGACGATCGGCGCCGCGACTAAGAGCGTCGTGTCGGTTGCATCTGCCGCTGCGAACGGCACCAAAGCGAAAAGCACGGCAAAGGCGAGGATCAAATAGCGTCGCACGTGGCGGGTTTCAACCGGACACGCGGTGCTCCTTTGGTGCGCGTCGAACCGATTTCGCACATGCTTGCTGTGGTGCTTGCGATCGTCCTCGATGGAGTAACGCTGACGGGAAGCGTCGCGCCGCAACTGGTCGACGGGCGCATCTTCGTGCCCTGGAGCGCATTCGTGGTGCGCGTCGCACGCAAGGGATCGTACGACGACCGCACCGGCACGATCGCACTCGACGGGCCGGAGCATCGCCTCATCATGCGCGTCGGTTCTCGCACGGCGACGCTCGACGAGCGCCCGATCGCGCTACCGAGTTCCTCGTATATCGGGCGCGACGATCTTTACGTGCCGCTCGCGGCGATCGCGCCCGCGCTCGGCATCCGCATCCGCTACGACGCGCGCGCGAAGGAAGTCGATGTCGAAACGAATGCGGCGGGAGAACTCACATCGCCGACACCCTACGCGAAACCGCAAGAGACCATGAAACCGCGTGCGCTCTTCACCCCCGAACCGATCGTGACGCCGCGCGTCATGCTCGGCGCGACACCGCGCCCGCGGCGCACGCCGATCCCGATCGACGAAATCCCGCCGCGCTAGAGCCCCGCGTTGGTGAGGTTCGCGATGAAGCGCTGGACCGGTGCGCTCTCGTACCAATTCACGACGATCGCCTCGGCGCGCGGGATACCGCGCAGCGTCGCCGCGTGTGCGGCGATCGTCGCGGCATCGGGCGATGCGTGCGCGACGGAGGCGTGCAGGGCATCGGCCGCCGCTAAGCCCTCCGGGTGTTCGGCAAGCGCGGCGCGGAGCGCATCGGTCGGTGGGTGCGGGCGAACGTCGTCGGTCATTGTGGTCCCTCGATGAGACGGACGAATCCGTCGGGGCGTAAGTAGCGAGCGGTTGCGGCACTGACGGCTTCCGCCGTTACGGCACGGTACTTCGCGGCCGATTGCGCCGGTTGGTCGAGCGGACGTTTCGCCTGCGCGAGCGCGAGCAAGGAGTCCGCGATCGCGCGCGCGTCCGCGCCGTTGACGGCGATGCGGCGCACGAGCGACGCTTTGTTCAAGCCGAGTTCGAACGGGCTCGGCGGTTCTTTCCCAAGCCGAGCAATATCGGCAACGACGAGATCTTCGACGGTCTTCAGATTCGCTTTCGAGCACCCGTAGGTCACTTCGAACCGGCCCCGGGTCGGGCCGACCCCGAGGCGCGAGCCGACGTAATAGACCAGGCCGCGATTCTGTCGTAAGTCGCGGAAGAAGCGCGTCTGTTGCGCGCCGCCGTTACCGCCGCCGAGGATCGTGTTCGCAAGATCGAGCGCGTAATAATCTTGCGCATCTGGGGCGAGCTGGACCGTTTGCGCGAGGGTGACGAGGCTCTGACTCATGCCCTGTGGGGAAATACCGACCGTTGCGGGCGCGTTCTGAGGAATCTTCGGAAGCGTCAGGTCGGGTACGGTCCCCGTTGCTTTCCACGTTCCGAAAGCATGCTCGATCGCGCGCCGCGCTTGGGATGGGGTCACGTTCCCGACGACGACGATCGTCGTCTGCGTCGGTTGAAAAATCGCATCGTAATACGCGCGCGCATCCGAGAGCCCGAAGCGCGCCATCGACCGTGGCTCGGGATCGCGCAGATCGGGATCCCCCGCGGGGTAAAGCTTCTCGCGCAAGAGGCGTTGCGCGACCGTGTGCGAGCCGCTCTGCGACGTGGCGACTTGCTGTACGGCGAGTTCGCGGGCCGTTGCGAACGTTTCGGCATCGAGGCGCGGCGTGAGCACGTTTTCCGCGAGTAAATCGACCGTCCGTTCGAAACGGTCCGCGGTCGCTTGTGCGGCGAAGTGCGTGCCGCCCGCGACCGAAGCACCGATGTCGTCGAGCTGTTTCTGGAACGCCTCGCGGTCGTGCGCCATGCTCCCGTACGCGAACACGCCGTCGAGCGCGATCGCGATGCCCTCCTTGCCCTGCGGTTCTTGGATCGCGGGGTTCGTGCGGACGTTACCGACCACGAGGACGCTATTCGAGATCGATTCGGGTTGGACGATCAGGCGGATACCGTTGGGTAACGTTTCGTCCGTGGGGTGCGTCGTCGCGGTCGTCGATGCGACGTCGGTGAGCAACGGTTGGGCCCAGCTCGGAAGCTTCGTCGTGACCGGGCGATCGGAAACCGGCGATTCCTTGCCGCGCTCGTTGTTCGGCGCTTGCGAAGAGCCGTTCTCCGTCGGCGTAAGCTCGCCGACGATCGCCGTCGACGGATCGAAATAGCGCTTGGCGACGCGATTGACGTCCGCGAGCGTGACCTTTGCGAGCAACTCTTGCTCGCGTTTGATGGACGGCTCGCCGTCGACGGCAAGGACGTCGGACCAGTCGCTTGCGAGTTCGGTGATCGCGTTCCGGCTGAGTTCTTGATCGGCGATCGAGCGACGTTTCGCCGCTTCGAAAAGTTCGGAAGGTACGCCGTTCGCCGCGACGCGGCGCGTGAGGGCCTCGAGGCGGGCGGCGAACGTAACCGGATCGTCGTTCGGCCGCAGCCCGGCGGTGACGTAGATCAGTTGCGCTTCGGGAAGCAGATCGCCGCCCTGCACGCTCGTGAAGAGCGCGTCGCCCTTTGCGGCGATCGCGCGAAGCTCGCTCCGTTCGCTATTGAGCGTCGCCTGCAACAGATACGAGGCGATGAAATCGGGGTCGCGCACGCCGGGAAAGCGATAGACGACGGCCGCAAGCGGATAGGTCAGCGTCGTCGGCCGATGGATCACCGTGCGTTTGACCTGCGGCAACGGTACGTGTGCGTGCGCCGGAACCGAGCGCTTCGCGATCGCGCCGAAGCGCGCGTTCACCATCGCAAGCGTGCGCGCGGGATCGAGATCGCCCGCGATCGTGAGGATCGCGTTGTTCGGCGCGTACCAACGCTTGTGAAAACGTTTGAGTTCGGCGCCCGTCAGCGCATCGAACGACGCGCGCGTGCCGACGCCTTCGTGCCCGTACGGCGTGCCTTTGAGCGCGATGAGGTTAGCATCGCGAAAGAAATCCGCACCCGGTACGCTCTCATCGCCCGCGACTTCTTGTTCGATCGCACCGCGTTCGTCCGCCCACTCGCTTTGTAAGTCGTTGACGTCGCGCATGCGATCGGATTCGATGCGGAGGATCGCATCGAGCGTATCGGCGGGCACCGTATATTGATACGAGGTGACGGTCGGCCGCGTGAAGGCGTTGAACGAGCCGCCGAGCGCCGTGCCGATGGTCGAGAGTTGATCGGTCGAGAGCGATTGCGTTCCGCGGTACATCATGTGTTCTTGCGCATGTGCGAGGCCGGGAAACGCGGGCAGATCGTCGCGCGAACCGACGAGATACGTCATCTGCGTCGAGACGACGGGTGCAAGCCGATTTGCGACGATCGTGACGCGCATCCCGTTCGGAAGCGTTGCCTTCAGGACGTCCGCAGCGACGTTCGGGGGTGCGGCAGGCGCGGCTGCGGTGAGAAGGACGAATGCGAGGATGGACGCGAGGATACGCATAGACGCAAGCCTTGCGCGCGCGGGAGCGTTACCCTTCGCACCCAAGCGGCCTACGGCGCGAGCGTTTCGGTCGTTCGGGTCGCGCGCGCGACCGCGGCCGCACTCCAGGGCAAGGGCGCGAGTTCGCGCCGCGCCCAGGCATCGGCGAGGTCGGCATAGTGTGGCGATCCCGGTTCGCCCGATTCGCCGAGTGGAATCGCGATGCCACCGGCGTCCCAATCGCCGACATCCCATACGGCGCGAAAGCTCTGCCCCGCCGTGCGGCCTTGGACGGCCGGTGCGAACGCGCCGCTGCGACCGCGATACGTGGGGCCGTTCCACCACGTCATGCCGAACGCAGCCAGCACGTGGCGTGGAACGACGGCGAAGACTTCGCCATATGGCCGTAAGAGTTGCGTCGTGCCGCCCGCGCGATCGCGCGCGTTGCGGAGGGCATCGAGCAGGAACGTATCGGGTAGCCAACCGGGCGCGCGCTCGCGCAGCGCCTGAAGCATTACGGGATAGGCGGGACCGAGCGCGAGATATGCGGTCGCCGCGTCTGCCGGGAGCAGCCGCGCCGCGAATGCGCGCAAGGCTTCGGTTCGCGCCATAACGACGACCGTCGCCCCCGGCGAGTCGCTTGCGATACGCCCGTCGAACCGCGCGATCGCGTCGTAGAGTGGGCGCATCGCAGGATCCCGATCGCGGTGTTTCGCACGCAGCGCCGCCGCGAGCGATCGCGCGAACTCGAGGTCGGGCAGCGAACGATCGTCGTTTTGCACCGCGACGAAATCGCTCGATGTATAGCGCTTGCGCTGCGCGAGCGCGCGGACGATCTCGGCCGCTCGATACGGAGGCGAGAAGCTCGCGCTTAGGCGGTAACCGTACTCACGACCGTACATGAGGTTGTTCGCGGTTACCGCAAAGAGATCGGGCGATGGATCGCGATGGGGCAATGCGGCGAAGGGAATCGTCGCAAGTGGCGCCGCGGTTTCGCTCGCGTGAACCGTATCGCGCGCCCAGCGGGGATCGTTTGGAATATCGCCCGCGAGGTAGTACGCGGCGCGGCCATCGTCGGCCGCAAGGACGAAATTCTGCGTCGGGCCGGGGTAGCGCGCGAGCGCTCTGCGCGCGTCGTCGAGATCGCGCGCGCGAGCGAGGCCGTCGAACGCCGCGATTGGCGAGCGCGGATTTGCGAACGCGGGCCACTCGATCGCGTGACGGAGACGTCCGCTGCGTTCGAGGACGAATCCGTGCGATGTCGTCGCATAGCGCACGATCCGGTCCGCTCCGAAACGCACGTGGATCGTTTCTTCACGCATCACCGCCTCATGCGTGATGCCACCCGAACGGTAGTGTGTGTCGTCGGCGAACGTCTCGTCGAAAACGCGCATCGCGGCGACGGTGCCGTTCGTCGAGCCCCACGCAAGATGCGCATTGTGGCCGAGAATAACGCCGGGCACGCCTGCGAATGTGGCACCCGCCGCGTGGTAGCCGGGCGCTTCCAGGTCGACGAGATGCCAGACTCCGGGGATGCCGCGCGTGAGGTGCGGATCGTTTGCGAGTAACGGTTTCCCACTCGCGGTAAGCCTGCCCCCGACGACCCATTCGTTGCTTCCAACGATCGTGCGTGGCTCGCCGTTCCAAAGTGCGGTCGCGTCATGCGGCACGGTGCGTCGGATCGCCGCGCGCGGGAACGGCGGAAGTGCGGGCACGATCACGTGCGTGCGTGCCGCCGTCGCGACGTCGTACGCGGCGTCCGTCAAGGGAAAGAACGCATCGCGCACGGCGGCGGGCAGGCTCGCGCGGATGTGTGCGCGCGCGACGATGTCGTTCCAAGAATCGCTCAAATCGACGACCGTCGCCGTTCCCGCGACGAACGTATCCTGCGGTCGCCATTTTCGAAATGTGGCAAAGAGTGCGCGATATTCGGGCGGCGTCGGCTCGCGTTCGGCCGCGGCATTCACGCCATCCGCGTATGCCGCAAGCATCGCTTGCGCGCGTGCGTCGAGGCCGGCCCATTGCCGTTCGACCATGCGGCGCGCATCGAGCACGCGTTGCGTCGCATCGACATCTGCGAGCGGTGGCCCGAGGAGTTCCGCGAGTTCGCCCAGCACGTATCGGCGCGTGATATCCATCTGAAAGAGCCGATCGGATCCGGTTGCGTAGCCCTGCGCGAAGAACAGATCGTGTTCGTCCGTCGCGCGGATATGCGGCACGTCGCGATCGTCTCGCGCGATCGTAACCGGAGCGTGCAGGGCGAGGCCCGTTACGGTGCCCGTCGTCGCGGCGACGCCCGTCTTCGTCGCCACAACGACCGCGAGCGCGTAGCAACCGATCGCGAGTGCGAGGGCGGCGCCGCATGCTCCGATGATGATGGCGAAGCGGCGCGCCGCCGTCCATAGGGATGGTCGCATGCGTTTCCATCGCACGCGTCCGGTGTGACTTCCTTGCAACCGACTCGCTATTGCCCCCCAGTTGCGGCACACCGAGGGCATCGCCCGTCCGCGGGGAACGGAGCACGTCCCACAGGGAACCTCGTTCACGGAGGCTTGCGATGACGACCGACTCCGCCGCGATCCGCGGCATCGATATCACGACCTATCTCATCAAGGATTACGACCGCGCGATCGCGTTTTGGCGCGACACGATGGGGCTCACGATCGCGATGGAGTACGGCGGCATGGGTGCCGAATTCGAGCTCGCCGACGGCGCGACGTTCGGGCTTTGGAAGATGGACGACGGTTCTTGGCATCCGAACAACTCCGTGCTCTTCAGCGTCGCCGACGTGCACGCGGCGGTCGCGCGATACAAGGAACGCGGCGTGCATTTCGAAGGCGACGGGCACATCGAAGAAACGCCCGGTTGCTTCATGGCGTTCGCGAAAGATTCCGAAGGCAACGGTTTCATGTTGCATCAGCGCAAGGTGTAGCCGCAAACCCACGTCGCTCGCCGCGTGTTGCTGCGGTGTGTGACGAGTAGCATCTATCGGACGGACGATCTCGACCGCGCATCGGAGCGGCGCGAGGACCGCGCATGGCTCGCGCGCGCGTGGGATGTGGGCCGGCTCGCGCCCGTGTGGCGCGGCCGGCATCTCGTGCATGGGGCTCTGCCCGTCGCGCATTTCCCGCGCACGGAAGGCGAACTACCGAACGACGCGATCTTTCTCGGGACGCGAAGCAGCGGCGATGCGTTTTTCGCACGCGACATCGACGCGACGCGCGAAGAAGCCGCGGCGCTCGCATCGTGCGGCGCGCTTCCCGATGACGCGCGCTTTGCGGATTTACGGCGTATCGAGGTTGCGATGGACCCCGCAGATGTGGCGATCATGGCCTATGCGCGGGCGCTCGCGCATTGGCACGATCGCACCCGATTCTGCAGCGTTTGCGGTGCGCCGACGCGCATGCTCGCGGCCGGGCACGTGCGCGCGTGTACGAACGACGCGGATGGCTCGCGTTTCTTTCCGCGTACGGATCCGGCAACGATCATGCTCGTGACCGATGGCGACCGCGTCGTGCTCGGCCGTCAGCGCGAGTGGCCCGCGGGGATGTATTCGACGCTTGCGGGGTTTTGCGAGCCGGGAGAAAGCCTCGAAGATTGCGTCGCGCGCGAGGTGTACGAAGAAGCGGGCATTCGCATCGCGGATATTCGCTATTTCGCTTCGCAACCGTGGCCTTTTCCACAGTCGCTCATGGTCGGCTTCTTCGCACGCGCTGCGTCGTTCGACATCCGTTTCGGCGAGGAAATGGACGACGTCCGCTGGTTCGCGCGGGCGGAAGTCGCGGAGCTCGCAACGCGGTTGGAGACGCGGCTTCCCGCGCTCGACACGATCGCGCGGCGGTTGATCCGCGCGTGGCTTCACGGAGGCGTCTGAACGCGTCCGCGCGTAGCGACACCTATGTTCTCGTGTCGGTTTTCCGCCCCGCAGTTTGTCGCGTTCTTTGCGCTCGCCGCGCTCGTCGCCGTCGCGGAGGTCGGCGCGACGGCCGATAGCGCTCGCGCGGAAGTGCCTGCGGCGTTCGATGCGGCACTCGCGAAAAATCAGCCCCAGCAACTGCGCGATTTCTTGGAATTTCTCGCGTTGCCGAACGATGCGATCGTACCGGCCGACGTCGCGAAAAACGCCGATTGGGCGAAAGCCGCATTCGAACGCGCGGGGCTCACCGCGCAGCTGCTCGAGAACAACGGGCGGCCGATGGTGTACGCTTCGCGCCCCGCGGTTCCCGGTCGCAAGACGGTGCTGTTCTACTTGCATCTCGATGGACAGCCGGTCGTGCCGAGCCGATGGCATCAAGCGAGCCCATGGATTCCCGTGCTCAAGGCGCGCGACGACAACGGCGTGTTCGCGGCGATCCCGACCGAACGCCTCACGCAGGGGCCGATCGATCCCGAATGGCGGTTATACGGCCGCGCGACGGCAGACGACAAGGGCCCGATTGCGATGTTGCTCGCGGTCCTGACGGCGATGCGCGATGCGAGCATCGAGCCGACGGTCAACGTCAAGGTCATCGTCGATAGCGAAGAAGAGAAAGGCTCGCCCTCGATCGCGCAAGTGCTCGCGACGAACAAGGCGCTCTTACAGAGCGACGCGCTCGTCATTTGCGATTCGCCGCAACATCCCACGAACCGCGCGACAATCGTTTACGGCAATCGTGGCGTGATCGGCATGGCGCTGACCGTCTATGGCGCGAAGCGCGCGGCGCATAGCGGGCACTATGGCAACGTCATTCCGAATCCGGCGTTCGGGCTCGCGCGGCTCCTTGCCGGAATGAAGAACGACGATGGGCGCGTGTTGATTCCGGGCTGGTATGCGGGCGTGACGATCGATCCGCGCACGCGCGCGATTCTCGCGGGCGTGCCCGACGACGAAGCCGCGATTCGCAAATCGTTTACGGTTGCGGCACTCGACCGCGTTGCCGCTTCGCCGCAAGAAGCGCTCCAGTACCCGACCCTCAACATCGAAGGGCTCGGCGCGGCGCAGATCGGCGACAAAGCCGCCGCCATCATCCCCGACCGCGCGGTCGCGGCGATGGACATCCGCACGGTTCCGGAGATTCCGGGCGCGCGACTCGTTGCGGCATTCCGCGCATACATCGTCGCGCATGGCTACACGCTGCTCGACCGCGAGCCGACCGATGCGGAGCGTCTCGCGAACCCCCGGTTGGCATCGCTTACGACCAACACGAGCGCGGAGGTGGCCGTGCGTGGATCCGCGGATTCCGCCGTCGGGCGTTGGACGCGCCGCGCGTTGACGAACGCGTTCGGCAGCGCACCGGTTGAGATCCGGATGTCGGGCGCGACCGTACCCTCGGCGGACATGGTCGGCGAGCTCAAGGTCCCGTTTCTGTTACTGCCGCTGGTCAATGCGGACGACAACCAGCATGCCGACGATGAGAACCTGCGCATGGGAAACTACGTGACAGGCATTACCGCGCTTGCGACGCTGCTGCGCGAGCCGTTTCCGGCGTAGCCTCGAGCGCGCGCGGCGTCTCGATCGCGATCGTGAAGCGTGCGACGAGCGCATCGAGGAGGCGTGCTTGATCGCGTAACGACCGCGTCGCCGCCTCGATCTCGCCGATCCCCGCCGCGAGTTCGGCGGTCGAACTAGCGGCAACGTGGGCGGCCGCGCTTTGCTGTTCCGCGCTTGCGGCGACGGGGAGCATCGCATCGGTAATCTCTTGCGTCGTCGCCCGCATCTGCCCGGCCGAGGCGGCGTTCTCCTCGACCGCGCTCGAAACGCTCCCGATCGCGGTCGTGATGCGAAGGGAGGCCGCGCGCATCTCTTCCGCGCGGCGCGCGACGTCGTGCGCGACGCGATCGGTCTCCTCGGCGGATCGCGCCACGCCGTCGAGTGCTTCGCCCGCGACTTCGGCGAGCGCGACGTTCGCCTGCATCGTAGCATCGGCCGCACGAATCGCTGCGGCCGCATCGGCGGTTTCGCGTTCGATCGCGCCGAGGATTTCGGCAACATCGCGGGTCGCACGCTGCGAACGCTCGGCGAGCTTTCGTACCTCGGTTGCAACCACGGCGAACCCGCGCCCGTGTTCGCCCGCGCGCGCCGCTTCGATCGCGGCGTTGAGGGCGAGCAGATTCGATTGTTCCGCGATCGAGGCGATCGTCTTGACGATCTCTGTGGCATCGACCGAGCGGCGAACGAGCGCTTCGATCGCAGCGCTCCATCGCTGCGAATCGTCGCGCAGCCGCCGCGCGCCATCGCGGCTTTTCTCGACGACTCCCGCGCCCGCGCGCGCACGTTCCAAGCCGATGCGCGCGGATTCCGCGAGCCCGGTGCCATGGTCGGAGAGCACGCGAATGCCGCTGTCGAGTCCGGCGATCCCGTCGACGGTTTCGCCGAGGGCTTGCGTTTGCTGTCGCGCGGCGATCGCGATCTGTTGGGCCGCGCGCGAGAGCTCTTCGATCGCCGTCGACGCCGCGGTGATGCGTTCCGATTGCGAGCCAGCGCCGATCGCGATCTCGCTCGCGTTCCCGGCGATGGAAGCAACCGCGGCCGTCGCTTGATCCGCCGCGACGGCGGATTCATCGCTTCCCGAAGCGACGGCACGCGCCGCATGGATCACGCCGCCGACGACATCTTGTAATGCGGCGAGCGCGAGATCGAGATCGTGTTGGATCGCGGAAAGGCCGTCGCCAAGCGCGTTGTGGCTTCGCGCGAGAACGGAGATTTCGTCGTTACCCCGCACGTGAAGCGAACGCTGCGGCGTCCGTAACCCCGTGCGCAGATCGCCGTTTGCGAGCCGGTGAAGCGCGGCGGAAAGGATCGAGAGATCCTCTTCGACGATGGTCTCGAGCGCGCTTGAAACGTCGGCGAGGCGCTGGCCGAGACGACGCGAGAAGAGCGCTCCGACGGCGAACGTGGCGACGAAGGCGACGATCGCTCCGACGATCGCGATCGCGCGGAGATCGAAGAGCGTCGTGTCGCGCTCGCGCGTAGCGGCTTGCGCGCCGTCGTCGAGGACGGCGACGATCTTGCCGAGCGCCGCATCGAGGCTCGCGCCATTTCGCGTGTTGCTTGCGATCGTTGCGAACATCGTCATGCGCTCGCCGCGTTTATCGCCGCCATAGGCATCGAGGAGTGCGCCACGATTCTTGTTCGCGTACGCGATGGTGACTTCGGTAACGAGCTTGCGTTCGTCGATGAGCGGGCCGAGGTCTTCGAGCGGGCTTTCGAGCGCGGGATAGCGCGATCCGAGTTTCTGCAACTCGGCAACATCCGCCCGAAGCGCCCGCTCGGCAGCCGCTTCGGCGCCGCGTTCTTTCGGATCGCGGGTGAGCACGTACCCACGAAGCTCGAGGCGAATATCCACGAGCTCCGCCGATGCGTGCTGCGCGGTCGCCCGCGCGGAATGCAGCGCGTTCTCGCGCGCCGTTGCCGCATCGACACGCATGAGGCCGACGAGTAACGCGGCCACTTCCAGGACGAGGGCGACGAGCGGCACCGCGAAACACAGCGCGAGCTTCCAACCGATGCCAAACCGCCCGATACCAAACCGCAAAACGTCGCGCTCCTTCGAAAAGTACTGTTTGAATAGTCGGTTCGAACCGCTCCAAACGTAACGTTCGCACGGACGCTCGTGGATTGCCGATCGGCTCCTCGGCCGGCGACGATGCTAGCGCCCTTGCGTTTTCGCCGCCTTTGCAAGAAGCGCGTCGAGCGCTCTGCGCGCACGCGCGAACGTCTGCCTTTGCGCGAGCGTCGGCGCGGCGTCGCCGCTCTCGACGCTGCCGAGAATCGTCGCAAAGTCGGCGTTCGCCGTGGCGAGGTCGTCGCGCAGCGTCGAGTCCGCCGGCAACGCGTCGCGGGCCGATGCTGCATCGTTCATGGCGCGCACGGCCTTGCGCGCGAGGGCGTTTTGCGCGAGGAGATCCGCCGTCGTGACATCGCCGATCCGCGGATCTTCACGCACGGTGACCGCATGCGTGCTGCGCGCGCCGTCGACGTCGAGCGTTACCGCGTAGCGCCCGGGGGCGACGAGCGGCCCTTGCGGATCGTACGGCGTACCGTGCGGGATCGCGGCGATCGGCGTATCGCGCTGCAACGCGCGCGGCGCGGTCTCGTGCAAGTCCCAGACGAAACGATGCATCCCCGGGCTCGTGGCGGGCACGATGAATGGCGCGAGCCAGTAGGTCGGCACGTTGAGCCCATCCGGAATCGCGGGTGCCGCATCGTCGCTCGCGTAACGCCGCACGACCGTGCCTGCAGGGTCCACGATCGTGAGAGCGACGTGTTTCTCCGTTTGCGGAAGTTCGTAATCGAAGATCGCGCCATCGGGCGGGTTCTGTCCGGTCGGCTCCTCGGGCGTGAGCGGGGTGTCCGGATTCGTGTCGCGGCGCGCGCGCGTGGCGAGCTGCGGCGCGTACAACGTCGGGCGCGCGGGTGCGGCGTTCGGATCCATTTCACGCAGTGCCGCGATATCGTCCATGATCCAAAACGAGCGCCCGTGCGTACCGACGACGAGGTCGTTGCCGTGCACGACGAGATCGCGCACGGAGGTCGGCGGGAGATTCGCGCGGAGCGACTGCCAGTGATCGCCTGCATCGAACGAAACCGAAACGCCGCGTTCCGTCGCCGCGTACAAAAGCCCGCGGCGTACGGGGTCTTCGCGAACGGCGTTCACGGGATCGTTGTCCGCGAGCCCGGTGACGACGAGCTTCCAGGAGCGCCCGCCATCGCGCGTGCGATACACATACGGATGCTCGTCGTCGAGCGCATAGCGGTTCGCCGCAACGTATGCCGTCGTATCGTCGAAACGCGATGCGTCGATCTGCGCGACGCGCGTCCACGGCAGCATCCCCGGCGGCGTCACGTTTGCCCACGCGGGCTTCGCCGCGGTTGCGGACGTCGTGCGCCACACGAGCCCGTCGTTGGTTCCGGCCCAGAGCGTGTTCGCAGTCTTATACGAGGGCCCGAGTGCGTACACGACGCCGCGATGTTCGGCTTCGCCCGCGCGCATGAAGTCGCGGAAATACTCGGGCACGCCCGGATGTTCGCGCGTGAGATCGCCCGAGAGTTGCCGCCAGTGCTGGCCGCCATCGCGCGTGGAGAAGACGACGTTGGCCGCGAGATAGAGCGTGTGGGGGTCGGCGTGCGCGAAGATCATCGGCGCCGTGCGGTCGTAGCGATAGCCCGGATCGTCGTCGCGCAGCACGATCGGCGCGATGTCGCGCACTTGCCCGGTGCGCTCGTCGAATCGCGAGCCTTTGCCGCCATAGATGATTCCCGGATGTAGCGGATCGGGGGCGGCGTAACCGTATTCTTCGACACCGATCGAGTGCGCGTCGCCCGCCGTGATCGCGCCGTCGTTGCCGCGGCTGAGCACGCCCATACTTCCGGATTCTTGCTGCCCGCCGTATACGTGATACGGGTAGCGGTCGTCGGTCGCTACGTGATAGAACTGTGCCGTCGGCTGGTTGTACCAGGAGCTCCACGTCGCCCCACCATCGACGCTGAGCGTCGCGCCCTGATCGACGCCGAGCAGGATCGTGTTCGGGTCGTCCGGTGCGATCCACACGGTATGGTAGTCGTCGCCACCGGGTGCGCCTTTAAGCGCGGTGAAGGTCGTGCCGCCATCGCGCGAGCGATAGGTCGACGTGTTCGCCGAATACACCGTGTCGCGATCTTTCGGGTCGACCGTAATCCCCGCGAAGTCGTCGCCGCGGCTCCAGACGCGCGGTTCGTTATTGGTGCGGCGCCACGTCGCGCCCGCATCGTCCGAGCGATACACGCCACCCGCGCCGCGCGCATCGACGAGTGCATACATGCGCGTCGCATCGCTCGGCGCGATCGCGATACCGATGCGGCCGCGGTTTTCCGCGATCCCGGGGAGGCCCGTCGTAAGGGCTTTCCACGTCGTGCCGCCGTCGGTCGACTTATACAGCCCGCCGCCCAGCTTTGCCGCGTTCGTCCCGCCGCCCGCATACCACGGCGGTCGGCGCGAGGCCCACATCGTTGCGTACACGGTTTGCGGATCGTTCGGGGCGAGCGCGACGGCGATCGCGCCGACATCCGGGTTTTCGTACAACACCCGTTCGAAGTGGTCGCCACCGTCGAGCGAGCGGTAGAGGCCGCGCTCGGGGTTCGGACCGTACGGATGGCCGAGCACCGCGACGAAGAGGCGCTTCGGGTCCTTCGGATCGACCGCGATCGCGCCGATCTGTTTCCCATCGCGCAAGCCGAGGTGCGTCCAGTGGGCGCCCGCATCGGTCGAGCGGTAGACGCCGTCGCCGACGGAGAGATCCGGGCGCCGCAAGCCCTCGCCGCTTCCAACATAGAGCGTGTTCGGATCCGATGGCGCGACCGCGATCGCACCGATCGACTGGGTCGGTTGGTCGTCGAAGATCGGCGTCCACGTGCGTCCGCTATTATCGGTGCGCCACACACCGCCGTCGACCGCCGCGATGTAGAATCGGTGGCGCATCCCGGGAACGCCCGTAACCGCAACGGTTCGCCCACCGCGAAACGGCCCGATACTCCGCCACTGCAGCGCGGCGAGGCGCCCTTGGGGCACGGTTTGCGCCCCCGCGGGAACGGCGCCCACGAGAGAGAGGACGAGCGACGCACATGCGAGGGCGAGCGAGCCGATACGGAACGTCATCGCCCATCATCCGCATGGGTGCGCGCGGTCTCCTGTCGTGACGTTAACGTTCTTTAAGGTCACACGCGCGACGGCGCGCATGGGCGCGGCTTTGCAAACGAGAATCGGCGCGGCGTGAAATCTTTCGCCCTCGCTCTCGTACTCGGATCGCTTACGATCGTCGCCGCACCCGTGCGCGCGGCGGATGCGGTCCGCGAATGGACGCCCGATATCGTGCACTCGCGTGCCGAGTTCACCGTCTCGCACTTGGTCGTCTCCAAAGTGTGGGGGCACATTCCGATCCGCAAGCTCACGCTCGTGACGGTACCGAATAGCGTGGTTCCGGTGCAGATCGCGGCGACGCTCGATCCCGCGAAACTCGATACGGACAACAAAGAACGGGATGGCGAGCTGCGCTCGGCGACCTATTTCGATACCGAGCACTTCCCGACGATGACGTTCAAGAGTACGAGCATCACGCGCGAAGACGCGAGCGATTTCAAAGTGACGGGCGACCTCACGATCAAGGGCACGACGAAGCCGATTACGTTTACCGCACATCTCGAAGGTGCCGTACCGGACGAAGCGGGCTACACGCGCGTGGGCTACTCCGCCGACCTCGCGATCGATCGTCGCGAATACAATCTCGTGGACCAACATCTCACGGCCGCGGGCGTGTTGCTCGTGGGGAACGTGGTGCACATCGGCTTGACCGTGGAAGCATCGTCCAAAGGCAAGGTCGTCCTCTAGGCAAACGCCCAAGGGAGTCCGCAGGTTTGCGCTAAACGACCGTCGGCATCGCTTGCTAGGAGATGCCGTTGCGCCGTTTCGTTCATCCGTTCGGTCCCGCCACGTGGGCCGGCGTCGCTATCGCCATCTGTTCGCTCGCGTCGCGAGCCGACGCGGAATCGTTCGCTCTTGAAAGCGCGCGTGGGGTCGTCACCGTACGCCAGCCCGCGATCGCACCCGATGGATCGCGCATTGCGTACGTTCGATCGCGGCAAGATTTCAAGACGAACGTTTCGCATGCGGAGCTCGCACTCATCGACGTGACGGGTGGCATGCCGCGCACGCTGACGCGCGAGCGCGATGGCGTGAGCGGCCCGCGCTGGGCGCCCGCGGGCGATCGTATCGCGTTCACGGCGATCCCCGCGAAGGGCAAGCCGCCGCAGCTCTACGTGTTGCGCATGGATGGCGGGGATGCGCAAAAGATCACTTCCGTGCCCGGCGGCGTCGGCGATTTCGCTTGGCGCCCGGATGGAAGCGGTTTCGTATTCGGCTCGCTCGACGAGCGCCCGGATGCGAAGGCTGCGGAAAAACACAACGACGTGTTCGAAGTGACGGACGAACATTTTCTCACGCGCGAACCGTCGATGCCCGTGCAGCTGTGGACCGTCGACGCGGACGGCAACGGCGCGAAGAAGCTCACCTCCGGCAAGGCCAGCCTCCCGCGCGAAGGAAGCGCGAGCATGACGTTCGCGCCCGATGGTACGACGCTTGCGTACATGCAGCAACCCGACGGCGTGTTCGCGCACTTCACCAAATCGAGCGTCGTCGTGCGCAATCTCACGACCGGCGCGGAATCGTCGCCACTCGCGGGCAAGCCGGCAAGTGTCGTCGTGTATTCCCCGGACGGCACGCTCATGGCGGTGCAAGAGCCGCGCCACGGCAGCGTCTATCTCCAGAGCGACGTCGTCGTACGCGATGCGGCGACGGGCGCCGTGAAGGCCGATGCCAAGAGCGTCGATCGGAACGTGCACTGGTTCGCCTTTGCCGATGGCGGAAAATCGCTCGCGATCGCAACGCCCGACGGCGTGCGCAACGTGCTGTGGACGATTCCGGTGACGGGTGGCGCGGCGCGTAAGGTCGATCTCGGCGATGTCGATTTCGGGCCGGATGCTTCCGTATCCGCGAAAACGGGCGCGATCGCGTTCGTCGGCCAGTCGCCGTCGCGGCCGCCGGAAATTTACGTGCTTCCGCAAATCGGGAAGCCGCCCGTGCGGCTGAGCGATGAGAACGCGACCTTCGCGAAGGCCTACACGTGGGGCAAGAGCGAGCGCATCGACTGGAAGACGGACGACGGGATGGATGCCTGCGGCGTGCTCACGTACCCGCCGGACTACGTAGCGAGAAAGCAATATCCGCTGGTTCTCGTGATCCACGGCGGCCCCGTGTCGACTTCGACGCAGAATTGGAGCCTACAGGCGCAAGCGATGGCCGCGCACGGGTTCCTCGTGTTCCAACCGAATTATCGCGGGAGCGACGACATGGGTGATGCGTATTTGCAAGCGATCGTCGGCCACGTGACGAGCGGCCCCGCACGCGATAACATGCTCGGCCTCGCGGCGGTCGAGAAACTTGGGATCGTGGACCAGAAGCGCATGGGCGTTTCCGGCTGGTCGGGCGGCGGTTTGCAAACGTCGTGGATCGTCGGCCATACGAACGTGTTCAAGGCCGCCGTCAGCGGCGCTGCCGTGAACGACTGGTACGAGCAGGCGGTGCTCGCCGATATCAACGAGGAGTTCGCGCAAACGTTCATCCCGGGCGTTTCGCCGTTTACGCCTTCGGGGCGCGCGGCCTATCGCGCCGAGTCGCCGATCACGTTTGCGAACGACGTCGTAACGCCGACGCTGATCCTCTCCGACACGGGCGACCAACGCGTGCCGATCACGCAATCGTACGCGTTCTATCACGCGCTCAAAGCGCGCGGTACCCATGTCGAATTCGAAGCGTGGCCCCGCGCGGGGCATTTTCCAACGGATCCCGTCGGGCGCGAAAGCGTATACCGCGCGTGGATGGGCTGGTTCGATCGGTGGTTGAAGTGATGCGTCGTACCCTCGCCGCGCTCGTCGCGGTCCTCGCCCTCGCCCTTGCCGCAAATGCTGCGGCGCCCGTTACGCGGCCGCTCGCGTTATCCGACCTCCGCGGGCTCGTCAACGTCGGCGACGCGCAGATCGCACCGGACGGCAAGACCGTCGCGGTGACGCTCCGCCGCGCGGATTACGAAAAGGATACGACGCGTAGCGAAATCGTGCTCGTCGATGTCGCGAGCGGCGCCGTGCGACCGCTCACGCGCGACCGCGAC
The DNA here is from genome assembly GCA_037441145.1 of Armatimonadota bacterium. Lineage (GTDB taxonomy): Bacteria > Vulcanimicrobiota > Vulcanimicrobiia > Vulcanimicrobiales > Vulcanimicrobiaceae > JBBISR01. Next base: position 45,046 of record JBBISR010000012.1, read on the forward strand.
GACGCGTCGCGCCCACGCTGGTCGCCCGACGGTTCCCGCATAGCGTTCGTCGCCACGCCGAACGGCGATGAAAAGGCCGCACAACAAGTCTACGTCGTATCGCTCGGCGGCGGCGATGCGCAGCGTCTCACCGAGACGAAGAAGGGGCCGAGCGATTTCGCGTGGAGCCCGAACGATCGCGAGATCGCCTACACGACGCCGGATGAAGCGCCGAATGCGAAGGCGATCGAAGCGCACGACGACGGCTTCATGGTCGGCGAAAACGCGTGGAACGTCCGCGCGGAGCCGGTCCCGAACCACCTCTGGACGATTCCGGCAAACGGCGGGATAGCGAAGCGCATCACGAGCGGAACATGGAGCGTCGAGGGCGGGCTGACGTTCGCGCCCGATGGTCGGAGCGTACTCTTCGGCAGGGCGCCCGATGCGTTCACCGGTCGGTATCGCCTGCGCACGCTCGCGCGCGTCGACCTCGGTTCGCGCGTCGTACGCCCGTTCGTCGCACCGCGCGGTGCCGGCCGCGTGGTGTTTTCGCACGATGGCAAACACATCGCATACACCATGGAAGACCCCGCCTCCGCATCGCAAAACGACCTCGCGATCGCGAACGCCGACGGGTCGCATGCGCGCATCCTTACGGCGAAACTCGATCGGAACGTCCGGTTCGGTGCGTTCGGCCCGGGCGACACGAGCGTTCTCACGGGTGCGCCGACGGAAACGCATAACCGGCTCTTCAAACTAGCGCTCGACGGCGCCGTTACGCCCGTGCCGCTCGGCGATGTCGAATCGTCGTCGGCGACGATGGCGCAAAACGGCACGATCGCCTTCGTCGGCGCGACGCACACCCACCCGGGCGAATTGTTCGTCATGGCGGCGAACGCGAAGGCACCGCGCCGGCTTACGAACTACAATGCGCCGGTCGCAAATCATGCGATGGGCGCGGCGCGTACGATCGCGTGGAAAGACGCAGACGGCTACACGGTCGATGGCGTTCTTACCGAACCCGCGAACTATCGGAAGGGTACGAAGGCGCCGCTCGTGCTCGTGATCCACGGTGGCCCCACGGCGACGTCCACCGTTGCGTTCTCGTCGCTCACGCAACTGATGGCGGCGCGCGGCTGGTTCGTTTTCGAACCGAATTATCGCGGTAGCGATAACATGGGCGCGAAGTTCGCACAGGCAACGATCCCGCGGATCACGAGCGCTCCGGGCGAAGACTGCATGAGCGGGCTTGCCGCGGTGTTGAAGCTCGGCGTGATCGATGAAACGCGCATCGGCGTCTCCGGTTGGTCCGAAGGCGGGCTCATGACCTCATGGCTCATCACGCACGACACGCGTTGGAAATCCGCGATGTCGGGCGCGGCCGTGAACGATTGGCTCGGCTACGCGACGCTGACGGACGCGCGCGATTTCACGAACGTGTTCATCAGCGAGAAGTCGCCGTGGACCGATCCGAAACTGCGAGCGTTCTACGAGGCGGAATCGCCGCTCACGTATGCATCGCGGGTGAAGACGCGGACGCTCATCATGACCGATGCGGGCGATCAGCGCGTGCCGGAACCCCTCGCATACGAGTTCTACCACGAGATCCGCGCGGTGGGCACGCCGGTCGAACTCGCGATCATTCCCGTCAACGGCCACTTCCCGACCGATCCCATTCGAAGCGAAGAAGTGAGTCGTCGCTGGGTCGAGTGGTTCGCGAAGACGCTACCGTGACGGTGCTTGGGGTGATACGGGCCGCGTTCGCGGCGCTCGTCTGGCGGCCGGACGGCCGAGAGGTCGCGCCGAGAGGTCGCATACACGACGACGGCTTTATCGTCGGCGACAACGCCGGGAACGTGCGTTCGGCATTTACCCCGGGCCACATCTGGACGATCGCGGCGGCTTTCGAGCGGCTGCGAAATCCGCTCACGATGCGGCCGATTTGGGCGTTTCGCGTGTGCGAAACGGTTTTTCGCGCGGGGTTCGGCGGGTTGGTTTTAGGTGGCGGGGATCGTTGCGGCTAAGGTTTCGAGCGCGGTCGCTTGGTGCTCGCACGTTGCGGTGATTTCCGTGATGTCGGCAAACGACCGATCGATGAGCTCGACCATCGTCGCGAGGTCGGATTGCGCGGCGACGGCTCTTGCGCCGACGTCGCCGATGTGTTGCTGATTGCTCGCCGAACGCACTCGCGCGCTCGTCGCGATTTCGCTGACGCGGCCGACGGCGGCGGCGATCTTTGCGTTTTGCGCGCGCGTCTTGTCGGCGAGCGCATGCATTTCGCGCGCGATGACGGCGAACGCGCGGCCATGTACGCCGGAGCGCGCGGCTTCGATCGAGGCATTTAGGGCGAGCAGATCCGTGCGCTCGCTCAACTCTTGAATGATCGAGGAGAATTCTTCGATCCCGGCCGAGGCCGAACCGAGTACGTTCACGGCCTTCGCCGAGGCCGCGATAACTTCGGTGATGCGCTGGAGACCGTCCATCGCTTCGTTGAGCGTCATGACCGAGCGTTCCGCCGCCGTCGTGAGGGCAGCGGCTTTCGCACGCGCGCGAAGCGCGACGTCGGCAACCGCCTGCGCGCCGTGCGCCGTTTCCGCTACCGCGTCGCGGACTTGCGCGAAGCCGTCGACGCGTGACGCTTCCGCTTTTCGCACGCGATCGAGCAACGTAAGGAGGAGTCGCGCGGCTCGTGGGTCTTCGCAAGACGATGGGTGCAGTGCGAGACTCGTGCGGATGGCGCCGCCCGCGAGAATATCCTCGAGGACGTCCGCAAGCGGAATCGGGCCGGGCATCTGCTGCGCGTGGTACTCGAGAGCGACCATGGCGATATCCCCCAAAGATAACGGAAAGGGCGAGCGGCCAAACGCGGCCGTCGCAGTGCTCCCGTTATAAGCCCGGGCGGCCGACACGACCAACCCTAAAGAGGCTAAATTACCAAAGCCTTGCATTCGCGGTTCTGCCCGTCGCGCATAAACGAAAACGGCCCGAGTAGGAGTACTCAGGCCGCGATCGGTGTTGGTGCGCCCTCCGGGACTCGAACCCGGGACCAACGGATTAAAAGTCCGATGCTCTACCGACTGAGCTAAAGGCGCGTTGCAACCGGGAGATTGTATCGCTCCCGAGGCTTTGACGCAAGTCGGTGCCGGTTGGTTCGCACGAGCGCGCATCGGAGCGGGCACTTTTCGGGCGAAAGACGAACGCACTCGGCACGCGAGTGTGTGGCGGAATTGGTAGACGCGCTGGATTTAGGTTCCCGTGGGGCGACCCGTCAGAGTTCGAGTCTCTGCACGCTCACGTTTTCTGCGGTCGGAGTGCTTGGGGTGCCAAGGGCTCCGACCGTTTTCTTGCGGTAACGGAATGTTCTGGATGAAGAAGATCGCACCCGGCCTCGCCCTCTGCATTGGGATCGCCGTCGTGGCGTACGTTCTCGGACATGTGGCGCCGATCATCGGGGCGGCGGTGTTCGCGATCCTGATCGGCGCGGTCGTCGCGATGCTACGCAAACCGACGGCCGCGTTCGCACCGGGAATGCGTTTCGCCTCGAAGACCCTGTTGCAAACCTCGATCGTGGTACTCGGTACGTCGCTCGATCTCGCACAGGTCGTCCACGAAGCGAGCTCCTCGCTGCCGCTGATGCTCGGCACGATGACGGTCGTGCTGGTCGCCGCGTATGTGCTCGGCCGGATGTTTTCCCTCGATCTGCCCGTTCGCACCATGCTCGGCGTCGGCACCGCGATCTGCGGTGCGTCGGCGATCGCGGCGCTCGCGACGGTCATCGTTGCGAGCGAATCCGAGATCGCGTACGCCATCTCGACGATTTTTCTGTTCAACGTCGTTGCGGTGCTCGCGTTTCCGCCACTGGGTCATCTGCTGCACATGTCGCAGCATGCGTTCGGCGTGTGGGCCGGCACCGCGATCAACGATACGTCGTCGGTCGTCGCTGCCGGTTACGCCTATGGCACGGCTGCGGGCGACGAAGCGGTGATCGTCAAGCTCACGCGCGCCACGCTGATCTTGCCGATCGTCGGCTTCTTTGCGGTGCGCCGCGCGCGTGCGCTGCGTGCGAGCGAGCGCGGCGTGCCGTGGGCCGCGATCGTGCCGTGGTTCATCTTGTACTTCATCGCGGCAACGCTCGCGAACACGTTCCACCTGATTCCAATGTCCGCGCACGCCGCGCTTTCCGCGATCGCGATCTTTCTGATCGCGGTCGCCCTTGCCGGCGTCGGTCTTGCGACGGACGTGCAAAAGATCCGGAAGGCGGGCTTCGCGCCCTTGATCGTCGGCGGCATCCTCTGGGTGTTGATCGGCGTTACGAGTCTCGCGATTCAGGGCGAGCTCTAGCGCCATATCGGCGCGCGCGACGCGGGAGAGCATGGTTCGCGCACGGGGAATCGAACGAGAGCGCATGATCCGCATCGTCGCCTGCATGCTCGCATTTTCCGCATTTGCTTTCGCCTCACCGAGTCTCGCGCAAACGGTACCCTCGCATGGCCCGCAAATCGGAACGCTCGTCATCACGGGCGGGGGCACGATCGCCGACGGGAACGCACGCTTCCTCGCGGCTGCGGGTGGTGCGGCGGCGAAAATCGTCGTCATTCCGACGGCAAGCGTCACCGAACCGCAGACCGCGGAACAACTCCAAAAATACTGCTCCATCGCGGCGTGCACGGTGTTGCACACGACGGATCGTGCAATCGCCGACTCCGAAGCGTTCGTCAAACCCTTGCGCGAGGCCACGGGCGTGATGCTCATCGGCGGCCGCCAGTGGCGCCTGGCCGATGCGTACAACGGCACGCGCACGCTCACCGAGATCCGACGATTGCTCGATCGCGGCGGGGTCGTCTATGGTGGTTCGGCCGGTGCGACGATCCAAGGTTCGTATCTCGTGCGCGGATCGTCGACGCCCGATGACAACACGATCGTGATGGCGCCCGGCCACGAGATCGGCTTCGGCTTACTCACGAACGTGGCGATCGATCAACACGTCGATGCGCGTGGGCGCGCGAACGATCTCGCGGTCGTGTTGCGCGCGCATCCCGAACTGCTGGGACTCGGGCTCGATCAGGGGACGACGATCGTCGTCCACGGCGACGAACTCACGGCGATCGGTCCCGGGCGCGTCGCCGTGTGGGATGGCCGCGAGCACGACGGGAAGGGATATTACTATCTGCTCGCAGGCGATCGTTTGAACACCGCGACGCGCACGGCGACGTTTGCCGCTCACGAGCAGAAGAGCAGGTAATCGGGCTCTCAAGGTCCGATGAATGCGAACATGGCGAGTGATATCAACGTCGAGCGGACGCATGCTTTCAACGGATCGCCAAAGCGGATATTCCAACTCCTCGCGGACCTCGGCTCGTCGGCGGATGCGATCTGGCCGTTCGCTTCGCAGCCCTTCATGCGGACCGCAGGGCCGCTCGAAGTCGGCAAGTCGGAAGAGTGGCATGGTGGCGTGCACGCCGTGCTCGCGGAGCTCGAACCCGAGAAAAAGATCGTCTGGAAGTTGCTCAACGACGGCATGGACGGTACGCACGGCTTCTACATCGAGCCCGATGGGAAGAAAACGATCTTGACGCATCGCGTGACCGCGACGCTCGATCGCAACGGTGAAGCGATGTGGAAGCGCCTCGAGGACGCAAACGAGCGCCAGATCGAGGGGATCTTCGAGAAGATGATCCGCGTGCTCAAGCGCTGATGCGGTACCGCACGCTCGGCGGGCACGGTCCGCGCGTCTCGGCGATCGGCCTCGGTTGCATGGGGATGTCCGAGTTCTATGGTGCGACCGATGACGCGCAGTCCGTCGCGACGATCGCGCGGGCGCTTGACCTCGGCGTGACGTTCTTCGATACCGCGGATATGTATGGCGTCGGCCGCAACGAAACGCTCGTCGGCAACGCGTTGCGCGCCGTACGCGATCGCGTCGTCCTCGCGACGAAATTTGGGATCGTGCGCGGGCCGAACGGCGAGCGGCTCGGTATCGCGGGATCGCCCGAATACGTGCACGCCGCATGCGACGCTTCGCTACGTCGTCTCGGCGTCGACGTCATCGATCTCTATTATCAACATCGCGTCGATACGAACGTGCCGATCGAAGAAACCGTTGGCGCGATGGCCGAGCTCGTGCGAGCCGGAAAGGTTCGCTATCTCGGGCTCTCCGAGGCATCGGCGAGCACCCTCGCCCGCGCGCAAGCCGTTCACCACATCACGGCGTTGCAGTCCGAGTATTCGCTTTTTACGCGCGGGCTCGAAGATGAAATCCTGGGCGTCGCGCGCGCGGGCGGTACGGCGATCGTACCCTACAGCCCCCTCGGGCGCGGTATGCTCGCGGGCGATACGCGGCCACTCGCGGAGCTCGCGCCGAATGACTTTCGTCAGGGCAGCCCGCGGTGGCAGGGGGAGAACTTCGCGGCAAACGTGCGCCTTGCGGAAAACGTACGCACGATCGCAGCCGAGCTCGCTTCGACGCCCGCCCGCGTCGCGCTAGCGTGGTTGCTCGCGCAGGGTGATGACATCGTGCCGATCCCCGGCACCAAGCGTGTCGGATTTCTGGAAGACAATGCGGGTGCGAGCGATCTCGAGTTGAGCGCCGCACAGCTGCAACGCATAACCGAACTCGTCCCGAAGGACGCGGTCGCGGGAGCTCGTTACGCCGACATGAGCGCGTACGGCCGCTAATCGCGCAACCGCGGACACGTCGCGATGCGTCCTTACGGGCGTCGTACGCTCGCCGTGCCACGCACTTTTCTGCCCATGTTATTCGGGGAGTTTCCTTTGTCGTTCGAAGACCGTTCGCTAACCTCACGCCGCGCCTTCACCGCCGGGCTCGCGGTTGCCGCCGGCGCGACATTTGCGTTCCCCAATATCGTGCGCGCGGCCGACGATCTGCGCATCGCCTTCATCCCGGAATCGGGTGCGACACCCGAGCAAATCTCGAGCCGCCAGCCGCTCGTCGATTTTCTCGAAAAAGCGGTCGGACGCAAAGTGCGCCTTATCGTGCCGACGAACTACGCGGCGACCGTCGAGGCGATCGGTAACGATGGCGTCGACATCGCGTATTTCGGCGGGCTTACCTATGTCAAAGCGCGCGCGAAATATCAGGTCAAGCCGCTCGTCCAGCGCGCGCAGGACAAGACCTATCACGCGCTCTTCATCGCAAGCGCAGCAAACGCGAATCTGAAGATGCTCAAAGAACTCAAGGGCAAGAATTTCGTTTTCGGCGACGTCAACTCGACCTCGGGCCACTTGATCCCCGACCTCGAAATGACCGAAGCGGGCCTCGATACGGCGAAGGATCTCACCACCCGTTTCAGCGGGAACCATCCCGCGACGGCGCAAGCCGTGCAGTCCGGACAAGCCGATGCGGGCGCGATCGACGAGGGGATCTATAAGAAACTCGTCGACGAGAAGACGCTCGATCCGCAGAAGGCGCGCGTGTTCTTCACGAGCCGCCCGTTCGTCGATTACGTCTGGGCGGCGAAAGCCGATCTCGACGCGGCGACGGCGGACAAGGTGAAGGATGCGTTCCTCGGGCTGAAGGACGCGAAGCTGTTGGAAATCCTGCGCGCGACGAAGTACGTGGCCGCCGACGATCGCGAATACGACGGTATCCGCGCGACGGCAAAACGCCTGAACCTGCTCTAGTGGGGGAGCCCGCGACCGCGATGCTCGCGTTCGCGGGTGTCGGCCATCGGTACGGTGCGCGCGTCGCGCTCGATTACGTCGATTTAGAAATCGCGCGTGGCGAGTGCGTTGCGCTCGTAGGGCCGAGCGGTGCGGGGAAATCGACGCTCTTTCGGCTCGCGTACGGTGCGTTCGCTCCGACGTCGGGTCGCGTGATGATCGATGGCGTCGACCTCGCGGCGCAACATGGCGTGCGTTTGCGTGCGGCACGCGCCAAGATCGCGGTGATCTTTCAGGCGCACGGGCTCGTCGATTCCTTGAGCGTCGGCCAGAACGTCATCGCGGGCACCTTCGGTCGACGCACCACGTGGGACTCGCTCCGTGCCATGATCGCGCCGACGGCTGCGGAGCGCGCGCGCGTTGCCGAGGTGCTGGAGCGCCTCGGCCTCGGCGATCGTGCGCGCGATCGCGCATTCGATCTCTCGGGGGGACAACGCCAGCGGGTCGCGATCGCGCGCACGATCGTACAATCGGCACCGCTCGTCCTCGCCGACGAGCCTGCGGCTTCGCTCGATCCGGAACTCGCGCGCCAAATCGTCGAGATACTCTTATTCGATGCGCGCGCACGCGGTGCGACGCTCGTTTGCACGTTGCATCAGCCGGAGCTGACGGCCGCCTTCGATCGGGTCGTGACGCTCTCGCGCGGCCGCGTTGCGGTTAGCGCGGCTTCGGCGCGTTCGACTTCGTAAACGCAGGTGGCCGGCCGCTCGCGGGCCGACGGCTCGCATTTGCTGGCACCTGCGGACGCGGGCGACGGTCGGTGCGCGGCGGGCGCGGACCGAAGCCGTTTTCGATCGTCGCCGCGGGGCGTACGATCGTGCTCGTCGCGGGGAGTTCCGGCGTCTTCGCGCGATCGATGCGACGGCCGAGGATCTTTTCGATTTCGCGAAAGAGCTTCTCTTCGTCCGGCGCGACGAACGTGATCGCATCGCCCGAGGCCTTGTTGCGGCCGGTGCGACCGACGCGGTGGACGTAATCTTCCGGCACCATCGGTACGTCGAAATTCACGACGTGGCCGAGTTCGACGATGTCGATCCCGCGCGCCGCGATGTCCGTCGCGACCAGAACGCGGAATTTTCCGCGCTTGAAATCTTCGAGCGCACGCGTGCGCTGCGCTTGCGAACGATCGCCGTGGATGCGCTCTGCGGGCACGTTGTTCTTTGCGAGCAATGCGGCCAGCCGATTCGCGCGTGCTTTCGTGCGCGTGAAGCAGATCGCGCTGTAGATCGCGTTATCTTTCAGTAATTCGAGAAATAGCTCGGGTTTGCGCTGCTGATCGATCGAGTAGATCGTCTGCGTGATCCCGCTTGCGGGAGCGGCGACCGGCGCGAGATCGACGCGTGCGGGGTCCTTGAGCAACCCGTTGACGAGCTCGGAGATCGCGGGCGGAAGCGTCGCCGAGAAAAAGAGCGTCTGCTTCTTGTTGACGAGCATCTTCACGATGCGCTTCACGACGGGCAAGAAGCCCATGTCGAGCATGCGGTCGGCTTCGTCGAGGACGAGGTACTCGACGCTTGCGATCGAGCACGTGCCCTGCGCGAGATGGTCGAGCAAACGCCCGGGCGTCGCGACGATGATTTCGGTCCCGCGCTTGAACGCGCCGATTTGGCCCGCGAAGCCCACGCCGCCGACGATCGTCGCGATGCGGATCTTGCTTCCGACGGCGAGCTTCGTAAGATGCTCGGTAATCTGTGCGGCAAGTTCGCGCGTCGGCGCGAGGATCAACGCACGCATGACGCCGCGCGGCTGATCGGCGAGCGCTTGGAGAAGCGGGAGGCCGAAGGCGGCCGTCTTACCGCTGCCGGTGGAAGCGCTTGCGAGAACATCGCGGCCGGCGAGTGCCGGCGGGATCGCCGCGGCCTGTACGGGCGTGGGCTCGGTGAAACCGAGGTCGAGGACTGCGCGAAGAAGCTCCGGGCGGAGGCCCAGGGTATCGAAAGGCACGTTTATCAATTCCGTCACGGAAAGATGCGCAAACGATCGCATCGAGACGAAAGATCGCGCGGGGTGACACCCTATTGTCCCACAGGCCGTCAAGTGGCGTCTACGCGAAAAGTACACGGCCGATGCTGGCGCGGCGCCTGCGTTCATGAAACGAGCGCTTTTGCGAACTCGCTTCTTGCGGCGAATCGATACGTGGGCGAGTCGGGGTTGGCCGCCATCCGCATTCGGTCGGCATCGGACGAGCGATTACGAGTGCGGGTCACGCGCCGCCGGAATGCCGACCGAAGAAACGCCAGGCCCCGAGGTAAGTCGATCGGGAATCGGTTGACACCGCTGGACGATGCTGATACGATACGCGGGTTGTGGTCCGTCACGGCCGCGCCTTGCCGCGCGTCCGCGGCCCTGCTGGCGAAACGCCAGGGCCCGTTGTACCTCGAAATCTCCAGAAGCACGCGTTCCCCGATTCGCCGAAGTGCGGTCGGGTTCTCTCGAAAGCAAGTACGAGAGGCGCGCAGCCTGGTCGGAGAAGCCCTTGAAGAACATCCTCGGACGCAAGGTCGGCATGACCAGCGTCTTCACCGAAGACGGTCGCTCCGTTCCGGTAACGGTCATCGAAGCGGGCCCGTGCACCGTCGTCCAGCGCAAGACGAAGGACGTCGATGGCTACGAAGCCGTTGCGATCGCCTTCGGCGAAAAGAAAAAGCACAACGTCACGAAGCCCATGGCCGGCTATTATAAGAAAGCGGGCACAGAGCCGAAGCGCTACATCCGCGAGTTCCGCGATGGCATCGAAGGCGTCGAGGTCGGCAACACGATCTCCGTCGACGGATTCGTTGCGGGCGACCGCGTCGACGTTTGCGCGACCTCCAAAGGTAAGGGCTTTGCCGGCGGTATCAAGCGGCATAACTTCTCGGGCGGTGGCCGTAGCCACGGCTCGATGATCCATCGCCAGCCGGGTTCGAACGGCGACACCAATGCCGGGCACGTCGTGAAGGGTTCGCGCCGTCCGGGTCACATGGGCGTCGATCGCATCACGCACCAGAATCTCGAAGTCGTTCGTGCGGATGCCGAGCGCAATCTCTTGCTCGTTCGCGGCCCCGTCCCGGGTCCGAAGAACGGTCTCATCATCATTCAGTTGTCGGTGAAGACGCCGACCGTGGCCGGAGCGTAAGCGACATGGCAAACGTCATCGATAAGACGGGCAAGGTCGTCCGCACGTTCGAAACCCCGGAGCCCTTCGCGCAGACGCGCTCGGGCGCGGTGAACCTCGTGTACCGTGCGGTCCATCGCGAGATGGAAAACCCGCGCGCCGGTACGGCGTCGACCAAGAAGCGGGACGAAGTCCGCGGCGGCGGTCGTAAGCCCTGGAAGCAAAAGGGAACCGGCCGTGCCCGCCAGGGTTCGACCCGTTCGCCGCAGTGGCGCCACGGCGGCGTGGTCTTCGGACCGACGCCCCGTTCGTTCGTCACCTCGCTGAACAAGAAAGAGCGTAAAGCCGCATTCCGCGCCGCGCTCGCCGATCGCTTCGCCACGGAATCCGTGAGCGTGCTCGACGTTACGAGTCTCGCGTTCACGAAGACGACCGAGCTCGCAACGTTGCTCTTCGGTAGCGTCAAGGGCGCGATCGACGGCCCGACCACCCTCGTGATCTTCGCCGAGAGCGAGATGGCGGGCGTCGGAACGTCGCTGATGCGCACCGGTGGCAATCTCAAGAAGGTCGGCGTCACGCCGCACACCTCGCTCGATGTCAAAGACGTCGTCGGCTTCAAGCGCCTCGTGTTCACGCAGGCCGCAATCGACGCACTCGCCGTCGTGCACACGAAAGTAGTGAAAGCGTAATGGACGCGCGCGACATCATCATCGCCCCCTTGATCACCGAGAAATCGATGGTCAGCACCTCGGTGCAGCAGTACAGCTTCGAAGTGAACGCTGCCGCGACCAAGACCCAGATCAAAATGGCGATCGCGGAGATCTTCAAGGTCCGCGTCCTCAAGATCAATACGGTGAACGTTCTCGGCAAGACCAAGAATTTCGCTCGTAAGGGCGTCCGTACGTCCGGCAAGCAGTCGGACTGGAAAAAAGCTACCGTCACCCTCGCTCCGGGCCAAAAAATTGAGCTCGGCGGCGTGAACTACTTCGAGCAGTAGGGTCGAGCACAATGGCAGCAGTTAAAAAGTACAACCCGACCTCCGCCGGTAAGCGATTCATGACCACCATGGACTTCTCGGAGCTCACGAACAAGAAGCCGGAGCGCTCCCTGATCGAAGTCTCGAAGAAGCACTCGGGCCGTAACTTCAACGGTCACATCACGGTGCGTCACAAGGGCGGCGGCACGCGCAAGCAATACCGCATCATCGATTTCAAGCGTTCGAAGGACGCGATCCCGGCGAAGGTCGCGGCGATCGAATACGATCCCAACCGCACCGCCCGTATCGCCCTGCTCCACTACCGCGATGGCGAGAAGCGCTACATTTTGGCGCCCGTGGGCCTCAAGATCGGCGATATGATCGAGAGCGGCGAGAAGGCCGACATCAAGATCGGTAACGCCCTTCCGCTGCGCTTCATCCCGCTCGGTACGGTCATCCACAACATCGAGTTGAGCCCGGGCGAGGGCGGTAAGCTCGTTCGTTCCGCGGGTACCTCGGCACAGTTGATGGCCAAAGAGGGCGATTACGCGCAAGTGCGCATGCCGTCGGGCGAAGTCCGCAAGATCATGATGGTCTGCCGCGCGACGATCGGTCAAATGGGCAACGTCGAGCACGAGAACGAAGTGGTCGGTAAGGCCGGCCGTCAGCGTCACCGCGGTATCCGCCCGTCGGTTCGTGGTATCGCCATGAACCCGGTCGACCACCCGCACGGTGGTGGTGAAGCGCGTTCCACGTCGGGCCGCCCGCCGACGACGCCCTGGGGCCAGATGACCATGGGCAAAAAGACTCGTCGCACCAAGCGTACGGGCGACATGATCGTGAGAAAGCGGAAGAGCAAGTAGCATGGGTCGTTCACTGAAAAAAGGTCCGTTCGTTGCGGAACACTTGATCGAGAAGATCGAGAAGATGAACGCCTCACGTGAGAAGCGCGTCATCAAGACCTGGTCGCGCGCCAGCACGATCATTCCGGCGATGGTCGGTCATACGATCGGCGTCCATAATGGCAAGTCGCATATCCCCGTTTTCGTCACCGAGAACATGGTCGGGCACAAGCTCGGCGAGTTCTCGCCGACCCGCATATACAAGGGTCACGGCGATAACAAGAGCTCGGTGAAGTAATGGAAGCAACTACGCAGCGTACGGAAGCCGTCGCACACCTGAAGTTCGCCCGCATGGGCCCGCGCAAATTGCGCCGCGTCGCCGATGCCATTCGTGGCAAGAGCGTTCGTGAGGCGATGAGCCTTCTGAAGTTCGCGGGCGTCTACGCCGCCGAGCCGATCGAGAAGTTGCTCAAATCCGCCGTTGCCAATGCGGAAAACAACCACGACATGGATACCGATGGTCTTTGGATCACGCGGATCACGGTCGACGGTGGCCCCGGTGGCGGCATGACGAAGCGCCTCGATCCGCGCGCCCAAGGCCGCGCGAACTTCAAGCGCAAGCGTATGTCGCACGTGACGATCGCCGTCGGTGCGCAACCGCCGAAGAAGCAGCCGAAGCGCCGTTCGGGCGCCGCGATCGAAATGTCCACGCGCGATTCGCGCGCCGCACGCGTCGTCTCGGCAAAGCCGGGCGCCTCGCGTCAGAAGAATGCCCCGGCACCCGCCGCGGCAGCCGCCGGAGCAGAAGCATAGTATGGGTCAGAAGATTCACCCGGTAGGCCTTCGCCTCGGGATCACGCGTACGTGGGATAGCCGTTGGTTCGAGAAAAAGAACTATCAAGCTTGGCTCCACGAAGACGTCGCGATTCGGAAGTACTTCGGGCGCATGACCCGTTCGGCCGCTATCTCGAAGATCGAGATCGAGCGCCGCGCGAACCAGGCGCGCGTCATCGTCAACACGGCGAAGCCCGGTATCATCATCGGGAAGCGTGGCGTCGGCATCGATGAGATCCGTAAGAACCTCGAGTATCTGACCAAGAAGACGATTCAGGTCAACGTGTTCGAGATCAAGCATCCCGAACTCGATGCGCGCCTCGTCGGCCAGAACATCGTCGACCAGCTCGAGAAGCGTATCGCCTTCCGTCGCGCCATGAAGCAAGGCATCATGCGCACGATGAAAGCGGGCGCCAAGGGCGTAAAGGTCCAGATCTCCGGTCGCCTCGGCGGTGCGGAAATCGCGCGTACCGAGCGCAATCACGATGGTAAGGTGCCGCTGCACACGCTGCGCGCCGACATCGATTACGCGCATGTCGAAGCGTTCACGACCTTCGGCCGTATCGGCGTAAAGGTCTGGATCTACAAGGGGGAGGTTCTCCCGGACACCCCGCGCGACGTCCAGGTCGGCCGTCCGCAGCAACAGCAGATCCCGGCAGGCGAGCGCGCCCAATTCCGCGATCGGCGTAACGACCGCGGCGGGCGGGGAACGCGTGGCGGCGTCGGTCGCGGACCGCGTCCCGACGGTTCGATCGACACGGGCGATGCGATGCAGGCGGCACAGGCCGACGGGCAATCGCTTGGCTCGGTCATCGACGGCGGTGCCGTCGTGCACGAGCACGCTGCGGACTTGGGCCACGGCGTAACTACCGAAACATCACAAGTCGATCCCGCCTCGCAGGGTACGGTCGACAGCGCAGAGCGTCCGGTTTCCGGCGCGAACGACTCCACCGTCGAACACGGCGAAGGTTAACGAGCGATGCTTACTCCGAAACGCGTCAAATGGCGCAAGGTCCACCGCGGTCGCATGACCGGTAAAGCCCTCACGGGCGACACCCTGACGTTCGGCGATTACGGCGTTCAAGCGCTCGAGCCGTGCTGGATGACGAGCCGCCAGATCGAAGCCGCCCGTATCGCGATGACGCGATACGTCAAGCGTGGCGGTAAGGTCTGGATCAAGATCTTCCCGGACAAGTCCGTCACGAAGAAGCCGGCCGAAGTCCGCATGGGCTCGGGTAAGGGTAACGTCGAGTTTTACGTCGCCGTGATTCGGCCGGGCCGCGTGCTCTTCGAGATCGCCGGCGTTACCGAACCGATCGCGAAGGAAGCGATGCGTCTGGCGGCTGCGAAACTGCCGATCGGCGTGAAGTTCATTTCGCGTGCCGATCAAGAGGTCGCCGCATCATGAAGAAGACCGATTTGAAAGCGCTCCGCGAGCTCGCGATCGACGAGCTGCAGATCAAGGCGCGCGAAACGAAGGAAGAACTCTTCAACCTCCGCTTCGCACTACGCACCGGCCACCTTTCGGACTTTTCGAAAGTGAAAGCCGCGAAGAAGAATTACGCACGCATCCAAACCGCGATCTCCGAGAAGCGGATCGCCGAGGCAAACCGTGGAGCAGCCTAATACGAACGCGCCGACCGCGGCGCCGGAATCGACCCTCGAACGCAATCGTCGCCGCGTGAAGCAGGGCGTTGTCAAGTCCAATAAGATGGATAAGACGATCGTCGTCGTCACCGAGACCCGCGTTCCCCACCCGGTCTACTCGAAGATCATCCGTAAGTCGGTTCGCTTCAAGGCGCACGACGAGCTGAACACCGCCGGAATCGGCGATACCGTTCGCATCATGGAATGCCGCCCGATGTCTAAGGACAAGCGCTGGCGCCTGGTCGAAGTCGTGGAGCGTGCCAAGTGATCCAGTCGGAATCGCGACTCAAAGTCGCCGATAACTCGGGCGCACGAGAGCTGCTCTGCATCCATGTGGCCGGCGGTAGCCGTCACCCGTATGCCTATGTCGGCGATATCATCGTCGGCACGGTGAAGAGCGCTATCCCCGGCGCCGCCGTCAAGAAGGGCCAAGTCGTTAAGGCCGTCATCGTGCGTACCGCCGCACCGATGGTTCGCCCGGATGGTTCGAAGATCAAGTTCGATGAGAACGCCTGCGTCATCATCAAGGGCGATAAAGAAAACCTGGACCCGCGCGGTACGCGCGTGTTCGGACCGGTTTGTCGCGAACTCCGCGATCGCGGATTCCTGAAGATCGCCTCGCTCGCGCCGGAGGTCCTCTAACATGCCGAGCATCGTTAAAGGCGACACGGTCGTCCTCCGTCGCGGCTCGGAAAAGGGCAAGCGCGGCGTCGTGAAGGCTGTGTTCCCGAAGCTCAACATGGCGACGGTCGAAGGGCTCAACGTTCGTAAGCGGCACACGAAGCCGGGCGCGAACGGTTCGCAGCAGGGCGGCATCTTCGAAAAGGAAGCCGCGATCCCGCTTTCCGCACTCATGATCATCGATCCGAAGACCAACCTGCCGACCCGGGTCCGTACAAAGCGTACGGCGACCGGCGTCGAGCGGGTGGCGGTGCGCAGCGGTGAAACGCTCGACGCGCCGGTGAAGGGGGCTTAAGCCATGGCAAACCGTTTACGCGAGAAGTACGACGCGGACGTGCGTCAGGGCATGGTCGAGAAGTTCGGTTACGCGAACGTCATGATGGTGCCGAAGCTCGAAAAAGTGGTCATCAACATGTCGGTCGGCGATGCGATCACGAACTCGAAGATTCTCGACGTTGCCGTCAAGGAACTCGAAGTGATCTCGGGCCAGAAGCCGATCATCACGAAAGCGAAGAAATCCATCGCCGCATTCAAACTGCGCGAAGGCATGAACGTCGGCTGCAAGGTCACCCTGCGTGGCGAGCGCATGTACGTTTTCCTCGACAAACTGTTCAACATCGTGTTGCCGCGCATCCGCGACTTCCGCGGCCTCTCGCGCAAGTCGTTCGACGGGCGTGGCAACTACAACATGGGTTTGCGCGAGCAACTCGTGTTCCCGGAAGTGAACTTCGATAAGGTCGAAAAGGCCCGCGGGATGGACATCGTCATCGTGACGACGGCCAAGACCGACGAAGAAGCGACCGAATTCTTGACTCGGATGGGTCTGCCGTTGCAGAAACCGACCGGGCAAGCCGTTACCGCCGGAGCAGCATAATCCATGGCTAAGACCGCTCTCATCGAGCAATCGAAGCATCCGCAAAAGTTTGCGGTGCGCAATCACAATCGGTGCCGCACGTGCGGGCGCCCTCGCGGGTACCTGCGCAAGTTTGCCATGTGCCGTATCTGCTTCCGGGAGAACGCGCATCGCGGTTTCATCCCCGGAATCACGAAAGCGAGCTGGTAAGCCATGGGCGGCGTTATTACCGATCCGATCGCGGATCTGCTCACGCGTATCCGTAACGCGAACACGGCGAACCACCAGACGGTCGATATCCCGGCTTCGAAAATGAAGGCCGCTGTCGTCGAAATTCTGGTCGGCGAAGGATTCATTACCGGGCACGAGCTGCTCACGGACGGCCCGCAAGGGACGATCCGCGTCACGCTCAAGTATGGCCCGGAAAAAGAGAAAGTTATTACCGGCCTGCGGCGCATCAGCCGCCCGGGGCTTCGCGTGTATACCTCCAAGACGGAGATTCCGCGCGTGCTCGGCGGCCTGGGACTCGTCATCATGTCCACTTCGAAGGGCATCATGAGCGGCAAGCGCGCGAAACGTGAAGGGTACGGCGGGGAAGTCCTCGCGTATGTCTGGTAGCCGATAATGTCACGCATTGGGAAACTTCCCGTCACCATCCCCGCGGGCGTCAACATCGCCGTCAAGGACCGGATCGTTACCGTCAAGGGACCGAAGGGCGAACTCGTCCAGCCGGTTCTCGAGCACGTCACGATCGCGATCGAAGACGGAACGCTGACCGTCACGCGCAATTCCGATGACAAGCCGGGTCGCTCGGCGCACGGCCTCACGCGCACGCTGATCTCCAACATGGTGCAAGGCGTCACGCAAGGCTTCCGCAAGAGCCTCGAGCTTCAGGGCGTCGGCTATCGCGTCGCGAAAGCGGGCGAGAAGCTCAACCTGAGCCTCGGGTACTCGCACCCGGTCTCGTATGATCCGCCGGTCGGCATCGCGTTCGCGCTTGAGGGCACGAACAAGATTCACGTCGATGGCATCGATAAGCAAAAGGTTGGGCAAGTCGCCGCGGAAATCCGCGACCTTCGCCCGCCCGAACCGTACAAGGGTAAAGGCGTCCGCTACGTCGGCGAAGTCGTCCGCAAGAAGATGGGCAAAGCCGGTAAGGCAGGCAAGAAGTAATGGCCGTTCAAGCATCCCGCGCGCAATCGCGCGACAAGCGTCACTCGCGTCTGCGTCGCAAGGTTATCGGTACGACCGAGCGGCCGCGCCTGCAGATCGTGCGTTCGTTGCATCACACCTACGCGCTCGTCGTCGACGACTCCAAGGGCCATACCCTCGTGTCTGCTTCTACGCGCGAAAAGGGTATCGCCGAGGGCTTGGCATCGCGGACGAACATCGAAGCCGCGACCAAGATCGGTACCGCGATCGCCGAGAAGGCGAAAGCGGCCGGCGTTACGGCGGTCGTGTTCGATACCAGCGGTCTCAAGTATCACGGTCGCGTCGCCGCGCTCGCCGCAGCGGCGCGCGAAGCCGGTCTGGAGTTTTAGATGAACTATCGTGGCGGTCGCGATCGCGACAACTCCGGATTCGAAGAAACCGTCGTTCGCGTCAATCGCGTGGCGAAGGTCGTCAAGGGCGGTAAGCGCTTCAGCTTCAGCGCGCTCGTGGTCGTCGGCGATCGTAAGGGTCGCGTCGGCTTCGCGATCGGTAAAGCGGGCGAAGTCCCCGAAGCGATCCGTAAAGGCGTCGAGCAGGCAAAGAAGGCGCTCGTCACCGTGCCGATGGTCGAACGCACCATCCCGCACGAAGTGACGTTGCAAGTCGGCGCGGGCCGCGTGATGATGCGCCCGGCGCGTCCCGGTACCGGCGTCATCGCCGGTGGCGCGATGCGCTCGGTGCTCGAACTCGCGGGCATCCACGACATCTTGACTAAGTCGCTCGGAACGTCGAACCCGATCAACGTCGTGTACGCGACGATCGAAGCGCTGCGCTCGCTGCGCACCGCGGAACAAGTTGCCAAGCTGCGCGACAAAACCGTCGCCGAACTTTTCGTTTAGGAATCGATCATGGCAGAAGAAACGACGAAGGCGGGCCTATCGCTCGCTAGTCTCAAGCCGAACAAGGGAAGCCGTCCGAAGCGTACGCGCGTCGGTCGCGGACACGGTTCGGGCATGGTCAAGACCGGCGGCGAAGGTGGCAAGGGTCAGACCGTTCGTTCGGGTGGCGGTAAGGGTCCGGCCTTCGAAGGCGGACAGACTCCGTGGGCCCGTCGTCTCCCGCACAAGAAGGGTTACTCACAGAAGGCTCGCGATATCGGCCATTTCCGCACGTCGTTCGCCGTCGTCAACCTCTCGGATCTTGCCGAGTGGGACACGGGAGTCACGGTTACGCCGGAATCGCTCCGTCTCAAGGGCACGATCAAGCTCGTGCGCGACGGCGTGAAAGTCCTCGGCGGCTCGAAGGGCGGTAAGACGCTTCCCTCCGGCTTGAAATTCCAGGACGTCCTGTTTTCTGCGACGGCGCGCGAAGCGCTGACCGCTGCAGGAGCGACGTTCCTCGATGAGGCCGTGGCGCAAGCTTAGTGCTCAACAACCTTCGCCAAGCGCTCTTCGTCCCCGATATCCGCAAGCGGATCGGGTTCGTCTTGTTCGCGTTCGCCCTGTTCGTCTTCATGATCCACGTGCAATTGCCGGGCGTGAACGTCGAACGTTGGAAGCAGCTCCTCGGACAGGGGACGTTTTCGAACTTCCTCGGCTTCCTCTCGGGCGGCGCGCTGCAGAAGCTCTCGATTATCGCGATGGGGATCACGCCGTACATCAACGCGTCGATCATCATGCAGCTGATGACCGTGGTCATCCCGCAGCTCGAAGACTTGGTTAAGAAAGGCGGCGAGGAAGGCCGTAAGAAGATTAGCCAATACACGCGCTGGCTGACGATCGTTCTTGGGATCATCCAAGCGACGACGATGACGATCGCGATGAAGAACTACGGCGTTTTCTACGACACCTCGATCTTCTTCGTGCTCTACATCGTGGTCGCGCTTGTCGCCGGAACCATGTTCTTGATGTGGCTCGGCGAGCAGATCACGGACAAGGGTATCGGGAACGGCGTTTCCTTGATCATCTTCGTCGGCATCGTCTTGCGCTTGCCGTCACAGGTATGGCAGTCGTTTTCCACCGGTGCGAAGAGCGGTCAGATCAATTACCTCGGGTTGGTGCTCTTCGTCGCGATCGCGCTGGTAACGATCGTCTCGATCGTCTTCCTGTACCAAGGGCAGCGCCGCATTCCCGTACAGCAAGCGCGCCGCGTCGTCGGTCGAAAGATGTTCGCCGGTCGGTCGAGTTATATTCCACTGCGTTTGAACAATGCTGGCGTCATCTCGATCATTTTCGCGATTTCGATCTTGTTGCTACCACAGCAGGCGCTCTCGTGGTTTCAAGGCGGCAAGCCGGGTACCGCGCAGTCGATCTCGACGTTCATTCAGCTGTACTTCGGCCCGAACACATTGCTCTACAACTTTGCGTATTTCGTCCTCGTCGTGGTTTTCACGTTCTTCTACAGCGCGATCGTCGTCAACACGCGCGACATTGCGGATAACTTGAAAAAGAGCGGATCGTTCATTCCGGGTATCCGGCCGGGTCAGCCCACGGTCGAATACATCAACAAGATATTGCTCCGGATCACCACGGCGGCCGCGCTCTATCTGGGCGTCCTCGCGATCCTGCCTTCCTTCGAGCAGGGGCTCAACGTCTCGACCCTTTACATCGGGTCGACGTCGCTTTTGATCGTCGTCGGTGTTGCGCTCGATACGATGACGCAGATCGAAGCTCGTTTGGCGATGCGCGACTACCGCGGTTTCATCAAGAAGTGATCTTCGTATTTCTGGGTCCGCCCGGTGCCGGTAAAGGCACCCAGGCGAAGATCCTCGAGCACGACCTCGGTGCGAAGCAGCTCTCGACGGGCGATATTCTTCGCGAAAACGTGAAGAACGATACATCGCTCGGACGCGAAGCGAAGCCGCACATGACGAGCGGTGGCCTCGTTCCGGACAACCTCATCATCCGTATGATGGGCGAGTACCTGGCGACGGTGGAAACGCCGATCCTCGACGGCTTCCCGCGTACCGTCCCACAAGCGCAAGCGTTGGATGATTTCCTTCACGAGAATCGGCTCGACGCAACGGCAGTTCTGTTCGACGTCGATATGGATGTTTTGACGGAACGCCTCACCGGACGTTGGACGAATCCGCGAAGCGGCCGCGTCTATCACGAGAAGTTTAACCCGCCGAAGATCGCCGGGATCGACGACGAGGATGGCGGCGAACTCGTGCAACGCGACGACGATCGTTCGGAGACCGTCAAGAAGCGTCTCGCAACGTATGAAAAAGAAACGGCGCCGCTCGTACACTACTACGAGAACGACTCACCAACCGTGCGCTTCGTGCGCGTGAACGGTCTCGCACCGATCGACGAAGTGACGGAGCAACTCCGCGCGCTTTTGCACGGGGAGCACGCGTAATGGTCAGCATCAAGTCGGCTCGTGAGATCGAGCTTATGCGCGTGAGCGGCAAGATTACGGCCGCCACGCTCTCGATGCTCATGCGGACCGTTCGCGCGGGCATGACCACAGGTGACGTCGACCGCCTTGCCGAGGCCTCGATCCGCGAGCGCGGGGGTGTGCCGACGTTCATCGGCTATCACGGCTATCCGAGTTCGATTTGCGCCTCCGTCAATGAAGAAGTCGTACACGGCATGCCGGGCAACCGCGTCTTGAAAGACGGCGATATTCTGTCGATCGATATCGGCACTACCCTCAACGGGTACGTAAGCGATAGCGCCGTTTCGATTCCGATCGGTAACGTAAGCCTCGCAGCGAAGCGCCTCATGCACGTCACGCAGGAATGCCTGATGTTGGGGATCGCGCAGATGCAGCGCGGCAAACGCGTCGGCGATATCGGTGCCGCCATCCAGGCGCATGCCGAAGCCAACGGCTACGGCGTCGTGCGCGAACTCGTCGGCCACGGTATCGGTACGAAAATGCACGAGGAACCGCAAGTGCCAAATTACGGGACGGCTGGGAAGGGTCCGGAACTTCGTTCTGGGCTCGTGCTCGCAGTCGAGCCGATGATCACCGAAGGCGACCGTGCGGTGAACACCCTCACCGACGGCTGGACGGTTGTTACCGCAGATGGTAAACTAGCGGCGCACTTCGAGCATACCATCGCGGTTACCGACGACGGTCCGCGTATCCTGACGCTGCGTGATATCGGCGAACACGCGGACGTCGCATTCTATCGCCCCAAAGAAGAGGTCGCCGCCTGATGGCACGTGGTCATCGTCGCGGCGGTAATCGCCCCGACAAGCGAAAGAAAGTCGAAGCCCGTGCGGCCGCGTCCGCAACGCCCAAAGAAGAAGCGATCGAGGTCGAGGGCGTCATCGTCGAACCGTTGCCAAACGCGATGTTCCGCGTGGAACTCGCAAACGGACACCGTGTCCTCGCCCACGTTTCGGGCAAAATCCGGATGAACTACATCCGCATCCTCCCCGGCGACCGTGTTCTGATCGAACTCTCGCCGTACGATCTCACCCACGGCCGGATCACGTACCGGTACAAGTAAGGAATCGATATGAAAGTCCGTCCGTCGGTCAAGCGCATCTGCGAGAACTGCAAAGTCATTCGTCGCGAAGGTAAAGTGCGCGTCATTTGCAACGTCAACCCGAAGCACAAGCAAGTGCAGGGTTAGGGATAGAACCTCATGGCACGTATTAGCGGCATCGATCTTCCGCGCGAAAAGCGCATCGAGATCGCCCTCACCTACATTTTCGGCATCGGCCTTCCGACCGCGCAAAAGTTGCTCGCCGCCACCGGCGTCGACGGCAACGTTCGCGTGAAAGATCTCTCGGCCGACGACGAGCAGAAGCTTCGCGAAGCGATCGACGGCGTTATCAAGGTCGAAGGCGACCTTCGCCGCGAAATCGCCGGGCACATCAAGCGCCTCGCCGATATCGGTTCGTATCGCGGACTCCGTCATCGTCGCGGGCTTCCGGTCCGCGGTCAGCGTACGAAAACCAACGCGCGTACGCGGAAGGGTCCGAAACGCACGGTTGCCGCGAAGAAGAAGGTCACGAAGCGCTAACCCGTTTCGCCGTTCCGGTCCGAAGAGAGGCGCTACCCGTTTGGGTAGTGCCTTTTTTACACCTAGTCTTTCACGACTAAGCGATCTCTAAAAAAGGGGGATGCGCGACGGTTAAGAACACGTAAGGCTCCCGAACGTGGAGTCGCCCCGATGCTCTTGGACCGCCCTTCGTCGATGACGCGCCGCGCGGTTGTGCGCTGGTTGACGGACCTTACCGCGAATCGTACGCTTCGTACCGTCCCCCCAAATATGCTGGGCGAGGGTCGCGATCTCGAAGACATCGTCTCCGCAACCCAACGGCTCCTCGCCTCGTTCTCGTCGAGCTTCGCCGCGTATCGGGCGATCGTACTCGACGCCGAAACGTTTGCGAAGCAGAACGATGTCGATTTAGCTCGCACGATCGAGCGCGTGGCTACGGAGCGCGCGACGATCGCGCGAGCTGCCGCGACGACCCAAGCGATTCGTGCGACGTGTTCGGAAGTCGCGCGTCACGCGACCATGCTCGCGCGCATCGCCACGACCTTTCGCGGCAATTTGCGCGCGTCGCTCGAACGGCTGCAGGATGCGGCCGATGTCGTCGGCGGGTTCGATACGAATCTCGCGAGCGGCGCGGGCGCGCTTATCGCATTAGGAACGGGCTGGGGCGCCGTCGGCTCGCATGTCGACGCCGTATCGCGCACGTCGCGCAACGCGCGATTGCTCGCGATCAACGCGGCGATCGAAGCGGCATACGCGCCCGATGGAGTGACCGGATTTACGATCGTCGCGCAAGAGATGCGAAAGCTCTCGCAAGCCACACTCGACGCGGGGACGTCGGTGCGCGAAATCCTCGGGAAAACGACGTCGTCGCTTGGGGATGCCAACCGCGCGACGCACGAAGCGCGTTCGCTGACGGCGACGATCGTCCGAGACCTGCGCGATGCTGCGACGACACTCCGTGGGCAACAGGGCGCGCTCGATGCATTCGGCTCGGCGATCGAGGAAATTTCCGCGACCGCCGATCAGCAAACGGTTTCCGTGCCGATTCTGGCCGAAAACGTCGAGCATCTCAACGCTCTTGCCGATGCGGTCGTCACGGACGCGCAAGCCGCGGCCTTACTTCGGCTCGGTAACGCGGCCGGCCCCGCCGCTGCGATTCTGGGCGCCTATCGCGACCTCGATGCGCCGCTTTCGCAAGCGCGTACGTCTGCCGAGCGTGGCGATCCTACGCGGGATGCGCTCGCGCGGTGGATCGATGCCGTCGCGCGCGGCGAGCGGGGATACGATGAGGGATTCGAAGGCGTTCTCGCGTCGCTGCGGCGGCACGACGACGATGGGCTGAGTGCCGCGATCATCGGACTCGTGGAGCGATTGCTTCGCGACGAGCGTGAGATCGTGCGCACCCTCATGCAGCTCTCCATCTCCGCCGCACGGAATGGTGCTGCCTGGGCCGCGATCGTACGGACGATGACGGCCGTTCGCGAGAAAGCGGAGAACTTCGCGACCATCTTACAGGAGGCGAACGCCGCCACAGCTTGCCTTGCGGCCGGGTTCGACGACGTCCGCGCGAGTTTGGAGCGGCTGGGTTCCTACGCCGCCTCCGCGATAACGACGGTTGAAGGCGCGATGCAAAACGTTAGCGCTACCGCGGCGTGCGGCGAGGAACTCGCGCGCGGGATCGATGCCGTTTACGTCGCGACGGGCCGAACGATCGGCGAACTCGAGAAGATCGTCGACCTCTCGTCGGAAGCGACGCTCCTTTCATTGAACGCAACGATCGAAGCGGCACATGCGGGCTCGCGCGGCGCGAGTTTCAGCGTTATTGCCGACGAGATCGGCAAGCTTGCCGCCGCAACGCAGGCGACGAGCGAAACGATCGCGCGAGAGATGGAGCGGCTCGCAACGCGATCGGAAGCGGTGCGCGACGGAAGCCGCGCGAGCAACGCACAACTCGCCGATGTCGTCCGCGCGGCAGGTGCATCGACCGAAGGGATCCGTGCTCTCCGGTCGTCGCTCGAAGCCGTCACGCTTGAAGCGGCGGGCGTCGCGCGAACGGCGTCCGGACAAGCGGAAAACGTCGATGGGCTCCTCGGCGCTTTCGCAAGCCTGACGAGCGTCTTCGGAGAGATGGCGACGGCGTTTTCGACGGATCGACGTATCGAACTGGCATCGATCGGTACGCGCGCACATGAGGTGGCGGCACGACGACGGCTTGGAACCGTTGCCGAGCGTATGCGCGATGCGCTGCTCGGGTCCGTCGAGGCGATCGAATCGGTCTGTGCGATGGCCGTTCGCGAGGGTCGCGCCTCCGCGGAGGCGTTCGCAACGCCCTCGTATCGACGCATCGGATCGGACGAGCCTGCCCGTTACGAAACCGGTTACGACGAAGCGATTCGGCCGGCGGTTCGGGCGGTCATGGATCGGATCGCGCGCGCGAATCCACAGATCATCGCCCTTGGATTCTTCGACCTCAACGCCTATGCGATCGTGCTCTCGTCGAGCGCCGCCGATCGCGAGCGTCGAATCCTCAGTAGCCTCGGGTTCCGCTCGATTCGTGTCGGCCTCGAACCCGCAGCGCCGTTGCCCGAGCGCGCGACGCGAGCCGATTTCGAGCGATCGGCGACCCTCACGCGCGCCGAGCCTCGCCCCGCGGGCGTTTCGACGTATGCGATGGACACGGGCGTCGTCGTCAACCAGGTCGGCGTTGCCGTCTATCTCCACGACCGTCGTTTCGCGACGCTCACCGCGATTTACGACGCCTCGTTGATCTAGGCAGACGGGATTTCAGCGCGCGGCGAGTACCGCGTCGTACACGAAATTGGCCGCCGCGATATCCCAGAGACCGATGCCGAGCGATGCGAAGAGCGTGATGTCCTCCGCGCTCTTGCGCCCGGAAACGCTCCCGGCAGCGAGATCGGAAAGCAGTACCGTGCGCGCCCATGGGGCGGCGGCCTCGTTGCGTATGAGGTCGCCCGCTTCCATATGCGCTTGTTCGAGGTCCTCGACGGCGATCACGCGCGCGCGGCGAACGACTTCTTGGTCGATCTCGCGATGGGTCAGGCGATTCGACCCCGCAGCGTTCACGTGCGTACCGGGAGCGAGCCACGCACCTTCGAGGATCGGTTCCTCGGCGCTCGTCATCGTCGCGACGATCGCCGCGCCCGTTACCGCCTCGCGTGCGGTCGTCATCGGGCGAACCGTTCGGCCGAGCGTTACCGAAAGCTCGCGGCAAAAGGCCTCGACTTTGCTCGGGGTACGGCCCCAGACGCGAAGATCGTCGATCGCGGGTCGTGCGATGCAAATCGCCTCGAGTTGCGTTCGCGCTTGAAAGCCCGTCCCGAGGATCGCCACGGACCGCGCATCGGCGTTCGCGAGGAGCTCGGTCGCTACGCCGCTTGCGGCGCCCGTCCGTAGTTGCCCGAGCGTATTCGCCTCGATATTGGCAAGCCACGTACCGTCGGGTGCGAAGAGCATCACGCGAAACGTGACGCCCGTGGGCCCGACGATGTAGTGCTTGAATCCCAGCCGCCCGCCGATCGCGGCGGGTAAGAGCTGCTGCACGGCATCCGCATGGCGCACCCGTTGGCGGGGACGCACGGCAGCCTCGCCCCGAGCGAGGGCGAGGGCCGCGCTCCGGACCACGTCCATCGCCGAGGCGACGTCGAGGTGTCGCGCGACCGTTGCCTCGTCGATCGCGAGCGGCGTCATGCCCGCG
This sequence comes from Armatimonadota bacterium, assembly GCA_037441145.1. Classification (GTDB taxonomy): domain Bacteria; phylum Vulcanimicrobiota; class Vulcanimicrobiia; order Vulcanimicrobiales; family Vulcanimicrobiaceae; genus JBBISR01. The sequence continues at coordinate 71,456 of JBBISR010000012.1, forward strand.
TGACGGCGTCGTACGCGAGCACGCCGACGTCTTCGCTCCCGTGTCCGGCGGCGATGACCGCGTCCATATGCGCCGCGAGCGCGGGCATGAGATTGAGCGCCATCCCGTGACGCGCCGTCTCTTCGATCATCAGCCGCACGTCCTTGCGCGCCATCGTCAGCTCGAAGGCAGCGGCGAAATCGCCCTTCGCCATCTTGGCGCCACGCATATCGATCGCGCCGCCGGGCTTGAACGTCGCGAAGAGGGAGTGCGCGTCGACTGGATCGATGTCGAGCGCCTTCGCCATGGTGAACACATCGGCGAGCCCGCCGAAGATCGTCACGAGCATCATGTTCCCGAACAGCTTGAAGGCCGCCGCTTTGTCGATGCGCTCGCCGAGGTACACGAGGTTTCCGGTCATCGGGGCGAGCATCGGCTGCAATTCGTCGAATGTCGTTTTGGGTCCCGAGGCGAGCATGATGCCGGTGCTTTCGAGGGCGTTCTGCGGGCCCATGAACATCGGCGTATGTTGGAAGCGGAAGCCCGCATCGGTGAGGCGCTTGTGCCGCGCGAGAACCGGGGTTGGCGCGACGGTCGTATGGTCGATGATCGTTGTGCCGGGGGCGAGCCCGGGCATCGCCGCTTCGAGGACCGCATCGACGGCGGCATCGTCGGAGAGCGTGATATGCACGACATCCGCTCCACGAACGGCATCTGCGGGCGAGGCGAACGCGCGTGCGCCCTCCGCTTCGAGCGCCTTCGCCTTGTCGGCGTTGCGGTTATAGACGTTCACGTCCACGCCGCGCTTACGGAGGGCGCGCACGAATCCCGCGCCCATGAGTCCGGTACCAAGCCAAGCTATCATAACGCCACTTTACCCATTTTACCGTCGAAGCGTTTCGGGAGCATCGCCCCGTGCGCATCGCCGTGGCAACACGATACGATGGCTTGACCGCAGGTGACGTTTTTCGGTAATATAGGGCGTTGCGTGCCGTCATGGCGCGTCCGTTCGTACTCGCCGTCCGAACGCGTAGCAGATTTCGCCTTGGTGTGATGCCAGCGCGGGAATCGAGGCGACGACACCCGGGGTTCGTTTCGCCGGGCAAGATAAACCACGTTGGAGTTTTTGTTTGGCCGCGAAGAAGCAGACCAAGACGCGCAAGAAGCGCGAGTTTAAGAACGTCGGTTCCGGGATCGCACACGTCCACTCGTCGTTCAACAACACGATCGTCACGATTTCCGACAACCAGGGAAGCGTGATCGCGTGGGCGTCGGCCGGTAACCTCGGCTTCAAGGGATCGAAGAAGTCGACCCCGTTTGCCGCGCAGATGGCCGCCGAAGCCGTCGCCCGTAAGGCGATGGAGCACGGCATGAAACAGGCCGAAGTGTACGTCAAGGGTCCGGGCGCCGGTCGCGAAGCCGCGATCCGCTCGCTCCAAGCGACGGGCCTCGAAATCACCCTCATCAAGGACGTCACGCCGATCCCGCACAACGGCTGCCGCCCGCCGAAGCGCCGCCGAGTTTAGAGTAGAGAAGAAATATGGCACGTTATACTGCGGCGGTTTGCCGCCTTTGCCGTCGCGAGACGGCCGCCTCCAAGACCGGCGAGAAGATCAAGCTCTTCCTCAAGGGCGATCGCTGCATGAGCAAAAAGTGCGCGGTCGAGCGTCGCGGCACGGCACCGGGGCAGAAGGTCCAGACGACCAAGGGCCGTCAGAAGACCTCCGAATACGGCCGCCAGCTGCGCGAAAAGCAGAAGATGCGCCGCTATTACGGCGTCCTCGAAACGCAATTCGAGAACTACTTCCGCGAAGCACAGCGCGTGCCGGGTCAGACCGGTAAGGTGTTCCTCCAGCTTCTGGAGCGTCGCCTCGACAACGTGATCTATCGCTTGAATCTCGCGCCGAGCCGCGCCCAGGCGCGTCAGCTCGTCACGCACCGGCACTTCCGCGTCGACGGTCGTATCGTGAACATCCCGTCGTTTCTCGTGAAGCCGGGCCAGCGCATCACGATCGGCGAACGCTCGATGAAGTCGGTTACGATCCAGGCGAACCTCGAAGTCGCGAAGGCGCGTCGCGCGCCGGAATGGCTCGAGTTCAACGAATCGGAGAACGCGGCGAAAGTGATCGCCCTGCCCGGTCGCGAGCAGATCGACACCCCCGTGGACGAACAGCTGATCGTCGAATACTACTCGCGCTAGCACGCAAACCCCGACCGTTACGTTCGTATCCGGCGCCTCGTGCGCTGGCTACGAGCGGTCGCGATTGAGTCCGCGAAAATTTCACTCAAATGACTGCTAGGCGTGGGATCGTGTCGGAGCCCGAGGGGCTCCGAGGCGGATAACGTAAGCGGGTACGAAGGAATCTTGGATATGACGGTAATGGATGGCCCCGCGGCCACGACGATCGAAGTTCGCGAACGCCGCGATAATTATGCAAAGTTCGTCATCGAGCCGCTCGAGCGCGGCTTCGGCGTAACCCTTGGAAACGCGCTTCGGCGCGTGTTGCTCTCGTCGATCCCCGGCGCAGCGGTTACCTACGTTCGCATCGACGGCGTGTTGCACGAGTTCTCGACGCTGCCCGGCATCGTCGAAGACACGGTCGATCTCTTGCTCAACCTCAAGGGCCTGCCGATCAAGCTCAACTCGGATGAGCTCAAGGTGCTGACCCTCTCGGTTTCGGGACCGCGCGAAGTCACCGCGGGCGACATCTCGCCCGACGGCGACGTCGAGATCCTCCAGCCGGGGTACCACATCGCGACGCTGACCACCAAGGCGGCGAAGCTCCAGATGGAAATCGGCATCGAGAAGCATCGCGGTTACGTCTCGGCGGATCGCCAGCGTAATATCGAGCACATGATCGGGCTCATCCCGCTCGACTCGATCTTCTCGCCGATCAAAAAGGTCAACTTCACGATCGACGACACGCGCGTCGGTCAGACGGTCGACTTCGACCGGCTTACCCTCGAAATCGAAACGAACGGCTCCATCACGCCGGACGAAGCGCTTTCGACGGCAGCCGAAATCCTCACGGATCAGTTTTCGCTGTTCGTGAATTTCTCGACCGAGGAAAAACCGATCGCTGCGGCACCCGCAAGCGAATGGGACGTCCCGGTCGAAACCCTTCAACTTTCGGTGCGCTCCTTCAACTGCTTGAAGCGTGCCGGCATCAACAAGGTCTCGGAACTCCTCGATATGACGGAAGACGAGATCATCAAGATGCGCAACTTCGGCAAGAAGTCGCTGGATGAAATCAAGCAGGTTCTTGAGGAGAGAGGGTTGTCGCTGCGCCTCCTGGCGTAACGATAACCGGGCCGCACTATGCCGCACCAAATCGCATACAAACGTCTTTCGCGTACGGACGGCCATCGCAAGGCACTCCTGCGCAACATGGCCACGTCGTTTTTCTTGCATGAGAAGATCGAAACGACGACCACCAAAGCCAAGGAAATTAGCAAGATCGCGGAGCGTCTCATCACGCAAGCGCGTCGTGGCGATCTTCATTCGCGCCGTCTCGTCGCCGAGTTCTTGCTCGACCCCCGCGTCGTGAAAAAGCTCGTCGAACAGATCGCACCCGCGTATGCCGACCGCACCGGTGGCTACACGCGTATCACGAAATCGCGGGTTCGCAACGGCGACGCGGCCGAACTGAGCTTCCTCGAACTCGTTAAGTAACATCATGCGGCCGGCCGCTGTTCGAAGCGGCCGACCGCATTTGCATTGCACGTCAGCGAAAAACAGAACGGGAAGAAGAACGGGCGGATGCAGGTCGTTGCGGTTCCCCTGCGGGCGGTACGACGTGGGTTCGTCGCCGACGCGATCACGCCGATCGGCGCTTACCTCGCGCTAGCGCAATCGGGCCGTTCGTGTCTCCTCGAATCGGTCGAGGGCACGGATCGCATTTCGCGCTACTCGTTCGTCGGGCTCGATTACCTCGAAGCGCAGAGCTTCGACGGCGATCCCGAGACGTTTGCGACGATCCGTACGATCGTCGGGCGTTACACGCTCGATGCGAGCGAGCTTCCGTTTCCGGGCGGCGCCGTTTGCGTTTTTGCATACGACGCCGTCCGCCAACTCGAGCGGGTCGGCGATCGCCCACCGCGCGACTGGTCGTTTCCCGATGCCACGGTCGTCGTGCCGGGCACGTGGGTGGTCTTCGATCATTTCACGCATCGCGTGACGTTGATCGGGTTCGCACGCGCCGCCGCAGACGAAGCGGCCGTGAGCGCGCGCCTCGACGGGTACGTCGAGCGTCTCCTCGCATCGCGGCCGACGATCCCGGGAGAAGTCCGTGCGCGCGGAGTGGTTTCCGCATCGCTCGATCGCGAGCGCTTTTTCGCAGGCGTCGATCGCGCGCAAACGTTGATCGGCGAAGGCGACGTGTATCAGTTGCAGCTCGGGATCCGCTTCTCGTGCGAACTCGACGGTACCGCATTCGATTTCTACCGGCAGATCCGCGCGCGCAATCCCTCGCCGTATATGTTTTTCGTCGAACACGACGACCATGCGATCTTCGGCGCTTCGCCCGAGTTTCTCGTGCGGCTCGACGGGCGCACGGCGCGGATGCGGCCCCTCGCGGGAACGCGCCCGCGCCGCGACGACCCCGCAGATGACGCGGCGACGGCCGTGGAACTTCTCGGAAACGAGAAAGAGCGCGCCGAGCATGTGATGCTCGTCGACCTCGGTCGGAACGACCTCGGCGTGGTTTGCGAGATCGGCTCCGTGCACGTCGATCAGCTCATGGTCATCGAGCGCTTCTCGCATGTGATGCACATCGTCTCGAACCTTACCGGCACGTTGAAGCAAGAACTCGATGCGCTCGATCTCTTCGCGGCCGCGTTCCCCGCGGGTACGGTGACGGGCGCTCCGAAAATTCGCGCGATGCAGCGCATCGACGAACTGGAGCCCGTCGCGCGTGGCTTCTATGCGGGCTCCGTCGCGCACATCGATTTCGACGGCGATATGGATTCGTGCATCGTGTTGCGGAGTGTCGCGGTTTGCGATGGGCGCGCGTACTGGCAAGCGTCGGCGGGGATCGTCGCCGATAGCGAAGCGGCGGCGGAGTACGATGAGGTCTTTCACAAGACCGCGATCGTGCGCGCCGTGCTTGGGATCGATGCGTGATGCGCGTCCTCCTCGTCGACAACTACGATTCGTTCACGTATAACCTCGCGCAGCTTTTCGGGATGTCGGGCGTCGTGCCCGACGTGATCCGGAACGACGATCCGGCGCTCGACGACGGGGTTACGGAACGTTACGATCTCACGGTCATCGGCCCCGGTCCCGGCCGACCGATGGAAGCCGGCCGTACGATCGCGCTCGTGCGCGAGGCCGCGGCACGGAAACGTCCGCTCTTCGGCGTCTGCCTCGGCGCGCAAGCGATTGGCGAGGCGTTCGGCGGCGCGGTCGTGCGCGCGCCGCACCTGATGCACGGGAAGACTTCGGCCGTCACCCACGATGGGGTTGGCATCTTCGCAAACGTACCGTCGCCGTTTCCCGCGGTACGCTATCACTCGCTCTGCGTCGCACACCATCCGTTTCCCGCAGAGTTGCGCGCCGTTGCGGCGAGCGACGACGGCGTGATCCAGGGTCTCGTGCACCGCGCGTTACCGATGTGGGGCGTGCAGTTCCATCCGGAATCGGTGCTCACGCCGGACGGCCGAACGATCTTTGAGAACGTCCTCGCGATGAGCGGTGCGCTACGGTGAACGCCTTTCCCACGCTCCTGCGCGAGACGATCGCCGGCCACGATCTCGCAGCGGATCGTGTCGCCGAAGCGATCGGCGCGATCATGGACGAAACGCTTTCCGGGGTGCGCGCGGCAGCCTTCCTCGCAGCGCTTGCAACGAAGGGCGAAACGGTCGCCGAAGTCGTCGGGGCCGCGCGCGCGATGCGCGATCGCGCCGTGCGCGTCGCACACGGCTTACCGCTCGTGGTCGACGTCTGCGGGACGGGTGGCGATGGCTCGGGCTCGATCAATATCTCGACGGCGGCGATGTTCGTCGTAGCCGCATGCGGCGTACCCGTCGCGAAACACGGCAACCGTGCGGCGTCGAGCCTGTCCGGAAGTGCGGATGTTCTGGAAGCTCTCGGCGTGCCGATCGATCGCGCGCCGGAAGAAAACGCCGCGCTGTTGCGGAGCGCGAACGTCGCGTTCCTTTTCGCGCAGCGGTATCACCCGGCGATGCGCGTCGTCGGACCGATTCGCCGCGAACTCGGCGTGCGCACCGTCTTCAACATCCTCGGGCCACTCACGAACCCGGCGCTTGCAACGCACCAGGTCGTCGGTGTCGCGCAGGCGGGCGCGGTCGAGTTGGTCGGCAACGCGCTCCGCGAACTGGGTAGCGTTGCCGGTGCCGTCGTGCATGCACGCAGTGGGCTCGACGAGATCGCGGGCGATGCGCCGACGGACGTGTTCGCCTTCGATGCAAACGGCATACGACGGTTCACGATCGAGCCGGAAGCGTACGGCGTGCGCGCGACGGCGGGTGACATCCGCGGCGGCGACGCTGCCGAGAACGCACGGGCGTTGCTCGCAATCGTACGGGGCGAGCGCTCGCCGCGCGCCGACCTCGTCGCGCTCAACGCATCGCTTGCGCTCGTCGTCGCCGGGGCCGCGCGCGATCTTGCCGACGGTCTCGCACGTGGGCGTGCGGTTCTTGCAAACGGAGCGGCATTCGCCGCTCTCGAATCGCTACGCGGAGTGGTACGTACCGGATGACGATTCTGGAAACGCTCTATGGGGCAAAAGCTGCCGTCCGTGCGGCCGACCGTGCGCGCGAACCCTACGAGGTCGTGCGCGAACGCGCCATCGCGCGCATGGGCGAACGTCGATCGTTCGCGAACGCGCTGCATGGCGCGCGCGGCGTCGCGCTGATCGCGGAGATCAAGCGTGCATCGCCGTCCGCCGGGATCATCGCGCAAGCGTTCGATCCCGTGACGACCGCCCGCGCGTACGAAGGTGCCGGCGCCGATGCGATAAGCGTGCTGACCGAGGAAAGCGCGTTTCTCGGTTCGCTCGCGTATCTGGATCTGGTTCGCACGAACGCAAAACTTCCGATTTTACGGAAAGACTTCTTGAGCGAAGCATACGATGTCGCACAAGCGGCCGCGTATGGCGCCGATGCCGTGCTCGCGATCGTCGCCGGCATAACGGATCGCCAGATCGCGGAGATCGTCGAAGAGGCGGGGCGCTATGCGATGGACGTCCTCGTCGAAGTGCACGATGCCGGAGAACTCGCGCGCGCGAACGCGCTCGGTGCGTCGCTTCTCGGCATCAACAATCGCGATTTACGCACGTTCATCACCACGCTTACGACGACGGCCGAGCTCGTACCGCAGGTGCGCGCGGGTGCGTTCGTCATCAGCGAAAGCGGGATGCGCGACGCAAGCGATGTCGCGACCGTCGTGCGTGCGGGCGCGCGCGGCGTACTCGTCGGCGAGTCGTTGATGCGCGCGGGCGACGCCGCGGCGGACGTCGCCGCGATCAAGGCCGTCGCGCGGTGAGCGCACCGCTCCGCACGCGTGTCAAATTCTGCGGCGCGACTTCGGTCGCGGACGCGCGGCTCGCGCTTGCAAGCGGTGCGGATGCGATCGGGGTGATCCTCGCCGAGAGCCCGCGCATGATCGATCTCGCAACCGCGCGCGCGATACGCGCGGCGATTCCGGCGGCGACGAGCATCGTCGGCGTGTTCGCCGACAACGATTCCGAGCTCGTACGCGGAGCGCTCGACGCCGGGATCGTGCCGCAGTTTTCGGGCGACGAGTCGCCGGAATTTTGCAACGCGGTCGTTGCGGGGCGGCCGTACTACAAGGTCTTCCATGTGGGCGAAGCGGACCTGGGTGATCTCCGAAAGCGCCTCGGCGCCTACGCCGGTGCGACGGCGATGTTCGACACGGCCTCCGGTGGCAAACGCGGAGGCACGGGCGTAGCTTTCGCCTGGAACGTGCTGCAAGATATCGCCGCCTCGCGAGCGGTCGTCGTCGCGGGTGGCCTGACACCGGAAAACGTCGGCGTATGCGTACGTACGTTACGGCCGTATATGGTGGACGTGCGCTCGGGGATCGAATCGAGCGGCGTCAAAGACGAAAACAAGATGCGCGCGTTCGTGCGCGCGGTGAAAGAGGCAAATGCGCAACCCGGATAATCGTGGCTACTTTGGCGATTTCGGCGGCAAGTTCGTCCCCGAAGTTCTGATGCAGGCGATCACGCAGCTCGAAGTTGCGATGGAAGCCGCGTTCGCAGACCCGTCGTTTTGGGCCGAGTATCACGCGATGCTTCGCGATTTCGTCGGGCGTCCGTCGCCACTCTACGTTGCCGAGCGCATCGGCGATCCCGGATCGGCGCGGATCGTCTTCAAGCGCGAAGATCTCAACCACACGGGCGCGCACAAGATCAACAACACGATCGGCCAGGCACTCCTCGCGAAGCGGATGAGGAAGAAGCGCATCATCGCGGAGACGGGCGCCGGCCAACACGGCGTTGCGACCGCCACGATCGGCGCGAAGCTCGGCATCCCCGTCGACATCTATATGGGCGCGCACGACGTCGAACGCCAGTCGTCGAACGTGTACGTGATGAAGCTGCTCGGCGCGACCGTACACGCGGTCGAAGGTGGAACGCGTACGCTCAAGGATGCGACGAACGAAGCGTTTCGCGAATGGGCCGCGCGCGTCGAAGATACGTTTTACATCATCGGCAGCGTCGTCGGCGCGCATCCCTACCCGTACATGGTTCGTGAATTCCAGAAAGTCATCGGGGTCGAATCGCGCGCGCAATCGCTCGAGCGCTTCGGCCGCCTTCCAACGGATGTCGTCGCCTGCGTCGGCGGCGGTTCGAATGCGATGGGGATCTTTGCCGGATTCGTGGACGATCCGGAAGTCGCTCTCTGGGGTGTCGAAGCGGCCGGTCACGGCTTGCACGCAATCGATACTGCGGCTTCGCTCAACCGCGGCACCGTCGGCGTGCTGCACGGATCGCGTTCGTATCTTTTGCAAAATACGGAAGGTCAGATCAAAGACACGCACTCGATCAGCGCCGGGCTCGATTATCCGGGCGTCGGCCCGGAGCATGCGTTCCTGAAAGACAGCGGACGCGCGCGATACGTTGCCGCGACCGACGACGAAGCGCTCGTGATGTTCCATCGCTGCGCCGAACGCGAGGGTATCGTCGCGGCACTCGAGACCGCACACGCGCTCGCGTTCGCACGCACGCTCGCAGCCGAGCGCGGCCCGGATGGTATCGTGCTCGTCAACCTGAGCGGTCGTGGCGATAAGGATACCCGCCAAGTCGCGGAATACGAAGAGCGCGCCGCGCGCGAAGCGGTCGTTGCGAAAGCCGCTTCATGACGATCGCAAGCTCCGGGGTTGCGGCGATCGAAGCCGCATTCGCGCGTGCGAAGGCCGACGGTCGCGGGGCGCTGATGCCCTACGTGATGGCGGGCGATCCCGATCTCGCGACGACGGAAGCGGTGCTCGCTGCGGTTCTTTCGGCCGGTGCGGATGTCGTCGAACTCGGCATCCCGTATGGCGATCCGCTCGCCGATGGCCCGACGATCGCCGCTTCCGCGCAACGTGCGCTCGATGCGGGGACGACGATCGACGGCGCGCTCCGTACGATCGCCGCCGCGCGCGCGCTTGCAAAGAGCGACGCACCGATCGTCGTGTTCTCGTACGTCAATCCGATCTTGCAGTACGGGCTCGAACGGTTCGCGGAAGCCCTCGCTGCGGCGGGCGCTTCCGGTGCAATCGTCCCCGACGTCCCCGTAGAAGAAAATGCGATGCTTCGGGAAGCGTTCGATCGGCACGGTCTCGCGCTTCCGCTGCTCATCGCGCCGACGACGCCGCCCGAGCGAGCGATCGCGATCGCGCGCGCGAGCCAAGGTTTTATTTATATCGTTTCGCGCCTCGGCGTTACGGGCGCGCGTCGCGAGCCCGATTTTGCATGGATCGCCGAAACGGTCGCGCGGCTGCGCGAAGCAACGCAGACGCCGCTTGCCGTCGGCTTCGGTATCGCAACGCCGGATCACGTCGCGCGCGTCCTTGCGATCGCCGATGGCGCGATCGTTGCAAGTGCGTTGATCGACGCCATCGCGGGCATGCGCTTGCACGCGGCTGCAGATCGAACGAGTACCGTCGTACGCGCGCTCGCGGCTGCAACGAAACGCGTTCTTTCGTAACGGTCAAATCTCGTTCACGGCATGGCGATATGGAAGGAATTCCATACCGTCCGGACGATTCCCGAAAACGTTTTCTTTCTCGGGGGGTTACGCAGTGATGCTACGTCGTTTTTCCGTTCTTGCCATGAGCCTTGCCGTCGTGGTCGTCGCACCGACGGCGATGCTTGCACCGGCCGCAGCCGACGATGCGACGATCGTCTTCGGTGCCGCCCTAGCGGCGACCGGCCGCGACGCGCGCGAAGGCGCGCTGACCAAAGACGGCTACGAGTTTTGGAAAGACTACGTCAACGCGCACGGCGGGATGAAAGTCGGGGGAAAAACGTACAAAGTCGACATCAAGTACGCTGACGATGAAACCAATCCGCAGACCGCAGCGCGCCTCGTCGAGAAATTCATCGATCAAGATCACGTGAATTTCATCCTCGGGCCCTATGGTTCGGCGAACTCCGCATCGACTGCAGCCGTCGTCGAGCGTAAGAAGATTCCGATGGTCGAAGGCAACGGCTCCGCCGAGAAAATCTTCAGCCAGGGCTTCAAATACACGTTTGCGGTGTTGTCGCCAGCGCGCCGTTACCTCGAGGGAATCCTCGAAATGGCGCTCGCGCAAAAGGACAAGCCGAAGACCGTTGCGGTCGTCGCGGCAAACGACGCGTTCTCGCTCGAAGTCGCGCAGGGTGCATCCGACTACGCGATCGCCCATGGTCTGAAGGTCGTTTACAATAACAAGTATCCGGCAGATACCACGGACGTGTCGTCGATCGTCTCGGCGATCAAAGCCACGAATCCCGATGTCATCCTCAACGGCGGGCATCTTCAGGATGCATTGCTGTTACAAAAGGGGTTCAAAGAGCAAAACGTCGCAGCGAGGATCTTCGGTTACTCGGTCGGGCCGGATACCCCGGACTTCCGGAAGACGCTCGGTAGCGTCGCGGAGTACGTGTACGGCGGTACGCAGTGGTCGCCGACGGCGAAGTACAAGGGCGCGGCCGGATTCATCGGCGACTCGAAAACGTACGCTGCCGAATTCGAGAAGAAGTACGGGCACGTTCCGGACTATCACAACGCCGAGTCGACGGCGACGTGCCTCGCGTTCCAGTATGCGATTCAGAAAGCCGGCTCGCTCGATCCGCTCAAAGTGCGCGACGCGCTCCAGGCACTCGACGTCGTCACGTTTTACGGAATCCTGAAGTTCGATAGCCGCGGTATCAACGTATACAAGCCGATGGCGGTTAACCAGATCCAAAAGGGTAACCTCGTCACCGTGTGGCCGACGGGCGTGCAGAACGCGAAGCCCGCTTACCCGACGCCGGATTGGGCGAAGCGCTAATCGCATGACGTCACGCGCGATCGCGGGGAACCACTAGCGTGGAAGCGTTTCTCCAAATTTTGGTCAATGGGCTTCTCGCTGGCGGTATCTACGCCGTGGTCGCGCTCGGCTTCAGCCTCGTCTGGGGCATCATGAACATCATCAATCTCGCGCACGGCGCGTATGTGATGATGGGTGCGTACATCGCATACGTTCTGTTTTCGTCGTTCCACCTCGACCCGTTTCTGAGCATTCCGATCGCATTCGTCGTGATGTTCGCATTCGGGTACGGCATCCAACGCGGCGCCATCAATTACGTCGTGCGCGCACCGATTCTCGTGACGTTCTTGTTGACGTTCGGGCTCTCGCTCTTACTCGTGAACGTCGCGCTGCTCGTCTTCCACGGCGATATCAAGGGCATCACGACTTCGTACAACGGCGCAAATTTTTCGCTCGGGAACGTCGTCGTCCCGATTGCGAAGCTCGCGACGCTCGGCGCCGCGCTGGCGATCACGGGCATCATGCAAATCTTTCTCACGCGCACGAAAACCGGCCGGGCGATTCGCGCGACCTCGATGGATATCGGCGCGGCGCAACTCTCGGGCGTGCGCGTCGCGCATCTCTACGGCATCGTATACGGTCTCGGCGCGGGGCTCGCGGGCGTCGCCGGGGTCCTCGTCAGCCTGTCGTACAGTTTGCAGCCGACGATGGGCGATCCGTTCATCATCAAGGCGTTCGTCGTCTGCGTGTTGGGTGGTCTCGGTTCGGTCGAAGGCGCGCTCGTCGGTGGGCTCGTGTACGGCATCGTGGATGCGATCGGCTCGCAGTACATCGGCACCGGCCTCTCCGACGCCGTCGCGCTCGCGGTTTTGTTGATCGTGCTTATCGTGCGCCCGACGGGCATCATGGGAAAGGCGACCGCCTAACATGGCCGCTACCGCGCCGCCCTCGCGCGTTACCCGTGCCGGCGGCATCACCGGCAATCGTACGGTGTTTGCGATCGCCTGCGGGCTGATGGTGTTATTTCTGCTCGTGCCGCTCGCGCATAACGGCTATCTCGAGAATCTGGTCCGTGGCGTACTGATGTTCGCGACGCTTGCGTACGGCTGGAATATGATCGGCGGATACACGGGTTATGTCAGCTTCGGGAACGTCGTGTTCTTCGGACTCGGTTCGTTCACGTCGGCCGCGCTGTGGCAGCACTTCCAACAGCAGAACGTCCTCGTTGCGATCGTCGCTTCTTGCCTCGTCGCCGTCGTGTTCGCACTCGTGTTCGGCATTCCGATTCTGCGCCTCAAAGGCCACTATTTCGGCATCGCGACACTCGGGCTTTCGATCGCGATCCAAGAGGTGATCGCGAACATCGATTGGCTCGGCGGCGGAAGCGGGTTTACCGTGCGGCAGATCGAGCCGTTCCAGATCTACTATTATGCGATGTGGGGCGTGTGTGCGGCGAGCATGGCGGCGACGTTTTTCGTCGCGCGCTCGAAGTTCGGGTATGCGCTCGTTGCGATTCGCGAAAACGAAGAAGCGGCCGCGATTCTCGGCATCGATGCAACGCGGATGAAAGTCTTGGCGTGGGCGATCAGCGGCATGATGGCCGCGAGCGCTGGCGCCGTCTTTGCAGGCGCGAACGGGTTCGTCGATCCGCCGACGGCGTTTGCGATCGACAACAACGTCTTTCCGATCGTGATGACGATTCTCGGTGGCGTCGGTACGGCCGCAGGTCCGCTCGTCGGCGCGCTCGTTCTGACGGCGATCAACGAAACGCTCTGGACGCACTTTCCGCAAATACACACGCTGTTTTTCGGCGCGGTCATCGTGCTCGTCGTCGTGTTCTTACCGCGCGGCGTCCTTTGGCTGTTGTCGCTCCGCGGCGGGATCGCGGGCTATCTCGCATCCGTGAAGGCATACCGCGTATGAGTGCGATCCTCGAAGTACGCGGTGTCGGCATGCGCTTCGGTGGCCTGCACGCACTCTCGGATGTCACGTTTTCGATCGAGAAGGGCAGCGTCGTCGGATTGATCGGGCCGAACGGTAGCGGCAAGACGACGATGATGAACATCATTTCGGGCGTCTACAAGCCGTCGTCCGGCGAAGTGCTCTTCGGCGGCAAGCGCATCGCGGATGTCCCGATGCACGACGTGTGCAAACTCGGGATCGCGCGTACGTTCCAGATCGTGAAGCCGTTTGCGAATTTAACCGTTCGCGAAAACGTCGCGGTCGGCTCGATGTACGGGCGGACCGGCAGCAAACGCAATTCCGCGCAGTCGTTCGCGCGCGCGCAAGAGCTCTGCGAGATCGTCGGCCTCGCGCGCGTTGCGGACAAGAATGCGAGCGACCTTACCATTCCGGATCGCAAGCGCCTCGAAGTCGCGAAAGCGCTCGCACTCGATCCGGATGTGCTCTTACTCGACGAAGTCATGGCCGGACTCAATGCAACCGAAGTCGACGAAGCGCTGCAGTTACTGCGCGACGTGAACGCACGCGGCGTTACGCTGATCATCGTCGAGCATTTGATGAAAGCGATCATGTCGATCTCGCAGAGTATCGTCGTGCTTGCGGAAGGCAAGAAGATCGCCGAGGGCAAGCCCCACGATGTCGTCGCTTCATCGGCGGTCGTCGAAGCCTATCTCGGCAGCCGCTTCGCACGTCGTCAGGAAGAGCTCGCGCAGACGAAGCGTGAAGCGGAAGAAGCCGCACGCGTGGAGCCGCAATGATCGCAACCGCACCGCGCACGACCGGCGAGACGCTGCGCATCGAGGGCCTGAGCGCGGGCTACGGCGACACGCAAGTGCTGTGGGACGTCTCGATCGCAATCGCGCCGGGCGAGATCGTCGCGCTGATCGGGAGTAACGGTGCGGGAAAGTCATCGTTGCTCGGCGCGATCAGCGGGCTCGTCGGCAAACGCGGCGGAAGCGTGCATTTCGGCGATCGCGATCTGACGCGCCTCGCACCCGACGCGATCGTGCAAACCGGCGTGCTGCAAGTTCCACAGGGTCGTCGACTTTTCGGGAGCCTTACGGTCGAAGAGAACCTGCTCATGGGCGCGTATCTTCGGAACGATCGCGAGGTCAAGGCCGATCTCGAACGCATCCTCGTGATGCTGCCGCGTTTGAAGCAGCGGTTCGGCTTTCTCGCCGGGCGCCTCTCGGGCGGCGAGCAACAGCAGGTCGCGATCGCGCGCGCGCTCATGGCGCGTCCGAAAATTCTGCTCATCGACGAAATGTCGCTCGGCCTTGCGCCCGTGCTCGTCGATCAGTTGCTCGCGATCATCGCGGAGATCAACGCCTCGGGTGTCGCAATCCTGATGGTCGAACAAGACGTGCAAACCGCACTCGAAGCATCGACGCGCGCATACGTTCTCGAAACGGGGCGCGTAACGCTCGAGGGCCCGTCGGCACAACTGCTCGACGACCCAAACGTGAAGCGCGCCTACCTCGGCGTTTGAAGACGCGAAGCTGAGAGGCACGATGTGGGTAAGGTCGCCTTCGTAATCTGTCATCTTTGGCAACAACCGTTTCGGAAGGCTGTTCTTGCCGCAGCGGTGATTTTGGGACTCGCTGCCGGCGCGCCGGCTCAGGAGATTCCCACGTTGCCGCCGCGCGATGATCGCACCGCCGCGTGGACGGGAGCTTGGAGCGGCGCTTACGCGATGTCGGAGATCACACGGCTCCGCGCCGCGCGTATCCTCGATCGCTTCGTTGGGATTGCGTTCTCCACGGACACGTTTCAAGCGGCAGGCTTAACGATCTCGGCTCCCGCTCGCGCTACGCGTTTCGTCGCGGGCGATGCCGGGCCGGAACACTTCGCCGTCGTTTACGACCGCGCACGTCGCATCGCGTTTTATTCGATAGGATGTTGTTCGTGGCGATCGCTCGTTTTGCGGGCAGGCCTCCCGCCGCCGCCGCGCACGATCGTCGGCGGTGACTTACGACGTGTTCGAACGAGTGCCGGGCTCGCGCTCGGAGATTCAGCGGCGCGTGTCCGCGCGCTTTGGGGTCCTACCGCGCCGATCGTTCGCGATAGGCGTGCGATTTATGAATACTGGACCCCGCAGCGGGTTGGCACGAACGACTGCGGCCAACGCCTTCATGCCGAACTCGTCCATGATCGCGTTACGACGATCGCGATCGAGTCCGCCTGCTAAGAACCATGCGCGGTCGCGGCGGGTGCGATCGGTCGCACACTATTGCTGCGGCGTATGCGTGGACGAGAACGTCCCGACGTTCGTGACGCGTCTGCGTGTTCCAAGCAAAACCGCACCGCGGCGAACGATCGCGATCGCTTCTGCGTGAAGCGCGCGAGGCGCCGCGGCGGCATGCGATTCTGTGCCATGTTCCATCGTTGCCTCGTCTAAACAGCGATATGCAAAATGTACTGATCACGGGTGGCACGGGTGGGATCGGAACCGACGTCGCACGGCGCGTCGTCGCGCGCGGGGGTAAGGTCGCACTCGTCGCACGCGATGCGACGAAGCTCGACACGCTTGTAAGCGAACTCGGCGCAAGCGCACGCGGGTATATTTGCGACGTGCTCGATCTGCCCGCGTTCGCCGCGCTTGCGAAGCAGATCGAAGAAGAAGTCGGCCCGATCGATGGCGTCGTACACGCGGTCGGGAGCGTGCTTCTCAAACCGATGCACGCGGTTTCGCTCGAAGACTTTCGTGCGACGTATGAGATCAATGCGACGAGCGCGTTCGTCGTTCTCAAGACGCTGATGCCGCTGATGATGCGCCGACGTGCGGGGAGCGTCGTCCTGTTCTCCACGGTTGCGGCAACGACGGGTCTTGCGAACCACGAGACGATCGCGGCTGCGAAGGGCGCGATCGAGGGCATCGTCACGTCGGCGGCGATTTCTTATGCGCGCTATGGGATCCGCGTGAACGCGATCGCGCCCGCGCTGACCCGCACCGAGATCTCGCGCGCGCTCTGGCAAAACGAAAACACGCTAGCGGCGTCGACGGCGATGCATCCGCTCGGCCGCATCGGCGAACCCGCCGATATCGGCCCTGCCGTCATGTATTTCCTCGGAGACGAAAGTTCGTGGACGACGGGGCAGATTCTCGGCGTCGATGGCGGGCTCGGGATCGGTAGCCCTCCACCGAAGATGGGCGCCTAACTACGCCGTAAGGGCGGCGCCGAGCGCGAAGCGGCGCTCGACGTCGTCGACGATGTGTTTGCCGATGGCAAGCGACGACGTAGCCGCGGGCGATGGTGCGTTGCGGACGTGGACGATGCCCTCGGACCCATCGAAAACGAAGTCGTCGACGAGCGATCCGTCCGATGCCATCGCTTGCGCGCGAACGCCTGCGGGCCCCGGAAGGCAATCGTCGGCGGTGAGTTCGGGGATGTAGCGTTGCAGCGCGCCGACGTATGCGGATTTCACGAGGTCGCGGTACATCTCGCCCGCGCCGATCTGCCAGTATTTCGTTGCAAGTTTCAGGAAACCCGGAAACGTAATCGCGTCCCAAAGTTCGGCCGGATTGATCGAGAAGAACGAGTATCCCTCACGCGCGAACGCGAGAACCGCATTCGGCCCGAGCCAGATCGAGCCGTCCATCCGCGGCGTGAAGTGGACGCCGAGAAACGGAAATTCGGGATCGGGAACGGGATAGATGTTTCCCTTGACGAGATGCGCTTTCTCCGGCTTGAGCATGAGATAATCGCCGCGGAACGGCACGATCTTTGGATCGGTCGCACCGCCGCTCATCTTCGCGAGCAGGTCGGAGTACAAGCCGCCGCACGTGATGACGTAGCGCGCTTCGATGTCGCCCCCGGGCGATGCGAGCAGGGTGCTGCCGTTTCGGCGCTCGATTCGCGTCACTTCTCGATTGAGGAGGAGGTCGGCGCCCATCTCGCGCGCGTCGTTTGCGTAAGACAGGGACACGCGCCCCCAATCGACGATGCCGGTGATCGGCGAGAAGATCGCCTTGATGCCCCGGCAATGGGGCTCGCGCGCTTCGATCCCGGCGCGGTCGAGCATTTCGAGTCCCTCGATGCCGTTCTGATGGCCGCGGGCCCAAAGGTCGTCGAGGCGGCCGAGTTCGCTTTCATCCGTCGCTACGATAAGTTTCCCGACTTGACGATATTCGAGGCCTTTGGATGCGCAATAGTCCCAAGCGAGTTTGCGGCCTTCGAGACAGAGCTGCGCTTTCAAGGAGCCGGGCTTGTAATAGATGCCGGAATGGATGACCCCGCTATTGCGGCCGGTCTGATGCATGTTGAAGCCGGCTTCTTTTTCGACCACCGCAAGTTTCAAGTGCGGGTGACGCACCAGAAGTTCGCGCGCCGCCGCCAAACCGACGATGCCACCACCGACTACCGCAATATCGTAAATCATGGACGCACGTACTACTCGGGCACGGTCGTCGCATCCGCTAAGTCTCATGTGGCGCCGGGTGCGAAGGGAAAGCTCGGCGCCGAGGCATAGCGTCGGACGATGACGACGATCGCGCCTTTACAACTCGCACCATTTCGCAACGAGCCGATCCGGCGGTTCACCGCGCCGGAAGAGATAGCGGCGACGGTCGCGGCGATCGGTCGTTTTCGCGCGACGATGGGGAAGCGCGTTCCCGTATTGATCGATGGCGTCGCTTATGACGGCGAAACGACGATCCCGTCGTTCGACCCCGCACACCCGAACGTGCTCGTCGGGGACGTCGTCGTCGCGGATGCCGCGCTCGTCGATCGGGCATTGCGCGTGGCGACCGAGCGTTTTGTAACGTGGTCGCGCGTGACGGCGCAAGAACGCGCGGCCTTTCTCGTCTCCGTTGCGGCATCGATCCGCGAACATCGCGACGAGTGGAACGCGATGCTCGTCGTCGAGGTTGGCAAACCCTACGGTGAAGCCGACGCCGATACGGCCGAGGCGATCGATTTCCTCGAGTATTATGCGCGAGAAATGCTACGACTCGATGCGCCCGCGCCGCTCACCCCGGTCGTAGGCGAACGAAATCACTTGCGGTACGTGCCCCTCGGCGTGGGCGCGGTGATCCCACCATGGAACTTCGCTTTCGCGATCATGGCGGGTATGACGGCCGCAGCGATCGTTTGCGGAAATACCGTCGTATTGAAGCCATCGCCCGATGCTGCCGTCATTGCGGCGCGTTTCGTCGACGTGCTCCACGAACTCGGGTTGCCGCCGGGCGTGGTCAATTTCGTGCCGGGAGATGGCCCGGGAACCGGTGAGTCGCTCGTGACCGATCCGCGCACGCGGTTCATCTCGTTTACGGGCTCCCGTGCCGTGGGCTTGCGCATCAACGAACTCGCGGCGAAGGTCCCTCCGGGACAGCGCTGGATCAAACGCGTCATCGCGGAGCTCGGCGGTAAGGACGCAATCGTGGTCGCGGATGACGCCGATTTCGAGGCGGCGGTCGATGGGGTCGTCGCCGCGGCGTTCGGTTTTAGCGGTCAAAAATGCTCGGCATGCTCGCGGGCGATCGTGGATGCATCGCTGTACGATCGTTTCGTCGAGGCCGTCGCGGCACGTGCGAAGATACTCCGCGTGGGAGATCCGGCCGACGTGTCGACGCAGATGGGCCCGGTCATCAACGAACAATCCGTCGAAAAGATCCGTTCGTACTTCGCGCTCGCAGCGAGCGAGGGCCGCATCGTGGCAGGGGGCGTGCGCCTCGATCGCGAGGGTTTTTACATCGCGCCAACCGTCATCGCCGATGTCGCGCCAGATTCGCGCCTTGCGCAAGAGGAGATTTTCGGTCCCGTCGTCGTCGTTTTGAAGGCGCGTAACTTCGACGATGCGATCGCGATCGCGAACGGCACCGATTACGGCCTTACCGGAAGCGTCTATTCGCGCGATGAAACGCGGCTCGCGCGAGCGGCGGACGAAGTGCACGTGGGCAACTTGTATCTGAATCGAAAGTGCACGGGGGCGCTCGTCGGCGCTCATCCCTTCGGCGGGTTCAATCTTTCGGGGACGGACTCCAAGGCGGGCGGACCGGACTATCTGTTACATTTCACACAGGCGAAGTCGGTATGTCGGCGAGTCGGCTAATCGTTCGTAATGGTTTCATCGTATGTTCGAGCGCCATGTTGATCGCGGTCGTGGTATCTGGCGCGCTAGCCGACGCTGGGCCGAAGACCGACGTCGCGAACGCCCGCGCGAGCGCGCTTGCGTTCGCGCGTCGCGTCTTTGCGCCCGATGTAAAGGCGATCGCGTCACCGGTGGTAGTCGTCGACGCATGGGCGGAGACGACGATCAACGGCGGGGAACTGGGCTTCCCTCTGGTTTTGCGACGATCGAGCGCCGGTACTTGGATCGCCGTTCGTCGCGGCACGGTGCCGATGAGTTCGCGGTTCTTGCAACAGGTCGGTGTGCCCGCAGCCACCATCGTTCGGATCGCCAGAAGCGACGCAGGCTTACGAGCGAACGACGCTATCGAACGGCGATTCGGGCACGAACGACCGGGAAACATTAAGGTACGCCCAACCCACGTATCGAGCGGTAGCCGCACGTTTTAGGGGCCCGTTCTGCGTGTCATGGGTGGACCGGCGGCGAAATCGGTGTGCATTTCACGAATTGAGGGCACAACGCTTGACACTAATGGACATAGGATGATAATCTATCGCTCGTGACATCGATGCCTCGCCACCATGGTGCGGTCAACGATCCGGTCCATGACCGGCGCGGTCTTCGTGTCTGCTCCTTGAAAACTGAACAGTGCAGTAGCGCATAAGTCTGTGGGTCTTCGGATCGTCACGTTTTGGACTGAGGGCGGCGAAAGTCGTTTTTTTTTATCCGTATCGTGGTGATTTGGGAAAGAATCGTCGACATGGTGTTATCATTTCAGCTCCACTGAGTGGTAACGGATATGTCGGCAGGTAAAGAAGAGACTACCGCAGTCATGGTGTACTCGTTGAGGGTATGTTGTGGATCGTTCTCTGCTCATTCACGTGTAGTAGAGATTGAAGTAGTCGAAGAAGTGAGAGCCTCAAAGGCTCCGAAGTAATTTTTGGAGAGTTTGATCCTGGCTCAGGATTAACGCTGGCGGCGTGCCTAACACATGCAAGTCGAACGGGGTAGTAATACC